>CAXXKX010000002.1:0-1644766 GCA_963676655.2 Victivallales bacterium | reverse complement strand
AATTCGATGTTAAAAGTGTTTTTTGTGGAGGGCGAGAGTCCCTCGAGCCGACTGTCTGCGCAACATGTCCGGCTCAACGGAGTTTCGCCATTCAAGGATGAATGACCGGATCGAATTTTTTGTGAAGGGCGAGAGTTCCTCGAGCCGACTGTCTGCGCAACATGTCCGGCTCAATGGAGATTCGCCATTCAAGGATGAATGACCGGATCTGTATTACATTCGATGTTCGATGTTCAAAGTGTTCAGAAAGGATGAGCCAATCATGTCAGCCAATAAAAATGAAATAAGTCCAGATAAACAGAAAATAATGCTTGATTATGTCCGTAAGGTAATTCAGGCAAGACTTGACAACGCCCCCCTGCCCTCGCCGCCAGAGTTGGCTGAAATGAATGAACCGGGAGCATGCTTCGTAACCTTGCATACCTCGACTGGACAACTGCGCGGCTGTATCGGCACGATCATCCCGCACACGACCCTGGGCAAAGATATACAGAAAAACGCCATCAACGCCGCGTTCAGCGATCCTCGGTTCAGGCCGTTGGCCGCATCGGAATTGCCGGATATTGATCTTGAAATATCAGTCCTTACCCCGATGGAGGATATCTCATCTCCGGATGAATTCATTGTCGGTGAACATGGAATTTTAATGCGTCTGTACGGACGCAGCGCGGTATTTCTGCCGCAGGTAGCGCCGGAACAGGGCTGGGACCGTGAAACAACGCTGGCTCATCTCTCGATGAAAGCCGGCATGAAACCCGGCGCGTGGAAAGTGGATGATGCCCGCTTTCAGGTATTTCGCGCCATCCATTTCTCAGAAAGCGAGTTAAATTAATGTCTTTTTATACTTTACGCAATCTGCGTGTCCCGGTCGCCGGACTGGCGCCAGACCTGGTTGATCTTGATGCCAATCTCAAACCGTTCATCGCGACGGAATGCGGTGTGCCTGAATCCGCGGTATTGGATTACCAGATCGCCAATAAGGGGGTCGACGCCAGAATCAAAGCGGTTTTTATCGGTTACACCGTTCACGTTGAATTATCAGAAACGCCGAAGGAAAACGAAAAACTTACTCCGAACGACAGCAAGTGGACATTCGAGGCCGACATTCCTGCCCACTCTCCTAAAGATATTCCAAAAGGAGTAATCGTGGTCGGGACCGGCCCGGCCGGATTATGCGCGGCCTGGCTGCTGGCACATTACGGTTGTGCCCCGGTGGTAATCGACCGCGGTTTCGATGTTGACCGCCGTACCGCCGACATCTGTCATTTCATGGAAACGGGAAAGCTCGATGTTAACAGCAATTTTCTGATCGGTGAAGGCGGTGCCGGGGCCTATTCCGACGGTAAACTCTATACCCGGACCAAAGACCCGCTTGGCAGCTTTGTTCTGAAGCTGTTTGCCGATCACGGCGCGCCGGAGGAAATATTGTATCTTAAACGCCCTCACATCGGTTCAGACAAACTGCCCGGTATGGTCAAATCTATCCGGGAACAGATTATCAGCATGGGTGGAACATTCATTACCGGCCGAGAAGTTACCGGAGTCTTTGAGGAAAACGGCCGTTGCGGCGGCGTGATTACGGTTGACGGCGAAAAACTTCATGCCCCGGCGGTAATTCTCGCTCATGGTCTCGGTGGACGTCAATTAACTGAAAATCTGGTCGCGTCGGGAATTGATCACGCATTAAAGGATTTCCAGCTCGGTACCAGGATTGAACACAAGCAAAGCATGGTCAATTATACCCAGTACGGCACCTCAACACCGCATCCATGCCTTGGAGCGGCGGAATACAATCTGGTGAGCCGGCCGCCGAAGCAGCTCAGAGCTGGCAACGTCAGCAGTTTCTGTATGTGTCCGGGCGGAATAATCGTGCCGTCAACCGCGGAAGAAGGACGTTTTTCCACCAACGGCATGAGCCGGTTCGCCCGAAACGGTAAATTTGCCAATTCATGTCTGATCGTCAACCAGAGTAAAGAAGACTTCTCAAGTCCGGCTGAAGCATTTATGATTATTCGCGAACTTGAATCACAAGCCTATTTCTCAGGCGGCGGCGGTTATACCGCCCCGGCCCAGGACGCGGCGGCTTTCGTCAATGAACACCTTGGATTAAGTAGAAAAGATACCAGCTATTGTTTCGGCATGGAACCGGCCAGAATCGACGAAATGCTCCCGAAGAAAACAGCCAGATCACTGCGGGTGGGACTCAAATACTTTGAAAAGGTCTTTCCGGGATTTATGACTCAAGGCACGCTGGTCGGGATTGAAAGCTATATTTCCAGTCCGGTCCGGTTTATCCGCGACAAAGAATCCCTGCAAAGCTCCCTGCCCGGCTTGTATTTATCCGGCGAAGGCGCGGGCAACGCCGGTGGAATCATGTCAGCCGCTGTCGACGGCCTGAAAATTGCCGGGGCAATTCTGGATCAATAAACTTTGCCTTTGAATGGAGTATCTATTAATGGATGACTGGATAGACATAAAAAAAGACGAAAAGCATATAGCCCGCGAACGGCAGAAGGCCAAAGAACTGCGTAAAACCAAATGGTGGCAGGAACAGCTTGATCGCGGAATATGTCATTATTGCGGTGAAAAATTCGCCCCGGACGAGTTGACAATGGACCATCTGGTTCCGGTTGCCCGAGGCGGCAAAAGCACACGGGGCAATATTGTTGCCTGCTGCAAGGAATGCAACAACGAAAAGAAATACCTTACCCCCGCCGAAATCATCATGCGCCAGCTCGAAAAAGAGCAGGAAAAAAAGCAGGACTGACGAGATTCAAATGATAAGACCTGTAAGTCTTATAGGTCTTATAGGTCTTATAAGACATATAAGCTTTACAAACACCGGTTCAACCTGCATTTAAGCTATTCGGCCTGGAGGCTTTAGGCTGCGCGGCCTGGGTGACTTCGGCAATTTGCGGGAACGTTTCTGGTTTTTATTGTTAATGAAAATAATTTTAGCGTTTAAAAGACGTTTGTAAAATTGGCACTGTATTCGGTTGGGTTTGTATTTAATGGTAACCCCGACAATCGCTTCCCAGAGAAAAACCCAGGAGCCAATAGAAATACCCTGAACCAAGGTCTGAAATAAGATATTTTTTGCATCCGACGCAAGCGGAGTGAACGTCAAAGATAATGTCGCGAGTATGATAAACAGAGCCGCGAAAAATAATGATGTCGAGCGCTGTGCCTTCATCTTCAGCCGGTAATACTCGACCATATACTCGAAATAGTTGACCAGCCCTTTTCTTGCTCTGGTTTCCAGATCTCTGGAGTAAAAGTCTTTTTTGATCTTGATTTCCAGAATAATGTCTTTATCCAAAGGAATATCGTCGGAGCAATCTTCGATGTAGTTTATGACATTTTGATTCAAATCTTTTTTGCGGATAGGATTATGATCAAGCTTATTAAAAATATCCAGATACGAATCGGGTGAGAGCTTTATAATAAAAGCATTTTCCGATTCGTTGAAGTCATAAATTTTTCGCAATATATCATGCATTTTTCCCGGCCTGAATTGAGAGAAGAGTTAAAAGCAATTTTCTCATGCCATTCTTGATTTGCCTGATAATAATATAATCCTTGCTTGCCCAAATACAATATCTCCGTGCAAAGAGATATTAAGAATCACAGGCATCCTGGCAAGAGAAAAAATCCCATAGGACTTATGGGACATATATGTTTCAGTTCAGAATACCAGTTTGACCGGAAGTTTGTCTTGCCATGATTTGATGGCGGCTGAAGCGGTAAGCTGGGCTACTGCTCCGGCAGTAACGCCGGTTTCTATTTCCACTTCACCGGCAACAGCACGACGAAAGAATTCAAGTTCATTATAATGACCTTTGTCCTCTTTCACCATAGTATCGTAATAGTAACCGACTTTGATTTGTTCCGACGTCAGACTCTTGCGCCATTGCCGCATTTTTTCTTCAGCCTCTTTGATGGAAGTATTATGGGCTTTCCCGGCAATTGTGTAATCATAGGTCCGGTTGAAATAGATATTGTCGTCAAATCCGAATGCTTCCAGTTCTATGAAGTCACAGCCTTTAATCACGCCGCAGTTTGTATTTACTTCCAGATACTCTTTGGGAACGCCGGCATTGGCATTGTCGCCGGAAATGATTACAGCGGTAACATCGCCCGGATATTCCAGAGTAATAATATTGTCAACGTTGCCGCCGCCAATAGTGTAGACACTGACGGGGACCGAGTCGGTCAGCCAGTTGAGCAGATCGAAAATATGAGTAGCCTCATGGACAATCGTCGATTCGCCGCGATTGATTACCGCGTCATAGTGGTGAAACGGCCAAAGCCTTACCCCTTCCCCGATAATCCGGTAAATGATATTGGTATTGCCTTTTTTATGTTGTTTGTACAGCTTTTTAGCGTCCTGCATCATCGGGCTGTAGGGCCGGTTGAAGCCGACCATGAATTTAATATCAGACTCACCGATCAGCTCCGTCATTTTCGCAATATCGTTATCGTCATAACACAACGGTTTTTCGACAAAAAGATGTTTACCGTACTTGACCGCCGCTTCCATGATCGGCATGCGGCAGTCGGGTTTGGTTGAACATATTATCGATTCTATTTCCTTATCCTCAAATACCTCCATCATATCCGATGTGACTTTTACGTCCGGATATTTTTGCCGCAGATCATCCAGCAGTGTCTGGTTAAGGTCGCAAAACCATTTAACCTCGATATTAGGATTTTTCATTACATTGGGAATATGGGTTCCCCCGGCAAAACCGCCGCACCCGATGAATCCTGTTTTCATATAAATAATAACCTCTATAAATTAAATTTTTTTGATAATATTCCACAATTCCGGATTTTCCAGAAAGCGGAACGCCTCGAACAATGTTACTCCGTTAATCAGTCCTTTTTCAAGGGATGGCCTTAGTGGTTCGATTTTAATTTTTTCCAGTGCATCCATATCGGTCATTCCCAGCCAGAGCCAGCCATAGCAATCACATTGAGCGTGACTCAACTCCGGGAAAAGTTCCAGCGCATCTTGATTTGTCTCAGGAAAGAGATAATGCAATTCACTTATCCAGCCATCATTGACCAAGGATTCCCAGTCAAAATAATTATCTCCGAAAAGAAAATCCTCGGAACCGGAAAAGTACCTCAACCCGAATCCCACCTTTTTGTCCTTATGACAGGCGGCAAAAGCCGCTTCAGTCAGCAATTTCATAAAATGATTTCCCGGTTCGGTAAAACGCCCGATACAGTCTTTCCTGAGTTGTGAAGCGTATTCTGAATTAAGACGCAACCAGTCACCGACAAGGCATTCGGGGTTTTCACGGAGAAAACGCATCTTGGCCTGGTTGAAAGCACGGGGTCGGCAATGCGAACGATTGGATAAATAAATACCCTCTCCGTAATCGAGGATTTCCCATATCTGGCGCATTCTGAATTCAATCGCTTCCGGATAGGCATACGAAATAAACCCGTCCATCCGTTCTTTACCGTCTATGCTTGTCCAGCACATGTCCGGATTTTCCCGCACAAAAGAACTTGGATTTGTTCCAAGCTCGCCCCAGTCATCGTACAGCGTCAGCCACGGAATCATTTTCAATCCGTGTTTCGCGGCTAAAACTGTTGCGGTTTCCAGCGGGTCAAATTGTTCCAGGATTGCTTTGCATTTATCATAGTTCCTGCGCCTGGCCTGACTATAGCGAGCAGGCAGATCAGCTGGAAACGGCTGGTCCGTAAACATATCGCCGGTTCGGGTATGATAAAGCAACTGACCGCAGGCCGACAGCCGCCACTGGACGGAGTCAACCCCGTTTTCAGCACATTGACCGAGAAAACGATTAATATGCTCCTTGCCGAATAATTCTTCTGAACAGCCAATCAGGTCAAAATAATCGATCGCCATTGTAAGAGCATATTTTTTCATCTTTATCTCCCGGTTGAAAACCTGCCGGAAACAGCAAACAATAACAAATCGAAATCGACAACGCTCTGAGTTAATTCGATACCGGTGATTTTCTTGTCAGGATGCGGATTTACCCATTCCCACTGATAAAGGAAAACATTATTACCGTCAAAGGTCTTAAGTGGAAGAATATAGCGGCAGCCGATACTCGTCCGGAAAAGCGGGTTAATCACTGCTTTCCCAATGTTATCATCAAGCCTCAAAGGAAGTTTAACCTTGGAGCCATCCTGGTAAACTACATTGTAATCCCCGGCCGGTCGGCCATATATCCAATGCCGCCACAACAATTTTCTAGAGTTGGCATTAAGATATTCATCTGTAGTGAGAACTGAATGCAGGAAAATAAGCGACGCATATTTTCCATTGACCGGGATTGAGACATGTGAGTTCCGCTTGATTCTGACGCAGTTACTGCCAGTTGCCTTTAAGGTCATCGGGATATTACCGACAGACTGCGTTCCATCCTTTATACTTACTTCATAACCCCGGTTAATGACTTTTGAGATCAGACCATTGAAGTTGCTGTTATATTTGTCCTGTAAACTCAATGGAGCAACCTTGGGAGAACCCGCGGGGTCCGCGCTTAATGCAAACATATTAACCAGGGCCGGAAGTTTTCCCGAGCCGATTTCAGCGATTAAATTAGTTCCCTCGTCGGTCTTGGCATTCCAGGCAAACTCGGAGCCGCGCAATAAGTTAGTTATATAACTGGGAACGACCTTGGGCCCGGTCAGCGGCAACGCATAAAAGAATGTATAAACACTAACTCCGAACCCTTCAATCATCGGGATAGTTTTCTTCGGGAACCAGACGCCGGTCGGATTTGGCCACTGGGTGAAGCCTTTCTTGTTGAAGTATTCAATTCCCTGATCCTTACAGGACCATGGCAGGACAATTATGTCCTTCTTTGGCAGCTTGTCGGCCACTTTGTAAACATCATAACGCGTACCATTGTGATACGGGTTTATCATGTCCTCATGGGTAAGAATCTTGACATTGTGCTTGCGACCGAATTTCGCAGCTTCCTGGAAAAATTCAAGGAATGCCTCCGCCCTGGTCTTGCCGCTCGGCAAAACAGCATCCGGTTTTTCGCCTTTAGAAGAATGCCACCACTCGTCGCCACCGACATTTATGTACTTGCATTTTGTAGCTTCAATCAGGTCAAGAAAACAGTCGAAAACAATTTTATTATGTTTTGGATTCGACACGTCGGCCTGATCCCGGTATCCTTTTTCCCTGAATTCCGGATGCACCCGCAGCAGCCACCATGATGCGTGACCTCCAATTTGCCAGCGTGGAACGAACTCAATAAAGTTATCCCGGCAATATTTTGCCAGTTTTGCCATGTCGTCCATTGAATACAGGCAGTTAGCCTCATTGAATTCCGGATGCCGTTTATATTTGACTATCGAATCTATATTACAGATGAACAAGTTCAACTTGGTTGCGGCTACATACCGGTCAACCCAGTCGATAAGATAATCAATCGAACGGCGTTCTTTAAATGCGCCTTTGAAGAACTGCCATGGATGCAGCAGATTGACAAAGCGAATCGGCAAATCGGGATAATCGACTATTTCCACCACCGGAACCGGAGATTCAACCGTGCGCTTCATCGGCTGTTTGATCAATTGCATCAGAGTCATACAACCGTAATATAGTCCAGCTTCGCCGCCGCCGGTAATAGCAATCTTTTGAGTAGACACTGACAATTTATAGCCATCGCCGCGCAGTTTCGACTTAACCTTGGCGGGAATAACTTTCTCATCTTTTCCCAGAATAATTCCATTGTTGCCGCCTTTGACTATTTTATACTTGCTACCGGTGAAATCCAATATCTTCTTAGCCAGTATTTTGGCTGTAAGCATGGTTCTGGCTGAAGCATTTCCGGAAACGGAAATTGTACTGTCCCCGCCAATATTGAAAACGCCTTTACCCCATTTGAGTTGCTTGGGATCAGGACAGAAAATTCGCTGACCAAACTTATTCTGCAAAGGTACAATATTTTCCACGTTTACCGCGCACAACCGCATATCGCCTGATTGGTTGATGATTCCAAGATAGAAGGTATAAATACCGTCCAGGCTTTTTACGCCAGGCAAAGTTACGGTATGTTTAGTAGCTTTGCCGGAGAGGGATAATTTTTCCGAGCCCATTTCCTGGAAAGTCTCGTCCGGTGACGCTATATACTTTTTCAGAATATATTTTCCGGGAGAGAAATCTGATAAGGTGCAATTCAAAACGAAATCAGCGTTTCCGGATGCTTCATCCTTGTTGGCTACAACTTCGTCCACTTTGACGCTGCCGGAACCAAAAGGCTTTTTATTGAAAACCAGCAACCCAAAATTGCGCGGATAAGGAAGTC
Source organism: Victivallales bacterium (assembly GCA_963676655.2). Classification (GTDB taxonomy): domain Bacteria; phylum Verrucomicrobiota; class Lentisphaeria; order Victivallales; family Victivallaceae. The sequence continues at coordinate 1,636,457 of CAXXKX010000002.1, read as the reverse complement.
TTGTGCAGGGAGCCCAATAGGCCGGTTTGAACTTACCGCCGCGTTTAGTACTGTATCCCTGGGCAATTTGAAATCCCATGAACTGACGTTTCAGATCAAAATTATATTCACTGAATGGAAAAACCGCTTCCGTTTTCCAGACGCCATCGGCAAAACTCATATTCTTCTGATGCTTCAAGCTCCAGTCTTTAACCTTTCTGATTACAGAAGCCGCCGTCTTGTCAAAAGCGGTTATGGAGTCCCAGACCGCACCGTTGAGGTTAGTAACAAACTGCACAAAGCAACGGTTGTCGTTCCAACCGTCAAAGAAGTATTCAGTCAACTCATCAGCCCAAACAGTTCCAACCTTATCACCGGGTTTGAATAGCGAAGCAGGTTTGCCGGGATATTCAGCGTAAGTATCAACATATAAGTTATTTTTGTCATAACCTATTTTCGCTTTTAACGGAGAGTTTGTTCCGAAGGTCAAGGATGAAGCGCCCTTCCCCGGCAGGATTTCCTGGATTTTGCGTACTTTTAATATTGCAAGTTTTTTTGCCACGGTTTTACGTTCATGCAATTTTATGGCAATACTTTTAATATAAAAATCAGGAATTTTATTGGCGGGAACCGTTATCGAGATTGAAGTCAATCCACGCCAATCCTTTGGATTTACTTTTTTTCTGGTCCAGCCGGTTTCAAAAAAATATTCTTTAGTACCATGTTCCAGCGGAAGATGCTTTGCCATTGCGTTGCCGTCGGCAAAAGACAGGGTTACGGGTAACTTTCCGAAACCTTTTTCCGGATATAATATTGTGAAAGTAATTCCTCTAGGCGTTACATCCTTGGGTAACTTTTTCAAAATATCTTTCAATAAAATAATTGCGCGACTGCTGCCTTTACTGCCGGTATAGTTGAATTTCAACCATTTTTCATTATCGACTGTCGTTAAAACCGGTTTTGCGCACAAGTCGCTTCCTTTTATCCACTTGCAAGTCGAGCAATAAAAGGTTTTTACAGGCGATTTGCCTGCTTCAAAGAGAACAACATTTTTATCGGTTGCATATGTTATAATGGTCGCGACTAGACTTAATACGACCAGAAAATATTTTTTATTCATAATTATTCGTTCTTTCCCATGCTGTTTACCGTTATTAGTCATAAATAACAAAGATAAAACACTTAACAATACAGTTGATTCAGATATAAATAAAGGGTGAGATGTATTTGAATTGTTGAAATCTGGTTTTTTCCAGGATTTTCCAACCCTAATTACGTCTCACCCTCTATTTATTATATTTTCGAAAAAATCTTATTCTACTGTGGTACCGTTAAGGTAATAATGCTTATGAGTTGTCTGGGCAAAGAAATTGATTACACCCTCCGGGCATCCATTCGGATACGGAGCTGTCTGCTTACGGTTATCGACATGGCCGTCGACAAACAACACGTTCATGCTCCGCTGGTTACCGTGTCGCCATCCGTAATATACTCCACGGGTAGCAATGCTGTTAAAGCTGAATATATTGAACCTGTTGAAAGGGCAGAAATAACCTTTAAATGGTTCATCCGGAGAAGCCACTTCTATAAACCATCCGGTTCTTGCAGGGTATCTGAGTTTATTGATCTGGGCCATTTCATGAGTATTCCGGTAGATCATATCATTGATCATGTATCCACGCCAGTAATTGCGATTACCAAGATACGGCGCATAAGTAGTATTAATAGTCTTCATTGCTGCGCAGTCGTATACAGCCGGGCCTTTGCCGAATTTATAGGCCAGATACTCAGCCAACTGCTGATCCCACAGTTTTTGCTGCATTGATGAGCCATCGTACCAATAGCGGGGAAATGACTGCTGATTGTCACTTGCGTACATTATTGTTGCGGTTCCCATCTGCTTGAGTGTGCTGGCGCATTTGATTTGCTTGGCGGTGTCTCTAGCTTTGTTTAATGCTGGAAGTAACATACTGGCGAGAATAGCAATAATTGCAATTACTACAAGTAATTCGATTAAAGTAAATACATTGCGTTTCATTAGACTTAGTCTCCTTTGTTTTATGTTTATGTTAAAGTTTATATTCTAAATCCACCTTGCAGCCTTCCGGTTTGGAAGATTGTTTGGCAGATATAATCCTGCTTAATATAGCAAATGCTTTTTGAGCTTCTATCGCCGGATTGGAAATAATACACGGAGCTTCGAATTGTGAGCCTTTTATCGTGTTTCTAACATGAACAGGTTTCCAATCATTGAATTGCTTGAGCATCTTGATTACGGCTTTGCCGTAAGGAATAAACGGTGTGAAAAGAACTTCAGGTCGTTGATCCGCAGGCATTGCGTACATCTTCTTTAACTGTTCTTCGACAGTAGCGGTAAAATCGTATTCAATTACCGGCAGTCCCTTTGTTTTCAACAAACCTTCCCATTCATCTATAATGTAATCATTTTGTCCTCGACATTCTGTTAATTCAAGAACTTCAGTGGATTTTGCGAGCATCCCAAATCTGGTATAACCCGAGGCTGTATAATCATCAATTATTTTTGAAATGACCTTGATAATATCCGGAGTGGCAAAAGGATGATTAAAAGCCCGGTACTGAAAATCCACAGTAACAAACGGCAAGTTCAATTTTCTGATATGATTGATATCATCATTCTTAAGTGCAGACAATAAAATCAAACCGGCCAGTTTGCCGGAGTTGACAAGGTAACTGTAAGCTGAATTATTTAACGGATCAATCGTATAGTCGTGACAAAGGAACAAGTTCAAATGATAGTTATCACTGTGAGCCGTTTTCTGCAAAGTCTGCAGCATACTGGATATCCATGGACTGGTTATATCAAGAGAGTCTGTACAGATCACGCCAATATCACGAGCTTTTTCCTCGGCATGTTTCATTACTATCGTTCCCCTGCCCTGGACTGGCTTCAAAACCCCGCTCCAAGTCAGATCCTGAACCGCGCGACGCACGGTGTTTCGTGATACTTTGAACAGCTTGATCAAATCCTTTTCACACGGGAGAACTCCCGGCTTGGTTTCCTCGATATAATCAAGCAGTTGTTTTTTTACCTTTTCGTATAAAGGTTCAGTTGTAACCGGACTTAACATTTGAGCATTTCCCTGCTTTAATTTATCAAACATACCATAAACATACCATGTGCCATCATATTTGTCAACCCCCTGTTTTTAAAAATTGTTGAATAAAAATGATATTTGAGCTGGAAAAATACTGAAAATAAGTTTATACTTTTGTTCCAAATGATCGACAGGGAGTCAAGATGTACCATAATCTATTGGAAAAAGTCAAACGAACATACAATCAGGAGCAGGTGCGTTCGGACTGCCTTGAAATATATAATATCGAACGCCGTTTTCAGTATTCTGATTTTAAACGTTCAGCGGAATACTGTCAACGGCGTCTTTTTGAATCCGGAATTACCGACGCGACGATCACCACTCTGCCGGCAGACGGTAAAACCGCTTATATGGACTGTATTATGCCGGAAGCCTGGGATTCTGCGGAAGCGGAACTTTTCCTTATCAACCCGGACGGAACCAGGGAACTTCTGACAAGTTTAAAAGACGATGTATTCTGTATCGCCAACCGCTGTGCTCCAACTCCGCCTGAAGGAGTTGCAGTTGATGTAGTAGACTACCATGCCATGATGAAGGGGACTCCGGTTACCGGCCAATATGTCTTTGCCCATGGCGTGTTTCCAATGTTTGTCCGGGAGGAGGCAGCCAAACGCGGTGCGGTCGGATTGATTTGCGACTGGACCCAGAACTACGACTTGCAACAGTATTCCTGGTGGTGCAACGGCTGGTGCGGGCCGGGCTGGTATCATACCGCTGATGACCGGAAAATGCAATGTTTCATGATTTCTCCGGCTCGAGCAAGATGTTTTACTGATATCTTTGCAATCGGTGGGATTCCGAAAGTTCACGCCAGGGTTGACAGTCGTATCTATAACGGTGAAATTTATACCGTCTCCGGAACCATTCCGGGTGAATCAGACGAAGAAATAATCCTCCTGGCTCATCTATATGAGCCTTTCATCACCGACGACGCCAGCGGAGCCTCCGCGGTCATCGAGACGGCGAGGATACTCAATAAACTGATTTCGGCAGGTGATATGCCCAAACCGCAAAAAACTATCAGGTTCATGCTGGGGATGGAACTTTACGGTTTTTCCGCTTTCTTTGAAAAAGCTGAGAACTCCAACAAGGCCCTCTACGCGATGAATTTGGACAATCTGAACTTTGCGGTGCGGCAGGTCGGACAAAGCGTCTACCTGCGTCCATCAGCGAAAGCAGTTCCGTTCTGGGGGGATTTTCTGCTTAATGAACTAACCGTTAAGCACCTGTCCGGATATCCGCTGCAATACGAACATAACAGCATTTCCGACGACAATTTCATGTCGGACCATACAATTGGCGTTCCTTCAATGTGGCTCTACAGCCGCCCCCAGCCTCATCAGCATAACGCGATCGACAGTTTTGATAAAATGGTTGATTGGGAACTGGGAAGACAGCTGACGGAAATTATCGCCGCTTATACGGCGGTTTTATGTTCCAACCATTCGAACCAGCTGGATAATCTCTTTACCGTTAACACTATTGGAGAACTCTATGAGGCGGCGAAAACAGCTTCCGCCGCAAAAATAAATTTCTCCGCTGAAACGATTGAACGCAGAATTGCCAATTATGAGCAATATTTTAATTGTCCTGCTCCCGCCGGATTGCGGGATAAAATTTTACAAACGAAGACAGAGTTAACCTCTGTGCTGCCACCCCCTACCCCTCTGATAACACCAAAACGGGAATTGGCCGCCAATATGACCGTGGAACGTCTAACTATGGGATTCCCTTTCAGTCAGGCCAAAGTTCCGGTTGAAAAGAGGATTTGTGCCGGTTTTCTGCATCCGGAATTGTTGAACTGGTGTGACGGCAAACGAAATTTCCTGGAAGCTCTGGAACGATACGAACTTGAAAGTTCCGACAGCATATCAGATACCGAACTTTTGAAACAATTGCGTTTTCTGCGTTTTCTGGAACGTTACGGTTATTTAAAACTTCATTATAGCAAAATTTTTACCGAAGACGACATATATCACGATCTGAAAAGAATCGGCATCAAGTCAGGTGACCGGGTTATGGTTCATTCAACCCTCAGCTCTGTCGGACCGGTTGAAGGCGGGCCGGAAACCGTTTGCCGCGCGCTTATGCGGGCAGTCGGAGAAACAGGCACAATCATGATGCCTTCTTTCAATTTCCATAATGTGACCATGTACGACCCTGAACACGACAAACTTTATGATCCGGAGAAGACCGCATGTGTCAACGGCGCAATTCCAAACTGTTTCTGGAAAATGCCCGACGTCGTCCGTTCACTTGACCCGTCTCATCCGGTGGCGGTATGGGGCGACAAAGCGGCTTACTATGCGGAAAATCACCATTTGGTTCAAACCATGGGCAACTGCTCCCCGCTCCACAAACTGGAGCAGGACTTCGGCAAAATAATGCTGATAGACTGTCCCGGAGCCAATACCTTTCATCACGTGGTTGAAACCACTTCCGGCTGCGTTTGTACTGCTGACGGACCGGAAAATCTGCCGGTGAAAATGCCGAATGGAAAAATAACCCGATATCCCAGTTGGGTATGGCGCAACGCTCCGTGTCCGCATACCGACAAAGGCGAATATATCGCGGATATGGAATGGGCCGGAAAGATCATCAACGGCAAGATCGGCTTTGCCCATACCATGCTGTTTACCATGCAGGACTGTCGGGAAATCCTTGAAAAACGTTTAACGGGAGAAGACGGCTGCAGCAATTGCCCGATCCGGCCCTTTCATCGCCCAGATCAACCGGGAGTTTCCTGATGACTGCAAATCCATTTGAACAACCGACATATATTGTTCTAAACGCCCCTGCCCCGATTGCCCAGGCGGTCAAAGCCCTGCGTCGCCGGTTTGATCCGGAACGCTCGGAAATGCCGGTGGAAGTTACTTTAACGGGCTCGAACGGGCTCGGGGTACTGATGCCGGACCAGTCGCCGGATACGGTCTTTGACATTTTCGACCGGATTATTGCTGAAAGCTCACCAATCAAGGTCAAGTTCGGTCCGATGCGGTCCTTTCCTGATACCAACATCTTTTTTCTTGAAGTCAAGCCCCTGGAAGAAATCTGTGATTTACATAAAAAGTTTGCCGCCAGCGAAATCTATTTTAAACCGTCCCCCTTTCCTTTTGAACCTCATTGCACGGTTAAACTGCGCGGTAATATTTCGGAAAAAAACACGCGTGACCTGCTTGCGTTTCAACTTCAGTCCCCGGATGTAATCTTGAACACGGTCAGCATCTACAACCTTGATCTTTCAATGCTCCAGCCGCGTTTACTGCACCGGGCCAACCTTGGAGAACCCATCCGATGAAAATTGGACCGGCAGTTATATCAGGCATGATGTTTTTGAGCCTGTTATCCGGCTGCATCAGCGGTTCGTCGGACAAAGAGTACCCGAAGGAAATCCCGGTTTCATTGACCGAACTCAGATTAGGCAAAATATACGCCGCCAGAATAAAACCCGGCAAAGACGGGGGTTGCTCCATTCAATGTGTTTACCGGTTGGAAGCCCCCTACTCTGAAGTTTGGAAACAGAAAACCAAATTTGACAACCTGACCGGATCTTCCGGCACAATAACTGAATCGAAAATTATTTCGCGTACTCCGGAAAAAATAGTCTATGAAGCCAAAAATCCGCAACTGTCAAAATGGTTGAAAACGCAAATCAACATTGATGTCAAAAATCTGGTTATCGAGATACTGCTGCTCAATCCTGATGAAATGGGAATGATCTTTATGAACAGCAAAGTCAAGTTAAAACCGGACGGTCACGGCACTATCGTTTATTGGCGCAATGACCTGTCCCTGATGCTCTGGCCGGATTCGCTGGCGGCGTCGATCATGCTGCCGCAAATGAAAGAAACCGCGCTTGAGGACTGTCGCCGGTTCAAACAGATCATGAAATTGAAAAGACACAAACCGCATCCGGCCTACATCAATCCGCGTATCTAAGCATTTTTCGCCCAAAAAAATTTGAAAAATCCCGAAACCGCATCATATTATCAACTGCAAACTGCAAGTGCCTGGGTAGCTCAGTGGATAGAGCAGAAGTTTCCTAAACTTTTGGTCGGAGGTTCAATTCCTCTCCCGGGTACCATTTTTTTTGACTCAAATTCCCCTCAAGTAGTAAAAATGATAACACATGTATATAAATGTCTTTAAATGTAAATAAAATCAAAAATTAGAACATTTTTAGAACATTTTTAAGTACCCTATATTAATAATTCTGAGTTCGAAAATATGAGTAATCATGGATTTAACAAGTTCTAAAGCCCTTAACTTTTCAATGAATGCGTAGGATAACTCATCAGAAGAAGGCTATTCAAAAATAAACACCTCAGACTTCATGCCTGTTGTGGTAGAATTACTATCTCCAATCCCAGGCTATGGTAATGTGATCTCAATCTCTCACTACGGCACTTTAAACGGCGTGACCCAGAAATGACTTTTGTCATCATCCAGGGCGACTACTACCCCATTTCCTTCCGAAATGACTACCTCGGCATCGACCAGCAAGTTTTCCGCTATAAAGACGGCAAACCAACCCACGTCAACAACCAACTCCAACATTCCCTCACTGAATTCGCAAACCAATGGATGCGAAACATAGACGACCAACAAGAGATTTAAGCTAGTAGAACACAAGTGGGGGCTTCATCCCAGCACTTTTCATCTCCTATCTCTTTGTGTAATATATTCAAAGACTCACGAGATATAAGTTACAGAATCATACTCTATCAAATTAGCTTCTCTTTACTCAATACCTGTGATAATGTAAAATACCTGTGTCCTTGACTTGAAACTTTAGGTTTGGGGTTGTGCTCCAGAGTAATTTGATCTGTTTCTGACAAAATATAAAATCTATATTTACATTCCGTGCCAAACTCCCATTTTTCTTTTCTTTCGGAAATATATCCTTGCAGTCTCTCATAAAAATCAAGGTCTCTGATTTCACTTTCGAGCGATGGAGAATCAGGATCTAACTTTATTACTTTATCAATCTTATACAATTTCTCCATCACACCACCACGCTCTCTAAAAGTGAGGAATATTGCGTCTTTATATTGATAACCTCTTGTATCAGGACAAGCATGTACATTATGCTTTTTAATAAAATCTATAGAATTTCCCGCTGGAATTGACAGTACCTCTTCTTCGTAATATTTCATACCTTTATCCACCTTTGTTATAAAATTATAATAATCCCTAATAAGTTCAGTAGAGTTTTGCTTATCTTTAATAAGCTCATGTAATATATTAATGACTTCTAACCAAGTAACACTGATGAAATTAGGAGTTGTCAGTTGTTCTTCCCACTTTGTTAGAGTAATTCCTAAATGGGGTATTGAATAATCGTCAGGGAAATAACTTGTATCAAAATACTTTAATAATTGTCCCTCTATATCACCAACCTTGTTTAATTTTGCACTTTTTGCCTCAATTACAATAAATAATATTTTGGTATTACCTTGATAAAAATTTATGGTTATATCCCTACGAATTGATTGCTCTCCCTCTGATATCATTTCTGCGTAAATTTCAATATAATCTGCAAGTCTAATCTTTTTTAAAACGGATATATTTTTCAGGTAACTCTGAACTTTAGGAATTGATATAAACTTTTCTAATAAATGTATATTGGATTTGAATAAATATGCTAAGCCTTTTGTCTGCTTCGTTTCCCTTGTTCCATCAACTAAATCAAATATTGATGACTGATAGTCTGATGACGCTCTTTCATACAGTTTAAAAGCTTTACCTGTTTCCGAATACTTGAATTTCATTTTAACACAAAAAAATTAGATGTTTTTTATCTGCTTAAATTATTTCAAACTGCTTCCGCTTAGTTAAACATATACTATGTCTTTTAAAAATACAAATTATAAAATCATAAAATTTGATATCCCAATAAATAGACGATAAAATGTGTTGATTTAGCGATCTCAATATTGGGATGTTTACGGTTTTAATTACTATGAGCCTACAAAATACAGCACTTAATACTCATAAGCTACAAGAAACAATCAACTGTTGAATTTATGATCTATACTTGCAATAAATTTGGATTCTGATAAGTTAATCTTAAATGAAAGACTGACTTTCGGAGATAAATTGATAATCCACTTCATCAACTAAATTTGATAGATCTATATTAAAATTCTCAATTAAACTCTTATGTAAATTCTCCTCGACTCCCACCCCTTCAATATTTTTTAGTTTAAAAATAGTATTCCAGCAACGTTAAAGCTGTCTATCCGTCCGGAGATATAGACAAAATTAACTTTGCTCGACGATAGTCGGACTTGTGCAGCCTGCCAGGTGGCGTAGATAAAAATATCAGTACCGGATTAAGACAATAAAAAATAGCCCATCCGGGACTTATATTTAATGCTGCGATTTTCCCTCGGCTCGCAGCTTATTCAGTGGTTGTGTCGGTTGACGTTGTGAACGGGGTTTTAGTTGCTTTTGATTTCAATCGTTGGTGAATATTTGGCCCCAACCAACCCTGCTGCTCAAGACGGTTGGTTTGATGTCGCCGATTTTCTGTCCTGACGCTGTGGATGCGTCTATATATTTTTGCATTGCCTGCTCCGGACTGATATTGAGAACGGTAAACTTCACTGTTTTGAGCTGTCCGAGTTCACGGCAATATGCGTAATGAAAATTACGGCATAGCAACTGGTCGAATTGTTGTTGTTTCTTCTCCAAAGTTACTGCGGACAGGTCATCCCAACCGGCTAGATATAAGACATAATGGTCTGGTTGCAGGCCGTTATTGTCTGCTGGGGCGAGAAGCGCAAATCCCGGAAGTTTGTCGGAAAAGACTTCCTGCAGGGATTCCAGCACCAATGCTTCATGCAGTTTCTCGCCACAAATATCGGACGTTGTGTTGTCTCTACAGATAAATTCGAGTAACGGACACTGGTGGTAGAATCCCTTTACTTGAACCATATCGTGCAGTTTGTAACGATAAAGCCCGCCGCCGGTAGTAATTACCACTGAATAAAGACGACCATTTTCTAGTTCCCAGGCATTGACGATTTCATCAGGATTATTGTCGGGAATAAATTCATAGAAATGGGAGTTCACTGCCAGTGCCGGAGCCGCCAGGCCTTCCAATGGCAATGAAATAAAGCCTTCCGTCGAGATTAGACCTTTCGAGAGAATTTTGACATTGGGAAAACTCTCCTTTAACTGGTGGGATGGGATTTTTGCAGCCGCGTCGGCCCAGCAACTGATCACTTGCAGATTCGGCCAGATTTCAGTATAGGAAATAGGACTGCGTGGTTTAACATCTATGATTTGACGCAACTCTTGCGCCCGGCCCGGATCAATCGCGGCAACTTCGTCAATTAGAGTCTCGGAATTGTTTTGGAGAGTTCCCAGCAATATTGTCAAGAAACTTGGATTCCATACTGAAATAAGCGTCAGATATTTTGCGGTCAACAGATGCAGTATGGTACGACAATAAAACTCATCAATCGTGTCTGAATCCGCAACATCGCAAGGCACGGCCATGAGGTGTTTCATAGCATAACGCATCACCCGGTTTAAATAAGCAGTATCATCCTGGAAGCCGATTGGGATGCCTCCGGATGTAAACTTCGATTGCGATCTGACAGGTGAAATCGACCAATATGCCGGACCGGTCATAAGCTTTGGATTACGCGTGAACATGGAAAATATCCACGGGGCAATCCCCGCCTGGAATTCCTGATGAAGCGCGCGGTTATATGGAATCAACTTATTAGCGGAACCGGTCCCGCTGGTTGGTTCAAAACACCAGGGGAGTCCGGGAAATAAAACATCAGGCTGCCCGGAGGCCATCGCCTCGATATAAGGCTGCAAATCCTGATATTCAACAATCGGAACACGTTCACGGAAAGCGTCAAGCGAAGTGATAGACGCGAAATCATATTTTCGCCCGTATTCGGTTTCGGCCGCTTTTCCAACAATATTAAGCATCCGCCGTAACTGTGTTCGACGGACATTACGAACCCCGCGTCTAAAGGCGAGATAACCCGGTAAGGTCGAACAATACCATGCAAAATTTACTGGCAATGACTTCATTGCATCACATCCAATTCTTTGCGGACCATTCGCCATGACATGCGATGAAGATTTTCAGGAAGCAGCTCTACTAAACAAGCAACCTGTTCTCCAGTCTTCCAGCCCGGATTAATATCGGCAAAGAAACGGGTATGCGGCTTTTGCAATTCGCGCTGAGTGATATCGCCAATCCCGTCGCGCAAGACATAATCATCCGGGGCGGCAATGATTCCGGTTTCCGGATTGAATGAATTTCCGAACCGCATCTCAGCCAACACATTCAGCACTTCCTGTTCAAATGGCGGAGTGGTTATTCCGGGGGCCGGCCAGTAACGGCGAAAATGAACCGGCAGGTAACGGTAAGTACGGTAACCTTTGCAGATAATAAACCAATACCAGCGAAACTGCGGCTTTTGCAGTACGCGCCGATAGATAAACGGCATACACATCCGTTCCAATGAGAACAATTGTCTGAATCGTTCGGCGACAATCGTATCACCGGAATAAAGAGCGCGGACAGGTTGTCCCTGGACATTGGCTTTCATGATTGTCATGGTTGAAAAACCGCCGACAGAGCCGGTTGAGTCCCGGAGCAGCGCCACCCATTCTTTTTCGTAAATATCATGTTCAAATGAAGCATATTTCACCCCGGAGAAATGCTCACTCATCAATTTGAACATGCCTTCAAGCAAATCCGGAGTAAGTTGGTCAACGGTAATAATGTCAGATTTGAGATTATTCATACGACTATAACATCCCCAGTTCAAAATACTTGGCTCGCGCATCCAGCGTTGGCGGCTGGTCGGTTAAATCGGGCCAGTAGACCTGAAATATATCGCTTTTCAGGGTCAAGTGCCACGGCATGCGAACTCCCTGCAATAATGGATCACCTGAATCAAATCCGATGGCAAGATAGCCGGTTGAGTTTTGTTTCAAATCGTTGATGACGGCGTTAAGCAAAGCGGAAAATATATCGCACCGGTTATCGCGGATTGCAATACATGAGGCCAGTTTAATTTCAACCGGCTTTTCCAAGTCCGGCAACAAGTCGGTTTTGCAGATTAAATCAGTAAATTTCTTTGCAACCGCCATACGCCCTTTATAGCCTCGTACAATGATGTTCTTATGTTGTGACTGGTCCCATACGGCAAATGTTCCGGCAATTTGACCATTCTCATCACGTGCGATAAAAAAGTTGTTAACTCCGACACTCCTCAGTGGGCCGCTTTCTCCGGTCAGTTCCAGTTCCGTAACAACCGGGAAAAACTGTCTTTTTGCGCCTTCGACATGCAGAAAGTCAAGTAGTTCTTGAATATCACCCTGCGTTCCCCCGGCAACCCGGGTCCCGGACGTTTTACGCCGCCGGTTACTACTTTTAAAGACAGGCAGCAGCAATGTCCGATAACCGGCAATTGAGCGATAAACCGGAAATCCGGCGCGGCCGGCAGTCAGGATCTCAGCGTTGGCGTTACCGGTTATGATCGAACTGAGATGAAAAGGAACATTAAGCTCTTTTTGCAGCTCTTTTAAGAAACGATATCCCCGACCAAGGACCAAAGCTTTGCGGGAATCCGAAGCTATCCGCAAATGGCTCAGATAACCGATTTCAGTCGATACTCCATTCAAATAAACCTGCCGTCGCGTTACTGCTCCCACCGCGACAAGGATTCCATCTTTTTCAGCGGCGATGACAACAGGATCATAACCCTGTGTCTCCAGCGCCGCGTTAAAGGATTGACCGTAATCATAAGCCAATGCCAAAGAGCCGTCCATTTCAGTCCCCAGAAGCAATCGACGGATCGCCTGGTCGTCGTCAGGAGTAGCCAGACGAAAATGCAGTCCTGATTTCATAGTGCTTTCTCCGTCTTACGCTTCATCCTTGACTCCCAGCGGGGTGCCGCGCTTTCCGGATATTTCCCGGCGCAGCAAAGCATTAGTGGTCAGGTAACGCCAAAAGTTCATCAGGCTGGAGCAGTTGCATTTAAAATCCATGGCGCGCTGAAAGATCGCTCGAATAGAGAAAAATTGGCGTCTGGCCCGCAAACAGTTAAGTTCTAATTCCCGCGACGTCATTTTCCGTGGATTAACCGGGGTTTGACCGAAATAGAAATCATCGTCCAGCCACCAGCGTTCGCTATTAAGCTGCCCGGTTTGCTCAAGTTCCTGATAGAGCGGAGTTCCGGGAAAAGGAACCAGATGGTTGAAGGCGGCAATGAACATTTTTTCCCGCATAGCAAAATCAACACTCAGGTCAAAACTTGCCGCCGTGTCTTCCGGATAGCCGAACATAAAGGTTCCGTAAACAAAAATCCCGTTTTTTCTCAAACATTCCAGTACTCCGGAGTATTCTTCAGTCTTATTTGCCTTTTTGTTCATTGATCTCAAGTTATCCGGATTTAACGACTCAAAGCCGATAAGCAGACCAATGCAGCCGCTTTCCGCCATCAAGCGAACCAGCCCAGGGTCTTTCAATCCGGTAATGCCGCACTGGGTAATCCACTTTCGCTTCAGCGGCTTAACTGCCCGGCAAAGGGCTTTGGTGCCTTCCGTATTCCCGGCAAAGTTGTCGTCGACAAAGAATATGTACTTATGCCTGGCCGCCCGGATTTCCTCTACGACATCCTCCGGCGGACGCTGCCGATAGGTTGCCCGGTAGAATGCGGTAATCGAACAGAAATTACATTTCATCGGGCAGCCACGGCTGGTTTCAATCAGGGAGAGCGGCAGATAGTTTTTCCCTTTGAATATCTCCCGGCTGATTTTCAGGTTTTTCAAATCACATGTTGCGGTGGCCTCATAACGCGACTGAAGATTGCCGGTTACTGCATCATTCAGGATATTCTCCCAGACGCCTTCGGCTTCTCCAGTACAGACCGCGTCCCCATGTTCCAATGCTTCATCAGAACACAAAGTTGCATGGTAGCCGCCGAAGACAACCGGAATATTTTTCGCGCGAAACTTTGCCGCGATTTGATATCCGCGTCTGGCGGTATAAGTCTCAAGCGATATTCCAACCAGGTCAGCGGACTGAGTGTAATCAATTGGTTCAACCCGGTCATCAAAAAATACGACTTCCCAGTCTTGCGGAGTCAACGCCGCTAATATCCCCATTGCCAGCGGTTCCTGCTGCCAGGACCTAACGAATTTTTTCCCTGGACGGCGTCCCATCGCCGGATAGATCAAGATCAACCTTGGCATCTCATCCCCTCCCTGAAATTAGTAGCGTAATATTCCGGTTCAGGCGCTGAACCGGGACACTCAATTGAATACGGGGTGGCAAAACGTGGTTCATGGTAAAGACGCCTGACAAAAATCCGATAAGCCAGATTACCGCAGAAGTTTATTGTACTGTTCAATCCGAATCCTCTCATGCGACCGACGATGTGTTGTAACTTGAAAGTCTCCTTATAGGCCCATTTAAAGCCGTCATATAGTTCATCCGGAGTCATTTTTGCCGGTTTGATGACCACATGCATAGTATCGTAATCGTTCCAGTTATAACTGATAATTCGATTTTCCCGCTGAAGTCGTTGAAAAAGCCGGGTTCCGGGGTATGGCGTATAAATCGAGTAACGGGGAATGTCAATTTTCAACTTTCGTACCCTTTCGACCGTTTGGCGGAAGATGTTAGAATCATCATTGTCAAAACCGAAAACGAAACATCCCTGGATGGAAATTCCCAGCGAGTGCATTGTTTCCATAAAGCTATGGTAATTCACCGGCTGATTGAAGCCTTTGTGAATCTGCCTGAGGACGGTTTCCTCGGTTGATTCAAAGCCGATCAACAGATAGGAGCAACCGCTTTTCACCATCAAGTCCAATAATTCATGGTCCTTCACAATATCTACGGTAGTCAGACCGCCCCAACGTTTTTTCAGCGGAATCATTGCCTCGAACAATTCTTTCGCATATTGCGGGTCGTCCGCCAGGCTGACATCGTTAAAAGCAATATAGCGTCCTGACGCGTTACGCAAATCCCTGATTACATCGGCAATGGGTCGTTTTAAATATCTTCGGGATACCACGGGAACCGTACAGAAATCACATTTGCGGCGACAGCCATGGGTCGCTTGAATTGTGTATGGCAGCATATAGCCGTGTTTGCGATGCAAATCATACCGTGGAGACGGTACATCAAAAAGCATATCTCCTTCAATCGGGTGTTCGCGATATACCTTGCGCATTTCCCCGCGCATGAAATCCCGCACCAGTTCCGGCCAGGTTTGCTCTCCCCGGCCAATCATGACGGCGTCTGCGTGGTTGGCGGCTTCTCCCGGCAGGATCGTCACATGCACGCCGCCAAGAACTACTGGTACGCCGCGTTCCCGGTAATGATCCGCAATCTCGTAAGCTGAAACGGCGCAACCGGTAAGAACGCTTATGCCAACCAGATCGGCCGGATAATCCATCGGTACCTCTTCCACGCTTCCGTCAATCAACTTAATTTCCAAGTCGGGAATATCGGAAATCATTGCCGCCAATGTGCAAATAGACAACGGCATTTCACGCATTGAGCGGGTAAATCGGCCAATGCGAAGTGTGTGCATATGGGCGTCCGGCATAATCAGCAGAATCTTCATCATTAATCCTCCCTGACTTTGTCGGCCAGGCACAGCGGAACCAGGCAACCGTTTTTGATAGTGGCGTCGGGACAGTTCAGACAATGAATCACGGTTCCGTCTTCGGCAACTTCCGCCGGTTTCTGCAACAATATCCGTAACGCTTTAAGTTTTGCCTGTGATCGAAGCGAATGCAGCAGCAATTTCAGGTTGCCGGAAAAACAACCGCCACTCAGAGCGTTCAACAGCAGTTGCAGCCGGAACTGCCCGGAGTTCTGCCGGGTATAAAAAGGATAACGCCGTTTCAACCAATAACAGGCCTTGAGATAACTTCTTTCGATCAGTCCGGCCCGGCAGGCGGAGTGGCGACTACTGCCGCCGGGAAGATCAACCACGCCAAGTAGATATGACAACCAGCGCGTCTGGGTTTTATCAACATTGGAACTGACTCTGGCAAATGGCTTTATCTGATATTGTTCACTAAGCAATTTCGCAACCGCATCAATCTGCGGTACGCCTGGAGCGGCAGCTGCCGGTCCGGCTTCTCCCCGCATTCCAGCAAGCACATCACCTTTTACCCAGGCGATTTGAGAGTTATCACGACAGAGCGTAACCAGCAAGTAGGTTATGGATGGAATATTAATGACCATATCAACGAACAGGGGTAATTCCCGGTCATCACAAGCAGTGAACACCACTCCAGCGTCCATCCCCCGGGCATTGATTTGCATCGATTTTTCTTCTATCAGTTGCCGGCAATCGTCGAATGTCGGTGATGGCGGCAGGTCATCACGCTGCTGGGTCGGCTCAATGTGCAGAAAGATCAAATCCGCTCCCGCCTCACTTAACCGGTCAAGCAATTCATCGTTCAGCAAGAGCCCGTTGGAGAATATTTCCACGGAAATACCACGTTGTTTGATCAGTTTGACAATCTCCGGCAAGTGCGGGTGAAGAGTCACTTCGCCTCCGGCCAGTGAAAGAGAATCAATCCGGCGCAGTTTCGTCATAGCATCAAGTTCACCGGTAATCTCTTCCAATGATTTATGGTATGGCGACGCTTCATTGTAACAGGCCCGGCAGGTAATGTTGCAGCCGCGATTGATATCAAGAACACCATGCGGAACGTTATCAGCGGTCCAAGGTAAATGCCAGACTTTATTCATTTGAGACCTCCTTCAACCGCTTTTCTTCCGGAAGCCGCAACAGGGTTGATCCCCTGGCAAAAAAGGCATCCGGAAACCCCATCTTCTTGTAGACCAGACAATGACGGTCGAACGGATTATGCTCTGCGGCTATGTCAGTAATGGTGCGTCTCCCTAAGCGAAAAAAACAACTCCAAAACCACGGTTTCATCGGCAAATCAGAAGCGTACAGGACTTTTTCAAGCAGCCTCTTGTCGGCTAATAACAATTTGAGGTATTTAATGCGGGTCGGGAGAATGAATGCCCCGGTATCACCATAAAAGTTTTCGTAGTCCAGCGCCATTCTTCGCCAATGCTTGAAATAGCATCTCTCATGCAGAAACATTCTGGCTCCACAATGCGCTCCTATAACGGTAACCCCTCTTTCCAGGGCCGGCATAAGTTTTTCCGGATCGTTAAGTCGGTTGGCCCCGCGTGACATGAAATGCTCGTTCCCGGTATGGCTCAGCAACGGAATGCGATAATGCGCCAACATTTCGTAAAACGGTATGCAGCGACTGTCTTCCGGATCGATATTCTGAGCAGATGGTATCCATTTTACCAGGCATGCTCCGGCATTTACAGCTTTTTCCAATTCCGCCAACGCATCCTTCCGGAATGGATTTATGCTTGCACCGTAATATACCTTAGGATGCGAAGCCGCCAGTCCCGCAACATATTCGTTGCTGACCTTAAATGCGTCGCTCCTGTTTGCTGTTTCATCTTTTGTCGCCATTCCATTCATAGCCAGAAAAACCGCGCCATCAACCATTCTGCTTTTTTCGAGCGCTTCAGCCATATAGCTGCCGTCATATGATTCAATATCCGATTCTTTAAATATTAAGCGCCCCGGCAATCTCCGCCGAAAACTCGCGGCACGTTCGCGTCCCGCAGGACTTTTCAGTTCAATTGCATGGACGTGGATATCACAGATCATAATTCAGCATTTATATCGTTTTTTGTTCTGGAACCATTTTCCCAATGACTGAATGGCGGAGAAGTCAGGAGTGCTTTGGTAAATTCGCCATTGGCAATTTCCGTTCCCGTCGTCAATAACGAATAGCCGCCAACAATGACATTATCACCAATTTTAATCGGAGCTAACAGCAATTCAAGCTGCCCGGCATCATTTTTTACCAGGACATGGGCGTTTATCCTGACCCCTGCGCCAAAAACGACATTGTTACCAACTTCAAGGCATTGCCGGTCCAATATCTTTGTTCCGGCGGCCCAGTAAGTCAAACACCCGATTTTAGCGCCCCAGAGCCGCAACCAGTTACTGTAAACGCCTGGAATCAGCCGCAGTAATTCCTCCAGAAACGGCAAACGGCAAAAGATCATTTGCATATTAGCCAAAGCCCACCAGGTAAAATATTCTCTGCTGCCTACAGCTATGCGCGATCTCTTGATCGGCATTATGATCCCGAAGATTCGCGCGACAACCGGCGGCAGCAGATAAAGACATCCGATTCCGCTCAGACATCTGATCCAAACGCGTTCCCATGGATAAAAGAACAACCCCATCACAAGTAACGCATGAAAAAACGGAATACTGTTTAACAGTAGTATAAGTAAGCATTTTCCCGGGCCGAGGTCGGCCATTTTAGCCGCATCGTCCTTCATGCCTGCGTTGGTGCCTTTGTCCTCAACTTTCGAATAACCAGCATAATCAGCAATCCGACAATCAGTCCGGCGATAAAACCGCAGATCAACAATTTATACCCCATCCCGATGGCATGATTCAAGACCGGATTATTTAAAAAATCAACTCCGGCATGGGCCGCCGCGATTTTCCATTTACCGTCTTCTTTGACGACTACGGCAGTCCACCGCGCATGCTGGACAACTTCACGTCCGTCCTTTAGCTTGTAGGTCTCTTCGTTTGAGCCGTAACAGTATCCGGTATTGGCATCAATGAAACGGGTCAGGATATCAGCCTCCGGCTTACATTTCATACTCGCCAGCATTGAGTCGGGGCCATCGAAAGTCTTTTGAAAAAACTCCTCCACCTGTCCGGGAGAAGTCAACGTGATTTGATTAACCGAGGTAAAGGCAAACCTGGAAGCGAAGCACGAGTTCAGCAACTTCATGTCACGAGTATTAAGTGCCGTTATTACCTTGTCTTTCAATGCCCGCAATGCCTGGTGATCTGCTTCGCGAGTTTTGTCTTCAGCCTGAATGCCCACGCAATAAAACATTACCAGCATTACGACCGTGCTCAATGTTCTTTTGAACATTTTTCCCTCCTGTGAATTGTTATTTATGAAAAACGGAAGTCTTCTTTGACTGTAATCAACTCCCACTTACAAACGAAATCATATTTTAAAGTACAACAAGGTAATGGATAAATCAATAGTGTGTGTGTGGAATTTCTTCGTTTATCCTGTCTTGGCAGTAACGTGTTCAGCATAGATTGAAGCGCCATCGACTGTTCCTGGAGTATTTTAATAGATAATCGAAAAATTTTAATTATGAACGATTTCTGATTAAATCGGATGGGGATGACCGGTCATCGTTCAACTCGGGGGGCGCGCGTTATATCTGGTCGGCCGTAACGTATCAAGGTATTGCCAACGCCATTGACAGCCTTGCCGTCGTCAAAAAACTGGTTTTCGATGATAAAACGCTGTCCGCGACGGAACTTGCCAAAGCCCTTGGAAATGATTTCAAAGCCGGTGAAAGTTTACGGCAAAATGACCGGGAAGCGGCCAAGGTTATCAGGCTGATACGCACCTATTTCCAGAAAGGCGGCATGCAGATGCAGATTTCAGTGATTGATTCCAAAGCCATGCGGGAAGCTCAAGTTGAACCTGAAAAACACTGTGACTTGATTGTCCGCATCGGCGGCTATAGCGAGTATTTCACCCGTCTTGAAAAAGAGCTTCAGGATACGGTCATTGCGCGCAGCGAAATAACGCTCTGATGTGTAAGATCTTTTTGTATTTGGAATGAATTATAATCGTATAACCGCCGGATGAAATCCTGATCAGTCCACCTTGATTCTGAACATGTTCCAGGAAGCTGGTTTCAAGGACGCCTGGAAGGTCGTGCCGGATATGGAATACCTGGAATCGGAAATCATTGCCGGGGCGACGTTTTCTGCCGTTTCGGTATTAACGGCATCCAGTTCGCTATGATGGATTTCAATTGCTTCTATTACCGCCTCCGGTGAAAAACCGTTCATATAGAACTCAAAATCGAGTGTTTCAGTCATCGCGCGGTTAATCGCAAAAAGGACAATTTCCCGATCATCTTCCCGATAAACGGCGACCGTTTTCAAGTATTTGACCGGAAGCGGATAATCCCGGCTTTCGTAAGACGGTGATTCAAGGTGCTGACGCAATACCGTTCCACGTCCGTATTTAGAGGTATAATAGAATGGATAATAGATAGTCTGTTTCCAGGCTCCGCCGCCCTTGCGGGTCATAATCGGCGCTATAACATTCACGTCCTGTGCAAGACAACCAATTTTAAGCCGGTCGGCATGATCAAGCATCGTCATTAATAAGCCGCCGACCACGATAACATCGGCCATATCATAGATTTCTTCAAGGAGGGGACGCCCAACCTGCCAGGCTGTTTCGGGGTTGTCTTTGGCATGCGCCCGATACCATACGTTCCATTCGTCAAGAGCGAGATTCATTTTGCGCATTGACTTCTTTTCCGCCGCAACAAAATCACACGCGGCGATAATATCGTTGATCTGCCGGTCCAGTATCTCCGGAGCTGCCAGAAAATCCATTTTTCCGGACTCGTCCTTTCTGCAGCCGAAGTATGCATGAAGCGCAATATAATCGACAATCTCAAAAGTTTCCTCCAGCACTCGGGCATCCCAGGTTGCGAAATGCGGCATATTACGAGTACTTGCGCCACAGACGACCAGTTCAATCGACGGATCCGCCATTTTCATCATCTTGCCGGTTTCGTGTGCAATTCGCGCATATTCCTCCGCGGTCTTATGTCCAATCTGCCATGGCCCGTCCATTTCATTGCCAAGACACCACAATTTGATGCCATGCGGCTGATCTGCACCGTTACTCCGCCGCTGATCGCTCCAATATGTTCCGGCCGGAAAGTTACAGTACTCAACCAGTTCCTGAGCGGATTGTGCTGTTCCGGTTCCCAGGTTGACCGCCATAATCGGAGCGGAGTTAACTTTGCGGCACCATTTAATGAACTCATCGATTCCGACTTGATTCGGTTCTCTAGCCTCCCAGGCATAATCATTTCGGACAGGACGCTGATCCTTCGGCCCCACCGTATCATGCCAATTATAACCGGAAACAAAGTTGCCGCCCGGATAACGGGTCACCGGCATATTCAAATCTTTTACCAGTTGCGCAACGTCGTTGCGAAAACCGTCGGAATCGGCAGCGGGATGGTCGGGTTCGTAGATGCCGTCATAAACACATCTGCCGATATGTTCAACAAACCCGCCAAAAATACGTTCGTCAACTTTTCCGATAACAAAATCACGATGAATTGTTATTTTTGCTTTCATCCCATAATTCCTTTTGAAATTGCATTATTTACGGTTATTTTAAGAATAGAGTTGATATTAATGATAATACATTATTGTTTTAAAATGTCCATAACCCGGGACTTGCAATAACTATGAAAAACCTTGCAAAAACTATTATTATTCCGCATGGATGCGTTGAAAACCTGCTTGATTTTTCCGACTTGCCGGATGGTCTGGAATGGTTTGGGAACGGCATTGTCATGTCGGCGATCGCGCATCATGTTCCGGGATATATCATCAATTACCCCAAGCCGCGCAAACATGTTATTATGTATTGTCGGAGTGGAGCATACGCTTATGTATACGGTTCAGTAAAAGGCGAACTGAAAGCCGGTGAATTATTCGCTATGCCGGCCGGGAAGCTCCAGTTATTCAAAGCAATGGAGCCTTCCGACTGTGTGTTTTTTCTTGTCCGGCCGCAGGATTCGGAAAACAATTTATCATTCACTCATAAACCGTCGCCCAATCTGCAAATAATCTTCATCCTGATGGAAACAGCGCTTCACGGGCGTTACAATTCAACTACCGGTCCAAACGTCCGCAGAAACATTGCCAACCTGATCGTTTCGATAGTTAAACAGGATATTGCGGTTCAACCGGAATACAACGAACCATCCATCGACAAACTGCTGGCGAAACTCCGGCTGCGCCCGGAGCGGGACTGGACCATCCGGCACATGGCGGAAGCATGCGGTCTTTCCCCTTCATACTTCTTTTCGGTATGCAAACAGCAAACGGGAAAATCCCCGTATCAGCTCCTTACCCAAATACGCATGGAGCTGGCTCAAACGCTCTTGACCCGGACTGATTACCCCATCAATGTCATCGCGTCACAATGCGGCTATGTACTGCCGTTTTCTTTCACGCGAACATTTACAAAGCATTTCGGCATATCTCCTCAGGAATACCGGAAAACCAACTAACCTGAATTATTCAAAAATTTACGGCGGCTAATTTTTTACCGCACATCATAAGGATAAGTTACTGATAAAAATTTATTAAAATTCAATGTATTCAGCTTGAAATAGTCTTGATTTAACGTACAATAAGTATTGTTTTATGAATTCTCAAAATGCAATTTATATCTAATTACATGCCATTAATGGCTTGAGAGGAGAACCGTGGAGACTAATAATATTTATGTAACGCCTGATTCATTGAAAAATGATACTATTTCCGTAACCCCTGAACAAATCAATGTCGGACCGGAAAACGCCCCGGAGGCAGCCCTGCCCCAAGCGCCAGTACAACCGACGATATATGGAAACGTTCCGGAAATCCCCACCATGGAGGCGATTGAAGGAATCAGATTCGACTTCAATGAAGGTATCCGCGTCAAGTTCCCCAGAGGCGGCTACCGTATTTGCTTTATTGACATTGAAACCGGAACTATTCTTTATAATGCCGACATCGATCAGGAAGCGATGGTTACCAGCGTCAAAAAGTTTTTTATCAAATTCCGGCTCCAGATATTCCGCAAGGGCGGCACCGAACCGATTTTTGAACATGAATATGACGCTAAAGGCAAGGACGTAATGATCCAGCTGCCGGTCGGCACCATTGGCGATTCCATCGGCTGGTTTTCATATGTTGAAAGATTCCAGCAGAAACATGACTGTAAGGTTATCTGCGTCATGACCCCCTGGATTGCCGATCTGGTTCGCAACCAGTATCCGGACATCACCTTTATCAACAAAGAAGACACTCTGAACTATTCGCCGTATGCCTGTTATTACATGGGACTGTTCTTTCAGGGCAATGTTGACAATCAGCCGATAGACTTCAGGTATATCGGGCTGCATCGCACGGCTGGATATATTCTCGGGGTCGATCCGTCCGACCTGCCGCCGCGCTTCGATTTGTCCGCTCCGCGCAAAATCAAGGAACCTTATGTCTGCATTGCGGTTCAGAGCAGTACTCAGGCGAAATACTGGAACAACCCGGTCGGCTGGCTGGAAACGGTTAAATTTCTTAAAAAGAGCGGCTATCGCGTACTCTGTATCGACAAAGCCCCGGTTAACGGAGCCGGCATCAACTGGAATCAGATTCCTAACGGAGCCGAGGATTTCACCGGGGATATTCCGTTGCAGGAGCGGGTTAACCTGATCAAAGACGCCGATTTCTTTATCGGACTGTCAAGCGGGCTGGCCTGGATCGCCTGGTGCTGCAAAGTACCGGTAGTGATGATCAGCGGTTTCACCCATCCGACAAATGAATTTGAGACTCCATACCGAGTCATCAACTACCACGCCTGCCACAGTTGCTGGAATGATATGCGCTGCGATTTCGACCACTTCGATTTTCTGTGGTGTCCGCGTCATAAGAACACCGAACGACAGTTTGAGTGCAGCCGGTTGATCAGCGTCGACCATGTCATCAACACCATCAAGAAGATCCCGACATTTAAGGATCATACAAACTAATACCGGACGCCGGTCTGAAGACCGACATTCACTTGCTGTATAATTAAAAAGAGGAAAAGCACTTTTGCCAAATGCTTTTCCTCTCGGATTTTTACTTATGACTATGTCTTCAGCCTTTTAGGGAGGCAATCAGTTCATCCACGCGGGAGAGTTTGTCTTTCAATTCTTCCAGGTGGGTTCTGGCGTCGGCGACAACCTGCTCCGGTGCGTTGGCGACGAATCTTTCGTTCGACAACTTGGCTTCGGAACCTTTGATCCAGCCGACGATCTGTTTTTTCTGTTTGTCCAGCTTCTGCATTTCCGCTTCGATGTCGATCAGACCAGCCAGCGGCAGGTAGATCGTCCCGGCATTCGCCATTTTTGACGGAGCCAGGCCATCGGACGCGTCATGTTCGGCCAAACCGATTTCAACGTCTTCGGCATTCATCATGCGGATCAGACACTCGGATTCCTGTTGAAGGAATTCCGCGTTCTTTTCGTCAACCGCCTGAATATAGTATTTGACCTTTTTGGCCGGCGGAATCTCATAGTCCGCTTTCAGGCTGCGCCCTGCCCTGATCAACTGGAATTTGGCTTCAACCAGGTCCAGAATATCCGGATCGCGTTCCATCAGGTCGGGAATCGCCTTATTATGCAGTTCTTTCGGGAACTCTTCGTTCATAATGCTTTCGTTATCATTCAGGAAGTCAAGCTGATGGGCCAGTTCCTCGGTGATGAACGGCATGAACGGATGCAGCAGACGCAGAATCTTGAACAAAACGAAGTCAAGAACCGCCAGCGTTTTGGCCTTGGTGGTATCGTCGCCGTACAAACGAACCTTGCTGGCTTCGATAAACCAGTCGCAGAACGAGTTCCAGACCAGTTCGTAAATTTCATGCGCGGCCATGTGGAAACGGAACTCCTCCAGCGAACTGTTCATCTGCTTGATCGTTTCGTTGATCCAGGAGATCATCCACTTTTCATCCGCGGCAAGCGAATCGTAGTCGATTCCGGCCAGATCGCGGAAGTTGGGAGAAACCGGGCCCTGCATCTTGCGGAAACGACAGGCGTTCCACAATTTATTGGCAAAATTACGCCCGAGTTCGCATTTTTCGTTGCTGTAACGGATATCCATACCGACCGGAGCGATATAGATGATCGAAAAGCGCATCGCGTCGGTTCCGTAGGTGTCGATAACATCCAGCGGGTCGGGCGAGTTGCCAAGTGATTTTGAAAGCTTGCGCCCTTTATCGTCGCGAATGATACTGGTGAAGTAAACATTGCGGAACGGCAGATCGCCTTTAAACTCGTAACCTGCCATAATCATCCGGGCAACCCAGAAGAAAATGATATCGGGACCGGTAACCAGATCACATGTCGGATAGAAATAATCCAGTTCCGGTGTTTCTTTCGGCCAGCCCATGACCGAAAACGGCCACAACCACGAGCTGAACCAGGTATCGAGAACGTCTTCCTCCTGACGCCACGGACCGCCATCGGTCGGGTCTTCCATGCCGACATATACTTCACCGGTGGTATCGTTGTACCAGGCCGGAATACGGTGTCCCCACCAGATCTGGCGGCTGATGCACCAGTCCTGAATGTTCTCCATCCAATGATAATAGGTCTTGGTCCAGCGTTCCGGATAGAATTTGATTTTGCCTTCTTCTACAGCCGCTATCGCCGGTTTTGCCAGTTCTTTCATATTGCAGAACCACTGGGCGCTGACAATTGTTTCAATCGGCACATCGCCGCGTTCGGAATAACCAACCGCGTGAGTAATATCCTCGATTTGAACCATCAGACCGAGTTCTTCGAGGTCCTTGATAACCTGCTTGCGGCACTCAAAACGGTCCAGACCGGCATATTTTTCACCGGCATTCTCGTTCATTGACGCATCGTCGTTCATAACCTTGAGCATTTGCAGGTTGTGACGCTGCCCGACTTCAAAGTCGTTCGGGTCGTGGGCCGGAGTGATCTTTACGCAGCCGGTTCCCTTTTCCGGATCGGCATGCTGGTCCGCGACAATTGGAATTTTCCGGTCAGTCAACGGCAGATCAACGGTCTTACCGATCAGGTCCTTATAACGTTCATCGTCAGGGTGAACCGCAACGGCGGTATCGCCGAACATGGTTTCTGGCCGGGTGGTGGCAATAACCAGCGCGCCGGAGCCGTCTGACAGCGGATATTTGTAATGATAGAACTTGCCCTGGACGTCGCGATAGATAACTTCTTCATCCGAAAGCGCGGTTTTGGCAACCGGACACCAGTTGATCATGCGGCTGCCGCGATAAATATAGCCTTTCTCATAGAGATCGACAAAAACCTTGCGGACGGCATGACTAAGGCCCTCGTCCATGGTAAAACGTTCGCGTTCCCAGTCGCAGGACGAACCGAGGCGACGTAACTGCTTGATGATCGTACCGCCGTACTCCTCACGCCAGTCCCAGACCTTTTCAATAAATTCCTCGCGGCCGAAATCATCGCGGCACTTGCCTTCTTTACGCAGAACGCTGTCAACTTTGCTTTCAGTGGCAATCCCGGCATGGTCGGTGCCGGGGAACCAGCATACTTCATATCCCTGCATCTTGCGCCAGCGGCACAGAATATCCTGCAGTGTGTTGTTCAGAACATGTCCCAGATGCAGAATACCCGTCACGTTCGGGGGCGGAATAACGATCGAATAAGGTTTTTTATCCGGATTCGGGGTACCGTGAAAAAGGCCGCGGTTCTCCCACTCGGGATACCACCTGGCCTCGACCTCAGCCGGTTCATAGGCTTTGGGCATTTCTGCTTTGCTCATATTGGAACACTCCTGTTTATCTGAATTGAAATACTTGACAAAAGTGTAATATAGCATGGATTTACTGCTTTTTAAAATATTTCATCCTTAAAAAAAGCATTTAATCGATCAAAAAGCATGGGAGTTGATGCATCGCCATTTTTTCCACAACAAAACCTTTTCTCCAGGTAAAGGAGCCATTTATCGAAACAGTTTTTTCTTTATTGGCAAATTTACAGGTGTAACATGCCATGATCCTGAATTTCCCCAGCGGAAAGAACGAGAAACTAATCATGCAGATTGATAATCCTTTATCAATTGAAACCAGGTCACCCCATGTCTGCTTATTCTTCCTGAAATTCAACGCTAAATTGCGAAACGCGTCTTCCGACTTCATATATTTCACGGCCTCAGCACTGTTCCAACGCCCGACAATTTCGGTAATATACCATTCGGTAAGCATCCCGGCTCTTTTTCGAGTAACGTAAATAAGGCACCACCACAGCAAAGGCGCCAGGACGACCGTGCTGAATATGCTTAATATCACTATGGCATACCCCGGACCACTCCTGGAAGAAACCCCATATACAAGACGGCCCAAGTAATATATGGAAAATCCAGAACTTAAACATATTTGGGCGATAATACATCCTTTTGTAATTATAGTTGCCAGACAATGCCCAACCCATTCCACCATAAAGTAAAAATTGAAAAAGGTAACTGCAAGCATGCAGTAGCCGATTGCGTCGGCGGCATGATTCAAGTAGGAGCGATAGGGCTCAAGCAGTTCACCCCGCCAAGAATCAAATTCCCATATTATCAAAATAACCGCAATCAGCATGACAATAAAAAAATCGCTGGTTGGAGCAGCAATCGAGGCAATCGCTGCGGCGGTTGAATTGTCTTTTTTCCTCGTAAATCTGATAACTTCGTTAGCAGCCACATTAACAAACATCAAAAAGAGGCTTGGAACAAGATAATACCAAATCATTTTTATACTGCTTTCAGATTGTTTTCGACTTCATATATCCCAGGAGGAATTACAAAATTAAACAAGGCCTTATTCTTCAAAACCGCCCTTATTTTTAATAGACTTATCCAATTGATTAAAAACCGGAGCCATAAAATTATACTGCTTCCTTATCACTCGTTTTTCCACACATGAAAACGGAGCAGAAACAATCTTGTATTTAGCATGACGAACAGCACAATACTGTCCGTATTTATCATCTATTACCACCCACTCCATCTGTAATTTTTTTACACATTGCTGTCCCAAATAGCTCCCGAGAATGAGTATGGTTTCCTCTTTTGTATACCGGGGCCTTTCCGTTGACTGCCATTTTCTGAATGCCAAATCACAATTTTCAAGAGTTACCTCTGTTTTATCCGGACAATAATTTTTTATATATTGTCCGGCTTTAGATGACCACTCAGCTATTTTTGTCAGATCATCTTTCGATACCGGAACAATTTTCTCCGGGATTGCAATATTAAGGCCAGTGGCGTTGCTAAGTTTATCAAGTTTTGAGTTAACTGAATCAATCTTTTTTTGTTTATCAGCTTTATGGGCTCTCTCTCGAGCACTGGAAACGGCCAAAATCAACGCCGCTACAATTATAACAAGAAAAAACGAAATTGAAATAAGAAAGCTCCTCATAACTCATATCCTCCAGATTTCCATTATAAAAAGAGGACGAAATATATACTGCGAACAATATTCGTTCAATGTTCGGCCGTTAAAAAATAAGAAATTAATAGTAATAAGTTAGTTATACATTAAGATGATTGTTTTTCCCCGGTCAGGCTTGTAAAATATTAACAGATTGCAGAAGAATATTGAAAAGAATTGAAAAATGAAAAACAGCGAAAGAAGTAATGAGATCACCATTGGCGACCTTGCGCAACGCCCGCCCACGTTTATCTCAAATACAATCTCATGCAAACAGGTGGACAAGATTTTCAGGAAAAGCGCTATAGTGACACATCTGGTTACATTGAACGATGATTACAAACCGCAAAACATAATTACCAAAAACTTTTTTTACGACAAAACCGGAGGCGCGTTTGGATTTGCGCTGTTTGCAGATAAAATGGTTGACGCCCTGCCGACCAAGCCGTTTTTAACCGTAAAAGAAAACGCGGCCATAAGCGAAGTGGCAAAAAACGCCATGCAGCGATCTCACGATACTCAATATGATCCGGTTATTGTTACCGCTCAAAACGGCGATTTTATCGGTACTGTCCCTATTTGCGATCTGCTCGAGAATTTTCAGCAGGAGCTTATTCACCATAAGGAACAGGCCGAACTGGCGAACCGCAGTAAAAGTGTTTTTCTCGCCAACATGAGCCATGAGATCAGAACTCCGTTGAACGCCGTCATCGGGTTCTCCGAGATTCTTGACATGGAGCTGGCTGATCCGGAAATGCGTAAATATGTCTCATACATCAAAAACGGCGGCAATGTGCTGCTCCGGTTGATCAATGATATTCTTGATTTATCGCAGATCGACGCAGGCAAACTTGAGATCAAATATGAAGAAACCGATATTTCCAATATTCTTGACGAAACTTACAACATGTTCCAATGGAAAGCGCAAAGTAAAAATCTCGATATAATAACCGAAATCAGCGCCAATCTTAACCGGACCATAATGACCGACAGTTTGCGGGTGCGGCAAATTCTGATCAACCTGGTTGGAAACGCGATCAAATTCACGGAAAAAGGCTATATCAAGATTAAAAGTTACGCCAGAGACAATAAACTGTTCTTTGCGGTCGAAGATACCGGGATCGGCATTCCAAAGGATCAGCAGAAACGCATCTTCCAGGCTTTTACCCAATGCGACGGCCAGGATGTAGTAAAATACGGCGGAACCGGACTCGGCCTGACCATTACTAATCAATTAGTTCAACTGATGGACGGCAATATTGAGATTTTCAGTGAGCCTAAGTACGGCACCACGTTTACAGTTGAACTGCCGCTGCACTTCGCAACCGTTTCAAGTCAAGCTGATTCCGACCTTGCGTCTAATACTCAAAAGCCCTTGAATATGACTGGAAAAATATTGATTGTCGATGACATCGCATACAACCGCTCATTGATCAAATCTCTGCTTAAGAAGTTCGATTTTGAGATTCATGAGGCGATTGACGGGATGGCGGCGGTATTAACTGCCAAGAAAATCGTTCCGGACATAATCCTGATGGATATAAAAATGCCCAGAATGGATGGTCATACCGCTACATTGAAAATCCACGAGGACCCTGACCTGGCGGATATTCCGGTGATCGCCATGTCCGCGGCCATGCCCAAACTCGACAACATCGACACCTCATGTTTCCGGGAATACATTCTCAAGCCGTTCCAAAGCGAGCAACTTTACGAAGCCCTGAGAAAAAATCTGCCTGTGGCTAAATATACTTATTGATGAAATCAGCAGAAGACTACTTCAGTTTTTTTGAAAAAGTCCTCACCATTAGATTAAAATTCAGATGTAGACAAAATGCTTCATTTTAATCGGCAATTTTATATTTTTTTGCGGCAACGTCGGGATCGGCGGTATACTTTGCAACAGTCCGGCCGGCTCTCAAGATAGTTATATAATTGTATGTCTCAGCAATATCCCAAATTGGTTTTCGGTATGTTGAATTATCGATTAGCTGGTCTTGAATTCCTTCAACAAAAACTGTTGTGCCATACTTAATTCTTTTATCTTTTATAGAAGTTTTGTACGTATCTCCTGCATGTATTGTCGATCTCTCTTCAAAAACCCCCAAATAGCCTCCACTAACTTTCTGGGTTATTCTTAGATCTGCATCAATCGGCGCGCCCGGTCCGTTCAAAATGGCAATGATCCCTTCAGGAGTCGCCCTGATTTTTTTTATGGATAATTCTGCAGGGGTAATCATTTTTCCTTTGCCGTTACAATGAGTACATTGAGCATATGCTGTGATATTTGTCCACATCTTATGCGGTCCGGTTACTCTTTTGCGATAGCTTGTCCTTCCGGTCCCTTTACAGTAGAAACATTGTTTTGATTTTTCTCTTTGGTAAAACGGAAGCATGTATAAATCAGTCCTTGCTATTTTTTCAGCTTGTTTTCTTTTAATAGCATCGATTGCCTCTTGTTTTGCCTCCTGTACCGCTGCCACTTTGTCAGCGTATTTCTTTCTTAGGTCTGGCGGAAGATCATCAAGCGGAATAGTAGCACAACCAGCATCGTGAAGAATTGCCAAGCCGCCGGGATCACATTGATCTATTTCCGCATTGTGGTAAATCTTACCGGATTTGGTCACTAATTTTTTGATAATGACGGGTTTCTTTTTGGACGGAGTAAGTGAGACTGTAACTTTGCCGGCGTAAGCCGAAGAAGAAATCAAAAGTATTAAAGCACTTCTTTGATACATTTATACCCTCCATGTTTTTTCACATCTTATCGATTCTATGCTTGTTTTTTTGCTCTTATTATTTCTTTTTCTCATGAACCGGCAGATATTTCATTTAACTCACTTTTTAATAATAATTCAGATTGAGTATCTCCATTAATAATCCGGCCCGGTCCATTTAAGTTGGATCTTTTGATTTACTATAGGTTTTCTAACGCTTGCAATTAAGTTGACCCAAGCGTTTCCTTATATTATTAATTTAAAAACTATTTTACCGGAAGACCAATTCCCTGTTTTCAATATGCCGCGTTTTAGTTAAAAATGCAAATTTTAACAAAATATTATGCACGGATATTTATTTTTTATCAATTTAAAACTCCTCAAATTTAGTATCGTTCGATAGAATAACTTGTATTGGTAGCACAAGATATCTTATTGAGGAATTTTTTTATCAAGCTTGCAGATTACTTATTACATGATATAATCCGTGTAGGTAAAACAAAAAAAGGCAGGAAACAGCTATGATTGATTTTAAAAATATAAACGGTTCGTCAGGAATAATTTCACGTAAAATAACTTCTGCAATTGATGATCTGCGCGGAATCAACACCGCTTTTAAGCTTGACCTGCCGGATTTTGCATCAGCAATCTACTACTGCGCCCCGGAAACCCACTGGCCGGTGGCCTGCTGCCGAATCCATCCTTTCGTGACAAATGATCTCAACAACCTGTTCGAAGGCGGTTGTTTCCTGCTGCTTGAAACATCTGAGGGATATCTGGGGATTTTACCATTGGCGGATGAAGAAAGTTTCTGCTGGCTGCAGCCGGAGAACGGCGGCATGAACCTCCGGCTCGGTACGCTGGGCCGGGAGGAAATCAAAGGCGAAAAAAATTTATGTGCCTGGGCTCAATCCGAAAATCCATATCAGGTATACGCGGAAACTTTTAAACTGGCTTCAGAAGTAATACCCTCATTCAAGTTGCGGGAAACCAAAGAATACGGCGAAATGTTCAAATATCTGGGCTGGTGCTCATGGGAAGAATATCACCTGGATATCAATGAAAAACTATTGTGCGAAACCGTTGATAAGATAAACGCGTCCCCTGCCCCGGTGCGCTTTATGCTTGTCGACGACGGACACCAGAACTATGACCCGACCGACGAATACTTCATGCGACGGCTGAGGAGTTATTCTCCCGATCCTGACAAATTCCCGGCCGGCTATGGTCCATTATTGAATAAAGCCGGCGATACCGGAATAAAATGGTTCGGATTATGGTTCCCGTTTATGGGTGGAATGATCGGCCTCAATCCTGATGATAATGATTTTGGCGGTTTAACCGATAGTCTGTTGACCTTGCCGACCGGCGGTGCGATGCCGGAAGACGACCGGGAATCGTCGAACCGCTTTATGGACGGACTGCTTGGCGGCGCAAGTGGGTTTGATTTTATCAAAGTGGACTTCATGTCCTTCTCCCTGGCATATTATGCCGGAACAAAGGAATGGCAGAACGCGCTGAAGAATCAGGAGCGTACTGCAATAATGAATCCTCATCGCGCTTCGTGGCGCATGAACAGGGCCCTGGAAACGCAACTGACCAGCCACCAATTGCAGTTATTAAACTGCAACGCGCAAGATCCATTCAATTTTTTCAACGCCTCTTTCAGCAATGTATCCCGCTGCAGCTGCGATTACCACAAGGGCAAGGCGGACAAGGCGCGGGAACATCTTTTTCAGTCATACGCCAATATCCCTTGGCAAGGTCAATTCACCTGGTGCGACCATGATATGTTCCATTCCAGCGACGCCCTTTGCGCCCGGATGATGGCGGTTTCTAAAGCGCTTTCAGGCGGTCCGGTCTATCTCTCCGACGCCCCGGAAGACTTCGCGCCTGAAAACATCATGCCGTTGTGCTATGAGGACGGGGAACTGATACGGCCCAAGGCTCCGGCTGCGCCATTGCCGGACAGTCTAAAATTGGAATATCCCACCGCCGCGGTTAAGGATGTGTCGCTTGATGGAAATATCCAACCTTACCGGGTAATCGCGCCTTTAGCGAACGACGCGGCCGCGATAGCCGTATATCATCTGGCGGGAACAGAACAGATGATCGAAGCGGAAATAAGCGCTGACGACTATAGCTACAGTGACATTATGATGCCACAACCGGATCTCAAAAATATTCCGGCCGAAGGCTTAACGGTGTGGGACTGGTATGACCAAACCGTATTCAAACTTTACAATATTTACAGTTTTGAATTGCAGCCCCTGGAGGATCGGCTTTTGATTCTGTCGCCAATTAATCAAGGTTGGAGCGTACTTGGCCGGTTTGATAAATTCCTGGGCCCGGCGACGGTGGAAGTAAAGGAAATAAGTCAAGATCAGCTCAAACTGGTAATGCGTGAAACGGGGCCGTTGGCCGTATGGCTCGAACATGGAGAACCGGCTTCTCCCGGTCTCGAGTTCAAAGCATCAGGCAACGGTCTCTATGTAGCGGAAATGCCGATTAGAGAGAAAAGCCGGGAAATAGTTATTTCAAGAAAAGACTAACCGGCTTTACCCGCCGGTTCGAGCGTTTTTCTTGTTTTCTGATCCTTGTTCTGAATATTTGCGATATGCTTTTTTATTAATAATAATACCAATAATAAGTATAATTTCAATAAAACAGAAAAAATATGAAACAACAGGTATTTTATAGATATTCATATCCCTTGTATATATTACTGGATATTTGGTGATATCAATTGGGACAGGAGTATAATGATTGTCTTTGTTTAAAGAATAAGACACCTTATTGGTTTCTAGTGGAATAAGTTTTTGGTTTTCAAATAATAATGGATACACTAAAACAGCGAATATTACTCCAAAGCATATATTCATTATTATCAGATTAAACCTTATGGTCTTTTTCATTTTATTCTCCCAAATAAGAAATTATATACCAACAGCTAATTTCCAATATACTATGTTATGTCAATTCTTCAATTAGCCCAATGGAGCTTATCACTGTTTTTTATTTGTCCTTAAATCCTTTTTTGTGATCAATTATTTGATTTTAAGAAAATTCAAGAGAGTTGAGAGAGAACTTCCTGCTCATTTGCAATGCTTGGAAATAAGAAGTATATTAGACAGGGATGATGTTAGAAAAAGCTCAAATAAAACTAAATTAAAGACAAATTAAGAGATTTTATGACTTTTTTATGTTTTTATATTCAAAAAATCATTCCCAATAGAGTCTAAGCTATTATAAGACCACAAATTATATCAAGGCTAATTATGAAAATAAAAAATATAATACTAGCGCTCAGTATTTCTCTTATCCTTGTCGCTACCGGTTGTACTAGTCGCAACAAGGGCGAATGGGGACCAACATTTGGGAGTTTTAGATTACATGTATCTGATAAACCTTTACATGCCTTTTACACCGATGTCTATAGTAAAAATAAAGAAGATAAAATAATTTTAGCTTTTTTGGATAATTCACTAGTTCCTGCTTATATTAATACCTCAAAAGACTTTCCAAATATATCGTGGTATATATCCAAACCAAACCTACACCCTCTTGATAGAATTGAGTGTGTTGGTAAATTTGATAAAACTGGCAAAGGAACGATTGATATTGGAGGCAAGACCTTTAATATATCTAATGGACGATTATTTTTGATAAATACAGATAAAAAGCCTCTAAAAGTAATCCAGATCAATGAGCAATTTAATTCCCCTCCCTTCAATGATTTGCCCAGATCATATACTATTTCCTCAGATAATAGGCTTGTTTTTAAGAAACCCCTTATACCTTTATTATTGTATGAACAAAAATTCGAGTGTCTTTTAAAAAACAATAAAAAAGTTGTCGCTTTTCTTGCCAATGTCAGAAAAAATTCAGAAAAAAACAAGTCTGAGGAAAAGAAAAAATCAGCCCCCAAAAGGCAGAGCAATAGAGAGACGAAAATCGATTACAATAACGAAAGCAAAAAACTCAAAAATGTGGATTTAAAGGATAATAAAGATAACCCTTTAATACTCTCTTACATTGGTAATTTTAAAAACACAAAACGGACATTCCACTTAGTCCTTAAGGACAATGTAATACAATGTGCTTATATTAGCACGGAAAAAGATAGTACAACGTGGAGTTTAACTGAATTAGATTCTACCAGCGTAATGATAAAATACTTTAATGAATTTGATGAAACAGACAAAGGAACTGTTGATATTGCCGGCAAAAGCTTCAATGTATCTAATGGACGGTTATTTATGATAAATCCAAATGAAAAGCCCCCAAAAGTAATCCAGGTCAATGAGCAATTTAACTTACCTCCCTCTAATGATGCATCAACTAACCATTATTATAGCAAAATGAAAAATTGGTTTTTATCTTGTCAACAAAAAATTAAATATCTTGTTAAAAATAATAAAAAAGTTGCCGCGTTTTTTGCCGATAACAAAAAGAAGTTGGAGTCATCCCCCAATAAATCAAACGATTTGAAAAAGAAAGATTGAGAGTGTCCAGCGATTTCACGCCCACTAAAGCCTAAATATAAC
Source organism: Victivallales bacterium (assembly GCA_963676655.2). Lineage (GTDB taxonomy): Bacteria > Verrucomicrobiota > Lentisphaeria > Victivallales > Victivallaceae. The sequence continues at coordinate 1,600,922 of CAXXKX010000002.1, read as the reverse complement.
CACATTCAAGACATTTTCAGGGATTTTATTTTCTATGTTCAAAAAATCATTCAATATGAGGCAGCCCCGAATGGAGGTAAGAGAAGAAAGCCAAGTAGATTATTGAAAGCCTAACCAGGATAAAAGAACGCTAATAAATATGAAAAACGTAAAATAGTTATTTCAAGAAAAGACTAACCGGCTTTACCCGCCTGTTCGAGCGTTTTGAATTTTGCCTGCAGGGCTTTTCTGACCTTGCTGTCCATCTTCTGCTGCAGAAGCTGTAAAATTTCCTGCCGGTTATTTAAGCGTTCCACCGCGTCAAGTCGGAGACTGAACGGGTTTTTATCATTTGAAATGACCTTGCCCAATAATGTCGGGTCCTCAAGATTATCTACCGCAACACATCTGACCGTCAGATCGGTTGATTCGCAAATGACCTTGAACAACGAAAATTGGCTGGTAATTCTTTCAACCGCCAGTTTACGGATACGGGAGTCGGAGTCTTGAAGCGCAACTTCGACTTTAACATCTTCATTGTGAATGGCTTCAAGAGCGAGACGGCGAATTTCGTAGTCAACTTCCTGAAGCGCAACCTGACCAAGAATCATTGTATTGTCCAGGTTGACGACCGCATTTTTACGCACTTTACGACTGCTGCGTTTCCAGCGGGGTTTGAATATATCGAAAATAGACATAATAACTTTAAGCCCTCATTATTTAACCTCTTTCTAATATTTTACATGAAATAAATCAAAAAGTCAAGGTCTGTAACATAAGGACACAACTTTTTTCAGCAACTCTGGTTCAAGCCTTTACGCTGTTTGATTTTTTCAGTTTTCGAGGTATATTAAAAAGCTTGTGTGTGAACATCCGGTTCACGGTTTTATAGAGCGCCATATATGCTCTTTCCAGAAATACAAAAATGATTATCAGGAGTATTTAATTAATGCATAAATCACTCGAAAAAATGATGGAACGCGGCCGCAATTTTCTGAATTGCGAATATCCGATTATTTGTGGTGCAATGACCTGGGTATCCGAACCCGGTCTGGTCGCCGCTGTTTGTAACGCCGGGGCTTTTGCCTGTCTGGCCGGCGGCAATACCCCGCCGGATATTCTGCGGCAGCAGATTGAAGAAACCCGGAAACTGACCGATAAGCCTTTCGGAGTCAACCTGATCACGGTTGCGCCGATCTATCAGGAGCATTTGAAAATGCTGCCTGAGCTGAACCTTGATTATGTCATTTTCGCCGGCAGTTTTCCGCGTGACCATGAAGTTAAGATTGCCAAGGACAGCGGTGCTAAAGTAATGTGTTTTGCTTCAACTTTATCAATCGCCAAGCGTATGATGCGCTTCGGAGCCGACGCCATCATTCTGGAAGGCAGCGAAGCCGGCGGCCATATAGGCCACGTTTCAGCCATGGTACTGCTGCAGCAGATTCTGATGGAAGAACGCGATGATATTCCGATCTTTGTGGCCGGCGGTATCGCTAATGGCAAGATGCTGGCCCATGTCATGATGATGGGCGCAACCGGGGTCCAGTTGGGAACCCGTTTCGTTATGACTGACGAATGCCACGTGCATGATAAATTCAAGGACGCGTTCAAACGCTCCAACGCCCGCGATGCGATCAGCACTCCTCAATATGACTCAAAACTGCCGGTGGTAGCGGTTCGTGCGCTGCGCAATAAAGGTATGGATAACTTCGGTGCCCTGCAGTTGGAACTGCTGGAAAAATTGAAAGCCGGAACGATCCATCGCGAAGACGCTCAGATGAAGGTGGAGGAATATTGGATGGGAGCCTTGCGTCGCGCCGCGATTGACGGCGACATCGACTTCGGGTCACTGATGGCCGGACAGTCAGTCGGTCTGGTTGACAAAATAGTCCCGGTAAAGGATTTGATAAAAGAACTTATTGATGATGCTTCAGCCGAAATTGATCGAGTCTCGAAAATGATAAACTGATTCACTGAGTGGTCTAAATGCCGCGTTCACGCAGAAAAAACAGAAAAGCGCCTGATTACGCGATCGCAGTAACCGGGTTGCTGTTATTGATAATTCTGTGCTTTCCCGCGGCCAGACAGTTCACTTCACGAATCACCCGGTCGTTTTTCGCCCCGTTCCTGGTTCTGCCGGAAAAAGCCAGGGTATCAGTTTCCAACAAATCTCTTTTACTCCGTTCCAAGTCGGAACTGGCAATGGAGATGGAGCGCTTGATGCAGGAAAATATCCGGCTGTCCACCCAGGTGGCGCAAGCCGCCCCGCTGGAACTGGAAAACGAGGAACTGCGACGTCTCCTCAAAATATCCCCCCGGACCGGATTTCAGTATGTATACGCCCGTCCGTTGATGCGCGATCCACTCGACTGGGCCGGCGGGCTGACTATTGACAGCGGCTCAAAAAGCGGAATCAAAGTCGGCTCGATCGTAGTGGTCCCGTATTTTCACCGTACCCGGATCATTCCCGCGGTCCTCGGCCGGGTCGTCAGCGTAACCGAAGATACCGCCAATATCGCAACCCTGGTTAATCCTGACTGCCGTTTATCGATCATTATCAGCGGTGTCGGCACTTCGGCCGGACTTTCCGGCGGCGGTCACGACAGCAACGGATTTTTTGCTAAAGCGGAATTCCTGCCGAAAGGCTTGAAATACCGTCAGGATGCACCGGTTTATACAGCCGGTTTCGATGCCGCGATTCCGTCCAATCTCTATGTCGGCAAACTTGATCTGCCAAGCCACGGAGAATTGGAACTCGGACAACGCCTTTATTTAAGCGCAAAACTGCGTCCGGCGGTTGATTTGCAGGCCATTTACTTTGTTCTGGTTATGACAAGGGAGAAAAAATGAGTCCGGCGGCATTCTGTTTTCTGACGCTGTTCACCGGCATTCTGAGTCAGATGCTGTTCCGGATACTCGGACTCTATATTCCAGCCGCGGCACTGACTATTTTCTACATCTCAGTAACTTACGGGCCGAGAGTGGGGATTATTTGCTCGTTTCTTACGGCAATCTGCCTTGTCGGACTTTGCGGAACAACAGATTTCCTGGCCTTGCTGTGTTTACCGGGTGTCGCCGGATTCGGGGCATGGTGGCCCTATAAAACAGAGGTCCAGCATCCTATCCTGAGCAGTCTGCCCGGCATTCTGGTTATGGCCGCGTTATCTCTGCTGGCTCAATTATCGGTAATTGACATTCATCATCAGTGGGTGCTTATTCTGTCGTCCCTGGCGGTCAGCGCTGTCGCCGGGGCGATCCTGATGCCGGTCACGGTCGGCTTTTTCGACTGGATTGCGGTTCGCTGCGGACTCTTCCGTTATCAGGACGCACGAACCAGAATTCTGAGCCGGGAGCGATAAAATGCCGATAAATTCAAAAATACCGGTTCCGGTTACCAGATTGCTGATTATCGGCATTATTATTTTCGCGGCTTTTATAGTTCTGGAAATCAAACTTTGGCGTGAACAGCTTTATCGCGGCGAACAATACCGGCAACGAATTTCCGGACAATCGATCCGCCGTATCAGACGTCCCTCCATTCGGGGCCGGATATTCACCAGCGACGACATACCGCTGGTTGCCAATAAACCGGCGTTTGACGCGTATTTCTATCTTGAGGAAATGCGTCGTCCGGGCCGACGCGATAATACAATCAAGCACATTCTGGAAAAAGAACAGGAACTGGCAAACCTGATAGGACGCAAACCCGGTCTGACCAAAGCGAAAATCCTGCGTAAAAAACCCGGTCTGCCGATGTGTATCTTCCGTGACCTTTCTGAACAGGAACGTGGAATTTTATATGAACACAGGCCGGGGATTCAGGGGTTGTCACTGGAAAGCCGGGCAAAACGATTTTATCCGCACGGCATTACCGCCTGCCATTTGCTCGGATATACCCGCAAAGCCGACCCGACTAAAGCCGAGGATCTGGATGATTTTTCGATCAATTTTTACCGTCCTGACCACATCGGTAAAACCGGTCTGGAAAAAGCCTTCGATTCGGCGGATCAGATTTCTTCTAAAATTCGCGGTCTTCGCGGACTTCCCGGCATAAGTCTGGTCAGAGTGGATAATCTGGGCTTCATTTACGAACCTTTGGGCGAAGACATCGCGGCGGAAAATGGAAATGATATAGTGCTGACAATCAACTTCCGGGCTCAGCATATCGCGGAAGAACTGCTGAAAGGACAAAAGGGCGCAATTGTCGTGATGAACGCCGACACTGGAGCAGTAATAGCCATGGCCTCATCCCCCGCCTATTCAATGGACCAAACCACACCGTCCCAAATCGGCAAGCTGATCACCTCGCAAGACACTTGCATGCTGAACCGGGCCGTAATGGGAACTTACGCTCCGGGATCTATTGTCAAACCGCTGATCGGGATGGCGCTGCTGGAAAACGGTATGTCCAGATACAGCACCGTAACCTGCAACGGCCATACTGAAATTGGTAACGCCAGAATTCACTGCACCGGACATCACGGGAAAATGGATGTGGTTTCCGCCCTGCAGGTTTCGTGCAATGATTTTTTCGTGGAAAACGGCCTCACTCTGGGGATTGAAAAAATCAGCAGTTTTCTGAAAGATGCCGGAATTGGACGGAAAACCGGATTTGTCCTGCCGGAAAAAAAAGGACTGTTGCCCGACCGCATGACCAAGTACCACCTGACCGGCAGACGCTGGACTGCGTTCGATACAGCTTTAACCTCAATCGGCCAGGGAATGATTCTGATAACGCCTTTACAGGCGGCGGTACTGGCCTCCGCTTATGCTAATGACGGCAAAATCATGCGGCCGATGCTGCTGAAAGAAATCCGCGACCACTACGGCAACCGCCTATACAGTTCAAAACCTGAGACGGTCGGTCGCCTCCCCGCGTCAGCCGCGAATCTGGCAATAGTCAAAGAAGGTATGTTCAGGGTGGTAAACGCCCCTCACGGCAGCGGCAGAAACGCCCTGAATCCGGCCATAACCCTGTCCGGAAAAACCGGAACAGCTGAAGTCGGCAGTCGCAGCAACCGGCATAAGAACACCTGGTTTATCGGCTTCGGCAAACATGCCGGAACTAATTACGCAATTGCGATCCTGATCGAAAACGGCAGCAGCGGCGGCAAAACCTGCGCGCCTCTGGCCGCCGAATTCTTTACCACTTATCTGCGCCGGGGCAGTCAGTAAACTCACCGGCTTGAACGGAAATCTCCCGGCGCGATCCCCTGATATTTGCGGAAAACCTTGCTGAAATAGCTGGCACTGTTGAAACCGCAGCGATCGGCAATCTCCTTTACCGAGAATTTTTCAGTTTGCAGCAGGCGGACCGCCAGTTTTATTCGCAGCTGATTGACAAACTCTGCCGGAGGCATACCCTGGAATCGATGAAACTCCCGGCTGAAATGATAGCGGCTGTAGCCGGCAACTTCCGCCAGCACGTCGACTGAAAGATCGCCGTCCGGATGTTCCAGACAATATGAAATGACGTCATTCAGGAACTCCGGCCTTTCCTGACCGCGATTCCCTTGCGGCAGGATGTAGGCAACCAGACTAAGAACAAATTCATAAGCAAAAGCGGAAGCGATATACGGATTGTTGATGCGACCGGCAAATCCGTTCCGGATCAGTTTCAGCGCCGTCATGACCGGTTCGGAATTATCACCAAGATTTACCACCGGACCATTCTGTTTTACCGCGTCGCGCCAGAGACGCATTACCTCGCTGCCGTTAAGACTGATAAACAGAAACTCCCAGCTTTCAGATCCGGGCGGGAAAAAATAAGTACTCTTCTGAGGAACTTCAACCATCATGGCATGTCCGGCCGGCAGGCGGTACTCCTGCCCCTTGTAGAGCAGCGCCCCTTCTCCGGATACCGTGTACTGCCAGATTGCCAGACTCTTCGGTCCGCGCATCATCCCATCCCAGCGATAGTTGGTGGAATACTCGATATTATGACCGCAATTGGTCAGCATGGCATGAAGCGGGGTTATTCGCTCGGGAAAGAAAAAACCTTCAGTTTTTATTGGAAGAGAACTAAGATCAGACAGCATGATTTTACCATTCAAAGCATTATTTTATACTTAAACCAAACTTGATTTATCCTAAATATACAGCATATTATTAGCAAACGCAATTACTATAAACAATTTTTCGTTAATAAACCAAGGAAAAGAAAAATGCCTAAAATCACTTTTATGGGAGCCGGCAGTACGGTTTTCGCTAAAAACGTCCTGGGTGACTGCATGACTCGCGAGTCACTGAAGGATTCACAGATCGCGTTGTATGACATCGACGGCGGCCGCCTGAATGAATCAAAAAAAATGATCGATATTCTGAACGCCAACATCAATGACAACCGTGCGACCATCACCGCTCATCTCGGCCCGGAAAACCGCAAGGAAGCGCTGCGCGACTCCAACTTTGTCGTTAATGCCATTCAGGTCGGTGGCTATGAGCCTTCAACCGTTATCGACTTTGAAATTCCCAAGAAATACGGTTTACAACAAACTATTGCCGACACCATCGGCATCGGCGGGATTTTCCGCGCCCTGCGAACCATCCCGGTGATGTTCGAATTTGCCGACGATATGGAAGAAGTCTGTCCCGATACCTGGTTCCTCAACTATACCAACCCGATGAGCATGCTGACCGGCGCAATGCAGCGTTACACCGACGTCAATACGGTCGGTCTCTGCCACTCGGTTCAGGTTTGTTCAAAATCCCTGCTGGAAACCCTCGGCATGGAATACGATGACTCTGTTCGCGATTATATTGCCGGAATCAACCATATGGGATGGCTGCTGGAAATTACCAAAGACGGCAAAGACATCTATCCGGAAGTACGCGAACTGGCCAAACAGAAAGTAGCTGAATGGCGCAAGGCCCCGAAAGAAGAGAAATCCGGGAATATTATTCGTCTGGCTTTGATGGATTATTTCGGCTACTATTTGACCGAATCCAGCGAACACAGCGCAGAATACTTCCCCTACTGGATCAAGAAACAGTATCCGCACCTGATCGATGAATTCAATATTCCGCTGGATGAATATCCGCGCCGTTGTGTCAATCAGATTGCCAAATGGTCGAAGCAGAGCAAAGAACTGGTTGACAACCCGTGCCTGACCCACGAACGAACCCATGAGTACGGTTCAGAGATCATGGACGCGATTACGACCAACGTTCCGATCAAAATCGGCGGCAACGTCCTGAATTACGGCCTTATCTCCAATCTGCCGGATGAAGCGGTTGTCGAAGTACCGTGTCTGGTTGATGCCGCAGGCGTTCAAGGTTGTGCGGTCGGCGCCCTGCCCGAACAGCTGGCCGCCCTGAACCGCAATCACATCAACGTCCATCTGCTGACGATTGAAGCTGCGGTTACCGGCAACAAGGATGCCATCTATCATGCCGCGATGCTCGATCCGCATACCAGCGCTGAATTGACTCTTGATGAAATCCGCGATATGTGTGACGAATTGATTGAAGCTCACGGCGACATGCTGCCGGAATTCAAATAAATCCGTGCGACGGATGGCTCCGGGAACGTCCCGGTGCGATCTTCTGCTCCAAGCTTCGCACTTTGTGCTACGGCAGCAGAGATGAAAAAACATATTCCCCGGTCATAACTGGCCGGGGAATTTTTTTACCACGAAAAACACGAAAAGAAAGTTTATTAACCACGGAAATCACTAAAAAAGCACGGAAGAATACTGTTTCTTTTGTTTTGCCTTTGGCAAAATTAAGCATCTAAAACATAAGACTTAAGGACGGAGACTGCTGGATAGCACAAGCTCGATTTTTAACTTGTTATTCCTTCACCTTTATATCAAAATTCCGATATGCAATCTCTATTAATCCAAATTCACCATCCGCATCACGTTTTAAGTTTAAATAACCTCCAACTGATAGTTTATACTCCCCGGGCTTTAACGCTTTCGCGGTTTTAGGATTTCCATTCGGTCCTGATGATTGAATTGTGCGAAATTTAGAAAACACGAGTCCGAGAACCATATATGACTTGGGGGCAATAGACCAATAACTCTTCTCTTCAACCTCTTTGGCATTCATATCTTTTACTAGGCCAGCTTGCGTGATTTTACAGAACAGAAGCTCAACTGGCCGGGGTATTGGAGGAGCGTCAAGTGAAGTATCAGTGCAATGTCGAATGTTCGGGAGAAGCTGTAAGCCGGCAGGAATAGACATGCCTCCAAATCTCACAGTTTCCAACGGGTTACGCATTGTTATATTCGCAACTGTATTATTATATATTTTTAAAATAAGGGCTATATGTTTCTGTTTTACGTCCTGAACAGGATTAAATTCAAGCACTGCGGTTAGACCATCAGGCTTGACTACTGCTGAATTATTTTCATTTTTCAGATTAATTACTTTGTATTCTTTGTTTTTTCTATCTATTACAATTTGTTTCGTCAAAAAACCTTTCATATCGTATTTACTTGTGAAACAATAATCAGGGGTGCTCCTGACAAACTCGTCAACAGAACCATCATAGTTAAACCAAATATCGATGTTGATGCATTCACTATTGATGTCAGACAATATCATTCTGCCAATTTTATTTCCTATATATGGATTGTGGATCTCAAGGCATTTACCATTTTCAAGATCATATTTAACTCTCCAAGAATCCAACTTCCTGGGCTTATTCAGTTGATAACCAATAAATATCCCTGCTATTGTTGATAATAAACAAGTAATAACAATATAAATTTTAATACGCATCATTAATTTCTTTTCAGGAGTATAACTTCATCTTTAATTAGATTAACTTTTATGCCGAATAACTCGCAATTATTAAAGTGCAGCCATATAAACAGAAAAAACTTTGGAACCAGCCTCCGCACTTTACTTTTCTTACTCTGTTTATTAATTTCCTCATTTTAAATATATTGGTTTATAACGTGAAATACAAATTAATAACGATAAACACTGGACCATATTTCGGTAAAACAAATCACTGAAATGAGATAAAATTGCAATTTATTGGGAGCGCCGCAGGCCACTGCGACATTTCACAGATGTCAGGCAAATCGAAACCGTTTATATTGCCGCATGAAGATACTTTCATCATCAATTCAATGAAGAATATAAATTTCAATATCAATGCCGCAGTGGCCTGAAAGAGTACATAAGAATTATCAATTGGAAGAAAACACAATGCCGCAGTGGCCTGCGGCGCTCCGAAAAAATACATTTGCCGCAGTGGCCTGCGGCGCTCCGAAAAAATACATTTACTGCACTGGCCTGCGGCGCTCCAATGTAATGTATAATACGACTAAACTGTTGTGGACAGCGACACTCCCCCATGTTAATTAACAATTAACAACGTCGCGGAAACTGCAATGCTGATAACCGCAAAACATATATGCCGCGTTTATTAACTGGCACACCTTCAGCAGCACAACATTTTGCATCCAGAAGGTCAAAACCGTTCTGATCTGCCATATTTCATAATTCATGCAGTTTTTTTCTATCATTTACTCATCCCCTGAAACAAACCTGAGCAAACCGACGCGTTTTTCATATTTGTACGTTTTTCCGAAAGAATTCATTATTCCTGTAAGCCCTAAAAAAACTATTCCGACATACGGCAACGCAAGAATAAAACACATTCTACTCCAGAAAGCATCATCAACCGGTTGCCCATTTGTCAGCATATGACAGCCCCGTTCGACAAAGTTTATATCCACAGTTCCGGTTATGGCTTCAATAAACCCCACCTTTAACATAACGTACATCCCGATTAAAAATGATGTTGAAGTAAAAAGTGCGAATAAGGCATTTGGCAGCATAGTGATACAACTTGCCTCCCCGGTAAACGGTGTTTTCGAAATACCATGAATCATACGCTTAATATTATTTGCGGCAAAAATCACTAGAATAATCAGAAGCAGCAATATCAAACAGAAATTGCCGGAAAAAAGAATTCCCAACGCAATCAGGTAACCAAGAAGAAGAGCATATCTTTTCAACCTCAAAAGCGTTATATCTTTGGCGGTTATTTTTCTTTCATCATCACCAAGCAATAACTCCAATCTTTCAAGTTCAGACTCAAAATCATCCGAACCATCAGCACTAAGGACTGCATCCAGATTTTTCGGACACCCTCCCCTGGCCTCAAGCAGCAGTACCTTTTCATTGAATATCGCTCTGTTCAAGACATCAATGTGCTCACATCTGGCTGTTTCTTTGTCAAGATCGACATAGTCATCTCCATCACGCGGCGGCCCTGTCTGTTCAAGCTGCGCTAATTCCTGTTCAAGATTAACGATTCGTTGCCTGATATCCTTTTCCAGAGCGGGAGGCAGATAATCAGTTTCCACAGACTTGCAGTCAGATATACTATCTGTTTTATCTTTTATGCCTGGCGTTTTTTTGATGATCCCCCGAAAGTATTTCGGTTCAAAAGCTTTACTCTTTCCGTCATTTTCAGGCTCTTCATTATTATCTTCTCCCACAGACTTATTTGTGGTGCGCTTTTTTTCCTCACTGGCGAAGACTCCAAGACACCCCATGTAGCAGACTAACGCATAAAAAGAAAATGCCAGCCAATGGCCGCTAAACAGCCTGCTTTCAATTCCCTTAAGTCGAAGCCACTCCATCCTCGATATTTCCCTAATGACCCTGCCCCCATCTACCATGGCGTAGCTTCCGTCCCGGATCCGGCCTCTGCCGCCACCCAATAAGATTATGCATAACACAAAATTGATCAATGCGTAAAAAATTAAAATCCGGCACATGCTCGATAACCAGCCAGGAGTTGATGAAGCAAAAAAGTTATCTTCATCCAATCTCCTGTCCGCACGTCTTAAAACAATGGTAAGCACCGCCAGTGCGAGAGTGGCGATGTGAATAACTCCTGCATATTGAGTCTCCAGATAGAATTCCGGATTGAAATAGGTGGAAAAATGTAAAAGCAGGCAAATAAGGAACAGAATACCCGAAAGCAACATACATAACAGGGCAATCGACTTGTAGAAAAATGATCGTTTAGATGGTTCAGGCTCATCGACCATAAAATAAGGCATAGCCTTGATAAAAACAAGTTTTCCATCCGCTTGCGGCTGTACCTCGATGATATCCTTGCAGGATAATTTCAAATGCAAAGGGGTCAGCATATTCACGTCGGAATCAAGCAGTCGATAATGACGCTCATCAAGTTTTTCCATCGACAGACCGGCTGATTTGATAATTGAATCTTGTTTCGAGTCTTTCGGGAAGATCACTTCAAATCTGTCGGCACTCATATTAACTTTTACCCCGCTCCTATGATATGTTCAATTTAATATTATTCGCCTTTCGCAAATTGTCAAGTCCACGGATGCCGATATTGAATGAGATGAAAGGACTTTGCATATGCTGTCCTGACGCAGAGCGACTTGTGATTATAATAAATATGCGCCGCAGTGGCCTGCGGCGCTCAAAAGAATATACAAGTTAAAATGCTTGATATTTAAAGATATTAATGTTTGTTCCAGTCGACATCGTACCAGTTGCCGGGCCAGGCCAGACGCTTGATCTCGATCGTTCCGGGACGGAAAGTCCCACCGCGCTGAACCGGCGGAATCTCGCCTTTCAACATGCGGGTAGCCTCGATCCAGTTGATCATCCACAACAGACGTCCCTGGGAAAGCGTGAATCCCTGTCCCAGCGAAGCAGGAAAGTTGGACATCCACGGTCGCAGCCAAAGTCCGTCCTTGCTGATGGTATCCAAGCCCATCGTGGCATTTTTATTGATATATTTTTGCATTGCCCTCATCTCTTTTTCAGTATATTTCTGCGGGAATTTGTAATCATCGGCCGTCTTCAAAACATAATCAAACGACGGCAGTTTGTTGAGTCTGATATTAGTCATATTTATCGGGACCGTCTTGATGAACGCCAGTTGTTTCGGGTCGTCCAGATAATAAATTTTCCGGTTCCAGTAAGCAACCGGACGTCCCGATTCATACTCGTAATACTGGTACATACCGTTCGGGAACTGCTTTTTGAACCAGTCGCGGCATTCCTCGATAACTTTCAGGTATTTGCGGTCTTTGGACAGACGATAAAGTTCAACCAATGCCATGATAGATTCACCGGTACCGGCGGCGGACATGGCCGGAGGTTCGAAGTGGCGCGCGTCAGTCGGTTTCATCTTGTTGTCATATTGCTGGGCCCAACCACGTACTTTGGTGCCTTTCAGTTCCGCCTTGATCATCCAGTCGCCAAGCCGCTTGATCGCCTTGATATATTTGCTTTCCCCGGTCAGATGGTACATAAAGACCATTACGTCGATCGAGTCATTGCAAGCCAGGTCGTTGATTTCACCGCCCTGCGGCAGACCACGGGCGGTCTCACCGATTTTTTTCACAGCGTTACCATGATGCGACCAGCTGCCGTCCGGGTTCTGGTATTTCAAATACAATTCACCGGCTTTTTTCGCCGCGGCAAGATATTTTTTCTCGCCGCTGATCCGGTAAAAATAGCCGAGCAGAAAGATCGGATGACTCTGGACACTATCCTGGAATTTAAATTTTTCATCATGCTTGGGTTCAATTCCGTTTACAGTCATTCTATAACCGTTAACCCAGTATCCCTGTTTGCTCTGTGCGGCCAGGAAAAAGTCACAGGAACGCTTGGCCAGATCGTAGAAACGGTAATCGCCCATAACCTGCCAGGCATAGAGCAGCCGCGCCGCGATCAACGCGGTCGAATGCGATTTATCATTACTGATGCATTCCGGGTACTGAATAAGTCCCCTGCCCTGGGCTTCGGAACCGAACATATTAGGCCAGGTGTACAGATTTTCCCAACCGCCCCAGCGTTGCAGTTTTTCCGCGACATGACCGTAATTGCGAACCGCCTGGAGCATAGCCTTGAGTTTCTTCTCATCGGCGTCGGAAAGTTTTTTAACCGGTTTCAGGATATCTTCATACCAGCCGTTATAAACCTGTAATTCGTCGAACATCGATCCAGGCATACTCAGGCCGTCGGGAAAGTTCTTTGCTCTGGCTCCAGACGCAAGATTAAAGCAGAGAAACTCTCTGGTGTTCTCAGGAAAAGTCAATTTTCCGCTCAAGCCTTTGCCGTCAAGAAATATCGCGCCCTGCCGTTTGTTCCGGTCCCAGCTGGCGACGACGCTGTACCATTTGTCTCCGACAAGTTTGGCTATGGGCATTTTAACAGAACAGATCAACCGGTTTCCTTGAGACGGATGATAAAGCAATTTGCGTAATTCAAGCGCCAGGCTGTCCTGATATTTGATTACCGCGACACTGTAATCCGGTCCGAGAGCGGAGAAAAAAGTCTTGGGCTTTTTACCGGCCAGAAATTTACCTTTGACGAACATTCGGACGGTCGCCGCGGCCGGACTCAGATTGCTGCCCCCGGCGAAACGCAGAAATCCGCCGAGTTTGGTTGTAGCGACCGCCAGGCCGAAACGCCCCTGCTCCCCGGCTTGATACTGGCCGCCGCCGATGCCTTTAGCGCCCAAAGCGTAATCGGCAGCAATCGGCAGTGTCTTTGAATTGAAACCGGCAGTCAGAACCGTGTAATCATCAACCGCCACCGGTTTATCCCAGAAACTTTGCGGAATAGTTACAGTTTTCGCTTGCAGTCCGATTGCGGCAAATAACAGCAGAAAGACAGTTTTCATGATATACCTCTATATTTGATTGTTATAAACTCGTGCAAAACAGATAATTTAAATAGTTGAAAGTTGAAAGTAAAAGGTTGAAAGTTTCATAATATAGGTTCTGACCTGTAAACTTCTGCAATTTTTTGGCAGAGTATTTTTAACGAGTTACGTTAATTGTTTAATCTCAGAGGGTTTAAAAGGGATCCATCCCTTTTCCAACATTTCTAATTTCTAATTCCTAATTTCTAATTTGGTTCCTGCTACGCTGGTTTAGGGATACTCCATTTTTTTAATCATTTACATCAAAAAATAAAGAATATTATGCTTTCAAATTTCAACCTTCAACTTGCGGGCAAAATCTTGTATTTTGCCCGACTCTTTTGATTAGTGCATTTTATTTATAATAATATGTCAACAAATAATTACAATAAAGAAAAACGCCTGTTATTTAAGAATAACAGGCGTATCCAGCAATATGCGTTTTTACTGGAGAAAGAAAAAGAAAAAAATGGAGTTTCAGAAAGCGTTTCTATTATGATAATCAGGCAAAATTCAGTCCTCGGATAAAGGTATCCCTAAAGCCCCGGAAACATCGTCATCGATGGTTCTAAAACTGCCAAGCCCATTGCAGCCGACAAGACCTCCGGGTTTAAAGAACTTGTTAACTTCTTTACCATTGTCATCATAAAATCGAACTTTCAATCGCGTCGCATCTTTAAAAACATGCTTCCGAAGCATATCGTTTGAAGTCAGGGGACGGTTTGCAACCGTCTCAAAATATCCCATTGTCCATGGACGTTTATTCGTTGCTATTGGCGGCACTAGTAATTTACGTCTGCTTAATTCAGGAATATCTTCTTTAGAGGCGGAATTTAAATTGTAAATATAAATTAAAACAGTGTCCTCGAATCCCCCAACCCGCGCATCCGTTCGAACAACCCGCCCATACCAGAATAAATCGCTCATGCTTTTTAACTTAAAAACAAATATATCACCTGGCAGAAGCTCTTTGCGCGATTTTTTCAATACCTCCATATTCATAACAGATTACTCCTCCCTGTATTGCAATACCACACACACAGCCCCAAGCTGTAGATCAGGCTTGGGGTTTATTCTATTTTATTCACGGGCGCTCAGCGTCTGTCATAGGTGATGCCGGGCCAATCATCGGTCCGGAACGGAGTGGCCGGCAAACCCGCTTTATTGTACAGATTGCAGCCGGCCGGGTTATCGCTCCAGGCATAACGCACCGCGACCGGATGTCTCACCTCCGGACTGCTGACTTGAACTGTATCACCCTCGATCACCGCGTTGGCCCAGTAAAACTTCTGATTCTTACCTGCAACCGCAAAACGTTTCAACGGGCCGCCTTTGGCGACCAGGCCGCCGCCGACATTTTTAAATTTGACGATAATTTTATGATCGTCTATTTCCATGGAATCATATTTCGGTCCGGCATGCACGATGTCTTTACCGTAGGCTATTTTTAAAGCGGCCAGACAAAGACGTTTCCCGACGTCCTGTTTATTTTTGGGATGAATATTCCCGGCCTCGCCAATATCGATGGCGGACGCGACACCGACGCCATCAAGTTTATCAGCGGTCATATTCTGCGCTTCCCGTAATTCCGCCCAGGTTGACTGGACCGGATAGTCAATCGCCTTCTTAAAATTGGCCAGTTCCACGATCAGGAACGGGAAATCCCCCTGTCCCCAGTTATGCCGCCAGCATTGGATCATTGCCGGCATCAGATAACGATACTGGTACGCTCTGCCTGCATTGGATTCGCCCTGATACCAGATTGCCCCTTTGACCGCATAAGGAATAATCGGATTGATCATCGCGTTATAAAGTCCTGACGGACGATGCGGGTCTAAATCACTGTAAGGAGGACGCAACCTTCCCGACGTTTTCGGGATAAGTTTAAGTGAAACTTGATACTTCCATTTTCCGCTCAGATCAATGCCGGATTCGGCATCAGCCGGAGTCAGGCTCATCTTCATGCCGTAACCGTAAATACCGCCGCCGCCGTAACGGTCGAATACTCTAACGGCAATAACCGCTTTCCCCGGCTTTACCAGTTTTGCCGGAACAGTATAGACTCGCGGCGTCTCCCAGGCGTCAGGGTTTTCTGATCCGGTTTTTCCAACAAGCTTACCGTTGAAATAGGTCCGGTCGAAATCATCGATCATCGCCAGTTTCAGGGTCAGTTTCTTACCGGTCCAGTCCTTTGGAATGTCAACTGTTTTGCGGAACCAGACCACGCCGTCGATATTCATCACATCTTCCCAAAGCCGCGGCAGGTCCATAGTCGGCCATTTCCGGTCACAGTAATCTTTATCCTCCCAGCCGCCGGTCAAACCTCTAGTACCAGTATCATTATGATAAGGACTGTACTTTTTCCCGCTCTTTTTCTGTTCGGCTAAAGCCTGTTTGTATATCTTCAAGTTTTCCGGATAGGCTTTGATCTTCTCATCATGCCGTTGGAGAATTGCATAGAACATCGGACTGGCGTTGAGACAGTTTTTACGCGTCCACGCTTCAGCCGGAGTACCGCCCCAGGATGAATGGATCAGGCCGATCGGCACATCCTTCAGAGCCTGATAGAGGTCCCGACCGAAAAAGTAGCCGACCGCGGAAAAACTTCCGACCGTTTCCGGCGAACATTCAACCCATTTGCCTTCCAGTTTATCAAGCAGTTTCGGACTTACTTTACGTTTGACGCTGAACAATCTGATATTAGGATATTCGGCCGCGTCAATCTCTTTATCAGAGTTCAGAGCTCTGGATACCGGCCATTGCATATTTGACTGGCCGGAGCAAATCCAGACATCGCCGCTCATAACATTGGTAAAGGTAATAGTGTTTACCTTGCCGGTAATCTTCATAGTGTACGGGCCGCCGACGGGTATCGGCTGCAACCGCATAATCCATTTCCCCTTGCGGTTGACTTTAACGGCATACTTCTTCCCGTTGATTTCCAGTCCAATGACTTCACCGGGCAAGCCCCTGCCCCAAACCGGCACCATCATTTCACGCTGCAGAACCATATCGGAACCGAACATCGGGTTTACTGAAAAAGTGGTCGCGTCGGGTTTTAGCTCAACTTTGGAACGACATCCCGCTAAAACAATAACCGGCAATACCAGCGCAAAAATAAACCTTTTCATGCAAATACACTCCTTAATTAATTCAAAAAAATCAGTTTTAAAGCTCTTTCCACTTATCAAACGCAGCAACCACTCCCAACTCACCACTCCCAACTCACCACTCCCAACTTACCACTCCCAACTCACCACTCCCAACTTACCACTCCCAACTCACCACTCCCAACTATTATCATACACTATTAGTATAAACTTTTTTCTCAAGCCCGGCATCTCCGGCAAACAAACTGAGAATATCGGCCAGCCCTTTCCTGGTAACCTGGTGTCCGCAAAATTGATTGATAACCGTATCAAGACTGCCGTCGCGCTCTTTTACAGAACTGATATATCCCAGGAACTCCGGCAAAAAAGTCTCCCTGAAAAAACGCTGTTGATCCGCTTTGATAAAATCAGGATCATCCCAGTGAGAGGAGCATTCACGGACAAAATCAATTATTTCCGCCGCCGGAGCGCCAGTAACCGGAAAAACATTAGCCGGGGTATTATGAAACCCGATAATTTCCATTCCAACCGGATGGGTATTTTGAAAATGCATCCTGAATCCAAACGTTCTGGTTCCCCAATGGTATTTCCGGTGATAAGGAGCTGAGAACAGGAAGTTGCCCTGACTGTAAACGATCAAGCCGTCCCCGACCGCCTCCATGCCCTGCGGTACATGCGGATGGCCGCCGATGACCAGTTTTACCCCGCATTCCACCAACTCCCGGCACAGCGCCCGGAATTCGGTGCGCGGATAGCGGGAAAACTCAAATCCTTCATGCAGTACTACAACCGAAACATCGCAATCCATAACCAGCTCTTCAGCCGCCGCAATGACCGTATCGTGTTCCAGCGGAGCGGCACCAGGGGAACTATCACCGGCAATCTGATTTTCATCCTGAGCAAACGCCAGCAGACCAACTGATGTCCCGTTAACTTTGACAAAGGCCGGTTTAAGAGCTTCATCCAAATTGCGTCCGGCCCCGAAGTAATTGACGCCGATCGCATCGAATTTATCCATCGCCCCGATCAACGCGTCGTTTCCGGCATCCGCGATGTGATTGTTAGCCATCGCATAATGCGTAAACGGTGCGTATTTGCGGAACTCGGCAAAAAGGTCAATCGGCGAGGTTATGCCGCGATCCTGAAATGAGTCTATATTCGGGACAAAACCGGTTTCAAGATTACAGATAGAGATGTCGGCCCGGATCGCATCGGCCCATTCACGACAGAACTCTTCCCCGCCGCCCCTGGTAAACAACGCCGCCGCGTCAGGCCGTAAAGCGGTATCCCCTACGGTACTGATGCTCCAGGAGTCTTTGCCAGATATATCACCGGCCGTTCCCGACCTGAGAACCTCCGCCAAGAGTTTATCAATGCTCATTTTTCCAGCCTGACCTCGCCATCAACCAGAACTTTTACCGGAACGAAATTATCATCCAGGATAACAATGTCGGCAATAAATCCGGGTTCGATCTTGCCCAGTTTCTGAAGTCCGAGCGACTGGGCCTGATTGAATGAAGTCGCCTTGACCAGATCAGTCAGCGACATACTTGTAATTTCTTTGACATTTTTCAAAGCATCACATAGTTTGAGCGTACTGCCGGCCAGCGCGCCGTTGGATTTAAGCCTGGCGCAACCGTTGCTGACCACGACCTCCAAGCCGCCGAGTGAAGACAAGCCATCAGGCATCCCGGCCGCACGCATAGCATCGGTTATCAACATGATACGTTCCGGATTTTTCAATTTAAAGACCAGTTTAATCATATCCGGGCAAATATGCAGCTTGTCACAGATGAATTCGATAAAGACATCATCATGCAGCAAACCGGCACCGACAACCCCGATTTCCCGGTGGTGCAGTTTGGTCACCTGATTGCAGAAGTGGCTGATATTGCGCAGCCCGCACCGCATTCCGGCTTCAAAGTCGGCATGGGTGGCTTCACTGTGAACACATGACGGGGTGATTCCCAACGCCCGGAGGTCACGGGCAAATGCCGCACCGCCTTCAATCTCCACCGCATAGGAAACTTTCAATACTTTACATATCTGGTTGAGCCGCTTTACTTCCTCAATATCCGGCTTCCGGACATAAGCGGGATTTTGCGCGCCGATTTGACTGACATTGATAAACGGACCTTCGAGATGAATCCCCGGAACGCGACAGCCTTTGACGCCGCTTTCAATATAAACAGCCGCGGTTTTCAGGGCGGCGGCAATTTCCTCTTCCGGCAAAGTCAAGGTAGTCGGCAGCCAGGAGGTTACCCCCTCCTTGAGTTTGGCTATCCCCATTGTGTTCATGCCTTCCTGATCGGCATCGGCAAAATCGTAACCGGAGTTACCGTGACAATGGACATCGATAAATCCCGGCATCAGCATATTGCCTTCGGCATCGATTATTTTATCGGCCTGTGGCAAAGTTTCATCCGCGGAATATACTCCGGTGATATACCCGTTCTCGATCATGACGGCCGCCCCGGACATCTCAAAATCCGGTGACACGACAAGTGCGTTCTTAATAAGTGTGCGCATTCAGTGCTTGTTCCTTATTGTTATAATATAAAGGTCAGTTAAAAAACATTAACAGATCAGCCAAGCAGTTTTTCATGGTTGATTTTGATAACCGCTTTCTTGATAGGACGCGGCTTGCCCCTGACATGAAGCCTGGGAGCATGTCCCTCGCCCGCCATTATCAAGAGAAAATGACCTGGCGTCAAAGCGAAATCTGAACGTTCATAATCGTTCAAATGGTAAACCGCGTTGTCCTCATTTTCCGCATAGGAAGTGATTGTTTCCAAAGTATCGATCGGACTGGTCACAATGTGTTCCATTCCGGCCAGCGGAATATGCAGGTCACAGTATTTCCAGTGCAGTTCGAGCATGGTATTTTCATCCAGCATTCTGGTTTCGCCGCTGCCGACCAGCGCGTAAACGTCATCCCCCATGATCTGGTATTGACCATCAGGAGTATCAGGCGTCAGGGTATCAACATACTTGAACGCGGCAACCCACAATTCAGAATGTTGAAACAAATAATACATCCAGTTGGAGGTGTGATCAAAAATCATTTTCACGATCCTTGTTTTTGTTTCTGAAATCAAAACTTCCGTATAAGTAAATTATACATACCGTTTGAGCTTTTGACAAACCCGGAACTTAACTTTATCGCGTTTTTTTCAGCAGAACCTTTAATGACGCTCCAGGCAGATATGTTTCCTGCCCCCCCGTCGAATCAGAGTTTTTTACAAATTGTTTGTATTTGGTAGCTTATAATTCATTTCTTAACCACTGAAACCACTGAATAACACTGAAAATGCATTTGACCACGAAATCACGAAAGGACACGAACGAATACAGTTTTTGGGTTCTGCTTTGCAGAAAATAAAAAATACTTTCCGTGTGTCTCCGTGTTCTCTGTGGTAATATTATCTATTTAATTCGAGGATGATGTTGTCGATGGTGTCGGTTACTTCCTGGAGGCGTCTTTCCTGGGTGTTGCGGAAATAGTTGACGAAGGCCAGGCTGGGAACGGCGATCAGGAGTCCGGCGGCGGAACCGCATTGCTGGACAAAGCAGTGGAAACAACCGGACAAGCCCCGAAACATATTATCTCAGATGAGTCGTGCGAAATAGGAGATTTTTGAGAGAGATATTGAATATTCAACACTCAACAAGGAATGTCCAACCGAAGAAGTTGGGGGAATTGTCATTCGATGTTCGATGTTGAATGTTCGATGTTGGACGTTCATGGAATAATGTAAATTCTGGCGTAAAAAGCCCTGCATTTGGAAAAATGCGTGTTGTTTGACAATTTTTACTTTTTATGACGAGCTTTAAGCTGCGTCGGCAAAAGTCTTGTGTTGTCTGATTTTTTCAGGCTGTTCAAGGACTAATGCCGCCGCAACTGCAATCAAGCTTAGAGTCAGATGCGCTAAGGTCATTTGATTCTGAACGGACCGGTATTTGAAGGTCGACATTTCCTCGACCTCACGAGGTCCCAGGCGTGAAAAATAACGCTCTACTTCAGTCCGTGATTTATAGATTGTCTTGTAGCGTTTTGATTCGCGCGGGACTTGTTTTCTGTAGTCGTTAGTGGTGTATGTGAAGGTCGTACATCCGTAGCATTTGCCGGTGCATGATTTCTCGTGGTTGATCGGACATTCAACTGGAAGTTTGGCTTTTTCTTTTTTGTTTCCGGCAATAATCGGACAACGGAATTTCTTTCTCGTTCGGTGTTCTTCGGCACAGATTCCGGCATATTTCATCGGCAAAGCCGCGTCACAGATCGGGATGCCATTTTCTGAGAACGAGTAATCAGATGTTTTGTAGCGGGTATTCAATGGAATAAACGGTTCGGCTTTCATTTCTTCGACAATGAACCTGTACAGTTCACGGTCATCGTAACCGGCGTCGCCGAGTAAGATTCGCCCTTTTTTCTGACCATAGACACGCTTGAGCTTATTGAGCATTGTTTTTACGACTTTGCCATCGGTGCGGTTGTTTGGCAAAGTGCATTCGATCAACGGAATGCCTTCTTTACTGAGCAGGACATGGGTTCGGAACCCCCAGAACCAGGTAAACTCTTTTTTCTTTTTACCGAGCGGTTGCTTCAAGTAGGAATAGTAACTCAAAGTGGCCTTGGGATTGCGTTTGATTTTGGTTGCCTTGTCCAGTTTGCGATTGGGGTTTTTCGGATTGTTGTGCTTGGTATTGGCCTTAATCGGCTTGGAGTCGGCAATGATGACATCAAGTGATATAACCTCATGTTCAAGTAACACTTTTCCAGATTTATGGAACAAATCCTCTATCTCGGAATTATTGGTGCCGGAAAGAAATCTGGAAAACTGCGACGCATCCGGAATGCAACCGGGATCGAACCCGCACATCTGTGCGATTATCGGGCGACTTTTCAGGTCGCGAACCAGGTCTGAGACGTATTTAATGTTCTCGGCTTGCTTGTAGATGAAAGCCTTGAAGTATGCTGAACGCGGATACCCTTTACGACCGAACGCTGGATAATCAGGTTGATCGTAAATCATGTCGAAAGATATAAAAATTGCATCATATTTTTTCAGGAATGAACAGGAATCAAAGTAACTTTGGGTAAAAGTAACTTTGGGTCTGACCCGAATGGCGCTAAGTTAAGGCGAAAAAAGCATTTTTCTTACCTGGTCTGTTGTGGTGGTAATCTATGACCATTTCCTGCCTTGGTCTGGTTAGTAAATTAAATGGTTTAGGTCGCCTTTTTCTTGCTCTTGGTTCATTGCGGCCTGGTCTATCCTGGATAAGTCGATCAACTAGTTTCGCATAAAATTTACGCTTGATTTCTCGTATTTTTTCCAAAGTAATATCAGTTCGCATAAACAGCCACAACCATTGATTGAACTGTTGTATTGTTGCTTTAAAACTTATGCGGTGGACTGGAACCTCATACATCCTGGCCGCGTCCTGCATCATGCCTCGCGCCAGGTTGTAGCATATAGCATACATGGCCAATTCTTTTTCGATCATTTGAGGAGATCTGCTGCGTAATATATCCATATGCATGGTAGTTTTGATATCCCGGTAGAACAATTCGACCTGCCAGCGTTTGAAATACAAACGCGCAATATCTTCAGCAGGATATTTCTTTTCATCAAGCAAAGTGGTGCATATCAACACCTTTTGCGTCCTGAACCCTTTGTGTAATACTGGAGCTTCAATAACCCTGATAGTCAATGACTTCGGCAGATTATCCCATTGCTCGTCAGTCCAGTTAGCGCCAGTGGTATATGGTCGAGGCCAGGTAACAAGCACATCTTTATGTCCCAGTCGTTTTCCCTGACTGAATTTAAAGTTTTTTGCCCGGCATCCATGAAGGCGCATAACGCTGTCGACATTTTTTTGTAGTAAACCGGCAATATTTGAAAAAGAGGAAAAGCCTTTGTCGGCTAAAATAATATCTCCGGGACAGAGCAGACGCCATAACTTAAGCCATAAAAGATTTTCAGACTGGTTGCGACCACCGAAAGCATAGCCCAGCATTGAACCGTTTGACAGTGAAAATATTGCAGCCAAATTGATTTGCGGAAATCCACAACCCGGTTTCATTGATTTCGGCTGAGGATAAATTTGCTGATTTCCCGGAGTGTCAGGCATGGTTAACCCGGTGCCGTCTACCACCTTGACCACTCTGTTTTTCCATAGCTTTTCAGATGGTTCAGTTCCTGCAATTACAGAAATTATGTGTTGGTTTATTTTTCGCAACAGTTCCAGTGGCAGACGTTTACGCGCCTGACAATATGCGCTGGTGCTTGAGCTGGGCAATTGTCGTTTTCTGATCAACATCCAGCTCTGAACCTTTTTTACGGTCTCTGAACAACTTGTTCCATACAAAAGTATCTGATTTAAAAATGCCCAGAAAACTATTTCCATACTGAAAACACGGTTGCGTAAGTTGATGTTTCCGAACCTTGATCTCAAAAGATCAGCAGGAATAAAACTGGAAAACAGATATTGAAACTCCCAAAGTTGTTTCTTTTTCAACTCGTCAATATCACGACGCAACCGTTCTTTTGCTGAAATATTTTTACGTCCGATTAAAAAACTTTGCATTTCAGGAAAAGTCGGGGTATATTTCGGGGTCTTAACGGACATGCCTGTTGCTCCTTTTTTATGTGGTAGTTTAAATTGCGTAACAGGCATTATTTTAACTCAATTAAAACCTTTTTCAAGGGGATGAAAAATGGTATTTTAACACCTTAACTTAGCGCCATTCGGGTCTGACCCCATGTTTGAACATTTTTTGAATTTAAAAAAATCATAAAATCACCCAAAAACACCCCTTAGATTGATTTTTTGACGCAAAAAATTTAATTTAAGCATTTTCCAGCGTCATCTCAATTAAAATATACTGCTTATTCCATGGCATTGCAAATGATGCGAAAAACTACAGTCACTTCCTCCATTTTCTTAAAATCAATAAATAAAGCCCAAAACAGGTACCGAAATATAACATAGCAACACAAAAGCCAAATTATCTCTGGACTAGGACTTGCTTTTTTACATAACAGTATGAAGCGGTATATCACCATCCGTCGTACGGATTAAATATACTCTGCGATAATGGAGTCTGCAAAATTTTGCGGGAAAGATTGCTGGTCGCAGACTTACAGCCTCCTATGGGGTGGGATATTTATCCCCCGTGCGTTGCCCGGGGCTGGTCTGTTGCAGGCTTCCGGCCTGAGTGACAAGGCTGAGTATCTTGAGTCTGCCAACTACACAGCACAAACGGCAGGGATGAATTGAACTCAAAATTACATTGCCCATTTGCACATCATCAGGATTATGTTAGATTGGCATTAGAGGGGTTGACAGTTCGTTTTCAAGCATTATATTGATTAACATAGAAGGAACCCGAATAGTTCGGGGGTTGAAGAAACCCGGAGAAAATCCGGGGGTGAAGACGCCTGACGAAGCATTTCAAGAGAAAAATGCATCGTTGGGAGTTTTTCTTTATAATACTCCGCTTCATCATCCATGCCCTTGCGTTAGCGCTCTGTTAGGAGTCAGTCAGTTATCAATTTACGGGGATGACAATTCGCATTTCTTTATGTATAATACCTTTAGACATTCGTTATTAAAATGAAAAACTCAAGAAAGAAATGAAAATGAAAAATATCAGCAAAAATATTCATAAAGCCAAAAAGTCATGCTCGTTCCAGTTGGTAATGGCCATCAAACAGCAGAATAATAAACTGCGTCGCCGGAAGAGCATATCAAAACTCAGTTTCTGCGGCTGAAGAAAAGACCCGGCAGTAAACATTAATTGCATGCACTTAGTCTTTACGGATCATTGTCAGAATCATCTTGAATCTGGTGACCGCCCTTAGCGCGTGCGGGACATTAGCCGGCATAATGATAATCCTGCCCTTCGACAATTCATGCGAAACTCCATCAATTGTAACTTCGACAGTTCCGTCCAGAACTTGAACAACCGCGTCATGCGGGGCAGAGTGTTCGCTCAAGCCCTGCCCGTCGGCAAAGGCAAAGATTGTAATATTACCACCTTCGGTTTCCTGGATAATCCTGCTGACAACCGCCCCCGGAGAATAGTCCACCAGACATTTTAAACTGAATACCTGAGCCAATTGTAAACCGTTTTCAGGAACCTCGTAAATGCTTTCAGGCACTTTACTTCTTTTTACCATGTTTCTCTCCTTTAAGTTAGTTGCGTAAGGACATGCGGCATAATCTAATAGACCACGTCAACAGGATATATCAATGTTCTGCGACAAAATAATTCCATTAATTCTTTAACCGCAGTACGAAGTACACTGAAAAATATTTTTTTCTTTTCGCGTTTCAGGGAGTTATATTTACTTTTTTATCTCCACTTTATTTAAAAAGAGGATGATTTTTTAAATTGCCGATTCCAACCAGAGGTTTTTCACAAGCTGTATTGCGGCAGATATAAACCGTCGTTTTTCCATCGATCATTATTTGCGAGCCGACATATGGCGCAATTTTTACAATTTCCTGATAATCATGTTCCGGACGCAAAACCACAACTTTTTCCGGCAGATAAAGTTGATTGATCGTTTGAATTACTTTTTGGGTTTCATCATTTTCCTGGTTGCCCGAAATTACTATCTCATAGGCCGGTCCTTCGATAAACAGCATCGCATTCATAAGTTCCGCAAATTCAGCCGGGTTCCCGGCAATCATACTGCCGTAGGCTCTGATTATGCCGTCAGCTCTCTGCTCGTATTCCGGATTTCCGGTTAAGCGCCCGAGTTTAATCAAATTCATAACCATAACCGCATTACCGGACGGTATAGCGCCGCCGTATATCGTTTGGGGCCTGACCAGTAACTTGTGGCCAAAATCAGGCGTCATAAAGAAACCGCCATGCTTATTATCTGCAAAATGCTTGATAACAACCGAGTTCAAGCCCAAGGCCGCGTCAAGGTATTTGACCTTGAATGAAGTTTCATATAAAGCCAGCAGTCCTTGAATCATCTGGGCGTAATCCTCCAGTTTACCATCAATCGCCGCTTCGCCATCCATCCACCGGTGATAAAGTCTGCCTTGACGGTCAACCAGGTGTTTCAGGATAAAATCGGCCGCGCGTTCAGCTGAATGCAAATATTCGGTTGAATCAAACACCCGCGCCGCATAAGCCAGCGAACCGATCATCATACCATTCCAATCGGTGAGAACTTTAGTATCTTTTAACGGATGAATCCGTTTTTCACGAGCCTTGAATAATTTTTCCCGAATCTGTTCAAGCTGATGTCGCAGTTCAGGCAGACCGATCTTTAGTTCGGCGGCAATCTGGTCCAGCGGCCTATTTAAATGCGGAATATTTTTCCCGGTCAATTCCCGGGTCGACTCATCATGAAAATTACCGGTGGCCTTGACGTTATATACCTGTTCGACCAAAGTAATTTCACGCTTGTCAAGCAGCTGTTCGAGTTCGGCGAAACTCCATACGTAAAACTTGCCTTCCTCACCTTCGCTGTCGGCATCCTCCGCCGCATAAAAAACACCGTCAGGAGAGGTCATATCGCGTAAAACATAGGTGTATATTTCCCGCGCGACAGTTTTATATTCCTTGCTGCGGGTGGCCTGATATGCCTCGACGTAAGTTTCGGCCAGCATAGCCTGGTTATAGAGCATTTTTTCAAAGTGCGGCAGCAACCATGCCGCATCAGTCGCGTAACGATGAACCCCGAAACCGATATGGTCGTAAATCCCGCCATGCCTGATCTTGCGCAACGTAAATTCAACCATCCGCAATGCTTTTTCGTCTCCGGTTCGCCGCCAGTAGCGCAACAGGAAGCTCATTTTCGGCGGACTGGGGAACTTGGGTGCGCCGCCAAAACTGCCATTGACCGGATCAAACGCCGCGGCCAAAGCTTGATACGCCTTTTGCGCAAGCGAATTCATGGCTAAGTCGGAACTGACGGATTTCGTCGAATCATTTTGCAGCGCCTTTGCAATTTCTTCGGCAGAGTGTTCAAGTTGCGCCCGGTTGCTTTTCCAGACCTGTTCAATCCGGGGAACCAGTTCCAGCATTCCCATGCGTCCAAAACGACTTTCACGAGGAATATAAGTAGCCGCGTAAAAAGGTTTCTGATCCGGCGTCATGATAATTGTCAACGGCCAGCCGCCGTTCTCGATCAACATCATGCAGACTTTCATGTACACAGTGTCTATATCGGGATGTTCCTCCCGGTCCACTTTGATATTGACAAAAACTTTATTCATCAATTTTGCCACGTCTTCATTTTCAAACGATTCACGTTCCATGACATGGCACCAGTGACACGTCGCATATCCGATTGACAGGAAAATCGGTTTATCCTCCTTTTTCGCTTTCTCGAAAGCAGCTTTGCCCCAGGGATACCAGTCGACCGGGTTGTGCGCGTGCTGCTGCAAATAAGGACTTTTCTCTTTAACCAGATGATTTGTATATTTATGCATGATCTCTCCACTCCGGATTATCGTATTTTGTAAACAAAAGACTGTAAACAGGATTATGACTAACCGCTTAACCATCTCTACAGTCCTTTTTTTATTTAACTCCTTAGTATTATAATACTGACTCATTCCTGTTTACGCAACCCCCTAAAGCATTTTTTGTTTAATTATTATCATATTAGTAATATATTATATTAAAAACATAATCTACTATAAGCAAGCATATTAAAACTATTTTTTGATTATTTTAAAACTAATACTTTACAAATTAAGTATTATATTGTATATTATACCCGACGATAAAAATAATATTTATCAAATCCCAAGCAGACAAAGGAAAAGAAAAGTGAGTGCATATACAGACACAATAGAATTGCAAAAACGATTAAAAAACAAAAACGCGGAGACTATTCTGGGAGCCGCCGTCAACAATTTTCTCGAACGGGTGGTTTTCGCCAGCTCACTGGGAGCGGAGGATCAAGTAATCACCGATCTGATCGTCAGTTTAAAACTGGACATCCCGATCTTTACCCTGGACACCGGCCGTCTCTACAACGAAAGCTATGAACTGATTACCGAAACCGAGAAAAAATACGGTATAAAAATAAAGCTTTACACACCGGACCGGAAAGAAGTCGAAGAAATGGTCAATGAAAACAGCGTCAACCTGTTCCGCAAAAGCGTGGCATTACGCAAACGATGTTGTCAGGTGCGTAAGCTTGAGCCTCTGAAAAGGGCGCTGGCGGATTATTCAGCCTGGATTTGCGGCTTGCGTCGCGAACAATCAGTCACCCGTGAAGACTTTACCGAGGTCGACTGGGACGGGGCGCACCGAATGCCGAAGTTCAATCCGCTGGTCGACTGGACGGAAGAGGATGTCTGGAGCTACATCAAAGAACATGACGTTCCATACAACAAGCTGCACGACCGGGGATTTCCCAGTATCGGCTGCGCCTGCTGCACCAGAGCCGTCAAACCGGGCGAAGATGTCCGGGCCGGACGCTGGTGGTGGGAGGAACCCGAACAAAAAGAATGCGGACTGCATTTAGTTAACGGTAAATTTATCAGAACAAAAGATTTAAATATAGAGGATAATGATGAACAAATATCAATTAAGCCAACTAAAACAGCTTGAAGCTGAAAGTATCAATATATTTCGTGAAGCAGTTTCACAGGTGGACAATCCGATTTTACTTTACTCAATCGGCAAGGACTCATCCGTCCTGGTGCGACTGGCGATAAAAGCGTTTTATCCGGGCCGCCTGCCCTTTAAGCTGCTGCATATCGATTCGACCTGGAAATTCCGGGAGATGATCGAATTCCGGGATCAGTTCTGCAGTGACAACAATCTGGACCTGATCGTGCATCATAATGTCGAAGGCAAAGCGGCGGGCGTCAATCCTTTCGATTACGGCAGCCGCAAATATACCGATATTATGAAAACCCAGGCATTGCTGGCCGCGCTGGATAAACACAGATTCGATCTGGCGTTCGGCGGCGCCCGACGCGACGAAGAAAAATCCCGCGCCAAAGAACGGGTTTTCTCGTTCCGTGACCGGCATCACCAATGGGACCCCAAAAATCAGCGCCCGGAACTCTGGACCCTGTTCAACGGACGCATCAATTCAGGGGAAAGCGTCAGGGTCTTTCCGCTGTCAAACTGGACCGAAACCGATATCTGGCAGTACATCAGGCTGGAAAATATTCCAATCGTCCCGCTATACTTCGCCAAAGAACGGCCGGTAGTGGAACGTGACGGACAATGGATCATGGTGGATGACGACCGCATGCGCCTTAATCCGGGCGAAAAACCGCAAATGAAAATGGTCCGGTTCCGGACTCTGGGCTGTTATCCGCTGACCGGTGCGGTTGAATCATCCGCCGTCACCGTTGAGGAAATAGTAGCAGAGATGCTCCAGAGCCGGGTCAGCGAACGCTCCACCCGGGTAATCGACCACGATGGAGACTCCTCGATGGAACAAAAGAAACGTGAAGGTTACTTTTAAGAAAATTCCACCACAGATAGATTGTAAAAAATATACAGGAAAAACAGATAATGGATATTAACAAATACTTGAATGAACACGAGAACAAGGATCTGCTGAGATTCCTGACTTGCGGCTCGGTGGACGACGGCAAGTCGACCTTGATCGGCAGAATGCTCTATGATTCTAAGTTGATTTTTGAGGACCAGCTGGGAGCTCTCAAGCAAGACAGCAAAAACAGCGGCAACACCGGCGAAGAGGAAATTGATTACTCGATGCTTCTTGACGGATTGAAAGCCGAAAGAGAACAAGGCATAACTATTGACGTAGCCTACCGCTACTTTTCAACTCCGAAGCGTAAATTCATCATTGCCGATACGCCCGGACACGAACAATACACCCGAAACATGGCCACCGGAGCCTCTACCGCCGATCTGGCAATCATCCTGATAGACGCCCGTTACGGAGTTATCACCCAGACGCGGCGTCACGCGTTTATTGTTTCCCTGCTCGGAATCAAACATCTGGTTGTTGCGGTCAACAAAATGGACCTGGTTGATTTTTCTCAGGAAGTTTTTGAAACCATCAGGAGCGATTTCTCGGAATTCGTTTCCGGCATGAACTTTCCTGACGTCAAATTCATTCCGGTATCCGCCTTGAAAGGCGACAATGTCGTGGACAAGTCGGATAAAACCCCGTGGTATAAAGGCAAACCATTGCTGCAGGTACTGGAAGAAGTAGACGTTACCACCGACCGTAACTTTGCTGATTTCAGATTTCCGGTTCAATATGTGAACCGCCCGAACCTTGATTTCCGCGGTTTTGCCGGCACCGTTATATCAGGCGTAATCCGTAAAGGAGACAGGATTACCGCACTGCCTTCACGGCGACAGTCAACCGTAAAAAGGATCGTAACCGCGGACGGCGACCTGGATGAGGCATTCTCTCCTCAGGCAGTCACCCTGACACTGGAAGATGAGATCGACATCAGCAGCGGCGACATGATCGTTCATTCGGACAATCTCCCCCGGGTTCATAACCGTTTTCAGGCGCTGGTCATCTGGATGAGTGAAAAAGCCGCGATTACCGGAGGGCGGTATGTCATCCGGCATTGCTCGCATCAGGTAAAAGCGGTCGTTGATTCGATAGAGTACAAGATCGACGTAAACACTCTGGAGCAAAGCGAATCCGAAGAGCTGGCCCTGAATGAGATCGGACAATTGACCATTGCCACGACTTTGCCGATATTCTATGATCCGTACTCCAGAAACCGGAATACCGGCAGTTTCATACTGATTGATCCCATTTCAAACGTCACAGTCGGCGCCGGCATGATCGTCGACGGCCTGTCGGATGATATTGACTCAGACAACTCCCGGGAACGGCACAGCAACCTTTTACAGGAACATGTCGAAAAACGGGAACACGAATGGGACACCGGTCTGGTTTCGCCGTTAGACCGGGTTGTTCGGAACCGGCATCGCGGCAAAGCAATTATCGTCACCGGCAAAAACGGTTCTAATCAGCGGGATATCGCCAAACAACTGGAACGTGAACTGTTCAGGATCAACATGAATGCTTATTATCTGGGCGCGTCAAACCTGCTTGGCGGACTTGACGCCGATCTTGGCAACAGCATCCTTGAACATGGTGAACATGTTCGCCGTCTGGGAGAACTGGCGCGAATCCTTACCGATGCGGGAATGATTTTTATTTCAGCGGTGGATGACATCAATGATTATGATCTGGAGCAGTTGCGGATATTGAATTATCCGAACGAGCTGTTGATTGTATCTGTCGGGGAATCGAACTTGAAAAAACATCATCCGGATGTTGAACTGGCGGAAAAACCGCAAGCGGAAGACAGCCTGAAGGCAATCCTGAAAGAACTGTCCAGCAAGAAAGTTATTCCGGATTATTGCATTTGACGATTTGACAATCCTTAATTATAAAATAAGTTATTGTTATCGATCGAATTCGAACCCTCTTAAGAAAGGTTTTCAAAGTGAATCAAGTAAGCAATAAAGCAGCTCAGCAGGAATTGGCGCTCCGCACCAGTATCGCCGACTACATAACCGGACAAATCAATCAGAACACACTCAAACACGAAACCGCACCATTGGGTATTTATCCGCAGCGGGATGATCTTTTCATGACCCGCATCAGAGTGAACGGCGGTTTTATCACCGCCGAAAAACTTTACGGCATTGCCGATATTATGGATGAAGTTGACGCCGGATTCGCCCACCTGACGACGCGTCAGGACATCCAGATCCACGGCATTGACGCCGGGCATATTTGCAATGTCACGTCAAGATCGGCGGAAATCGGCCTGCCGTTCAAAGGCGGCGGCGGCAACACCATCCGTAATATCCTGGTGTCTGAAACCTCAGGCGTCAACCCGGATGAATGCTTCGACGTTCAGCCTTATGCCGACGCCCTGTGGAAGCACATGTTCAACTATGAACCGGCCTATGGCCTGCCCCGGAAACTGAAAATCGGCTTTGCCTCCGGTGAATACGACGACCTGATGGCTCAGGTTCAGGATCTAGGATTTGTCGCAATCCGCAATGAATCAGGTGAGCCCGGATTCCGGGTCTACGGCGGCGGCGGGATGGGACGCGAAAGCGCGGTCGCAGTAAAGCTGTTTGATTTTATCCCACAGGATCAGATCATCCGCTGTACTCTGGCCATGACCAACCTGTTTTTTGATCACGGCGACCGCGGCAACCGCAACCAGGCGAGAATCAGGTTTATTGTCAAAAGATTCGGCCATGAAGAGTTCCGCAAGCTGTTTCTCAATTATTATCAAGAAGCGGCTAAGACCGCCCCGAAATGTATTCCGGATACCACAGCCTCGGAAATTGCTGAATATACCGGCAGCACGCCGGAAGTATCAGGCTTCTCATTATGGGTAAAAAAGGCAGTTACCCCGACATTGCTGGGTGAAGATATTGTCTCAGTCTGTCTTTATGTACCGGGCGGCAACCTGAGCTCTCAGCAACTGCGCCAGTTAGCGGCTTTGACAAAATACGGAGCAGCTCCCTGTTTCAGATTGACCAGGACCCAGGATCTGCTGATGCCGAAAGTACGGAAAGCGGCTCTGCCGGAAATTTATCGTATTCTATGTCAGGAACTTCAGGATATCGATTTAACCGGAGCATCATTCAAAGGTCATATCGTGTCCTGCATCGGCTGTACTGTGTGCAAAATAGGCATTCTTGACGCTCTAGGCATTGCAAATGGTGTTGCGGCTGAACTTGACGACTTGTTCAACGAAGACCAGGAAAAGCAGGCGGAATCATTTCCCCGGATCGTCAAAGGCCTGCGCATCTCCGGTTGTCCAAATTCCTGCGCGGCCCACCCGGCCGCTAAAATCGGAGTCCAGGGCAGCAAAAAGAAATTGAATGATAAACTTGAGGAAGTCGGCACAATTTACACCCGGCAAGCCACCGATCCGCTCGGCACAACTAATGAAGTATTTATGCCGACAGCTGAAATCCCGGCAAAAATCAGAGCAATGGTAGAGGAAAGCGTGGCCGCCAATGCCCTTTAACGAGAAAGGCGTATTATGAACATTCCATCAAAAACACGTTGTGGATTAAGGATACTTTTGCAATTGGCAATCGAAGGCACCAACGGCAAAGCCGTCAAAGGCTGGTCTATTGCCAAACGGCAGAATATCTCGGAAGTTTATCTCCAGCAGCTTATGCTGGTTCTGCGTAAACACAAACTGGTAAAAGCGACCCGAGGCTGTAACGGCGGCTACATTCTAAATGCCCCGCCGGAAGATATTTGCATGCTGGACGTGATTGAAGCATTCGAAGGCAAGGTCGACTTCTCCGACCCGGAAGCTGAAGGGGGACGCATCGCCGGCTCTATTTACGCCAGTACTATCGCGGCATGGCACAGTTTGGCCGGACAGTTCACTATCGAAGCCAGTCGTTT
Organism: Victivallales bacterium; assembly: GCA_963676655.2. Taxonomy (GTDB): domain Bacteria; phylum Verrucomicrobiota; class Lentisphaeria; order Victivallales; family Victivallaceae. Next base: position 1,567,776 of record CAXXKX010000002.1, on the reverse strand, counting down.
AACCCTGAAAGAAATTATAGGTTTGAATAAAAGCAAACAGGAGTATGTAATATGAGTTGGTTTAAAAATATAACTGAAACCGTGGGTAATACACCCCTGGTTCAAATAAACGGTATTTCTTCCAACAAGGATGCGGTTGTCCTGGCTAAACTTGAGTTTTTTAACCCTACTTCAAGCATCAAGGACCGTATCGCGGTTTCGATGATCGACGCCGCCGAACGCGAAGGCAAACTCAAACCCGGCGGCATCATCGTTGAACCGACCAGCGGCAACACCGGTCTCGGCCTGGCCATGGTCGCGGCCGCCAGAAAGTACCGTCTGATCATCACGATGCCTGAAGGCATGTCGATCGAACGCCGTACCCTGATGCAGTATCTTGGCGCGGAAATAATTATCACGCCAGACCATCTCGGCATGTGCGGCGCGATTCAGAAAGCGGAAGAAATCATCAGAGAAAATCCTAACGCGTTCATGCCGCAGCAATTCAATAATCCGGCAAACGTTCAGGCCCATGCCGAGCACACCGGCCCGGAAATCTGGGACGAGACCGATGGTCAGGTTGACGCATTTATAGCCGGAGTCGGCACCGGCGGCACTCTGATAGGAACAGGTTCCTACTTGAAATCATGCAATCCGCATGTTAAAATAATAGCAGTGGAACCCGACAGTTCTTCCGTGATGTCCGGCTGCGCGCCGGGACGCCACGGCATTCAGGGCATCGGGGCCGGATTTATCCCGGAAATAATGGACATGTCACTGATTGACGATATTATTACCGTTTCAGACAAAGATGCTTGTGAAATGGCCCGGAAACTCGCGACTGACGAGGGCATTCTCTGCGGGATCAGCGGCGGAGCCAACGCGTTTGCCGCAGCGGAAATCGCCTCGAGAATGGGCGGAAATATCGTTACAGTGCTGCCCGATACAGGGGAACGTTATTTGTCAACCAGCCTGTTTATGAGGTAATTAAAGCAGGAAACTGAAATATTTCAGAGAAATTTTAATAAATAAGGAATCAAGTTATGAGCAAATTGGGTACATCGACTATATCTGTCCACGGCGGACAAAACCCGGACCCGACGACTGGAGCTTGCGCGGTACCGATCTATCAGACCAGCGCCTACGCATTCAATTCAACCGATCACGCCGCTAGACTCTTTGCGCTTGAAGAGTTCGGCAACATCTACACCCGGCTGATGAACCCGACTTCGGACGTCTTTGAAAAACGTCTGGCCGCGCTTGAAGGCGGCACCGGCGCGCTGGCCACTTCCAGCGGTATGGCCGCGATTTTTCTGGCCGTAACCAATCTGGCTCAGGCCGGAGATCATATTATCAGCGCAGCCTCATTGTATGGCGGCACCCAGACCCTGTTTTTGTATACCCTGCCCCGCTTCGGGATTGAGGTGACTTTTATTGAAGAGTTCACCCCGGAAGCGATTCGGGAAAACGTCAGGGAAAACACCAAACTGGTCTATGGCGAAACCATCGGCAACCCCAAGGGCGATGTCCCGGACTTCACCCCGATCACCGCGGAGGCTCACGCACACGGTCTGCCGGTTATTATCGACAACACCTTTGCCCCCGGCATCTGCCGTCCGTTCGAGTTCGGAGTGGATATAATCGTCTACTCCTGCACCAAATGGATCGGCGGTCACGGCACCAGCATTGGCGGCGCGGTCATCGACAGCGGTAATTTCGACTGGTCAAGCGGTCGTTTCCCGGAATTCACCGAACCGGACGAAAGCTATCACGGCGTGGTATTCCATGACGCTCTGGGCGATGTTCCCGGCGCGGGCAATATCGCCTATATTGTCAAAGCGAGAGTTCAGGGCATGAGAAATATGGGATTCTGCCCCAGCCCGTTCAACAGTTTTCTGCTGCTCCAGGGACTTGAAACGCTGCCGCTGCGCATGAAGCAGCATTGCGACAACGCACTGAAACTGGCGCAGTACCTGGAAGCTCATCCGTTAGTGGAATGGGTCAATTACCTTGGACTGGATAATCATGAATCGCACGCGGTTGCCGATAAATACCTGAAAGTCGGTTACGGTTCGGTTATGGGCTTCGGCATCAAAGGCGGCGCGAAAGCCGCGGCTAAATTCATTGACTCGGTAAAACTGGCGATCCACCTGGCAAATGTCGGCGATGCCAAGACTCTGGTCATCAATCCCTGGACCACAACCCATCAGCAGATGTCGGATGAGGCGAAAAAAGCCGCCGGCATCAATGAAGAGTTTATCCGGGTTTCAGTCGGCATCGAGGATATTGAAGATATCTGCGCGGACTTCGACCAGGCGCTTCAAGCCAGCCAACAATAAAATTATCCGGGCGGCAAGTTGACATTTGCCGCCCGAAAACTTGAGTCTGTAAGATGCAAGTCTATCTGGATTACAACGCGACGACTCCGGTTCATCCGGATGTCGTTGCAACAATGCTCCCTTTTTTCAGCGAGGCATTCGCCAACGCAGCCAGCCCCCATAAGCCCGGCCGCGCCGCCGAGGTCGCCCGGATGCGGGGAGCAAAACAGGTCGCGAATGCCATAAACGCGATCCCGAATGAGCTTGTCTTCACCGGCGGCGGGACCGAGGCCGATAATATTGCCATCCTTGGAACTGCCGTCCATGCGTTCAAAAAAGGTAAAAAACGGATCATCACTTCAGCGGTGGAACACAGCGCCAGTTTCGCGCCCTGTCAGCATTTGGCGGAAAACGGCTTTGATGTTATCTTTCTGGATGTTGACTCACGCGGCATGATCGATCTTGATCAACTCACGATGTCGTTAAATGAAGACACCGCATTAGTGTCACTTATTTTGGCAAATAACGAAACCGGAACCGTTCAAAATTTGGCGGCAATAAAGCGAATCACAAAAAAGGCTAATATTTCTTTGCACTATGACGCGGTTCAAGCTCTCGGCAAAATGCCTTTGGACGTTGACGAACTTGGCGCAGACCTGCTGTCAATTTCGGCCCATAAAATCTACGGTCCCAAAGGCGTCGGCGCGTTATATGTCCGCCCCGGAACCGACATCGAACCGATCCAGTTCGGCGGCGGCCCGAAACTGCGTCCCTGCACCCACGATCATCCGGCCATCGCCGGTTTCGGCATGGCCTGCAAACTTGCCACCGACAACCTGCAACTCAACATTGAACATTGTCATGAAATGCGGGACTGCCTCGAACAAAAAATAATGGCCCTGCCCTTTGAAACCAAAATCAACGGCAATACCGCCGACCGGATCTGCAATACCACCAACATCAGTTTCCCCGGTCACTACGCGGCGACTTTATCGGACCTGCTCGACTCACGCGGCGTCGCGGTGTCAACCGGCGCGGCCTGCAGCACCCGGGATTCGGTATCGAGAGTCCTCAGCGCCATGTCCCTGCCTCCGCTTGAACTCTACGGCGCATTGCGTTTTTCAGTCGGAATCAATACCACCAAAGAGGAAATTGACTTCGCCGTGAAGATGTTGGCCGAAGTTCTGGAAGAATCAGCTTCTACCGGCGATAAGACTGAAATTCTGGCGATTGACTGATTATTCTCGTTTTCATTCATGTAATCGTTCACTTTTTTCTCAAGCTCAAAAAAGAAAAATCTGCGAAGCAGTATAATCGCCCCGCGTCGTACGCGGACTGGATCCAACGCAGGAGCGTTGGTCGCCGCTTGCGGCGAAAGTTAGTTACGCAATTTATTGCGTGTCAAACAGTTCAGTTCGCTCGGAGTGATGGTTTTGAAAAACGATTCAGAGTTTTTCAAAAGCGTTGAACGCAGGGCGTAATTCACAGCAATTCGGCATTGACGACTTTTGTCGGTCGCATCTTTTCCCACTTATCCGCCTATTCCATAAATTTGCCCACAGCGGCTTTTGCAATAGCCAGGTTTGAGAGTTATATTATAAGGTTTATTTTATGATGTAAGCATACGAGGTATTTGAAACGCTTAAAAAAAAAGCTAAGCAAAAATATTATTTTTCAAGATCGCCCCAGGAGGCGGGGTATTAAACCCGATTACTACGCCGTCCGTCGTACGGACAACAAATATTTTTTAAGGATAATCATGACAGAAATAAATCAAAACGAGATCGTCGCTAAGATAAAACAGCTTAAAAAAGAGCGCAACGCGGTCATTCTGGCCCATAACTACGTCCTTGGAGAAGTTCAGGATGTCGCCGATTATGTCGGAGATTCCCTCGGCTTGAGCATCCAGGCGGAAAAAACCGATTGCGATGTCATCGTTTTCTGCGGCGTCAAGTTTATGGCGGAAACCGCCAAGATCCTGTCTCCTGATAAAATTGTTTTGCATCCGGTTCCGGCTTCCGGCTGCCCTATGGCCGATATGGCCACCGCCGAACAGCTTCGCAAGCTCAAGGCAGAACACCCCGGTGCAGTCGCCGTCTGTTATGTCAACAGTACCGCCGAAGTCAAAACCGAAGTTGATGTCTGCTGTACTTCGGCCAACGCGTTCGACATCGTCCGGGCCATTCCCGAGGATAAGGAAATTATCTTTCTGCCGGACCGCAATCTCGGCGCGAACGTTTCACGCGAACTTAACCGTAAAATGCTGTTGTGGCCGGGCTTCTGCCCGACCCATATGCGGATCACCCCGGAAATGATCAGACAGAAAAAAGCCGAATATCCCGATGCCCTGGTCATCACCCATCCGGAATGCCTGCCGGAAGTAGTGGAAATATCCGATGCGGCGTTGAGTACCGGCGGCATGCTCAAATTTGCCAAAGAAACCGACGCTAAACAGATCATTGTCGGTACCGAACTCGGTATTATCCACCGTCTCCAGAAAGAAAATCCCGATAAACAGTTTATCGCCATTTCCGAACAGGCCGTTTGCCCCAACATGAAACTCATCGAATTGCACGATGTTCTGCGTTCATTGGAAAACATGGAAACCGAGATCATTCTCGATCCGGAAACCATTGCCAAAGCCAAAGCCCCGATCGTCAGGATGATCGAAGGCAGCAAGTAAGAGAAGCTTTAAGCTTAAAGTTTAAGGCTGAAAGTTGAAAGCTGAAAAACAAAGCAATTAGTATGATGCTCCCCGAGAACATTTTTTAACGAGGGGTCTCGCCCGAGCCTGGGAACGCGGACGTCTCGTCCGCATGTATTTACCCTGGGAGCGCGGACGTCTCGTCCGCATGTATTTACCCTGGGAGCATATTGGTTTTTTCGTGACTTTTCGCGCGGTTCGTGGTTAAAAAAACGACTCATTGCTTGTTGCGGTTGGAGCGTTGATCTTTTCTTATCTGCATAAGTTCCTTAACCCGGTTAAGAGCTTCGCCTGACTTCTTCTTTTCTGCAATACCTTTAACTCCGGCTTTGCGCATGGCCTGCATTACCAGATAACTGGCCATTGCCATCGGCATATCCCATATAATCTGATCCGGGGTTGCGTTTGACACCTCAGTGACCATAGTAATTATGTGTGTCAACCAGTCGGCATCAAAACTGCGTTGCTTGCGCGGTTTGCCGTCAGTACTCATCGCGAAGTCCGGCAGCATATCATAACCGCCGGCCATCCCCAGATACATATTGATCTCGCTGTCCGCCCCGCATAAATCAAGGTTTTCCAGATTATCCCGGGCATATCCCCGCGCCAGTTCCTCAAACCATTCTTTCGCTTCTGACAGACCGGATTTCGTGATCTCGATCCATTCCCGGATTTCTTCCAGCTCCTGGTCTTTATTGTTTTGAAGTCTTTCCAGGGCATATTGCTGATTGTTTATCGCCAGAATGTACGGAGAAGCATTTCGACCGTAATCCAGTATAAACAGTGCCTTGTAAATGTCAATGGCATCAATGCCGGATTCTTCATTTGTAATAAAAGGCGACCCGATAATTTCAAGCAGACAGAACGTAGCGGCGGAAGGAGCGGGGAATTGCTTCCCCGCTATCAGGACTATGCCGCTTGAAGCGACGAGGAGTTCGGCGTCTTTCCGGGGCAGTTCCACCGCCCCTTCATGCAAAAAACGATTCAGCGCCTCGTCATCTTTGAGCATCTGCTGAAATCGGCCATCGTTCATAAAACGTGCCGGATTAATTTTCATTATTCAGTAGATGTTGATGTTGTTATGGCGACAATATTGGCCGAATCTTTCTTCTGAGCGGTGACCGAAAGTTTCTGGTACTCGGTGTTTGATTCAGTAAGAGATACTGAAGTAATTATACCTTCCCAGGTGCCAACAGTCAACGCTTCACCGATTCCCGGCAAAGTTGTCACTTCACTGTCAATCAGCGCTTCGAATTGTTTTTCGTTTGTAACCGAATAAGCTTTCTGTTCGATTACCTTGCCGTCGGCCCCACGTGCTTCAGCAACTTCCGCGCTGTCGTTGTGGCTTACGCTCTGGAAGATGCCCCAGGTTCCGCTGGTGGTCAGTCCCAATACTGGTGTACTCATGTTTTTGCCCTTTCTTTTAAGGTTTTTTGAGTTACTGTCGACCGGGGCCCATCCCCGCCCGACTGCTTACCATACGTTATTACCGGAACCGCCCGGAATAACGCGCTTATGCCTATAGAAAAAGTGTCAACCTTTTGTAATTACGAATTACGAATTAGGAATGAGAAACGAGAACGGAGGCGAAGCCGTAGAGACCGGCTGGATGCCGGAGCGTAGCGGCAATTAGGAATTCTGGGAGCGCGTAGCTCCTGCTGCGCAAAGTAGGGATTATGGAAAATAAATTCAATGGAAATAAAATTTGTCTTTAATTGATTACTTCGTCGAAGTGTTACCCAGGGAATTCATCCGAATATATCCTGGCCGCGGTATTATTTTGGAGTACAGTTAGATTTAACCGCTTTGGGTGTTAGGTTTGACGGTCACAAAAGGTGATCTATGGCAAGTTTTTGCCATAGCTGTAAAGGTTGACATCTGTGGCCGCAATAAAGTTGCGGAACATCTATGGTGATTTGATATACTACGGTGTCAAAGCGGTTAAATCTAACCGCACTCCAAAAAGTTGCTAAAAAATTTGTGTGATTAGTGAAATTCGTGGCTGGTTAATCATTAATACTATTATATAGTATATAATTTTATCTGCTTTTATTAATCTATATATTAAATAATTTAATAAAAACATAAAATATTTTAATTAAAATATTAAATTGATGCATAAAAATAAAATAACGTATTTCTAAATAATACATAAACTTTATTAGTATATAGATTTTATGGACGGTCAAAATGTTAATCAGGCATTTAACATTCCTGCGAGGGATATTCAAGGTCGGATTAAGTTAAAAAATTTAAGTAAATTATTAAAAAAATTTATTTAAACCTACAGATTAATTTTTTTAAGCTGCAAGTTTATTTTTTTTACAATATGTTTTCCCTGGGAGCGCGTAGCTCCTGCTGCGCATAAAAAAAGAAATCGTGGAAAAACTCAATGGTGATAGAATTTATCTTTAGTTGATTACTTCGTCGATGTGTTACCCAGGGAATTCATCCGAATATATCCTGACTGCGGTATTCTTTTGGAGTGCGGTTAGATTTAACCGCTTTGGGTATCGGGCTTGACGGTCATAAATGTTTATCTATGGCAATATTTTGCCATAGCTGTAAAGGTTGACATCAGTGGCCGCAATAAAGTTGCGGAACATCTATGGTGACTTGACATACTACGGTGTCAAAGCGGTTAAATCTAACCGCACTCCAAAAAGTCGGCAACAATTTGTGTGATTCGTGCTATTCGTGGCTAATTAATTATAAATACTAATATATAATATATTAAATTACCAATTAAAGTTTATTAAAAAATTAAATAAATTAATAAATAGATTAAATTATTTAATCTAAACATAAAATCATTTGAGTAGTTTGTGGCTGAAAAAAGTTTATTTACTTGTTTGACATCGGCTTTATTTCACATATATTAAATGTTAATTATTAACCATGAACTCCACGAAAGGGCACGAAAAAGGTTTTTAGTTCCGTCTGACGGATCATTGCACCACGGAGAACACGGAGGGACACGGAGAAGTGTTTAAATTTTCAGCCTAGGCTAAAATATAAAAAAACTTGTTTCAGTGATTTTCAGTGTGTTCAGTGGTTAATTTGCATTTTGTACAATCATTTCTAATTTCTAATTGATAGGGTATTTTCATTACTAATTTCTAATTACTAATTTCTAATTAACAAAAGGGGGCTTTTTCCATGAAGCATAAAATCTTGTCAACCTTCGTCCTGATCTGTTTGGGCGCCGCCGTCCAGGCCCGGCTCGGGGATTCGTTCACACAAAGCATCACCCGGTTCGGGAAACCACTGGGGCATTTCAAGGACAAATACGCCGAAGCGGCGTTGTTTGAATACAAAAACTATGCCGTATTCGTCCGCTACCGCTATGATAAATCGTTTGAGGAAACCTATGCCTATCTTGCCCCCGGGGTCAAGGACAAACTGCATAAAGAAAAATACTGGGAAGACAGTTTCGACATATTGAATGCTCCTGAAAACCTTGAAGCTTTAACAGGGAAACAAAGGAACATGTTAAGAACCGCCAACCTTAAAGCAACCTGGAAATTCGGAGAATTCAAAGCCAATGGAATTGAAGAAATGTCCGCCGTTCTTGGAAAAAGAAAAGTAACAGGTGATTATTATCTCTCGCGAAAAATACTTGTCATTACCGAAAAAAATGCCCCCCCTCCACCCAAAGCAAGCGACCAGGAAGTACATAACATGACTAATATGTACATGCCCTTGGACTCAACCTTTAAAGAATGCATCAGCAAGTACGGGCTTCCATACGAATTATCAGCCCCCAAGTATTGTTTATTCCAAAAAAGCATATACTTAATTAAAGTTAATTTCGTTAATAAAAGAAGCATCTTAAATGATAAATCTGCAGACCGCATTATGAAATATATGTATAATGGACAATCGACAGGAATTGTATACGCAATATCCCCAAATGCTAATTTAAAAGAGCAAACGACAAAGATTAAAACTGCCCAAAAACTAATTTATAGATATCGCGATTATACGAAACTGACAACCGATGAGAAGGCCGATATCATGTTTCAATCTGTAAAAGCTTCTATTATTTTAGAAAAAACACTACTTAGTTTACCTCTCAATCTAATTCAAGCACTTCTAAAAAAATACAGTTATTCGGAATGGCTTCCAATCTCCGGTAACAAAATAGAAGATATATGTTTTTCAACATGGAAAAATGGACGTCGTTTATACGGAACATATAATATCATATCTAAAAACCTAAAAATTGAATACGGCACTGCCTACGATGATTACAAACCGGAAGTAATCAAAAAGCTAAAGGAAAAGAAAGCGACTGAGGCGTTGGAGGGGTTCTAAGGCTGAGGCTAAGTTGAAAGTTGAAAGTTGAAAGTTGAAGGTTGAAGGTAATAACAAAGACAGTGGCAAAGACGCACTAAGTTGAACGTAATAAAGGGGCCGAGGCCCCCTGTTTACTTCTGTAAGTATTACGGATTAGAAATTGTCGCCGGGGAGACGCGCGTTGATTACTTCGTCGATGTGCCCCGGAAAGTTTCTCAAATATATCCTGGCTGCGGTATTCTTTTGGAGTGCGGTTAGATTTAACCGCTTTGGGTATCGGGGTTGACTGTCATAAAAGTTGATCTATGGCAAGGTTTTGCCATAGCTGTAAAGGTTGACATCAGTGGCCGCAACAGAGTTGCGGAACATCTATAGTGACTGGACATTCTACTGTGCCAAAGCGGCTTAATCAAGCCGCACTCCAAAATGTTGCTAATCGATTCATGTTATCTGCGATTCGTGGCTAATTAATTGTAAACACTATTACATAATATATAAAATCACTAATTAAAGTTTATTAAAAAATTAAATAAATTAATAAATATATTAAATTATTTAATCTAAAAATAAAATTATTTAAGTAGTTTGTGGCTGAAAAAAGTTTATCCGGTTATTTGACATCGGCTTTATTTCACATATATTAAATGTTAATTATTAACCATGAACTCCACGAAAGGGCACGAAAAAGTTTTTTGTATCATTGTACCACGAAGAACACGGAGGATCACGGAAAAGTGTTTAAATTTTCAGCTCCAGCTGAAATATAAAAAAACTTGTTTCAGTGATTTTCAGTGTGTTAATATTTGCATTTTGTACAATCATTACTAATTTCTAATTAACAAAAGAGGGCTTTCTATGAAGCGTAAAATGTTGTCAACCATCGTCCTGATCTGTCTGGCCGCAGCCGTCCAGGCCCGGCTTGGGGATTCGTTCAAACAAAGCATCACCCGGTTCGGGAAACCACTGGGTCATTTCAAGGACAAATACGCCGAAGCGGCGTTGTTCGAATACAAAAACTATGCCGTATTTGTCCGCTACCGCTACGACAAATCGTTCGAGGAAACCTATGCCTATATGGCCCCCGGAGTCAAAGAGCAACTGCATAAAAAAGAGTATTGGGAAGACTATTTCAGCATATTGAATGCTCCTGAAAACCTGGAACCATTAACAGGAAAACAAAGGAACATGCTAAGAACCGCCAACCTTAAAGCAACCTGGAAATTCGGAGAATTCAAAGCCAATGGAATTGAAGAAATGTCCGCCATTCTTGGAAAAAGAAAAGTAACAGGTGACTATTATCTCTCGCGAAAAGTGCTTGTCATTACTGAAAAAAATATGCCCCAGCCAAAAGCAACAACTCAAGAAATTGAAAGCATAAAAAATACGTATATGCCGTTGGGAAAAAGTTTTAAGCAATGTGTTCAAAAATATAAACTACCTTTTGAAATCAAAGCTCCAGAATGGAGTAATTTTCAGTATGGGATTTGTATCTTAAAAATTTATTTTAAGAATGAAATGGTTGGGAAAGGACGATCTGAAAAAGTCTATCCAAACAATATGAATAATATGTATGGCGGGGTGACAAAAGGAATGACGTTTGAACTTACTACAAATAACTCACTAAATTCTCTATCTCAAAAAGCTGAGAAAGCAAGACAAGTATTATTAAAATATCGAAAACAAAAAAGGCTCAACTTGGACCAGCAAACGGAAATGCTTATTGCTTCAGAGGTTATAGATTATGATGAATTAATTAGTTTTCCTGAAAACCTTAAACATGAATTATTCTCTGTATATTCAAATACGGAGTGGGTTTCTATGCCCAGAACAAAAATTCAAGAGGAAATTTATTCAACGTGGAAAAACGGACGCCGTTTATACGGAACTTATAATATCGTATACAAGAGCTTGGCTATTGAATATGGCATTGCCTACGATGATTTCAAGCCGGAAGTAATCAAAAAGCTAAAGGAAAAGAAAGCTACTGAGGCATTGGAGGGGTTCTAAGGCTAAGGCTAAGTTGAAAGTTAAAAGTTGAAGGTAATAACAAAGACAGTGGCAAAGACGCACTAAGTTGAACGTAATAAGGGGGCCGAGGCCGTACTTAGTTTAAAGTTTAAGGTTGAACGTTGAACGTAATAAGGGGGCCCGAAGCCCCCTTTTAACTTCTGAAAGTATATTAAGGATTAGAAATTGTCGCCGGGGAGACGCGCGATAAATAATTAACAATTAAAAATTAATAATTAGAAATTCTGGGGACCAGCGCTCCCGGTATGCAACAATTCGTGTGATTCGTGCTATTCGTGGCTAATCCCATAAGCGTCGCGATTAGAAATTGTCACCGGGGAGACGCCGGTTGATTACTTCATCAATGTGCTTGATAATTTGCATAATCTGGGCATTGGAAGCTTGCTGATTGGACTCATTGGTCCCCATGCTCATCCCCAGTTTGGTTTTATCGCTGATCTCCGCCGCCTTCAGCGCCGGCATGGCTTTTTCGTCCTCCAGGGCTTTTGCCAGGGCCGGCCCGGAATTAAAAGCCGGAATATCCCGGAAACCATATTTACCGGCAATCTTCCGTCCTGATTTTCTGCCGCGGCCCAACTTACCTTTTGACGGAAATCCACGCAAACTTGATCGTGCCGCGGCAGCATTTTCCGCGTCCATACGATCCATCTTATTTTCCTCTCCGCCAACCGGACTTCCTCCAGACGGAAATCCGCGCAAACCTGATCGTGCCGCGGCAGCATTTTCCGCGTCCATACGATCCATCTTAGACTCCGGTTTTGACTTCGTCGCGACCATTTTTGCCTTTATTGCCTCCTCCTCTTGACCAGAAGTGTCTGCTGGCTCTGCCTGACTTACCTTTACCGGCAAAGTTGACTGGAATTTCTTATTATCGCCTGCTGTTTCCGCTACATCACCGCCAAAGCCCATGGAATCATCGCTAGAGGCAAGCTCTTTCTTTTTCCCGCTTTCCCCGACATCCTGTGCTTTGGCTTGAGCCGGTTGCCCGGACTTGCCGTCCGCCACGGATTTCTCCAATAATTTGCGGATCTCCTCAAGTTTATCATAACATTGATCGCCCTGCATAGCGCCAGAACTTGTCGCGACTTTTGTTTGCTCTGTTTTAGCTTTTTCCTGTTTTGCCAGTTCCACCTTTAGTTCATCGATTTTACCCTTTTCAATTTGTGCTTGCTCAAATAAAGCATTCTGGCTTTCTTTTCCTCGCTTGGTGGTAATATCAGTGTTATTTGCATCACGCAAATGCTGTTCTCTTTTTTGCTCTAAATTTTTTATCTTGTCCTGGATGGTCTGCCCCTCCTTGGTTCCCATTTGAGCATAACTTTGATTTTCAATCGCAGCATGAGCGTTGCCCGACAACTTTTCCCGGGTACTCTTTGTATTTCTGATGGCTTCTTCCATCTGCTTGGTTTTAGTTTTCATGCCAAGACTTTTAAACTCGTTCTTGAGCTTGATAAGCTTTTTCAAAGTTTCGTCTTCCATGTCCTGAACCATTTTAAAGTACTCGTAGCTGTCTTTTTTGACCTTGCCACTGATAACGGCATCCTGAATTTGCTTTTCGCTGTTTTTACGCCATTCGTTATATTGCCCCTCTTTATTCTCCATCTCTTTTAGTTTTTTAGAACCAAGTCGTTTAGCATTATCCTTGTCTTCTCGCATTGCATAAACTTGATTTCTTGTCTTTTGGTAAGTGTCACGTCTTCCGTTCTTAAGTTCCGCAAAATAGGCTATTAATCGCTTTTTGCTTTCTTCTTCTGAAATTTGCTTATTTGCAACAAGTTCATCAAGAAAGTCACGATATTGAGTGACTTGCCTCTTTGCCATGACATAGTTTTTGTCTTGATATGAGTGATCACTAACTGCTGTTGTCGAATCAACAGTATCTTTTATTAATCTTTCTTCCCCTCCCATATTTTTCATATAGAAATCGTAAGCTTGATTGCCGATCTTATAACTTTGCATGGCAACTTTAGCAACCTGTCCAATCGCTCCAGGAATCTTGGCCAGCTCCTGAACGACCGGGGTCATATCGCCAGTTTCGATTGCCTTATCAAGCGAGGTAATCATCCCGGAAACGTGTCCCTGGATCTGGGTGATGGTATCGGCAACCTTATTGAAATCCATGCCGTTAAGCCCCTCGCCCTTTCCACGTGAGGACGCTTTGCCTTTACGTCCACCGCGCCTTCTTGTTTTTTGCGTTTTGTTGTTGTTTTGCTGTTCTTCTTTACGACGCTTCGGGCGGTTTAGTTTTGACTGCGATTTAGGTTTGGACTGTGTTTTTGGTTTGGTTTTCGGTTTATATGTAGTGTCTACAGAAACATTTTTATTGGTGCCTTTATTTATCTGGTAACCGCTTTTTGATTTAGGTGTTGCGGATACGGTTATTGTATCACTTTTTTTAACACCAGCCGATGGCGAATCTTTTTTAGTATTTTTCATCGGGGCTGTAGTCTTCGACGATTTCTCATCTATCTTTCCGGCAGCCGGAGCCGCATCGCCGCCCTTACCTGATGATTTGATGTCCTTTCCCGCCTGACGCACCCGGTTCGCTATTCCCTGAATGGCCTCGACCAGTTTATCGCCCGCTTTATTCAGACTGGCGACCACGCTCAATTCGGTCAACGACTTTTTCAGATCGGCTCCGGCTTTCTGCAACTCGTCCCTGGCCCACGTCAGCGCGGTGGTAATCTTTTTTACCGCCGTCTCAAATTCCTTTTTCGCCCATTCCATGGACGTGGTGATCTTATCGACCGCCTGTTCGAATTTCTGTTTAAAGTTTTTCGCGGTGTCATCGATTTTTTTCTTCAAGACTTCGGCTCCCTGCTTGAGGGATTCAGTGATCGTGCTTAACGGATTTTTCATTTCATTTCCTTTATGTTGTTTAATTTAAAAAAAACACGTTATGCAAAAGAAAAAATTGTCAACCAACATGTAATTAGGACGGAGGCGAAGCCGGAGAGGCCAGCGGCACGCAGGAGCGAAGCGGCAATTAGAAATGAGAAATGATGGGAGCGCGTGATAAAAAATATAAAATTAAAACGAAGCGATTTTTTTTGGGGAATTGTGCCGACGACTGGTAGTTTGCGTCCTCCGAACGCATAAAACAATTTCGGAGTGGAATGCCAAGCTACCATAATAAAAATGCAAGATAATTATCTGCCGGAGCAATAACTCATGCGCAGCTGGAGCTACGCGCTCCCGGGGAACCCAAATATATCTTTCTTCGGAATGCTTTTTTGGAGTGCGGTTAGATTTAACCGCTTTGGGTATCGAGTTTGACGGTCACAAAAGTTTGTCTATGGTAAGATTTTGCCATAGCTGCACAGGTTGACATCAGTGGCCGCAACAGAGTTGCGGAACATCTATAGTGACTGGACATTCTACTGTGCCAAAGCGGCTTAATCAAGCCGCACTCCAAAAAGTCGGCAAAACAATTCGTGATCCGTGTAATTCGCGGCTAATCATATACTATTATACAATACATAAATCCATCAATATTATTTAATTTATATATTAAATAAATTAATAAAAACATAAAATAATTTAACTAAAATATTAAATTTATGCATAAAAGCAAAAATACCATATTTTTAAATAATATCTAAAATTTATTGCAATACAGAATTAACTAACGGTCAAAATGTTAATCAACTATTTAACATTCCTGCGAGGGATATTCATGTTCAGATTAAGTTAAAAAATTTAAGTAAATTGTTAAATAATTTTACTTTAAGCTACAGGTTAATTTTTTTAAGCTATAAGTTGATTTTTTTAATTGTTTTTAATTTTTAGTATATCTTAGCCCAGGTATTCTTTTTGGAGTGCGGTTAGATTTAACCGCTTTGGGTATCGGGTTTGACGGTCACAAAAGTTTGTCTATGGCAAGATTTTGCCATAGCTTTACAGGTTGACATCAGTAGCCGCAACAAAGTTGCGGAACATCTATGGTGATTTGACATACCACTGTGTCAAAGCGGTTAAGTCTAACCGCACCCCAAATAGTTGCTAATCAATTCGTGTTATTCGTGGCGAGTCAAAAAAACGGCGTTGGAGCGTCGCGCTCCCAAAAGCCAGCAATATAATTCGTGTTATTCGGGCGATTCGTGGCTAGTCAAAAAAACGGGCTTAAATAAAAAACTCCCGCAACATCTTAGACGTGCGGGAGTCATCAATTAGAAAAACGTTAAAACGCGCTCATGGTTTCGGCTTCTTTTTTCGCCTTGAGTTTTTTAATGACCTCCGGCTTATAATCGTCAGGATGAATGCCGTACTCAATGGAAAGTCTTTTCTTGACAATATCATAAGAGCCGTACATTCGGCGTCCATCCTTCCAGGTTTCAAACCGCAACTCTTCAATTGATTCCGGACGAATCGGCTGCCACTTCGTTCCGCTGGTTCCTTCCAAAAAAGCATTTCTAAGGTTAGAGCTGAAATTTTGAAGGTTTTCAAACAAATTCATTCCACTCCTCTTTGATGATGCAACAAGAAGGTGTGTTTCTTCGTCTTCAGTCAGTTTATTCTTATTGCTAAAATTCAAATTAATTTTTTTTACATTTTGAATAGCTGGAGAAAGTAGCTTTAAAGCCTGATTATTAATGACCATGTATTGAGCTTTTTCAGAAACACCGCCTTTCAGTGAATTCATAATTTTTCCATATGAAGAATCAAGTTTCCCTTCGTTTATGTCTTCCTTTATGCTTTTATTATTGAAAGTCACCAATACAGATATATTTCCATCCTGAAACCCCCCCCAAGTAGCACTGTGGACAAGGTAAGGCGTACCGTACTTCTTCACAAATTGTTTAAACCCGGCACCAAGCGGCAGACACATAGACTTGGCCTGCTTAACCTCAGAGATCGGAGCCTGAGGAGCGGACGGCTCGGGTGTTTCAGTGATAACCAGAACTTTTCTCCGGATATAATAATCTCCGGTCACTTTACGCTGACCGAGAGTGGCAGACATTTCCTCTATGCCGTTGCCTTTGATTTTTTCCATTTTCCATGGAGCTTTAAGGTTGGCTTTTCTCAGCATAGTACGCTGTTTTTCAGTCATGGAAGCCAGGTTTTTCGGTTCATTGAGCAACGGCATCATGGAAGTGACGAATTTCATTTTAACCAGTTTATCTTTTATGCCGGGAGCCAGGACAACATAAGATTCGGAAAAAGATCTCCCGTTGCGATATCGCACAAAAATCACAAAACCCTTATATTCAAAAAGCGCGTACTCGGCATACTTATCCTTGGTATGATGCAACGGTTTGCCGAAACGTTTGGTCGACTCCGGGAAAGTATCGCCCAACCGGGCAAAAGCGGAAAAAGCAATCATCAAAAAGAGAAACGAGAACATAAACTTGTGTTTCATAACAATAAATCCTTATTTAATTTGTGCAGCATAATGAGTTTACGCCTAATATAAGTGCCACAAAAATCAATGTCAAATTTACAAATCCATAATATCCATTTTTTCTTTCCTTAGTTTTAATGAAAAGAGTCGTGCGAAACTATTAATGAAAAATTAGAAATGAGAGATTAAGGGAAAACAGACATCGTACTTGCATTACATAATGTGTCATATATATTACTATGTCTTAACTCACTATAAGGAAATAAAAATGATACGCAAAATATTTATTCTCGCTATATTTGGAATTACCGCAATCAATACTTATGCCCGTTTGGGCGATACCTATTCGCAATCAGTCAAGCGTTTCGGGGAACCGCTAATATATTTACAGGACAGATACGCTGAATTTGGCTTGTTTGAAAAAGCAAACTTCGCTATTTTTGTCAATTACAGAAACGGGGTCGCGGAGGAGGAGATTTATGCATCGCTTGCTCCCGGAGTAAAAGAAAAACTGCGTAACGGAGATGATATTTCTTATTACGACAAATCAGAGCTGGTGAGTAATCCTGAAAATTTAGCATCAATGTCCAAAAGGCACCTTTTACTGCTCTTGAAGGCAAACCGGATAAACGCTTCATATCCAGGCGACTTAAAGGACGCTAAACAAGCTATTGATTTCAGTACGAAAGAACTGAAAGCACAATATATTCCAGGCACCAAGTTGCTGATTGTTGCCAAAAAAGTCAAAGCCGCAGACATGCCAATAAGCCCTGTTTACAAAAAAAATATTAAAGCTGCCTGCCTGCCCCTGGGATCACATTTTAAAAAATATTATGAAAAACTTGGAACACCTTTTTGGATCCATGCTCCATTAACTTGCAGATTCAAAAAAAACAATATTTCAATATTAACTATATTTAACGCACCTGACAACCCGGATAGAACATCTCTTCTTATAAAAGAAATGTATGGGGGAATCTCAAACTGTGTTGATTATACTTTATTAACTCCGGAAGCTATGAAAAAGTATGCTTTAAAATTACGTATAATTCAAAATCTAAATAATCTCTTCCGGAATCGAAGCTCATTAAAAGAGGATGAGATTAAACGTATAGAAGAATACAACATACAGTTATATTCTAATATTGATGATTGTTACAGTTTGAATCAAGAGTTGATCAACTGTTTTCTTGAAAACACGACTCAAACAAAATGGACCCAAAAACAACGCAGTATGTGCAAGCTACACTATTACACCTGGAAAGCAGGCAGACGCATCCATGCTTCCTATGAAATTGTAATGAGGATTTTAGCATTAGAATTTGGAAGCTCTCCTGACGATTTCAAACCTGATGTAATAAAGAAGCTCAAGGCACAAAAAGAAGCAAAGGAACTTGAAAGCTTCTAAATTAATTAGGACGGAGGCAAAGCCGTAGAGGCCAGCGGCACGCTGGAGCGCTGCGGCAATTAATTGGGAGCGCGTAGCTCCTGCTGCGCATGGGGAAGCCACGAATTACACGAATAACACGAATTGTTTAGTTGTATTCCGGGAGCGCGTAGCTCCTGCTGCGCAAAGAATTTACTGTGGGAGCCGGACTTTTTAACGGGGGGCGAAATCCTGGAAGCGCGTAGCTCCTGCGACGCAAAAAAAAGATTGAATTATCTTCCTTATCCATATTAGGCAAAACTATTGTCAACCAAATAAACAGCTTTAGGGACGATGCGATGCTTTCTCATGCGCAGCTGGAGTTACGCGCTCCCAAGGGCCCCAATATATCTTTCTTCGGAATGCTTTTGGGGAGTGCGGTTAGACTTAACCGCTTTGGGTATCGGGTTTGACGGTCATAAAAGTTTGTCTATGGCAAGATTTTGCCATAGCTACACAGGTTGACATCAGTAGCCGCAACAAAGTAGCGGAACATCTATAGTAACTGGATATTCTACTGTGCCAAAGCGGCTTAATCAAGCCGCACTCCAAAAAACAAGCAAAACAATTCGTGGCTTATCCCATAAGCGGCGCGCTTAGAAATTGTTGCCGGGAAGACGCGCGTTGATTATTTCGTTAATGTGCCCCCCTGGGAGCGCTGGTCACCAGACCGGCATACGCATAAGAACATCTTTGGCGCTTCATCGATCATTTTATTTATATCCTTCAGCCTATTTGAGTTTTATGTAATATGACTAAATCACAGGAATAATATTTACCTCTATGAATGCCGGACTGGCGACCGGCGTTCCCGACATGCAACTAAACAATTCGTATTATTTGTGTAATTCGCGGTTTTCTCATGCGCAGCTGGAGCTACGCGCTCCCAGAATGCAACAATTCGTAATATTCGTGCGATTCGTGGCTAACGAAGCCCATAAGCGGCGCTAGAGCGGCGCACTCCCATCATTTTTCATTTTTCATTTTTAATCGTGCGCTCCCAGGATGCAACAATTCTTGTTATTAGTGGCTGTTTCCAAAAGCTGTAAGTATCCCTTGTCGAAGCTGATTTTCAGCTTTTGGGAATTCGCATTTTTTTATCGGGAGATTTATGGACGAATTAACTGGATTTATAGCTAAAACGGGGCTATATTGCTTTTGTTATATAAGAGTCGTGCGAAAATTACCACGGACACCACGGAAAATCACTGAAATGAGTTTTTTTCAGCATAATCTGAAAACTTAAATACTTTATTCATGTGTTGCTATCGCTGGCTCAGACTGCACTAGTTATGGTGCAATTCATATTTCGCATAAGCCTGGACAGATATAAGAAAGAAAAAGAGACAGATATGGATTTTGAAGGCGGCAAACTGGTTGACAACTGGTTTATTGAACGCGGCGGCGGTATCGGTATCACGATAGAAGTTGAAAAGCATTTATTCAGCAGGAAAAGCGAATTCCAGCAAATCGATATATACCAGACGACGAATCTGGGTAAAATGCTGGTGCTGGACGGTCATATTCAATTTACGGAATTCGACGAATTCGCTTATCAGGAAATGATGGCCCACGTTCCGATGTTCGCCCATCCCGACCCGCGCCATGTTCTGGTAATCGGCGGCGGCGACGGCGGCGTCTTGCGTGAGATAGCCAAGCATGACTGCGTTGAACACATCGATATCTGTGAAATTGACGGTGAAGTGATTGACGCGGCCCGGAAATATGTCCCGTCCCTGGCAATCGGCTACGAGGACCCGCGGGTTGACATTCATGTGGCCGATGGCAGTGAATTCGTCAAGAACCGGCAGGATTATTATGACGTGATAATCGTCGATTCTACCGATCCTATCGGTCCGGGCGAATCATTATTCAACGAACAGTTTTATCGCGGCATGCGTTCGGCCCTGCGGGGAAACGGGGTTATCGCCTCACAATCAGAATCGCTGTTTCTGCATCCGGAAATCATTACAAGGTTGACAACGATCACGAAAAATCTGTTTGACAAATGCGGTTACGCAACCATTCTGGTCCCGACTTATCCGTCAGGACTTATCGGGGTTTGCGTCGGTTCGCTGGGCCCGGAGATAAAAGATCCGGTCAGGAAGCCTGACGCGGCAATGCAGGCAAAATTAAAGTATTACTCGAACGAGCATCATAAAGCCGCGTTTACCCTGCCCTATTTCGGGGAACAGTTGCTTAGTTGAAAACTGAAAGTCATTCGCCGGTCGGCAGGGGGATGCATCCCCCCGTTAAAAAGCCCGGCTTCCACTGTTTAAATAACTAATAATTTGCATGACGAATAAACGAGGACAATTGCTTATGAGATTTAAATTCAATCACAATAATATAAATGTTTTTGATCTTGAGAAAAGCGTCGCTTTTTACAAAGAAGCACTGGGGTTGCAGGAGCTACGGCGTTACGAACCGGAACACGGTGAATTCATTCTGGTTTACCTTGGAGACGGCGGCGGCACACATCGTCTGGAACTGACCTGGCTGCGGGATATGGACCGGCCTTACAACCTTGGCGACAACGAGAGTCATTTGGCCTTAAGCGTCAATGATTTCGACGCGGCGTTAAAGAAACACAAAGAAATGGGTTGTGTCTGCTTTGAAAATGAAACAATGGGTATATATTTTATAGAAGACCCGGACGGTTACTGGATTGAAATAATTCCGGAAAAATAAAAGGTATTGCAATGACAAATACAAATAAGAAAACATTTTCCGTAACAATAAAACCGGACCAGTGCAAGGGATGCGAACGCTGCGTCAACGCCTGTCCGCGTTCGGTATTGACGATCGGAAACGAGTTCAATCGGATGGGACTGCAATATGCGGTCTACGAAGGCAGCGGCTGTATCGGCTGCGGCGCGTGTTTCTATACCTGTCCGGAACCCGGCGCGATAACGGTTTATGAAATCACTGAAGACGGTAAAGAAGATTAATTCTCTAACATAAGGTAAAAACCATGGAATACACCAACAGACTGCTGCTGAAAGGTAACGAAGCCGCGGTTTACGGGGCATTACTTGCCGGATGCGACTGCTTTTACGGCTACCCGATCACCCCGGCCAGCGAGATTGCCCATACCGCAGCGGCCCTGTTTCCCCGCCTGGGCCGCGTTTTTCTGCAGGCGGAATCGGAAATAGCCGCCATTAATATGGTTATGGGTTCTTCCGCCGCGGGACGCCGGGTAATGACCGCGTCATCCGGACTGGGAATCAGTTTAAAACAGGAAGCTGTATCGTATATGGCCGCGATGGAACTGCCCAGCGTCATTCTGGACATTATGCGCGGCGGCCCCGGACTCGGCAACATCGGCCCGGAACAAGCCGACTACAATCAGGTAGTCAAAGGCGGCGGACACGGCAGTTACCGCTGCATCGTGCTGGCGCCAAACTCCGCCCAGGAGATGTGTGACTTCACGATCAAGGCCTTCGATCTGGCGGATAAATACCTGACTCCGGTTTATGTCTGCACCGACGGAGTGGTCGGGCAGATGCTTGAATCATTATCGCTGCCGGAGCCGCAGGAACAGCGTCCGGTCCCGGCGTGGGCATTGGACGGCAGAGTCAACCCGCGGGATAACATGCTGACCTCGATCTTTCTGGAACATGACGACCTTGAAGAACTGAATATCAAACTCCAGAAGAAATACCGCGAAATAGAGGCTAACGAACAACAATCTGAACTGATTATGGTCGATGACGCCGAATTGATAATTGTCTGTTACGGAATTGTCAGCCGGATTGCCCAAAACGCGATCAAGGAGTTGCGTGAAGAGGGATTGAAAGTCGGCATGATCCGGCCAATCACCCTGTTCCCTTTCCCCAAAGACTCTATCGTGGAAGCGGCTAATAGAGTCGACAATCTACTCTGCGTGGAAATGAGCTGCGGTCAGATGATAGATGACGTCAAGCTGGCAATTGAATGCTCCAAACCGGTTCACCTGCTTAATCGCATGGGCGGGAATATTCCTTCGGTTGAAGAAGTTAAAAACGCCGTGAGAAACATTCTGGCCGGAAAGGAGGTCGCTTCATTATGACTAAAAAAGTAAAATTTTCCAAATCCGACGGATTTTTCGATACATTTGAACGCCGCCCCGGATCAATAAAAGACAATATGCATTACTGTCCGGGCTGCGGTCACGGTATTCTCCACAAACTGATCGCGGAGGCAATCTCCGATCTCAGCATAAAAGACGATACGATCCTGATCTCCCCGGTCGGTTGTTCGGTATTTGCCTACTATTATTTTGACTGCGGGGGGATTTCCGTACCGCATGGGCGCGCCTGTTCGGTTGCGACCGGTCTTTCCCGCGCCAACGAACGCAACTGCGTAATTTCGTATCAGGGCGACGGCGACCTTGGAGCAATCGGATTCAACAACTATATCCAGGCCGCCAACCGCGGCGAAAACATCACCGTATTTTTTGTTAACAACGCGATTTACGGTATGACCGGTGGTCAGATGGCCCCGACCTCGCTGCCGGGCCAGAAAACCCAGACATCACCTTACGGCCGCTCCGTTACGAACGAAGGTTCCCCGATGCGGATTGCCGAACTTACCGCCGGCCTTGAAGCCCCGGTATATGTGGAGCGAGTTGCTCTCAGCACCTACAGCAATATTTTGAAAGCCCGGAAAGCGGTTCGGAAGGCTCTGAAATACAACCTCGAGAAAAAAGGATTTTCAATGGTTGAATTTTTGTCCGGCTGTCCGATCAATATGAAAATGAACGCCCGGGATATGAATGATTTTATCGATTCGACCATGACCAGATATTTTCCGCTGGGGTGTTTGAAGGACGCCGCGGAAAGCCGGGATCCGATCAAACGTCCACGCGGTATTTACAGCGCGGACAAGGTCAAGACCGTGCTCTATCAGCCAAAACTCCAGGATGGGGTAACCGCTGATTTCCGCAACGAATCACGCATCTTCGAGCGGGAACGCCGGATTAAGATAGCCGGGTTCGGCGGTCAAGGCGTGTTGAGTTTAGGTTTGATGATCGCGACCATGGGCAAATTGCGTAACTTCAACGTAAGCTGGCTGCCGTCATACGGCCCCGAAATGCGCGGCGGAACAGCGAACTGTTCAGTCGTTACCAGTCGTGATGTTGTTGGTTCTCCTGTCATCGAAAAAGACTGTAACCTGCTGATCGCGATGAATCAGCCGTCGCTGGACAAGTTCCTGCCTGAACTGATCGAAAACGGCGTACTGATCTACGATTCCTCAACCGTCAATGAGCCGGAAACAAGCAGTCCGCTGTTTTTCGGGCTTCCGGCATCAGATATAGCCGTATCAATCGGCAACATCAAATGCGCCAACTCGGTAATGCTGGGCGCGCTGGCGGCAATCATGCGGACACATTTCCTTGAGGGTGACGACAAAAAAGATTTTGACCGGGTATTCGAAGAAGCGATCATCGACCGTTTTGAAGATAAATCAGACGTGGTAAAAATGAACATCAACGCATTCTACGCCGGCAAACTTGAATTATTGAAAGAAATCAGAAAACGTAATAAGGAAAACCATGCTGGCTAAAAGAATAATCCCCTGTCTCGACGTAACGGATGGTCGAGTTGTCAAAGGCGTTAACTTCGTCGACTTGATCGACGCCGGAGATCCGGTCGAATGCGCCATCGAATACGACCACCAGGGCGCGGATGAAGTTGTTTTTCTCGATATTACCGCGACCAGCGACAACCGTTCCACCATGGTCGACGTTATCAGCAGGACCGCTGAAAAGGTATTTATTCCGCTGACCGTCGGCGGCGGCATCAGAACTGTCGATGACATGCGTTTGATGCTGAATTCCGGTGCGGATAAAACTTCGGTCAACAGTGCCGCGGTAAAAAATCCCGATCTGATCCGGGCCGGAGCTGAACGCTTCGGCAGCCAATGTATTGTGCTGGCAATCGACGCCAAACGGGTTCCCGGTGAAAATCGCTGGCAGGTCTACACCCACGGCGGCCGCAGGCCGATCGAACTCGACGCGGTCGAATGGGCAGTACGCGGCGTGGAACTGGGAGCTGGGGAAATCCTCCTGACCAGTATGGATTGCGACGGCACTAAAGACGGTTACGACATTGAACTGACCCGGGCCATTTCGGAAGCGGTTTCGGTTCCGGTTATCGCCTCCGGCGGCGCCGGGACACTCGATCACTTGGTCGAGGTACTCGAAAAAGGCAAGGCTGATGCGGTACTGGCCGCCAGCATCTTCCATTTCGGAACTTATACCGTGCCGCAATGCAAAGAATATTTAAAATCTAAAAACATCCCGGTAAGACCTCCTTCATCATGAATATTATCCTGATAGAAACCGATCAATTATCCGCAAAATGGCTTGGCTGCTACGGCAATCCGGCCGCCAATACTCCAAACCTGGATAAGCTGGCCCGCCACAGCACTAAATTCATCAATTGCTTTGCCAATAATCCGGTGTGCATGCCCAGCCGGGCTTCAACCATGACCGGACGCAGCTGCCAGCATCACGGTGTTCTATACAACGGTTGGGAGCTTGCTCCCGACCATCCAACTTTTCCACAGATCTTGCAGCAAAACGGCATTCAGACTTTCGGCGTCGGCAAATTCCACCTGGAATGTCATGCCAACGGCGCACATCTCGACGTTATGAAATATGGCTTTGACCGGGCGGAAACAACCGAGGATATCCGGGCCGGAGACTGGCTCGACTGGGTTGGCGAGAACCATCCGGAAAGCTATGATAACGCTCTGGCCACCTGCTGGCCGATGGAAGGACTGCACAAATACGGCCCGGACCAGATTGACCTGGTTGAAGATATCATGGAAGCTCGAAGTAAATTTGTGATACAAAATCCGCTCGAAAACCTACGGCATCCCTCGAAAGTTCCGGAGGAGGTATGCCAGACCACCTGGATCACCAGTCGGGCTCTGGACTTTATGAGTGAACGGGACAAAGACAGACCGTTTTACCTGAAAGTATCCTATGTGGACCCGCACGACCTTTATGATCCGCCCGCCCGCTTTCTCGACCTGATAGACAAAGATTTAATACCCGACCCAGTGTCAGGAGCAGAGGCGATGGGACTGCTCGGGGAAATTCCATTTGTTAAAAATAAACAATTGACTAATGAAGAGTGGAAAGAAGTTCGTCATCACTATTTTGCCAGTATCGCATTTGTCGATGAACAAATCGGACGCATAATGGATTATCTGGAGGTAAATAATCTTTCAGATAATACCGCGATAATATTTACCGCCGACCACGGCGATATGATGGGAGATCACGGCTTCCCGACCAAAGGGTCATGGCACTATGATGCCTGCATCCGGGTTCCGTTCCTGCTACATTTACCGGGACAGACAACCGGCAATACAGAGTCGAGAGCAATAAGCAACCTTGATATTTTCCCGACCGTTACCGCCCTGGCCGGAGTCAATCATGACATCCCGGTTGAAGGTGTAAATTTGACCTCGGACAATTGGCATGAACGACTTGATGCCGCACTTATTGAAACATACGGTTCATACGGAGATACGACTCCGGAAAAACGAGCCAGAACTGTCGCCAACGGTCAATATCGTTACACTCGTTACGGGAACGGCTTTGAAATGTTGTTCGATGTGGAAATCGACCCGGATGAAACCAATAATCTGGCTGGACTGCGTGAATATCAACCAAAGCTGCATGAACTGCGCCAGATTATGCTGGACCTGATTGCGGCTCAATATATCCCCCTGCCCGGCCGGAACAAACATCCGTTCGGCTCTCATTAATTCCTGAATGGCACTTGGCGCTTCCACATCAGAATAACATCACTGCCGACAAACTCCAAATCGACATGATAGCGTGACGCTATCCACTCAAATGTTGCTTTCGAATAAAAGGCTATATGAGTGGGATCATGGATGTAGTGCCAGTTTTTAAAAGCTTCCCGGCCCAGAACCAGTTTTGTCATTATTCCAAGCATGCCGCCGAGTCGCAGCATGGCAAACAGACGATGCATTTCTTTAGCCGGTTTGGCCAGATGCTCCAGAACTTCAGTGCAGGTAATAAAATCATATTTATCGGTCAAAACAGATCTATCGGGAAAATAGTACGGATCAAATAGATTCATATTAAAACCGGATTCTTTGAACATTTCAGCTAAAGCCGGTCCCGGCCCGCAACCAAAGTCAAGCCCGGAAGCAGGCAGCTTCAAATGTTGCAGCATCGGTTCGTATAAGCGAGCAAGAAAAGTCCGGTAGCGGGAATCCGCCGGGTCATTCTGATGTAAATCGTATTCAGCCTTCTCCAGTTCCGGAGTCAGGTGAAAATGAGCCGGCACATAAACAAGGGCACATCGCTGACATGCCAGATACTCCCGCGTTGCATCGGTATGATACAAACGCGGGAAACCGGCACCGCATAAAGGGCATATTTCAGTAGTTAAAGAGGTCATCTTTCCGATAGCTGCCGCAGCTTGCTTTGTTCAGCGCATTACATATCTTGACTTGAACATTAACCGTAAGTCTTCTGCCTTTGCAAGCACGGCTGACCATTTTGTGGGTAATCTGTTCAATGGATGCCGCAACCAGGTCATGGGCGGATAGTCCATGCTGTTCCATAATTGCGGCAACAGGCTGAACCCCGAGATTTCTCTCCATCTCAGTCATTTATTTGAACAATTCGGCAACAGCCAGCTTCTGTTTTTTTGCATCTGCAACCAGCCATCCGGAGACGGTTTTAGCCCCGTATGTATTGAAATGCGAATTATCCTCCCGGCCTTTGATCCATTTTTTATATTTTCCCGGAGGACAATGGTTATAGAGTTTCTTGGTTTCCTCTTTTGTCATCGGTTTCATTTTATCAAACATGATCTGGTTCAGATTAATCAGTGGAGTTCCAGTCTCTTTAGCAACTTCCTGCATAGCGTTTGGATAACCGCCAAGAGAATTTCTTAATTCACCGGTTTTCTTATCGTAACTTCTCCGCATTACCGGGGTCACCAACACGGTGTTAACGCCTTTGGCTTTAGCCTCGGCAATAAACTTTTTCAACAACTCTTTATAGAGTCCATTTGCCGGAGCATGCCTGGCCGGGTCTTTTTTCTGATCGTTGTGACCAAATTGAATCAACAGGAAATCACCTTTCTTTACTCCGGCAATAACTTTATCCCATCTTTTCTCGGCAATAAAACTTTTTGTACTACGCCCGCTTATGGCATGATTAAAGACTTTCACGCCCGGTTTGCAATATTGATTCAGCACCTGTCCCCAACCGGTCAATGGTTCACTCGTCTTGGGATAACTTGCCACGGTGGAATCACCGATCAACCAGATTGCCGGAGCGGCCGCCAGATTGACTGAAATGATGGCGCTGGCCACGGATGCAATTACTGTTTTTTTCATTCTTGTCCTCTTGGTTTTAATATTAATAATCCAGCAGATAATCACACTGCATTTTCACTCAAAGCTCACAACTCTTCAAAGAGCTTAATCCCCGGTTAATATCATCAGCCAATCGGGAAATAGAGTCCGGCGTATCAGCGGGTGAAATACCGATTATTCCCAGACGAAGCATAATATCGGTCGTGACCGGACACATATCCGGAGAATAATCCGGCAGATTAGTGACATGCGGACACTTAAACGGACAACCTTCAGCGGTAGCGGTTTTCCGGTCAAGAATATGTTCCCAGTTCCAGTAAACATGCCAGTCTCTGGCACCGTTGGTTGCATTTATCGCCAGTCCGCCGATCCCGAATCGAGCTTTCATCGCCCGCATGGCAATGTCCGGATCGTCAAACAGCATCGCAAGCGCATACCCGCTGACGCCATCGGGATCATTAGGTTCAACCCACTTGACGAATGAAGGTAGTTTTATCTCTTCCCGCAGTAGTCTGTATCCGGCTCGACAACGCTCAATTATCTGTTTAACTTTTCTTAACTGAGCGAGTCCGACCGCGGCACTGAGTTCGGAAATACGATAGTTTTCGCCGCAAAAAAGCTCGCCCTGTTGACGTTCTCTGGCATAGCGGTCCGGCCGCCAGCAGGCCGCGGTATCATGGTAACTCTGCGCCCGGGTAAATAACCAGTCATCATCAGTCAGAATCGCGCCGCCCTCCCCGACTCCAATCAGCTTGTTGGCATCGAAACTGAAACACCCAAGAGCGCCCATGGTCCCCAAATAACGGCCCTTGTAAGAGCCGCCGAAAGCCTGGGCCGCGTCTTCAATCACCCGCAAATTATGTTTCTTAGCTATTGCGCAAATCTTATCCATGTCCGCCTGATGCCCAATCATGTGTACCGGCATAATCGCTTTTGTTCTTGATGTAATATTTTTTTCAACCGCAGCCGGATCAAGAGTCAAAGATTCATTAATTTCAGTTATGACCGGAATGGCTTTAGCTACAACAATGGCGGAAACACTGGCAAAGAAAGTATAGGCTGGAACAATTACCTCATCACCAGGTCCAACCCCGGCCGCGACTAAAGCGGCAATCAGCGCACTGGTTCCGGAGTTAACCGCCAGACAATGACTCGCACCGGTAATCGCGGCTAACTCTGATTCAAAAAGCGGAACTTTGCTTTCAGGATTATAATAACGAAAGAGCTTGCCGGCATCAGGGACAAACGCCTCATTCTCCAGTATCGCCCGGATTTTCTTCTGTCCATCTGAACTTACCTTGAAAACGTCAATTACTTCCATCAACTCATCAATTGAGTATTTGTGAAAAACCGGACGCACATATTTAGACATTACTTAAACCTTTAATAACATTATTCTCGCATCAGCTCAACAATATAGCACAGAATAAACAAGAATTAACCCTGTGAAATTATTTTTTTAATATTTTCACAGGATAAATTGACTGAAATGCGAATATTTGTCATTTCAAAGGCAGCAATGAAGAAAAAACAGCACGTACCGGATACATCCATTTAACTGCTTTTACCGCCTCCTCCTTGGTCCATATAAACATTATTTTTCCATCGACGTCTGAAACCATATTATAGTCTTCGCCATTTCTATGGTAATGCAGTACTCCGACTTTTCCATTGTTTAACTGATACGCGGCAATGTCGCTCGGAGTCGGTAAACTATGACAATCCAGCAAAAAAATCGAATCAGGCAAAATCCCGGGAGTAAGAGCTCTGCCATCAAGCTGTAAAGCCACTCCGCCATCAAGCGAAACCGGGAGAAAAATTTTTTTCTTTGAAACCCCTTGTGCGAAAAGGTCCAAATCTTCCTGCTTGGGATCATATTTTGCCAGGTTACGCTGAGTGATAAAATCATAAGGCCGACCCTGACAAGCAGCAGCGGAGTCCCGTGGAATAGTAAAATACTCGCCGGGTTCCTCCTTTACTGTCGGCGGTTTCTTTTGCGCTGTGTTATCGTAATCTCTATTACTATAACTCACACTGCTTTTAATCCGCCCATTAGCAAAACGAGCGTTTGACACTTCGGCATAAAAGGCGTCAATATCGCCTTGACTGAAGTTCAAAGCGTCAATAATTACCTGCATTTGTTCAGCATTTAAAAGGAAATTTCCTTTCTTATACTGGGAAACCGCTGAATTACTGACCCCCAGAATTTCAGCTAAATACTTCTGCCTCTTCTGTCTGATCCCAAGCCATTTTGAGATTAAACTCCATCCATTAACTGATGCTGACACTAATCTTCTCCTTATCATTAAGCTGACTCAAAACTTCAGTTATCTATATAATAATACATATTTCACCTTTCGTCAACTATTTTTTACATTTTTATTAACTTTTTTCATAAAACAGTTTGATTTTTTAATAAATAGATTTATTTTTTTAATAATTTAATTAATTTTTTTAAGCTAAAGATTAAAAAAATCAATAGAAAAACTATTGTAATTATGCTTAAAAACAACCTAAAAAACGAAAAACAGAGCTTAATGGTTGACAATATTACTATTTAATAAGTGAAATTAATTATTAATTCCAATCATAATTAATTATAAAAAAAATAGTAATAAAAACCGAACCGTTTTAATCGTTAAAACTTAAACCCAAAAAGTAAGGAGAAAAAAGATGACGGCATTAAAACGAATGATTAAAGCCCGAAATATGAAACAGGTGGAACTGGCGGAGAAACTTGGAATCAGCCGAGCGGCGGTATCCATGCAGGCGCGAAAGGGGATTCGCAGCGTGAATACCGCGCACAAATATGGTCAAGCAATGGACTGCAATCCCTTGTTGCTGATTGATGGTCTTGGGGATTTTAAGATGAAATAGTTCACTTCAGACCATTCCTCTGTCCTGTTATGCGGGACAGAGGATGCTATCGTCAATTTTCCCATCTTCTTCAATTTTTCCTTACTCACTAAAATTCCCAAAGAATTAAAAAAGTTTGTCCTGATGAATTGCGAATCATTACGACATTGAGTCTTACACAAATATTGTCTTAAACATTAACGTCAAGTTTTTTATCCTTCCACAGACTTATCTATTTTTCAGTATTCAGGCTTGAAAAAAGAGGCTTCATGCTTTATACTGAGAAAGTAAAAATTTTCCAACATCAGCTGGAGTAAAATATGAATAAGGGTGCGGTTTCGGGTTCTTTTATCGAAAAATTATTTTACCATAAAAAAATCATCGCATTGTTATTGACGGTTAATAGCATAATGTTTTTTTCAACCGGCTGCCAGTCTCCGACCGGGATGGCAATGGTGGCAATAGAAGGCAGTGAAGACGTTCCAGTGCAAATGACCGTGTTTGCCAATCAGAGCAAAACATCTTATCTGCAAATGTGTACTCTTTATAATATAGCATGGCGTTCCAGTGCGGTTCAGATGAGTGCGCTTTTCAATGTAACCAGACATAATTATTTTCAACTTAACGCACTTTGGAACTGGGCTCATGCTTCAGGAACCCAGATCTGCGGACTATTCAATATTGCAGATGAAAGCACCTTGCAGATTGGTTGTATAATGAACTGGACAAACCGGGGAAACGTCCAGCTTGGCGGAGTGATATCCAATTATGCCAAACGCAGCATCGATTATCAGTTAGGGGTAATCTGGAACTATTCCAGAATACCCAATGTGCAAATGTGCGGAATACTTAACTGGGCACACACTGCCGGACTCCAGCTGGCCCTGGTCAATAAATCCCGGCATGTTCTTTCTCAAATCGGGATTTACAACCATGCCAAACGCGCCAATTTTCAACTCGGACTTGTTAATGTGAACAAGGACGGCTGGCTGCCATGGACATTCCTGATAAACATATATATCCCTTCAGATAACGACAGTGAGGTGTCAACCTGGGATGAAATGGAATCACTAGAGAGTGACTGGTAAAAAAATCGACTATTACAATCAAATAATACTCAAGGGAGGAAAAAATGAGAATCAAACTGGGTCCTGTTTTCGTAGTAAAACAATATGAACGAGGAATTGTTGAATTTTTTGGAAAATATCGTAAGTTTATCGGCCCGGGCCTGCACTTCCAGCTGCCTTTTATCGAAGTAACCCGCTTACGCGATGTACGCGAACACACCATGGATATTATGCCGCAGGAGGTCATTACCAAGGATAATGTCGAAATCAAAGTTGACGGCATAATCTGGGTTCGTCCCGGCTATGATGAAGAGGAGATCAAACGGACATTCTATAATATCGACTGCTGGCCGGTTGCCGTCATGCAGTTGGCGCAAACCAACCTGAGACAGGAATTCGGTCATTTAACCCTTGACGAGAGCCTGGTCGCCCGGGAAAAGATCAATCATAACCTGCAGGTATCGCTGGACAGGACTACCGATGAATGGGGCTTAAAAGTCACCAAGGTGGAAATCAAATTGATTGACCCTCCGGCTGACATTAAGAAAGCCATGCACAAGCAGAAAACCGCGGAACAGGAACGCCGGGCCATGAAACTGCTGGCAACCGGCCGTCATGAAGCGGCCGAACAGGACAAAATGGCCGCGATTCAAATAGCTGAAGGCAAACGGGAAGCCGAGATTAAGGTAGCCGAAGGTAAAGCCCGGGCGATTGAACTGGTTAACAATGCGGCCGAAAAATTCTTTATCGGCAACGCAAAAGACCTGAAGAAGCTTGAAGTAACTGAGGAGTCATTGAAAAACAATGCAAAAGTCATTCTGACCAAAGAAGGCATCAATCCATCGTTAATCCTCGGCGATTTACCGGTTTCCGAAAAACATGCAATCGCGGAAAAAATTGTTGAAGAGGCCGCTCCCCCGCCAATGCAGCAACCTTAAGCGAGGACATTTCTGCCGGCTAGGCCGGAGCGGGACAGTTCCGTTATCGCCCACACCAGCGCGTCCATCCGGTCCGGACTCTTTAATGCGGTAGCCGGGTTGTACGAACACATTTCATCTTCAAGTTTTTGAAACGTGCCGACATGATGGACTCTGCCCTGTTCATAAAGTGCGGCAACCGGTTCGGCCCGGGTAAATTTACCGTGAGAAGCCCGGACCGCGCGAAAACTGACGGTGCGGTCGACATTCCGTAAATTCATCTCGATTAAATCGCCTCCGTTGTTAACCTCCCCGATAACCCGGTCAGCCTGATGCTCCCGATATTTATCTATAACGGCCCGGGCCCATTCATACGGTGACGCTTTTTCACATGAAGCGTCATCGAGGATATAAAAATCCCCATCCCCCCCCTGCCCGGCCACCACAATACCGGTGGCGTCTGAAGCGGCATTGGAGGTAACCGCTGGATCCACACCGACAACTATCCGGCGTAATTCAGGTACATTGACTACCCGGTATTTATTGATCATTTCCAAATTCCAAAGTGCTCCCTCTAAATCATTCATCCATTCCCCCAAAAGAAAACGGCGACGTTTACGCTCGGGCAGTCCGGCCAGGGTTTCCTCTATATATCCGTCTGGAAGATTTGCCCGATTGCCGGCCGGATTCATAACCATTGAATCATAGAGTTGCGGCAGCGGCAAAAGGGTATTGGTTTCAGGGTCAATCTTCTCAACAAAAAGCCGATAACTCCAATGCGACTTTCCAACCGGGTTACAATCATAATAAGCCCGGTTTACCAATCCGGTTTTCTGAGCAAGGCGACTGAGCGCAATCGTTACCGCGTGATAGCTTATTTCGGAACATTCATTGAAATAAACCGTTGCAAATTCTTTGCCAAGGATTTTTTCCACTCTGGCATCATCATCAAGACCGCAAAGCCAAATTTCCGAACCGTTCCGGAATTTCAGGAACCAGTCGGTCCGGTTTTCCTGCAGTTTTATTCCAGAAAAACACAGTTCCAATACTTTAGGAAGGGTATCCAGCCAGATTGCCTGTTTAGCGGAATTAAAGCGAAAACGCAAAACCGCATGACGACTGCGGGGAGCTTTTAAAGCACGCAAGACCAGCGCGTAGAGCAAAATAAAAGTTTTACCGGAACGGCTGCCGCCAAAAAGCAGAACATGCCGGGCCGGACCTCCCAACAGCTGAATCGCAAGAGTCTGGTCCGGGGTTTTTTCAAATTTTTCATCCATAATTGACATCCTTTTTTAATAAGCAGGAATGTCAACCGAAAATATTTTTTATTTTGATCCGGCAGCGGTGGCAGGGGGAATCAGCAACAGATTGTATCCGTCCTTACTGCCCCACAAGTAGCGGATTTTTTTAGCTTTAAGCAATCTGGCAAATAATCTTGAAAAGGCAAAATTGAGATCATTATACTCTTTCAAATGATCAGGGTTATGCAGGGATGGGCCCATGAGAACATAAAATATCTTGTTTTTTTGTAATACCTTGAGAACATCATCCTCGTTTTCAGGAATCGGAGTAAAGAAACACGACTGGAAGTACGGGGTTCCAATAACATATTTTCTTGGAACATAGAGACCGCGACGTTCGAATATCAGCATAACTTTTGCGTTTTCCGGCAACCGGTTCAACGCATCCATTGACTGGATGTAACCATATTCCCGCATAATAACCGCCAGATATCTTGGACGCATCTTTTCTCTACCGGAAAAAATGATTTTCCAAGCCGTCTTATAGTGGAACAGCGAATGATAATCCTGCCAGAGACCACAAGCAACAGCAACAATAAGCACAAGTCCGGCCAGGTCTTTTAATTTTCGCTCCGGCAGCGAACGAATGAAGTCACCGGCAATCAAAATCAGCAGAATATATAAAGGGGTTAAAAAGCGTGACTGCTGCGAAGTGAAGAACCAGAAAAGATAGAACACGATTGCCGCGGTAACCAGTCTGATTCCAATTCCATTTCTTTGTCGCCATATCCTGACCGCAGCAATGATTGATAAACAAAAAAGAACGATAAACTGAGCCCCGAAAATAATTCCGTCAAACATCGAACCACCTTTGAAAGCCACAAATATCGGCAAGGTAAAAAAACCGTAAAAGTTTTTCAATCCGAATTTATAGCTGCCCATCGCGTGATGATAATATGCCGTTTGGGCATCAGCGGCATTGCCGAAAATCCAGCCAAAGTAAGGATAAAGCGGATTCCCGGTCAATATCCACGGGCGTAAATAAAATAAAAGAGCATATACTCCGGCAATACCCCCAAAAGTCAAAGTGGACAAAACAAACGCTTTACGTTCTGAACTTGAAATTTTACTCGAAATAATTAACAATACAAGCGCGATTGCCGCTCCGGTCAATTTAACCGCCAAAACAAAACCTGAGCAAACTCCCAGGACAATATATTTTGCCAACCCCTTGTCCCTGTTTCCTTTGATCAGCATAATTCCGGAAACCAGAGTCATAAGCATCCACGGTTCAGAGTAAACATCCTTGATCATCGCCAGATTTACCGGAGCCAGAATAAAACATGCTGACAACGCCAGTGACGATAATTTGCCACACTTTCTGACCAGAATAATCAGAAACCAGAAAAGCAATAAATAAATCATCCATTGCATCAGTCTTGCGGTTAAGATGCCGCCGATCGAGATCAGCATCGTATCAATCAATTGCGGAGCTGCCGGAAAGCCGGAATAAGGAAGATCAGGAAAAACGGCAGCGCTCCCGCACTGGGACCAGCGTAAAGACAATGTCACCTGGTAGGTTGCCTCATCCCATGATCCTGGGAAAAGAAAAGCCGACCCCATGAAATAGATCATCGCCGCCGCCAGCATGATCATCCCCAACGAATTATATCGGTATGATGCAGAAATCGCACCACTGATTACCCGGCTATACCGGATTGTTCCAGCTATTGCAATACCGGTGAAAATAATCCAGATCAGCCACGAATAGTAGCCGCAAAAGGTTCCCATAACGAGAGACAATAAAGCAATGACCGCGAATCCCGGCGCACACGCAGCTCCTAAACGATAAGCCGGGTGGCGAAATTTAAGTTTTAAAACATCCAGAATAACCAGGCCCAATGTAAGTCCGGCCAGCGTAATAACCACAACCGCAAGCAAAGCGACGGCGGAGCCGAAGTCAAGAGACGCGAGAAAATCCTGATATTTCACGATCAAGGCCTTTTAATATTATATTTATCCAATATTTTCCTTGGAATTTTCCTTGGATTCAGATCCCAGTATTCATTGACTAACAATAGCGGAATAAATTCAGGAGTCAAGTTCTTTTGTTTTAAAACAAAACCAAGCGTTTCGCGTGCTTTCAAAACCCCCTGCGCATCATTCAACTGCTGTTCCGTCAACATCAGGTAGTACCAGCCGCGAACTGACAGTGGATAATTTTTAACCTCACGAACAAAAAACATTCTGGCTCTTTCATAATCACGCTTCATGAAACATATTTTTCCAACTATTTCATTGTAATGAAGATAGTTATCAGCTCCAAGACGGGGAAGCAGGCTGAGGTATTTTAACGCCAGTTCCGGTTTCTTAAAATCATAAAACGATATTCTTGCCAATCTGTAAGCAGATTCAACGTTAGGCTGAATCTGGAAAGAACGCAAAAAAGAAACATAGGCTTCTTTAGGTCTGTTCATATCCAAATAAACTTTGCCGTTGCGGCAAGCGGCCGTAGACTTAAATTCACTTACCAGCATAAAACCAGCAAAGACGAGAATAAACACAGCAACGGCACCGACAATTATTTTTATTTTAGCATGAACAACGGGAATCCGGCCATGCGGAATACGCCCAAGCAATACTCCAAGAATAAGCAAGCCTAAAATATTGGTTGGCCAGACAAACATGGTTAAATCAACCATGGAGTGAAACAGCACAACCAGTAATCCGAAGAGCAGCGTTACAACCAGCCAGTGCGGATGCCGGCAACTACGCTTGAGTTCCCGGTAAATGGGAACCGTCAACATACCAATCCAGGCGATAATGCCTATAAAGCCAAAACAACTCCATATATAAATTAAGTTATTATGCGGATGGTCATGATGC
This sequence comes from Victivallales bacterium, assembly GCA_963676655.2. Taxonomy (GTDB): domain Bacteria; phylum Verrucomicrobiota; class Lentisphaeria; order Victivallales; family Victivallaceae. The sequence continues at coordinate 1,531,357 of CAXXKX010000002.1, read as the reverse complement.
GGAGCGGCAAAATTCATCAGATAATAATCAGGGGGAATATGTAATTTGTAAGTGTTGGCAAATGTTCCGGTACCAATGCCGGTAACTGGCGAGTCTCCAATCAAGGAAAAACCTGCCCGCCAAAGATATCCGCGAATTCCACCGGTAGGTAAATTGACCATATTGGAATAATAAAGGCACAAAAAAATTATTACACCGCCGGCAACCGCAGATAAGCATGCCGGAATAGCCCAATTTGGAAGTTTTTTACGCATCAGGGCCAATGAAATAGTTCCTATACCGGCAATGAAAGATATAATAGCTCCGGTTGAAAATTCGGATTGAGCAATCAACAATATAGACAATACTACAATTAACATTGCGAGAATTTGTCTCAATCGATTATTACGACTCCATATTGCAGCAGTAATAACCGGAACGATCATAAATATCAGACATGAATGCCAATTCCAGTTTCCCGATAGTCCACGGAACAAGTGTTTTCCGACAACTTCCCGATATGAAACTCCGAAATTAAAAAACCATATAAAAAGAAAGCCCCACGGCAAAAATCTGATCATTTCGCGATGATAGACTGCCGCAAACAATGGAATGGTCCACCATACGCTTTCCGCGAAAAAAGATTCTATATTATAGGTTGGAAGAACCAGGAAATGATAAAGACTTAGAAGACAAAGAGCAACGATAAAAAAATGTTTTTTTGAGCGAAGGAAAGAAAGCAGACGATCAATACTGAAAAAACAAAATGCCAAAGCAGTCATAGCCAAAGTGGCTTTTGTAAACAACTGGAGGACTTCATAATGTGGAACTTGATAAACTATACGCAGCCACTGCAAAGGGTAAACTGCCGCCAATGCGATAAAAAAAAGCAGAGGAAAGATATATTGCTTTGTTTTAAAAAGGAAAGGTTTTAATCTCTTCATTGAATTCAACATATTTAAGCAAAAAAAAGGAGGCCGAAGCCTCCTTTATAGATCAACCAAACAACTCTATTAGATAACAGGAGCCAACAGGTTATTGGGCAGGTAACATGCACCACGTTCGTTGTACCACTGTTTTCCTGCAAAACCTTGTACGTGACCATCCTGGAACAGGATATTACCGAAATCGGTATGGTTAACGATGCGGTCTGAAGAAAGAGCGGAGTCAGCATTACCAAACTGGTTTGATGAACCTTCCATCATTCCAGGAGCCAGGGTATAGTCACAATTGGTATCATCCAAAGGTTCAGTGCCTTCACCGGCCGGGGTAGTGGTTGACGGACATGTGTACACGCCATAATCAGTCAGATAGTCGTTCAAACGGAGTTCTTCCAAGCCGCTCGGACCTGGTTTTTCCGGGAAGCAGTCGCTATAATCCATAGCATACTGTTTCAGAGACAGACCAATCTGTTTCAGGTTAGAGGTACAAGAAATACGGCGGGCTTTTTCACGAGCACTGTTCAGCGCGGGGAGAAGCATGCCAGCGAGAATCGCGATGATAGCGATCACGACCAGGAGTTCGATAAGGGTGAACCCACGATCTTTGCGAGTTTTCATACTTACGTCCTTTCTTTGGGTTGGTTGCTTGGTTTTTGGTTGATTCTTGAAAGATTTTACCTTTCGTTGCCTATAGTTTAGCAAAAAAAAAGTTGATTTGCAAGTCAATTTCGTAAAAATTAGAAAAAAAAACGAAAAAAAAAGCTTTTTTTTCCGTTTTTTAACAACATTTTTTCTATTTAACATGTATAATCGTATTAATTCATGCTCTTACTCTCCGTCACAGATATTCAGAGAACTCCTTTTGTTGACAATACTCCATCCAGTCTGGAATCAATTGATACGGCCTGATCCAAAGCTTTCGCAAAAGCCTTAAAAACAGCCTCAAATGCATGATGTACTTCAGCACCTCGCAGTAAATCGATATGTAAATTCATTCCGCTTTTTACCGTAAGAGCCTGGAAAAATTCATAAAACAACCTACTGTCAATGTTTTTTACGTTATCAGCGGGCGGTTCGACTGCGTACACCAGATAAGGCCGACCGGAAAGATCAAGCACAACCCGTGCTAAAGTTTCATCCATCGGCAACAAACAGGAACCGTAACGACGTATGCCGGCTTTATCTCCGAGTGCTTTGAGCAGCGCCATACCAAGAGTTAAACCCAAATCTTCCATTGTATGATGAAAATCAATATCAATATCGCCTGTAGCTTTCACTTCCAAATCAAAAAAACCATGCTTGGCAAATAATTCCAGCATGTGGTCAATAAAAGGAATTCCCGTATCTACATCATAAATACCTGAACCATCAAGATCAAGCGTTACAAAAATATCAGTTTCCTTGGTTTTTCTTTTTACTTCAGCTTTTCTGCTCATAATAATCTTCTCCTGTCGTTTTGCGTCAACCACCCAGGCTAACAAGTTTCGGGTCGCCGGACATAATCCCGCGCTCAGTGGAAGTGACGAATTCAATAAAATGTTCCACTTCCGGGGTCAATTTTTCCTTCTTTATTTCACTTACCGCGTTTTTGGCATTGAGGCCTTTGAAGAAAAAACATTTTACCGCCCGACGGATGGCCGCACGAGCATCACTATCCAAACCGTTGCGGCGCAATCCGATCGTATTCGGACCACATATAAAATTATTTTCAGACATCATACAGTAAGGTGGAACATCCTGAGTTATAATTGTATCAGCGCCAATCATAGCAATAGCACCGATCCGACAGAACTGATGCATCTTGACATACCCGCTTATTACAGCTCCATCCTCTATATGCACATGACCGGAAACGGCTGTGTGGTTAGCAATAGTAACCCGGTTGCCAATCCTGGCATCGTGCCCCAGATGAACAAAGGCCATCAACAATGTATTGTCTCCAACCGAGGTCGGTGCTCCCTCAAAAGGAGACCGGTGAATGGTCACATATTCACGAATCACCGTGTCACTGCCGATCAAGGTCGGAGCAACGATTCCCGGACAGCACCGGTGGTCCTGCGGTTCTTCGCCGATAAGCGCTCCGTAATAAACTCTGGTTCGAGCTCCGATCTTTGTGTAACGGGCAATTTTAACATGGGCATCGATAAAGACATTGTCGCCAATCTCAACTCCACCTTCAATCACCGTATAAGGTCCAACTGTAATATTATTCCCCAGGCGAGCGTCAGGATCTATGATAGCGGTTGAGTGAATTTTGTTACTCATGATACAGAACCAACCACCGTTCCAACCGAAGTATCCCCGGCTACAACTCGAGCCAAACTGTCAGGCTCGGAAAAATTAAAAACGATAATCGGCAAACCGTTGTCCCGACACATGGAGAATGCGGTGGAATCCATAATCTTAAGTTCCCGACTCAAAGCTTCTTCAAATTCAATCGTCTCATAGCGTCGGGCATTTGGATTTTTGAAGGGGTCGTCAGTATATACCCCGTCAACTTTAGTGGCTTTCAGTACCGCCTCGCAGTCAGTTTCAAGTGCTCGCAGAACAGCGGTTGTGTCGGTAGTGAAAAAAGGACTGCCGGTTCCACCGGAAAAAATCACAAGTTTGCCGGATTCCAGCGCTTTCACTGCGGCAGTACGGTCAAAGGGCTCTGCGACCGGTTTCATAGCGATAGCAGTCTGCAATACAGTCGCGATACCGGCAGCTTCAAAAGCGTCCCGAACACACAATCCGTTCATTATTGTAGCCAGCATCCCCATATAATCGGCAGTAACCCGTTCAATGCTCCACTCGGCGGCGTTGACGCCGCGAAAAACATTCCCGGCTCCGATGACCAGAGCCACTTCGACCCCGGAGTCTATCACCGGCTTTATCCGTTCAACAATGGTATTCACCGCATCGGGACAATAACCGTGTTCCTGATTTCCTTTCAGAGCTTCTCCGCTTATTTTCAGGAGAATACGCCGATATTTACTATCTTCGATCATTAATTCTTTTACTCCGTTTTTATACAAAAAAACAATATTGGCTTGACTTTTTCCAATATAATATGCAAATTGAGAAAAGACAATTTATTTTACCATATTAAATGTAAATTAGTAAGTCCCCAATGATAAAACGCGTATTACAAATTATTACAAAATGCCTCAAGGATGATTCAAAGGAAAACTGGACCATCGCCGACTTTTTTATTCCTAAAATGAACTGTCGCTTTTTTCTCAGACTCGGATTGATCATCCTTGTATGTTTCGTGCTTTTCTCATATATTCTTGAACCCTGCATAATCAAAGGCCGCAGTATGGAGCCAACCTATCCTGCCGTCGGATTCACCTTCTGCAACCGTCTGGCGTATCGCAACAGTCTGCCGGAACGCGGCGATATAATAATCCTGAAATACGCGGCAAAGAAGTTGCTCCTGAAACGGGTTATCGCCCTGCCCGGCGAAACCATTGAAATTCGTGACGGTATTGTTTATATAAACGATAAGAAACTGGACGAACCATATGTTAAAAAACGCGGCGGACAATGGTTTCTGCGTCCGCGTGTTGTCGAAAAGGACAAAATATATGTAATTGGCGACAACCGTTCAATGCCGATTGAAAAACATATTTTCGGCCAGATTTCAACCAAAAGAATCCACGGCGCGCCGCTCTGGTAACAAGTGTCCAGTTCCATAATAAATTTAATCACAGTCATCCCGCAAACGGGACAACTGGAGTTGAACGTTGAAAGTAATAGCAGAAGCGGTTCAATAATTGCTAAGTGCCGGCCGGCCCGGGAGCGCGTAGCTCCAGCTGCGCCCAAAAGAGGTTGAAGCAAGCATATTAATTCTCATAACCGGTTATCCACAAGCAAAGTTGAAAATAAAGGTACAAATACAGCCCTCTACTTGACACGACGGCTTACGCCGGATTTTTTTTGGGTAATGAAATGCTTTCCCATGCGCAGCTGGAGCTACGCGCTCCCGATCTCCCATTGCGAGGTGACTGCAATTGAAAGTAAGTGCAAAAGCAATTCAAAAAATTGTTTAAATCAAGAATTGAGGAACTGAACACTAGTGTTATCCGGCATAAATAACGCCCCCTCTTTAATGATTTTTCAAATTCCAAAAGTTACTCCAAACACACTGGAGCGTCAGCTCCAACTTGATAATTGGATATTGCCATTTCATTCCAGCTTGCAGCTGGCCTCTACACTTCGTTCCGTCCGTGTTGGATATTGGATATTGAAAAATGGGTTCCGCCACTTGTACCGGGCAACACTAGTCCTTGATTGTCAAAGCGGTAATCCCGGAACAAACTCCGAAAACAGCAGCAGCCAGGAAAGTCCAGATATATGTCCCGGTCGCTGTCCAAAGCAGTCCGCCACCGACTCCACCAACGATCGAGGTAACGTGATTGATCGCCATTCCAGTATAAAGCGACGGCGTGATATGTTCCTTTTTTCCGCAATCCGGGCAATGTAATTCGAACGAGCCACTCCGAAGGCGAACAACATGCTGTCGACAACAAAGCAACCTGAAATAACCAGCGTCGCGGTATCGCGGTCAAACCAGCTTAATGAAAACGCATACAAGACACAGACCGCAACCAATATCACGGCGTCTATGCTCAAAACAATTCTTTCTCCAAAGATCTGGACCAGTTTTCCGACAAACGGTTTGAAGAATACCCCGCCAATACCAGCCACAATCATTATTTTACCGATATATTCGGGCGATTTTCCTAAAGTATAAACCAGCACCCAAAATCCGAAAGTTATGAAAATCTGCTTGCGCGCTCCGAAAAAAACTTCCAGCAGATAATATTTGCCATACCGCTTTTTAAAAATGAACCGGTCACGGATACTGAGATGTTCGGGATAACTGTCCCCTTTCATCCAGAACAGCAGCAGCGTCGCCAGGCAACATGCCCCCGCAGCGACTCCGAACACGGTTGAAAAAGCCGACTCCGAGTTATACCATCCCAACCACAAATAAAGTGATCCGGCCAGTCCGGAGGCGGTAACAAAAGCCCGCATCTGCCCCATCCTGACACTGCGGTTTTCAGGTTTCGAATTATGAATAACCGCCGCGTCCAGAACAACCATCAACATGTGTTCACCAAGACTTATTACTACAATCCAGACAACCGCCAATACCAGCAATGACGACAACGCCGGAATCGCTAACGCCGCCATCCCGATTGAACATAGCAGTACCGATAATGCCGCGATCCGGTTTTCCCGCAGGAAATAGAGCAATCCTACCGCGAAAAGGGCGATAATCCCCGGCAGTTCGCGGGGGAATTCAAGCCAGCCCCGCTCTCCCGGCGAAATTTTGTGTACGGTTTCCAAATAGTTACTGAAAGACCAGCCGTATACGTGTAAAGCAAAATAGGCGGCGAAAACGCCGCCCAACAGAAAGATTAATTGTTTTTTTGTCATTCGGTCAATGTCGATATTTTAATGTTTTTATAGCGTGAACAGCGGGTGAACATGTGTCTGATTCCAACCCGGCCTTCGCTCACCGGCTCAACATTTTCCAGCGGCCAGTGAAACAGTTTGCATACTTCATCATTTTTTACTTCAAAAAACAAATCTTCAGCGGTTTTAATGAAGGTAAAATGATATTCAATTCCAGGTTGAAAAAGTCCGGTCTCAAAATTATCCGGCTCCAGATCAGTTTCATTGAACGGACGATCCGGCCGCGTCGGATAACGCCTTGCCCTGACATAATCGTCAGGCTCGTCGTTTTGATTGCCAAAGGCCGCGTAACTGATATGCAGCAGGTTCATCGTGTCAAAATATGAATTCATGTAAGGAATCTGGCGCAACTCGGACCATTCCGCGATATCTTTAGTATACGGTCCATCTTCTTTCCCGGTCGCCTGAATATAAATGATATTTACATACCGGCAAATCGTATCCAGCCGGGTAAAATCCCATTCAATCTTGATATCGCCATCAAACGAATCCTTGGTCCATAAAACAGCGTGAGACGCGTGATCGTTCGCCACCGGTCCAGCAGAAAATATCATGCCGTGAGAAGTATTACGGATATCCGCGCGTTTGCCGTCAAGCATCCATTTTTGTTTCCAGTTACCGGAACCGGAATCAAAAAACTTATCGCGCCAGCCAAGCCCTTTTAAATCTTCAAATTTCTTTTCCATAAGTCACTCTCCTTTACTGTCGATTTCCGCAATAATAAAATCGCCGCCGCCAAAACGCCGCCGCGTCAAAGTCCAGCCGTCCGCCGCCAGAAAGTCGCCTTCATCATCCCGATCCGGCAGTTCCCAGATAAGTTTACCATTCGCCAGCAGCTTTCGCATGGCCTCACTGGACGTAAGTTTTCTGAAATAAGCGCCGGACTCGGCATACGGCGGGTCCGCAAAAATATAGTCGGGGGAAACAACACTCATACCCCAGGCGCCAAACGATAAAACATCCGCCCGGATAAGTTTGATTTCACAGTTCACCCCGGATTTGAGGACCTTCTCTATATTGCCATTCAAAACCTTGATATGACGCGAGTTATTCTCAACCAGCACCACTTTGGCGGCTCCGCGACTGGCAGCCTCCAGACCGAGAGAACCGGCCCCGGCAAAAAGATCAACCACGGTCCTGCCATCGAAATCGCGAATACTGTCAAAGAGCCCCTTACGGGCCCGTCCGGAAGTCGGCCGTACCGCCATGCCTTTGGGGACAGATAAATTAATTCCTCCGGCGAGGCCCGAAATGATCCGCATATCAGTTTATTCCCATTCAATAGTGCCGGGAGGTTTGCTGGTTATATCATAAACAACCCGGTTGACGCCGCGAACTTCATTGATAATCCGGTTGGATATCACCTCAAGCAATTCATACGGAAGTTTGACCCAGTCAGCCGTCATGCCGTCGGTACTTTCGACCACGCGCAGAGCGATAACATAATCATAAGTACGCTCGTCGCCCATGACCCCGACCGTCCGGACCGGCAGGAACACTGCGAAAGCCTGCCAGGTCTTATAATAGAGTCCGGCTTTTTTGATCTCATCCACTACGATCTCGTCGGCATTACGCAGAATATCCAAAGTCTCTTTGGTTACCGAGCCCAGATGCCTGACGCCAAGTCCGGGACCGGGAAACGGCTGGCGCATGACAACATCCTGCGGCAGTCCAAGCTGACGACCGACTTCACGGACTTCATCTTTGAACAATGCCCGCAACGGTTCAAGCAGTTTCAGTTTCATATCTTCCGGCAGGCCGCCGACATTATGATGACTCTTGATCATCGCCGCCGGGTTGCCGTCGATCGGCACACTTTCAATTACATCGGGATAGGTAGTGCCCTGAGCCAGGAACGCCGCGTCTTTAATACTTGCGGCCGCGTCGTCGAATACTTCTACGAACTCATGTCCGATAATCTTACGCTTTTGCTCCGGTTCTTCAACTCCCGCCAGTTTAGCCATAAAGCGGTCGGTAGCATCAACATATACCAACTGCATGTGAAAGTTTCCGGCAAACAATTGCTGAACCCGCTCCGCCTCATTTTTACGCAGCAGGGCATTATTGACAAAAATACAGGTCAGTTGCGTACCTATAGCTTTATGGATCAGCGCCGCGGCAACCGAAGAATCAACTCCGCCGCTGAGACCGAGAATCACATGCTGATCACCGACCGTCTCGCGAATCTCACGTGTGGAACGTTCAATAAAAGATTCCATGTTCCAACTGCCGGAACAACCGCAGATCCGATGACAGAAATTACTGATGATCTCTTTACCTCTGGGAGTATGGACCACTTCGGGATGGAATTGAATTCCGTAAATATTTCTTTCCGGAAAACAAATAGCCGCATATTCGCTGTTTTCAGTGTCAGCCAATAATTTGTAGCCGCCTTCGGGCATTTCCAGGACTTTATCGCCGTGCGACATCCAGACCTGGATTTCCTCTTCTATCGCAAAGCCTTCAAACAACTCGTGATTCTCACGCACCGTCATCATCGCTTTACCGTATTCACGGGCCTTGCCGGGGGCTACTTTGCCGCCCAAAGTATGAATCGTCAACTGCAAACCATAGCAAATTCCCAGCACGGGAATCCCAAGGTTGAAAAGTTCCGGATCACATTTCGGCGAATTTTCGGCGTAAACGCTGGCCGGACCGCCGCTGAGGATAATGCCGGACGGCTTTTCGGCCCGGACTTTTTCCGCCGGACTGTTGAACGGCAGGATTTTACTGTAGACATTGCACTCACGTATGCGCCTGGCAATCAACTGGCTATATTGCGACCCGAAGTCAAGGACCACAATATTTTCAATATACTCACACATGTCGATATTCTCTTTCTTGAAGTTTATAAACTAATCATAATATTGTTCAATAACATAGCTCAAATCAGGAATTTTTCACCCTGAAAAAACATTTTTCACTGATTTTTTCCAAATATCAGTGAAAGCATTTCATTACAACAAGAGTGGATATTCATTTTTTGAGGTGCTATATTACTTTTAAAAACTGTTGACTGGAAATATATGATATGAATGAAAGCAAAAAAAATATCCGGCTTGGAACCATTTTAATCGTGTCGGGCCCTAGCGGAGTTGGAAAATCGACGATCCTCGGAAAAGTCAGGGAATTTTTTCCTGACCTGACCTTTTCTGTTTCCTGCACCACCCGGCAGCCAAGGGAAGGAGAACAGAATGGAGTTCATTACAATTTCATTTCAAGGGAAGAGTTTGAACGTCTTATCGCGGAAAATCAATTTATTGAACACGCGGATGTTTTCGGCAATTATTACGGAACGCTGCGTTCGGAAGTTATAGACCGCGCCGTCAACGGCAAAGACGTTTTTCTCGACATCGATGTCCAGGGCGCGCTGCAGATAAAAGAACATACTAAAAACGATTATACTTTGCAGCGCTGCAGCGAGTTTATTTTTATCGCGCCGCCATCGGTGGAAATCCTGGAAAAACGACTGCGCGGACGCGGAACCGAAGACGAGGCACAACTGACCAGACGTCTCGGCGAAGCCAAAAAAGAACTCAGCAAATGGAATCAATATGACTACACGATAATCAACGATGATCTGGATCGCGCCGTCAAAGAATTCGTCGCGATAATTGAAGCTTCACATGCAAAAACATCAAGACAACCGGAGGGACTTTTCGATGAAAAATAAAAAAGTTGTCGTACTTGGAATCACTGGTTCAATTGCCGCGTACAAAGCGGCGGATTTATGCAGTCGCCTGGTTAAAGCGGATTTTGACGTGCATGTCATCATGACTGCGTCAGCCCTGAAACTTGTCGGAGAACACACATTTTTGACCTTGTCACGGAATCCGGTAATCACCGATCTCTGGGAAATGCCGCAATGGCAGCCGGGACATATCGAACTTTCCGAACGCGCCGACATTCTGGCGGTAGCCCCCTGCTCCGCGAATTTCATTGGGAAATACGCCAATGGAATTGCCGACGACGCCTTGACGACTTATGCCCTGTCACATGCGGGACCGGTCCTTATCGCTCCGGCCATGAACCCAAGAATGTGGCAGCATCCGGCCGTTAAAGATAATGTGAAAAAATTACGTTCCAGACAGGTTCATGTAATTGGTCCTGGCAGAGGCCGGGTGGCCTGCGGCGAGGCGAAAGGAACCGGACGCATGGTCGAACCGCTGGAAATCTTTACCGCGATTGACGACCTTGCGAACAAGCAGTAAGACTGCTGGTCATATCTATTAAACTAAGGTTGGTATGGTATCCGGGATCAACATCCGGAACCGCCGGAATCGTATCGACAATTGAGCCATCAGCGGCCCGGGTTTGATATTGCAGATTACCCGCTTTGGGATTGACGTAATTGGTAAAGAACGCGTCCGCGCAAAGTTCAAGTATTTCAGACACCTCCTGGTCTTCTCCACAGAATTCCAAGGTCAAAGCCGCCGCTCGCATGGTTTCCGGCAAACTCCACCACGGCATATCCGAATTCACCGTCTGCCGGGCTATCAGGTCAAATGATTTACAGATTCCGCCCGCCTCGTGATTGAAGCCGTTGGCAAAGTTGCGTTTCAGCAAAACCGGATATAACGACCGGAGCGACGAAGCGTATTCCGCCAGCGCCGGGACGCCGCAATCAAGCATTCGCAGCAGACATTTCAAAGACAGACCGACAAACTCCAGGGCGTGCCCCGGATCACTCAATAACTTGCCGTCGTCAAACCATGGCTCGCGCTCCAGATCAACCGCTTCCCAGAAATCACCATTGTCTTTAGTGTGATATTTAATAATATGATTGATAAACCTCTGTGCCGTCAGCAGATAATCAGTTTTTCCGGTATGGTCGTAAGCCGAAGCCAGGCCGCCGAGAGCAATCATTCGCGGTCCCTGCAACAATTTACCGGGAACCGGCGAGACCGGGTTTTTCGGGTCGAACGCCTGCTGATCGCTAAGAAAGTAGTCATTACCTATATCCTCGATGGTGCGGATAAAATACGCCTCAGCCTCTTTCGCAACATCGTTCAATTTATATAAAGACGAGACGCAGAGCAAGCCTTTGGAATAAAATAGATCGCTGAAATTACTCTCGGGCAAAATTTTCCCGTTCGGCGTGCCATGTAAATTAAAGCTGAAAAACATGCGGTCTTCATTGAGCGAACGAATCGCTTCCATCCGTCCCATCGTCTCCAGCGCGAGTTTTCTGATTCGTAATCTCAGGTCACGGTCATCGGCGAATAATTTAGCGTGTCCGGCCAAAGCCTCAAGGCCGCGCCCCTGAATCCATGTATAGATCACGTCAGCCTGTTTATAAGGTTCTGGATCTCCGGTAAAATCCTTGCCGGTAATGACACTCAATTTGGTATTTATAATCTTATCTGAACGATCCAGAATGAACTCAATGGTTGACCTGATCAGATTTTGACTCTCATCAATTATTTTCATATTGAAAAGCCGTAACCTTGCTGAGTTGATCCAACGCCGATAACGCAGTAGTTATTTTTAAGGAAGAAAGCCCGGACGAAAAATCAAAAAGATGAAATTCACGGCGTAACGGATAGTCGCCGCGCTGCTTCTCAAAAGTTTCAGGAGAATTGCGCAAACGCCGGTCGTCGTTGCTTATGTCATAAGAGTTATTGATTGCCCGCAGAAGAATCTCATCGATTGAACCGGAATCATCCAGAACAATTGTCGTATTTTCCGGCAAAGGCACATCATCCGGCTGCCAGTTCGTCAAGTCAATACCCAGTTCACGGCTGACTGCGTGTACGCTCATAGATGTTCCATTGGCTTTACCGTCATAGGAATACCCGGCTATATGCGGAGTGCCGTATTCCAGCAAACCATGAAGTTCGACATCGAAATCAGGTTCGCCTTCCCATACATCCAGCACCGCCCCTTTAATGCGTTTTTCCCGCAGTACCTCTTTCAGAATATTATTGTCGCAAACGGGGCCGCGAGATGAATTGATAAAAAACGCTTCCGGTTTCATTTTATTGAAAAATTCCCGATCCGCCAGATGCAGCGTCATATCTTCACCTGACTTGTTCAACGGCACATGGCAGGTCACAATATCGGCTTTTTCAAGCAATTCATCAAGCTCGGTAAAGGCTTCCGCACCTTCAACTCTGGCGCGGGGCGGATCGTTCAAAAGCACATTCATATTCAACGTCTTGCCAACCCCGGCAACTTTACGTCCGACTTTTCCCACACCGATCACCCCGAGCGTTTTACCTTCAAGTGAAAAACCATACCTCACGGCCAGATTAAGCAGTGCGGAAGTGATATATTGCGCCACACTGGACGAGTTACAACCGGGGGCATTGGTCCATTTTATACCGGCATCATCCAGAAATTCAGTATCCAGATGGTCAAACCCGATGGTTGCGGTAGCCACTATTTTCACATTGGAGCCGGCAAGCAGAGCGGCATTGCATTTGGTCCGGGTCCGGACGATAAGGGCATCCGCGTCTTTGACATGATCCGGGGATATTTCGGCCCCCGGATAATATTCGACCTGACAAAACGGTTCAAAAACGCCACGCAGGAAAGGTATTTTATTATCAGCAACAATCTTCATTATAAACAGCCTCAAGTCATCTTCAATAAAGCCTGACGGCCGGACATCCCGCGTTTAATACCGATCACAGAGGCCGGGTCACTGACCTGGACAACTTGCGCTTCCAGCATATCGTCAAACGTCTTTACTCCAGTGACGATAGCGACATGCTCGAGCAGTTTATTAGCGGTTTCAATCTTTACATAACCGCAAGCAAGCATTCCGTGCGGAGCGGTGATAACCAGCAATGTGGCATTTTCGGTAGGCACGGCAACGCCGTTAAATTCAATCCCGTCAATAGTGATCTTTTCCATAATATTTCCTGATTAATGTTGAAGCTAAGTAATATATAACCCAGACGATAAATAGCAAGTCCGCCACCATCCAATAATCTGATAATATAAAGAACAAAAGCGGCAGTATACAAACCTATACTGCCGCTTTATATCAAATAAAAATTAAGCGAATATTCAGAGTAATGGTTTAACCGCTTCAACCCAGGCGTCGGCGATTAACGCACAGCCGGCCGGTGCCGGATGGACTCCGTCGCGCAGCCAGTATCGAACCGGCGCTTTTTCGGTTGCGACATTCAGTTTATCCTGCAAGGGAACAAATATCGCGCCGAATTCTTCAGCCAGCGCACTGACGATTTTACCGCGTTCGGCCATTTCCTCCAGCCAGGCATCCGTGACCGCTTCTCCAGTCACCAAACAGAACGGCTCCATCAAGACCAGTTTGACTTGAGGCAGCTCTTTACAGGTCCATTGCAGCAGCATGCGGTAAATATCGGCATATCTAGCGGGTTCAACCCCGTTTTGACTGCCGTATTCATGCCAGGTATCATTAACTCCGATCAAGATACTTATGACATCCGGACGCAGATTCAATGCGTCAACTTTCCAGCGTGCATACAAGTCCACTACCCGGTTGCCGCTGATGCCGCGGTTAAAAAATTCCAATCCCTTTGCCGGAAAATCCGCCAGCAAACGCGATGCCGCAAGATTGGCATATCCCTGCCCCAGACCGTCATTTGGCCAGGTTACATCGCGATTGCGTCCGCAGTCAGTAATTGAGTCGCCTTGAAACAAGATTTTCATATTGAGTAAAACCTTTCTTTAATTATTTTTTGTTATTTGCACCATGACTAGCGCAGTCTGAGCCTGAGCTAGCGAAGGCAACATATGAAGATCATGAAGAAGTATTTAAGTTTTCGGCTCAAGCCGAAACACACAAAAAAATTTTTCGTGAATTTTCGTGAACTTTCGTGGTTAATATTTACACTTCGCTCTAATTATTTATATTCGCCCAGTAAATCTTCCAGGTCGATTACTTCACCGGTTTTAGCCGATTTCCAGACCGCTTCGCCGATGCAGACGGCATACGCCGCGTCCAGAGATCCGGCCTGAATATCATAACCGCGCTGAGGATCAGGACCCAGAAAAATATCTTCCAGAATCAACGGATCGCCACCGCCATGTCCACCGACACTCGGAACCGTATATATCGTTTCCTTGCTGCCAAAAATCGGAAAATAGTCGATTGTCTGATTTTCCGGCGTCGGGAAAGGAGTCCGCGGCGGCGCGTGCCACTCCTGGGTCTCGATCCTGCCCCGGGTTCCGTTTATCGCCAGACGGTATCCCTCATACGGCGCGGAAAAATGTTCAGAGTAACTCAACATTGCGCCCTGATCATAAAGAATATTGACCACGTAGGTATCTTCGATATTTATTTCAGAATCGAAAATACAATGATCCGGGCGATAATTTGAGTATTGTTTGGCGCGGTTTGGCACACCCAGAATATTCAAATGGTCATCTGGCGGCAGATTGGTCTCGGTCCGCGAGGACCAGCGCATAAAGTATTTACACTGACTTTTTTCTTCACAGGTTTCACAAACCCGGCCATCTTTACGCGAAGGATTAAACTCGCCGTCTGGCCCGAAATAATTGCGGGCTCCGAAAGCATGGACTTTTCTGGCCCGCTGTCCGATCAGCCAGTTGACCAGATCAAAATGATGGGTCCCTTTGTGAATTGAAAGTCCGCCGGAAACCTCACGTGTCCGGTTCCAGCGTTTAAAATAACTTGCCCCATGATAGATATCGATATACCAGTTCAGGTCAATTGATGTGATCCGGCCGATTTTACCTTCAAGAATCATTTCACGAATCTTCCGGTGCGGACCAGGGTAGCGACAGTTGAAAGTACAGATAACCGATCCCTTACTGGCTTGCTCTGCGGCCAGAACACGACGGCAATCCTCGCTGGTCGTCACCATGGGTTTTTCGGAAACCACGTTAAGATCCCGTTCCAATCCTTTTATAATGTACCGGGCATGAGTATCGTCCCGACCAGCGACCAGAACCACATCGGGTTTAGTTTCTGCAATCATCCGTTCAAAATCTTCTTCCAGATAGCCGGGAACTTCAGCAGCCTCCGGAACGGTTGATTTACAAACCTCAAAACGCAAAGGATCACAATCCAGCAACCCGACCAGCTCAGCACAATGAGCAAATTTACCAAACATCGGTTTGATAAACATATGGATCGCACGGTTGCTTACTCCGCAAACTACATAACGACGTTTTTTCATTATTTCTCCCGAATTCTTATCTTTTAACGGATTCAAAATATGTTCTCAGCTCGCTCGCCTCAGCATGAATCGCCGCCAATGCGGAACGGCGCGCCGGAGAGGAAAGAAGACCTTTTACTGTTTTTTTCGGCTTCTGTATTTGGACCGGACTTTCACCAATTCCCATTGTTTTGATGCTGCGGACCCTTTTCTGGATCAAGTCTCTGATTTCCGGGGCGTTGCCGACACCACGGAACACGGCTTTGTGAAAGTCTGTCGATTGCGGCTGATTTTTGTTTTGTGCGTTTTGGAGCGGATTTTTACCGCCGGCGGTCCGGACAATCACATCGGCAATCCCGAAAATTCGCTGTATCGGCCCTTGCTCTACCGAGACCTCCTGCACATTGTCAAATGTCACAGTCATCTCTTTTACCTTGATCAAGCCCTCACGTATCCTCAAACTGCGGTCCGTGACCTGATACCAGCGGAAGTCATAATCAAGCATGATAGTGAATACCCCGACAATACATGATACAAAGAGCGTAAACAAATAAAAACCCAGAATAACAAAAAAAACAATCAACGCGGTTTTACTGGGAGGTCCGGAAAAAGACGAACCAACGTCGGCGGCAATATATATAACGATAATCAGATTGTTCAGAAAACCGATACCGAAAAATCTAAGATAGCGATACTTAAGAAAATTCGGAGCGGCCCGGAAAACCTTCAAGGTTCCGACCGTCCCGATCGGAGGTGACGGCTTATCCGGAATTTGCAGTAAAAAACAGAAAAAATGCTTTATCAATTTAAGCATTTTCATCTTCCTCAGCAGAAATGTCCGTATTTTGTGCAGGAGTTTCCTGCGCGGAGTTGTCAACCTGTAATGGTGGCGGCATCTTTTTTTCCGGTTCCGGAATGACTGTTTCCTTAACCGGTTCCGGATTATCTCCAACCAAACGCTGCATTACGGACTTGATCCCTTTCATCTCATTAAGAATTCCACTCAGCAGTACCAAAACTTGATCCTCTGGTGAAACCTCCTCGCCAATCTGCTCTTCAGTCTCGGTCCCGCGCATTTTGGAGTAGAGAAAATCGCGCACTGCGTCATATTCCATCAACCCCTCGATCTGGACTTCAGCGGAGGAGTTCCCGCTGGCTGTCTGGATCAGAATGTCCGCCAGGCCGAGCCAGCGTTGGAGCAGCCCGCAGTTGATATGCAGATCCTGAATTCTTGAATAGGTTATATGTACTTCACGCCGGAAAAGGAATCCCCAACGCATAGTGATGCTGTTCTCGTCAAAAGTATAACGCAGAGTCAAATATCGCACCAGTAACGGTGGAAAAATAATCAAAAAAAGCGGCAGCAGCAGCAACGATCTGATCAAATAAAGATACAACAAATTAATATGCGGTTTTTCAATTGCCATTATTTCCTGTTTATTCATGCAACAACCCTTTCTTCTGACGTTTTATTTTTTCCTTATAATATGTCACCGCCCTGTTTGCTTCAATCTTGAAGAGCGGATGATCTTTCCAATTACCGTTTTTGATATAATACTTCCAAAGATCGAGGGCCTGCTGATATTTCTTCTGTTCCTCCAATTTGACTGTCTCACGTTCGATAATCCGCAAAGCCTGCTGGACCCTTTCCCGATCTTTATTCTGTTTTTTCAGCAAAGCCTGCTGCGGATCTTCAATCTTCGGCTGCTCGACAACTTTTTTTACCGGCGGTGGCTTGACTTTTTTCGTCTTATGCTTGAAAATGCCCGGCCCCATTGTAGCAAGAATCACGATCAGCATCAGAGAGCTGCCGATCAATATACAACGGCGAACGTGCCGGCGTTTTTTGTCTTCAGTTTCTTCCTTCGATTCCTTAGACTCAAAAATCGCGTCAATCTCTTCAATCACTTTATCCCAAGAGAGAAAACGTTTATCCGGATTTTTAGCCATCATCCGTTTAATCAAGGCGGCTGTTTTACATGATATTTTAGGATTTATTTTTCGCGGGTCAGGTTCCGGCGCACTGATATGCAGGCTGACCACTTCAATCGAACTCTCACCCTCATAAGGAACCTGCCTGGTCAGCAAATGATACATTGTCGCGCCCAGAGAGTAAACGTCAGCTCTGAGATCAAGCTTCCCCCCCCTGGCCTGCTCTGGACTCATATAGTACGGAGAACCGATCAAAGCCCCGGCCCGGGTCAATTCGGCATCGTCTTCATCGGCAATAGTCTGCTTGGATATACCAAAGTCCAGTATCTTCAATTCACCCTCAGCAGTCAACATCAGGTTGGACGGTTTTATATCACGATGAATCATCCCGTGTTTGCGCCAAACCTGACTCAACGCATCCGCAGTATCACGCGCAACTTTAAGCACCCGGTCCTCATCCATCGCCTCATGCATTATGACTCGTTTCAAGTCAGTGCCGTTGACATAACTCATGGAAAAGTAACAGATACCGTTTTCAACGCCTGCTTCAATTGCCTGAACCACCGCCGGATGCCGCAGCTTCGCCAGATTTTTGACCTCCCTGAAGAACCGTTCAAGGTGCACTTCATTTTTCGCCAAAGCCGGCTGCAATACCTTCAATGCGACAATGCGCCGCATTGACATCTGTTCAGCCAGATAAATTTCCCCCATTCCGCCAGTTTTTAACAGTTTGATGATCCGGTAATCACCCAGTTGCTCAAGATGACTGCAACTGCCGTTTGAATCCTGCTCCATATAATATCCTTATGAAATCAAATTCTCGAAAATATAACGGACATAACCATAAGTCATATTTACCGTTTTTACAATCCGTTTTCTTATTTTTTTCAACAGTTTAGCTATCTAATACCGTTATTTTGACCGAAAAGTCAAATCAATGTATAAAAAAAGTGACCCCGCGGGTTAAACCCGCGAGGTCGGAAATAAGGAGGGGAGGGGCATTTTCAAGTGGGTCCGCATTGTTATGTCAGTCCGCGTCCCCGATAACTGCTCTCTCTCAGTTATCCTCTGTTATTATTATATATCAGGAATGACATTTTTGCAAGTCCCAAAACAACTTTTTTTGCGAAAAATTTAACACTACATAGGGAATAACCTTGGATCGGTTGACACTTTTATCTTAAATAAGGTAGTCATTCCAACAAGAATAAACAAACAGGAGTAAAAAAAATGAATGATTATGAAATCATTTTCCGCAGAGAACACGAAAAACATGCCCGCCAAAAAGATTTCTGGCTGCGGGCGGAAGCCGCTTACAGCGGAGGAAAAATTTACCTTGAACAGGCCCTGGTCCGGCATGTATCGGAAGTTGAACCGGAATTTGCGGAACGCCGGCACCGCGCCTGCTATTTCAATTATCCACGCCGCACCGCCAGATTGATTTCGCAGTTCGTCTTGTCCGAAGAGCCGCAGCGGCTCAATGCAGATCCGGATCTCGTCGAGGATTTCTCACGAGACGGATTGCGGGTAAACGAGGTCATGCGTCAGGTATCAACCTATCTGAACTGCTTTGGCCTCGCCTGGATCATTGTCGATATGCCGGCATTCAACGGCAATATCGACCTGGCAACCAAGAAGCAGCAGCGAATCAGGCCGTATGCCCGCGCGTTGAAGCCTCTTGCCGTCTCCGACTGGCATTTCGGCAACGACGGCAAACTTTTATGGGCCATTGTTGAAGAAAGCGGTTTCGATGCCTCAAATCCATTGACGCCCCCTGCCCGCTTCGTCAAACGCCGCCTCTGGGAACGCGATCGCTGGACTCTGTTCTCCCGTGATGAATCGGGAGCGATAAGAATCATCGATCAGCAGGAGCATCATTTGGGTCAGGTTCCGCTGATTATGTGCGAAGAGGCCGACGGTTTCGGCATGGGGGCCAACCACTGGTTTGAAGATGTCGTCAGAATTTCCGATGCGATTCTCAATGCAGAATCTGAAGCTCAGATGAATATCATCAAACAGATGTTCGGCCTGCTGGTAGTCTCGGAAAGCTTCCGGAATGGAGATTTCACCAGCGATGCCTCAGATACGGAAATTCGCTTCAGCCATGTTCTGGCCCGTTCTGCGGCCTTATGGGAAATGCCGGAGGAAAAAGGCATAAGCCGCTATATCGCCCCATCCGGAACCGAAACCGCGCAAATCCGTTCCGAGATAATCAATCTTAAAAAAGAACTCTATGAAGTTATCGGGCTGGCGGTCCAGAAGGATTCTCAAACAGATCAAACCGCTGAATCAAAAGCCTGGGATCATCTCAACGTTACCCAGTTCCTGGCCTCACGGGCCGACTTGATGGAGCAGACGGAAATGCAAGCCTGGAAATTGATGCAGGCCTGGGACGCGTCAGTCAAATTACCTGAAATATCCTACAACCGGGAATTTTCAGTTATCGACTTGAAAGACGCGATCGAAGCGCTGCTCAACATCAATTCACTGAAAGCCGGAATGGAGTTCCGTCGCGAAACGGCCCGGGCTGCGGTAAAACTGCTTGGCAAGATCAAAAAAATTGACGATTCAGTCAAACAAAAAATCGAATCAGACATCGCTGCTCTGACGGAATAACCGGATTTGATGTTATTTTTTTGAAAAAAAACGAAAAAACCCCCGTGTCAACCATAGATCGGGGGTTGATTTTTTATATTATAGAACTATATTATGATTCTTCCAAGCCAGGTTAGCTCAGTGGTAGAGCAGCTGATTTGTAATCAGCCGGTCGTCAGTTCGACTCTGACACCTGGCTCCATTTTTTTACCTCAAATCAACCTAAAGCAAACTTCCTTGCTACAAATCGCAAAAAACTGCAAAAAAACGCTAATCAGGTTATAATTTGAACTATTTTTGAACTATTTTTTTGAAGAGGCCCTGAGCTTAGCTTCCATCGGAAAAAGTCCGCCGCGGCCTCTTTCAATTCCTTGAGTGAAATAACGATCTTCATCCTCAATCCCTTTCATTTGATTTTCTGGATACAAAAAAGCCGCTTACCCGGCAGGTAAACGGCACCTCATATTATTATACCCGGAAAACCCCAGAAATTAAGGCATTTCAGCTAAAACATCGTCTGCCCCGGCGGAAAATTCAAAGATATCTCCTAATAATCAAGATTAATCTGAATCATTTTTTTTACATTAGTTCATTGATAATAAGAAATATTTTTACGCAACCGCATTTGTTCCCCCAAAATGAAATATATCAATGTTTCAGTAAACGAAATACTGGTAGTAGCGGGTTCCCTGGGATTCCGGAGCTTTTGCTATATAACAGGAGAATACCAACGTTGCCGGGGGCTGCTCGGGGGATGCCTTGGAGGTGACGACTATTGTGTACAGCCCGGATTCTTTGAATATGAATTTGCTGCGGACTTTGGCAAGGACGTCCGGATCAAGTGATTCAGAAAGTTTTGTCTTGTTTTGACGCCATTTTGCAATGGCTTCCAGTACGCTCTCGGCTTTTTCTTCGGAAATATTACAGCGGCCCATAATCTGATATTTACCGGCGGTAAAGATTGACGGAAGTCCGGAAGTGGTTCGCAACCCGGGCGGAGCAATTAGACGAAAAAGCGACAGGCGATGATATTGATCCAACTTGAATAGTTTTTCAGCACCAGGGATTAGCATTATTTCCTCGCGGAACTGCATTTTATTGTTCCTTGGCAAATTTGGCAATCCAAGTTCAAGATATTTAGCTTTTTCCGCTCCATGCAGGCGAACGGTTTCATCTCCGTCAACATAATCCAGCAAAGCGTCCTGAAATGAGGTTAAATCTTCGTTTTCAGTCATCAATTGGGTAATGAGTTGTTTGTAGAATTGCAAATCGCGAACAGGATTCGTCCCGTATATATCTATTCCTGAGCGCATATCGTATAGCCTTACAGTACTATCTTTGCCGCCGCTGGTAATTGTATGGGGAATTCCGTCCGCCCTGAACTCTTTCAGTGATAATTCAGAACTATCACTTTCATCAAATTTGTCTTCTTCGCTATCAGCTTCTCCTAAAAGGCCTAAAGAATTGGTGTTGCTTTTCATTAAATACCACTGAATCCGGGCGGCGGCGCTTTCAGCCGCATATACAGCCTCCGAATGTCCAGTCGAGGCGGCAGTAACCATTGCGGTCAACTTTGAAACGGTTATAGCGGAGGCGGTCAGAACGGCTGCAAGCATAAGTAATCCCAGAACGGTTATCAAGGCGATGCCCCGTTCATTTTTGTCGTTCAACTGTTTATTTTTAAACTTCATGTCAATATAACCTGTTCCCGAATGATTTATACTTCCCCATTCCGGCGGTACGGCGGAGCCAGCGTTCGCTCCTTCCGTCGTTCCAGGTTATGGTCATCTGGATAGCAGACGGTATGTACTTCATATCTTCGTCATTCCAGGTTTCGCTCCAAGTCAGTTTATCATTTTCGTACCATGCGTAGAGGAAAGAAATTGATCTGACATTTTCAGCCAGAACTTCGGTTTTGCAATAACTGTCATCAGGACTGATCTCATCATTCGGCAAAATCGGGCTTTTGCGGTAAATGGCCAAAAGTTTTTCATCTCGCAGTTCAAGCTTAAGAAACCTTAGTCCACCTTCCTTAATCGACTCCGACCGGTGAAGGTAAGTTATCAATAATGAATCGGAATCGCCTTTAAATACAAAACAGTTTTTATTGTTATTGTCGGTCCACTGGAACGGGACCGCATTGCGAAAAGCGGTATTAACGATTTGATCGATAACGCGGTATTCATCCAGTTCGGCATTGGCGCTGCTAACTTTTTCACGTGTGCTGATAACTGTGTGCAATGCCATGACAACCGTCAAAGCGATCAATGTAAAAATCCCCAAAGCCAATACCAGCTCGACCAGGGTAAAAACGCTGCATCGCTTAATGTTTCCGGCAGGCCTCATAAATCCAGGTCCTTCATTATGGTATCAACCTGCACCTCTTTAACTACATGTTTCTCTTCACGCGATAAAACTTTGATCTTAACGGTAGCCAATTTCCATGATCCGGCAATATTATCAACTCCGTCCGGAAAATTATCTTTGCACTGTTCAACCCTGCACTCCGCATAGTATTCTTCATATGGAAAAATACGTTCATCAATATTCCCCTCTCCGGGGTTAAGCAAATAATATTCAGCCGCCTGCTCAAGTGCATGCTGTTCCTTCCAGCGTTCCCGAGCCCTGATGATCCTGTTTTTTGCGGTTGTTGCCAGCGCCAGTGAAACACTCAGCCCTAAAGTCAGGATTGTCAGGGCCACGACAACTTCAATCAACGTGAATTTTCTCAATTTAATCACTGGCTTCCTCCTTCTCCGGATCACGAACTCTAATTATTCCGGTCAGCCTTGAGCAACTTACTAAACGCCGGTGCCCGGACAACTCCAGCTTGAAATCCGACCCGAATCCGGTTCCTCCAGCGGAAAAAGAATATACCACTGACTCATCTCCAAAATTCTCTTCGGAAGGTTTATCAGATATTGAGAAATCCGGCATTTTAGGCAAAGGATTTTCCTGTGCGGATTCTTCAACCTCTTCTTCGTCTTCCGATATACGGGAAAACGCCACTCCCTTAGGTAACGAATAAGTCAAATAACGTTCTTCGATTCCGGAGGCGCTGGAGTCAGGTTGCTTGCCCGTCCCGGATACTCTGAAACGGCGGTTATTTTCATCGTAAAGCAGATAGGTTTTGCAGTTTTTTGCAGTCGCGCGCATTCTGGCGGTTGTCAACATTGACTTCAGTTCCTGAGCGCAGCTGTCGATTTCCACCGATGCCGGAACATGGGCCATTTTTACAACCCCGATCGTCATTATAAGCGCCAACACCACCATGACGACAATCATTTCAATCAGCGTAAAATATGACTTCAACCGATTTTCGGGAGGAAATAAAACCATGTTGTATTCCTGGTTAAGCTTTTTACATCTCATTCATCTCGACCACTGTCAGGAAGACGGCCAGAACCATCAGAAAAACCACCAGCGCCAGAACGATAATTACCGCCGGTTCAAACAGGGCCAGCAGACGCTTAATCTTGATCTTCAGCCTTTTTTCCATTTCGCCGGCAACATTGTTCAACATATCTCCAACCCGCCCTGATTCCTCGCCGACTTGCAGCATCTGAACCGCGTTTACGGGGATATGGGGACTCTTTGACAAGGCGGCTGAAAGTTTTGCGCCGCCACGCAATTCCCGTTCAACATCGGCAAACGTCTTTTTGATGGTCCGGTTGTCTATTACCTTGATCGAAACCTGAACCGTTTTGAGCAGATGAACGTGATTTTGCAGCATGATGGCCAAAGTCCTGATGAACCGGCTCAAATTGATGGCGGAAGTAATCGAACCGAGTAACGGCAGTTTCAAAACAAAGCGGTCCCACTTATCTTTAACCGGAGTTCCTTTGCGGACCTGCATGATCAGCCAAATCCCGGCCACTAGCAGGAACACCCAGAACGGCCACAGCATAATGACAAAATCGCTTGTTCCCATCATAATCCGGGTCAGCAGCGGCAGTTCTTTTCCCATATCAATAAATATTTTGGCGAAACGCGGAATCAGGAAGGTAAAGACCAGACCGGAAACCAGCAACGTTATGGACAGGATAATGACCGGATATATCGAGCTGGTAATGATAAATTCCCGTAACTCTTTTGAATCGGTCATAAAACGCTGCAATTCGCTTACGACTTCCGGCAGGCAGCCGGTTTCCTCTCCGGTTTCCACCAGATTGGCGTAGATGTCCGGAAAACGGGTCCCTTGTTCTCTGATGAGCTCGGAAAACCTGCGCCCTTCATGCAGACCGCGACGAAGTGAGATGACTACCGATTTCCCCTGTTTTTCCGTCATCCCGGTTCCGATAATCTGCAACGCGCGTTCAAGTTGAATATGAGATTGCAATAACGGTTCCAGCCGGTCGGTAAAATCATAAACGTTAAACCGGCTTAGTCCAAAGAATGGCAATCCGGTTCCCGCCAGACCGTTTTCGTTGGCTTCCCCAAGAAATTTCAGCGGCTTCATTCCGCGGTTGCGCAAACGGCTTACCGCATCGTCGCGGTGCTCGCCCTCGATCACCGTTTCACAGACCTTACCGCCTGCATCAGCTATTTTAAATTTGTATAACGCCATAAATCACCGTTTTAATCAATACAAGTCCATCGAAACCCTCGCGGCCTCAGCTTCGGTTGTAATTCCCGCTTTAACTTTCCGGGCAGCATCCTGTCCTAATGTAATCATACCATTGTTGCGAGCAATTGCGGCAATTTGAGTGCTAGATTTTCCAGCGATAACCGCGGAACGGATTTCCTCGTTCATGGTCAATAATTCGAACACCCCGGTCCGGCCTTTGAAACCGGTTCCGGAGCAGGTACGACAACGACCGCCGGTAAGATTATAATTAGTTCCGGTTCCATTGCAATCATGGCAAACAATCCGCACCAAACGTTGTGAAAGCACCCCAAACAATGCTGATGAAACCAAAAAGTTTTCCACGCCAAGATCAAGCAGACGGGTAATCGCACCTGCCGCGTCGTTGGTATGTAGAGTGCTAAGAACAAGGTGTCCGGTGAGAGCGGCATTGATTGCAATATCGGCTGTTTCCTTATCGCGGATTTCCCCGACCAGAATCACGTCCGGGTCCTGACGCACAATATGCCGAAGCCCGGCTGCGAACGTAAGTCCGATTTGCGGATTAACCGGTATCTGCGAGAGCCGTTCGAACTGATACTCGACCGGATCCTCGATGGTAATTATTTTCCTTTTTACACTGTCGATGCGAGAAATGACACTGTAAAGCGTAGTAGTCTTCCCGCTGCCAGTAGGCCCTACCACCAGAATGATGCCGTGGGGAATATTGATCAACTTTTCGAACGACTCAAATATCTCCGACGACATACCGATCCCGGTCAAGTCAAATGAGATACTGTCACGACTTAAAAGTCGTAGAACAATACTTTCACCTTTCATGGTTGGAACAGTACTGATACGTACATCAAATTCATTTCCTCCAAGCCTGAAACTTGTCCGGCCATCCTGGGGTCTTCGTGATTCGGCGATATTCAACCCGCCGACCAGCTTTATTCTGGAAACGATGGCAGGATACTGTTCCGGAGGACACTCCATAATTTCAATAAGTTCCCCATCTATTCTGAATCTGAAAACCAGTCTTTCCGATTCCGGCTCAACATGAATATCACTGGCCCGCATTTCCTGGGCTCGAATAAAAATATCGTTGACCAAACGAACTATCCTGGCTTCTCCGGCCAAAGCACGTAACGTATCTTCGGACTCTTCTCCAGGTTGAAGACTTTCTCCATCATCATTACTGTATGCGGCGGTAATCAGCCTTTCAATCAGTGTCTGCCGGGCTAACTGAAAATGAATATCCAGACTGGTTAATTTTTTGAAATGATAATACAGCTTCGCGGCATTTAACGGATTAGCCAGCAAAAGAGTCAGAACCGAATCACTCTGTTCATAAGGAATACAGTGATAACGGTTGAGAAAATCTGTATTTATACTCGGTAGCGGTGTCGGAACAAAAACATCCTGTTCATCAAAAACAGGGAGTCCGGATGCGACAGAATATACCTCAAGCAGATCATTCTCTGTTATAGTTCCGTTCCGGATCAATTCCGCGGCAACCGGTTCCTCAATATGTGGAACCAGTTGCTTGAGTTGTTCGGTCAATGCTTCGGAAACATGAATAGGATGTAAGCATGGCAACATATTTACTTATTATTTCTTGGTTTCTTCCTGCTTTTCCATTTTAGCTGTAGCTTTTACACAATTCGGTTTTTCACAACTGGTGGTCTTTGTTTTAGAACATTCAACTTTCTTTGTGCTATTTGCCGGGATGGCAGTTTTCTTAACACTCTTTCTTCTTTGTGATTGACTATGGTTTCTCATTTCCATCTGTACCGCACGTAGTTGTGGCATGATCTGTCGATACCTGTCCTGCATAAGTTTCATTTCCTGACGCATTAAATTGTCTCGTTCCCTCAGCAGCTTTCCGGCAGGAGTTTTGTAAAACTCAATAATTCCTTTCATTTCATCTACTGTAAAGGTTTTAGCATAAAGCTTGATGTATTCCCCTTTTATATTTTTCCAGTCGAAAGCATTGTTAATCAGCGTGTCAAGCTTTTTTTTATACTCGGCAATCTTTTTCGGGTCGTTTTTCCCTCGCATACGCAAAAACATTCGCTCATTCATCTGGGAGATGTTCTTTTTGGCATTCTGAATATTTTGCGATACTCCCGCCAGGTTAACCAGTTCTTCCGCCAACTTGTCTTTTTCTGAATCTCCGGCAAATACACTCATAGAGGCAACTGCCAACAACACGGTTAAACTTTTTTTCATGACACAATCCTTTCTTTTTTGTACCAATAGAGATAGTTATTAAAAAGCTTAATTTGCTCTTTTCTGGATCCTGTTATCTTTATCCGTAAACGTTTTATCATCATCCGGATTTTGAAAAGCATGAATAGCCCAGACCGCTTCACGATACTGTCTAAGCAAGTTCTGCAATTTGCTTTTCTTGGTCACAATATGGCCGGTAATCATGATGATCATTTCAGTTTTTTCGGAACTATTATAAGTGTTTCCAAGTAATCTGTTCACCCATGGAATGTCAATGAGGAAAGGAATGCTGTCTAATGAATCCTGTTTCTTTTCCCGAATCAATCCACCGATAATCATGGTTTGATTGTTCTCCAGAGACATCGAGGTTTTGAGGGTGCGTTCCTGAATTTCAGGCGAGTCAATACTCGAGGTCTTATTTTCAATCGCATCGGAAACAGTCTGATCAATATCGAGAGTAATTAAACCGTTCTGGGTGACATGCGGCGTAATCGTTAGAATTATCCCGGTATCGATATACTGCACATTCTGAAGTAATGTTGTCCCGGATGTTTGGGTGGATGATGTATCACTAAGCTGAGAAGAAATAATGGGGACTTTGTTCCCTACCGATATTTTGGCTTCGGCGTGACTGACTACCAGCAGTTGTGGACTGGAAATTACTTTTGTCCGACCACGCCCGGCCGTTGCTTTAATATAAGCATATTTATCATCCGGGCTATTGGGATTGAAAATCAGGAAGTTAGCCCCATATTGACTGTCCCCGCCCGGATTGAGCGACTTGTAATTGGTTCCGCCGGAAGCTCCGGCACTGTTGCCCATAGCGCCGGCAATATTGAATTCGGTTCCGAATTCAGTAGTGTTATCTAGATTGACTTCAACCACCAGCACCTGTAGCAGAACTTGTGATGGAGCGATATCCAATCTGTCCAGCACCGCTTTGATCATTGCGTATGTCCGGGTCGATGTTCTGAACACCAAACGATTATGAACCGCATCCGCGAAAACCTTAACCTTTGCGTTGAACACATCCTTTTCATCCAACTCATTATTCTTCGACTTGGATGACAGAGTCTTTGTACCACCTGAACTTTGAACTGATTTAGTGGAATTTCCAGCATTCCCCCCACTGCTGGATTTGTTTGCCGACAAAGAACTGCCCTCAAGATTGAATAAAACGCTAAGTGCCTGAACCAAATCCTCTGCTTTATCATTGAAAACCTGGTAAATAAAAACATTTTCCTGGTCATCCTCACTTGGTTGGTCCAGTATCTCCATCCAGTGCTGTAATTCACTCAGCGCTGATTGAGTCGCGGCCACTCCGACAATTGTCTGCATGCGATCAATTGTCGTTAATTTAATCATTCCTGGCCTGACTTTATCTTTGTCAACAGCTACGGGAAAACCAAGCATTGGCAGAAGTTTTCCCAGTTCTTCGGCAATCTTTTCCGCCGGTGCATTAACACAATGCATCACTATCCGGTGTTCCCCCTTGGGCACCGGACGATCTATCAAACGCAAAAGACGCCCCAGTTTGCCGATATTCTCCGGCGATTCCACGACAATCAAACGATTCTGATCTTTTAACTCCAATACAGTCCCTCCCGGAGACATGAATGGTTTTATTTGATTCGCGGCCACCTGAGCCTCAATATTTTTGAGTTGGAATTCCAGCACCCCGGCTCCTTTCGCAGCACCAGCCTTGTCAAACAAGTAATGGTCCTCCGGCATCTTATCGATTCCCCTGATATGAAGCACATTCCCAGCCCCCGGACTGCACCAAGCCCCTGACAGCAACAATAAATTCTCAAAGACCTCCCAAATCTCACGTTTTGTCAATTTAGCGCTTAACGAAATGGTCACCGAACCTTTCAGCCCGGGGTCAGTGAGGAAATTGAAATTCAGCATGTCAGCGAAGGCGGGAATCACATCACCAAGGGAAGCCGAGTTAAAATTAAAATTAACATCCGCCTTCTTATTCGCGGTCTTTGATGTCCATGGTTCTTTATCATAAAATTTGATGATTTTATGTTCCGATGCCGGGTTGGACTCTTTTCCGTTATATTTTTTCAACACGGTTTTTTCATCGGCGGCTTGCTCTGAAGCGCTAAAGTTTATTTTGTCACCTTTGACACTACGGCGTTCTTTCTTTTCATCAATAACCAGATCCTTTGGAAAAATATTAACTTCCAATTCCTTGTCGAGCTTAATAGTTTTCTTTTCCTGCATTTTCTTTCGTTCTTCGGCAAGGGCTTGGCAACTGCTGCAAATAACCGCAGAAAACGACATCGTTATGATAAGTACCGGAAAAAGAAGTTTTTTTCTCAATTGAAGTAAGTAAGTCATTTCTTATACTTTCCAACGTTATTTATATTTCTTTTATTGATGTTTTTTGATGTCGTCCTGTGGCTAGTACCGCCTCCGGACTGACTGATTATTCTTTTTGGCGGCAGCGCAACAACTCCTTTGGCTTGTTCAGTATCTTCAAGCTTCAAGTCAAAAGAGTTATTTCCCTGAACGAGTAATACTGAATCAACTTTAATCTCTTTCAAGGTATATCCACAGGGCAAACTATCTCCTATGCGATAGTAGCAACTTTTGCTCCCCTGATGCGGGGTGGCAACTTTTGGCTTGACTGGAACCGGGCGATGCCTGGAAATGCGACTTCTCGCCCTGGTTGGCGGTCGATTCACAAGGCTCCTTGCGTTATCAATAATAATTGCTCCGGCCCGGCCCTGAACCTGACATATGCCTTTCAGTATCAGATTGGGCCTTCGAGAGTTTACTACTTTTTTTTCTATTTTGGGAGGCGGCGCATCTGCCGTGTTTACAACTCCACGCTGAGGTTCGAAAAGATTTGCATCAACTACGCGTTTTACTTCAATAGCATTAATCTGCTTCCTGGTCGAAACAGTCTTTGGGGATACAGGTTTACTTGCAACAATATTTTCGGCATAAGCTGAATAATCTTTTCTTGGCGGAGTGCTTCGATAAAAAATGTATCCCTGCCAGGCAGTCAACAAAAAAACAATATTAAGGATAAGCAGTATTTTCTTCATTTATTTATCTTATCCCTGGCTTTTGTTTTAACTTCAATAGAAACAGATTTCTCCAGCTTCCTGGATTTACTCTTTATTGTATTTTTGTTTTCAAGTTTATCGAGATTCTCCGAGTCCATACTGAACGCGCAAAATGTCGCGGTCAAACGTAAACTCTCAGTCGAACGGGTCGATACTGGACGCAAACTGAATCTACGCCATAAAATTTTATTTTCATTAGCCGAAATGTCCTCAAAAAACTCCATCAGGTTCTTCATCGTTCCGTAACAGGAAAAGTTCAACTGCCAAAAATTGCCGCCCTTGAACTTGGTTACGCTCGGAGTGCCGATTGTCATTACCATGACACCTCGTTCTCTTGCCATCACTTCCAGACGCTTACGCAATGAGGCTGCATCGGATTCATTGATAAAATTATCCTTGACGATCATTCTGAAGTGGTTTAACCATTTTTCAACTTCCTTGCCTGCGTCAACTTCTTTGCGCAGTTCTCTCTTTGCTTCTTTCAATCTGTCAATTTTGTGATCGATTAAACTCTGCGCCGGATACAGTTGCTTTATCACGTCCCTCCACATAAACATCGCAACACAACCGAGTATCAATATGCCGGCAGATGCAAACAACATTTTACGGGATATTCTTTGCATTGCGTTCTCCCGTTGGTATTTTTTGCTCAAGCTTCATATAAATATATGTTGATCCGTCTCGATTGCGACGTTTCCTGACACTTACCGGAGTTAAATAACCGGATTTTTTTAATTCGTTAAAACCGTCGTTGTTTCCGCTGTTATTTTTCATGGTTAAATTGACAGTGTTACCATAGCCGGCGTAATCAGTAATATAAATATCTTTCGGCAGTTGCCTGGATAATCCGACCAGTCCCTGGCCGGGACCGATCTGGCATTCCTCAAATTGTTTAAAAACCTCTTGAAAGTTCTTCTGCAGTTTTAGATTTTTTAAATTTTTATTTTTCCGATGCATCAGTTTTTGCTCGACAATACTCAATGCTTTGGATACTGCGTCATAGTGCCGGATTCTTTCCTGCATGCGCATAATTACACCTAAGCTGAAAAATACTGCTGATGCTAAAAACAAAAAAACAGCTGCGGCCTGCAAGATTCGACTGCGTCTGATTTTCAAATAGGCAGGAGATGATAATTTCTTTACTATCCCTTTTCCTCCATCTCTGAAGTAACGCTTCGCTACGGCTAATGCACCGGTAGTCTCTAGTAAATTGTTATGTGAAACAGTTCTTTCATCGCTGTTCCATACCGCCGGCAGGATATCGGAACTCCCGGATTCAGTATTTTGCGACATAATGAATTCAGGTTCGCATTCAGGGTAATAGCACTCTTCAAATCCTGGCTCAACCAGAACTTCAACATAAGGATGAACCCAGTAATCAAAACGGCAACCAGCGACCGACAACTCTTTGATCATGTCCTCCCAGCTTTTTGCCGGTACTGCGCAACACCGTAATTTTACTTCATCGTCAAGATGTTTAACCTCCGGAAGAATCCTGCCGTACCACTCCATATCCGCGAATTCCCCGGGGAAGTGACAAGGCAATTCGTACTCCAAGCCTTCAAACATTTCAGCCCGATGCAATCGCGGCATATCAAGCTCAACGATCTCTGCATCAGGAATACCGCCCACTATAATTACCGGGGCATTACGATAAAGTTTAATATTTTTCAAAACCTCAGCGAGACGGTCACTTAAGCCAGGAAACTCTACCATTGAACAGCATCGCTGTTCTTCTTCCGGAACGATCTCCCCGCGACGATATACGAGCTTGACGCAATACACCTCGCCGCTATGTTCCAGACATATAAGGTTTAACTTCATCTACTTGTTCCCTCTTAATATACTTCCGGGAGTATCTCTGCTCTAATTCATCTTCCAGTATCAATCTGATTGAATTAAAACAAAATATGCTATCTTTGATCTCTAGCGATACTTTTCATTTATCAATGATATCATCGTTGTAGAGGATTTATTGCCGGTTCATCTGGCAATCCGAACCAACCCCTCTTTTGTTCTAAACAATGACTATATATCATATTATGAATATTCGAAAATTCAAGTTCAAAAGCAAAACTGTTCTACTCTTTTTAGTCATTGTTTTACAATCTGGTGTAGTTGAGAATAGCATCAGGTAATTTGCAGTATTGTAAAAAAGATAGATATTTTCTTCGGAAAGAAGCAGTGCAAAAATAAAATTGACAAGATAAATGCCATATTCTGTAATGATTTGCGACATCTCCGAAGAGGTGCATTGTCTTAGCTCATCAATACTCAAAATGTCTTCTTTAGATATTTTACCCAATATTGATGCAGTGATTTTGGGAACACGTATAAATCAAAAACAACTGAAAATAAATATTTAATTCATTCTCTGATATAGAATTATTGATGAAATAATGCTGCCCGGCATGTCACCGGACAGCACATATAATACAATCTTATTCCTTGATGACGTAGATTCTAGTCTTGTTATCAGCTGTCACTTGAACGTCAACTCCTTGAATTCCATCAAAATCCTCAATAGTCACAGTTCTAGATGTATAATTTTCCCATAATGGGTCATACGTGGCGATGATGTGATAAGGCCCGAACTTTACCCTGCGGACTATCGGAGAAGTGTTACTCCATTGAGTTAAAGCTGACTCATCAATACAGGTGATACCGTGATATAAGATATACTCGAATAGTTTGGCCGCCGCCATACCTTCAATCATGGCACTTACCGGTTCTGCTTCGGTTCTCAGGTATTCTGAAAGTGAGGACTTACTTATAGTGTAAACCGGAAAAGAATAATCTTCGTCATCATAGATGCTGTTGGCCGGATCTGCATCGACACCATAGTTTTGACTGGAACTGTCTATCAGTTGGAAACGAACAACATCCGAGGCAGTTACTTCAAGAATGTAAATAGCGTCATATCGATAAAATGTTGCACTGCCCCCACCTTCCTGATCTGCTGTAAATTCAGCGCCGACACTAAGTGTATCTCCGGCTTCAGGAACCGGAGCGATGCTTGGATTATATCCGTCACTGAATCCGGACCAACTCCATAAAACCAGGCCATCGGTACCGCAAAAGAAATTCATCATCGACATTGCCCGGAAGTCCTCGTTGCGCAAAGGCAGATATCGCCACCAGCGCCAACCTCCGCCGCCACCGTGGAGCAGGTTCCAGAAATAAGGCCGGGTCGGTTTAAGGTTTGACGCAGACAGCTTATTGGCGTATTCCACGTTTTTATCAATATTCTGAATTGCGTAAGCGACATTCTTAGTATTCCAGTAGAAGCAATAAACAGACGGGTAGAGTAAATTTACTTCAGCTGCGATGTATTTGCCGTAAAGATTCCAGTTTTCAAGCATTGTTGTTTCATTGACCGTGGAGAGATACCAGGTTCTGGACCAAGGCTGCCAGCCGTATATGCCGACATCAGTCCAGCCTTGGGTGTGAGCTGTATCAACTGCGGCCAGTTGAGCCGCAATAAATCCGTTATAATAATCTTCTTCAAATTGGGCCTGGTTAGATGCCGGATACCATGCTTGTTGACGTAATACGCTTAAATCTAATGGCTTGGCCGGATTTTCCATGTCTATCATATAATTATAGCCTCCGGTTGTAAACGGGAATAAATTGTCCCCGTACATTATTGAGGCAATGCTTGATCTACCGGGAAGCGTGTCAAAGCGTCCTGAGACATAACCTTCATCGTCCATCCAGTCATTCAGACCCAAACCTCCAACTCCAAGAAATTTTGTTCCGGTTGGAAGGTGTGACCAAGACGCTGCTGCTCCCGAGATAATATTGAACCCGTGCATTGATGCGTATTCCTTCATTTCGGCTGTATGCTGCCCTCCGTATAGGAATTCGTTATTGAAATAGTTGAATCTGAACGGGCCTATATTACCGGCCACGTAGGGACCGGTTCCGTAAGTAAGACCATCACTGTCGCTTGATGAATAAGGATCATGCGCACCTACCGACAATGCCTGATCATTATGGTCAACGTTGGCAAGATCATCTGTCGAGATTGAATTTGCTGTTGCTAAAGTCAAAGTGCCGGAAGTCGGCAGGGATGAAATGCTGAAAGCGATTTTATCAAAAATATTATTGATTTCCTCATAGCCTTGCCAGGCTATACCGCCGGTAGAGCTTGCATCGCCATAAAGCGTTCCATCGTTGCTGTTCACAGAGTCGTCTGTCGCATTTCCGGCGTCGAATGAGTAGTACGCAACCAATCCGTCTGATAAATAATTAGGACTGAAATTCATCAGCATCTTAATTTCTCTTGGTGACAATACTTTGTTATAAACGGCAACTTCGTCGATGCTTCCCGGGAAAAAGCGGCTTTGCCCCCAATACACTGCAGCTCCGATTGCGAATGGAGAGGAATTGTCAAAATTACAGTCAGTCGGAACAACTTCTCCGCTGGAACTTTTCAGGACGCCGTCAACATACAAGCGCAACTCCTGTCCGTCACGCATTGCCGTTACATAATGCCAATTGTTATCCGATAAAGCCCCGGAATAAGAAACAGCATATGTTATCTGGTTATCCAGATCCCATACATTGAACCTCAGAGATCCATAGTATTGAGATAATCTGTAGCCGGGATAGCCCCCTGATCCCGAGGTAAATTTTCCTGCCAGGTTTTTACCAATAATGGTATAATCATTGCTTGCAACTCCTGAATTCAGCTTAACCCAGCACGATAATGAAAAGCTACCTGTTCCGAAGTCAAAGTTCGACTCATTCGCACATGAAATATAATCACCATCGCCATCAAAAGCCATGCCTTTAGTGGAAACAACTGCTCCGGGAACATATTTTGTGTCACCATACTTAGTTGCGTCATTATTATTGCTGGTAGCATCATTACTGGTGCCGTCATCAAAAGGATAGTACGCAACTATTCCCGACGTAGTCTTGTTGACCCCGGTATTTGAAATTTCCGCAACTTCTGTCGTTGTCAAAGCCCGGTTATACACCGCGACTTCATCAACCGTTCCGGTGAAGAATCTGCTTTGACTCCAGTAAACTGCGGCACCAATCGAAAACGGACTGGAATTGTTGGTGCTGATGTCACAGTCGGTTGGGACGACATTGCCGGATGAATCTTCCAGGACTCCGTCAACATAGAGCTTTAATTCCTGGCCGTCTCTCATTGCTACAACCGTATGCCATTTGTTGTCTTTCAAAACATCACCGGCAGTGACCTCGTAGACTGTTTGATAGTTTATGTCCCATATATTAAAGCGAAGATCTCCCCAGAATTGAGATAATCTGTATCCAGGGTAGCCTCCTGTGCCAGTGGTATATTTTCCTGCCAGATTTTTTCCTATAATTGTATAATCATTGTCTGCAAGCCCGGACGCCAACTTGACCCGACAGGTAATCGTAAAACTTCCGGTTCCGAAATCGAAATTTGACTCGTTATCAGCTGCGATATAATCTCCATCCCCGTCAAAACTTACTGCTTGCGGAATCACTTCACCGTAAGCTCCCAAACCAATCATCAATCCAACCAATATCGCTATTGCAGCTTTTACCCTCTCATTTGTTCTCACTGTATTCTCTCCTGTTTAATCATTCATCTTTCATAAAATACATACGCGGCAGAGAAAAAATCTCACATTTCTAAAGGGAACCTCTAAATATTGGTTCCGAAACGAAAAATTGTTTAGTTACCCGATGCAGCGACGCGTTGTAAGTTTGCGCATAGTAACTCTATGCAGCGGTTTTACAACGCAAGACTGCTCGGTGCAAATAAGCGATTTTGCCGGAAACTCCAATTTTTAGAGATTCCCTAAAATATTACTCCTGTTTTTTGGAAATCCTCTCTTCACAACCTCCTTTCTTCTTTTGATACAAAGAATCATGAAAATATAATATTTTGCATGACTCAATTTCTCAGTGCACGTATAATAACATCATGTTTCTTCATGTTCAGCAGTCGAGTTTTTCGCATATTTCATAGCATATCAACAGTGTACAAAAACATTATTTAACTACGAAGCTTACTACATGGCTTCATCGTCAATCATAGGTTTAAATAAGATTGAAATCCCTCAAGGGTAATCCGGAAAATAGGAATCACTTAACACTCAAAAAATACATGATTTTATACATGTATAAATAGCTGTATAATTACTAATTATACATGCTGATAGGAAAAAAATCAATAGAGAACAAGTAAAAACAAGGAAATAAAGGCATCATGGAATGCTTTATATCAAAAACATTTTTGGGGAAGAAAATTTGGTGAAAGATAATAATAAGCTCAGAATACTGCTTCCCATTGGGGGAATAAGTATTGACAAGAAGATAATTGTTATTTCCCGGTCAAAATATGAATGTCACCTTCCCGGTCATCCGGTACGGCGTTCTTGATCGCATATCGCTTGATGCCGGATTGGACGGCGGTTGTCTTCAACCAATCAGGTTCGCCGACGGCAATTGCCTCGCTCCAATATGCCTCCCTTTGACGATTGTTACTGGCGACCAAATCGTTCAGTGTGACAATATACCAGCGCCGGAATGCCTCTTCGGTTTGAATATCGAGATATTGCAGCAATCTGCCCATGTCTATCAATTGGTAGCGTTGACGCTTTCCGAGCAGTTCATGGATACCGGAATGTTTCCATTCTTCCGGATGCCTTAACGCTCCGGCCCGAACCATGTTCATATCGATGTAAAACAAACATCTGCTTAAGTGTTTTCCGCTTTGAATGTGGGTGGAATGAAACCGGTCACTCCAGAATGCTCCTTCGCGTTTTTTCAAGAGATTGTATTGCTGGCCGACCGAACCGTGTAAAAACTGTAACGCTTTGGATATCTCCTGGCCATGACGAGCGGTCAACAGCAGATGCACATGATTGCTGGTAACCATATAATCCAGGATATCGACCTTATAGCGTTTTTTAGTTTCCCATAACTGACGCAAATAGATATCACGATGCTTGGAGAACTTGAAAAGAAATTCCCGTTCATGGCACCGATGGGTTATATGGTAACATCCCCAATCTATCCAGCCTCTGCGTCTACGCGGCATATTCTCACCTCAATTTTCTTAAAATCAATAAAATACCTTAAAAAATAGTTCTAAGGCCATAAAAAGTCAAATTAAAAACCAATTTTAAGTTCAAAATCAACCAATAAATGGGGTCAGACCCAAATGGCGCTAAGTTAAGGCGAAAAAAGCATTTTTCTTACCTGGTCTGTTGTGGTGGTAATCTATGACCATTTCCTGCCTTGGTCTGGTTAGTAAATTAAATGGTTTAGGTCGCCTTTTTCTTGCTCTTGGTTCATTGCGGCCTGGTCTATCCTGGATAAGTCGATCAACTAGTTTCGCATAAAATTTACGCTTGATTTCTCGTATTTTTTCCAAAGTAATATCAGTTCGCATAAACAGCCACAACCATTGATTGAACTGTTGTATTGTTGCTTTAAAACTTATGCGGTGGACTGGAACCTCATACATCCTGGCCGCGTCCTGCATCATGCCTCGCGCCAGGTTGTAGCATATAGCATACATGGCCAATTCTTTTTCGATCATTTGAGGAGATCTGCTGCGTAATATATCCATATGCATGGTAGTTTTGATATCCCGGTAGAACAATTCGACCTGCCAGCGTTTGAAATACAAACGCGCAATATCTTCAGCAGGATATTTCTTTTCATCAAGCAAAGTGGTGCATATCAACACCTTTTGCGTCCTGAACCCTTTGTGTAATACTGGAGCTTCAATAACCCTGATAGTCAATGACTTCGGCAGATTATCCCATTGCTCGTCAGTCCAGTTAGCGCCAGTGGTATATGGTCGAGGCCAGGTAACAAGCACATCTTTATGTCCCAGTCGTTTTCCCTGACTGAATTTAAAGTTTTTTGCCCGGCATCCATGAAGGCGCATAACGCTGTCGACATTTTTTTGTAGTAAACCGGCAATATTTGAAAAAGAGGAAAAGCCTTTGTCGGCTAAAATAATATCTCCGGGACAGAGCAGACGCCATAACTTAAGCCATAAAAGATTTTCAGACTGGTTGCGACCACCGAAAGCATAGCCCAGCATTGAACCGTTTGACAGTGAAAATATTGCAGCCAAATTGATTTGCGGAAATCCACAACCCGGTTTCATTGATTTCGGCTGAGGATAAATTTGCTGATTTCCCGGAGTGTCAGGCATGGTTAACCCGGTGCCGTCTACCACCTTGACCACTCTGTTTTTCCATAGCTTTTCAGATGGTTCAGTTCCTGCAATTACAGAAATTATGTGTTGGTTTATTTTTCGCAACAGTTCCAGTGGCAGACGTTTACGCGCCTGACAATATGCGCTGGTGCTTGAGCTGGGCAATTGTCGTTTTCTGATCAACATCCAGCTCTGAACCTTTTTTACGGTCTCTGAACAACTTGTTCCATACAAAAGTATCTGATTTAAAAATGCCCAGAAAACTATTTCCATACTGAAAACACGGTTGCGTAAGTTGATGTTTCCGAACCTTGATCTCAAAAGATCAGCAGGAATAAAACTGGAAAACAGATATTGAAACTCCCAAAGTTGTTTCTTTTTCAACTCGTCAATATCACGACGCAACCGTTCTTTTGCTGAAATATTTTTACGTCCGATTAAAAAACTTTGCATTTCAGGAAAAGTCGGGGTATATTTCGGGGTCTTAACGGACATGCCTGTTGCTCCTTTTTTATGTGGTAGTTTAAATTGCGTAACAGGCATTATTTTAACTCAATTAAAACCTTTTTCAAGGGGATGAAAAATGGTATTTTAACACCTTAACTTAGCGCCATTCGGGTCAGACCCCTAATGAAAAAAGAAAAAAGAAAAAAACTGTTGTTAAAACTGAAAGAGTTTGCTTCATACTTAAAATCTTTAAAAATCCCCGTTTAATAGTACACCTTATGGATATTAAACTATTCTGGCAAATAGAAAATTCAAGTATCTAAACATACTCATTATCTGTTTTTTAGTGCGTCCCACTAAGTCAATAGTGTAGGAGTGAACCCAGCATCCCAGTCGACGGGCGGATGTTACCCCTGACAAGTAAATTTTTTTGAAGGAAAATTGAAATTTTCCTATAGATTTTTAGTATTTAAACTTGACAGGAACCTAAATGGATGACCCCGTGTCCCCTTCTAAGTCAATAGTGTAGGTGTGACCCCGTGTCCCCTAATAGTGTAGGTGTGACCCCGTGTCCCCTCCCCGTGTCCCCTCCGTGTCCCCTCTTCTAAGTCAATAGTGTAGGTGTGACCCCGTGTCCCCTTGACCCCGTGTCCCCTATTAACTCCTGCCTGAAAATCAATTATTTTTATTTTTGTGAATCGTTTTTTTCACTTTCCGGTGTTTTCTGTAAAATAATTTCGTTTTTTTCTATAATAACTTTAAGCCTGTATTTGTAAGAAACATATTTTATGGCATTATATAAGTCCATCTCGCAAAAGTCAATAAAGTTTTTAATTTTGACAGGTGTCTTTTCTGATATCGCATATGACAAATTGTTTGATTTCAATATACTGTTCAATTTTAAGATAAACGCCGAAATAGAATAAAAACGCCCGTCTATTTTTATTTCTTTAAATGCGGACGGCAAAACAGCTAAAGCTTTATCTATTTCCTCCTTTTGTTTTTTTCTTTCGATTCTCTTTCGGGTCTTCTTCATGTCTGTCTCATAATCATAATAAATAGGAGTATCGCAGCAGGTAAATAATATTATAAAATTACACTTATTTTTTTTGAGCGAATCCTCAAATCTTGTTATTTCCGGCAAATCTCTAAAGGAAGACACACTAACTGTTTGATCTATATTGCCATCAAATACTACAATTATAAATTCCCTGAAATTGAGATTCAATTTTTTGACTATTGCATTTGAATCTAAACCTTTGACATTTATTTCTTTTGAGTTTAAAAACCATTGCCATTCGTTGTTTACATAAATAAAATCTATATTATCTCTTGAATAGTTAAAACAATTTTTTTTAAAAAAAGCAAACAGTAAATGTTTTTTCTCTTTTATATCGTTTAAAATGACACTATATTTTTTATCTTTATAAAATATCCCCTTAAACTGCTGAGATTCATTTAATCCGTAAACTATAATTATGGAATAATCAGGAATTCCTGTTAACCGCTTAATAAAAACATCCATCCCCTTATTTCCGGAACCTAGAAATTTCTTGTCAAGATAATATTGAGAATTCCCGTTTTTATTCTCCTGTAGATGTAATATTACGCAATCAGAGTATTTTACCGTCGCATTCATTTTCCAAGCCACAATTATAAGTATGTATAAAACTAATTTCTTTACAATATTTGTATTCATTCTTCACTTTTCCTAACTGATTTTAATCCTCTTGAGGTAAAGTCTACAGTCCCCATTACACTAGGAGTAGCTCCACCAAAAGTTGTTTTCCACTTCTTCATATCCTGCTGCCAAGTTGTTAACGATTTAATGGTGTTCTTACTTGATATATGTCCCCACCATTTACCATGTCCCACATATATAATATTTTCACCTTCATATCCGGCATTATCGGGACTGCCTCCTTTTGCAGAGTTAAGCCATATCTTGCTTCTTTCTTCATAATTTTTGCCGAGATTATGATATTTCATATTCTTAATATATCCCCAATCTCCAGGAATCCAGATATCAAGATGCCTACGAACATATTGTCCTCCACCAGCTAACATTGTCAATTTTGTTGCAAACCAACAAGCAATCTGGGTTTTAGAATGATTTAAAGCTGCAAACGATTCAGATGGATTATTATAATAATATTCATGATTTTTAATTTGAGACGGATATGAAAGAACATTGGGGTTATTCGATACGGCTTTAAAATCTTTACCAGCTCCAAAATAATATTTTTTACTTTCAGCAAGTTTTATTATATTTTTTCTAGCTTTAATATGTTCAAGTAAATTTGGCATGCATTCAAATTCAAAAATATAGGAACTCCTAATCATCGTCCCTAATATTTCAGAAATTATTTCAGTAGAATAAGTAGCTTTTCCTTCTATTAAACTGCCATCGCTGCTATATCCACTTACATTATTTTCTTTTAGATATTTTTTAAGTTTATCATAATGAGCTCTACTAATTTGAATAGCAAGCCCTAATTTATCTGTCGTATTCACAGGATTATTGTTAACAAATCCATATAAAAGATTAAAATAATTATTAAAATCAAATTCACCCAGTGGATCTCTACTGAGCCACCGGCCTAATTCCGGGCTGTAGTAACGATAGTTGTAGTAGATCAAATCAGCTGGGAAGCGGGGTCACACCTACACTGGGAAGCGGGGTCACACCTACACTATTGACTTCTAAAATCCTGGCGGAAGCGGGGTCGGCGGAAGCGGGGTCACACCTACACTATTGACTTCTAAAATCCTGAAAGTCAATAGTGTAGGTGTGACCCCCATCCCTTCCTGAAAGTCAATAGTGTAGGTGTGACCCCCATCCCTTTGTCAAACAAAATATCTTTAATTGCCATTACTACTAGTTCTTTTATCAAGCTTTCACCAGTAGGATCAATGCCGTTTACAGGATTACTATGGCAATATGTATATTTGTTTAAAGACTGCGGTTCCCGTAAGTCGCCAGAGAATGGGTCAACGCGGTTAAATATTCCATTATTTTGATCGTAGTACCTTGCACGTAAGTACTGCTGTTGTAGTCCAACATCAAACTGTTCGCCTGAGTACAATAAATCTGTTGCGGCAGGATTTACTGCTGTTGGATTTCCACCCAACATAACGCCGTAAGCATCGAATGAATATTGGTCGGTTATCGAACCATTTGCATCCGCCAATAATCTCGAACTACCATGTCCGTCATAGAGAAAGTGCTTAACTCCTTCGGATGTTTCCTGAGATAAAATATCATCTCCAATAACGTAGCTATTGGTCAGAGATCCACCAACATTTGAGGCTTCTTCAAAAATTTGAGCATATCCTGTAAAGTTCATATTATCAATCAAAAATATTCTATTTTGAGAATTGCTGTTTAACGTTGTTTCAGATTTGACTCTAATGCCAAATTGGTCATATGTATAATTTCCGGTAATGTTAACCATTTGTCCTTCTTCTGTTCTTTGAATAGAAGCAGTTGCAAGACGGTTATGTAAATTATATGTAAACGTATTGGATTCATCATTGTTTACTTTACTTATTAAGCTTCCGTTGGCATCATACTGATAATTTGTTATACCTTTAGCACTTGAATTCTCGGTTGTCAACTGATCGTTGTTGTTATATGTATAGTTGATGGTCTCAGCCGCTCCTCCAACAGTGCATAATTTCTGAATTCTATTTCCATTTGCATCATATACATATTGATTACTGAAGTTAAGGTTTGAGACAGTAGACGTTGAAGTCTCTTTAGTTAACCGATTAAGATTATCATAGGTATATGCTATTTCTGTTGCGGAGTATGAATCATCGCTTTCAAGACGAGTTTCATTGATTGAGGTTCTATGCCCATCGGGTGCAAGATTATACTCATAATTGGCCAATATTTTACCTGTCGTATTTTTATGAGTAATTTTAGTCAGCATATTTAAAGCATTGTAAGTATAATTGGTTATTATTCCATTCGGTAACACTACGCTTTTACGTGTACTGACCTCCGTATAATTGTACACAAATTCTTCAGGATTGGTCAATTCTATTCCGTTGCGTTTGAGTACAGTAACCTTTTTAAGTCTGCCGAGTTCGTCATATTCATAGGATTGCTCACTTTTCGGAGTCCATGTCTTAATTTTACGACCGGTTAATTGATCAGCTCAACCACAAACCACGCGAAAACCTTGAAAAATTGTCAAACAACTCGCTGAAATTTCAGCGTTTTATATTACTTGGGGATTTCTTTGCTATTCAAATCTTTCTTTTGCTCCAACTTTTTTTTCTCCAATTTTTCTTTTCTCCATTTTTCATTGATCTTTTTTAATTCTTCTAATTCATCTTTGTCCAAACATTCGGCTAATGTTTTACCCTCAATTGTTTTGCCTTCCGGTAAAATATTTCCGTGGAAGTCACTTTCCTGTCGCTTTACTATTTTACCATCTTTGTATGTAATTATTTGACATTCTCGTATTTCAAACCCTTTTGATCCTAATCCTGTACTATATATCCAACTTGTTCCGTTATAAGGCTCATCATTTTTATAATTAAAAAAAGAAACCTTTTTTCCATTAATAACGGTATAAGATGAGATGACAACCCCGTTATTAAATATTCTATATGACTTGAATTTTGGAAAATATCCAAATGTAATACACAGGCCATGCTCTTTTCCATCAACATAAACAGCATCAGTAATAATTTTATTATAAGTTTGGCTGAATCGTCTGTATATTCCATGCTTAACTTCTTTTTCATCATCAGAAATATAATAACAATACTTTTCTGTAAGTACACCATTTTGTAAAACTTTTTCTTTAATCTCTCCCCGTTGAAAATCAATCGGATACCTAAAGCCCACAATATCATTGTTACTATATAGATGAATACATATAAAAACTATACAAAGTAACAACATAGTTAAGAGCGCTAATAGTAATAACTTATTTTTTTTTATCATCACTTACCTCCTTCATCGATCCATGACCGCGACGGCAAATATACTTTGCAGTTTGACGAAATAATGGAATCCGTCGGCATCAGGCCGATACGGCTTCCGCCACGCTCTCCAAACTTGAATGCCTACGCTGAAAGATTTGTCCTCAGCATAAAATCGGAATGCTTGAACAATCTCATTTTGATTGGAGAAAAATCCCTGCGTAAAGCTGTTTCAAATTACGTCGAACATTACAATTTTGAACGTAATCATCAGGGCATTGATAATACCATTCCGTTTCCG
The DNA here is from genome assembly GCA_963676655.2 of Victivallales bacterium. Taxonomy (GTDB): domain Bacteria; phylum Verrucomicrobiota; class Lentisphaeria; order Victivallales; family Victivallaceae. The sequence continues at coordinate 1,487,587 of CAXXKX010000002.1, read as the reverse complement.
ACTGAGCATGTCGGTAAGCCAGGAGGCAAAATCAAATGTTCCGAACGACTTGGCGGGTTGCTCAGGTATTACTACCGGGATGCGGCGTAATCTGGTACCAAAACATTAATCCTGCTATTTTTCCGGATTATTCCGGCTGGGCACTTATTGTCAATCAACACAAAATCAAGCATTTACGACTGCTGATTTCGATTTTTGAATCGTAATTTTTCAAAAATTACTCATTTTGTTGACTCGCAAATATCCTTTTTTACCCTCTGTCAATCCGTCACTTGTCCGTCACTTTCGTGAATCGTTTTTTTGCATAGGACGCCCCATCACACCCCATCACATCGGTGTGACCCCCATCACATCATTAGTATTTTTCTCGCATTGAACTCGCTGTTCTCCTACCGCTCTTCGATTTTAAATAAATAACTGTGCCTAATGCAGTGCAGATAAAACCAATTGCATGAATAATCTGAACCGTTTTCATGTACAAATCATATTTTGGCTTTTCAATATATGTCATATAACCTTTTTGTACGCCAATGGCATTTTTATCGCTTGTTATACTTTTAGGATCACCAATAACATATGCCATAATTGATATAGTGATAAAAGAGATAGCCCCGATTCCTAATAATATATAACCTTTTGTAAATAGCTTCACCAATTTATCTGTTTTCATATTATTCTCCTGAAATTATGGATATAATCAATAAAATTGACTTTAAATTAGAATATTTTATGAGTCTTTTTTGTTCCTTCATTTTTATAGCATTGATGTTAATACGAAGAATCAACGCAAACTTCAGTGTTTATCATCTTTTCCAAATGTCGTTCTTATTCCATCCTTGGAAAAGAGTTTTGTGGATAAACAAAAAACACTTGATTTATTGTTTAGATTTATAACAGTTTACAAGTATATTACAGGAGATGGAGGGCTTGTGAATTTATCCTTAAACTGATAAATTAACGGACCCATTTTTTCAATAAAATCTAAATAGAAAGATACAGTATCTTCTTTCGGGGGCTTTAAATTATCATTAAACCATTTAAGCATTTTTTTCCCTACAGAAAAAGGACCTCCTGCAAAGTAATAGCTGTAAGTTGCTGAATAAGTGAATAAACCACTTGCTGCTATAGGACCCAATTTTAAACCAACTGCGGCCCTGCCATTCGAAGAAGCAGTCGGAGAAAAGAAATATGAGAGTGCTCCTCCAAAGCTATTTAATCCAGAAATGGGTACAAGCTTTGTGGCTACCGGAGAAGCTCCCAACGCACAAGAAATGAAGTGTCCTGAATAATCTTCAACTTTATTAACATTCCATACAGGCCCAGCTTCTAACCCTATTCCGCCTCCAGCTACTCCAACACTACCACCAAAAGAATAATAATCTTGCCATCTCCCTAATGATTTTATGTATAATAGGTCATATGTGAATTCAGGTCCTACACCCATATTGGCGTAAAGTAATTTAAACAAATATGATGCAGAGAATGATGCAACAAAAGCATCAGAAGGACGATTTTCTCTAGCGATACGATTTCCTGCCGCGAGCATGACAAACATTGGAGCAATCATAGCTACAGCCGTAAAAATCATTCTAAATATACTAAATATTCCACTTATACTGAATTCCCCAGTTGGGTCAATGCCATTGACCGGATCACTATGGCAATAATTATACTTATGTAGGCTCTGCGGGTCAGAATAATTACCTGCAAATGGATCAAGAGCGTTGAAACGGCCGGTATTTTGGTCATAGTAACGAGCACGTAAGTACTGCATTTGGAGGCCGCAATCATACTTTTCGCCGGAGTAGAGCAAGTCGGTTGCAGCAGGATTAGTCACACCCGGATTACCGCCAATCATTATACCATAGGCGTCAAAGTCGTAAGTGTTGCTTATGGCGCCTGCTGTATCTGCCAATAATCTAGTTGAGCCATGACCGTCATACATCAAGTGACTGGTTACGCCATTGACGGTTTGAGATAATACGTCGTCACCTAAAACATAGGACTTTATCGGAGCGGCTCCGGATTGAGTTGCTTCTTCAAGGATTTGAGCATAACCGGTAAAGCCTGATTCGGTCAAGAATACTCGATTTACGGCTGCGCCGTTAATAGTGCCGCTGGATTTTACCCGGATGCCGGACTGATCGTAAATGTAACTATTATTGACAGTTACGGTTTGGCCTTCTTCCTTGCGTGAAATCACTGCATTGGACATGCGGCCATTCAGACCGTAGGCGTAGACCGCGCTTTCCTCGGTGGAGGTCTTGGTTATCAAACAACCATTCGTATCGTATTGATACGATATATCTACTTTAACGTCCGAGTCTTCAAATGTCAACTGGTCGTTATCGTTATATGTGTAGTTAATCGTCTCGGTTGCGCCGCCGGTTGTACAGGTCTTTTGCAGACGGTTTCCGTTGATGTCGTAGGCATAAGCATTGGAATAATTCAGGGCCGTAACAGTAGATGTCGATGCCTCATTGACCAAACGGTTCATTTTGTCGAAGGTGTAGGCTATGTTTGTAGTGGATAGGCTGTTGTCTTGTTCTCTTCTTTGTTCCGCTACTCCGGTACGTCTGCCGTTTGAGGCTAAGGTGTAAGTATAACTTGACAGGATATCGCCGGAACTGTTTTTGTTGGTCAGGTTAGTAAGACGGTTCAAGTTACTGTAGGTATATTGGGTAGTATTGCCGTTCGGCAGCGTCATCCCGGCACGAGAACCGACCTCAGTATAGCTGTAGGTGGTAACCTCCGGGGTAGCCAGGTCGGCTCCGTCGCGTTTGTTGACGGTTACGGTCTTGAGTCTGCCCAATTCGTCATAAGTGTATGACTGTTTGCTGTGGGCAGTTGATGTCTCCATTTTACGTCCAGTGACTGGGTCGTATTTATAGTTGATAGTTCCTTCAGGCTTAACAACCTGCGTAACCTGACCTTCGATATCATAGGTAAAGGTTGTAGTGCCTCTAACTTCTGTGATCTCTTTTTGACGGCCAAGGTCGTCATAGACGACCTGGACGGTTTCACCGGCAGAGGAGGAGCCGGCGGCGTAAAGATTTTTGGTTTCGACTCGGCCTAAACTATCATAGATAAACTCGGTGACCTGCCCCTTGAAGTCAGTCTTCTTGACGGTCTGACCGAGGGTATTAAATTCCTGGCTCTCGCTCTGGCCCATCGGCAGGTTGCGGGTCAGTTGACGGCCATACTGGTCATAGGTAAAGGTAGTTTCACGACCTTTGGGGTCGGTGATTTTGGCAAGGTTGCCGTAGATGTTATAGCTGTAGCTCCAAGCGGGTTTGACCTTAGTGCCGTTGGCGTCGGTAACTTCCGGCTTGATGACTTTGGCGAGGCGGCCCATGGCGTCATATTCAAACTCGGTGGAGATACCGGATTGATCGGTTTCACGGATTTTCTGGCCGAGGGTGTTATAGACTACGCTCGCGCTGGTGTTGTCGGCAAAGATGGTTTTAACTCTGCGGCCCATGGCGTCGTATTCAAATCTGGTTTCACGGCCAAGCGCGTCAGTGACTTTGGTCTGACGTCCGGCAGCGTCATATTCGTAAGTGGTGCGATTGCCTAACGCATCGGTCGTCGCCAGGGAACGTCCGGCGGCGTCATATTCGTACTTCGTCTGGTTGCCTTCGGCATCGGTACTTACCAGGACGCGTCCGGCGGCGTCAAAGGTGCTGGAAGTGCTGGAGATAACCGCGCCGACCGAATCCAGGGTTATACTGTTGCCGCTTACCGTAACTTTGACGTCTTCCAGCCGTTCGCTTCTGATAACCCGACCAACCGCGTCATAGATGGAACGGGAGCCGTTGGCGGTTGCGCCCGGAACGTGGCGATCCTGAGTCAGATAGCCCCGGCCCATGATGTCGTAAACAGTCCGGCTGACGGTGCCGTCGGCATACTGCGTTTCGATCACATTCCCCCGGTCGTCATAAACGGTGGTCGTGGTGTTGCCGAGTTTATCGGTGCTTTGGACCGGTTTTTCGATCTCGTTATAGACGGTAGTTGATTCATTGCCTTCCGGGTCGATAGTTTTAACTACCTGATCGGCGGCATTGTAGATGGTCTGGGTAGTCAGGGTTTTCGTGCCTAACGTGCCGTTCTGGTCGGTCCAGGTGAAAGTGGAACCGGTTTGTTTGCCGTTTGGATCGTAACTGAAATTACGGGTCACGTTGTTCCGGTCGGTGCTGCTGGTCATATTGCCGCTGCCGTCGTAGCCGAACGAGCTGACGAGATCGCCGTTGACGTCGTAGGTGGCGGTCAGGTTGCCGTCGGTATAGACGTTGGTGGTGGTCTGGCCGAGGGCGTTGGTAGTGGTCAGCAAGTTACCGGAACCGTCATAGGTATTGGTGGTCTTATGGCCCAACGGGTCGGTGCTGGTTAGCTGGTTGCCGTAGGCGTCGTAGGTGAAGGTGGATTTGTTGCCTAAGGGGTCGGTGACGCTGGTGCGGTTGTTGTTGCCGTCATAGGTGTAACTGGTAGTATGGCCCAGGGGATTGGTGACGGTAAGTTCGTTATTGTTGGCGTCATAAGTCCGGGTGGTGGTGTAGCCGTGGGCGTTGGTGGTGCTGGTGACGTTGCCCCGGGTGTCGTAGGTGTGGACGGTGGGGTTGCCGGCGCGGTCGAAGACGGTTTCGCTTTTGCCGGTGAGGTCGTGCTGCATTTCAATGCGGTTGCCGTCGGCGTCGACGGTGGCGGTCAGGCGGCCGGAGTCGTCGTATTCGCAGAGCATCGGGGTTTTGCCTCGGGCGTCCTTGATGCTGCTGATAAAATGCGGGCGGCCGACGGTTTCATACAGGAACTGCGTGGTCAGGTATTCGCCGGTGGTCCGGTCCTTGAGTTTATTGACCTTGATCAGGTTCTTATTGGCGTCGTATTCATAGGTGAATTTGGCGTAGCCGATAGGATCACCATTGGCGTCGAGGTTTTCCGGGTCGTGGATGGCGTTGATCAGGCCCTCGGCGTTGCGGGTGAAGACGATGGACCGGGTTTTGACGCCCTGCGGATTGAAGTGTTCGATTTTGTCATCGGAGAAGTCGATGGTGTCGCCGCTGCGCTGGGTGATGCGTTTGAGCGAGCCTTTGCCGTAGACGTTGACGTAGACGGTCGCGCCTTCGTCGGTCAGGATAGCATGATCCCCGAGGTCCTCGCGTTCGATCTTGTATTGAGTGCCGTCTTTGGTGGTCAGGATAAAGCCGGAGAACTCGAAAGAATCCATCGGCAGCCGGGGATCGCCGTCGGCCCAGTACGGATCGAATCCGGGCATGGCGTAGAGAATATTCGAGTCCAGCGGTTTAAGGGTGGCTTTGACGCCGGGCGACGCGGTCCAGAGGCCCTCGTACTCAAAATACCGGCCGTTGGGTTCGATGGAAAAGGTAAAGGTGGTGCGGGTGCCGTCCGGCAGCGTGATATCGATATTGCGTGGGCCGCCGGCCCGGATGGAAACCGGTTCGCTTTCGCCGACCGGGACATAGGAGTCGCGGTATCCGCCGATCTTCATATCGACGTCCTTGAGCGCCCAGGTCCAGCCGTAGCCGAAATCGCCCGGCTTGGCCACGTTCAATGAATTATAGGTGCGGATGACCGACAGCGGCATGCCGCCGACCGGGATGATCAAATCCTGCTGCGAGAACCCGAGCTGGCCGACTTTGAGCTGCGAATTAAGCGCGAAATCGACTTCGGCGGTCACCGTGTCGGCGCCGCCCTTGACTTCAAGCTGCAGGGTATAGGAATTGTTTTTGAGCATGGTGAAATCGAGCGTGCCGAGCGAGGCATTGACCACGCGCCCGACATGGTAGCCGGAGGCGTCGACCGGCTGCGGGGTGACGTCGGCGATCACTTCATAGGTATCCTGGTCGCGGACCAGTACCTTGTAGCTGACGGCGTCAGTGACATCGGCGTCGTCAGCGGTGCCTTTGAGCTCGAAGAGGCCGTCGCGGATGACCTGCGATTCCTCGATATTGGCGATGTCGGCGACGGGTTTATTGAGAACCAGGTCGATATTGAAGGTGCGTTCGGGCTGGGCGGTGACGTTGTCGACCGCGAGTTTTACGGTATAAGCGCCGTCGGCATACTGCGAGGCGTCGAAGCTATGGGAAACAACGGTCCCGCTGCCAGAAAAGGACGATATTGCAGCGGGCCCGTTGAAAGAGAGCGTCCAGTTGCCGCTTGAGCGGAGATTGGCGGAGACGGTAACGGTGGAATTGCCGACGGTGGCGATCTGCGGCGTGACCTTGAAATTGGAAATCGCGCCGGACAGGGTAAAGGGCAGCGACGCGGTGTCGCTGACATTGCCGGCGGCATCGAGCGCCTGCGCGGTCAGGGTATGGGAGCCGTCGGTCAGGTTGAAGGTATTGAGATTATGGGTCAGGATTGCGGCGTCGGAATTTTGCGCGAGCAGACTGCCGTCGATATAAAGTTTGATGTTCTTGACGGCGGTGTCGTCATCGGCGTTCAGGGTGACGTTGAGGACGCCGGAATCGGAGATCACGGTTTCATTGGCCTAGACGCTCCGGCCGCAGTCGGGATTATAGACGGAAAGCGCGAGGGTCGGTTTGGTGAGGTCCGGGACGGGGTTGTTGACAGTGACGTTCCGGGTGACGATTGTTTTGTTTCCGGCCTTGTCGTTCACGGTCAGGGTCAGATCGACAATACCGTTGGCCAGCGTGGTGGTGTCGAGGATATGGAGCGAGCCGTCGACAACGATATTATTGGCGGAAACCGGATCGGCCCCGGTCACGGCTACGGTATAGTTGTTGAAATTGGCGTCATCGGCGGTGCCTTTGAGGATGACCGTGCCGGTCAGTTCCTGCCCGTCGGCAATACTGCTGAAAGTAGCGGCCGGGGCGGTGGAATCGACCTTGAACGAACCGGTGACGGAATCGGCGTTGAGGCCGGCCGCCGAAGCGGTGATCTTATATGAATACGAACCGTCGGCCAGGTTGGCGCCGGAAGTGACGTCGAGCGTTGCTTCAGAACCGGTGGTGGAATAGACTTCTGAATTGTTTTTATCGGTAATGACAAAGTTCCAGGCCGCGCCCCGGGTGACGTCGGCGGTAACGCGGAAGGAGTCTTTGACGCCGTCGCCGTTGGGGCTGATCAGGGCGTCGGTAGTGGTGACGTTGAGGATGGCCGGTTTATTGTAGATATCGGTGATCGGGCCGGAAACGGCGATGACCGCGGCCATCGTGGTGACAGGATCGAGGGCGGTCCGGTCGGCGTACCATGAATTGATGGAGGTGATCGCCGGCAGATAGGCCAGCCCGGCGTTGGTGGTGGATTCTTCGGCCACCTTGAGCCAGTCGGCAACCGGCTTGACTATGTTCGCGTAACGGGTGGCGTCGCCGAAAGTCAGCAGGTCGCCGGCCTTGAGCGAGTTGTTGACCAGTTCGCCCCCGGCGATGGCGTCCATGACGAATTCTGAGGCGCTGGTGTCGATATCGCGTTTGATATAGGCATAGTATTCGACCGTGCCGACTACGCCGGTCCGGTCCGGGACGGTGACTTCCATTCCGGCGTTGACGGCGTTGCGGATATCGGTAATGGCGGCGGCGGGGAACGGCAGCAACGCGCAGACCGCGTCGACATTGTCTTTGGTGACGGTATAGATTCTGCCGCCAAGCAGGTTGACATTCTGGAGGACCCGCGCGGCGGAGGCGGCGGAGGCCATGAAAGGCTGGCTCAGGACGTTGTGTTCAAGCGCGGTGGAAGTAAGGGCGGAGGTAAAGGCGAACTGGTTTTCGGCGGCGCGGTCGTCAGCGGCAATCGCCACCGGGACATTGACGTCGCGGTCGACGTCGATCTTGACGCGGTCGACCGTGGCGGTATAGGGCAGCCCGAACTGTTCGGCCACATTGAGGTCCCAAACCACCCGGACCATACTCGGACGGCGGGTGATCGCGACCTTGAGGCTGCCGGCGGTGATCTGGTTGAAACGGTCGATCTGGTGGAAGTAGCTGAGGCCGACGCCGTGGAGCGCCGCGCCGATAGTATCGTCACGGGTCAGCGCGGACGGATCGTTCTGAAGCGCCAGGGCGGCAGCGTCGAGTTTGGCCTTGTGCCGTTCGAGCATTGCCGGAACCGTGGTCTGGCAGTCCAGCACCAGCGCGTTGACGCTGCCGGCGGTGACGGCATTTTCAACAATATCCTCATTCCCGGTCGGCGGGATGAACTTGACCTGAAGTTTCTGTTTGTGGCCCATGGTGATGCTTGAGCCGGAGCCGACGACCTGGCCGCCGATGCTGAGTTCCGGGGTCAGACTGACCAGAAAAACCGGGAAATTGGTTTCGGACGCATTGTCCGCGAGCTGTTGAGCGTCCGTTTCGGTTGCGGGTTTGTACGATAAGGTTATCTGCTGATTATCGAGCGCGGCGGTCGGGACGGTATAAGCGAAAGCCGCGGTATTGTCGGGATTGAACAAGGAGAACATCAGCTTGTAGCGGAGTTTATCGGGGAGCGAGTGGAAACTCAGGCCGCGGGCGACGATCTTGTATTGATCGGAAACCGGGATAATGCCGTATTTTTCTTCGTTGACCTTGCGCTGCCGGAAAACGTTTTCGGTCGTCAGGCTGTTGGCCGCGAGGTAACTGCGGATCGGGGTGGCATAAGAATAAATTTCGCTGAGAATATAGGGTTCAGGAACGTTTATGGCCGCCGAGGGATCGGTTTCGACCATGCCGCCAAAGCCAACCGTTCCAAATATATTTTCGGTCATTGCCGGGTAGTCTCCGGACTGCTGCTTTTTGTTCATGGGCGCTGGGCTTGCCTGCCGTTGATTCAAAAGCTTTACCGACCTCTGCCGAAGAAAAACGGCAAGAAAGTCAAGCTTACCCACACACAATGGCTCAGGACAAAATCCGGTATTGGTGCGGAACTTATTATCTCGCTTGTTGAACGTTTCAAGCAACTGGCTCTGATCGTTTGCGACAGTTGGTTCGGTACGCTTCCCTTGCTCAGAGAAGTATGCGGTCATACATATTTTTATATTGCTTTATGAACTTCGACTTAAGTTCAATAACCGCGATTTATTAACATGAATATTTATGCAACAATGCTCAAGAACTCATTGTCGTGTCGCGGTTCATATGCTCAGCCGCCTGAGAATCAGCGCAGTACTCTATGATTTTCCGGTCATTGTCAAAGGAAAGCGCGGCAGGCGTCCCAAATACGGGAAACGCCTTGCTCCAGTCAAAGAACTTTCGGCACAACTGCAAAATCAGGCCCGTACCGCAAAAATCCACCTTTACGGCAAAGAACGCGATGTAACTTTTTCCGAACTTATCTGCATGTCCAAGGCTTTGAAGTGTCAGGTTAAAATCGTTTTTATTTACCGCAAAGGTTTTTGTTTTCCACTGATCTCCACCGACTTGACGCTTTCCGCCGAACAGATGATCGAATACTACTCTGCCCGTTGGAAAATCGAAAGCGGATTTAAGGAAATCAAGCACGAAATTGGTGCGCTCGATTCCCAGTGCCGCAAGGCTGTTGCCGTAGAAAATCATTTTGACCTTTGCTGTTTTGTCACGTCTCTGACGTGGATTTACACATTAAAACTTGACCGCGCTCCCGCGCGATGTCATCCTACATCTCGTTCAAACTCTTTTGCCTTCGCCGATATCCGCCGACATATTCCCGGTGAACTTTCAGGCGATGCTATTTTATCAGGGGGTTGCCATAAAACGCTCATCCCCGCCGTTAAATCTCTCTGCGAATATCTTTTCCGCAGTGCCGCATGATTAAACTTTTTCAAATTTCAGGAAAACTTCAGTCTTATAACCGTATGGGCGAAAATGTCACGGCTCGAAGTGCCGAGCAGTAGTTCGAATTCCCCCGGTTCGACCACGAACGCCCCTTCCTTCTCGCTGAAAAAGGCAAAGTTGCGCCATTCCAGACGCAGTTCCAGTTTTCCGGTTTCGCCTGCTTCCAGGAACACCTTTCCGAACGCCTCCAGTTCTTTTTCCGGCCGCTCCTCGCTGCATTCCACATCGCGGACGTAAAGCTGAATGACCTCGGTTCCGGCCCGTTTGCCGGTATTGGTCACCGCCACTTTTACCGTGACCTCCGATCTGTCCTGAACCACGTCCAATAATTCGCTCCGGAACGAGGTGTAACTCAAGCCGAAACCGAACGGAAAACGCGGTTCGATTTCCGCCCGGTCAAAATGACGGTAACCGATAAAGATCCCTTCATCGTAGCAGACGTGCGGGTGGTCCTTGCCGCAATATCCCGGATAATTGCCGTTGGCGTGGCAGGCGTAATCCTTGAGTTGTTTGCCCCAGGTGCAGCACAATTTGCCGCCGGGGGCCGCCTCGCCGAAGAGTACCTGGGCGATGGCCTTGCCCCCCTCCATGCCGGGATACCAGCATTCCAGCAACGCCGGGACGCGGTCAATCCATGGTTCCACGTTGACCACCGAACCGTTCACCAGCGCCACGACCGTTCGGGGATTGATTTCGGCGATGCGCCGGATAAGTTCCGACTGCCTACCGGGGAGCTCCAGATCGGGGATATCCGCATCAGGGACGAAATCGCCGCCGACGGCTTCCCGGTCGTAGCGGTGGTTGCTGCCGCCGAAAAATACCACCAGGTCGGAATTTGCCGCCAGGGCCAGCGCACGGTCAAACTCCGCCTGCATGTCCCTGACCCATAGCAGCTTGAATTCGGTGAATTCCAGCATCAGCCGCTCCATCTCGATGACGATGTCGTACCGCCGCCCTTTGACTGCTGCGAAGCTGTGGGCTTCCACGAACTGCCGCCACCAGAAGTCATGCCGCGGCGCGATGATCTCCTCCCCGTCCAGATATACCTTTCCCCGCATCCGGGAACCGTTTGCCACCAGTTGCACCGGGCCGGTACTATCGGCGACAATCGTCCCGCTCCAACGTACGTTGAACATGGTCCGGTCCAGTTCGTCCAATTCCTTGCCCGCGGCGAAGAGATTGCCCCACTGCTTGTCCATGGTGAAATCTGTGCCGGTCATAAACGGGGTGTTTTCGCCCGGACGGAAGTACTCGGCTTTGAGCCCGCCGGGAATGAGTTCGCGCGGAAGCACCTGTTCCGAATCGAAAACCACGCCTGGCGCATAAACGATTTCCGCCCCGTCGCCGAGAAAACCTTGCAGGCCTTCGAGCGGGCTTATCTCGTAGCCGGGATGGACGGCTCCGGAACCGCCGCAACTGAGCAGCGAACCCATGGAATGCTTCATTGCGGCGTTCGGCCCGATTACCGCGATCCTGCGCCGTAACTTGCGGTCAAGCGGCAGAATGCCATCGGCGTTCTTCAACAAAACCATACAGTTCACGGCAAAACATCCCGCCAGTTCCCGGTGGCGACTGCTGTTGCATTCGCCCCGCCGCCGCGTTTCCGGGCCGAACACTCCGGTACGGAAGAGCAATCCCAAAACCCGTCTGACTTTGTCGTCGATAACGCTTTCGGGGACTTCTCCCGATTCAACAAGCCGCTTGAGCCCGGCGCCGCCAAGCACCGGATTGTCGCCATGCCCCATGTCCAGGTCGAGCCCGCCGAGCGCGGCCGCCTTGGCGTCTTTGGCCGCGCCCCAGTCGGACACCATCACGCCGCCAAAGCCCCATTCATCCTTGGGTATCTGTTGCTGGAGCAGGTGGTCCTGCGCCACGCGCACGCCATTGACCAGGTTCAGCGCCGACATCATCATCCACGGATCGGATTTGCGGCAGACAATTTCAAAGGCACGCAGATACAGTTCGCGCAACGGACGTTCCGCGATGAGCGCGTCGGTGACCGTGCGGCATATTTCCTGGTTGTTGAGCGCGATATGTTTCGGGCAGGCCGCCACGTCAAGCGCCTGGCAACCGCGGACATATGCAGCCGCCACCTCTCCGGCCAACACCGGGTCTTCGCCATAATATTCGAAATTGCGTCCGTTCAGCGGCGTACGCATCAGGTTGAAACCCGGGCCAAGGCTGACCTGGACATCGTTGGCCAGGCATTCCCGGGCGATCAACGCGCCATACTCTTCGGCAAGCTTGACGTCGAAAGAGGCGGCCAACGCAATGCCGCAAGGCAACGCGGTCGTGGTCCGTCCATCTTCCAAACGGACGCCCTGCGGGCCGTCGGCCATGGTTGCCCGGCCAATGCCCAGTCTGGGGATGTCGCCTACGCTCATCGAATCGCAGCCGTGACAGAGACTTATTTTTTCCTCCAGCGTCATTTGCCTGATCATTGAAGTGATCTTTTCTTCCATTGATTTTTCCATGGTTGATGAATGGTTCATTATTTGTTTTCGCCTTTACCTGTTTCTTCGTCATTTACCGCAGTTGCCGCGTCAACCAGTGAGACATGGTCTTCGACCCAGCCGTCGTCCAGCGGATTGTCGACGCGTTTGCTCAGATCCTTAAACAGGCGCCGTAGATCGATAATCCCGCCAATCATAAACCACACAGCCGAAATGCTGCCGACGATGATTCCAACCACGATCACGGTGATAAAGAAGTACCAGCTCCACCAGGAAACCGGCCATGGCGAAATTGCGTTCCAGATCAGCATGCCCACGATTGCAATCAAAATCTGATAGACGATTGAGTAGCCAAATACGCCCCAGGCGATAATCTTGTCGCCGATAGTGTATTCGTCGTCAATCCCGATCAGCTTGGCATAGACGTTGCGCCAGGTCCAGGGGCTGGTATTTCCCATACTTTCACCGTCGCTGTATTTGCCGCGGTGCAGCATCTGGTCAAGATTGAACGGTTTGCGGTAGGTCAACAGTGAACCTATAATGTACGCCCCCACTCCGAACATCATCGCAAGAAAGTAGATTTCGTAGGAGTTGACCGGAAACTTGACCGAACCCGTTTCCCAGACGATATACGGCGAACAAACTGAAGTTACCGCATCAAATACCGCGTTGACGTACTTGAGATTGCCGCTGGTCAGCAACCACGGATAGACATGACTGCTCCAAGTCCGCTGCAGGATAATGCCGCTGAGCGAGGTGCCGGAGCCGAAGATCAGCGCACAGAACGCCCCCGTTGTCGTTCCCCATCGGGTATAAAGCCCGCCCACCATGATCGGCCCGGCCGCTCCCATCCACAGGCTTAACATGATTGAAATGAACATCAGAATATAGTCGATCTGGGCGAAAAACAATGAAACGACCAGGAAGAACACACAGACCAGAATCGACATCACCCGCAGCCAGAACAAGTGCTGCTCCGGCTCGAACGGTTTCTTTCTGAACGGCATGACCACATCCTGGATCAGCGTTGAGGAAGCATTGAATATCCGCGAGTCGTCGGTTGACAGCATGATCATCACCATCAGCAGAATAAACAGCCCCATTCCCCCAATCGGCAGTTTGCTACGCATCAGTACCGGCAGCATCATCTGGTAGTAAAGCGTCTTGAATTTCTGAAAAGTGGAATTGCCGTTTGGGCTCTTCTGCAATTGCTTCAAAATAGCATCAAGATATGCCGTATCGGGATTGTCCTTCTGCGAATACGGCGGGTCGACGCCGATCGTGTGCTGTACTGACGGAAGGGCTGAAATATCACGGATCACATCGTTTTTCACCGTATCGTTTTCAATGGTTTCAGCGGCGATTTTCGAGACTAGGTCAATGCGGATCTCGCGGGCTTCTTCAGCATAACGGCTCGCATGCATGACCGTCACCATAAAGACCCCCAATAACGTCACCATTAAAAGCGCGGAGACACTCCGCCAGGCTCCGAGTATACCGGCCATTTTCTGCTCGTGCGCACTGCGGCCGGAATTGCTCGTGTCGTTGCCAATCCACGACGCACGGTTGAGAACCATCCCGATAATCCAGACAACCAGCGCGAACATATTGAAATCGCGCATAGAACTGACATCCATCGGGTTCAGGAAGCTTTCGCCGTGAACACGGTCCGTCATCACCGGTACGACGTCGTTCGTCCATGACACTTCGGTCAGTACGAAGACGATGAAGATAACGAAAATCGGATAGCTCATCAGTCCCTGAAGCGAGTCGGTCACCAGCAGTGAAATACGCCCACCCGGCCAGATCACCAGCATGGCCATGAAAAGCACCAGCACCATGATCAACGCATAGGTCGATACCTCAAACCCGAACAGGTTGAAAGTCAACGGCAGGCCGACGAAATAAATGAAAAACCGTGCCGCCACCGCGGGACCGATTGAGTTGGAGATCATCTCGGCCACGGTACGGATAAACGCGGCGATAATGCGGAAGGAACGGTTGTAACGCAATTCCAGAAATTGCCCAAGGGACAGACATTTGGTCTGCCGATAGCGGTAAACACAGTAACCGGTAAGCGCCATAAAGATGCTGACCGGAACAATCAAATTGTTCCACATATCCATCGCCATGCCGGTCCGGTATCCACGCTCGCAATACGAAATCAGCATAACTATCGAAATTCCGGCCTGCATGTCCCCCACCGCAATCACGTAACGCCCGGCGACCCGGCCGGCGGCGAGAAAGTCTGCGACACCGCGAACATATTTTTTTGCGTAAACGGCCATTCCGAGCACAAGTGCTACCGGCACAACTACAATAATCCAGTCAATCCAGTGCATCAAATCCATCCTTTTCAAAAATTCATTTTTCTTCCGTAAATAGGATCCGGTTCAAGTTCAGCATCAGTCAGTAGAATCGCAAAACACTGACGTAGCCAGAATTCTAGCTAAATTCCCCGAGCCCCGCCATACACGCAGCCAGCCGGAAATGTACCAGCACGTCGGGATACTGTTCGCCATCCTCCGCCGGCCGGCTCCAGCCGCGGCGGAATTTCCCGATGACCGGATTTACCGCATCCCCGCCGTTGGTGTTCAGCATAGGAATGGTCTCATGCCCATTATCCTCCAGGAAACGGGTCAAATTCCCCAGCACCATCGGGCTGTACGCCTGATTGAGCGCAGCATACCCCATGGACGGATAATTACTGAACAGGGTTCCTTCCTCGATACCCCGCAAAGCCAAGCGGGCAATCCGGAAGCCCAGCACGATCATCGATTTGGCGCCGGGAAAGATGTAGCGGGCATCCATCTGTTTGGGGGCTCCTTCAAAACGGCTCATCGGGGAAATTCCCACCAGATCGGCACCCAGATTTTTCGCACGTTTCTTTACTGTTTCTGAACGTAATCATTTTTTTATTCATCCTGCTTTTTCTTATATATTTCCGTTTATGACTATAAATTCACGTGGCGGAATGTTTTCTCCCGAATCGGCCGTCGCCGCTTCATTACTGTAATTGACCCAGACGCTTGCGCCATTGGCATAGCGGGTTTCGGTAAGGTCAGCGGGATGTTCAATGATTTCTTCAATAAATTCATAGCGCAAGTGCTCGACCCGGTCAATATCGTCGGTGATCCGTTTGATGATTTGAGCGTCCAGGCGCAGCTTTTCCGGATTTTCATAGGTCAGATCCGAGCTCCATCCGTGATCCGTGGACCAGTTCGGGTTGTATAAATGATGGAAATATACCAGAGGCAAACCGCCCCAGGCGAAATTCATGAGATACGCACGTTCTCCTGGCCAGGCGTTGATGCCGCTGCGAAGCGTATTGTAAATAATAAAGCCATGATACACAAGCTCGAAAAACGGCACATTACAGTCACAATACGGCAGGTCTTTTTCAAAGTTGTTAAACACCATATAAGCACGGTCGACCTCCGGCAAGCACCAATCCCTGGCCCCTTCAGACATGGAAACCTGGAAATTCTCCTGCACCATCCGCATAATATCTTTATAATATCCGGCATTATCGGAACGGCTCGCCGGATGAGTCGGATGATAACACTTGCGCATCATAATCAGGCTGATGACATCGACATAATACGCCCCGTTGACGGGGAGTTTTTCCTTGATTAATTTGAAGTTTTCTTTCGCATAGCGCGTTGCCGCCAACTGCGGACAAATCCGGTAAGAACGTCCGCAGGCCAACTCCCCGCTGACGCTGGGAAACGGCAGACGCATATCATTTTCCATGTGCTCACAGGCATAGTCGTCCAGCGCAAAATTCTGGGCAAGGGATGTGCCGTCAACATAATTATCATGCAGACTCACCGGAAATCCCAGCGCCTGCACTTTATTGATCGCATTGAGCAGGGCTGATTCTCCTCCGATGCTTATTTCGACCGGGAACAATTGCGGGAACGCACCATCATGTCCGCCGTGATTCCAGCCCACCAGATTGAATTCACACTCCCCAACTCCCGCATCTTTGAACACCCTGGCCGCTTCAACCACATGTTCGAGCGACATCAACACTCTGGCTTCCGGCTCGTTTGCCGGGGTTTGCTCCAGGATGGCCGGAGGCAACGGCTTGACCGCCAGGCGACAACGCACCGGCAGGGAACGGGAGGCATGATCCAGCGCCGGATTATCCGCCGCTTTCATTTTCAGCGTTGGCAATTTGCGCTGTTCAAGATTGTATTTACGGTAGGCATGCGCCATCTGCAAATAACCACCGGCAAGCTGCATGACGACGAGAACTATATCCTCAGCAAGCGGTTCATCATCCCAATAATCCCGGATAAAAAATTCCGGATCGGCCGTGTAAGTTCCGGAATCAAGCCAATTGGTCCGCAATCGTATGGCAAAGTCGAATTTTCCGGATTCGACTATTGCCAGGCTCGCTCTGCCATTGGCGACAACACCCCATAGCGGCATGTTGCTCCAATGCATTTTCCACTCTTTTTCCGCAAACACAGGAACGATATATTCCTCGCTGGGCTTATTCTTCGCATAACATAAAATGCCGCTGTCAACCGGCAGAAATATCGCTCCGTTACTGTCGCTGACAGAAGCGGTGTCCAATGGAATAATCGCGGCAAAACTGGCGTCGCCGTTTTCCTCCAGCTTTGACATGGGAATGGAGTAGCGCATGCCCTCGGGAGTTGCTTCATTATCAAGGCAAAAAGCCAGTCCCAGTTCACGGTTCAGGAATTTTGTCCCGATTTTTTCCCAGCTTTTGTCTTTGGTAAAAGTCCGGCAAGTTTTTTTGTCAGCATCAAAATATTTTACTTCAAATTGCATTCTTTTGCATCCTCTAGATTTATAAATGCTTTATTTTTAGAATTTTAGCTTATAATTTCTCAAGTAAAACCTTTACCAATTTTTCTTCGGAATCAATATAGGATGCTTGATATAATCATATGCCAACCCTATTCCAGGAGTCAACCGGATCCAGCCCTTTCGACCGTGTCCGTCATTGTCGTTGACGAGAATGTTAAATCTGAACCCGTCTTTCAATAGAGAATCGGGATTGATTTTAAAGACTGAAAGTGGAATCTCAATATTATAGCTGCTGATATCCCCGGTACGTTTAAAACTGAATTTTATCTGCTTTTCCGCAGCTCCCCGGTCAATATCCAAACCAGGCGGAGTATAAGCGATGAACACTTTGTCCTGCCCTTCTTTCGAGTGATAGAAATTAGGTTCACATTGAAATGCCATATCTTTTGTTTTCAAAGAAACCTGAATGCTGTCGCCTTCCTTGAAATGTTTTTCGTCAAAAACCTGATAATGGATATCGTCTTTGACCCTCACCTTCAACAGTAACGCCTTATCGGTCATGCCCAGCCACACTTCCGCGCTCAAATCGTCGGGCGAATGCCATCGCCAGTATTCGTCTGAACTGCTGCAGTTAAGCATCGTAATCTGGCTGGCCTTATTCAATTCGAACAGCGGTTCGCCGTCGAGGCTCGGAGCGAATTGCCGGGCAATCGTCACGGACCGAACAACCCGATCCGGCTTTCCGTTCCCCGCCCGGTATTCCAGCGTCAGCGGGATCGGTTCGCCACTGGCGACCTTGTACTTGTCCGTTACTTTCAGCACGGCCTTGCGGACTGCCTTGCCGCCGGGGGCGACGTTGACGGTTCCGCAGTCCGGCTTGACGGTCACGAAGTCCGGCGTCGACAGGGTGAAGGAATAATCCTGGGCCCGGGGTTCCGGGTTGTGAAATTTGCACTCGACCGGATATGATTTTTCCGGCATGAGCAGTTCCGGCAGCTGCAATTCGACCGCGGCGGGGACCATTTTCACCTTAGTGGCCCCTTTCAGCCGCAGCGCGGTCACCTCTGCCGTACACGGCAGAATAATCAGCGAACCCATTTTTTCAGCGGGAGCCGCATTGCCCATCAGATCGATCAGTTCCGCCTCAGAGGCATCGGTCTCAAGCAGAATCCGGTACTGGGAACAATTCTCGCTCCAGGCACCCAGGACGATTTCATCGCCAGACTTGAATTCATAGACATAGATGTCATCAGGCAGCGGCAGTTGCCGGACATATTCCTTGTCCCGGAACAGCGAGGCCACCGTATTGAACGCGGGATAGATGGCCTTCGGATAGAAATCCATCGAGAACATGCCGTAATTTTGGTCAACGTTATGCGGATTATCGCTTTTGTTGCGCAGATTATACCAATTGTAGCCGATGGTGCCGCGGGACCAGGCGAACAGCAGTTTTTTGAAAATGGCTTCGGCCTGTTCCTTTTCGCTGTGGTTGCCGGAAGAAAGCGCGGTTTCATTGCTGTACCACGGGATGGTGATATTATTATCTTTCCGCAGCGGCAGGAGCAGTTTATCGACGGTGACTTTGGAATACGACGGAAACGCGGCATGCCCGTGGAAACAGTGGAAGTCGAAAATATCGTTGCATTTGATCATTACGTCACGTTGATACTTGCCTTTTTTCGGTAGGTCAAACGCGCAGAAACCGGAAGACAGGAGCTTCGCGTCCGGATCCGCCTTATCCAGTTCCTCTCTTGCGATATGCGCCAGTTTCACATAGTCGTCGGTCGAAGGGGCTGCCGGGTGCCAGTCCGGTTCATTAAGCACTTCCCAACCCCAGACTCTGCCTTTATAGCGGGTGAACAAATCACGATAATATTCCCGGCTCTTTTCAAGGTCCGCAACCGGCGGAACGGCTTTATCATCCTTGCGTTTATAGGACATGACGAAATCAAAATTGACCCCGTAGCGGGAAAACGTTTCAACTATCTTATCAAAAATTTCATATTTAGGATCCCATGGGGTGCATGGGGTTCTCAATACCTTTGCCCCGACCAGGGAAACGGCATCGGCTTCCCGCTCGATTTCCGAAGGGCTTCTGTCCGGATGGCTGACAATACCCATAACGAAACCTTTCGGGTTCTTTATCTCCGGAGTCGCCCCGACCGGCTTCAGGTAAGCGATGCTGCGGGACAGTTCGCCGGAATCGGCGGGATTCTCCGGCAGGGATAATCTGCACTTGATATAGTAGATCCCGTATTTGTCGATTGCAGGCGGCGGCACCGTAATCGTCTCTCCCGGCTTGAATGCGTATGTCTTCGCCGGCAGCCAAGTTGTCTCTTTCCCGTTGAAGTCGGAAACGCTGAACGCGGCATTGATTTTCTGTTCGCGATCCAGGAGGTTAGTCAGCTCCAAGTGTAATTTCTCCTTTTCGCCGGCTTTCAGCACATGCAGATTGTTGCCGGTTTTCACCTCGAGCTTGAACGCATCGGTTACATTCTGCACCAGATGCAGTTTCAAGCTGTCAATGCGTAGCTCTCCGGCAAAAGCGCCCTGAGGCCAGAAAGTCATTTCACTCAGGCGCAGCGGCTGCGCAAGGATTTTTCCCTCGGAGTCATGGCGGGGAATTTTAAAAGTCACGCTTTCCGTTCCGCTATCCTTGGGCCAATGGACTTTTTCGCTCCAGTTATGAAACTTACCCTTGATGTCGACAAAGGTGAAATCAACCTTGTCGATCGGGACGGTCGCTTTTTCAATGGTGCACTTGACGGTCAGTTCAGCGGCATTGAAAAGCGGCAGCTTGGGAGCGGTACACCAGCTTCCCAATGCGTTGGAATAATTAAAACGCACTCCCATCTTTGCCTTTGCCGCCTTGCCCCGGCTCAAGACAATCCTTCCGTCCTCTACACGGCCCCGCACATACCTGAAACGGATTGCGGCGATGGCGGCATCGTCAAGCAAACTGGCTGACAGGTCTCCGGTGATTGCGGCTTTCGGGGATTGCCGGTCATCGGCGACGGAACATAACCGGACCGCCTTTATATATACTTCTCCAGGGCCCATGTTTTTCCTGAAATCAACAGAAAATCCCAGCAGGCTTACCGGTTGGTCCATTTTCTTATTCTTGTCGCCGCCCCAGCAACTGTACCCTTCTGTGCTGTTCGGATCCACCATAAACTCCAGAGACCAATCTCCCGCTTTACTCCAACTGATCCATTTCCTGAATTGAAAAACTTCATTTTTTGCATCAATCAGACGCAGATTAAAGCAACGGGCCTGTGTCGGCCTGACACAGAAGCCATCTACCTCAACTTTAACTTTTACTTTCTTTATATCAGGCAGCACCGGCCGTTCATTCTTTTTAAAACTGATCTGCATCCATTTGGCTTTGTTGCTGTTCCATTTCAGCAGCAAAGCCGGTTGGCCGCTGAACGGGTTCGTGTTATATTCATAACTCTGTTCCAGTTCCGAAGCATTCTTCAATAGATAACACGGAATCTCTCTTTTACTGAAATCTACTTCCTTTATCACTGCCGATTTCGCTTCGGCCGGCAATGCCGGAATAAGCGGTAAGCATACAGCCATGACCCGGCACAGCAGTGATAATCCGTCGCGAAAATGAAATTTTGTCATTCGGAATAACCTTTCAAGTTCTTCATAGTCGTCTTTCTTTTACTTCATGCGGGAAGAAATTTAATTTTTCGTGCTGATGCCGAATGCCTGATTGTGTTTTGCAATCTTTTTGCAACTCGAACCGCCCATGGTTTCCGGGCGCAAAAACGGTGACGGCAGCGCACGAGGAAAAGTTGATATTTCAAGCGTATAAAGTATATAATTTCCTTTGTCTTAATTTTTCGGTTCGTAATTTTTCAAAAAAACTTTACCTGCTTTTCTTCGGCACCAGAATCGGATGCTTCGTATAGTCGTATCCGCCGCCGATGCCGGGAGCCAGCTGGACCCAGCCTTTCCAGCCGCGGCCGTCATTGTCGTTGACGAGAATGTTGAATTTGAATCCGTCCCTGAACAGTGAATCAGGATCAATTTTAAAAACCGAGAACGGAATCCCGATGTCATAGCTACTGATATTACCGGAACGTTTGAAACTGAATTTTATCTGTTTTTCCGCAATCTCATGGTTAACATCCAGCCCAGGCGGAGTATAAGCCACAAACACCTTGTCCTGTCCTTCTTTAGATTGATAGAAATTCGGTTCGCACTGGAACGCCATCTCTTTCGTCTTCAGAGAAACCTGAATGCTGTCGCCTTCCTTGAAATGTTTTTCGTCAAAAACCTGATAATGGATATCGTCTTTGACCCTCACCTTCAACAGTAACGCCTTATCGGTCATGCCCAGCCACACTTCCGCGCTCAAATCGTCGGGCGAATGCCATCGCCAGTATTCGTCTGAACTGCTGCAGTTAAGCATCGTAATCTGGCTGGCCTTATTCAATTCGAACAGCGGTTCGCCGTCGAGGCTCGGAGCGAATTGCCGGGCAATCGTCACGGACCGAACAACCCGATCCGGCTTTCCGTTCCCCGCCCGGTATTCCAGCGTCAGCGGGATCGGTTCGCCACTGGCGACCTTGTACTTGTCCGTTACTTTCAGCACGGCCTTGCGGACTGCCTTGCCGCCGGGAGCGACGTTGACGGTTCCGCAGTCCGGCTTGACGGTCACGAAGTCCGGCGCCGACAGGGTGAAGGAATAATCCTGGGCCTGGGGCAGCGGATTGTAAAATTCGCATACCAGCGGACTGGTTTGGCCGGCTACGAGCAGTTCCGGCAGTTGCAGTCCGGCCGCGGCGGGGACCATTTTCACCTTGGTGGCCCCTTTCAGCCGCAGCGCGGTCACCTCTGCCGTGCACGGCAGAATAACCAGCGACCCTATTTTTTCAGCGGGAGCCGCATTACCCATCAGGTCGACCATTTCCACCTCTGAAGCGTCGGTCTCAAGCAGAATCCGGTGCTGGGAAAAATTTTCGCTCCAGGCGCCCAGGACGATCTCATTGCCCGATTTCAATTCATAAACATAGATGTCATCAGGCAGCGGCAGTTGCCGGACATATTCCTTGTCCCGGAACAGCGAGGCCACCGTATTGAATGCGGGATAGATGGCCTTCGGATAGAAATCCATCGAGAACATGCCGTAATTTTGGTCAACGTTATGCGGATTATCGCTTTTGTTGCGCAGATTATACCAATTGTAGCCGATGGCGCCGCGGGACCAGGCAAACAGCAATTTTTTGAAAAGAGCTTCGGCCTGTTCCTT
Organism: Victivallales bacterium; assembly: GCA_963676655.2. Taxonomy (GTDB): domain Bacteria; phylum Verrucomicrobiota; class Lentisphaeria; order Victivallales; family Victivallaceae. The sequence continues at coordinate 1,465,325 of CAXXKX010000002.1, read as the reverse complement.
TTCACCGTGGTTGCCGGAGGAAAGTGCGGTTTCGTTGCTGTACCACGGGATGGTGATATCGTTTTCCTGCCGCATCGGCAGGAGCTGTTTGTCAATAACGACTTTAGAATATGACGAAAACTCGTTATGTCCGTGAAAGCAGTGCAGGTCGAAAAGCCCTTTGCATCCTACCATTACGTCACGTTGATAGTGACCCTTTGTAGGATGGTCAAACGAACAGAACCCGGCGGACAGAAGCTTCGCGTCTGGATCTGCCGCCTTATTCAGTTCCTCTCTTGCGATATGCGCCAGTTTTATATAGTCGTCGGTCGAAGGGGCTGCGGGGTGCCAGTCCGGTTCATTAAGCACTTCCCATCCCCAAACCCTGCCTTTATAGCGTTCGAACAATTGGCGATAACGTTGCCGGCTTTTTTCAAGGTCCGCAACCGGCGGAACGGCGTTCGGGTCCTTCCGCTCATAGGAGAGGATGAAATCAAAATTAACTCCGTGACGGGAAAACGTGTCAATGACCTTATCGGAAACTTTACATTGGGGATCCCATAGATAGATAGATCTCATGATTTTTGCTCCGACCTGCGAAATGGCTATGGCCTCCCGCTCAAGTTCCGCATCGGTAGGATTTTGATCCGGATGACTGTTTATGCCCAGGACAAAACCTTTCGGTTCTTTTTCCTTCGGACTCTCCCCGACCGGCTTCAGGTAAGCGATGCTGCGGGACAGTTCGCCGGAATCGGCGGGGTTCTCCGGCAGGGATAATCGGCACTTGATATAGTAGATCCCGTATTTGTCGATTGCAGGCGGCGGCACCGTAATCGTCTCTCCCGGCTTGAATGCGTATGTCTTCGCCGGCAGCCAGGTTGTCTCTTGCCCATCGAAGCCGGAGACGCTGAACGCAGCATTGATTTTCTGTTCGCGATCCAGGAGGTTACTCAGCTCCAAGCGTAATTTCTCCTTCTCGCCGGCTTTCAGCACATGCAGATTGTTGCCGGTTTCCACCTCGAGCTTGAACGCATCGGTTACATTCTGCACCAGATGCAGTTTCAAGTCGTCAAGCCGCAACGTTCCGGCAAAGTCCCCCTCTGGGTAAAAGGTTATTTTACTCAGGCGCAGCGGCTGCTCAATGATTTTTCCCTCCGCGTCATGGAGGGGAACCTTGAAACTCACCCTTTCTGTTTGGCTTCCCGCCGGCCAATCGACTTTTTCGCTCCAGCTGCGAAACGTACCTTTTCTATCGACAAAGGTAAAATCAACCTTGTCGATTGGAACGGTTGTTGCTTCCGTGGTGCATTTGACGGTCAGTTCGGCGGCGTTGAAAAATGGCAGCTTCGGCGCGGTGTACCAGCTTCCCAATGATTTGGAATAATGAAAACGCACCCCCATTTGTGCCTTTGACGCCTTGCTCCGGCTCAAAATAACATTGCCGTTCTCCACGCGGCCCTGCACAGATTTAAAGCGGATTGCGGTGATGGCGGCAGCATCAAGCAAATTGGCTGACAAGTCTCCGGTGATTACGGCTTTAGCTTGCCGGGCGACTGAACATAACCGAACCGCTTTAATATATAATTCCCCGAGCCCGGTAACGCTTTTGAAATCAACGGCAAACCCCAGCAGCCTCACCGGTTTATCCATTATTTTATTTTTGTCGCCGCCCCAGCAGTCGAATCCTTGCGGGTCATCCAGGTTTACCGGATACTCCAGAGTCCAATCCCCCGCCTGGCTCCAATTGACTTTATGCCTGAACTGGAATACTTCGTTTTTTGCGTCGATCAGACGCACGTTAAAGAAATTTGCCGGCGTCGGCCTGATGCAGAAGCCATCGACCTCGATTCTGACTTCCTTCCTATTATCAGGAAGCACTGGCCTCTCAGATCCTTTTAAACTGATATCCATGTATCTGGCTTTTGCGTTGTTCCATTTCAGCAATAATGCATTCTGGCCGCTGAACGGGTTCGTATTGTATTCATAGCTCTGCTCCAGTTCCGAAGCATCCTTCAATAGATAACACGGAATCTCTCTTTTACTGAAATCTACTTCCTTTATCACTGCCGATTTCGCATCGACCGGCAATGCCGGAATAAGCGGTAAGCATACAGCCATGACCCGGCACAGCCGCGGTAACCTGCCGCGAAAATGCAATTTTGTCATTCGGAATAACCTTTCAAGTTCTTCATAGTCGTCTTTCTTTTGAAATATCACCCGGGTCCTGTCTTTCTGAACGCAAATACTTGCGCCGGACTTGAGCGGTAGTTTTTTCTGCAAGGCATCTGGCCGGATGCGTTCAACCGTGCCGGAATCGGAGTTCAGTACCTTCCGTCGAATTTTTTAAACCATGGCGCTTCATCCTTGTATGGAGTCATTTGTAGATAAAGAGCTTTCTCCGCTCTGACGCTGCCGTCGACGTATCCGGTGTTGGCATAGCCTGAAGATATATCCATGCCGCCCGCACCATGACGACCATTGACGTAAGCGTTATAAACCGTATGATGGCCACTGCCGGGATCTTTTGTCGAGGAGTTGGCCGCCTCTGTAATACACAGAAAAGTCGAAGGCTTGGAGACTTCCGTGAGCTTATGCTGGGTATTTTTCGGCAGACCAATCGAGGTAAGCCAGCCGTACCGGTCGAAAAGCACCAGGGACATCCCGTATGACATATCGTTTATCCAGGGATAACCGGTCCACTGGCCAAATGAAAGGGCAGTTCTCATGTGAGTCGGGCACCACCATATTTTGTTTTTGCATTTCGTATCAGCATCACCTAGCTGATTCGAGCCCTGGACATAAGAACGGATATTAACCGGATAGGCTTTGCCTTGCGTCGCGGTGGGACCCCAGTTTGCCGGGAACCAGCTGTTCCAGTCATTCATATACATGTGTATGCCGCTCATGATCTGTTTTTCGTTGCTTGCGCAGGCAATCGTTCTGCCTTTTTCCCTGGCCTTGTTCAAGGCCGGCAATAACATACTGGCCAGAATTGCAATAATTGCTATTACAACCAATAATTCAATCAATGTGAACAACTTTTTTTTCATTTCTATATTCCTTTTTTAAGAGACAATTGATTTATCTTAATCGGAACAGTTTCTTTACTGCTAACCGCTCAAATAATTACTGGCAGCATATTGATACCCCCCTTCTTACTGCTGAACAAACACCACGGTCAAATACGCTGTCGCGCTTGATTAGCTTTTCCCTCATCCTGAAACGCTGTCCATCACGGTGTTTTTCGTCTGAAATTATTCCTACCGCCCGTAGACATATCGCCTTGTGATCAGGAGTGATCGCAGTAATAGCAGGGTCGGAATAATTACAGAACCAGTTGTCGGTTTCGGCAACAACGCTGATGTCTTCAGGCAACCTGAATCCGGCCGACTTAAGTACCGACTGGGAGGCAAAAGCGCCTTCACTGGAGAGATATATCAGCGCGGTAATATTTTTCAAACGAATATCATCAATGTTTTCGCGGGTAATACGCCTCGCTTCTTCTTTGGAGTTTCCCCAGTTGCGGATGATCGAAGGGAAGTAATGCAGTTTGGCTTTTTCCTTGGCCTGCCTGAGAAAACCGGCTACCGTTTTTATAAAAATCTCTGTGTATTCGTTTGCTGGCTCATTGCGAATCAAACCAATATTGCGATGCCCATGTTCATACAGGTGTTTTGCCGCCAGCTTTCCCGCCGCATCAGGATCCCGTCCCACCATATAAACATTCCGGGGTAACGCCTCGTATTCAAACATGCCGTGAACAAAAACCACCGGCATTGACAATTGTCCAAAAGATTGGACTTCATCATGGCTGAACTGAATGATGCTAGGCATCAATATCAGTCCCACGCAATTTTCCTGCTGCTTGGTAAAGTTAATAATATCGACAGGCTTGGTGTCCTGATGGATTTTGCAGTTAATCACTCTATAACCGTTCTGGATTGCACATTGTTCGCTCATGTATGCCCGATTCCATATAGTATCACTAGGATAATCCATTACCGCCAGAACAATGCATCCATTCTTCCCTGAACCGGAAAGCACCGTATAATTCGCATCCGTACATGATTCTCTAGCCGCCACTATCCCGGAACCGTGGCGGCAAACGATTACGCCTTCAGCTTCCAGTTTTTTTACCGCGCGAGTCACCGTTACCAGCGATACGTTAAAGTGTTTGACCAGTTGCCGCATGGTTGGCATTTTGAATACCGATTCCGGTTTCAGCGCTTCCTTGCGCATGTATTCCTCTATCTTGGATGTGGCTGTTTTTTTCATATTTTTGAACTCATTCTCGAAAGTGTTGTATAACTCTTGTTTTGATTATAATTATAGGTGTTTCAAGGAGGTTTGTCAACACGTATTCATATAAAAAATTAAAAAAAGTTAAATTTAGAAAATTGAAAAAGTAAACGCACATACTAAAAATGGAGTGTGTGCATTTAGTTTGACAAAAACAGGTATGTGCATTTAGTATGTAAGCGTTGAATGACGGGCATCTTTTTTCTTATCGTGAAGGAAGTATGGTAAGCTTCAGTTAATTTAATTGGAGATTACTATGACTCGAAAACAAAAAATCGTGCGCTGGGAAAAAATCCTCAAACGTCAGGTCGCAAGCGGGAAAAGTCTGGCCGGATTCTGTCGAGATGAACAGATCAACTACAAAACCGCGTTGCGGTGGCGTGACGTAATTGATGCGACGGCATCAAGTTCATCAGAGTGTCCTCAGGTAAATTTTATTGAAATACCGCAAGCTGTCGCATCGCACGTACCCGCCGGGCGTCCGGCGCGGTGGCGTCATTCCCGGTCAAAGTCGAAATCATCGAATCAATCTTCGTCAAGCTTGCTTGAACTGGAGTTTCCCGGTCGACTGATCCTGAAAATTCCGCCAGGATTCGATCCGAAGACGTTCAGTCAAGTAGTGGAACTTTTACGGGAGGAGATATAATGCTGGGCATTCCCGCGTCAGTCAGGATTTATTTGTGTGCCGATCCGGTGGATCTGCGCAAGTCGTTCAATACGCTGCCCGGCGTGGTACGGCAGTTGATGCTGGAGGAGCCGTTAAGCGGACATCTGTTTGTCTTTTATAATAAGCGCAAAAATCTGATGAAAATCATTTACTGGGATCGCGACGGTTATGCGATTTGGGCCAAGCGGCTGGAACGCGGCACCTTCCGGATTCCGCGCAACTTGACGGTCGCGAAGCAGCTTGATTTGCGCGAATTTCACGTGATGATCCAGGGCATTGTGCCGAAGCGTTACCACAAGCGTTTCAACCTGCCGGAAAATCGTTGACTCAGCCTCAAAACAAGCTGTTTTTTTGCTTGAAAAAATGATGATTTATGCTATATTTTTTCATGGTAAAATCAGTCGTGTAAGCATAGGAGCGTGATAGTTTAAAATGGTGGTTGAATCGATTTCAAGTCTGGCGGAAGCCAAGCAGATAATCGTAGAACAAAATGCTATTATTGAAACACTTCAAAATCAGCATAAGACAGCAATCGCAGAGCTTCAAAATCAACTTGACTGGTTCAGACGTCAGGTCTTCGGGGAAAAATCCGAACGCTTTATTGATCCGTCGCCGGATACGCTGATGTTGCCGGGATTCGATACGGCTCCGGCAAATGAGCCTCAACCTGAAACCGCATCTATCAACTACGAACGCCGGAAGCATCGCAACCAGACTGGATGGCAGAAATTCCCCGACGATCTGCCGCGCGAAGAAATTATTATCAAGCTGCCGGCAGCCGAACGGATCGGGCCGGCCGGCCAGGAACTCAAACTGATCGGTTATGACGTTTTCGAGCGTCTGGCATGGCGCAGCAGCTATTTCGTAAAAGTCTTCAAACGTGAAAAATATGCCGACCCGAACAACGCTACCGTTGGCGTCGTGACCGCGCCGCATCCCGGCGATGCCCTCGACAGCAAGACCGGCAAGAGCAAGTTCGATGCCTCGTTTATCTCGCAGATGGTCACCGAAAAATGCCTCGATTACCTGCCGCTGTATCGTCAGCAGGAACGTCTGGCGCGGGTAGGGATCGAGGTCAACCGTTCGACCCTGTGTCGTCTTTTTGGCGGCGTCGCCGAACTGCTCACTCCTCTGTACGAACGCAATATCGAACTGATTTTGAACAGTGAAATTATTCACGCGGATGAATCGAGCATGCGCATGCAGGATCCCGGCACGGGAAAATGCAAAAAAGCTTATCTCTGGTGCCGGATGACCGGGATCGGTCCGCCGATAGTCGCCTTCGCCTTCGACCTTAGCCGCAGCGGCGAATCGGCAAAAAAATATCTGGGCGAATATCAGGGAACCGTGATCTCCGATCAGTACGACGCCTATATTCAATTGGAAAATGATGAAAAATGCAACCTGGAACTGGCCGGTTGCTGGGCTCACGTGCGCCGTTATTTTGAAAACGCCCTGAACGCATATCCGTCAGAGGCGGAAAAGATGTTGAAACTGATCCGGCAACTCTACATGACCGAACGTCAGGCCAAAGAAAACGCCGCCGAACGCGGGACCGAAAAAGTCCTGTTCGAATGCCGCCAGAAATTACGCGCTAAAATCTCGCGAGACGTCGTTGACCGGATATTTGACGAGTGCGACAGACTGAAGTTGAACAACGAACCGTCATCGTTGATCTATAAAGCCGCGAACTATGCGGCAAAAGCCCGAACGCGACTGTGTCGCTTCCTGAGTAACCCCAAAATTAATATCGATAACAATCCGGCTGAAAACGCGATCCGTCCGATCGCGCTCGGACGCAAGAATTACCTGTTTGCGGGCAATGAAACCGGCGGGCAAAATCTGGCAATGCTGCTAAGTCTGCTGGTGACCTGCAAACAGAATAAAAAGAATCCGCAAGCCTGGTTGGAATATGTCCTGACGCACCTGCAAACCACTCCGGCGCAAAATATAGACATCCTCCTGCCGCAGAACTTCCAACCGGAAGAAGAATAAAACCGTCCGCCCCCTGTCCGTCATTCAACTCTTACTTGTTTTCAGCTTTTTTTGCCGTTTTTGGCATGCAAAATGGTATACAGTAGTAAAACTCGCTGACAACACACATTTTCACTGATAAAAAGTAAAATTCATTATGCTTTTATGCTAATTAATATTACCATTATTGTCGCATGGAACTCGCTGTTCCCCTACAGTGTATATTACCGTAAGTGAAAAAATCAAACGAAAGGAGCCTTAATGGATGACCCTGCATCTCCGCCCCGTATCCTGCCATATTAGTTTATTTTTCACATGGAACTTGTTGGTTGCGCCCTGAATTCAATTTTCTTAGTTTTGAACGTCTAGAAGCTTGAGCACTAGGACCCCATATTGCATATTTTTTAACTATTTCGGACTTAATAAATTTCAATTTTTTTTGCAATTTTTCAATCACGCGATTTTGATCTATATCCATTTCATAACTATCATTATTCTTTATTTTTTTGATGCAAAGAATTGCTTTCTTGCAAATATCATTTAATTGTTCATTTATTGAAAATACTATTTTGTATTTTTCTGCTAGATTCGTCTCTTTTACATGATATATTATTTTATTAATTTGTTGTGAACGTTTATACGTTTTTTGTATTATTATGTTTAAATCTATTTCTGCCTCTTTTAATTGTGCTAATTTTATTTTATATAAAGCAGAACGCACCTCAAATAAATCTTCATCAACCTCCGCAAGCTTTAATACTTCCCAAGTTAAATCAATAATTACATCAGTGTTTTTACTTCCATTTTGCATAGATCGCCATTCGTCGATATCTGGATCATTATTTCTTGTGCAACCAAATAGCAATAAACTAAAAGAGAAAAAATAAAGAATTGTTTTCATATTGTTATTTTCCACATTGTCCCTGGTAATACTCTCTTTCGACTTGTACCGCTTCTTCTTCGCTTCTTCCTATTTTAGACTTTGTATTTTTATTCCATTCCAGGTAAGTTAATGTCATTTGAACCTCCATTGATTTAGTGTTAGTGTTAGTGTTAGTGTTAGCATCATCTTTACAATTTGCTTCAGTAAATTTTTTATTAAATATATTAATTCCTTTTTCTCCTAATTCTTTAAACTGTTTCATGTGTTGCTTTTCGTGCAAGAAAACTCCATCATAAGTTTTAAATAGCCTGCTTTTATAAAATTCTTCGTTTGTCCAAGTATTATATCCATTATTACGATTCCATCTTGCATATTTATCGTCTCCAACTTCTTTATCCCAAGCTGATCGTGTTAACATTTTTATTTCACTGTGCCACTTTACACTATCAATAGTAACACAACATGGTTTATGCTTAATATATTCTTTATATGGGTTAACAATCGTCTTATACTTTACATCATCTATGCCTCCCCACATAATTGAACAAGCTAGACGATTTCCTTCACATGCCTTTCTTAATTCTGAAAGGTTATTAAAATATTCATAATTGACGGAATGAGAAACCTTAACATATCCTAAATAGTCAAAATAGTTTGCAATCCTATTTCCAACCATTCCATAAAGATTATATCCTCCCTCTTCCTCAATTGGATCACGTTTTGTCCACCGGCCTATTTCGGAGCTGTAATACCGGTAATTGTAGTAGACCAAGCCGGTTTCATCGTCTTGATATTCACTACTGAACCGGAATTTATTACTATCGGCATAGCTACCGGATTTAGATAGTATTTTTCCGAAGGGTGAATATTCGTATGAAGAAGTCAATGTTTCTGTATCATCCACAGTACCAATGATGTTTTTATTGCCGTCGTACATGCAGTAATGGTATTTGCTGTTGACGTGGTCCTTTTGCCATTCCAATGTGGTTGAATCAGCCCAGACATGGGATTTTTGAACACTATTTGAGCCATTAAATTCGGCTATCTGCAAGTACCTGTCATAAACGAACTTCTGTTCACTGCTCAGCGTCCAGTTACCAGTAGTTCCGGTGTAGACTTTTTTGCTGAACCTTCTCCCCTGGTAGTCGTAAGCGAATTCCAGTTTGGAATTTGATTTTTCAGCAGCGATCATCCGGTTTTCGCCGTTCCAGGTGTAGGTCCAGTCGCCGTTGGTCAGCATATTGCCGTCATCGTCATAAGTGAAAGCGGCGTCACGCTTCGGAACGGTAAATGAACCGTTTTGTTTTTCATAGAGCTTTTTGCCGGTATCGTTCGGATCGGTTTTCATGGCGTAGACACTGTAATCGACGGTTTTCTCCGTCTGGGAGTTATCGGCGCTGAACGTGCCGTAATAGTATTTACCGTTACGGGTCGGCGTCATGACACGCAGCGGATAATAGTTCTGCGGCGTATCGTTACGCATGACCTTTACCTCGGCATCAACATCCGCCGCGCCAACGACCGGAACCACTCCGGGATAGGCAACCGCGGTATACTGGTTGACGATATTGGAGGAATAGGCGATCTTGAGCGCGCTCATGCCGTTTTCTTTATAGAGCATATTGCCGATTTCGTCGTAACCGTAACCGAACGCCTGCCCGGGCACGGCCAGGCCGTTCGCATCGTATTTCGCACCGCTGATCACCTGCCCTTTGGCGTCATAGGTGTAATCCCAGTATGAACCGTCGGCAAAAGTGATCCTGGTACGCTGGTCCTTATCGTTCAGGGTATAGGTATATGACCGGGTGACGCTGCCGGCGGTATTGCTGATGCTTGCCAGACGATGATACGAATCATAGTTCCGGTCACGGGTCAGGACTGTCCCGGAGGTATTGCTTACAGTAGTGGTATCCAAAAGGTTCATGCCGGCGATCCGGGCATAGGTCGCGGTATTGGTCCCGTCGGAAACCGTCGCTAATCTACTCATGGTATCATAAGTGTACTGGGTAGCACCCAGAGGCGTACTATTATTCATCAGACTCATAGATGTCCTGCGTCCCAATGTGTCATAGGCGTAATCAACCTTATGATTTAATATATACTGACAGAGGCTCATTCCTGCCTTGTTTTCAGCTTTTTTTGCCGTTTTAGGCATTCAAAACGGTATACAGTCGCAAAACTCGCTGACAACACACTCTCTCATGTGTAAAATGCCGAAAACATTACAACTCAATACTACTTAATATTAGTCTTTTTCTCGCATGGAACTCGCTGGACACACTCTCCTTGCAGAAAGTTTATTTTTTTAAGCAAACATTTTTCATAAATATATTTCATGGATTCAATTTTCTTACTATCCTCAACTTCCATTCTTCCAATTGTACGCGCCCCACTTTTTTCTCTTTCCAATTCAGATTTAAACTTTTCTAAAACCAGTTTTTTTAGTCTCATCAAGAACTTACTATTTTTATTTTTGTGGTTAAGCGTCTCAATGTAATTTATTATTATCCAAGGGGATAAAATGCCTACGCTTTCTAGCAAAGAGTTCTCTATTAACATCCTATTATGTTCAACATCACGTTTAATGAGGTAATCAATCAATAGTCCTGTGAATTCTTTTTTACGTAAATAATATTGGGCTATTTCGTCGTTTGATTTACCTTTTAAAGCCTTATATAAATCCCATGTTATTTGCTTTATCTTCTTATTGGACAAGCTCTTTTCATTTGGATTAAGAAAACAAAGAAGACTATATGAAACCTCTCCAATACTCATTGGACGAGAATCAAACTTTTTATATAGCTCATGTGCATCATGTGTTTTTTGCGGATCTAAGGAGTTTTTATAAAGAATGTTTGATTCTCCACAGGCTTCTAATGGTATAGCATTACAAAGATATGAAATATCAACAGATTCAATCAGAGCTGGAAGCGCATCTACTCCTTTTTTGAATATTATATCCAAAATTTTATCTTGTTCTCCTGTTTTCCTGCATGGGACAAAAAGCCAATTAGGAACATTAAGACCTTTATTATCAAAAAATAAACATAGAGGATCTATACAAACAGCAATTCCCGGCATTTTTTTCAGTAAAGTCAGGTTTGAAGGTGAAAGCTTGTCCTCGACATCTTTTGGAACTTCAAATTCACGCTGTCTCTCTTTTATGCGTTCATATAATAAATCTATTGCTGGTCTAATCCTCCAACAAGTTTTATATTTAATTAGTAGCTCATAAACTGAATTCCCATATTTTTGCCAATCCTTATCGCGTTTGAATATATTAAATATTTTCAGATATTTATCATCAGCAATAAAATTTTTCGTCTCAAATATGATGCGCTCTAAACCGAATTTGGTAACTAAAATATTAACAATTCTGTTTGCATCTTTACGCATATTTAAATCATTGAGATGTACCGCGAAAGTTATCAATAGACCAATATGATATACGCTTAAAGGGGTAATAACTCCTTTTTCTGCAATCTGCGTGGCTAATTGAATAGCTCTGTCAACTTGAAATAAAAACTTTTTCGAACCAACCTTAATCTCATCTCCTTCAAGTGGGTCAAAAATTATTTCGGTATTGAAGATATACTCTTTATTCCTAATATTATGATGCAATCCTATCCTCCAATACCCCAATGTCATATGATTTCCATGAGGTATTATTATAGCTTCTGCATTCTTTGCATTCGGTATTCCATAATCATGCAGTTGAGTAAATATTAATTTGTATTCTTTATGTATATATTTATCTGGTTGCTGAGTTGAATGATTTGCATTATTGAGGCATTGTACGTTGTAACAAAATAAAGCGTTAATAAAAAAAGCATATAATATCTTCATCTTGAAGCAGCATGCCGAACTATATTTCATATACCAACCCCTTCTGGCTTTAATATTAATTTCCCCCCCCATTCATTCATTTCCCACATTTTAGGGTCATATTTATCTTGCCATGAGAAAAGATTAAAGTTTTTCATCAATTTATTTAATGTTTGATCAGAAACGTTGCTTGTAAAATGACCATATGACTTGTCAAATAAGGTTGGAGGATTCCAAACTTCCTTTGCATAGAAGCTAGCAATAGCCTTCTCCCATCGGACCCAAGCTTTGAGTCCCTCACAATCCATATTATGCTTGATGTTGTTCTTACAAGAATATTTTTTTGCTCTCTTCTCAGCAATATCTATAGTATTATCATACCGATATTTTAACAAATACACTTCTTGATATTCATGCCAATTAGTATATGTAAGCAAAGTTCCACTAATGACTCCTGATGCAAAATATCCACTATCATACTTTGCAGGTATTCCTGGCTTCACTTTCCACCAATGAATTTTTGTCGCATAACTCCCAGTATCATCTTTTACACAACAACAATTGCCTCCTTTATCGTTTATATATTTAACAAATACAGGAGGAACATTCTTTATATCTTTTGAAAATTCAGTCGAAGTTCCACCTCTAAAATTTGTTTTTTGCAAAAGAGAAGTATCAACCAATGGCTTCCCATTTTCATCATATTTACGCTTATATATTTTTATTTCATGGAAATAATCCTCTTCCGGTATGATTTCGCAACCTAATCCATAAATATCATAATAATATATTGCATTATTCCCAATCATTCCATATACATTCTTTCCGTCTATTTCTCCAATCGGGTCTCTTTTTGTCCATCTTCCCAATTCGGGACTGTAATAACGGTAATTGTAGTAGACCAAGCCGGTTTCGTCGTCGTGGTATTCGCTGGAGAAACGAAACGGATTGGTTGAGGCATAAGTGCCGGATTGACCGTTGATTCGACCGAATGGGGTATAATCGTATTCAGCCAGAACGTTTCCGGATGAATCTATCAACGCCCGGACGTTTTTATTCCCGTCAACGATATAATAATATGTCATGCCGGCTCCAGTATCCGCCACGCTTAACGGTACATCCTGTCCCACATTGCCCGGTTGCCATATATATTTTTGCAACAAACTGCCAGTGACGCCGTCATACTCGACCAACAGTTTGTCGTCATTGTACACATAGTTTCTGTGAGTAGTGAGTGACCATGCGCCACTTACCCAGTTGTATACTTTCTTATATATGCGACGTCCCGTGTAATCATAAGCGAACTCCAATTTCTTATCATTGGTTTTTACCGCCTCGGTAAGCCGGTTTTCGCCGTTCCATGTATATGTCCACACTGCATCGGACGTCATATTACCATCGTCATCATAAGTAAAAGGACGAGGCGTTTTTAACGCAGTTCCGGTCCGGCTGGTTGATGCAACAATATCCTTATCCTGAGCCGGATCAAATTTGACTGCGTTTATCGTCAAATTCTCACTGACATTAGCGGAAGTATTGTCAACCGGCAAGTTCGTACTAAAATATTTACCACTGCGAGTTGTCGATGCGACAGAACCGTCGCCACGGGATACCGTGACTCTGGCGGATTCAGACGCTTTCCCGGTAACTTGCAGTAACCCAGGAATGGTCATCTGGGTATATTGATTCAGGTCATTCGAGGTGTAGGTATAATTCAGACTGCTGTTCTGCATCGTAGTCCGATTGCCGATGTCGTCAAAGGCATAGCCAAACATCTGACCAGGTATGGCGACATTCTGAGCATCATACTTCACGCCGCCGGTGACCTGTCCCTTATCATCGTAGGAATATGTCCAATACGAACCATCTGGCAAGGTCAGTTTGGTACGTTGATCTTTGGTATTGTAATCATACGAATATGATTTTGTCGTACTGCCAAAAACACTACTAGTTGAAAGCAGTCTCCGGGCATTGTCATAACTTTTGGTTGTTGTCAGAATTGTTCCGGAACTATTTGTGCCAACTACGCTGCCTAACATATTTAAACCGGAAAGACGATTGAAAGTAAAGGTGTCAGTACCATCAGAAATGGTAGCAACCCGGCTCATGGAATCGAAAGTATAAGTCTGACTAAATACTGCGGAACTGTTTTGATTGAGCGTCATACCTGTATTTCTTCCAAGGGTGTCATAAGTATACGCGACGTCACTATTTAATATATACGGTATTGTCGCGGATGCAAGGGTATATGTCAACCACGATATATATATAAGCGTGAGCAATGCACAGGGCAAAATACGCAAAACTGTCAAACAACACACACTTATCACTGATAAAAAGTAAAATTCACTATGCTTTTATGTTAATTAATATTACCATTACTGCCGTATGGAACTCGCTGGACACACTCACCAGAGACTCTCACTCGGCAATGTTTTTTTCAGGTTTATTCTGATTATGTTTCCCTTGATAATGAAATACATAATTTTTATACTCGTCGCGCATATATTCGCTCGCTAATTCATGATAATGACTATTCTCTGTTGAAATTATATATTTTTCATTAAAAGTATGAATATCTTTTGCCAGCAATTTATCATCTCGTTGCAAGCGTCTGTCTACACTATCAAGAATGAATTTAATTTGCTCCGTATGCCACAATAAAATTTTGATTTTATCCCCATTGAACAGCAAAATTAATATTTGAAATACAATAATTGCGGTGGAGACATTAGATAAAATAAGTAGTATGAACCAAATACAATGAATTTTATTCTTCTTCATGTTATATCTCTCTAAACCCTTGGAAGGTTTTACTGACTTTATTTTTTATTTGTAAATACATCTGAAAATCTACCAATGCTCTTAACTTATTTATCTCCTTGTTTTTTCCATATTTTCTAACCGAATCATTTGATAATAATATAACGGACGGTAAGTTAAATTTATATATCTCCTGTTACAGTAAGCTTAATTTGAATTTTTACAGATTCAAGTCATTATATACTTGAGCGAAAGTTACCACAGTTCAAACAACAGCCTTTTTTAGCATCTTCAACCCAATCCATACATACATAAAATTTTTGAAAAAAGTCTTTTTTCATGATATCGTCTAATCCAGGAGCATAATAATCTTTTTGGGCAGGAGCATTTTTTACACAGTTAGCAACTTGTCCAATAGTTGCCATGCAACAGGGAGTTCCTTTTCCATGCCCATGCTCAAGTCTTCTTAGTGAGGTTCTTTTCTCATATTGCTGTGCCGGATTATCCGTTTGAATATAGTATGTAACTAATCCAGTTCTGTCAATATCACAAGATTTACACTCTGAAGGTTTAACTTCATATGTTTCCACCTTAGGGCGATCTCCTGCTTTCATACCAGGCACAAAACCATAACCTGTACCAGTGGATTTATTCCAAGGATCTGTACCAATAAAAAGATATTCATGTTGAGAATTAAAAATCCTTATTATCATTATATCTAAATCTGCTAATCCTCCCTCATTAATTTTTCTACGACAATGCCAAAATATAGAAAATCCATATTTATCAAAATAATTTAATGGATTATTTATAACAAAACCATAAATTAAATTTAATTTCATTTTGCTTTTTTCACCAACAAAATTTCCAATAGGGTCCCGAGACATCCAGTGACCTATATTAACGAAATATTGGCGGTAACGATAGTTTAATATACCAGTTTCAAATTCATAATTTTTCGTTGAGAAACCGTATGTCAGATCACCAGTTTTCGTTCCGGTTTGTTTGAGTATACGTCCAAACGGACTATATTCATATTCAGCAACGGAAGTACCACTGCTATCAACATAGGCCATTATATTCCCATTACCATCATACATCGAATAATAGCTGCTTGTATCGGTTACGGCCAATAAACCACCAACTCCTCCGGCTCCGTCTAGTGAACCAGACAAGTCTTCACCCCACCAATATATCTTTTGTAAAATATTTGAACCATTATACAATGCGATACGATTATTGTTATCGTATACATATTTTTCTTCATTAGATAACGTCCAGTTTCCGGTTGAACCGGTATAAACCTTTTTGCTGAATCTGCGACCTTGATAGTCATAGCTGTACTCCAGTCTTTGGTCCGACTTTTCGGCTGCAATCAGTCTGTTTTCACCATTCCAAATATAGGTCCAGTCGCCATTGGTCAGCATATTGCCATCATCGTCGTAAGTAAAGGTTTGCGGGGTTTGCTCCGCAGTGCCGGTACGAGTTGTAGTCGCAACAATATCTTTGTCCTGAGTCGCATCAAACCTGACGGCATTAATGGTCAGGTTTTCAGTGACTTTGGCACTGGTGTTATCTGCCGGGACCGCAGCTTTGAAGTATTTGCCGTCGCGGGTAGTGGCATGGACGCTGCTATCCGAACCTTTGGTCACGGTTACTTTAGCATCGATTGCGGCTTTGCCGGTGACCGGGATAATGCCCGGAACGGTCATTTGGGTATATTGGTTCAGATCGTTACTGGTATAGTTATAGCGCATTTGCGGCATGCCCTTATCGGCATAGATCCGGTTGCCAATATCGTCGAAGCTGTACCCGAACGCAAGGCCGGGAATAGCCTTGTCCGTTGAGTCATACTTTATACCGCCAGTGACCTGCCCTTTGTCGTCGTAAGTATAGTCCCAATAAGAACCGTCGGCAAAGGTTATTTTAGTGCGTTGATCTTTGTCGTTATAAGTATAGGAATACGATTTAACCACGGACGGCACGGAAGGAACGGAATTGGTAATAGAGGTTAATCTATTGAGGTTATCATAAACTCTGGCCCGGTTAAGCACGGTGTTAGTACCATCAGAAATAGAGGTATTAGTCAGCAGATTGGAACCGGTGGCGCGAGTATAGGTGGCGGTATTGGTCCCGTCAGATACAGTAGCCAGGCGGCTCATGCTATCATAGGTATACTGGGTAGCACCCAGAGGCGTACTATTATTCATCAAACTCATAGATGTCCTGCGTCCCAATGTATCATAGGCATAATCGACCTTATGATTTAATATATACGGTATTGTCGCGGATGCAAGAGATATGTCAACCACGATATATATACAAAAGTCAATAGTGTAGGTGTGACCCCGCGCCCACAAAAGTCAATAGTGTAGGTGTGACCCCGCGCCCACACAGCCCGCGCCCAACAATAGTGTAGGTGTGACCCCGCGCCCAAACCCCGCGCCCAAATAGTGTAGGTGTGACCCCGCGCCCAAACCCCGCGCCCAAATAGTGTAGGTGTGACCCCGCGCCCAGAAAAAAGTCAATAGTGTAGGTGTGACCCCGCGCCCAAAATAGTGTAGGTGTGACCCCGCGCCCAACCCGCGCCCAAACCCCGCGCCCAACCCCGCGCCCAATAGTGTAGGTGTGACCCCGCGCCCAGCCCCGCGCCCAGCCCCGCGCCCAGCAGTAACCCCGCGCCCAGCAATAGTGTAGGTGTGACCCCGCGTCCTTTTTTTTAACTTGACAGGAACCTAAATGGATGACCCCGCGCCGTTAATAGTGTAGGTGTGAACCCGCGTCCCCTTACACGTCGCGTCCGCCACCCCGCGTCCGCCAATTTATACCAACACATAAGAAAAGCTAATATGACCTCCTATTCTTCTGTGTAAATGTGTAATAAAGTCTGGGACGCTCAATCCATCACTGTCTGATTCGGTTACTAAAGATATACGTATTTCATAAGTGCTTTCATCTAAATGCAAATGCTCGATAGCTCCTATTATTTTATCTATATTTGATTCATCATACATGCTGATAACAGCAACAGGAACTGATGATTCTCTCAATAAACCAAAACTTACGTCAATATCAAAAATCTCTGTCAATTCCTTTATCAAATCGCTTGAAATGTTTAAGAGAACAAATGAATATTTCTCGGCTCGAAAAACATCTCCATTACTCATAGCTGCTCCCAAATTAGTCCGTTGTAAAACTCAGATTATCACTTTCTTTAATAAGAAAATTATTAAACTATTGTAAACGAAAAGTCTAATTTCCCTCCAATATTACGATGTAATTCAGAAATGTAATCAGGAACTTTTAGTCCATCTTCGTCGAGTTCTGACACAAGGGATACCCATATTCCGTACTCCATATTCCCGATATTAAACTCATAAAATTTATCTTTGATTTTTTTAGCATCTTGTTCATTTGTGATAGGGATTACAAATGTTGATGCTAAAGAATTTTTAAGTTTACCAATCCGAACATCTTTAAATGTATTCATCATGACTGAAATTTTAGAATCATCTAATCCGATAATGCGGAATGAGAATGATTGTTTGCAATCTATACTGTTTTCCATATGTCATTTTCCTAGAAATTCTTGTGCCAATTCAAGAAGTTCTGTAAAAGTAAAATTGTCAGCGCCACCTTTTCCCATCGAACCTTTCCGTCCTTCTAAGTACTTCCCAAATTCTTTCCTTTGAACTTTTGTCATGCCAGTTTCTCTTGCAACCGCATCTACCTGTTTTTTTCCACCCCCATATTTTCTAAATATTTTTGATCTATTCGCTTTATTATGAACAAGTATACCTATTTTTCCAACATGATACGTGTGAATACCTGCAACTGTAATATTATAGACTGTTGTTTCCTTTTCAATCAACTTTATGCCGGTTAATTGAATTTTCTTTCCTTCAATGGTTAAGGCGAAACTACCAACTTTTAAATCTTTAACTTGAGTCCAGCCTTGATCCACGATCCAAAATGGATGTTCAGGACTCACAGTGATTGTCTCTACTCCGTCGAACGTTAATTCGTATACACGAGGGACAAGTCTGATGATTGTTTCGATAACTTTGTATTTTTCTGTCTTTTGCAACTCCGGGTCTGTCGCTAAAACAAAATCTCCTTCTTTAATATCTTCAATATTAATCATTCCGTCCGGAATGCGTATTTGAGTGCCGGCAATGAAACATCCTCCAAGAGAGCATTTGTTCGGTAATCTCGGCAAGCTATTCAATGCTTCAGACAACAATGCCGCGCCTAATATTTGTCCGACGCCAATCTGAAATTGAGAATAATCTCCAGTCTTAAGGCCATACATTAGAGCAGCATTCAAACTCTCCCCGTAACTATAACCAGATATTTGCTTTGCTGCTTCAATCGCTACGTCACCAGAGTCTCCTCCTCCAGAATATATACCTAAAGCCCAATTATAAACTCCGCTGTCTAAGTCATTCTGACCATTGGCCATCTTGTTGAAATCGGAACCCCAACTGTACATTTCCTGCGGAAACTGAACAAAGACACCATCTACAAGAGCTCCAGTTGCCAATAATAGGTTATATGGTAAATTCGCTAGATTCTCAAGTCCGGTCAGAGGACTTTGTGCTCCACTTGAACAACTACCATGCTCTTCGGCTTCTTTATTAACACCATCATAATCGCCACCATGTAACCAATCGGGACTAATGAAGGATGTTCCATCCAATCCCAACAAATCAATGAAGTCCACCGGATTATTATCAACCATCCCATAGAGGTTGAAGCCGCCATCCTCAAGGATCGGGTCGCGGGACAACCATCTACCTAGTTCTGTACTATAATAGCGGTAGTTGTAATATACAAGTCCGGTTTCGTCATCATGGTATTCAGAACTGAACCGGAACGGGTTTTCGAGTGCATATAAACCACGGCGACCGATCAGTTTTCCGAAAGGACTGTACTCGTATTCAGCCACGACATTACCACTTGCATCAATTATCGACCGGACATTTTTATTGCCATCAATGTTGTAGTAATAACGGGTACCGTTATCGTTGACGTTTAATAAGGATTCATCCAGATCACGGAGATACGACTTTTTAAGCGTATCAGAGGTCATCGCGTCATATTCGGCAATTTGGACGAAATTGTCATAGACGAATTTCTTGGATGCGGAAAGCGTCCAGTTGCCGGTCGTACCGGTATAGACTTTCTTATAGATTCTGCGACCTTTGTAATCGTAAGCAAACTCTAAATTCGTGTTATTCGTGAGATTCGTGGCTTGTATTAAACGGTTTTCACCGTTCCAGGCGTAGGTCCAGTCGCCATTAGTCAGCATATTGCCGTCGTCATCGTAAGTAAAGAATTTCGGGGTCTTGTCAACCGATCCGGAACGGGACGCGGTAGCTACGACATCTTTGTCCTGGGCCGGGTCGTATTTGACCGCGGACATGGTCAGGTTCTCGGTAACTTTTCCGCTGCTGTTATCAACCGGGATATCGGCCTGGAAGAATGCCCCGGTCCGGGTGGTATTAACGACCGAACCGCTTGAGCCTTTTGTCACAGTGACTCTTGCGTCAGCCGAAGCTTTGCCGGTGACCGGAATGATACTGGGAACAGTCATTTGGGTATACTGGTTCAGGTCATTACTAGTATAGTTATAGCGCATCTGCGGCATGCCCATATCGGCATAGATCCGGTTGCCAATATCATCGAAACTGTACCCAAACTGGGTAGCACCCAGGGGCATTGTACTGCCTGCGGCAGGGGTACGAACCGCAGAAACCACTTGGCC
Source organism: Victivallales bacterium (assembly GCA_963676655.2). Taxonomy (GTDB): domain Bacteria; phylum Verrucomicrobiota; class Lentisphaeria; order Victivallales; family Victivallaceae. Next base: position 1,445,168 of record CAXXKX010000002.1, on the reverse strand, counting down.
CTTGTCGTCGTAGGTATAATCCCAATATGAACCATCAGCAAAAGTTATTCTAGTGCGTTGATCTTTGTCATTGTAAGGTAAGAGTTGAATGACGGACAGGGGGCGGACGGTTTTATTCTTCTTCCGGTTGGAAGTTCTGCGGCAGGAGGATGTCTATATTTTGCGCCGGAGTGGTTTGCAGGTGCGTCAGGACATATTCCAACCAGGCTTGCGGATTCTTTTTATTCTGTTTGCAGGTCACCAGCAGACTTAGCAGCATTGCCAGATTTTGCCCGCCGGTTTCATTGCCCGCAAACAGGTAATTCTTGCGTCCGAGCGCGATCGGACGGATCGCGTTTTCAGCCGGATTGTTATCGATATTAATTTTGGGGTTACTCAGGAAGCGACACAGTCGCGTTCGGGCTTTTGCCGCATAGTTCGCGGCTTTATAGATCAACGATGACGGTTCGTTGTTCAACTTCAGTCTGTCGCACTCGTCAAATATCCGGTCAACGACGTCTCGCGAGATTTTAGCGCGTAATTTCTGGCGGCATTCGAACAGGACTTTTTCGGTCCCGCGTTCGGCGGCGTTTTCTTTGGCCTGACGTTCGGTCATGTAGAGTTGCCGGATCAGTTTCAACATCTTTTCCGCCTCTGACGGATATGCGTTCAGGGCGTTTTCAAAATAACGGCGCACGTGAGCCCAGCAACCGGCCAGTTCCAGGTTGCATTTTTCATCATTTTCCAATTGAATATAGGCGTCGTACTGATCGGAGATCACGGTTCCCTGATATTCGCCCAGATATTTTTTTGCCGATTCGCCGCTGCGGCTAAGGTCGAAGGCGAAGGCGACTATCGGCGGACCGATCCCGGTCATCCGGCACCAGAGATAAGCTTTTTTGCATTTTCCCGTGCCGGGATCCTGCATGCGCATGCTCGATTCATCCGCGTGAATAATTTCACTGTTCAAAATCAGTTCGATATTGCGTTCGTACAGAGGAGTGAGCAGTTCGGCGACGCCGCCAAAAAGACGACACAGGGTCGAACGGTTGACCTCGATCCCTACCCGCGCCAGACGTTCCTGCTGACGATACAGCGGCAGGTAATCGAGGCATTTTTCGGTGACCATCTGCGAGATAAACGAGGCATCGAACTTGCTCTTGCCGGTCTTGCTGTCGAGGGCATCGCCGGGATGCGGCGCGGTCACGACGCCAACGGTAGCGTTGTTCGGGTCGGCATATTTTTCACGTTTGAAGACTTTTACGAAATAGCTGCTGCGCCATGCCAGACGCTCGAAAACGTCATAACCGATCAGTTTGAGTTCCTGGCCGGCCGGCCCGATCCGTTCGGCTGCCGGCAGCTTGATAATAATTTCTTCGCGCGGCAGATCGTCGGGGAATTTCTGCCATCCAGTCTGGTTGCGATGCTTCCGGCGTTCGTAGTTGATAGATGCGGTTTCAGGTTGAGGCTCATTTGCCGGAGCCGTATCGAATCCCGGCAACATCAGCGTATCCGGCGACGGATCAATAAAGCGTTCGGATTTTTCCCCGAAGACCTGACGTCTGAACCAGTCAAGTTGATTTTGAAGCTCTGCGATTGCTGTCTTATGCTGATTTTGAAGTGTTTCAATAATAGCATTTTGTTCTACGATTATCTGCTTGGCTTCCGCCAGACTTGAAATCGATTCAACCACCATTTTAAACTATCACGCTCCTATGCTTACACGACTGATTTTACCATAAAAAAATATAGCATAAATCATCATTTTTTCAAGCAGTAAACAGCTTGTTTTGAGGCTGAGTCAACGATTTTCCGGCAGGTTGAAACGCTTGTGGTAACGCTTCGGCACAATGCCCTGGATCATCACGTGAAATTCGCGCAAATCAAGCTGCTTCGCGACCGTCAAGTTGCGCGGAATCCGGAAGGTGCCGCGTTCCAGCCGCTTGGCCCAAATCGCATAACCGTCGCGATCCCAGTAGATGATTTTCATCAGATTTTTGCGCTTATTGTAAAAGACGAACAGATGTCCGCTTAACGGCTCCTCCAGCATCAACTGCCGTACCACGCCGGGCAGCGTATTGAACGACTTGCGCAGATCCACCGGATCGGCACACAAATAAATCCTGACTGACGCGGGAATGCCCAGCATTATATCTCCTCCCGTAAAAGTTCCACTACTTGACTGAACGTCTTCGGATCGAATCCTGGCGGAATTTTCAGGATCAGTCGACCGGGAAACTCCAGTTCAAGCAAGCTTGACGAAGATTGATTCGATGATTTCGACTTTGACCGGGAATGACGCCACCGCGCCGGACGCCCGGCGGGTACGTGCGATGCGACAGCTTGCGGTATTTCAATAAAATTTACCTGAGGACACTCTGATGAACTTGATGCCGTCGCATCAATTACGTCACGCCACCGCAACGCGGTTTTGTAGTTGATCTGTTCATCTCGACAGAATCCGGACAGACTTTTCCCGCTTGCGACCTGACGTTTGAGGATTTTTTCCCAGCGCACGATTTTTTGTTTTCGAGTCATAGTAATCTCCAATTAAATTAACTGAAGCTTACCATACTTCCTTCACGATAAGAAAAAAGATGCCCGTCATTCAACGCTTACATTGTAAGTATAGGAATACGATTTAACCACGGACGGCACGGAAGGCACTGAGTTAGAGATAGTTGTCAACCTGTTCAGGTTGTCATAGGTACGGGCACGATTCAGGATTGACCCTGAAGCATTAGTTATCGCGGTATTGGTCAATAAGCTTGAACCAGTAGCACGAGTATAGGTGGCAGTATTGGTGCCATCGGAAACCGTTGCCAGGCGGCTCATGGTGTCATAAGTGTAGCTGGTTGTCGCAACCGGGGTTGTGTTGTTCATCAGACTCATAGAGCTCCTGCGTCCAAATGTGTCATAGGCGTAATATACTAACAGAGGTCATTTCCTGCCTTGTTTTCAGATTTTTCTGCCGTTTTAGGCATGCAAAACGGTATACAGTCGCAAAACTGTCAAACAACTCACATTTTCACTGATAAAAAGTAAAATTAATTATGTTTTTTATGATAATAAATATTACCATTATCGTCACATGAAACTCACGAGATACCTACACCCCTAAAAAGAGATAGGACATTAAGGCCAATTTTTCTCTATGTATTTAAGCACCTCTGACGGAATGCTCTTACATTCATATTTTTTCATGATTCGAGAAACGGCATGCACTAACTCTTTACAATGAAACATTTTTCCCGATATTGCGTAAGCACAACTGGAATAACCTCTGGAAAACAGCCATACTGATATTTTATAATTTTTCAAGTATATATCAATTTTATAGAATGGAGCCTCTCCTGCAGTTATATTTTGATGAGGAATAAACACATTTCGAGTGGCAACAAAAAGACATTGCTGAATACTTTCTAATTCGTGTTTATCATAAATTGTTATTTTCTTTATTCCTTCATCGACAAAACGCGAAATGATTACTTTTTCCAAGGAGTCTTTTTGAGCTAAACTGTTACATAAATTTTCATCTGCAACTCTTCCTAATAGTTGTTGTGAATCAATAGGCTTAAGCTTATCTCTATGCATACAACCTAAAGCCATTAAAATCATTGAGTAAAATACGATTAAAACAAGAGTCCTATACTTCATAACAATTCTCTTTTTAATTGAGCCCATGTGTATTTTTCCATCCTAACTTAAGTACTTCAGGTTTCAATATTGATCTAATAACAGAGTTTGTTATTATAGTATCCCTCTTATTCTTTTTTTCCTGTCGGAATAGCATTTTGCGCCCATTTCCATATATAAGATCAGGACCTTTTACCCCATAAATAGTTGAGCCTTTACGCATAACAGTTTTTGCCCAGTCATCCATCCATCCACGCTCGGTAATGCAACCGAAGCCCCATACCTCGGAGTCTCTTGTAAACCAGCATTTAGGCGGCCCTATTTTTTTCCGAGAATTCTCCGCGTTATTCTTTATTTGGTTCTTATGGGATGCTACAGCAATAAGATCTGATGCTTGAAATCCACTTATTTTTTTAGCACCATAATGATGATGCCCCCCAATATACAAACGTGTAATCGGTTTTTTCCCTTCTCCGCTGTTCTTCTGAATATGTTCTGCAGCGTCTTTTCCTGATGTCCATGGCTTTGGGGCATGGAACAATTTTTTGACTGACTCAATAAACTCATCATCTTCCTTCGCCACCATATATATATCGTTGTTCTTGCCAAGTTTTCTTGCGTCTCTTTTTGCAAGAAGGTTAGAAACATCTGCTTTAGCACATTCAGTAGCAGCCGGGTAATTCTTCCACTTTTTTTTCCCTTTAATCCAAATACACGGCGAATCACTTTCGTCTCCTGTAATCATTTTAGCCAATTGCTTTAGCGTAGCTCCATCGACAACAGCCTCATATATATTTTTCGATTTTTTCTTCCAGAAAGGTTGTAAACCGAGAATATCTGTATTGCTTATAGAGTCATTTGCAATATAAATGTACAAGGAATTATCTACTTCTCCTACGGGGTCTCGTTTTATCCATCTGCCTAATTCCGGGTCATAATACCGGTAATTGTAGTAAACAAGACCGGTTTCGTCGTCGTGGTGTTCGCTGCTGAATCGGAATTTATTACTATCGGCATAAGTACCGGATTTTGAGAGGATTTTCCCAAACGGTGAATATTCGTATGAAGAAGTCAATGTACCGGTATTATCCACTGTTCCTACAATGTTTTTATTTCCATCATACATGCTGTAATGGTATTTGCTGTTGATATGATCTTTTTGCCATTCCATGGTACTGGACCCAGCCCAGGTATAAGACTTCTGAATAGCATTACTTATGTCAAACTCGGCTATCTGCAAGTACCCGTCATAAACGAACTTTTGGTGAGTTGAAAGTTGAAAGTTGAAAGTTGAAGGTGAATAAGTGTAAACTTTCTTGTCTATTCTACGCCCCATATAATCATACATGAATTCCAGCTTTGTGTCATTTGTCTTAACCGCTTCTATCAACCTATTCTCAGCGTTCCAGGTATAGGTCCAGTCGCCATTGGTCAGCATGTTGCCGTCGTCGTCGTAAGTAAAGGTTTGCGGAGTTTTGTCCGCAGTGCCGGTACGAGTGGTTGTTGCAACGACATCTTTGTCCTGAGTTGCATCAAACCTGACGGCGTTGATGGTCAAGTTTTCAGTGACTTTGGCACTGGTGTTATCTGCCGGGACCGCGGCTTTGAAATATTTGCCGTCGCGGGTAGTGGCATGGACGCTGCTATCCGAGCCTTTGGTAACGGTTACTTTGGCGTCAGTCGCGGCCTTGCCGGTGACCGGAATAATGCCGGGAACAGTCATTTGGGTATACTGGTTCAGGGCGTTACTGGTGTAGTTATAGCGCATTTGCGGCATGCCCATATCGGCATAGATCCGGTTGCCGATATCGTCGAAGCTGTAACCAAACTGGGTAGCACCCAGGGGCATTGTACTGCCTGCGGCAGGGGTACGAACCGCAGAAACCACCTGGCCCTTGTCATCGTAGGTATAATCCCAATATGAACCATCGGCAAAGGTAATTTTAGTGCGTTGATCTTTGTCGTTATAAGTATAGGAATACGATTTCACCACGGAGGGCACGGAAGGAACGGAATTGGTAATAGAGGTTAATCTATTGAGGTTATCGTAAACTCTGCCCCGATTAAGCACGGTGTTAGTACCATCAGAAATAGAGGCATTAGTCAGCAGATTGGAACCGGTGGCACGGGTATAAGTGGCGGTGTGGGTCCCGTCAGATACAGTCGCCAGGCGACTCATGCTATCATAGGTATACTGGGTAGCACCCAGAGGCGTACTATTATTCATCAGACTCATAGATGTCCTGCGTCCCAATGTATCATAACCGTAATCGGCCTTATGATTTAATATATACTAACAGAGGTCATTTCCTGCCTTGTTTTCAGATTTTTCTGCCGTTTTAGGCATGCAAAACGGTATACAGTAGTAAAACTCGCTGACTACACACATTTTCAGTGATAAAAAGTAAAATCCATTATGTTTTTATGGTAATTGATATTACCATTATTGTCGAATGGAACTCGCTGAACACATACGCCTAAAATAAAAATTTTTGTTTTATTTTTTTGTTGGTATTAAATTTTTTGAACGATTTTCTTCTTCTTTTTTAAATCTTAACCAATATTTTCTCCCACGCTCTAATTCGTATTCGCCACTAAGACACCTAACAAAAAACTCTGAAGGCTTTTGCCCTGTCGCTTTTAAGACTTTATCGTTAAGCCAGTATGCCAATGGATATGAATAGAATGGAATACTTTTATCTCCAAAAGAAAATCCAGGGTGCTCAGCAAAAATAGTATATTCATAATCCGACAGCTTGATTTTAATAGTGTACAGCACTCCTGCACAACCACAACCATATATAAGTCTATTTCCCCATTTATCAATTCCTTGAGATCTCTTCAAATGACAGAATAAACCATTAGAAATTAAATAAAAATCATCAATATTTTTTGTTGAATAAATTTCTTTCTCATCATTTTCGTCCAAAATAAAAGTTTTACCATTCTTCGCTTTACATATGGAAATTTTTTTTATGTCCTGAGGCTCTATTGATGCTAATAAAATCCATGAATTCTTCCTTGCCTCTATACTCTTTGGGGAAGAAACAGTTGAACATCCCATACTTAAAACTATTATCAATGCATGCAAATAAATAACATACCTTTTCATTTATATCTCCGTTTCATCATTGTGTTCCTGATATTGGATGCCATCCATCCAATGTATCTAGCTTTGTATAACTAGAAACCTTTTTTTTATGATACTCAATCCACGCGACCCCGTTATTATTTAACATCGCTCTGTTTTTTGTTCCGTAAACGGTACTCCCTTCCCGTGCGACAGATGATGCAAAATTATCACTCCAACCTTTTTTTTCAGCGGTATAACATGCAAATCCATATATTTTTGCATTTTTAGAAAACCAGCATTTGGGTGGGCCGATTTTCTTTGCTGCATTTTCTGGAGAATTCTTAGAGTTATTGTTCTCATCTGCAATACTCATGATATCACTTACCTTAAATGAAATGTCGTCATGATATATACCTTGACCTTTCACATGATGCCCTGCAACAACTAACTTACCAATGGGAGTTTTGCCCTGTCCAGATAGCTTTTTTAACTTAGTTGCAGCATCTGCGCCAGACGTGTATCTGTGTAAAATACTTTTGCCTGCTTTCTTAAACATAGCTAATAACCCTTGAGAAAATACACTTTCAGTATCTTTATTTATATCTGGAATCATATACTGTACGGTACCATAATCCTTGACCAAATTTGAAACATCAGCAATTGCACAGTCCTGAGCAACTGGGTATTTGGTCCAATATTCCATTTTTTCTGGCCAAATACAAACCCAATCTTTTTCCTTTTGACCTGTTTTATTTTTTGAAACAATTTTTGCTAATTGTTTAAGAGTCAATTCATCCCCTTGGGCTTCATATCTATTATTTCTTTTCTTTTTCCAATATGGCTTTTTAACCTTTTTCAAGCCCCAAACATCTATATAACTGACTCCATTGTTGGCATTAAAAATATAAACGGCATCATCTAATTCCCCTAACGGGTCCCTCCTTATCCATCTGCCCAATACAGGATCATAGTACCGGTAGTTATAGTAAATAAGAACGGTTTCATCGTCATGATATTCGCTGCTGAATCGGAATTTATTGCTATCGGCATAAGTACCAGATTTAGTCAAAATTTTACCAAACTGGCTATATTCATAAAAAGAGGTCAACATACCAGCAGCATCCACTGTACCAATGATGTTTTTATTTCCGTCGTACATACTGTAGTGATATTTGCTATTAGTATGATCTTTTTGCCATTCCATAGTATTGGAACTAGCCCATAAATAGGATTTTTGGATAACATTGCTTGTGTCAAACTCGGCTATTTGGAGATAGCCATCATAAACGAACTTTTGGTGAGTTGAAAGTTGAAAGTTGAAAGTTGAAGGTGAATACGTGTAAACTTTCTTGTCTATTCTACGCCCCATATAATCATACATGAATTCCAGCTTTGTGTCATTTGTCTTAACCGCTTCTATCAACCTATTCTCAGCGTTCCAGGTATAGGTCCAGTCGCCATTGGTCAGCATGTTGCCGTCGTCGTCGTAAGTAAAGGTTTGCGGAGTTTTGTCCGCAGTGCCGGTACGAGTGGTTGTTGCTACAATATCCTTATCCTGAGTCGCATCAAATCTGACAGCATTGATCGTCAGGTTTTCAGTGACTTTGGCACTGGTGTTATCCGCCGGAACCGCGGCTTTAAAGTATTTGCCGTCGCGGGTTGTGGCATGGACGCTGCTATCCGAACCTTTGGTCACAGTGACTTTAGCATCGATTGCGGCTTTGCCGGTGACCGGAATAATACTGGGAACGGTCATTTGGGTATATTGATTCAGGTCGTTACTAGTGTAATTATAGCGCATTTGCGGCATGCCCATATCGGCATAGATCCGGTTACCGATATCATCGAAGCTGTACCCGAACGCAAGGCCGGGAATGGATTTGCCGGTGGAGTCGTATTTGATGCCTCCGGTGACCTGGCCTTTGTCGTCATAAGAGTAGAGCCAGTAAGAGCCGTCGGCCAAAGTCAGTTTGGTCCGCTGATCCTTGTCGTTATAGGTATAAGAATAACTTTTAACCACGGACGGCACGGAAGGTACGGAATTAGAGATTGTTGTCAACCGGTTCAGGTTGTCATAGGAACGGGCACGATTCAGGATTGTCCCTGAAGCATTGGTTATCGCGGTATTGGTCAATAAGCTGGAACCAGTAGCACGAGTATAGGTGGCAGTATTGGTTCCGTCGGATACAGTAGCCAGGCGGCTCATGCTATCATAAGTATAGCTGGTAGCAAACACCGGAGTTGTATTGTTCATCAGACTCATAAAGCTTCTGCGTCCCAATGTATCATAGGCATAATCGACCTTATGATTTAATATATACGGTATTGTCGCGGATGCAAGAGTTGAATCATTATTATAGGTCAAAGCATGGGTACCGGCGGCATCGGTGACGGTGGTCAAACGTCCGCCCTGGTCATAGGCAAAGGTAATATCCTGAGTTGAATCGGAGTAGTCGATACCGGTTTGGCTGCCTGACGCATCGTAAGTGTAATCGGTATAAGAACCGCGAGCCCAGGTACGCTTTGTCAGTTGACCATCAGAGTTGTACTGGTATGACGGCCCTTTGCTGTCGGCATAGATTTTGGAGGTCATAAAGCCGCGCTGTGGGTCGTAGTTCCAGGTGGTAACTTCCGGTTGATTCGGATAGGCTTTGTAGGTGGTCAGGGTTTTCATGCGGCCAAGTCCGTCATAGGTATAAGCCTGCGGATAGGTATCCGATCCTGAAACCGTAGCGAGTTCACCGGTATCGTGGTAGGTGTAGGTGACCGTCCGGCTGCCCGGTAGGGAAACGCTGGTACGACGGCCCATATTGTCATAAACATTGGTGGTGACGCGATTGGCCGGCATTTGCGTGGTGGTCAGAACCCGCCCCATATTGTCATAGGTATAGGAAACTTCCTGGTTGATACTATTTTCAGTATGGGAGACGGTCGACTGGCGATTGAACTCGTCATAGGTGTAGGAGGTCGCGCCAAGAACGGAATGGGTACTGGATACTAATTGTCCATTGGTATACTGCTCAGTTATGGTAACACCACCGGGTTCGGTGTTGACAGTGATATTTTGTACGTTAACTCGGTCAACAGTAGTGATTGAACTTGAAATCTGATTGAAAATAGTGTCCCAGCGTTGCAACCCGGTAACGTCTGACTCATTAACGGAAATTGTTACCGGCGTCCCGGTGCCATCCTGATAGCTCTTGACAGTACGTCTATTGACAGTTGCACTGCTTTTGGTGGTTACGCCATAGGCATATTCGGTTACCCGGTCAACCGTCAAATCAATCTGGCTATTGGCATTCATATCAACGGCGGTACGAAAAATCCGGCCCCGGTTGTCATATTCGGTCAAAGTCACAATGCCGCCGGGAGAGGTCTGTTTGATTACGCGCCCGGCTGAATCATATTCGGTCAATGAGTATGAGCTATCGGCATAAACAGTCTTATACTGGTGTCCGAGGAAATCGGTATAAGACTTGGTCCACTGGGTTTCAGACTGATCGGAATTAATATAGATAGTTTTAGTGAATCGTTCTCCGTTTTCGATGCCGTATTCAAAACGCATCGGGTGGACAGCGGTGCCAGAAATAGATTTTGAACTACCATCAAGATTAGATACAGATATGATAGTGGTACCATTGGGATGAGTTTCTGTTTGGGTACTGGTTCCATCAGCATTAATAACCTCACTATATGAAATAACTGAGCTATCCGGCGCAGTGGAAGATATTAGTTCTCCCGCCGTATTATACACGTTGGTAGTGGTTAGTTCGGTATTATTTTTCCCTTTGATGGTTGTTGTCAGTATGTTGTCATTGGCATCGTAAGTGTAAAGGGTTGAAATACCATTTCTGGCGGTACTGGAGGTACGCTGGAGCGCGTCATAGGTATAAAGGGTAGTAATACCGTTAACATCAGCAGTGGAGTCTGGACCGCAGCAACCATAGACGGTGGAGGTATAGAGACCGCCAAGCTGATCCGAACGGGTTATTCGTCCCCAACCGTCGAGGGTATTGTTAACTTGTGAAATAGTGAGTCCGGATGCGATATCGACGACAATTGAACTTATAACACGTCCCGAAGCATTATAAGTAGTTGTGGTGCTGGTCCCATCGGTGACGGTTGCACCGTCAGAACTGTAACCGGTATTAACATTTGATACCAACCCACCGGATGAATATGTATATAATGAAACCAATCCATCCGGAGCTACTGTCTTTTTAAGAGCTCCTTTTGCATCTCCGTCCGGGTACGACTCAGAGGATGAGACCTGGTTACCGGCAGCATTCCATGCCGCCCCGGGAGCTGAACATGAAATATTCAATGTTTTATCCGAGAGATAACAGTTATATGACCGAGATACTTCAGAACCGAGTATCTTGGTAATAATTGAACGGGCACGGAAATTAAAAAACTCGTCATCCGGCTGGTCATCAGGGTGAACGCCAGTATAATCATATTCAGTGACAATACACGCAGAAGAACTAGGTTCAACCGCTTCGCCAGTTTGCGAGTCGACAATAATAAGCGAATTGCCATATGGAGAGTACTTTTTTATCCGACGATGATTGGAATCGTAAACGTAATACCCCCACTCTCCATTATATACTCTACTTGCTTCCGGGACATTGCCGTGTGCAGTTATCCAATATTTGAGTTTTGAGTAGCCGTTTGCTTCCGGGTCCGTGACATAGCCGTAAACCGTGGCTTTCTGCTTATCAGTGCCGACCGCTTCAATCTCTTCGATGACTTCGGTATCCCAATCAAATTTTTGATATTTCGTAATTGTCGTAAAGGATGAGCCGCCGGGAATGGATGTCGTATCCGTTAAAGTATAGACATCATCTGAAATATCATCCCTGACACGCACCATCTGCCTGGCAAGAGTTCCGTCAGACGCTTTGTAGTTGATGGTAGTGGTTTGAGTTAGTGAATCATAAACAGTTTCAGTAATATCGGTAACCTGTCCGTCATTTTCGTTTGTGAGAGTAAAAGTTCCGGTATTATTTTCGGAATCTTCAGAATAAGCACTCTCTACTTGAGCCAGAGGATTTCCGCTTAGATTTGTGTATGTCACTCTGATCCCGTTTGTATTTGGATAGTCGACATTGGCAATTAACGCGGAACCAGTACATTTGGTAATTCTGCCATATGTCTCATTAACACTTTCTGTTGCTGCATCCGGCCATCCTTCCAAGACAAGTTCAACATTATCCCTGACCTGGGTTACTTTTGTAAAAGTAGCACTTTGGGTTTTATCAAAGTAGTATACTGTTTTATATTGGTCCGAAAAACGCAATTCATATTTATTCTCATCAATTCGAACAAGGTAGCGGTTACCTCCGTTAACCGGAGTACCTCTCTCTTCCCAGTCCGTTATATTAGTGGGATAACTGGTTGAACCCGGCGTCCAATTCTTTGGTTTGAATTTGAAGGCGTCAATTGCGCCATTTTCACGCCTGATCAAAACGATATTATAGACATTATCAATAATTTCATTATCGTTTGCATCTTTAACTATTTGAGAATTTTCGTCAAGCTGATATCCAGCTCCAATAAAAGGACCGCTCAAACTAAGATCCTTACTGCATGCCGGAAAAATGTTGCCATGTTTTCTCGCCGTAAGGTACACCGCGGCCTTCAGGCCGCACCCGCCTGAGATACTGCAATATGAGGACGATGTAAAGGTCAATAGAGTTTTAGCACTGACCTCATTCAGGCCATTATCGTTCAGGATAAGTTGAAATTTCCGAACACAGTCCATACAAGCACAGGTCACACAAAGTTCAGGCTTGTCTTTGGGTTCATGGTTTGGATCATCTATCGACACAGTACAATTATTTTCTATTAATAATGCTGGATAACCTTGAATTGATACCAGTGTGTTTTTTTCGTGATAATAGCTTAAATAATTATATGTATATGTAAAATTTTTGATTTCATTATCATCAAAATTTATCCATTTAGACTCACTGAGCCACCAGTCTTCTTCACGATTATGAGAGTCTTCAGGATACCAATGCAATTCGTGTTCATCTAATAAAACTGGAAACATATATCTTTCATGTGGCCAGTAAGGAGTAGTTCCTTCAGTGCCTACAAAATAGAAATTGAAATTTTCAGTCAGATAACGCCCTTCAAATGCACCACTATCATCAAAATACCGCTTAAGAGCAAACTCAAATGATGCATCTTCTCTGCGCTCTGATTGATCAAGAATTGTATCATCGGAAACTTTTTCTACATTATGCAAAGTATAATCTTGATGATATGTATCAATTAGTTTGTTTAATATCTCAACGTCTTTAATAACCTCGGTAGCGTTAATAAAATGTTTCCATAGTAACGGAATTGACGAACCAGGAACTAATGCTTTCTCATATATACTCTGATATTGTGAGGTGTTAATAGCTGGAATCAAAACTTTGCCTTTGTTAATTTCCTGAGCGGGTTCTGGTATTGGGAGCCATTCATCATAAACCTCAATATTAGAAATGGTATGTCCTTCATCTAACCAATAATACCGATAGGAATAGGTTTCTTCTGGTGGGTCATGATATGCAGTGGATTTTTCAAAAAGATACCATTTTTTTTCTTCATTACCATTCTGTAAATTTATTGGATCATCATTAGGATAATAAAGTGTTACATTGGTATATAAATTATATGTTATTTTTTGATGTTGTTTACGTGTTTTATAATGAGTCAACAGAAGCGTTTCAAGAGCCCTAACATCAGTATAAGAAATAGCTTCTCCTGGCATTTTTTTAAATTTTTTAAGTACAACAGCAAAACCTTGTTCTGTATGAATCTGACTAGCCATTTGGTTATATAGAGTTATATTTGATCGATCGAATGGCTCTTCCATTATTACATTGCCATGTTCATCAAGTTCTTCATTTCCATTTGCATCTAATTTTGGATGTGGATTCAAACCAGGAACATCAATATTCAGTTCTTCCACTTGCCTATTTATAGCATCAATAATTCTATTATACGGTTCATAATATTCTTTATGTTCTAATGGTACTACTTGCGCAAATGAATGGTATGAAAACATCCACACCAGGGCTAAAGTTATAATAATCTGACATTTTCTCATTTTACATTCTCCCTTTTCTTATTATTTGATTTTTTATTTGTCGTCTTCAAATAGTGGGGACTCCTGATCAACTTTGCATTTGAGTCCAGAAATTTATTAATATCCTCAATGGTTTTAAAAGGCATCCTTAAAGCTTTCCGGTAAAGCATAGTAACAGCATATTTTTTGTACGCATCTTTCGGGTTGACCATTGATAGAAGTTGCTTCAAATGTTCCCGGTCTTCAATTGCAGCCAGATACGCGATACCATTTCCTAGAGTCGCAAGCTGTTCACGTCCTTTAATTCGGTTAGCAATTATCTTTTGACAAAGATTAAACACTTGCGTTACATATTCTTTGGAACTAGACCTATATAGACAAAATAATATAAAAGCCGTAGTTTTTGATGGTTTTGAATTTTGTAATATCTGTTTCACATATTTTTTGCCTTCGGAGTTTTCTGGAGCCAGCAAGACTGGAATATAATAATTAAGGTTTTTCGTATCTTTAACATCAAAATATTTCATAGCACTTTTAATAAAGTCTTTGTCATCGCGAAATAAACCTGCACACTTTAAGGCAATAACTCTTTTTTCAGGAATATCAATATATGGTTTGAGTTGCTTCAGAAAATTATCCTTGTCATATTTTACCAGCACCGGGATGACAACCCCGAGATTTTTTTCCTGATTAAAATTATCATAAAGAAATTTTTTCATTCGAGGAAAGTTATTTTTTGCCAACTCCAATGCGATAAATTTTTTTGAATTGACTGAAAGGTTCGGAGCATTAATTAATGCGAGCCACGGTGTGATTTTTTGGTCGTCAAATTCATGCGCAAGCTTCTTTTCTTTGTACAAACATTGCAGCAATCCTCCCTGGACCGCTTCCAATTGCTTATTTTTCAAGATATCTGAAATTAATTTAAAATCTTCGGTTCCTAGCTTGCACCATTGCACAAAAATCTTTTTGTATTCTTTCACGTCTTTAACATTCGCTTTGGGTAACGAGAAATATCTTCCAATCGGGACAAGTTCGTTATCATAAACGGCAAGAGGAATAATATATGTTCCATTTTCCGTATATCTGTAAGGCCATTCTTTCGGCATATTGATAACAAGACCTTCAGCATCAGTTTTGGTGAGAATAAAACATTTGAAACTGCTTTGCCAGTTTCGGCCCATGACAATGCTTTTTTTAGTTCCTTTGCGTTCTTTGCCGGTTACTTGAAAGGCTCCAACCGCATCTGCGGCTTTTACCGCTTCCCAGAAATTGTAAATTTTTTCAGGCTTGACCATTTTGATTTCAGTAATCTTCAAGTTGCCTTTAATATTTTTGACGAGAAAATTCTTTTTTCTATTCTTGTATTGATATTGCTTATTTACGATCAATGAGCAAGATGCCTGGATCAAAGTAGCTCCATGTTCAGTTTTTTCTTTAATGATATTGATTTTCAGATCAGGTTTAACCTTATCGCGACGATAGCGCAAGTATTCATCTTTATATTGGTTAAGTAAATCACCATGTAATATCTTTCTGACGGTATTAACATCATTCCTATTATATGCCGCGGCATAAAGCTTAAGAAGACCTGATGGAGTGGTGTTTTGAGAGGACAACGCTGTTTTATCCGCATTATCATTCTGCGTTACCTGAACTTGAGTGTCTGCGGCATTGAGAATCCCCCCTGACAAAATTAATAATGTAAGAACTTTGATCATAATAATATCCTGGTATTGGTTGGTTTATCAGATTGTCGGAGTGTAGACTTCGAGTTCGAGGACGTCTGAGACGCCGTCGGAGTTGCTGTCGGTGTCGGCGACCACGGCTTTGTCCGGGCGGCGGCCCTGGAGATATTCCGTCAGGTCGGAGACGCCGTCACTGTCGTAATCGCCAGTGCCGTCACGAGAAGTATTCCCCATATAGGCGGTTTCCCAGTCATCACTCATGCCGTCGGCATCGGCATCGGCAAATACCGTCGGGTTGGTCCCGTGGAGATACTCATCAAGATTGCTGACGCCGTCGTTATCGTAATCGCCATCGGCGGTTTGACTTAAATCACCAAAGTTCTGGGTTTCCCAATCATCATCCATGCCGTCGCCATCGGTGTCAACTATCGCCACAAGGTATTCATAACATCCCATGTCAATTCCCGGGCCCTGGGGTCTGGTATTGCCGGCAAGGTCATACGATGGAGCGCCGGTAGAGGTCCCGGTATCGATACACGGGGAAGTTGAAGTCAAGTAGTAGCTGGTATCCAGCAATGGATCGCTTGAGATATTTCCGGTACCGTAGGAGCTGAGGTCGAAATAAGGACTGCAGTTGTAATTGGCAACAAGCGTACAATACTTACTGATCGTCCCGATAATAATGTTATTCACAAAAGTACCGCTGGCGACCGTCGATTTCATAAAACACGCCATCGAAGCGGGATTATCCCTGACAATAGTACAGTTAGTTAAATAGAGATAAGTTGTGGCATTTGAACGGATATCAGCGTCTTCGTCCACGGCAGAGTTACCATAGAAGAGTGAGTTGGTGATGCGTAAATCTGAATTATTATCATGAGAAATCATATCAATGGCGCCGCCATCATCAGCCGATTCATTATCGGCAAAAACACATTTATCAACTTCAATTTCCGTGCCGGAGGTATCAATATAAATTGCGCCGCCATCATAGACAGTACACTCGTTGCCGGTAAAGCTGCAATTCTTGATTTTGACAGATGTGCTCAACCAGACAAAGAGAGCTCCCCCGCAAGGACTGACATTGGCATTAAACTCACAGTTTTCAACGGTAGCAACCACTCGATCAAAATACAACGCGCCGCCTTCAACCGAAGAATAGTTATATTCAAAAACACAGTTTTTTATGACGTATTCACTCTCTTCCGCATAAATTGCAGCGCCCTCATATGACGAACTGCCGTTACGGATGGTAAAACCGTCTATCACTCCGGGATTGTACATATAAATGAAGTAATCACTATTTTCTAAGTCAATAATGGTGGTCGCGGCTCCGGCACTGGAACGCAATCTCGTATCAAATCCCAATACGTCGATACCCCGGTTGGCACTGCCGGAGTAGGTTCCCGCTGCCACAAGGACTTCGTTATCATATAATGTATTGAGCGTGATACTTATCGCCGCTGAAATTGATTTTTTCGCATTTACCAGGGTCAGGCCGTCTCCACTGTCGTCAGCTTGCGCGGCATCGACATAGATGGTTCTCAAAGGCAGCGATGGATTGTAGTGATTATCAATCTCGGTTTTATCATTCATTCCGTCTCCGTCGGTGTCGGCACTATTCGGTGCCGTTCCGTAGAGATATTCATCCAGGTTACTGAGTTGGTCACTATCGTTATCCCCGGTCGCGGTCTGCGTAAGATCTCCGAAGTATGCAGTTTCCCAGGCATCATCCATGCCGTCGCTGTCGGTATCATTGAACTCGTAACACCCCATATCGACACTACCGCCGACCGGCCTTGAAGTTCCATTTATATCATCAACCGGAGCCCCGGTCGAAGTTCCGGCATTGATACAGGGAGAAGTGGATTTCAGGTGTCCGTCAGCCGTTAATTGAGGATCGACAGTCGTATTACCGGTCCCATGTGAGCTCAAATCGTTCAAACAGTTGGTATTATTAGCAGTAAGGGGACCGTCAGCTATAATTGTTCCTTTTATAATACAGTTTTCAATTGTTGTTGTCGTGTAGGATTTAAAATAGCAAACCCTGTCGGCATTGTGTTTACTCCTGGTCATGGTCGTATTTTTAATGTTAAGATATACAGTATTACCACTATCAGAATAAATATCGGTATTAGTATAAGCCCGGTTGTCCAGAAACAAACTATTGGTAACATTAACCGTTGTGGTAGAAGACGCCGGAAATATGTAAAGAGTTCCGTCATTGCCAGTTGTATAATTACGGATGAATTTGCATTTATTGATATTGAAAGTGCCGTTACAATCGTATATGACTATTGCACTGGCATCGTCAGACCCGTTACCAGTAAATTCACTATTGGTAATATTAGCAGTCGCTTTATAGAACGCAATCCCGCCGCCCCATGAAGAGTAATTTTTAATGAATTTACAATTGTCCACGTTAATATGCGATTCAACTATTGACAAGGCTCCCGAGTAGCTGGTGCCGGTATTGTTTTCAAAATTACAGTTTTTTATAGTCATATCCGCCTCATTAATATAAAGCGCCCCGCCATCGTTAGTCAGGCCGTTTTTAATGGTAAAACCGTCCAGAAGAGAGGCAAGAGTTTCACCGTTGGTCAAAGCAAGAAAATTCCCACTGTTTTCCAGGTCGATAATGGTGGTTGCAGCACCAGCAGTCGCACGCATGATTATATCGCAGCCGCCAAAGCTGATATTTTTATTGGAAGAACCTGTATAGGTTCCCGCCGCCACAAGAATGACATTCTCCAGGTTGGTGTCTTTCAACGCAATCGCGGCGCTGATGGTCTTTTTAGCCGTAGCAAGACTAAGTCCGTCCCCGGTATCGTCAGCTTTCGCATTGTCGACATAGATTACTTTTGTATAAAGATTAGGATTATATCCCTGCGAAGACTCGTAGTCGTCTGTCATACCGTCAGAATCAGTATCCGTTGCAAAACATTGAATCGCCAAAACAACATTGAGTAAAAAGACCAGACTCTTAACTTTCATAACTCCTCCTGTAAATTTGAGTATATTCTTACAACATAAAAAAATCAGACAACTTCAGCAAATACAAAAACAATGTTGAATAACTGCAACTACGACCCTCTTTATTGCAGATTATTTGCAATAATCACAAACATCACTACTTGAGACACAAAAATAATAGATAGCAGGAATACTTTCAGAAAACTTTAAAGCCCCTGTAAAGAAGCATCTATTGAGAAGAGCCCCTCCATATCTCCCATTTTCCATAGAATGTCCGAAAATTGTTAATAAGATAATTACTGTATATAATTTTGTCAAGCGGCAAGGGTTAGAATTTTGTTATTTATATGTAAAACCCAACATTCGGCAGTTTATCCCAGTAAAATAAATACGAAATAGTCCAAGATTCATGGAAGTAGGAAGTATTGCAACAACTCAATCCGTTTTCAAGTCATAACCAGCATTATCACCGCTAAGGTGATAAAAAACAGCGCCATGGCAAATTTTGACCATACAATACTTTGCTTGCCCAGATTTATTGTGTTTCTTAATTTTAACCCGGCCAGCATCAGACAAAAAACTCCGGCAACAGGTAATGTGAACATCAGGTTATAGACAATTAATAAACACAAACACCTGATAAAGTCTTTATCCTGACGCATCATATACACTAATGACGGAACATAAATCTGCCCGGTGCAAAGCGTCTCTACTAAAGTGACAGCTCCACCGAGAAAAAATGCTGCGACAATCAAGTGGTGTCCAGACGTTGCCTTTTTCATCCAACGGTGAATAAGAACCTGCAAACGCCTAGGCAGTTTCAAAATAACATTGTTCCCGCTATGAGTCCTGTAAAACCTTATCCCGTCCCATATAGATACGGCGGCAAAAATTAACAACAATACTATGATCCCATTATTTATGATCGCACGTACTCCATAAAATGCACTCAGTTCACGAACCACTGTTAATAACCCAAGCCCAATCAGAGTATAAGTAATAAAACTCCCGAAACAGTAGCATAATCCGGTGACCGCCAAACGTCTGCCGGATATACCCGACATAGCCAATACCCCCATCAAAAAAATCAAAGCTGATATGACGCAGGGATTAATTCCGTCTATCAAGCCGGCACAAATAATAACAGCTATAGTCATTTTTGACTGAATGTTTTTTACCGGCGCGTTGTTTTGCTGTTTCTCTTCGGAACCAGTTGCCTGTACCACCAGCTTATGATCGATTACTTCATCGATTTGGCTTCTAATATCGTTTTTTCCGCATAAAACCTTATTTCCAATAGATATGTGAGCCGTCGCATTGCTCGTTATTCCGGCTTTGTCTAGGGCGGCAAGTAATTGGACAAAATTCTGCTCTATACCTGTGTCTAATTTGAGGATATCAATCTTATCCCCGTATTTCTCACACAGACGCGGCAAGTCCAGATGCTCGATCTCTTTACATACCGGACAATCTTTATGATAGTAGAACTTGACCTTCAAGGCTTCGCCGTACAAAGAACAAAGCCATGCAAAAAAAAGAAAAAAAGCAGTTATCGAGATTGATTTAGTGCGTTTCATGTACTATATCTTAACCGTTCCCCATTTTGTGTGATAAACCTTATTTTTCATTAAACTATTATGCTAATCAAAAATTTCAAGTATCCAACAACCCTGATTATTTTGTTTTTAATCTTATTGTGTGATAACTCATACGCATCAATATTTATCAAAAACAGCTCTATTGACCTTGGAATTCTCAAATACAATGAAACAAGAAAGGTTGAAACATATATTGTCAACAAGTCGAAAGCCCCCCTGACGATCAAGAATATCATGAAGTCATGCGCCTGTGCAAAAATAGATTTGAGTCAAAAAATAATTCCTCCCGGTCAGCAAGCCAAAGTGTCCCTTATTGTTAAAAATGATTCATTAAAAGGAAAGTTCACAAAAAAAATCTACTTTGTCACCGACATGAAAACTCCGCGTTTTCTTAGCCTGACAATATCCGGCACAGCCCAACAATTCTATGCAGTTAAACCGTCAGAGTTCATTTATCTCGGAACCGTTAACACCGATGCGCCTCTACAACGCATCCTTACAATAACTACAGTTGACAAAGCAAAATGGGGAATCCCGGTAATATCACCGGCGCAAAGCGCCGATGCGTCATTATCGGCCATCAACAATAATACCTGGCAACTAAATATCACCATTAAACCCAACCCCAAGGATTCATTTTTCCGCATTCAAATCACCCTCCCACTTATTACCCCAGCAAAAATAGCCCCTTTAAAGATAATCCTGACCGGAACTATTGCCAAAAAAGCCGACGAATAATCAATCTGCCGCCGGAGCGTCAGATCCTCTTAACTGTAAACTGGTAACAATGGGCTGTTAACTATCCCTCTCCCGATGTATACCCGTCAATTGCTTACATAAGTTTATTGTTCTCCGTCTTCCCACTGCCGGAAATTTAGAGCGTGAGAGAGTTATGATTTACGGTATAAACCGTCGAAGAGGAGGAGTTATCGCATACAAAGGGGCTGAGAGAATCGTCTTGTTGCATCTGCATTGTTGGTTATTTTAGTAATAAAACTTTAATTGCTTGTACAGCCGCAGGAATACTTTCATCTGGCAAGATGTCAATCAAGCTCATTAACTCCTGTCTTTCTGAGTTAAATTCCAAGCGAGGAGACTCAGGAGCATCCAATCCCATGAAGTCCGGCATCAACATTAGCTTTTCACGTTTAACGCGATTGTCGGCGTGTTTCTGATATAGCTCGGTCATTTGTGGCGATACATGTCCGACAATATCTTTAACCACCAAGAAAGGAATCCCGTATACACCAGCGTAATAACAAAAAGTATGACGAAGGCTGTGGACATCTTTAATTGATACCGCCCTACTCCGGCCCGACACCTTTTTAACAGTCTTGATCCCGATTGATTCCAGAAAAGATTTTACCCTCCAGGTAATCCCGCTTTGATTTGATAAATACATCCTGGCATGTTCCGGTAAAACATACTCGTAGCTACCGGACACAACCTGCTGATCCACTAGAAAGCCTCTTAACGGCGGTAAGATCGGAATTTCGACAGTACGACGCGTTTTATCCATTTTCCGTGTTATCAGATTCTTACTCAAATCAACCTCTGACCATTTAAGAGTGCAAATGTCTCCTTCGCGTAAGGCTGTTGCAATCCCAATGATAAAGATCGGCTTTATGAAGTTATCTGCTTTTTCTGCAATCAGCTTCAATTCATCCTCGGTAAAGGCTTCCCGACTTTCTGTTTCGTTGTTCAGTTTAGGTATACTGGAAAATGGATTCTCTATAAGTCCGGCATCGGTCTGCAATTTATCAAATATCTCGGCTATGGCAATCTGAAATGCGTTGCAGCTTCGATTAGACAAGCTCTTTACATTCTGTTTATATGTCGAGACTTTATTACCCTTTTTAAATGATACAGATTTATCAAACCGTCCATTATCTCGGATATACTGAATATATTCCTCCGCATGACTCTTTCGGACGTCAGCAAGTTTTTCGATATCCGGATACCCATCATTAAGGAATGCAACAAAATCACGCCAACAGGCTTCTTTATATTTCCGATTTTTGTCTGACAACAGCTTTTTGCGCGGCTTTTTCAAGAATTCTTCAAAAGTATTTGCCAAAAGGATATCACTTCCCCCAGTAATTTCCTGTCGAAAGTTTTCCACCAAAGCCTTGACACTTTTCTGCTTTGCAAGCTCATTAACCTTTTCTTTAACATCCTTTTCATACTTCAAGGCCGCTTTTTCCGTAGTACAACCTTTGCATACGCCTTGGTACAGCTTGCCTCTGGACATAAATCTGTAATGATAAAACTTTGTCTCTCCACGAGTAGTATTCTGTTTTTTAACGGCCATTATATGTTCTCTGATATAATTTTGCTCAAACATGCAACTATACGCTCACAAAACAGCTATTCAAGACGCAGATTGAACTATTTTTAAACTATTTTATATTTTTTATACTTATTACAGCTGATTTGTAATCAGCCGGTCGTCAGTTCGACTCTGACACCTGGCTCCATTTTTTTGCCTAGAATCCACCTCAATATTAATCTATAGCTTTTATATGCTCATATATGCTTTATCTGGCTCATTAGACCTAATATTTACACATTTTTAACACATTTATGCATTATGGCTCACGTGCTCCAAAATCATGTCAGCGGTCACCTAAAGTACATAAGATTCAAAGAATTCTCCCAAAAACATTTTCACTTTTTTTTCTTTCCTGCGTTAGAATAGACTTTTTCTAACGAAAGAAGTCTAAGGAGCGGGTAAAACCTGCATTTGTCATTCTAAAAAATATACGCAAAAAGAAGAAAGAGAAAACAAATCATGAAGAAGAAATTCACCCTTATCGAATTGCTCGTCGTGATCGCGATCATCGCTATCCTTGCAAGCATGCTCTTACCGGCATTGGGAAATGCTCGTTCAAAGGCAAAACAAATCAGCTGTCTGTCAAATCAAAAACAAGTAGGAATAGCCTTACTCTCATATGTCAATAGTTCAAACGGGTATTTGCCGTGCAATAAAGACGCGGAAAAAGTTAGTGAATATTCACGATACGCAGTATGTGATTCTACTTCAGGAAACTGGTTGAACACAGGAATGGGGATGCGTTTACTCTATGATTCCGGCGAACTGACTGATTACAAACTTTTCTGGGGATGTACTGAGCCGTATTCCAATGTTTCTGCCGGAGGGTCTTTCAGTCTTAAAAATGCGGGTTTTCTTTATAAATGGGATTCAGGAGGATTAATTCTGGGAAATTATACCTTGCCGGAATATTGGTACGCCGGTAATTTCAACGCGGCGGGAAGCTACTATGCCGGCTTGGGATTGCCGTTCGGCAACCTGGCTCCAACCGATGTAAAACTTACAAGAACACCCCGGAATTCCTTGTTGTCATGCATTACATTTGTTCCAAAGGATGGGAAAACCGGCTCCCATTTCTATAAAGGAGTCAATGTGTTCCGAGGAGATGGTTCAGCTAAATGGCTGAAAACAGACTGGAACAGTTCCTTAGCCCCGACTGCGGGAAACATTTATATCTTCGGCTGGACAAATGCGCCGCACAACAGATGAAGATCGATCAATAATCTTGTAATTCACGCCGTACAATTGGGCTGTTCCGGAATATCAGGTTCATTCTTTTTTGAGGAATTAGACAGGCGGAACGTGCGCGGACTGATGTTGAGATGTTTACGGAACAGCTTGCACAAGTAGTTGCTGTCGCAAAAACCGCATTCTTCAGCTATCTCATTTACATTCATAATTGAGCTTCGCAACAGCTCCATCGCTCTTTGTAGCCTGATTTGCAGCAAATATTCAATCGGGGTATAGCCGGTTGACTCCTTAAATTTACGGAAAAGATTGCGTCGCGACATTTTAGACACCGCGACAAGTTCATTGACTTCGATATTCCGCCGATAATTACGGTTTATGTATTCCAGGGTCTCGCCAATCTGGAAACGAAATTGATGCTTTGAGGTTTTGATGGCATCATGCCGGGCCAGCATTACCACTATTTCCATAAACATCGCAAGACTGAGAAAAAAGGTTCCTGGTTTAAAATTTCTCAACTCGTTTTCCAGACGTTTGATCATCTTTAAAACTTCTGCCATCTCATCAGTAGATAACTTCATAACCGGAGCGGCGTAATTCCATTTCGCGGACTTGCCGGCCACCGGAAAAAAAGTGTAGAACATCGGCAGCGAATAACCGTCAAGAAAAGGAATAGCCAGTTTCTTCCAGTCGTAGACGATATTTATCAACTCCATGTCACCGGTTTTGTCATAGCCGTGTGATGCTCCCGGGTGCAGCAGCAGGACATCGCCAGCACTGATTTTCTCAGCTTTCCCATCGGCAAGATGAATGGCACTTCCATGCAAAACAATCGCTATTTCGGAAAACTCATGATCATGGAACAAGCGTTCAATGTGCCCTCCCTCCTCAACATATTCCACCCACAAAGGAAGGTCTTCGTGCTTGATGTAACGAAAAATATCAGCTATATAAAAATTATCCACAATCAATCCTTCTATATATCCTTTTGGCACTATTATACAATACATTGGCACAGTTATCAAGGTTTATCATAAAAAAATGTGATACAATAATTACATAAACAAAACAAACAAGGAATTGGTTAATGTCCGGTCGACAATATTTTGCATACCGTTCGTTCTGGCCCGAACTGCAAACTGTAAAACGGTTTGCTGAATCCGGGATTGACACGGTAGTGGTCTTTCCCGCCAACACGTTGAACTCGCTGGGAGAGCCTTACAGCAAATATCCGGCAAATTGGCGCTGGTTCGACAAATACGACTTCACGGCAGTCGCCCGGCAATTAAATGATATCCTTGAAGTTAATCCTAAGGCTAAATTCCTGTGCATGGTTGACCTGAATTCTCCCACCTGGTTATCAAGACAACTCAGCCTTGGACACAATCCAGGCGACAGTTTTACCGAATTAACTCAGGCATTATGTAATCCTGACTGGCGTAACGCGGTAAAGAAATACTTAAATGACTTTTTGAAGTACTGTGAAGAAAACTTTTCCGAGGTCATTCTCAGCTACATCCTGGCTTGCGGACACACGGACGAGTGGCTCGACCATAGCGCCGGCTCTGCGAGCCCGGCCAAAGCCGAAGCGTATCGTTGCTGGCGGTCGGAACAAGGTCTGCCATCAGCGGATGTTCCAGCTGCGGACCGGCTGAATAATGTCGCGTTTGACAATTTACTGCATGATCCGGCAACTGCTAAAGGAATCCTTGAATATTGGCGCTTTACCAATGAAACCGTCAGCCGGACTATTGCCGAATTCGCGGCGGAAGCCCGCAAAACAATTCGTCGGGAAGCAGAGTTGGGGGTTTTCTACGGTTATGTGACGGATAGAATCGGACCGGTTTCCAGCGGCCATGCTGATTACGAGTCATTGCTGGCTTGCAGCGAGATTGATTTTCTCATATCCCCGGGCACTTATAAAGATCGCGAAATAGGCGGAGGCAGCGGCTTTCTGACAATATCAGGTTCAGAGCGTCTTGCCGGGAAAAGGCACATGCACGAATGCGACCAGCGCACTCATACCTACAATCGAAATCTGA
The DNA here is from genome assembly GCA_963676655.2 of Victivallales bacterium. Classification (GTDB taxonomy): domain Bacteria; phylum Verrucomicrobiota; class Lentisphaeria; order Victivallales; family Victivallaceae. Next base: position 1,419,578 of record CAXXKX010000002.1, on the reverse strand, counting down.
GCGATTTTGTCAAACTTGAAACGCCGTTCTGGCCCGACACTCAATCGGATATTGCGGGAATGAAACGGGAGTTCGGATTGAGTCTGATCAACGGCAATTCACTGTGGTGGTTCGACATGTGGGGAGGCTTTTATAAAGAGCCGGAAATCTTTGATAATCTTTCAGCTATGAAGCATCTTTGGGATGAACTTTCGGATACCCCATACAGGGCGATTGACGAAGTTGCGTTGATTGTCGATCCCGACAGTTTATATTATTTTTCTCAAACCTCGCCGCGTCAGAGAGATTTCACCCTGAACGCCCGCAAGCAGTTGAATCGCCTCGGAGCCCCTTTCGACACCTACTCTCTAAATGATATTCCGAATATACCGGATTTTGACCGCTACAAGTTTATCATTTTCGCCGTTCAGTTGGAAATACCCCCGGCAAAAGCTGAAATATTAAAGACATACGTCTTGAATAATAACCGGATTGTTCTATGGTTGTATGCTCCCGGGCTCAGCGACGGTCGAACCCTTGATGTTAAACGAGTGCGGCAGTGGGCCGGAGCTGAATACGGAATCGGCGGCCTGCAACTGACTCAAATGCAAAACTGGACCGCGGCATATTTGCATAATCCGGCGGAACTATCGCCGAAAATGCTGAAAAAACTGGCGGCGGACGCCGGTGTTCATATTTACTGTCGGGAGGAGCAGCCGGTCTTCGCGTCCAGCGAACTATGCGCGGTTCACACCGCTACCGGCGGAAGACAGGAAATCTGTCTGCCGGTCGTATGCGAACAGGTGGTGGAGCTTTTCAGCGGCCAAATCGCGGCGGAGAAGACCGATACTTTTTATTGGGAATTCTCCACCCCGGATACGGCGCTTTTTAGACTGAACTATTCATAAAAAATGGATGAGATGTGAAAATATGCTCAAAAAGAAAGTCTTTGATTATCCCGCAGGCGTAGCAGCGCTACGTCGAGGACATAAACAAATGCTTTACTTTGAGCAGATTGTAACAGGTCGCCATAAATTTGTGAATAATTCAGGTTAAGATTGTCAAATCATAATTACAAAATATCATAACTGAATGGGAAGTTAAACTAGATGAATACGACGATGAAACTGGCTTGCGTTTTGGTGATAGCGTCCCGGGCTTTATGCGGAAGCTCGGACGAGACAATAGATATTTCCACTTTTAAAAAGAATCCGGGCGGCGAAATTATTTGTGATGAGAATTTTAATTCGGGACCGGGCGTGTGGAAGCTGGGCAAAGGATTTGAATTAAAAAGTAAAGCCGGCGTTATCGGCAGCCGCGCGCTCTTTGCTGAGTGCCCTGCCCCGGCCGTAAAAGGAAAATATCCCGGCTCGGCCTCATTGCCGATCAAAGTAATTCCTGGTTCGGTCTGTCAAGTATCAATCCAGTATCGAGCCAGTGACATCCAGCCGCGGGGAAGACGTCGCCCGCATTTCATATTGGGCTATATCCAGACTTATGATAAAAACGGAAAAAAGCTTAAAGGCCAGAATTTTTGGGTCAACTCAAATTTCACCGGAGACTGGCAAAGTTTTTGCAGTTCTGTCACGATCCCCGGCAATGCGGTCGCAGATGCCAGACTGAATCTGGTTTTTGACTGGTGGCACACCGGTAAAATCTGGTTCGACAATATAACGCTGAAAAACAGCGGCATAGCCAATGTCATTTTACCGGTCATCCCGTCAAATCTGGCGCTGGACAACGATGGCGATGTTGCACTAAAAGTCTTTTCGGGCGATGGCAACAAAGATAAGAATCTTGCAATGCAAGTCAGCCTTAACGACAAAAAACTGCTGCTACGGCCTGAAAACGACATTTATCGCGGAAAATTCGGCCGTTTTAAGGGGACAGTAAAGGTAAAGGCAAAATTGCTGGACTTGAAGAATAAAACAATTCTCGCGGAACATGATTATCAATTATTCAGACCACAAACAACTGCTCCTGACGGAGCTACCCGTATTGATAAATACGGCAGAACCCTGTGCAACGGCAAACCGATTTTGCCGATCGGTACTTTCACCTATCAGCGAATGCGTGAAGAAGATCTGAAACGGGTCAGTGACGCCGGGTTTGATTTTATTTCTTTCGGGTGCCGGGCATTGAATTTGCAGGAGAAAAACAGTAATTCAACCCGAGAGATGGCAAAGATGCTGGACGGACTGAAGAAGTACAATTTAAAAGCCATGCTGCAATTGACTTTAATGATTCCCGCCAAGGAACATCTCCGGAAAAAATATGAACCCGACTTCGACGGTTTTAAAAAACGGGATGAATTGGTGACCGCACTGGTCAAAGCGGTCAGAAACAATCCGGCTTTCCTGGCCTATTATCTTTCCGATGAAAATCAGCGGAGCGAGCTGCCGCAGGTCCAGCAGCTCCGGGAATTGATCAGCAAAAACGATCCCTGGCATTTCACGGTAACCCTGACCGACCGGCCGGATAATTTTCCGTTCTTCGTTCCGACGGGCGATGTATTGTGTCACGACAACTACCCCCTGCCGCGGATAAATGAGGTAGCTGGCTCGGATAACAATCTGCAAGCCCTGGCCGGATTGAAAACTCCGATCTGGTTTTGCGCTCAAGGCTGTCTCTGGCGAATACTGAATAAAAAGAAAGCGGTAAAACCTGATCCGGGCGAAGGGGCCATTCGTGCCGTTCCACTGCTGGCGGCAATTCATGGAGCCAAAGGTTTTCTATTCTATTCGTACCATGAAGTCTTTGCCAAAGGATCAAAATTCGAACCGGAACATCCGGCTGAATTCTGGCCGAAAGTTGTATCAGCGGTAAAAATGCTGCGTGAACTGGAACCGTTTATCCTGAGTATAACAGAAGCGTCTGCGTTGAAAGTTCAGAACAAGCAAGGTAAAGTAAGATGCTGCATGATGAAAACCGCGGCCGGTAAACTGGCGATTCCAATTGTCGCGTTCGCGCCCGGAAAAAGTTCCGTCATGTTCAAGCTGCCATCCGGCAAAAAGTTTTATTCGCGCTATGGATTGACGAAAAAACAACCCGACGGAATCTGGCTGTTTGCGGCAAACGGCGTAGACTGTGACATAATATATTCCAAATAAAATTAAGGGAACCTATAGCAAGTATGATAAAATTCAGGAAAGGAGAAAGCGATCTGCTTGATGATTAGTTTTTCAGCAAATTCGACCCTCAATAAAATAATAACTATAAAACAGGAGAATTCTGCCATGACTGCCTTGAAAGAAAAAGTACTCAACCGCAGTAATTACCTCTGCCGGTTCACCCTCATTGAACTCCTGGTGGTGATAGCGATCATCGCGATCCTCGCCAGCATGCTGCTGCCGGCATTGAACCAGGCCCGGGATAAAGCAAAAGCTATCGCCTGTGCTAATAACCTGAAACAAATCGGGACGGCGCAAGCGATGTATTCAACCGACTTCCAGGACTGGCTGATTCCGTGCTGTTCCCGCTGGCAATACAACTACATGGCCTTTGAAGTCTTATCCGGAGTAAAAATAAGCGGCGGCAAACTGGACGGAGCCATCAATTACGGAGTCTCATATTTTGGGCGCGACTATACGAAAGGAACTTTCGTTTGTCCCGGAGAGCCGATTGGCTTCGGCCTTAATTCTGCCGGTAAATTTGAATTTACGCACTATTGTTTTAATGCATGGCTTCTGGGATACCAGAACGCAAGCGGCTGGGCTTATGCACCGCATAAATTATCGGCAGTGTCAAAACCGACAAAAGCAATTTTCGCCGCGGATAACGAGCGTACTTCCGAAGCAAACCTGGATTATCTGACAAGAATCGCGTTTCGTCACGGTGGCACCAACCTCCTGAATGACGGTCCGTCATACGGAACGGGAAGAGGCAATGTCGTGTATGTGGATGGTCACGTAGACGACAAAAAAGCTGATGAACTCATTTTTGAAGTCGGTTATTCATCTTCAACCATGGCACTGAAAAACGGCTTCAGTTTGTAAGTTGTGAATTTTCTCAGGATAATAAAAAAGACAATAGTTAAACAAAGTATTCAAGAGACAGATATTATGAGATTCTTAATAAGCATATCGTTCCTGGCATCACAATCATTCATGGCCGTCGCGGCCGAAAAACTGCCGCCGTTAACTGAATCAAAACCTATATTTCCCGCTAATGGAACCGTTCAGCGTTGTAATACAAGAATAATAAAAGGCAAGACGGTTACTCAAATCACCGGTCCGGTTATCAAATTGATCTGTTATTCCCGCGGTACTCCGCAACTGGAATCGGTCCGGACCGGAAAAAGAATCGGGGGTTTTTCAATTCTCGCAAATGGAAAACCGCAAAAAGGAACCCGGTCAGAAATAAAAAACATTATTCGCTACGAGTTTCCCGATAAGGGCGAAATGACCATGCAGCTTACCGGCGATGGCGGCGTTGCGGTAAAAACCTCTTTCCCGAAAGCTGCCAAAATTCAATTTCATATTCCATTGAAAGGCGACTTTATCGGGGGCTCCGCAATGAAAATCGATGATAAAAAGATCATGGTTCCGGCGTTTACCGGAAAAATAAAGCATAGCTATGCCAGACTTTTCAACGGCCCGGTTGCAAATATTTCTTTGCTGGCTAATTCAACAACCGGCGGGTTCTCGATCAAAACAATATCCAAAACCACAACTAAAATCGGCTGCTTCTTTAAAGCGAAAAGTATTGATCTGTGCCTCCAACCGGAACAAACAGGCAATTCGCTGGAATTTATTATTTATCCGGGCCCGGTTAATTCCGGCTCCGACTCGGCGCCGAAAGACCGTGTAACCAAAGGTGGTCCGGTTGATTTTTGGGGTTATGACCGATATTGTCTGCCCGACAGTCGCGGCAAAAACCTGCTGCAGAACAGTTCTTTTGAGCAGGGAATGCGCTATCTGACATTTCGTCCGTTTCAGCGTGGCCGTTTGACGCCGGAAATATGGCGCTCCAAGCCCATAACAATAAGTTCCAAAGAAGCAAAATTCGGACAAAAAAGCCTGAGTATTAGCAGTGATTCTCCTGAACACAATCTCAAACAAGTGATAACAACCCATTCCGTCATCCTGACTCCGGGAAGCTATACGCTCAGCTTATATGCCAAAACAAACCAGCCCGGACGCCAGAAACTGCAAGTAGCCTTTTTAGACCCGTGCAACGCTTACAACCGGTTAAAATGGACTTCCATGACCTGCGATTTGACCGGCGAATGGAAGCGCTACAGTTTGTCTAAAACAATTAAGTCAAGCAATGCGACGGCAATTGTATTTTCCGCGGAGTCTAATTGCAAAGCATTATGTTATATTGACGGTATGCAATTGGAAAAAAGCGCGTCGGCGACGGAATACAAGCCTCCGGTCATCGAAGGAGTACTGCGGACGTCGGCTTCCGACAATCTGGTTGAATATGGCAAAAAGCCGAATGCGGAACTTGATATTATCACCTCGCCGGGTTTGACTGGAAAAATGAAAGTGAATGTACGTGATTTTTTTGATGCGTTAAAATTATCACGTACCTTTACTTTTAAAGCAGACTCGACCGGGCAAGCCAGGATAAAACTGCCGTTGAATGATTTGCCGCGCGGTATTTTTATAGTCGAAACCGATTATGAACTACCGAACAAGGTCAAACGTTATGAGATTCAGCGTTTCGCGATCATGAGTTTCCTTGGCAATACGCACAAACACAAGAACCTGTTTGTGGATACTTATGTCGACCCGCTCGGAACCCAGCAGATTTACCCGGAAGTGCTGAAACGCTACAAAAAGATCGGGATTGGCGCCCGCTCCGGTTTTGTCAACCGGGCGCCGTTACTGTCTAAGGAAGCCGCCCGTTATGGAGTAAGAAGCTCAATCTGCCGGATCGGTAATCCGTACGGCCGCAAAAACGTGCCGGGCCGCAAAATCCATTATCTGGACAATGTTGAATGGTATTTAATTCCCGGCATGACTTCAAAGGGAGCATTGCTGGTTGACGACTGGCGCTTGAAAACTCCTCATGTCACGACCGAATACCTGAAAAAAGTCGAAGACGCGGCGGCCCACATTGCCGCGACCTCCCCGGAAATCAAAGTGTGGACAAACCTGGTGGAACCGGAAGGAATAATGCCTGACCTGGCTCATCCGGCTTACGCCAAAGCCGAGAATTTCATGGACTTCGTCAAACTGGAATGCGCAGTCGGGCGCGGTGTAAAAAAAGGCAATCCCAAAGCTATGCTGGCCAACAGCATTCCCGCCAACATCAGCCGAAACGACCGAATGATGTATTTGGACTCATTGCTGAAAGAAACGTCTAAACGCGGTCTTAGGTATGATTGCATCGCCGCGCATATTTACCGTCCAGCTCCGGAATATCCGGGCGATAACGGGCTGGAGGGAGACTTTTCCAGGGTCTTTAAGATAATGGCTAAATACGGCTATGATAAAACCCCGGTTCTCTGTCCGGAAGGCATGCACTGGCTGCCGGTACGCTGCTACAGTTCGCCATTTGTTCAGGATTATGCGCTGCAGGCAAAACTCCCCGGACTGCTGCCTTATACCTATGATTTAAGTTACGGCGAAAAACTCGGCTCCGCCTTACGTGCCAGGACTTGGCTGGTCGGGTTGAAATTACAGGACCGGGTCAAAGAGTTGAGCGCCGGTAATTACGGCCTCTTCGCAATGGACGCAATGTTAACGCCGTATGCGTTTCAAAAGATTCCGAATACTCTAGGCCATCTGCTTGGCAATGCCGTATTCAAAGCTGATTTGAGATTGTTTCCCGATACCAGATGTTTCATCTTTGAAGATGAAAAAAAGCGTCCGGTTGCGGCGTTATGGGCCTGCGCGGAAGATTTTGATCGCGGCAAATTCAAAGCCCCGGAATTTTATTTCAAGCCGGTCGGCAAACTGCAATTATTTGACTTGATGGAGGCTGAACATTCTATCGATCCCGGCAAAAACGGTTTATTCCGGCTGCCGTTATCGCCTTTTCCGGTATTCCTGCGCGGTGAACCGGGAACCATTAACCAGTTCAAAGCCATGTTAACAGCGGGACGTTTCAAATCCCTGATCCCAATTCGGCCTGCACTGCGCATCCGCCTGATCGATTCTACTTCATTAAAAGCGGCGTTGAACAATCCGTTTCCATCTGTCCTGAAAGGAAAATTAAGTTGCCGTGCGAACCAGAAAACGTGTGCGTTACCGCCGGGGTCAACTACTGACTTCAAATTCAATTTACCGGTCCGGTTATCAGCTTCGGCCCTGCAATTATTGAATATGGATTTTATCCTGAAAATACAGTCACCGGAACAAAAAACTTTCACATATCCCCGTATCTTCAGCGCCATGTCGGCAAAAAAGGCACCGGGCAACATCACCGTCGACGGCAAACTTGACGACTGGCGCGGCATTCCGGCCATTCCGGTAAGCCGGAGGATTCGCGGCAAGAAAATGATTATGACTGGTAAGTTTCCGGACAACAATGATTTCAGCGCCGGCTACCGGGTTTGCTGGACCCGTAATAAACTTTATATAGCAGTCGAAGTCAAAGATAATAAACTTGGTTATCAGAAGCGCATGCTCCGCCAGGGCTGGAAAAACGATTCTCTGCAACTCTTTTTTGATCCTTTCGCGGACGGGCACGATGCGGAGGAAAACAGTTGCGGCCCGGATGACTGGGAATACGGTATTTTCATCAAAGACAAGTCGCCGCAACTTGACGTGTATCGTTACCGGACCCCGGATGTCCAGTTGACCCGTGGCACTCTTGGCGCTAAACCGGGAACCGTGGCCGATGATGTTCAAGGCGTATTCCGTAAAACCGGCGACGGCTATGTGTACGAGCTGGCTTTTTCCGCCGACAGCCTGATGCCGTTCCAGTTGCGGGCCGGCAATACTATCGGACTGGGGCTGCTGCTCAATGATTCCGATGATCCGGCAGAACAGGAACCGGCGTCCAGATTAACCAATACCTCGCGCAAAGGTATGCCGAACAACCGGCCTGATTTATGGCCGTTGGTTCTTCTTATAGATAAATAAATTGAAAATTGACAGGACTGTGAATTTATGAACCCCATCTTTAATCAGGAAGTAATTGATACGACCGTGAAGTTTTATGAAACACGGGAACGCTGGTGCCAGATTCTGGAATTCCGGAAAATCCGGGATCAGGTCACCAGTGTTGACAACCTTTTTTTCGGGGACTCGATAATCGAGGTGTGGCCTCTGCATGAATTTTTTCCCGGCTACTGCATCCTCAATCGCGGAATCGGCGGGGATAATGTCGACGGTCTGTATTACCGGTTGCAAGAAGATGTCCTGAGCTACGCTCCCAAACAGGTTTTTATTTCGATCGGCATCAACCGGGTTGAAGATCCGGACTCGGCGACTAAAATACAGGAGCTGGCGCGAATCATTCAGGGACACGGGATAAAAGTTGTTTTATGCAGCATCCTGCCGTTGCGCTACCCGGACCAATGGGACCGTTTCAAGTTTCAGGATAAAATCGTCAGAGACAATCTAAAATTAAAACAATGGGCCGCAACCAATTCCGCGGACTTCATTGATTACCATACCGCGATGAAAGACAACTCCGGCCAGTTAGCGGCCGAATATGCGCGGGAAGATGGAACCCATTTGACTTTTGCCGGTTATTGTCGTATGTCTAAGGAATTGTCCCCGTTCCTAATTCCCCCCTGTTCCAGATAAAAGGCTCCAACATGAAAAAACTAATTACAAATCCTCCTTTTGAAAATAACTCCACATCGATCGTGAAGAAAGGCTTCTGGCCGGCAAACTGGATCACCTCTCCTGACGGGCAACAGGGACCGGTCGTTATGTTGTTCAAACTGGTTGTCGAATCAACTGAATCACGGTCTCTGTTGATTCATGTATCCGCTGACGAACGTTATATTTTGTCGGTAAACGGTCGGGAAGAAGGACGCGGGAGCGAACGCGGCTCCGTCAATTACTGGTTTTTCGAAACTTATCAAATTGAGCTTCAGGCAGGGGAAAATACGATTCTCGCCAAGGTATGGGCCGCGGGGGAAACGCTGAGTCCTTTCGCGCAGTTGTCCAAGTCTCCGGGTTTCCTGCTGGCGACGGAGGATTCAGAATTTAATCTTTCAACCGGGATCGCCGATTGGCAGGTAATGGTTCAGAGCGGATATGATTTTATCCCGGCAAAAATATGCTGGGGCAGAGGATTTTTCTTTGAACTCGACGGGCGCGAAATAGACTGGGACGCGGAAAATGCACTGGGCGCGGCGTGGCGCAAACCATTAGTGCTGGAACAGGCATTGAATGAAAGTCAGGCAAGTGAATACGACATTAACTGCCGCCGGTTGCGCCCTGCCATGCTCCCGGCCATGAAAATGATCAAGCAGAACCAGTCCGGTATACGTTACGCCGGCGTCAGCCAGTCAACGCAGCTGGATATGTCGCAGCATGACTCATTTATGGCCGGGGAGTGGGATAAACTGCTGGCGGCGGATAAACCGGTGGTCATTCCGCCGGAAAGCGCGCTGGATATAGTTATCGACTTTGACAATTACCTGTGCGCATATAACAGCATTACCGTTTCCGGCGGCAAAGACAGTACGGTTTCCCTGCTCTGGGCTGAGTCGTTTTTTGAGGATAAACAATACAAAGGCAACCGGGACAAGATCGACCAAAAACTCTTTATAGGAGAAGGTAACAAATTTATTTTTGACGGCTCATCAAAACGGCGCTACGACGGTTTATGGTGGCATGCCGGCCGGTATCTGAAAGTCCTGATCGAAACCGGACCGCAAGCCCTGATCGTCGAATCGCTCCATATTACCGAAACCGGCTATCCACTGGAACAAGCCTCGGAAATCAACTTTTCCGATCCCGAACTCAACCGGATCATCCCGATAATGTTCCGCGGTTTGCAAATGTGCAGTCATGAAACCCTGATGGACTGTCCGTATTATGAACAGATGATGTATTCCGGCGATACCCGGCTGGAACTTTTGACTATTTACACCTCAACCAATGATACCCTCCTGCCCCGCAAGGCCATTACCTGCCTGAATAATTCAAGGGACGCCAACGGTAGAATAGCGTCACGCTTCCCTTCTAAAGTTCGACAGTTGATTCCCGGTTTCGACTTGATCTGGGTGGCGATGGTCTACGACAACGCCTTGTGGTGTGACGATAAGGATTTTATCACCGGCTTAATGCCGGGTGTTCGTATGACGATAGAATGCTTCCTGCAAAACCTGGATGGCCGCAATCTCCTGCAAACTCCGTCCGGCTGGAATTTCATGGATTGGGTTCCGGGCTGGCCGCATGGCATACCGCCGGTTGCCGATGACGGAACCTGCGGCAGTTTAAACTGGCTGTTTGTCTATATTTTGAATTTAGCCGCGCAACTGGAAACATGGCTCGGAGAAATTGATGCGGCAAACAGATTACGATCTAAGGCCGGGAAAATTGCAGGGGCAATAAGAAAACATTTCTGGTCGGAAGCCCATGCTATGTTCGCGGATGATACGGACAAACAGTTCTTTTCCGAACACACTCAGAGCCTTGCTGTTTTAAGCGGACAACTCGCACCTGATCAAGCCAGGAAAATTCTGCTTAACGCCTGGCTTTCACCTGAAACCGCCAAAACAACCATCTACTTTTCGCATTATTTATTCGAAGCTGCCTATATGCTGAAAATCCCGGAAATTATTTTTGCGCGTTTGAAACAGGACTGGTTCATCCTGCCTGAAATGGGCTTCAAAACCACCTATGAAACCCCGTTGCCGACCCGTTCCGACTGTCATGCCTGGGGAGCGCATCCGCTCTATCATTACTATGCGTCGATCATCGGAGCCAGACCGCAAGCACTCGGTTCGCCTGAAATGTCGATTCATCCCCTGCCCGGCCATCTGGAATGGTTCAAGGCGGTTCTGCCGAGCCGACATGGGCCACTCCAATTGCAAGGTCAACAGCAGGATAATGCGTTCATTCTGAAAAAAGGCAGACAATTACCAATTGAGGAATCAAAAACAGTATAATCGCAACTACTGCAAATATTCTTGTGCGAAAAGTAGCGCCTGGTCTCGATGAGACCGGCGGAGAACGTGAGCCATCGTCGTTAATCTCAATCAGTGACTAAAGAGTAAGACCGTAGGGGATGCTGACGCATCCAGTCGCTTTCATCGAAAGCGGCCCTACGGTAAAAAATTATTTAGCCCATACCGCCGCAGGTGCGGCCGCCGTCTATCAGGTAATTCGATCCCGTGATGAATGCCGCTTTGTCCGAACAAAGATAAAGAATCAGGTCAACAACTTCACGCGGGTCGGCAGCTCGTCCCAGCCGGGTTTTCATATTTGCCATGCCGGGACGCGTCAGAACCGGCCCGGGTGAAACACAACAAACCCTGACATTATGCGGCGCGCCATACAAAGCCAACGCTTTGGTCAGACCGATAATCCCGCTTTTCGCGGCGCTGTAGTTTACCGCCCCGGCGGAACCTTCAACCCCGGTCACCGAACCGAGATTGATGATTACTCCGCTCTCCTGTTCGATCATCGCACCCAGCACAGCGTGACAGCAGTAAACCGCCCCTTTCAGATTAACGTCCAATCCCCAGTCTATTACTTCGACCGGCAGTTCGTGGAACGGCTCCCGCCGATTCAGAACTCGACATTCGGCCCCGCCGGCGTAATTCAGCAGAATATCTATCCCCCCATATTGTTCTTTCGCAAGTTCTGCCGCTGCGCGCACCTGTTCATAATCACGCACATCCACCTGAATACCGGTTGCCTCTCCACCATTTTTGCGAATGCCTTCAGCAGCGTCTTCGACCGCAGTTGAATTAACATCAGTCAGAACAACTTTCGCGCCTTCTTCCGCCAGCAGTTGAGCGGAAAGCAGTCCCATCCCGGAAGCCGCACCGGTAATAATCACAACTTTGTCTTTAAATCTCATACCGCACCTCTTTTATTGTAAATTAAGAATTTGTAAATTCGCCCTGTACTATGTTAGCATTCGCCGGTCGGAGCCCGGCTACCACTGTATTATATTCATTCGATATTCGACGGTCAAAGTATTCATTAATCATAGTAATCTGGAAACTTTCTCAAACCGGACCAGGCTTGCGGATCGTGTCCGCTGATTATTTTTACTCCACGTTGCCGCATTTTCCTGATCATTTTAATCGTTCTTACTGTCGCTTTCCGGTCATAAAACACTCCCGGCATTTTATTCAGATCAAGAATTTCATCCAGATAAACACTGTCTGACGCTAAAAACACCTCTCCGGTATTATCGATCTTCAACAATAGCGACTGATGCCCCGGACTATGTCCCGGCGTCGCGATAATCCGAACCAGACCATCGCCGAAAACATCATAATCTCCATCCAAACAGTTCAATTGTAAATCGTCCCGTTCCAAAATAATGTTGGAACCGGGACATTGCAATTCACTTGTCTGGATAAAGCATAATACATTACTGAAAGCCTCCAGTCCCCCGGTATGGTCGGAGTGCAGATGCGACAGCACGATATGCGTTATATCGGTTGTTTTCAACCCTGCCCTTTTCAGTTGATTAGCTATATAATCGGCCCTGGTCATTACCGGAATATAGTTCCCGGTAGACATCTGTTCCACCGCCGCCAACGGCTGCCCGGTATCAAACAACAGATTTCCGTCCGGATGCGTTACCAGATAAAACGGAACCGGTACCACGATTTCACACTCGGGATCGACTCCCGCTGCCAGCAAATGTTTTTTCGTCCTGATCGTGCCGCACTGAAACAGGTACAGCTTCATGACATAACTTTGTTGATATCCCAGTGGGTATTTTCAAGCACGGCTTTCATCGCCTTGATGGTCGGTTGATTATAGCCGTACTTCTCCCGATAACGGTGTACCGTAAACATAATCGATATCCCGAGAACCGGCCCCATGAAGCGGTGCGGACGGCTGAACTTACCGTTGCAGAGATGAATAAAAGGCAATTTCAGTTCACGTTTCAGCGTCAGAGTGGTTTTCAGGGCTTCGGCCAACTCGTCTTCAGTATTGGCGGTAGTCACAATCTTGACCACGTCCGGACCGCGCGAGGCCACTTCCTGCATGTGTTCCAGAACCTGTTCCGTGGTTCTGGCGCATGGCATATGCGAGGAGATAACCACCTGAGCGCCTTTGCCGTGGATCTTGTCAATCAGGCGTTTCTGCTTATCGATTGCCTGCGGATTGAGAGTCAACTCCATCGGGGACGGATCGTAAAGGTCACCCATTACGTCGATCATAGACGCTCCGGCTTCGGCGGCAGTCAGCAGCACTTCCTGCCGCTGTTCGTCATTGGATTCACCCCATTTATCGTTACGGTAAAAGACAAACATGAACGGTAGATCGACCGCGTCGATCATGCCTTTCAATGAATCATAGTTGCGGAATTCCGGTTTCAAATAGTTCAGTTCGGCGCAAATGGCTCCGGCGCCGTCAAACTCGGCGTTCCTGGCTTCCGCGATAAATTCCTGCGGCGTCTCACCTGCCATGATTGCGGTAATGACCGGAGACGGCTGATCAAAAAATGAAAATCTCATAATATTTTCCCATTTATTATTATATACTTTATCCCTGTCTTTCACATGCGTCAAATGTCAGCACAACTTTACCGATGTTTTCGCAGCGTCGCAGTACGCCGTGGGCTTCCTCCACCTCCTCTATCGGGAAAACCGCGTGGATGTTGGTAATGAGTTTACCAGCGCTGAACAATGGCCACATTTTTTCCTGAAGCGCTTTAAGTATCGCGCTCTTTTCTTCAGGGGTACGGCTACGCAGAGTACTGCCGATCAGGCGGATACGTTTGCGCCAGACGGTTTCCAGATTGATCATGCATTCGCTGCCGCCCATAGTGGCGATCATGATCCAGCGTCCGCCGAAAACCATATTACGGAAACATTCGCCCATCAAAGGACCGCCGATGCAGTCAAGAGCTACCGTAGGCGGATGCGCTTCGATAACCGGGCGTACATCTTCAGTCCGGTAATCCAAAACATAGTCGGCTCCCAGATTACGGACGAACTCAGCCTTTTCCGGTGAATCGATGGTCGTGATAACTTCGGCGCCCAACTGTTTAGCATACTGGATCGCCGCCAACCCCACACCACTGGCTCCGGCCTGCATATAGAAAACATCGCCCGGATTCATGCCGCCGGCCTCCATCTGCAGATTCAAGTATACCGTGGCCCATACTTCCGGCAACGAAGCGGCTTCGACCATCGATAGACCTTCCGGAATCGGAATGACCATGCCGACGGGAGCGGTAACCAGTTCCGAATAACCGCCGCCGCCGAGAAGAGCGCAGACTTTATCGCCCGGTTTTACCGCGGCATCAGCAGGGGCTTCCAATACCTCGCCGGATGCTTCAAGTCCGCACCATTGCGGCCAGCCTTCGGGAGACGCGTAACAACCGTCCTTTTGCATCAGGTCGGCCCGATTAACCGCCGCCGCATGGACTTTGATCAATACCTCATCGGCTTTTCTGACCGGATCGGGTACTTGTTTCCAATCGAAGTTTAAATTTTCGTCAAGGGTCATTGCGTACATGTTTTATTTTCTCCATGTTGTGTATCCGGATGCCGCCAGGACAATTTCCTGAACCAGATAATCGTGTTCATATGTAGTCGGATCAGCCATTTCACCGTTGATAATCTTTGCCAGCTCAAGCAGTTGTGATTCATAACGGTCCCGGACAATTCCGAAATCGACAATATGCTCCCCGGCGGCAAAGCCGGGAATATCTTCTTTCAGCGCTAAATCCATTAACAGCGGTTTACCGTCGAACCTTTCCAACGGCGACAGCTCCACGGTCCCCTTAGTACCGCATATTTTCAGGCGACGACGCGAGTGTCCGCCTACTTCCAGACTGCAGGCCCGGAGCGTAACCGTGGCATGTGGATATTCCATAATGGTCACGCAATTATTCTTAATCGTATCCGGCCAGCCGGGAGCCGACTTGAGAAACGGGGTGATTTTTTCCGGTCGGCCCAGCATTGCCGCTACCAGATCGATGAGGTGACAACCCAGATTAAACATTATGCCGCCGGGAAATTTGCCGATATAATCCTGATATGCATCACCACCGTAATTATGGCTCATATCGGCCTGAATTTCAAAAATTTCTCCGAACCAGCCTTCGTGAATAGCTTTGATACACCACTGCATGGCTGGATTGCCGCGAAACATGTATCCCATCTGGAACGGCAGTTTACGTTCTTCACATCCTTTACGCAACCGACCGAAAAGCTCTAGTTCGTCTCCACCCGGTTTATCCATGTGCATAGCCAGATTATGCTCCATGCAGCGCAAAGTGGTCGGAACCAGATCGAGATTAGGCACTTCAACCGCCACCGCCTGCAGGCCGGGAGTATTGAACAGTTCCTCCTCGGTCATGAATTGCAATCCCTCATAGGGGTCCAGATTGGAACCGGCAAACTTCGGAGTAACCGAATCACGGTCGTCAACCACCCCGACAATCTCGTAAACATCCGGCATTTTGCGTAGAGTATTGATCTTGCCCGACGCATGCTCATGACACACCCCTATCTGACCGATTTTGATTTTTTTCATACTTATGCCTTTCTTGCACCCAGCACCCTGCCGCCGTCAATAATATAATTTACTCCAGTGATAAAATCGCCATCACTGGAGGCCAGAAAACGAACCATATGCGCAGTTTCGGTTCCCAGGTCCCCGGAATGTTTCAAGAAAGTTCCACGACCGGGGTCATCTTCATATGATTTCAGTTGCCCGGGAGAAATGCAATTGACCGTGATATTATCTTTGCCGACCTCCATCGCCAATGCCTTGCTGAAGGTTATGATTGCCCCTTTTGAAGCAGAGTAAACCGCCATTTTGGCGATTCCCGCAACCCCGGCAACCGACGCTATATTGATAATTTTACCGGATTGACGCACCTCCATATGCGGCAGCACCGCGCGGCAGCAACGCAGTGTGCCATACAAATTAATGTCAAACATATTGGCCCATTCATGCTCCTGCAGGTTCTTAAATTCATCGAACAACCTAAAAATCCCGGCATTGTTAACCAAAATATCAATCCGTCCGAGTTCCGCAAGAATCTGTTGGAATCCCGCGTCAACCTCTTCTGTTTTAGTAATGTCAACCTTGACCGCAATCGCCCTTCTGCCGGATTGATCTATCTCTTCAGCAACCTGTTTAGCTTTGTCCAAATCGATATCCATAATCGCAATTTTCGCACCGGCGCCGGCCAACTCCAAAGCAGTTTTCCGGCCAATGCCATCAGCCCCGCCGGTAACCACTGCTACTTTACCTTCCAACATTTCTTTTGCTCCTTAAGCTTTATGTTCCTTGGCGTAATCATCCATTCTTTCCCAGACCGCGCTCGCGTCAGGCCATTTCAGATTTTCCGGCAACGCGGATAACTCTTTCTCCAACCCGAGCCGAAGCGGCATAAAGTCCTCCTGTTTCAACCCGGCAACCCGCAGAACTTTGGAGTTGTCAACAATCCGCTCGAACAACCTGTCGTAATCAAGCTGATAGCGCGCTCCTGAAGACCCACCCATTATTTTCAGATAGTCTTCGGTATCAGCCGCCAGATAATTCAAACCGATTATCTCTTTATAATATTCCGCAATTTCGCCCCAGGTGCGATGCTCTGCGGTCGCCAAGGTGAAAGCTTCGCAATATGCTGCCGGATTAAGGATCAGTCCGGCAAACATCTTCGCGACATCTCCAGCCCAACTCATAGTGGCCTGAACAGAAAGTGCTGCCTTAGGAATCACCACCGGCAGTCCTTGCAAAGCTCTGGCCACGCAAATATGCGCTTCCAGCGTTACCAGTTGGAAACGACGTTTTGAATAGGTTATTGCCGGCCTGACAATCGTCCAGTTCTTATATTGTGAATTCCGCAGGACATCTTCGCCGCGCGCTTTGAACAGAGAGTAATCATCGGTAGCCAGAAAGTCCTGGTCTTCCGAGTTATCAAGCAGTCGTGGAGAATTTTCTGTAATCGGTACTTCACCCCCGTCATACACGCGATAGGTCGACAGATAGAAGTAGTGACCGGTATTATCCAGAAACAACTCGTATCTTTCATTGAATTGCTTACCCGGATACATCATAAAGTCGACAATTGCATCAAATTTTTCTTTCAGCAACTCTTTCAGAAACTCGATATCCTTACCGTCCGCCTTAACATAAGTGACACGCGGATTGTCCGAGACAATATCATCCAATGAAATGACTTTAACCTCGTAGCCTCTGACTGCAAGTTCCGGGACCAGATATACTCCCATTGCCCCGGTACCTCCGAGTAACAGCACTTTTCGTCCATTAGAATTTAATTCATTACAGCTCATAATGTGTCTTTCTTATTTTATTAGAGAATTTTAGTCCAGTCAAAAACAAAACCTAAAGGCGGTTGCTTCATTTCCGCAAGCCTTCCGTAAACGTCCGATGCAGCTTCCGGTGAAACAATTTCCGAAATAAGCGGTCGAACCTGTAGTTTTCCGGCTGAAACCAGTTTAATAAATGTACGGTAGTCATCATGCTCCGTCCAGCGACCTGGAGCGGATTCCTGTTTGGCCCGGGTAAACGTGTGCGCGCCGATCAATGAGATGCCGCGCCGATGCACGTATTGGTAAAAATCAATCGGCACATCCGAAATTCTGGTACATCCCAGCAAGGAAATGCGCCCTTCCCAGGCAATATATTCCAACGCCTGCTGCAAAGCAGCGGCGGAACCGGTAACTTCAACCACCGCATTCGGCCCTGCCCCACCAGTCGCGGACTTGACTTTTTCCACAAAGTTTTCTTCATCCGGTGAGAATGCCGCGTCTGCTCCAAGCCGCAGCGCCAAATCGCACCGCACCGGATCAAGGTCCGAAACCACTACCGGGATCGCGCCGGACACCCCGGCAATCTGCACCGCGAAAGCACCGAGAATCCCTATTCCGGCAATCATCGCTGATTCCCCCAGCTCAATCCGCAGTTTGCGGACTCCGAGAAAAGCGAATGATGCAATGTGCGCAAAAGCCGCGTCTAGCAGATCAATCGCCTCATCATCAATCTTCAAAACCGAATCAGCTTTCTTAATCGTATGAGAACGGTGGCCGCCCCAGGTGATTATCACCCGGTCTCCAATTTCCAGATTCGTTACATCTTTACCTCTGGCGACAACCCGGCCCGACGCGCTGTAGCCGGAACCATGCGGAAAACCTCGTTCTGCCGTTACCGTATTGGGTCGTTGCAAAAGATTGGCAACTTCAGTTCCAGCGCTGACCGCGCTGTAATCGCTTTCCAGTAATACTTCATCCGCCTTCAATTCTGGAATCTCAAATTCTTTTAAAACGGCCCGGCCTATAGATTCGAAAACTATATAATATCCGGTCATAAATACCTCCTGTTTTTTATCGTAATATGAGTATAACCTTGAAATTCCTATTCAGCAACCCTTTTTTTTAGCTATTATTGAAAAGCTTCATGTAATAAATATTGAATTTCAGAAAAAAATATGATATATTGAAAATGAATCAATAAAAAGGAAATATTTTATGAAACTACAGGAAATAGCAAAACTAGCGGGAGTCTCCCCGGCTACCGTATCGCGTGTATTCAGTCACCACCCCAATATCCGCTCCGAATTGCGTGAACATGTTTTCGCCATTGCCAGAAAGCACAACTATCACCCGCGCCTGTCGACCAAACAACGAAATATCGTATTGATTTTGCCGGGAGACGAAATTTATCCAATCAGAAACTGTCTGGAAATGGTCATGATGGCTCTGACATTTGTTTTGCCTAAACGCGGCTTCCGGATCGAAGTTTTACCGCAGGATAACATTGAACGGCTCGACAGCATTCAGTTTTGCGGGGCGGTGGCAATTGGAGCGGAACCGGATGATTTTAACCAATGGGCAGATCGCTTTTCCGCGCCGTTAGTTCTGGTTGACCGCGATGCACCACCGCATTCCAGGAATGTTTATTCGGTCCGTTCGGACGAAACTCAAGGCATGGAACTCGCCATCTCTCACCTGTATGAACGCGGCTGCCGCCGGATCGGCTGTATTATTCACGGTGGAGCCGGAAGCGGCAACGCTGACGTTCGTTACACTGCCGTCGCCAACGCTCTGACTTCTAATCAACTCCCGTCCGGCGACAACTTGATTCACCTTTGCGACGATAATGAATATGTTGAAACCATCGGCAAACTGTTAAAGCTGGATATCGACGGACTTTTCTGTCCCGGCGGCAATGCGGGAATTGTCACCGCTTACGCCCTGTCGCTATTCAACCAGAGGATACCGGAAGATATTTCACTGGTAACTTCAGAACATAAACTCTTTTCGCGTTACGCCACGCCGCCGCAAACAACAATCACCCAGGACCACATCGGTCTGGCTGAATTTGCATCAGACATTATCGAATCACATCTAGACCGTAACCCGCCATCGCAACGCTCTATATTGCCTTACAGCATGATTTTCCGCGACAGCGTAAAATGCCACCAATAAATAAACGCATCTTGCTTTAAATTAAAGTTTTACAATTTTTTATATAATTACATAATGCTTTAATTTGACAAACCCGTTTCCACCCACTATATTAACTGTAAACTCGTCAACCAATGGAGGAAAAATCATGGCTGGACGCGGAACACGCATGAAAGTTCAGGGCGAAGGCTGCTATTATCACCTGATGAACCGGACCGCCGGTTGCAGAGGCGAAAAACCGTTTAATCGAGTCGATATGGAATACGGTTTTCGATTACTGCAGAATCTATGCGAATATTTCTTGATCGAGGTGATTTCAGCCGCCTGGATGGGAAACCATTTCCATGTGGTCGTTTACGCTCCCGGACCGGACGAACTGCCGTCGATTGAAGACATTGCAAGACGACATAACAATTACTACAGCAGTATGTTAGACAAGTATACTTACGCGCCAAAGCAGATGCCGAAAATAAACCCGGCCAATCCTGAAACATGTCGAGAAGTCGGCCTCAAAATGATCGATATAAGCTACTTTATGCGCGCCTTCCAACAACGTTTCACCGTCGTCTACAATCAATCTCGCGACCGCATCGGCAAACTCTGGGCCAATAAATTCAAAAGCGTCATTCTCGATAGTCGCAATTCCTTGGAAGCGTGCGTCTTATATGTAGAACTGAATCCTGTCCGCGCCGGATTGACTACCGATCCGGCTGACTACCATTTCACGACTTGGGGAAGGTACTGCGGCACCGGTAAACACCTTTTTCATGCAAATTTCGTCAAACATCTCAAAGAAAATATCTGGCATCGCGACACCTCGGAATGGACCGACAACGAACTATTCAACTATTTTTGCAGTGAACTGGCGCGAATCGTCGCGGCGGAGAGCGGAGCTTCCAGCGAGGAGATATTTGAGGCGCGAGAACAAGCCAAACGTCAAGAATCAATGCCGGTATGCTTCCTGCGACGCACCCGTCACTTCAGCGATGGAGCGATTCTCGGTTCAAAACTATTCATCCGTGAAATGGGCGAAAAATTCGACAATCCAGCTAGAGTCAACAAAAAACAACTAAGCCGCGGCCTCGGCCCCGCCGGAGACGTGATCTACTGCTTTAGAAAACTACAACGCTGATCTTACAAACACTCTGTTATACGGAATCTGCTGTCCATGATTTTATAGAATTATCCAAGTTTCAGACTGAAATTAAACTTGTATCTACCTGATGGAATCATATAATGCGGCAAAGGTAGAGCCCCCCAGCTGGTATTGCCTCCAATCCCCATGTGCAGATGATCAAGATATAGTTCGCGAATATTTTCATCCTCATGCAGATCACAAGTATGGCGGGCATTTTCCAGCGACTCAGCTGAATAGGGACGTAGCGCAAAAGAAAATAAATACTGCGAAGTTACAAATAATGGTCCAACCCTTAACGTCCTGATGTCGGTTCGCAAACCATTGCCTTGCGGAAATGAATAATTCCAAGACAATTCCCCGGCAGACAATTTATATCTGCCGATCAGCGCTCCACTCCGGCGGTCACAATAATTTTCATGCGGACCACGCCCGTACCACTCAGCCAGATCAAACGATTCCGGCAAAACAAGCTTCAGTCCGACTCGCGGAATTTCCGGCAAAGAAACGGCGGCATCCAAACATACTTTAATAATCATACAATCACCGGCTATCGTGTATTCCGACTCAATGACCACATCATTATAAACATGAACAGCCCGGACCAAGCCATCTTCTTTGCTGAGCTTCTCCAAAATCAGTTTGTCCGGCAAGTTTTTCCAGAAAGCACAACGCTCCGGCATTTTGTTTCCGAGATCATTATCAACCGGAACCCGCCAGAAACAAAAATCAACCGGAATATTATCTCCGTCGCAAACAAAATACGGTCTACCGGTTATCTCTGAAATGGCAAACTTAGTTGAAGCACCTGGTTTAATTGCCGCATCTGAATATAATCTGTTTTTTACGGGAAATACCGTTTTAAACAACGGCTTATCCTGTAAAAATATTTCATCTGCCGCAATATCATCGTTAAGGGACAGACGCAGAATATATTCATGTTCCACAGCCGGAACGACACACGGTAACGGCATGTCAACTGTAGAGCGCGGCGGAGCATTCAGGTTTAACTTACCGCTATTCACAACATACCCGTCTTCAAACAGTTCCCAACTTAAATCACATTCGGCAAAATCGGTAAAAAAGTATTTGTTGGTTATCTTCAAACCGCCATCAACGAGAGATACGGCAAAAGGCTGATAAATCTTTTTTACTTCCATCAGCGACGGGTTGGGAATCCGATCAGCCTTGACCAGTCCGTCGAGACAGAAATTGCCGTAGTTCGGTTTATCGCCGAAGTCGCCGCCATACGCATAATACCGTTTCCCGCATTCATCGGTTTTCCATAATCCGTGTTCGCACCATTCCCAAATATAGCCGCCGATGAGACAATCATTATTCTCGATAATTTCCCAGTAATCGATAAGGTTACCGCCGCTGTTACCCATGACATGGGCATATTCATTCATAACAAATGGTTTATTGGTCGATTGAACGCCGTGCTGTTTTTCATGGCTGAGCTGTCCCTGCTCGCCTTTTCTTACCGCGGTTCCGGCAACATACTCTTCCAGCCAGGACGGCGGGGGATATGTCTGGCTGTCAAATTCAGCAACGAGATTCATATCCGCGTAATGAATCGGTCGTTTATCGGGATCAAGGCTTCTTATAGCTTCCCGCATCGCCTCATAAGCCGAACCGTACCCGGCCTCATTTCCCAGCGACCAGATAATTACACAGGCATGATTACGGTCCCGAATTACCATGCGGGCTGCCCGGTCAACCACTGCGCCGCGCCATTCAGGCAAATCTCCCGGCAGGACGCATGCATGATACGAAAGTCCGTGCGATTCAACATTTGCTTCATCCATGACCAGTAAACCGAAGCGATCGCAAAATTCATACCAACGGGGGTCATTGGGATAATGACTGGTACGAACGGAGTTTATATTATTTTCTTTCATCATCCTGACATCGGTTTCCATGTCACAGAGCGGGACATATCTGCCGTATTCCGGATTATGTTCGTGGCGGTTGACGCCGTAAAGTTTTATGCTTGTTCCATTCAAGAACAACTGGCGGTCCCTGACTTCGACGGAACGAAAGCCGAATCTGATATGACGAATATCAAGAACATCTTCTCCATCTTTTAAAATAAAGACGGCACGATACAAATGCGGAGTTTCATGAGTCCATTTTTCGTGCCCCGGGACTTGCACCTCAAAGCTGAAACTTTCGACTTCCAGCGGGATAACGGTAGAAAAACTTTTCACCATTTTCTTTGATTCTTCATGATAAATCAAAACCTCGCAAAAAAACATTTTGCAGATTTGATTGACCAGTCTGATCCGGGCTTTGAAACTATCAGAAGCACTTAACGCGATATCGTGAAAATGAGTTTGCGGAGTGGAATAAACGAAAACGTCCCGGAATATTCCGGACAAGCGCCAGAAATCCTGGTCCTCCAAATATGAGCCGTCACACAAAGTATAAACTTCAACCGCCAGCAGATTTTCGCCTACCTCGACAAATTCACTGATATCAAATTCAGCCGGGCTCATGGAATCCTGACTGTAACCGACTTCACATCCATTCACCCATAAATACATCGCGGATTGAACTCCGGCAAAATGGATAATAATTTTGCGTCCTGACCATGCTTCCGGAATATTGAATGTTCTCCGGCAGGCATGAACCGGATTCCGGTCTTTGAACATAGTCCAGTCCGCAGCCGGCTCGTCCATTACATACGGAGGATTCACCGCAAAAGGATAAACTGAATTAGTGTATATCGGCGTACCATGGCCCTGCAATTCAAAATTTCCCGGCACCTCCACCCTGCCCCAGTTTGAAACATCAAAATCCGGACTGAAAAAATCATCCGGAGACGATAATGGCCGGGGCTGGCGGCGATAGCACCATGAGCCATTCAAACAAATGCGCCAGTCGTCAATATCGTACAACAGCGAATCAGCCGGAATATCAATGTGCGAAGCCGGCCATGAAGTTGCCCGCGGCAGCAGTTTATTAATACCGAAAACTTCCGGATTCTCCCAGTCCGGTTTGTACACCTCATCAGCAGAACGCGGTCTGCGTTTAAAAATAGATGAACTCATTTTATTCCATTATTTCATTATCAGATTTCCTGAAAAGCGACAACGGCAAGTATACCACTGACCATATTCAGTCAAACTATGCCGGAGGTATTGTACTGTAACCGGACTCTGGATTTTGTCAACGCACAAAACAGTAAATCTTGTATAGAATTAACTCTTTTTCAAGGGGAAAATATCTTGGATCTTTCGGCTACTTCGTATCCGGCTTACTACTAGTAATCGGTCACCCGAGTTACGCTGTTCCTTGCCCTGCGCTCAACGTCTCTGATTTAAGCAGCTTCGCGCTTTAAATCAAAGACATCGCTACGAGCAAAATGATGTTACTGCGTCATGCGTTGCATGACAAATGCGCGTCGCTTAATTTCGCCTCCGGCGACCAGCATCTCGTTGCTGGACCACGCCCGCGTACGACGCGGTGCGGTATAACTGCTACGCAGAGTTTTTTATAAAATGGATCAATTACTACTAATATGATTTTTTAAGAAAATAAATTTTAAAAGGGGTTGACAATCCGTATGCAACACTGTATCATAAAGCAAAACGATAGCAGTTCCAAGCATTGATATAGCAGTGAGAGAAACAAGATGAAGTTAAGCAGTAAATTTGCCGGAGACAAGTTCAAAAACGATATTATTGCCCAAATAAACAGCGGCGAATTAAGCCCGGGTGAGGCTATTTTATCTGAACGTAAGCTGGCCGAAGAATATGGCATAGGTTACATGACTGTGAGGCGGGCGGTTGATGATTTAGTCAAGGAAGGCCTGCTTTACCGGGAACCCCGCAAAGGAACCTTTGTTAATAGAAAACCCTCGTCAAGATCAGTCAATAATAGCAAAATGATAGCACTGATAATCTCGGATTTGCGCAATCAGTTTTCGAACAATGTTCTGGAGGGGGTTGAGAAAAAAGCCAGGGAACACGGTTTTCAATTGCTCGTCTGCAATTCAGAACTTGATGTGACCCTGGAAGCCAGCCACCTGAAGAATGTGGTTGACGCCGGAGTGTCCGGCATTATCCTGAGTCCCTGTTTTCCACCGATCAACAGCGACGTTGTTGAAGAGGTTAAAAGGAAAAATATTCCGCTCGTAATGATCGACAAATATTTCGACAACGTCAAAACCAGCGTTGTAACCTGCGATAATTTTGACGCGGCGTATCGTGCGGTAAAATACCTGATCTCGCTTGGACATCGCAAGATTGGACACATAACTTCCCATGCCAGTTTGCGAAATATTTCATCGATCAGAAACCGGTTCGACGGCTATTGCAAAGCGATGAACGAAGCCGGTCTTGAACTAAATCCTCAATATATCCAGGAGCTGGACGAAGTGAGTGTCCACACGGAAATGAGCAAGATAAACTTGAATTATCTCGGCTATGGCCCGATGAAGAATCTGTTGTCGCTGCCGAACCGGCCAAGCGCGGTATTCCTGCTGTTCGACTCACTGGCGGTAGGTGCTTACCGGGCGCTGAAAGAAGTCGGCCTCACAGTTCCAGACGACATGTCGCTGATGGGATTTGACAATATTGATTATTCGTCCTGCATGGACGTGCCGCTGACAACGATGGCCCAGCCAGTAAAAGAGATCGGCAGTTCAGCCGCGGCCATTCTGGTTGACCGGATCAACGGCAGTTTGACGACTGAGCGGGTGCTGAACCTCAAAACCCAAATGATAACCAGAAACAGCTGCGGAATTTATCTTCCGAACAGAGAGGCGGTTACGGTTTGAGTAGTAGAATAAAAATCGGCATTTCCGGTTTGGGTGTAGGCGTAGATCATGGTTTGCGACTCGAGAAAAAAGGACGCGGCGTCATTACCGCCGTGTATGATCCCGATCATAATAAAGTAGCTCCCGCAACAGCCAGAGCCGAGCTTGGTAATAAGATCATGGTTCATAATTCCTTCGAAGCAATGGCACTGGATGATAATGTCGATGTCTTGATTATCGGCTCTCCAAACTATATCCATGCCGGTCAGGTTGAATTTTGCGCTCCTCTGCGCAAGCCGGTATTTTTGGAAAAACCGATCGGAGCCAATCTGGCCGAAGCGGACAGAATAGTCAAAGCGGTAAACTTCAATAACTGCTTATGCCAGGTGGGACTTGTTTATCGCTATTCCCCTTTTTTCACAAAATGTATGGAGTTTCTCCATACCGGATTGATCGGGGACATCCAGATGATGTGGTGTCATGAATTTGTGGATTGGATATGGCAACCTGAATGGCGCTGCAATCAGAGTCTGAGCGGAGGTGCGCTGGTTGAAAAAAACTGCCATCATTTCGATATATTCAACTGGGCGCTGAAAGATGCGGTATCGCCTCAAATGGTCAACGCTTTCGGGGGACGTAATTATTATCACGACCGGGAGATTATTGACAACGCATTCGTTAATATTGAATATATCAATGGAGTACGGGCCAGTCTGGCTTTATGTATGTTCTCCAAATATTGCGGCTTAAAGTTCGGATTCATCGGAACAAAGGGAACGCTTGAAACACAAATGGACGGAAGCGAAAGACCGCGCCGTGATCTTATTACATTTTATCCCAGAAATCATGAACGAAGCGATAAAATGGAAATTTATGTCGACTACGAATCAGAATTCCGGGATTGTGTAATATCCCCGCAGTCTATTCACGGCAGCAATCTGGGACACAGCGGCAACGTCAATGAAGTAGTAAGCTTCGCGGATTGCGTCGAGCAAGGAAAGAAACCGTTCTGTAACGTTGAAATCGGCCGTAATTCACTGCTTATTCCCATCGCGGCTGAACAATCAATCACCGAAAGCAGAACTATCAATATTGCCGACATCGCATAAATAGATATTATTTACACAAAAAGAACTATAAAAGGTTATTAATAAATATTGAGTTAAAGAAAACTCAATTAATTAATATGATTTTTTTTGCAACAATGTTGAGACAAGAGTAAAATTATGAGTTTAAAAATCTATTATTTCGCCTCCAGTCATTGGGATCGTGAATGGTATCAGACCTTTCAGCAATTCCGCTATTATCTGGTTGAGACGGGTAAAGAATTATTGGAATGTCTGGAAAACTATCCTGATTTCAAAATATTCAACTTTGACGGACAGTCAATTGTAATCGAAGATATTCTGGAAATCAGGCCGGAATACCGGGAACGTTTCTGTGGAATGATCGAATCCGGCCGAATGAATATCGGGCCGTGGTACGTTCAGCCGGATGAGTTTCTGGTTTCAGGGGAAGCGCTGATCCATAATTTACTGATCGGCCATGAAACTGCCCGGGAATTTCACGGCACGCCTTGGAAAGTAGGTTATCTGTGCGATATCTTCGGACACATCGCACAGATGCCGCAAATTCTGCGTGGTTTCGGGATCGATAACGCGGTAATCTGGCGCGGACTGCCGGAAAATACCGGGCCTTATTTTATTTGGCAGGCTCCCGACGGTTCCGAAATCACCACGGTAAAACTGCCGGAATTTCAAGGTTACGGGGATTTTGCCGGACAGGTTGCCGGTTTCTGGAATAAACCGTTATCCGAAGCGGAATTTAAAGAAAATGCCCGCCGTTATATCGATAGTATCATCCGGGAAAACGGCGAAGTTCCAGTTCTGCTGATGGATGGCGTGGACCATGCACCAGTTCACGCCGCAGCGCCGCAATATATTGAATGGCTGCTGGAACTTTACCCGGACTCGGAAGTATTTTTCTCGGATCTACTAGATCTGCTTAAAGTTGTGAAAACCTCGATTTCCGGGATGAAAAAGATATCCGGGGAACTGGCATACACCACCCGGCGGCCCGATGGATTTATGCACCTTATCACTCATACGCTGTCGTCATACTATCCGCTGAAACAAGCAAATGACGAATGCCGGAACGTTCTCGAACTGTTGACGTCTCCGTTAGTAGCGGCGGCAGGTCAAGATCATGAGTATCTCAAAAAGGCCTGGAAATACCTGATCCAGAATCAGGCGCATGACTCAATTTGCGGCTGTTCCATCGATCAGGTTCATAAAGATATGGAATACCGTTTCGACCAGGTCAAAGAAATTGCCGACGCGGTAGCAAACGATTTTTTCCGCCGTGACCGTGACCGTTACACTGGATCAGATCTGAGAGACGAATGCTATCATATCTCAAGCGGCGTCACCCGGGTCGTGCCAAACGGAGAGAACGGGGAATTGGCGATACGTTTTTTCAATCCGCTGCCCTACCCTTGCGAAGAAGTACAAAATTTTGAAATCGTCTTCCCGGTAGAATATGACTCAACCTTCGCGGAACCGTTCGGCTATGAGACGATCAACGCGTTTGTCCTGAAAAATGAAGCAGGCAAAGCGTTGCCGTATCGTATTACTTCAATCAAACGCAATCACACCAAACGGCTCTATCGCTACGATTCCAGACAGTACAATTGTTACAATGTCACGGCGAAAGTTTCGCTTAAGCCGTTCGGCTGGACGATGCTGACAGCTGTTCCGGCAGGCAAACCGGTCAGATATTTCGCAACCCAGCTGACCGGACCGATGACGGCTGAAACCGAGATAATAAAACTTCAGATTGAACGAGATGGAACTTTCAGTATCACCGACAAACGCAGCAGCAGAACCTATGGACCGATGAACGTCTTTGCGGCGGACGCGGAAATCGGGGACGGCTGGAACCATGTATGTCCGGTCGGCGCGGCCGCCATTTATTCAACCGGAAAAAATGCCGGCGTGAAATTACTTGAAGACGGACCGGTGAGGACCGTATTCGAAATCACTCAGGAGATTGAACTGCCGCAAGAAGTCAACTATGCTGGTAATTTGAATGAAAACTACTCAGGGATCAGGCAGCCCGAAAAATCCGCTATTCTGAAACTTACTACCAGGGTTACCCTGGACGCGGATTCGCCGCTCATAAAATTACATACCGGGATTGATAATAATATAAAAGATTACCGCTTGAGAATGCTGATGCCGACAGGTATCCCCGGAGCATATATGGCGCATCAGGCATTCTGTTGCCTGGAACGCAGTCCCGGCCGTTCAACCGATACGTCAGACTGGAAAGAACCGGAGCAGCTCGAAAAAAACTTCAGCGATATCGTCGGCAAAAGAGATTCCCGGGGCGGTATCATGTTTTTCTCCCAGGCAGGCCTGCACGAGGTCGGAGCGGTCGACAATGTCGACGGCGACATGTACATAACGTTTCTGCGCGCGTTCCGCCGGACAGTGGCGACAAACGGCGAAGAGCGCTGTCAGTTACAAAGGAGAATAGTCTGGAATTACGGCTTCTATCTGGCGGACGCAGAAGACTGCGAAGGAAAAATTTTCAGGGCCGGTCAGATCTACCGGGCTCAGCGGCTGAATTATACGGCGCATCGCAATCCTGAATATTCACTGTCGGATGAAAGCCTCCTGACTTTGGACTCTAACGCCGTGTGCATGTCGATTATCAAACCGGCTGAAACCGGCAAATCCAATGAAATGATAATCCGGTTGTTCAACCTTGAAGATACAACGCAAAAAGCAAAATTAAATTTTTATATATCACCAACCAAATGTGAAATAATTAACATGGAGGAACAAAAAATTGATGAAATCGCAATAAACAGTTCAGGTATAACGCTGGATATCCAGCCAAAGGAAATAAAATCCTTGAAATTATTCTTCTGAAACCATAAATTATAATTAAACGAAGGAGACACAAAAATGAAGAAGAGAAGCTATGGATTCACACTTATCGAACTTCTCGTGGTGATCGCGATCATTGCCATCCTGGCGAGTATGCTGTTACCGGCGCTGAACCAGGCCAGAGAAAAAGCAAAAGCTATAAACTGCTCAAATAATTTGAAGCAAATCAGCACCGGTGAAAATATCTATTCAAGTGATTTTGACGGGCATTATGTTATTGGCGGGGATCCCTCCAAAGGCTTAACTATTGCCGGGTCCGGCTATGGAGCTTATGTATGGGACAATATTCTCATGCGGCTTAATTATTTTAACCGGGTTATCAGTCCCGGAGAAGGCATGCCCCACTTCGCTCAACTTCGCTGTCCTTCGGACAATGTAAAACGCGATCTTTACGGCGGGGTTGTCTATTCAAAACGCAGCTACCGGGCTCTTGCGGGAAAAGGGACATACGCTGATATGTATGACTCAACCAAGAGAACCGAAGGCATCAGAAGCGGAGCATGGTCCGAAAAGTACGCAAAAGTCAAAGCTCCGTCCAGCACTCTATCAATGGGAGAATATCACCATAAGCAGAACTGGGCCCTTTTCAGCAACCACATCCGCCGTTACCAGTTCAACGTGGTTGATCCCCTTACCTATGAGGAATCATTCCCTCATAACCTGAGCGGCAATTTGACTTTTGCCGACGGTCATGTCGCAAGCATGAAAAAAAGCATGATAACCGAAAGCATGTACACCAGCAAAAATGATTGAGCGGTTCGTGCGCTTGCAAGTCTTAAAAGTTTGTATAAATCCATTTGAGAGAATATTTCTATGAAGTTCAAATTATTTATTATATTATCTATTGTAATATCAGGCAGCTATGAAGGTTTGGCCGGCAAAATCCTGTTGCTAGACCAGTTTGACGGCAAGTCGGACAACCTGGCGAATCCGGCAAAAAGCGGTAAGGTAAGCCCAAAAACTTCTTTCGTCAAATCTACCTGGGGTAAAGGTTTTTTCAGCGGCTCCGGCTCAGGCGACCGCTGCGTAACCTACCCGGCCCAAGGTATTTTCAATCCGCTGGAAGGCACATTTGAAGCATGGTTGACGACCGGCCCGGATTTTGGAAAAACCAATCGGCATCAACATATTTGTACGCTGCTTGTGGACGGGAAAAATTGTATCGGCGTGTACTATAACGGACAGGGCCGTCAAATCATCTACTGGGTTAAAGATGCCGACACCCCGGGCAAAAACATTCACCAGAAAGACCTGAACTCATTTCTGGTGGGGCCTAAACTGGATTGGAAACCCGGACAGCGCCACCATGTGGCTATTACCTGGCAAAAAAATTATGATGTGCTGTATATCGATGGAAAGGCTATACGGCTACAGGAATTCAGAGGTCAGGTATATGGCAAAATGAATGAAAAATCAGTAGTTGTCGTCGGTCGGGACAGCGAATTCATTGTCGATGCAGTCAGGCTATGGGATATAGCGCGTTCCCCGCGAAAAATAGACCGTAAACCAACTCTTGCCGACGACAAGGAAAAATTCGCTTATGCCACCCATCCAAAGCCAACTCCCGGCAAAAAGTATCCGACTGTAATATCCGGAAACACCGGGATTGCCATTTCTCAAACCAGTGGACTGCCGCAAACCTTGACAGACACGAAACATAACGTAAATCTGATATGGGGCGGAACGACCTTGATGATCGGGGATAAAACAGCAACCCTTACCGGTAACGGCAAAAGTACCGGAAACAGCTTTTCCGGTCAATACAAAATCACCGGCAATCCGGAAATCTCCGTTACCAGCAAATATCACAGTAACAGCAACTTTATTAAATTGGATCTGACATTCAAAAACAATAGCTCCAAAGTCTGGAAAAATGATATTGGCCTTTCCTTCAACGCCCTTACGGCCGATTCGCAGGCGTTTATGGCAACCAACGGCACCCCGTTCGCGGTAAAAAGCGGAAATCTGCAAAACTGCTGCTCAAAAGCGGCGGATCAAATAATCGGCAGCCGGCCAATGGCCTATATTCCAGCCGCCTCCATATATCAACCGGAAAAGGATTACGGCTTTACCGTCACTCAACCAATGAACGTGCCGGAATATGTCTCGATCGACCTTGGGCACAACCTGCCGACTAATATGTTGACAATGATTAACCGCAGCGTTACCATCAAACCCGGAAACAGTCGGACTCTCAGTTATTACTTCAGCACCCATGAAGGCGACTGGCGCGCGGCCCTGGGCTGGATTTACAAAATGTTCCCGAAAACATTTCAACCCGGACGGAATAACTATTCAAAAATCGACGGCGGAATGATCATCGGCGGCCCGGCTGACATGCCGTTTCTGCGTGAGATTGCGGCTAATGATGTTGTTTACCGGGAAATCACCATCGGCAACGGCAAGCAGATAAATTTCGGTGAATATGTCCCGGATACCCCGGATGA
Source organism: Victivallales bacterium (assembly GCA_963676655.2). GTDB lineage: Bacteria > Verrucomicrobiota > Lentisphaeria > Victivallales > Victivallaceae. Next base: position 1,387,804 of record CAXXKX010000002.1, on the reverse strand, counting down.
AGTTACGATGAAGTATTACAAAGGCATATCCGGGCAGATTGACAATCTCCACAAGGCGGGAATACTTGGTTTGCTTTATATTCAGGCCAGGGAATGTAAACGCATTCCTTATGCAGTAAAGAAATTTCCTGAATCTATCAGTTATGATTCCAACGGCAAAGTAATTGAAAGCTATTCGTTTGGCGCAAAAATGACTTGCCGCCCCGGCTCAAACTGGTTCAAACACCTGCTCAAACAAGCAAAAAAAGAACTGAAACACATGCCAAATGCCGACGGCTTCTTCTTTGATAACAGTTGGGACAAAGAATATGCCGGAATAATTAACGCGGTCGCCGATCTGGCCCATTCCAGGGGGTTGTATATCGCAACCAACGGAGCATCGTCGAATTGCGCGGCGGCATCCGACTCTATCATGGCTGAAGGGACCCGGCGCTCATTGGCGGAAATTTGCTACCTTGGACTGGCTCAGCCGGTCACCTATGTCCCGATTAATTCGTATGGCGGATTCGGCATCAAGCGCGAACCGGTTCTGGCCGCCCCCGGGCTGCCGGAGAATCTGCAGCTGGATATTAAAGCCTGTTTATTGAAAGGCGCTTTTTACGCATTCAACTACCGGGGATTTAAATATTTCACACCGGAAAGCCGGAAAATATTCAAACATTATCTTCCATTACAAAACGGTTTGAAAGGAAAAAAATGGTATCTGGCAGCCCACGCGATAAAAACGCCCGTAAATATTCAATCAAACATATACGAAAACGGCAAAAAAGAACTGGTCGTCTATCTGGTCTCCGAAGGTGCGCCATTCATTGGTAAACCGGTCGCCCCGTTCACAGTCAGAATCAGAACCCTGCAACGCAAAATATCCTCGGCGGCAATTCGCAATATCGAGGATTCGGCAGAAGTGAAAATTACCTTTAAAAGGGATGGCGAATATATAGAACTCAAGGTTGAAAATCATCGTTCAATATCCATGCTGAAAATTAAATGATTATTCCAGAAAAAGAAATTGGGGGTGTATAATGAAGATGGAAGCAGGAATGAAAAACGCAATTCTGAATACAGGAAAAAATCAACTGAAGGAGACTCGAAAATGACGAAGAAAGGCTATAAATTCACACTTATCGAACTTCTCGTGGTGATCGCGATCATCGCTATCCTCGCAAGCATGTTGTTACCGGCATTGAATAAAGCCCGGGAAAAAGCTAAAGCTATTAACTGCTCAAATAACTTTAAACAACTGGGATTGGCAAGTATTTCATACACCGGCGACAACGATGGAGTACATATTCCGGCATGGTTCACCAAAACCGGCACCGGAGGAGCGGTTCAAACTCTATCGGCAAACGGAGTGAACGGTTATTATGTTTGGGACAACATATTACAGGCAAATGGATATATCATAAAAAGCGTAACCAACGGTAACGTTCCATACTCGAAAATAACCCAATGTCCGTCCGATCCCATTCCGAGCAATCATGCCAGTTGGGCCAGAAGAAGCTATGCCATAACAGTTGGCCGTACTGTTACATACTATTCATCGGGAAAAACTGACGGTGTATCCGGCATAGACTGGTCATACAAAATGTCGAAGGTATCATCCCCAAGTAACACCATGACTTTCTGGGAAAGGTTTTCAGAGGCTAACAAAGCATTTGTTCCCGATGCGGGGTATAACCGGTGGATCGCTGGATGGCCATACTGGAATGGTGGCACATTCGCTCATAACAGCACCGGCAATTTACTTTTCGCGGACGGGCATGTTAAAACATTCTCCCCCAATGCCATGACTGAATCAATATGGACCAGGTATTCCGACTAATTACTTGTATTTCTTAACTTAAATGAATTGGCAATCCAGTTCCCAACAACAATTACGAATTTACTCAAAACCACATAATTAAAGACATAAAGATGCTTTTAAGATTAAATTTACTACTGCTGATGTATTGTTTTGCCGGTATCGCCCAGGCAAAGGAAATAAAGGTATGTCAAATTATCGGACCAACGCCTTACCTGGAAGAGAAAACAAGAATGTACGACCAATTGAGACACCTGAAAAACAGGGGTTGGGTCGTCAAATCTATCAAGAGAAAGAACTTGGATCTTGAATTGTCAGAATTGAGCAAATCTGATGTAATTGTTTTTGGCAGGGAACATAATACCTGGGAAAGTTCAGCTCTTGAAAAACATGCCGAAATGATAAAAAAGTTGGCACAAAGTGGAAAGATCATTATTATCGATTCATTGAAAAATAAGAATAACCGCTGGCTTCTTAATTCAACTCATTTTCCCAATCTCGCAAAATTGTTCAAAAATAATAAAGCGTTAGCCGCCTGCGGCACCAATTGCGGCTTTTGGCAATTTCCTTCAGCCATTATCAAACCCAAACAGGCAACAACCACAAAATGTAATATTATAGACGAATGCAAAGTTTTTGGTAACGGCAGCCGGATACCTTTCTCGCTTGCGCTGTGGGAAACGGAAAAAGGAATGATCGTTTTTTCCCCGGGATTTATTGATGCCAAACTGGTTGAAAATCTTTATGTTTGGAAATTAATGAAGAATCTGCAGCTAAGTGAACTTGGCGTCTTGCATCTGCCGGTTCTTTACTTCGGTGAAAATAAAATCTCGCTCTCAGTTCTCAAAAGCAGAAAGAATCCATGCACTTTGGATTTGGCCTTTTATACAACCGACAATGTATCGTCAAATTGCAAGTTCAACATCAAGGATAGCGGCATAAAAGAAAACTCTCTGGCAATTCCTGCTGCCGGCGTGGATAAAGTTCAGGCACAACTTACGGCAGGGGATGAAGTTATTTACAAATTCGATCCCCGCATTATCAGTAGCCGTTTATTCCATATCTTTGCCGATCAGGGAATTTTTGAAAGCACTCCAGTAACTTTTACCGCAATCGTCAAATCAAAAAATAAAATTTATCCTCTGGAAATACGTTGGGAGTTAACCCGCCAATCACAAAATAATCTTGTAATAAAAGGCAAAGACGTTGTCGATATGCCGAGGAAAACAATACAAGTACCTGTTCCTGAAAACATAACCGGGAAATTGCGTCTAAAGGCATCTCTTTACAAAAACAACGATAAACTTGCAGAACAAGCAGTGGATATTGAAAAAATAAAAAAAACATCAACAAGAAATAAAATTACGTTCAGAGATGATAACACAATGTTGATTAACGGCAAACCTTTTTTCCCAATATGGGGTGGAAGAGCATCAAAATTCCAACTCCCCAAAATAGAAAAAGCAGGTTTTAACAGTGCCAGCAGCTTGATCGAATTCTCGCAGCCAGGAAGTTCCCGCTATCCCGATAACGGCATAAATCTGGCCGCAAACTACGCCTCAAAATATAATATCAAAACAATGGCAATGTTGAATTGGGAGTTCTGGAATAAATTCGGCAAACAAGGCGACGGCGAGTTTGGCGAGGGCCTGCGGAAAGAAATACCACAATACCGCAATAATCCGGGAATTATTATTAATTACCTGATGGATGAACCACCTGTTAATATGCTCTCAAAGGTAGTTAAGGGATACAATCTGATTAAGGAGCTTGACCCATATCATCCGGTAGCCGTTTGTATTATGAGCATGGATAAAAAGAAAATTCAAGATGCAGTCAAAAAAGTTCCTCGTTTCTGCGACATATTACTGCTTGATCCATATCCTGTTCCGTATCGGGGAATGGATGAAACCTGGCAACAAATTGATGGAGCGAGAAAAGTTTATAATGGCAAAATGCCTATAATGTGCTGGCTACAGGCGTTCAGCTATTCGGCTGATAGGTCAAATTATCCACTCGGCAGGTTTCCAACAAAACAAGAGTTGCGTTGCCAGACATATCTGGCTTTAACTCACGGAGCGCGAGGCATCGGTTATTTCTGCCTAAACTGGTTATCAATCGGACGTCTGGACTTAAACAGAAAGGCCTTCTGGAATGCCATGTGTGAAGTTGTTTCCGAGGTTAATTCTCTGGTTCCCGCGCTGGTTTCGAATAATCACATTATCGGCGGCAAAGAGAAAAATACTCCATTGCATTGGTTTATATCACAAACAGAATCGGAAACATATTTGCTGGTTGTCAACTCCTCTAACCGGAACCTGAATGTTAATATCAGAATTTCCGGCTTGACATTGCCGTTTGAAGAATTCTTTCAAAACCGAATGATCTTTCCAAAAGCAGAGTCTTTTCAGGAGCATTTTTCAAAGTATGAAGTTCATGTATATATGTTTGAAGGAATAAAAAGATTGACAAAACCCCAATTAATATTGAAGTAATTTCCATGTTAAAAAAAATGTTTGAGGAATAAACTAATGACAAGGATTATTAAAACCGCGATTCTGGGAGCGGGGCGGAAAAATATCGCTACCGACCAGCATTTGCCGGCAAGTTTGCAATCCGAACTGGTTGAACTGGTCGCGTTATGCGACCGGCTCGAATCAGTCAACGATTTCGCCCGCGAGGCCGGAGTCGAAGCTTTCAATGATTATCCGGAGATGCTGAGTGCGGAGGATATCGACATGGTTCAGGTCTGCACCCCGGATCAGTTTCACTGTGAGCACGCCTTGATGGCCCTGAAAGCCGGAAAACATGTCCTGCTGCAGAAACCGCCGTGTATTTCCCGGGACGAGCTGCGTCAACTGCGCAACGCCGCAGCACAATCAAAAGGGAAACTGAAAATAATCCTCAGTCAGCGCCGTTCCCCGTTGTCACGGAGTATCCGGCAGCACATTGAAAACGGCCTGATCGGAGAGGTGCGCGAAATCATCATCCGGTATCGCGGCCACCGTTTTCCGATTGACAATCCGAACAGTTTTTATCTGAAAAAAGAATCCGGCGGGGTCTGGCTGCATAACGCACTGCACTGGCTCGACGAAGCTTTTTTCTATTCCGGCGTTCTGCCGGAATCATGTCAAATATTCACCGCCAGAAACGATAACGGACCGCCGGAAATGCTGGGAGAAGGCCCGAATTACTGGACCGCGGTATTCCCGATGGGGCAAGCGTCATGTCTGTTTGAGTACAACACTATGCTGATGCAGGACGGGATGCCCGGCGGTATGCAGCGTGTGATTATCGGCACCGAAGGCGAAATCAGTCAGGAATACGGCTCCGGCGACCTGATGCTTATTAAAAAGGGAGAAACCGGGCCGCAAAAACTGTCTCAACTGGATAGTGAGCTTGACGGAGCGGCAGCGGCGGTTAAATCATTCCAGCTTGGGATCGACGATTACGCCCTGGAAATTATCGACGGCGTCGAACGCGCGCCGTTTCTGAATGACACCCTCGATCTCTTTGAATTGTTATTTGCCGGTCTGGAGGCTGAAGATGAATAAGAAAATATATAATATCGGAGTAATCGGCGTTGGCGTATGGGGGTGCCACAGCCTGGAACGTGAATTGCTCAATACCGGACGCTGCGTAATCAAAAGCGTGTGCGGCAATGACTCTTTCGGCGCGGGGCAAAATGAGGATGCCGTCGCGGCCGCCCAGGACTACGCAAAGGAATTTAACGCCGGATATGTTGATAGTCCAAAGGATATATTTAACGATCCGGAAATTGATATTGTTTCGGTTATGACTGCTCCGGCCTTCAAAGCCGAATACCTGATCAAAGCGCTTGAAAACAACAAATACGCGGTCACCGACAAGCCGCTGGGAATGTCCGTGGCAGAAGTTGAAGCGGTTTGTGAAGCGGAAAATAAATCGCAGGCCCACGGCTTTATGCTTTGCGGTTATCATACCCGTCCCGCCGCGGCAAAACTTATCAAGATGATCCGGGCCGGAGAGTTGGGTGAAATCAAAGCCGTATCCGTCCGTTTGAATTTTACCGGCGGCATCTATCCCGGCTTCAATCCGACCAAACGCTGGCGCGGGGAAATCCCGGGCGGCGAATCGGTTACCATCGGTTCACACGCTTTATTAACGGCAATGAAACTGGCAGGAACTCCGGTCGCCGACTCTTTCTGTCTCAGGAAAAATAATTTCTATGCGGAATACCGCGACGCGGGCGCGGACGATTACGCCGTATACAACCTGAAGTTCGCCAACGGTGCGGCGGGAAACGTCTGTACAGGCCGCCTGCCCTACCGGATTCCCAACGAGGACATCACGCTGGAAGTTACCGGAACCGCCGGGTATGCCCGGATCGCCGGAACTGAATTGCAAATTTATCCGTCAGGCGAGGTATTCGACGGGAGTTTCAATGCCGCCGAATTAAACAAGCAAGTGTTCAGCCGCTTTCTCGACTCGATCACCAATCCGGAGATCACACCGACCGCAACCTTTGCCGACGGTTTGGCTTTACAAAGTATCTTTGCCAAATGACCAAAGCAAGAGCATACAACTGCGCGAAAAGGTTTGCTATGTGGACACATTGTCCTTGAAAACGGTTCTGAATCCGGCATAATTGATTTTGCCGGATAGACCGACTTGCCGGAATAAATGAAATAATATCACTGACGGCACAAGGATCATCGTTTTTGTTTTATTTTCAATCTCGACATAATTATCCGTTTTTGAACGGTTGCGACTTGACAAATTCAGTTTCATGCAGTATTAATAGCATATGCCATTAATAAGTAATTCCTGAGCTTCACAGGCAAACAAACTGCCTGCCATGCCCGAAAATTAAGAGATGAAAATGTCTAAGAAGCAAAAAAATCCTGAACGGTTGATCGATCAGTTCAAATTGCGTTTTGAACCGAACTATATAGCACACGCCGATGAAGAAAATCTGTTTCGTTTCGCTTTTAACGAACATGTTCCGGTAATCCTCAAAGGCCCTACCGGATGCGGCAAAACCCGGTTTATCGAATATATGGCCTGGAGCCTGGACAAATCGCTGATCACGGTATCGTGTCATGAGGACCTGACCGCAAGCGACTTGATCGGGCGTTATATCTTTGTCGGCGATGAAACCGTGTGGGAGGACGGTCCTCTGACTCTGGCGGTCCGCTACGGCGGCATCTGTTATCTGGACGAAGTGGTCGAAGCCCGCAACGACACCACAGTCGTCATTCATTCTCTGACCGACGACCGCAGAATGCTTTATATTGACAAGCGTCAGGAAGTAGTCCGGGCACATCCTGATTTCATGATGATCATGTCCTACAATCCCGGCTACCAGAATGTCATGAAGGACCTGAAGCAGAGCACCCGGCAGCGTTTTATGTCGCTGATCTTCGATCATCCAGACATCGAAACCGAAACCCGGATAATCACCAGCGAAAGCGGCGTTGACAACTCTACCGCGCGAATGCTCGCCGCCATGGGCGAAAAAATCCGGAATCTGAAGGGCTACGGCCTTACCGAAGGCGTATCCAGCCGGTTGCTGGTCTACGCCGGACGTCTGATCAAGGCCGGAGTCGAACCGGTCGAGGCCGCCAGAATAGCGATCGCCCAATCCCTGACCGACGATCCCGGAATGATTCAATCGGTAATGGACATTATCAATCTATTCTTCGGCCCAGATGAAAACGAATGAAGAACTGCTTAAACACGGCTTTGACCTGAAGTCCGTCACATGGGGCTACCGGGATAAATTTATCGATTTTATCGATCAGCTCTACGATGACAAGCTGCTGGGCGACGACAACCAGGAAGCGACCGATGCCTTCTTCACCATGATGTCCCAGGCGGGTTCCAATAACATTTTTGACCACGTCCTGATCAAATTCCTTGAAGCGCTGTCGCCGGAAACCAACTGGATCATGCGTATTCCTTCACTGTTCAGCGACTGGTGTTCGCTGGGTGCGGATTTTGCGCAAAGCAACATCGGTTACGGGATGAAATATTTCGAGATATGGAACAAGTCCGGTTTCGGACAAACTCCCGAAGAAGTATCCTATACTATCGACAAGGCGCGTTTTCTGAACAGTCTCAACATGAAATTGAGTCTGACTTTTCTCGAAACCTACGAGAAGCTGCACCGGCACCTTGATTTCCGGGGGATCGACATCTTTATCGAATCGGCCCTGAAAATTCACCATCGCAACAAGAAGAAAGCCATCGAGTTTCTTTCGCTGAAGACCAAAACCTCGAAACACTATCTGAAAATGATCTCCTGCGAGGCCAGACTGGACGACGTCCGTTCACGCCTCAAACTGCTGGTCACCTCGATTTGCGGTAGCAATATCGATATTCAGGATCTGAGTCAACTGGACTCGGACGACCTGATTCTGCGCGGTTCGACCATTGTCGCTTTCAACAGTTCGTTTCATTTTCCGGGCAAAGCCTCGCTCTATAAAACCGCGGCGGAAAACCGGGACTGGTACATGTTTGCCGCCGCGATCAACGCCGGGGCAATATTTTTCAAAAGTTTTCCGGCGGTTCACGGTTCACCCGGAGCCGAAAGCGCCATGTCCTATATCGCGACCGGTAAATCATCGTTCCATACTCCAATGTGCAACCTGTTCGTAATCGCCGAAACCTGCCGGGTGGTTAAAAACTGCCTGCGGTTTTTCAAAGGCCTGCGACCGCTGGCCCGACGGATCATCAAGCTTGAAACCTCGATGCGCAGCGATATGGCTAGTTTCCCTGACATGGTGCTGAAAAACATTTTGCTCAAGTATATCGGAATTGAAGAATCTGTTCCGGAACCGGTAGTCCGGGCGGAAAAAATCATCGAATCCATTATTGACTCCTCCAACTCATTCGACAATACCGCCAACGCAATCATCCAGCTTCTCAATGAAAGCGCCGACGCCGAATTTATCGAAGCCGGGTTCGACGCCCATCTGGCCCCCCTGCCGTTCTTTTCGGATATGCTTTATCCGGCTGAAATATCCTCTCCTAAACCGGACGCGGTTGACCTCGGCAGCCAGGACGATTCCGAGCAGCGTAAAACTCCGGATGACGACGAGGAAAACCCGGTCGAGGAACCGGACTCCGGCGACAGTCAGCCATCAGAAAAAGATAAAGCCAAAGAGGATTTGAAGGTCGGCTTTTTTTATGACGAATGGAATTTTCTCGATAATGAATACTACGACAAATGGTGCATTTTAAGGGAAAAGAAACCCAAAAGCAACAACGCTATTTCCTTCGACAATGACTTTCTCAGATACGTTGACCATGTCAGGAAAATTTTTGAAGCCATGAAGCCGGATATCGTCAGGAAAGAAAAATATCTCAGTTCCGGCGACAATATCAACATGAATCTGCTGATGGATTTTCTAAGCGAACGCAAAGCTAAAAGACTGCCGGAAGTCAATTTTTATGAAAAGCCCTACATCAAAAAACGTGATATTGCCGTCGGCATCCTGATCGACGTCAGCGGTTCGACAGCGGAAAAGTGCGACGGCGATGAAACTATTCTGGATATCGAAAAACGTTCGGCCCTGATTCTGGGCGAAGGCCTGTCGGTGGTCGGCGACCGTTTCGCGTTATACGGCTTCACCGGCAATGGCCGGCAGAATTCCGAATTTTTTATTTTCAAGGAGTTCGATGACGAGTGGAACAACGAGACCAAGCAGGTTTTGTACGGCGCCCATCCCGGCAGTTCAACCAGAATGGGCGTGGCAGTCAGACATGCCGGACGTAAATTGTCTGAATGCCCGGCCCGGAAAAAGATTCTGATCGTCATCACCGACGGCAAACCGATGGATTCGGGTTATGACGCCGCCACCCGTTACGCCCAACACGACGTCCGGAAAGCCAACGAGGAAAACCAGCTTCTCGGCATCGATTCGTTCTGTATCTCGACCGAGGAAAACAAAATGGAAGACCTGGACATCATGTTTCCTCGCGGCCGTTACGTCATCATCAAACATCTTAACGAGCTATCCCAGGCCCTCTCGAAATTATACATCGGAATTACTAAATAACTTCCCGATACTCACAGAGAATTCACTCCCCCGGGAACGCGGATGTCTCGTCCGCATGCATTTACCCTGGGAACGCGGACGTCCCCGTCCGCATGCAGGCGTCTCGCCTGCAAACTGAGGTTGGAGTCAGGTAAATCGAATCTATCAGACGGCGCGAAGCGCCGGTAGAGATACACGATCAAGCAAACTCCTGATGCGGACGGGACGTCCGCGCTCCCGGGAGGCGGCGCGCTGAACGCGGGTAACTTTTGAGACAGGCAAACTTCGCAAGGCGCAGCTGGAGCTACGCGCTCCCGGGGAATGAGGAACTTTTAAGCTTTCAGGGTTGGTTCGCCGTTTTGGTAAAATACGATGGCGGCTTGACGCTGATTCAAGGTTTGACAATTTATTTTGTCGTTTTCGACGGATAGTTCGACGACCCGGTCGAGAATGTTCTCGGGAATCGCCATAATCGAGTCTGAACAATACACCGCTTTGAGTTCTCCGGGTTGCAGGGAAACAGTAATATTCTGATTCGTCCCATAGCTGACCAGAGCAGGCTGGCAGAGGTTTTCCTCTGTGTTCAGCAGGTATAGAATCAGGTAATTGTTCTCCTCATAAACCGCGTACCGGACCCGGTCCGACGCCTCGACGGTCAAGTCTCCCTGCCAGGCGGAATTGAAGTGCTGCAGCAGATCACGATAGAAGTTTTTCAAACCGGGATGACCGGGAAATTCGAGCGAATTAACCAGAAACGCCATGCCTTCGCCGTAGCCATTGGCGGTCAGAACAACGTCCTGATCGTGCCAATCCCGGTCGACAAATTTTTCCGAACCGATCGCCAGCACCTCCGCTGTATCGATATCAATTGCCGCCATCGGAAATGAGCCGTCGCAATATTTAGGATCGCAGTTCGGCGACCAGAGCGGAAACTGATAATTGCCGCGCGACGGATTCTGCTTGAATTTTACTCCAAGCGGCAAATCACGTCCCGTCGTCGGATCGACCGTAACCCCGAATAGTTCGCGCACGTCATCCACACTGGTCAGGGTGAATGGCTGATTACGTCCGGTGGCACTGTTCAAATGAGCGACGGTTGCCAGCAGATGTCCGCCACCGGCGACAAAGCCTTTCAGTTTATTCATTAATTCGTCAGTCATACTGTTCCAGCCCAGGAACAGCAGACAGTCATACTGCCGCATTTGAGCAAGGGAACATTCAGCCGGAATAACATCGAGCTGACCGTAAGGCGGATTGCCGGAAAAATCGCCAGCGCCGCATTTGTAGCGGAACTCCCACGGCAGGCGTTGATAGAATGTGTTGAACAACTCCCACGATGCCTCGGCAGAACCGTTTTTCATCGCATCATTGTCACGCTGGCCCCAGACATGAGTCTGGCCGAGTGCGGCGAAGCTGTCTAGATTGCCGTGGATTACCGCCATTTTCGCTTTCGGGAATCCGGCCGGGCGCGGATGGGCCTGCGCGAGCCGCGCCAGATCACCAACCGCTTCCCTGAATTGTTTCACTTTAGGGTGATCGGTGTCATATTTTTTGCCGAGGGCTTTGTAGTCCATCAAACCATGTTCGGCATAAATCGGGTCTGCCCCTCGAATAAATGCGTGCAACAGAGAATTTTTCCAGCGATTGAACCAGAGGTCGTCATGCTGATTGCCTCCATACCAGACCATTGCCATATCGACCCCGAACCGTTCCTTGTCAAAAGCCTGAGTCGCTCCTTTAACCGCCGAGTAGAAAAATTCATTGTTCGGATTATAGGTCACTTCCAGGTCAACGCGGTCTATCCCGGCTTTATAGAGGTGTTTAGCTACTCCGCCGGAGGCTTCGATGCAGACCAGCGGCGATGCGATTTTTTCCTGTTCGGCATATCGCAGAACTCCCCGCAGACGTTCGATCAACTCCTGTTCCGCCTGAGTAAAATTCTCTGTTGCACTCAACGGCATGCAACTGTCTTTGACATATTCCCGGGGCCAGTACAACATCAAGCCTCCATACTCGCACATCATCAAGGAGCCGTCAAAACAATCCCGGTATTCCGCCACGATTTTCGCGTGTTCCGTCCGGTCCACCTTGCGGTATTTATCGTTCAATTCCCCGGTAAGGCGATTGATCATTTCGTCCATGACGAATTTGCAGTCATATTCCCGACAGAACCGGGCCACTTGCGACAACTTTTCATTATCCCAGGGACCGACGAACAGAACCGTGTACTTCCCAAGGTCTTCTTTCCGCATAACTTCAAGCGTAGCCGTGCCGTAACCCGACTCGCTCATACCACCAACTTTTACATATTGATATTTACTCATTTCTTAATCCGGAATATTCTGGTTTCGTGTCGTTTCATAAACATACGGCATCTGCCGTTTTCAAGTTTGATTTGTTCTCCGCTGATCACATCCTCAAGCTGCTCCGCGTTTTGCGTTATCAGTTCCTTATCGCCGCGGGAACACGCCACATAAGCGATCATCGAGCGATTGGCGTAAATCACATCTTCCGAATCGGTGTACAGATGAACCCCGGCATTTTTCAGCATGGATTTCAGAACCCGGAACGGCAAATTCGGAACGGCGGAAAAAATCGAGGTCCAGCCGGAATGCTTTTTCAACGCGAATCCTGGGATGTCCGTATGCAAGAAGCCCAGCGTAGTTGCGTCAGGGTCCGAGATACCGATGATCGGTTTAATCGGGATTTCAGGATTCAGCCAGCCGAAGCGAATATCTTCATCCGCCATCAGAGCCACCCGGTCCGGGTCCATCCAGATGGACAAGGGCATGTCGTCTTTGACCTCGAACAGATTCATCCCGACAAGACGACCGGCAGTTTCCAGTGAAAATTTCCGGTTCCGGGTATCGCCTTCAAGCAGGCCGGGTGCGAAAAAGAACATCAGTGTCCGATTGTCCGACTTCAGCTTGTCGACTTTGGCCCGGATAGCCTGATCAGTCAGGAAAAGATTGAGGAACACCACAACTTTATAACGCGAATGATCGGCGTAATCAAGGAACGAATTAAGTTCGTGACACTCCACCGGAGCGCCGGTCGGGGAGAATCCGGCCAGACTTTCAAGAATCAAACGAGATTGAAACGGCGCGTTCAACCGCATGGTCTGAACACTGCGTTCATCAACCACCACGGCTACTTCACCGACCGGGGAACGATCCGCCTGTAATGCTTCCAGACCGACCCGATGCAGGCCGCCGATAATTTCATTGCGATACGGCTCTTTGAACCACGAAGCCCCGAGGCTGTACCACCACATCTGCTGTCCTGAAGCCATTACTTGAGCAAAATTGCGCCGGAAAAACATTTCATCGTGCCATTTGTCACGGGTAGAACAGTCAGTATTGGTAGTTCTGGCGAAAACTGGAAAATGATCGTCTTCGGCAAAAACCAGTTTATCCCGGTAAGCGCCGGAATCCGCAAACGGCCCAAGCGTCATATTATAGGTAAATGCGCCTTCGTCCCGGCGAAAACGGTACTGGCACGGGCTGCAAATAAAATCAATCAGGTCACTGTCAAGGATTTTACGCAAACCCAGATGACCGGATTGAGACAAGTTCTGGAAAAAACTCAGTTCGGTCGAGTAGCCGTAAAAGAAACCGACAATTTTAGGACTGTCTTTGTAAAGAGCCTTGATAGTACCGGCAAAATTCAGGATGATACTCGCCATGCGATGATTCAGCCATTTGGAGAACTCCTCAACAATCCCGCCTTCTCCGCTTGCAACCAGAAATTCGCCATAGCCGGGCGACTGACAGGCCGAGGGAGACGGCACCGGTTGCCCGAAACAAGATATCCCCTGCTGCTCAAGATAAGACTTGAAAGCCTGCTGTGACGGTTGGCTGAAATCGCATACCGCTCCCGGCATAAACGTTCTGATGAACCACTCATTGGAGTTGAAAGCGCAGGGCAGCCAACCGAAAACCCGGTGAGCATAATCACTGGCCCGGACATGAGCGACGATCGCTTTTAAACAGTCAATGGCATGGGTATCCCAGAACTCATCGCCGGGAGAAATGGCCGTGGTATTATCTCCGCCATCCGCCCTGCCCCACGGATTGCGGAACTCAATCAAATTGGTCGGATTCCCATTGGCGTCCAGATGCTCGTCAATATACCACTGCGGATGAAAAACCGCGGCCTGCAGCCGGATGCCGACATACGCTTTCGGCATATCAGCCGGGGTATTCGCGTCATAAAGTTCCAGCACTTTGCGGACACGACAGTCAAAATCGGTAAAATCGTATTCCCCTGCCCCGGACCATTTCAGGAACAGCGGAACCCAGCACAAATTTATACCGTTTTTCGCCATAGCGGGAATTTCGATTTCGGCGGCGTCAAGCATCGCTTGAGAATCAGGGGTTTCAGTGATCTTGAAAAATGTAAACGGCTGGACTTCGTTATCAATAAACATTGACATACCGCCCAGATGTTTACCAACTCTGGTTACAATCTCTTTGGATTTCATATTGGACAACTCTTTTTAAATGGATTTTAACTCTGGAGATCAGCAATAAACCTGAACTTTAGAGATTATTAATGGATCCGTGTATGCCAGACTGGTGTCCGGCGGGCTCCTGACAGAATATGCCTGGCGTCGTTAAGGAAAACAAAGTTGCCGTCACAACGGACTGGATATTCGGAAGACCGGTCAAGAATGAACGAGCGGCCAATCCCGATACTTTGCGGTATCGCACCGTCCTCATCGCGGTTATCGCCGATTGTCGCTATCTCAGCCGGATCGATGTCCAACCGGTTCAGAGCCCGCTGCCAGACATCAGTTGAACTCTTGCAGCCATTGACAATATTAGTCGCGAAAATATGATCGAACAACGGCGCGCCCTGCATATCGGCCAGACCGGCAAATTCCAGTTTGAACAGACAGCCCCAATAGGGATTGTTACTGATTATGAACAACTGTTTGCCGCGCCCGGCGAGTTCTTTCACGGTTTCCACCATATCCACATAGCATCGCAAATTATCACGGTGCCACTGCCGCATCCGTTTAAATGCTTCGGAGCGGCTGAGCTTGAATTTGACCACCAGGTCAATGTAATCCCAAAAGATATTATGGTGAATCTCATCGATCACCGCCGCTTCAGCTTGTTCCCGTTCCCAGCCGGATTCAACCATCATATCCCGGATAATCGGGAACAGAAAATTTCCGGCCAACAGATTGACTGACGCCATCGCGCCCGGTTTATAATCAGTGATCGTACCATCGATATCGACAAAGAAATAATTTATTGAATCAAATTTCATCTTAAATACTCAGTTTAAAACCTTCAAGGTGGTCATTGCAATTATTGCCGAACATCAAAATGCACCGCAACGGCGGCAGACACGAATAAAGCCGGATATGAACGAGTTTCCGGTCACCGTGCCGCAACGGATAATTGAAAGCGATTCCGCCTTCGGGACGATGGAACGAAGGTAGCGCCAGCATTCTGGTATGATGATTGAAGAGCCGGGTCCGGTCGAACCACATCGTCATACCGACATCAGCCGTAGCCGAAATGGTTACATCTTCGGGAGCGACATCTTCATTTTCGACGTCCAGGAAAGTAAACAGATCGAGGGAATTGGCACGGTCGGCGTACGGAGACAAATCGAGGTCCAGACCGGTTGTCGTCAGGATATTACCGGATAACGCTTCCGGACATTTGCCGGTTCGCAGTAACTCCTCTTTGATCGCCTCAGTATCGTGTTTTTTACGGTCCAGGACCAGCCAGCGACCGCTATCGAAAGTAGACGGATCACCTGGCTCCAACGGCTGATAATCCGGATAGAGCGTTTCCGGCAGCACTTTTTCGACCAGTTCCTTAACCGCCACCGTGCGATCAATCAATTCCGGCAGAGTTCGAACGATTCCTTTGATCTGACCGACAAATTCGCCAAGACAGATATTCGGAGAAAGGCTGTCCAGCAGAAAAGCCGGAATAACGCCGCTGCCGCTGCAGATTCCCATAATTGCGCCGCAGGTAGCCGCGGTACAGTCGGTATCGCGACCGCAGTTAATCGCCAGCAGGATAGTTTTAACAAAATCCCCTTCGCCCCAAAGCAGAGCAAAAAGAATAAAAGACTGATTCATAACGCAGTCGGTGAAATTGTGATGATAAAACTTACGGATAATTATCAACCTTGCTTCTTCAAGCTCACAACTGCTTTCGTATAATTCAAAAATGAAGGTCAACGCTTTGTACAGCCTGGTTTCAGACGGCACTTCCGCCAAAGAATACTTCAACGCACTGATCAGCTCGTCACCGGCAAAAAGCCGGCTTTCCGCTTTGGCCAGGAAAACTTCGCTCCAGACGCCCTCACCCCAATGATCGACCACAGCATCACATGCAGCAAAGTAACCGGCGGCATCGGGCCGGCCCGGAAATACCGCGGCCCAGATCTCCGAACGGATCGTAGCCCCCATGCCGTCGGCAAACAGATTATTATCCCAGCCGGAAGCCGGAGGCATAATACCGCGCTGAATATTGCGGATCGCCATACTGTATTCATCACAGCCGTGCCGGATGTCCTCGACCCATATTTTAGCCAGTTTATCAGTATCCAGTTCAAGGCCGTATTTTTCCAGCGCCAGCAACCAGACCAGCTGCAGTTCCAGATCGTCATTCGGCACATCCTGAATATTGATATCCTCCCGGCGCAAATCGGGCTGGAACGGCACGCCCTCAAAAGGCATGCCGATTGCTCCGCCGAGGCATTTACCCGCCCAGCATCCGTATACTTTATCGCGATAGGTTTCAGGAGAAATTTTCATGATTAGAATCAGGTTCCTTATATGTTTATTAAAAAAAGTTTACAGTTTACAGTTGCCAGTTTAACTCGCAACTCATCACTTAATGTCAATACAATAGACGTGACGTTCAAGGGCTTTAAACTTATCGTTAATCCTGCCATTTTCCACCTTGACGGAACGGTTTTCAAATTTTACGGCCCCTTTATTATCATACTTGAATTCCGCCGGCAAAGTAATGACCGGATTAGTGTCGCGGTTTCCGATATTCACCGCGATAATATAGAGTTTATTACCGAGTTTACGAGTTAAAAACCTGATCGAACTGTCAGAAATCATTGCCGGAGATGTTTTTTCCAGCGAAAAGATCACATCCTGCAATCCCAGCAGTTCTTTGTTCAGTTGTTTAACCGCTTTCCAGTTGCCGGGATAATTCGGCAGACCGAGGAAATAAGTTATCCCGGTACAATGAGCCGCGATCGAACCGTAAGTCTGGGCCATCTGCTCGTCGAAAGTAGGCTCCCGACGGTGATTGTGCATATTGTTGCCGACGAGGAAATAGAAACACGGTTTGCGACCGTCTTTGCCAACCTGCCACATGATATCGGCCTGCTTGACAAGGTCTCCCACTTCGCGGTTTTCCCGGTTGGTCAAATAATCATCGAGCATCATTATATCGGTATTCATATCCGCAAAGCGGGCCGGAATCCCCATCACTGTATTATTCATGAAAGTGGGATGATACGGCAGAAGCTTGCGGTATCTGGTCAAGAACTCTTTTACATCCTGAGATTTTGCGTACAATTCCGGTTCGTCAATCACCAGCCAGGCAATTATCGCGGGATTTGTGTATTTTTTAGTAACTTCCTCCGGAGTCACTTTTCCTTTGTAACGCCAGGTTGAAATCCAGAATATAACTTTAAGTCCTTTTTCGTCTGCCGCTTTCAAGAACTCCTGAATCGCCGGTTCCGCATTCGGATTGGCAACAACCATCAGGGTCTTGAAGCCGTAACTGGCATAAAGCGCCACTTTGTCGCGAACAACTTCAAGTCGTTTATTCAAACTGGAGTGCACCGACGCAAGGGGAGCCACCACCAGGAACGGTTTGCCGTCCACCACCAGGCAGCGCCGCTGATGATCGATCTGGGTCGCGCCTTTGACATAAGGCTTTTTGATCAGCGTTGTATCTCCTTCCAAAACCTTCTTTGAACCGTCGAACACTTCAAGCTTAACCTGATGAGTTCCGTCCGCCAATCCCTTCAAAGGCACTTTGACGGTAAAGTTCTTAGCCAGTTTTACATTCTGACGAACCTTACCGACCGTCAGCAATCCTTTGAGTTTGTCAGCACCCGGCAACTGCAGCGTACCGACAATGACTGCGTCCGGTTCGTTCATATAATAATTATAACGGGTATACAATTCAATCGGCCGGGAAATCGTGATTCTGACCGGGAAACAAACCTTAGCGGCTCCGTTCTTCAAGATCTTAACCGTGGCTTTTACCGCCCTTTTCGATGTCATGGCAAACGGAATCTGGATGTTATTCGGGCCGTTTTTCAATTCTACGGAGGCCTGTCCAAGCAGTTTACTACCGGCGGCGTCAAAGAGTTGAATTTCAGCCTTGAAAGATTTTCCGGTGTTGTTGATTACATTACCACCGACTGTTTTTCCCATAAGAATAAAGTTAACCGGTTCCAGTGCGTAATTAACCACCACATCCGCCGGACAAACCAGCGTCGGATAATATTCCGGTTTGTGAAAATTCACCTGCGGATATTTAATCAGTGAAGACGCCTGCCCGGTTTCCGAACTGTTGCGGCCAAGGTTGAAGCCCCATTTATTGGTCATATTTCCCTGGGCAATCGCGGCAAACGGAATCTGTACTTCATAGTCGATAGATTTTGTTTTTGGGTTAATTTTAACCGCTGTGGGCCATTCGGTGTTCCAACCAATGTTACGGCCAAGTCCGACGTCGGCCTTGGACCCGGCGGCGTTCAGGCCAAGCTGGTAGTAGACTTTGCCGGTTCTGGCGGGATCAAGAAAAATCTCAATACAGTCTTCACCAAAAAGACGACCGCTGTCTTTGGGATATTTGTTGGCTTTTATCTTGCTTATATCACTGACAAAACTGCGTACCGCCAGATACAAATTATCCTTGTCGCACCCGATCCAGGCAACCGTTTTTGCTTGCGCCGGCTTTTCTTTAAACAGGAACTGATCAATTCTGGTTCCGTTTTTGGCCCAAATTTCTTCTATATTTCCATCAATGACCGGGGCATTGGCAAATTTATTCAACTTGATATCAGCCGGACGGGTCACAACCTCTTTTTCTTTGGAGAACTTATCTTTGTCAAGCGAGCTGGCCTGATATTTGGTTGCTTTTGTGCCGAATTCGATCTGTACGTCATCGGCCCAGACAATACCGGGCTGCTCAAACCGCAAACCGCACCTGACCACGCTGCGCGACGGTTTCAACAGTGGAAATTCATAGCGCTGCCACTCGGTCGAAAGTAATACTTTTTTCCGATGCCATTTAGTTCTCATTTCCCAAATTTCCAGGATGACCGGAAAATCCGGTTTATCAGCTTTCAGATAAACGCTGAAGACAAAAGGCGTTCCTGTGGAGATACCAGTATCAAAGGTCAAAAAACCGTTTTTGGCGGTAAGCTTATTGAATTCCATTTTGAGGCCATAGTCACCGGAATGCTTGACATCCTTGTCGACAACCCAGGTCTTGTGGAATTCTTCGAGCGGTCCCTTGAAGTTAAAATTACGCCGGGTATAATTGTCATAATAAGTCGGTACGCCTTCCTGCAAATATTCAAAAGAACTGTTAACCGCCAGATTGGGAGAAGACAGTTTGTCCTGCAAAGCGAATAATTGAAAATCCTCCACGATACAATTCATGCGGTAACTGTGGAGCAAAATAGCATTCTTTTGCGGCATATTGGAAACAACAAAAGAAGCCACTTGTTTACCGTTTACTTTATAAACATATTTGACAGCAGAACTCAGTTGCTGACGGCTGATATAAATCTTGTTGAATTTACCGGTTTCAAAACGCTCGATGTTGGCAATATGTCCCTTGGAGTGTTTTTCACCGGGCAGCCGGTAGACAACCCAGGCTTTACCGTCCATGCGGATCAAAAACTTGATACCGTCAATATCCACGCCGCAAAAACCGAATTTCTGGTCTTTGGCTTTGAGCGCGGCAATATCAACTGAAATAGCGAAATCGCCTTTGACCTGCCGTCTCAAACGAATTGATTTTCCATTATCCAGAAATAGTTTGCCGTTTTCCGGCTTAACCCCTTTTGTGGCTTTCCAGTTTTCCGCGAATAAACCGACGGTATTAAAGTCGTCACTGAAAATCGGAACTCCGGTTTCGCCGAGAACCGGCAGCACCGTCAACAGCATTAATACTAAATATGACAATTGTTTCCTCATTTTTATTCCTTTTTTTACAGTCATTAAATCATTCGATGTTCAAAGTGTTTTATGGAGGGCGAGTGTCCCACGAGCCGCCCGTCTGCGCAACATGTCCGGCTCAACGGAGTTTCGCCCTCCAAGGATGAATGATCAGATCGAATTTTTTCGTATTTCTTTCCTTCGATGTTCGATGTTCATATATATTTTGGGCTCATTCCTCCGGTTTAAGTTTAAAGTTATCAAAAATAGCTTTTGTTTTGTATGCCATAAAAATTAATTTGCGTTTTTCGTTGCCGGGGTATTCAAAAGAAATAATCTGCTTGTCATTAACTTTACAGGTATATTTGAACCCTTTTTCAGTCTTTTTACTGACGACCGTAACTTTGTCTAATTTTCCAAATTTGAACCCGAAAATCTTGCCGGCATTCCCGCGACTGGTTTTTTCTCCGGGTAAACGGTAGATGCCCCAGTACAAACCGTCATTGCGAATCATAAATTTTATCCCGTTGATATCAAGACCGGAAAAACCGAGAACTTTCTTCCCTTTTTCCGGCTCCGGAATCGCCAGATCAAACGACAGCGTAAAATTATCAGGAACATGTCCTTTATACACAGCGGTTCCACCGTGATTAAAACTCAGTACTCCATCCTTGACCGCGACATTCTTGCCGGATAAAGTCCAGTGTTTCGCCGACTTTATCGCGTCACTGAAATCATCCGAGGAAACAGTTGGCTTTTCAGCGCAGATAGCAGCGGCCGCAATGAGAAATGCCGAAGCCGTCATCATTGTCTTTTTCATTTAGTCCTCCGTATTATTTGTCTAGTTTTCATTAGTTTTACCTGTTTATATTTTCGATCATTTTCAGCTTCCATGTTATTAAAACCATTCGATGTTCAAAGTTTGTGGAGGGCGAGAGTCTCTCGAGCCGACTGGCCGCACGACATGTCCGGCTCAACGGAGTTTCGCCCTCCAAGGATGAATGACCAGATCAATTTTTTTCGTTTTTTTTATCATTCGATGTTCGATGTTAAATGTTCGATGTTCGATGCCCGACCAGAATTGTCTTTATCTGGTCAACCAGCTGCCTTTGCCCCATATTTTTTGTATTTCAGTCGTGTCCGGAGCCACTCCGCTGTTATCCGCCGGCATCGCGCCGTACCGGCATACCTCATAACGCTTCTTAGGCTCGCAATGACCGTCCACATAAGCAATCGGGGATCTGCCGTCGTGACGATCCCCGACAATGTAGTACGAAGAATCGATATACGAATCGTATTTCTTATCTCCGTCCCCGTCGGCGTTCATGATTATCTGACTGGCCCGTCTGATTTGCGTAACTTTACATTTTTTATCGAAACCGCCACTGAACCTGAAGTATCCCAGCGTTGGATTATATCCATACGATAAATCCTGAGCGCCCCAACCATAGTCAACAAGGGAAGGACAAATAAAGAACTTGGGTTTGACAATGGCAAATTTTCCCCACTCGCTGATTTCCGAGTTGATCATGCTGGCGGCATTACCGTACCAGAACCGCTGCGGCCCCTGCTGATAGTCGTATGAAGGCAGATAATCATCACTGGCCTGGGTGTAGAGAATAATTCCCATGGCGACCTGTTTCAGATTGTTTGTGCATTTGATCGCTTTAGCTTTGTCCCGGGCTTTATTCAAGGCCGGCAGCAGCATTGAAGCGAGGATCGCAATGATCGCGATCACTACCAGGAGTTCAATGAGTGTGAACTTTTTTTGTCTTGTTGTTTTCATTTTTGTCTCTTCTCCTTTTTGGCGTTGAAAAATCCTTTTTATTCTTTTGCTGTTCTAAAACTTATTGGGGGTAAATTTACTTCATTATACAGATTAGGGATCGCGGCATTGCCCCAGCAATAGCGGGCAAATAACGGTTTTACCACTTTATCCGAACTCAAAATTATTTTATTACCGGAAATATCCGCTTGCGCCGGATAATATTTTTTATCAGAACCAGCCACGTCAAAATGGCGTACCGGCTTACCGTCGGCTGAGTGGAATTTCTCAGCATACTTGAACGTCAGGATAAGTTTGCCGCCTTCTTGAACCACCTTGACGCAACGCGGAAAATCAGCTTTTAAATTATTTTTTCCATAAAGATATTTCAACGCCAGATTGGCCAAACGACGGGCAATATACTCTTTTGAGCGCCCGCCCGGATGCAGATCGTTGACATCGCCAATATCGCCGGTCACGGCAACAAAACTTTTGCCGTCGGCGTCGGCAAACGCCTGCTGCTGTTCCCAGAGTTCGGCTATATTGCGTTTGCTGCCGTAGCCTTTCCACGGACAGGGCTCGACTATGAAGAAATTTAAATCAGGATTACGAAAATCCTTGCGGATGCCGTTGCTAAAGGCGACCAGTTTTTCCCGGTATTGTTTATCCCCGACATTGCTCTCACCCTGATACCAGAAAAATCCTTTTACCGCCATTGGCGCCAGCGGCGCAATGCATCCGTTATACAGGAATGTCGGATAACGGCGCTGCTGGTTGACCGGCACCCGGGCCGGAATATCCAATACCGGAACCGGAATATTGGCCACCGCGTTCCTCTTTGCCTGCTTCAACCACTGCCGGATATATGCGAACTGTTTTTCGGCATGTTTTTTATATTCCGGAGTTCCGGGACGAATCAGTTTTAATTTGCTTTTTAAATCCTTCAAATTGTCAACCGAATCATATCCTTTCATGGATATCCACGGTTCAATCGACGTGCCGGCCATTGCCGTCAGGACATAGCCCTGAGGAATTCCGGTAGCAAGGTTTATCGGATAGAGGAAAAATACCGGTAAAGCGAAGGAACGCTTTGGATCGCCGCAACTCCAAACCACCCGTCCATTCATCCTGATGTCCGGATATTCGTTGGTTTTGTTCAAATAACGCAACTTGCCGTGTCTGACCGTCGTTGTTTCAGACATTAGTTTTTTGGCTTCCGGCAGGAGGGCTTTCGATCCGGTTCCCCACGGCGCATTTGACTGCCCGCTGAAAATCCAGACATCTCCGACCAATACGTCATCATATACTATCCGGTTGCGCCCGCTTACTTCCAGCTTAAAAGGCCCGCCGTATTTCATCGGCGCCAGCTTAACTTCCCAATGCCCGTCTTTTCCGGCGACAGCGGAAACTTTCTGACCGTTAAAACTTACTGTTATCTTTTCACCCGGCGCGGCGGTCCCCCAAACCGGCACATCCGCGTCACGCTGGAGCACCATGTGCGAATTAAAAATCTCCGCCAACTGAACATCAGCCAAAGCCGCAATGCCTGAAATCATGATAAAAATATGGATAAGCACTCTTTTCATAATCATTCAGCTCCGTTCCGGTTTAGCAGTTCAGTTGAAAACGCCGGAACCGGCATATTGTTCTTTCCGCAAACATTGGGTTTGTTTTTTATCGCTTTATTGACATAACAGTAGTTGGCGTGTTCAGGCGCAGTTACACCGGGAGCTGATAAAATAATCGAATTATTCTTTATTTCAGCCTTTGCCGGACGATAAATGTTTTCCCCTTTCGCCTTGAGCGCGAATCCGTCCGGGGCCTGACCATCAACGGTTTGCACCGGCATTGAAAACGAAACTTTCAATTTGCCTTTTTCACGCTTTACGCCGGTAATTTCCGGCATTTCGTTTTCGGCGGATTTACGACCATAAACTTTTCCATCGGCCAGCAGGAACAAGCGATGCCCTTTTGCCGGAATAGCCTTCAAAAACAAATCGCCGGCTGCACGATAAACTTCAATATCACCGGTCGGAACGATTACCACATTCTTATCATTCTGTCCAAGTTTTTGCTGATTGGCAAACCGGGTATTACTGCGAACCGTATTCTGATTGCTTCGAGCAGGTTCCTGGATAATAAAAAACGGCAGAGACGGATCTTTGAACCATTTCCGGCAGGATTTTACCAGCAGTTGCAGTTTTCGATCATGGTTATCGGCATCAAACGGCCTGGGGCCGTTGGGATCATTAAAGATTACTCCCTTAACCGCCAGCGGCAGCAGCGGCGCGATTGCGCCGTTGTACATCAACGCGGTTTTAGTTGCCGCCTGAGCAGGTATGGACGGAAAGTCAGGATGGGGAACTGTTTGGTTCGCGGCATTCTTATTCACCGCGTCTTTGAGATATTTTTCCATATAAGCAATGCGTTTGGCGTTCAGCTTTTTACATTCATCAGTCCCCCCTACCCGGTAAGCCAATTTCTTAGCATCAGCAGTTTTACCGAGAACCGGGTCTTTGACAAAAGCTTCAGCCGGCAGATATTCATCGATCCAATGACCATAAATCGATGAGACATGAATAACCCCGACCGGGATTTTCCGGGACCGGAAAAGCTCGATCGCGAAATGATCGGCAATACCGGGACTGAAACCGAAAACATTATACACAGCCGGACCTTTCCATGAACCGTTTTCACGCAACTGACGAACGGTGCTTTTGGCATTCGTTCCGTATATTCTCAGTCCCTCAGCCAAATCTTTATTTTCCCGCTCCCAGTTTTTTACTACATCAGCAGGCAGCAGACGGGAATACCTGAAACGGTATTTTCCAATATAAAACCAGACATCACCGGCCTGAATATTGTAACTGGCGTCTTTTGATTTTTCACCCTGTGCATGAAGATGAAATTTTGCCCCGGCTTTTAAGGGGTCAAGCATAACAACCCATTTTCCCCGGGCGTCGGCAACCGCGCTTTTAGCCTGACTAAGTTTGCATCCGCCCACTCCTGAAATAGTAACCTTGACCTTCTCTCCCGGTGTGCCGTATCCCCAGACCGGAACCGGACGGCCCTGCTGGATTATCCCATTACTGCCAAAAACATGCGCTATTTTCACTTCGGCATGCAACGTTGAAATAATGCTCATCATTGCAATAAAAATCGCAACTTGATGACGGTAATTCAGCTTTTCAGGATATGATTTTTTCTTATTTCCTAACATAACTTCCACTTACTTCCCCGGCTGCCGGGCGGTAAACCCCTTTTCCACGCTACTTGGTTCGCGCAGATTATATGTTTTTAACTTAAATATTTCGATGATAGTTGACTGATATATGATTTTCAGTTAGTGAGCCACTTGTCCTTGCCCCAGATTTTTTGCATTTCAGTCGAGTCCGGAGCCACTCCGCTGTTATCCGCCGGTAACGCCCCGTATCTGCATACCTCATAACGTTTCTTAGGCACACAATGACCGTCAACATACGCAATTGGCGACCTGCCGTCGTGACGATCTCCAACTATGTAGTAAGACGAATCGATATATGAGTCAAACTTATGGTCTCCATCTCCATCGGCATTCATGATTATCTGGCTGGCTCGTTTGATCTGCGTCACTTTGCATTTTCGATTGATGCCGGTGGTTACGTAACGGAAATATCCCAGATAGGTATTATAACCGTAAGACAGATCCTGCGCTCCCCAACCGTAATCAACCAATGAAGGACAAATGAAGAATTTAGGTTTCATCGCAGCGAATTTGCTGTAATCGGTAATTTCCGCGTTGATCATATTGGCGGCATTCCCCCACCAGAAACGCTGTGAGCCCTGCTGGTAGTCGTATGACGGTAAAAAGTCGTCACTCACCTGTGTGTACAAAACAATCCCCATGGATATCTGCTTGAGGTTATTCGTACATTTGATTGCTTTTGCTTTATCACGGGCTTTATTCAAAGCCGGCAGCAACATCGAAGCTAAAATCGCAATAATCGCGATCACCACCAGAAGTTCTATCAACGTAAAACTTCTTCCTCTGACTTTTCTGTTCATTACTTTACTCCCTGATTCAGTTATGTTTTCGCCTCATATTTATCCCAGGCCAGAACTTCGGCGGTACGCCAGTAGTTGATGGCATGGAGAAATCCTTTTTTTCGATCGTCCATCGGCCAGGGCCCGGACTCAAATGTAACAGTGTGAGCAAAATCAATATCCCGCAACGCATTAATGACGTCAAGCCAACTGATAGTCCCGAAGCCCGGCGGCATGTGTTCGTCAATTCCGCTCGGCCTGATAAAACTTTCAGCTTTAGTGACCCATTCCGGACATCCCCGGTTATCATGGAAATGCGTAGTGAATAATTTTTTATCCATAATTTTTATCCAGTCAACCGGATTCACGCCGCAAACATGCGCATGACCGGAATCCAGACAGTAGCCGACGTTATCCAAACCAATTGCATCGACCAGTTTCGGCAACAGTTCCATATTGCTTAAAGGTTCAAACTTATCCAGGTTTTCGAGCGCGATATTGACATTGTATTTTGCCGCGATTTCCCCGGCATAACGAATATTGTCGGCACTTACCTCGATAACCGCGTCAACACCATGTTTCGCGGCCTGCTCCAGATACCGTTCGCAAACGCTGTCGGCAGTATCATGCCGCCCGGATATTCTACCGGCATGCAGGACCAGATTGTCGGCATTAAGCATAGCAGTCAGCTCAACACACCGCTTCAGCTTTTCACAAACCTCCGTCTGAGATTCCCCGACAGGAGAAAATGTCGAAGCAAGGCCGTGGTGCTGGGACGCCCGCATACCGCGAGCCGCCAGCAGATCGCCGATCCGTTTAGCGCCGGCATCCATATCGAAATCGGCCCGTTCCTCCAGCTGGTAGCCGGACAGCATAACCCGGTCAATGCCCAGCGATTTCAATAAATCCAGATCCGCCTCAATATCAGCCTCTTTACATTGACTGATCACCTTACCGTCCCAACTGACCGTATTGACCATGTATGACAGTTGGAAATGCTTGTTAACCATGTTTTTTTCCTATCGTGTTACCAAATATCGGGGTTGTCGGCAAACAAACGCGTTCGACGACCTTCTCTCCGTTGATCAACTTCAAAAGATATTCCGCGCCCAATTTCCCCAATTCAAATGAAGGTGAAAAATAAGAACTCACCACCATTTCACCCGGGAACTTCAAACCGTCAGCTCCGGCGATGGAGATATCATCCGGCACATTGAGATCGCGACTTCTCGCGTATTCGATACATCCCCAGGCCGCCATATCGTTGGAAGCTATAATACAAGTGGTATCCGGTCGTTTTGTCAGGATTTCCTCAGCCGCCGCCAGACCGAAACGGTGACCGAAGCCGCTTTGTTCAGTAATATAAACCGGCTCCAGTTGGTGCCGGGCCAAACCGTCAATTATGCCGCGCATACGTTCCGCACCGGCGGACGATGTCGTCGTCGCCCGGGTAACCGAGATATTCCGATGCCCGGCCGCGGCGATTTGATCAATCATCGCCAGCATCCCGCCGTAATCATCGGCAATAACTTTAGTGCAATTACAGTCCGCCTTTTCATTCTGAACCATAACCAGCGGAATATTTTCCTTCATCAATTCATGAACATAGTTATCATACGCCGTCACACCCCAAATAATTATTCCGTCAACCATCTTGCCGCGAATCATCTTCAAATGCTCCTTGGTTGCAAGGAAAGCATCTGATGCCTCGGAAAGCAGCAACTGCATCGAATGGTCAGTCAGCGTTTTGTGAATCCCCTGCATACATGCCCCGAAGTTGACGTCAATGATATTGCTTTCATAAAAGTCCTCCATCGGGCCGAACGACGGGAAATAAAGCGCAATGGTATTGGAACGCTTGGAAAACATGCGCCGGGTATGCTCGTTCGGATAATATTGGAGCTTTTCGCACACTTTCAAAATGTGCGCTCGCTGCGCGGCTGACAAGTTTGGCGACGGCGTATCCCGCAGGGCGCGGGAAACAGATGCGACAGAGGTTCCGGCCACTCTGGCCACTTCCCGGATATTTACTTTTTTTACTTTCTGAACAGTCATAATATTCTGAATTTCTCAGTTATGGTAACATGTTAACATAACTTTATTATACAACATCAAATCGATAAAAGCAAGTGTATTTTTTTTGATCTTCATTAGAATTGAGTAAACTTTATTAAGGCATTGTTAAATAATGTTATTCTGCCAAGCAAAAACATCAATAATTTGCGATACATTTATATTCTACCACGACAAACGGCAAAAAACCTTGACAACACCGCCAAATAATGGTATATTTCTGCCAAAAACAGAGATTTAAAGATGATCACCTACAAATACTCGCACTTCAGGGATAAATCAGGTTTCCCGATTGGCGTAAAGTTCATGCCGACCGGAACCAGCGCCAATATGGATATCCACGATCATGAATTCTCGGAAATAGCAATAGTCACCTCCGGCAGCGCAATCCATTGCATCGGCAATGAAACTTTTCCATTAAAAACCGGAGACGTTCTAATCATCCATCCCGGTTACGGCCACGCCTACGATCAGGCGGAAGATATGGCAATGACAAATATTATTTATGACGCCGGAATGCCCCTGCCCGCGCTTGAAAGCTGCGGCTTGCCTTTGATGTTGAAGCTGTTTCCCGCAAAATTCCCGACCGGGCCGGAAACCTTGGCACCGGTGGTCAGGATTGCGGATGAAGATATTGAACCAATCTATGAGTTAACCCGAAAGCTCGATTACGAAGTAAGACATTTGCGTCCGGGCAAACAGGTTTTGATTCTGGCTATTTTTATGGAGATAATCGTCTACCTCGGACGCTGCGATAAAAGCGTCAGTCCGGTAAAGAAATTCAATTTTGCCCTCAATGAGGTAATCAATTACATGGACCGCCACTACGCGGAAAAAATTACCACGGCAGATTTAACGAGAGCCGCGAAAATGTCTGAAAGAAATCTTTTCAGACACTTCCGGAACGTTTTCAGTGTCAGTCCGAATGAATATCTGCGCCATATCAGAGTTCAGCGGGCAACGGAAATGCTGCTGAACTCCGATAAGCAAATCAGCAAGATTGCGCTGGAATGCGGTTTCTGCGACAGCAATCACTTTTGCAAGATATTCACAAAAATGGTCGGGCACACCCCGAACAAATTCCGTCAGGAAAACTCATTGCGCAGTGACCAGTAATCGGCGTCGCTTTTACCAGTAAAATTATAAAACAATATTTCTTTCAACAACCAGCAGCGGGTAATCCGTCAGAGGCATATCCTTAAAGACGTTCCATGAATCCCGGCCCATACGTTTGAACGTATCTGCAGGCAATTCATAAATATCACCAGTCAGCAGGTCACACAACACCGGGTCCGAAAACATATAACCTTCACACTCTAAATGAATCAGATGGAATTTGTCAAACTTGCACTGGTCATCAAGACTGCCGGTACTCCAGTAAGCGACCATATTGCTGCCGTTCACTTTCAGTCCGACAGCGAAAACTTCGCTCAGTTCGGGTTCGGCGGCCCGAAAAATTTTATACAGCAGGTCATCATTTACTTCAAGTGACTTGTCAACACAGTAAGTAGTATGGATCAAGGCGGAAATGTCGCCATTGATTACTGATCCAAGATTTCGCAAGGCATTGAACGCAACTTTTGGGGCCACCTCCGGTTTGGCTTTCAAAATACCTTTGGTATTAACCCGGCCGGAGCCTTTCGGATAATCGTGCAAATCCACCGCAAGGAACCATTCACTCAGCTCCAATCCTTCGCCGCAATCCTCCAGCAATTTCCGCAATAGAACCTTGGCCTGAATATTTTCCGTATATTGCACATTGCCGCCATCGTAACCGGAACTGCCGGTGGATGAAGGACAGCCGAATTCCGCCTGCCACAGCGTCATTCCCGGAGGGCCGTATTTTTCAGCCAAAGACTTCAACGCGCCAAGCTGCTTCCGGTAAAAACGATTCGGATCAACCCTGTAAGGATGAAATGAGAACGCGTCCATATTACTCAAATCGGCATCAGCTTTCAAAAACGGCGTGATAAACTCAAAGTCAAAACCGGCAAGTACTCCGCCGACAATCTTCAATTCCGGAGCCAGTTCGCGAATCAGCGCCGCAGTCTTCTCAAACAGTTTCGCGTATTTTTGCGGATCAACCTTATCCGGCTGCCAGAACACGGAAATATTCGGTTCATTCCAGATTTCAAACGCCGATACCTTTTTCGAGTAGCGCTTACACAATTCAGCCACGAATTTCAACCAGGCCTCCATGTATTCTTCATCATACATCGGGTGGGAGCCAATCCGGTCCTCACGCATCGGCGCATAGAGGTAATTGCCATAACCAATATTCAGGAACGGAGTAATGCCTTGCTCAAGCAAACCATCAATGCTGTCATCCAGCCAGCCGAAATCATACACGCCTTTTTCTTTTTCACAACGACTCCAGCCGGACTGCAGCCGGGCATGCTTTATCGGCAATTCCCCCAGATACGGATATACTTCAGACGGATTCCACAATTCCCGGTCGAGGGTTTCACACCCGATGCAAAACGGCGATTTATCTATTTCATCAGCGTTCTTCAGCTTAATTGATCCGATTTTTTTCATGTTTTTTTCCTGCATGTTCAAATAATACACTGGTTCATATTTCAATGTATACCAAATATACACCAATAAAAAATATTATCAATCCATAAATTAATAATTATAATAATTTTCAAGCGCCTATAAATTATCAGGATATGAAAAATTTTCTCTTTTATTGTTTGCGAAGTTGGATTTTCAGGTTAGATTATTTAATTATGCGGTCATGCATATTTTTATATTGTTTTACATGCTTCGACTTGAGATTAGAGACCGCGATTAATTAATATGTTTATTTATGCAACAATGCTTAACATGAAAGGAAATAATGATGCGATACTTGATTTTATTCTTATTAATTATGGCATTAGGAGCAGAGGCCGCAAACGTAAACGATTCTGCGAAAAACAAACAAAATCCGCCTCGTAACAAAAAGTTTGTCTCAAGCACATCACGTTCACAACAACTGCGAAAACGACCCAATATCTCTTTATCGGAGCTGGAAGTTCGTCGCCATATTTTATTAAGCGGCGAATACCTGCTTTCACAAATTCAGCCAAACGGACGTTTCATTTACCGGCAGCACCTCAATCCAAACGTTAAATACTCCGGTAATCTCTACAACGTGGTCCGGCACGCCGGAACTTTATACGCTCTTGGCGAATATTACAAAGCCTTCCCGGCTCCTTCGGTCAAACAGAAAATATTACTTTCCGCCAACTATTTAATCAGGAACTACATCAAACCAATTCCGGGGTATAAGGGCGTCTATGCAGTCATCTCAAAACCGGAAGAAGCGGCATCTGATAATCAGCCGGTGGCCAAACTTGGAGGATCCGGTCTAGCCCTGACCGCTCTTGTCCCGCTCTATAAGATTGATAAACGCGTGATTTCAAAAAAGAAATTACAGGGATTGGGCCAATTTCTCATTTTCATGCAGAAACCCGATGGTTCCGGAAATTCAAAATATTATCCGTACACCAAAAAATTCAGCAAATTCCAATCCCTTTACTATCCGGGAGAAGCCGCCCTCGGCCTGATAAGTCTTTATGAAGTGGACAAAAATCCGATGTGGTTCCGTTTTGCCAAACAGTATTTGCTGAATTTGGCCCGCAACCGCCAACAGGCAAAATCCGTCCCCGCCGATCACTGGGCGTTGATCGCTACTCAGAAGCTGCTCGAAACAGGCAGCAACCTGTTAAAGAAAAATGAAGCGGCATTACTGGAAAATCACGCAAAACAAGTCCTTGAATCCATCATGAACACTCAGAATTTCAGCAAGAAAAACATGTATACCTACGGCGCTTTCAACAACTCGGACATGACCTCACCGACCGCCACCAGAATGGAAGGAATAATTGCCGGGTACAAAATATTCAAAGATAAAGACAAACTGTTGAAAAACCGCATTATCAAAAGTATCGCCGCCGGAATGTATTTTCTGCTCAATGCCCAGAACAAGGAAGGACTACTGAAAGGCGGTACGCCACGCGCCCTGACCCCGCTTGCCAACACTCCGAAGAACAAGAGATATAATGAAAGGGTCGGAGAAATCAGGATTGATTATGTCCAGCACGCGATGAGCGCTATGATCGATTATTTGAATCTTCTGACCAAGTAAACCCAACAAAAAAGGACTCACAATGACAATTCCAGCCTGGCTCGACAATGCCGTTTTCTATGAAATTTATCCTCAGACTTTTTATGATACGAATGGCGACGGCATCGGCGACATCCCCGGAATTATTGCAAAACTTGATTATATCGCCTCCCTCGGAGTCAATGCCGTGTGGCTTAATCCATGCTTCGTTTCACCGTTCCAGGATGCCGGTTATGATGTGGCCGATTTCAAACAGGTCGCGCCGCGTTACGGGAACAATGACGATCTGAAACGACTCTTTGACGAAGCAGATAAACGCGGCATCAAAATTCTCCTCGATCTGGTCGCCGGACATACTTCAGTCGACCATCCGTGGTTCAAGGAGTCCTGCAAGCCGGAAAAGAATAAATACTCCAACTACTATATCTGGACCGAAAGCTGGACGCAATCCGACCCGGATTACAAATTCATCAACGGTTATGCCGAGCGCGAAGGCAATTTCATGATCAACTTTTTCTACTGCCAGCCGGCGCTGAATTACGGTTTTGTTCCGGCCGACCCGGAAAAACCATGGCAGCTGCCGCCGGATCATCCGGACTGTATGGCGGTGAGAGAGGAAATGCGCAGCATCATGAAATTCTGGCTGGATATGGGAGCGGCGGGCTTCCGGGTCGATATGGCATCATCCCTGATTCGCGGCAAGGACGCGGAAGCTGGAATCCGGGAATTGTGGCATGACTACCGCGCCTGGCTGGACAGCGAGTATCCCGAAGCTATTCTGGTGGCGGAATGGTCCCACCCGGACAAAGCGATCAACGCCGGATTCCATATCGACTTTATGGTTCACTTCAACCTGCCAGGCTACACCTCCATGTTCAGATCGGAGAAATACCGGGTTCCGAATTCACCTTTTGCCGGAAAGACAAGTTATTTCGACAAATCCGGCAAAGGCGGCTGCAAATTGTTCGCCGATGAACTGACCGGACAGCTGGCCGCAACCAGCGGCAAAGGCTACGTTTCACTGGCAACCGGGAACCATGATATAGGACGTATCCGCCAGGGCAGAACTTTCGACGAACTCAAATGCCTTTATACAATGATCTTTACCATGCCGGGCGTGCCTTTCCTCTATTACGGCGACGAAATAGGCATGGATTACGTGACCGGCCTGGTTACCAAGGAAGGCGGCTACAACCGCACCGGAGCCAGGCCCCCGATGCAGTGGGACGCCTCGGCAAACGCCGGTTTTTCCTCCGCTGACGCAAAACAAATTTATCTGCCGATTGACCCGGATACAGCCCGTCCTACGGTTAAAAATCAGGAACAGGATGCGGCGTCCCTGCTTAATTTCACCCGCCGGATGATTAAACTGCGGCGTGAAACCCCTGCCCTTGCATCCGCCGGGACATATAAAACTTTGAATGCCGGCGAAGATGGCGAGCCCTACATTTACGAACGCAGCGACGGAACTGAAAGTTATGTTGTCGCCGTCAATCCATCAGGGCAGTCCAGAGATGCGGCGATAGCACTTAACATTTCCACTGAAATATTGAATAACGGAGTGACCTGTTCCGCCGGAAAACTGGAAATGCAGCCGGGGGCGTACGCTATATTCAAACTCTAAAATTTCCCGAAAAAACGGGGCCTGATCATGATTGTTACAGATTTCGGAACAGTCGGCAACGGTATTCAAAATGATACCGCGGCAATTCAAAGGGCGATTGACAGCAGTCCCGGTTCAATCGTGTTTCCTCCCGGCAGATATTTAACCGGAACGCTCAGGCTGCGCGACAACTTAACCATTGTACTGATGAACGGGGCGGCGCTTATCGCCTCCCCTGACCTCAATGATTATGTTGAAGATCATCGCGTCAACCCGGCCAGCGGTCTGCGTCATTATCTTTTTGAAGGACGCAACATCAGCAACTTCACCTTGTGCGGAGACGGCGAGATCCGCGGCAACGGCCCGGCTTACTGGGATATTCATCCTGACCCGAATGTAAAAATGAAGCTGGCCAGGCCGCAACGAATCGTGCTTGTTCATCTGGTCGACTGTCATAATGTATCCATCAGGAACATTGCTATTCATGATGCTCCGGCCTATACCATCTGGCTGCTTGGCTGCCGGGATGTCACGATCAACGGAGTCCGGGTCCGGAATCAACGTTTCGGCCCGAATACCGATGTTCTGGATATAGACTGCTGCGCGAATGTGGCAATCAGCAACTGTAATATCGAAGCCGGCGACGACTGTATTGCCATAAAAAGCGATACCGCCAGACTGGGCCGGAACGCCGTTTGTGAAAACATCTGCGTCAGCAATTGTATTTTGTCCTCAACCACCACCGGAGTCAGAATCGGTTATGAAGGAGACGGGGTGATCCGCAACTGCGTTTTCAACAATCTGACAATTCACGATACCAGGACCGGGCTGGATATCCTGTCACTGGTACCGGAATGCGCTTTTACCCGGATAGCCCGGGGAACACCGGTCGAGAACATTATTTTCAGCAATATTGTCATGCGTGACGTCAGACGGGCAATCCATGTCTGGGCCGGCATGAGCTATACCGGCATTCCCTATGGAGGATATGTTAAAGGCATTACTTTCAGTAATATAAGGGCATCATCCGTCCGGGAAACGGTATTTATCGGCTCAGTCGGCCGGAATACCTGCGTTTCAGATATTCTGCTGCGGGATATCTATCTGGAACATATCACCAACGATTACACCGGGGATGGTAAGATTGCGGACTATCCGGTAAATTGCTGGGGAACAGGCAATCTGCCGTGGTCCCTTAATTTGAGAAAGATCGACAACCTTAAACTTGAAAACGTCAATATCAGCCGCGGGAAAAATCTGCCGGCTGAATACGGCCGATTCAACTGGACATATATCACAAACGGTTCGATGAACGGAATTTCGATGGACAATTCGGGAAAAATGAAATAAGAAAATACAGCCTGATAATTTAAAGTTGAATACATCTGACAAGGAGGTCCGGCATGAAAAGAAGAATAAATCTGCAATGCGGTTTGAGTATGGCGGCTACGCTGTTTTTACTTGGCAGTGGTCAAAACGCCTTTGGCAGTGAAAGCTCCAAAGAACTGGCAACTTTGAAATCACTGGTCAAGGGGTTCAAAGTAATCGACCTGCCGTCCGGAGCCGGAAATATCAAGTTGTCTCCTGACGACGCTCTAACGATTGACCGACTGCGCGGCGTCAAACTTGACCCGGATCCGCCGAAACTCCGTGGAAAAGCACCAAGATACAAAATAAATATGACAGACCCGTTTCCGGCGGACAAAGGACCATACATCGCACCGGGAATTGCCCCTTTCAGATATAAATACTTCAATTGCGAATTCAGTTACGGCGGCTGGCATAATTTTAAAATGACCGATTATGCCGCAACCCACGGCTTCAATATTATCTTCCCGTACGTCAGGAAACCCAATGAAACGGCCCATCTGCCGGCGGGAACTAAAATAATGCGCTGGGGCAACGTCAGTTGGCGCAACTGGGCAAAAAAACACCTTGCGGAAGTTCCCGACGCCAAATACCGTTTCGATAAAGCCTCCGCGGCGGACATGATAAAGATGGCCGAAAGTTCCAAGCTGCTCAATCCGGCCAACCTTGCTCCGGTCTACAAAAATCACGACTTGATCATGCTGGATATGGAACACGCGGTCATCTCTCCCGGCAAATTGGGTTCAAAAAGCTGGTTTCCGAAGGATAAAAAACAGCAGGCACCATTTATTAAAAAATATTACGACGGCTATGCGCAAACCTATATCGGCCCCGTCAAAGTAGCGAAGAAAGAGGGCTGGAAAGATGTCGGCATCTACGGCTGGCAGCCGTTCGGACGCACCTGGGGCGGACTGGAAAAGGCCTATTACGAACCGGGTCATAACAAGGCCTGGGAATTATTCGGTAAACAAATATATCAGAGCGTCACCCTGGTTTACAATTCGGTCTACAGTTTCTATTGGAGTCCGCAAAATGTCGCCTATACTTTGGCAAATATCGACCTGAACACTCGGATCATCAATGCTCAACCGAAAATCAAACCGCTGCGCCCATATTACTGGCCGCTACTCCACGGCGGCGGCGGTGGTGATCGCTGGTGGCGCAATCAGCCGATCCCTCTTGCTGATATGCGGGCGATGGTCGCGATGGCATTTTTCAGCGGAGTTGACGGCATTGTCTGCTGGTCGTGGTCCGGCACCGGCACCCATCATCGCAATCCGGTCGCCACGAAAAAACGTTACTTCAAGAGTAATTACGTCATGTTCAAGAATGATTTTACCGCCAAGACCGCAAAAGGCGGCAAGCCGATTGAATTCAAACGCTTCGACGTGGTTAAAATATTGAATATCGATGAAAAAAGCAAAACCGCAACTATTCAACCAGCCTGGAAACCAAACATTAATTCCCGCGGCGGCATCAGTACTAAAAAAATCTCCGGAGAAACATGTAAAGCCGCAATCGCCGAATTGAACAAACACCTCCGGGTCGGGGCGGAACCCGTATCATCAATGATCGAAGGCATGGCCCTGATCAAACCATTGGAATACACGCTCAAGCACGGTAAAGTCATGATCGACGTTCCAGCAATCACCCAGTTCAAGAAAATCCTGCCGATAGTCCGCCGGGTTAAACTTGGAAAGACTCATGTTGTCATCACTTATGACCCGATCGTTATCCACGGCGGCAAACCGCGCAATATCGTCCTGAAAGATTTTGACAGCGTCAAAGGCCGCATGTTGACGCTGCCGGCCGATCAGCAGACAAGAATATTCGTCCTTGCGGAAAAATAAGGATAGCTGAAAAACGGGCCTTGCCAGATCAAGGCCCGGTCATATATGCTCAGAACTTGAACAATATCTTTTTATTCTCTTGAGCAGAGCCTTTGACGCGATAGCCGCCTTCGACACTTTCGGCTTGAATACCGGTCGGACATTTGTCAAAAATCAAATCATATTCGCCGTCATACGCAAAGCATATTTCAATTGAATCACCTGCCGTTTTGATGCAGGCTACTTTCATGTTGGCGTCGAGCAGTTTCGGGGTTCCGTCATGTCTGGTTACAGCCAGCAGGCAGCTTCCGTGCCGGACAATGTCCCGTGAAATAACGTCCTTCACGACTACAGTATTTCCGCTCCAGATGTCGGTCACCAGATAATCACCTGTCGTATCCAGCCCTAAATCGCTGATAGCGCATTCCAGCGTCCTGTTTTCATCCGCCAGATTGAACATCGCAACGGTCCGCACCGGCATGGCATCATCGGCGAAAAGCGCAAAGTGCGGTAAATTAAAACTCCAGACTTCCGGCGGATTATGGCCTGCCCGGTAATCATAGCCAGGAAAATAGACATCATGACCGTTATTCGGACAGCACACGGCTTTTTTCAGCATTGCCATGCGCGGGTCGTCCGGCGTCGGATAGAGCCAACCGGCCAGTTCAACCATTGATCCTGATACCAGACAGTAATTAACCACCAGCTGCATTTCATCATCGGACAAATCCGGGAACAGCCCGACCGAATCACTGTTCGGCACAAACAGATCACCGATTTGCAGCGCAAAACACGCCGCGCCCCATTGGAAAGTAGTCGTAATATATTCCCAGTTGCCGTCGCCGATATCGATCCCGTAACGGTAATTAGTAAAATGTTCGGCCAGAAACGGATTGGCCATGACAATATCGCAGCCGGTCTGGAAGTAGCCGTCGGACGGCAGCCGGTCGCGGATCGCCTGCAGCCACCAGCGCCGCCATTCGTAACCGGAACGTTCCGGGTTGGCGAGCAGGTCGTGACTGTCCTCAAAGGCATAACTCCAGAAATCGTGCTTCATGCCTTCAAAACCGCTCTCTTTGAAAAAGAAATCCGCCGCTTTCAGCATATATTCCCGGACTTCCGGCTTGCTGACATCGAGAATTCCCGAACCGGGAATACGGTAATCGTAATCGACAAACCATTCCGGATGATCTTCATAAAGCGGGGTAATCCCCGGAACTTTGCCGCCGATCCAGACCGCCGGACGCAAGCCGGTACGCCGGACCTTGTCACAGAATACTTTCAAGCCTTCCGGAAATTTTGCCGGATCAATGCCATGGTTCTCTTCATAAACACAGCCCAAACCATGAGCGCCATGTTCAGTTGTCGCCAGTGTCGCGTAGCCGTCGTCAATCTGCATCCAGTTAACAGTCGGAAAGTTCCCGCTGATAAATTCCGCCGCTTTGAGTAAACGGTCCTGATCGATATTCCGGCGAATTCCGTCGTTCCATGAGCCCCAGACAATACTGTGCCGGTTGATATCGGTTGCGCCGTAAAGCGGCGGCAGAACCTGGCGCAATTTAGCTTTGTAACGGTCGAACATCGCGGTATATTCCGCGGCCTGACAGGTAGTGCCGAGATACCAGTGGTCCCGTACAGTTTCTCCCGGCGCCAGAGTGCGATAAGCCAATGCCTTGCTGGAACTGAGGATGTCGATCTCCAATGCACCGTCACGGTGACGAACCAGATAATTGTGATAGAAAACCCGTTGGGAAAGTGTGCCGTGGACCAGACCAAGTGAAGACTGCATATTCCCCAACAGGATTGCCGGGAACGGCTGATAAGGAGAAGCGCCGATACGCTCACCGGCAACACCGGGATCGGCCCAGCGGTTACCGCCGATTTGATCAAATTCCATATCCCCGGCCGTATCGGCTGAACGTACCATATCGATCGGCATCGCCAGCATACTGTAGATACGTGGATTTTCCACATGGTAAAAATAGTCATCGACACCTGGGCCGCCTAAATCAATCCCGGATAGCCTGACACCAAGCTCCCGCAATTTTAAATTATCCTGTGATGTATTACGGACAGCCCGTTCAACCGCAATCTCGCCTTTTCCGGCTTTGCGCAGTTTTAACTCGTCAATAATACCTTCATCGTAGGTAATTGAAAAATCAATTCCGTTACTCGCGGGAATACATTCAAGTTTGCCGGGCGGCAAAGTTTTGCCTTCTGTGATAACTGAAAATTGAAGTGTCAGCTCTCCGCAGTCAAGACTGCCCCGTAATACCTCGTTGACTTGTTTCATGGTTTTTCCATTTATTTTGTCACTGTTTACAAGAAGAAAGAGCTCGAATATACAGGTCATATATAAATATTCAAATTCGTGGCAGGAAAAATAATAAATATAATATGGAAATCAAAATCCAATAATGCAATCAAAAAAACTCTAGCAAAGCCGTCGTATAACACTCGTAATTTTTCACTGCTTTCCCTGGGTAAATATACATTTGCATCTCTAGAAATTGAAATTATTAAAGGACTTCAGGCCTAGTCATCTATTTTTGGAAGGCGAAACTCCGTTGAGCTGGACATGCCGCACAGTCGGGCGGCTCGTGGGACACTCGCCCTCCATGGACATTCGTCCTGATTATTTTGTACCGAAAGGTCGTTTTCCGTAAATGAGGTTTGATTTGTCTTGAGAAAAGACTGACTAATTACCTCCAAAAGCAATTTGCCTGTTTTTTTTCATTTGAAAGTATTGACTTTTTTTCAACAATGCAGTATAATCAAGATAAGACCTCTTAATACCTCTCGGAATTTTAGGTAAAAAAAACAAGGATTAAAATATGGTTGTCGGTTTAAAAAAAGAGCAGGTTTACCAAAAACTGCGTGAAGATATCGAGAACGGCAGCTTCGCGGAAGGCAGTAAACTGCCGCGTGAAATTGAACTGTCCGACAAACTCGGAATATCCCGGGTTACGCTTCGCCCTGCTTTAAAGCGCCTGGAAAACGAAGGCTACATTCAGCGCATTCATGGTCGCGGCACCTTCGTCATGCCGGCATCATCGCGCGATAATGAAAAGCAAACCATATTAGTAATATCGGAACAGAAAAACGAAATTCATCAGCCGCAAAATTACATTGTCCCGGCAGCATTCAAATACGCTGCGGAACGCAACCTCCACGCGGAAAGTTTTGAATATCGTTACCTGTCGATGTCCACTCCAGAAGACTTCGCGGAGATCGCCGCAAAATTGAATACCATCGGGATAATCCTGGTCGGCAACAATTTTAACGGACGTGAACCGATAATAAATATTCTCAAAGCAGCAAACTGCCCGGTCATCCTGCCTCATGCCAAAGAACAGGACTACGACATCACCGGATTTTCCGTCCTTTTCAACTCCTCACGGAAAAGTTGGAAAGACGCCCTTATTTATCTGAAAAAACAGGGATACCGGCGGGTTGGTCAGCTTGGTGACAGCGGATTGCACCCAAAACCAACTCCATTTCGTAACTACAGTCTGGAAGATGTTCGTGAAGTTTCCGGGAAACTTGGTCTTAACACAGACCTGTCCCTTTTCAAAACGGCATCTATTTATGACGAAAGCTCCATTTCGGACGCCGTCTCGGAATGGCTAGCGCTTGAAGATCCGCCGGAAGCGATTCTCTGTTTTTCCGACTTTTTTGCGTTTCATGTCTACGATACAATAAAAAAGCACGGGCTGTCGATCCCCGGTGATATCGGAGTAATGGGAATCTGCGGCTCGCCTGACGCGGCAGTGATCAATCCTCCCCTGACCTCAATTGATTACTGTTATTCCGATCTGGCTGAACAATCAGTATCTATGATTGCAGATGGGAAACTGCCGCCGGAAGGAATTAAGCTCGAACATAAATGTGTTTTGAGAGAACGAGCCAGTTTAAAAAAGATGAATGGTCAAAAAAACAAGCACAATTTTAAAAATAAAAATCAAAAAATGGAGGTTACGGTATGAGAAAGCATAAATATTTCACATTAATTGAACTTTTGGTCGTGATAGCTATTATTGCCATCCTGGCAAGCATGCTGCTGCCGGCACTTGGTAAAGCGCGGGAGAAAGCGCGGGCTATTAATTGCTTGAGTAACTTTAAACAACTCGGAACCGCGTTCATGCTTTATGCTGAAGACAATGAAAGCGGTCTGCCGCCGGCCAGAACTTACACAAGCCCATATTACTATTGGAGTTCACCAATGGAAGATTCAGGCTACCTGGTCCCATACCTGAAAATCCTGTTAAGCAACGCCCGGGCTTATATCGGAGCCGTCGGCGGAGATATTCTCCAAGACCGCAGATGCAAGCTCAGTTGTCCTTCATTTGCGGCGACGGCAACAAAGACTTACACCTATGGCTATAATTTGATTATTGGCAACTATTCAGATTCAGATCCCTTGAAATTCGCCCGTTTCAGAAAGCTGTCAAGATACCTTAAAATCACAGAAACATGCATAGCCGGCGATATCGAATCGACTTCCGGCGCCTATATCCGCCCTGACGCCCAGGGGGCCACTTATGCTCACGCCTACCGCCACGGCAACAAAAACCAGACAAGTGCGTTGTTCGCCGACGGGCATTGCCTCGCGAAAAAGTGGGGAGAAGTTCCTGACGATACTGTTCCGGGCTGGACCAACAGCCGAACCAAGAGCTGGTACTGGAATCCGTTGGCTCCGGATCAATGCTGGTAATTTTTAAATATAAATTCAAGCTGGGAGTAGTCATGAAAAAAACATTGTTCACCCTCATTGAATTGCTGGTTGTGATCGCGATCATCGCCATCCTCGCAAGTATGCTGCTGCCGGCACTTGGTAAAGCACGGGAAAAGGCACGGGCCATCAATTGTGCCAGCAACCTTAAGCAGCTCGGAACAGTTCTGGCTCTTTACGCTGAAGACAATGAAGGCTGCCTGCCTCCGGCCAGAACTTACGGAACCGGCAGTGTATACTGGAGCAGTACGGTTGACGACGCCGGCTACCTCCTGCCATACCTCCCGATGCTGAAGACCAATCCGAGCTGCCATATTGGAGAAGTCGGACAAAATGTTCCTAAAACCAGAAGTAAAATCAGTTGTCCATCCTACGCCCCAACCCTGACCGATACGTATACCTACGGCTATAATATCATCATCGGTCGCTACGACAGTACGAAACCTGAAGAAATGGCCAGGTACAGAAAGCTTTCACGTTTTCCGCATATTACAAAAACCGCCATCATTATGGATATCCAGAGTGTGACCGGACCATACTCCGAACCGCGTCCTCAGGGAACCGCTCCACCTAGCGATTACTGGATCAGCTTCCGGCACGGCAACGCAAACCAGGCCAATGTTCTGTTCTGTGACGGCCATGTCGACGCAAAAAAATACGGGGAAGTACCAGATGACACCTATCCGGGTTGGACAAACTGTCGAACAAAAGTATGGTTTTGGAATCCATTGGCTCCAGATCAATACTGGTAAGATAAATAAATGTTTTCAAATGGAGTAATTAATGAAAAAAACGACTTTTACGCTAATCGAATTGCTGGTTGTGATCGCGATCATCGCCATCCTCGCAAGCATGTTGCTGCCGGCACTCGGTAAGGCGCGGGAAAAGGCCAGAGCCATCAACTGCACCGGCAATTTAAAACAAATAGGGACAGGTGCGGTCCAATATATGATGGATTATAATGATTATATCCCGGCCGGCTATGACCCAACCGGCGGATTCAGCGGTTATGCCAGTTTTCCATTACCGGCCTGGTATTGTCGTGTCGGCCCCTATTTAGGGGTTCCAAGAAACATGGACACTCATTACCAATTCGGTCCGACCTGGGCCGAACGGCCCAAAAAACCTAATGCCTTCACTTGCCCGTCACAGGTTCATTTGTTCAAGTTTCCAACACCGTATCCAGTATCTTACGCTCCACCGATACGTTTAGCGAACAAAGCTCCAGCCGATGCTAACAACTGCAAAAACGGCAAGGTCAACCGCTTACAAAAACCGTCAACCAAAGCATTCGTTCTGGATTGGGAAGATCCGGTTCTTGATGCAAATGGAAAAATCG
Organism: Victivallales bacterium; assembly: GCA_963676655.2. GTDB lineage: Bacteria > Verrucomicrobiota > Lentisphaeria > Victivallales > Victivallaceae. The sequence continues at coordinate 1,344,965 of CAXXKX010000002.1, read as the reverse complement.
ACAGTCCCGCGATCAATATGAACTGCGGTCATGTTATCATTGGGGATTCTTTATGCTACACCGGGCTGCGACATAATCTCGGCGTTAATATGAGTTTTCTTGACGGTCATGTTGAACCTAAAAAATATATGGAAATAATGTCGCCGACGTCCGGTAGTGTTAGCTCTGGCGGACCATTCGATTATACTTTTCGTTGAACACTCAAATTACAAAAAATATATCACAGGCTGCTCAAGCCTGTAAAAAGAGGGAGGCTCCAATGCTAAAATTTATTCTTCCGGTTTTAGTTTCTGCCGGATTATGCGTATCTGCTGCCGACAAAAACAAAAAGCAGGACAAAAAAGAAAAAAGCGAATACAAGCAGATGGTCATCAAAAACGCCGATTTTCAGCATGCGGAGGCAAACGGCAATCCGCAGCGCAAGACCTGGTGGAAATCCTGGCATGTCCACGACAAAACCAAACCCAATGCAATGAAACTGCAGCGTGAGGGCTACAAATATATAACCCAGACAATTGTCAAAGTAAACCCGGACGATGAAAAGGATAAAAATCTTTGCGCAAAAATAGTCACGCCTCTTTCAATCAATGAACTGCGTGATGAAAAAGGCGAGCCGATGGTCTCCAACGGCTTCGCCCAGACCATTGCGATCAAAGGCGGCGGTGATTATATTCTCACATTCGATGTCAAGGGCAAACTTTACAAATCCCCCGGCTTTAATCAGTTTGTAGTGGTAACGGATTTTCTTGGCGGCGACAAGAAACCGTGGAAATGCAAGAAACTCGGTCCCACTAAAACCGAAAAAGTAACCCTGTCTGATAAATGGCAAAATGTAACAGTACGTTTAAAAGCGCCGGAAGGAACAGATTTCATGTACCTCTACCTGAAAATCTACGGTTGCGGCGAGGCTTACTATGATAATGTAAAAATCACTAAATTTGGTTCAAACGCAAAATAAGCTAAAAAACTACTTCAAATACACCACAAAAACAAAGGAAACACTAAATGTTGAACAGGACCCTTATTGCCTCAACGGGAGCATTACTGCTGGGAAGCAGTATCTCCGCCTCGACATTGGATAAAGGCGGCGTAAGCATCGACTTCAGTAAAACGAAGCCACCGCAAGCAGTCACCACCGGCCCGAATCTGCTGCAAAACGGTTCTTTTGAAAACGTGGATGCCAAAGGCAGCCCAGTAAAAAAAGGAGAATGGTATCGCTCATGGCACGTTCACTCATTGCCGAATGAAAAAAATCAGGCATTGGCTTTACAAAAAAAAGGAGACTCGCTGGCTTTAACCTCGACTACAACCGACAATCCATCTGACGGCAAACGCTGTGCCGTGATCTCAACGTCAGCTAAAGTTCACGAAATGCGCTCCGACAAAAAAAACGGTCAACCGATGTTCTCCAACGGGTTCGGCTGTACGATAAAACTCCCTGAAGGCAGCGTTCCGGGTAAATTTAATCTCAGTTTTATGCTGCGCGGTAAACTGGCCAAGGGAATTCCCGGCCTTAACAAGTTTGTTGTACTCGCCACTTTCACCGGCGGCTCCGATAAACCGTGGAAATGTAAACGACTGGGGAAACAACTGGTCAAACATATTGACATGACTGGAGCGTGGCGAAAAGTTAGTTTACCATTGCTGGCCCCGAAAGGCACCAACTTCATTACAATCTACCTGAAACTCTACGGCTGCGGAGAATCCTTTGTCGATGACGTGCAGTTACGACCGGCCAAAATGATTCCAGGGGTCACTGTTAAAGCAATCCCGATGGCATTTCTCGACAACACATTCTGCCTGGCTCAGGGCAAACCGGCAATGCTTGGTATTTGCGGCAAAAATGAAGCCGGGGTTAAAATCGCCAAACCTTTTCTGAATGTAAAAATACCGGCTGAAATAAAATTGATCAGCGTCAGGGATCTTCTGCCGATAGTCTCAAAAAAGAGCATATCAGAGGACGGTAAAAAATACCTCCAATATAAAATTGATTTAAGAATGTATCGCGGTGCGATCAAAAAAGATGTCTATGGCACCTGGAACATGGTTACGCTGATGCTTGAATCGGACCGGAAACCGGGAACGGTTATGCCATTGTTTTACCAGTACACCGACGGCGCTTATTCCACCCCGTGGGAAAAAATAGCAATCAAAGTTATTCCGGCTCCGGCAACAGTTACGGCGCCGAAATATTTTAAAGTCGCTCCGATGTTCGGTGGAGATGGCTCTTTCGCCGCGCCCGAAGCCGCAACGAAGTTTGCGCAATTTCTCAAAGACTCCGGTTTTAACAGTATTCACGGACAATTTCCCAGGACTCAGAATGAAGCATTGAAAAAAGCCGGCATCGAACATTATCTGCAAATATATTATCTGTGCAACGGTTACCGCATCGGACAAAAGAAAAAACCGGAATCAGCCCTGTTCATGCTGGCCGACGGCACTTACCGCACCAAGCCGCGTGAAGCGATCTGCCCGGTCGAAGTCTATCAACAGGGACCATATTACAAAGAAGCCGTGATCCCGATGCTGCGCGACTATCTGGTCACGAAAAACCTGACCGATCAGGTCATGTCCAACTGGGAACCCTACATGTTCAACTTCAAAGGCTGCTTCTGCAACCGCTGCAAAGCTGAATTCATTAAATACAGCAAACTCCCCGCATCGGAAGTAGACAAAGCCTGGCCTAAAGATATATTGGTCAAATACCGTGACAAGTGGATCAAGTTCCGCTCCTGGCAGCACGGACAACTGGTCAAGACGCTTGAAAAGACCATAAACAAAATCGGCAAAGAAGCCGGCAAAGATTCGCATTTCATTCCGGAAATCGCCTGGAGTTCCCTGACCGAAGGCGGCCGCGACCATTTCGACCAGACCGATCCGCGTGACTATATGGATTCTCTACCGGTTATCGAGCCCTGGGGACCATATATTTTCTTCGACTTCTCCCGGCCATACATCTATAATACTGGTATCCATTTGATTACCTACGAAGCCGGTAAAAATATCAAAAAGTATGTCGCCAGATACGTTCCCGACGCCAAAAAGCGCCCCCAACTGATCGCCTTTCCGCACGGTTTGCAGTGCGACACCTGGGTCACCGAACCAGAGGCTTTGAGTTTTGAAATCCTCTGCTATTTTGTCAACGGCTGGGAAGGAGCATTCCTCTATTACATGCCACGCGGCTATGACGCCCGCTGGTGGAACTCAGTCGCCGAAGCAAACCGGAAAATCTCAGCATACGAAGATTTCGTATTCAAAGGCCAACGCATCAACAACGCTAAAGTAAAAGCGGTATCGCCGATTCCCACATCAAAGCTGCCGACATTCTGGCGCGAAGGCGGAAATTTTCTGCAAAAGATCCCGTCCCTGGCCGACGCAAAACTGCTTAACGCGGTGGAATTCAAACTCGGCGACAAACGACTGGTTGCGGTCGGCAACTTCTGGCAAAAGGCCGAATGTTTCTTTGAGTTGAAGATTTCCGGCTTGAAATCAAATGGCAAATACAGCATATCCCAACCGGTGGAAAAACTGCGTTTCACCGCCTCCGGTTCAAAAGACTATTTTACCGGAAAAGAACTTGCCGACGGAGTTCTCCTGCAAGTAGGAGCGTTAAGATGGAGCTTTTTTGTCGTAGAACCTTACAATGGAAAAGCTGCCGGTACATCCATAAGTCAGTCTGAGCTTAAAAATGATCTGAAGACAAGTCTGCCAGCAATCAAAAAAGCAATGGTATGGGAAATCCAATATCAGAAAAGTCTTGACTCATCAAGCGCTAAAGCCAATGCCCTGCCCGATTACTCTAATTTAAAGTCAATCAGTAACCAAAAGGTATCCTGCAAAGTTACAAAATTCGATAATGCCCCCGCCCTGGAAATTTCCGGCAAACTCGGAACCGCAGTCCTTGCTCCGGCCAAAGGCGGCATGCTAATGAGTTGGAAGAATTCCGGCAGCGAACTTGTCGGCAATGAAATAGGCGGTCTTTGCGGCGACGCGTTCTGGTGGCCCAGAACGGCAGTCGCCGTATCCGTAATTCTAACCCCGTATAAAGTCGTTTCACAGAATAAGACCGCGTCCGGTCTGAACGTTGTAATGGAACGCAAACTGACGCTGGATGACAGCAAAGCGCTTCAAGGTTCGGTCCTGCGCAAGACCTATGACTTTAACTCAGACGGGACATTCAAGGTGACTACCGCGATAATCAACGCGACAAAAAGCGATATTCGGTTTTCATATCGCCGCCGTTCAACCAGCGCCTTTATGGGCATGGTAAACGGCAAACGCGGCAAAGCACTACTTGGAGACAAGGTATTTGAACGCGTCTTTATTCAGAAATTATTCCGTTATGCTCCGGATAAAGAGGCCGACCTTGAAAAATCATTCCGCATGGACAGCGTGATGCTCACCAAGTCACCTTCGGTAATTTTCTCCGCTCCATGGATTAAAGTTAAAGCGGAGTTTACTGCGGAAAAAGGGAAATTATACTGTTTTGTATTCTGGGACAGCGGCAAGCAGAAGTATTCAACTTTCGAGCAGGTTTTCAGAAAAACCGCCCTGGCCCCCGGCAAGATATGGTCAACCTCGACCAACTGGCAAATTAAATAATTCCCAAATTGTAGGGCAGCTTTCGATGAAAGCGCCGGGATGCGAATGCATCCCATCCACGGGCTTATTCTTCAGTCACTGATTGACGTTAACGACCATGATTTACGTTCCCCGCCGGTCTCATCGAGACAAGGCGCTACTGCCCGCACACGGGCATATTCCGTAGGGCAGCTTTCGATGAAAGCGCCGGGATGCGAATGCATCCCATCCACGGGCTTATTCTTCAGTCACTGATTGACGTTAACGACCATGATTTACGTTCCCCGCCGGTCTCATCGAGACAAGGCGCTACTGCCCGCACACGGGCATATTCCGTAGGGCAGCTTTCGATGAAAGCGCCAGGATGCGAATGCATCCCATCCACAGGCTTATTCTTCAGTCACTGATTGACGTTAAGACAATGATTTACGTTCTCCGCCGGTCTCATCAAGACCAGGCGCTACTGTTCGTTAACCCCAATATTTATCAATCATCCGCCATCTTCTTTTGAAGATGGCGCGTAGCTTTGGCGATCGGAACTTTCAGATATTTTTTAGCTTCAGCCAAACGATGCAAACGCACTAAGGCGGTTTCAGTTTCAGCTTTACTGCCGAATGATCCGTCCGCCTGCTGCCGGAGCATGAGATCGTCGAGACTTTCGCCATACCCGGCCGTTTCCTCGTGAACCAGAGACCTTGTTCCGGCCCGGTTGTAAATACCGGAATTGACAATAGGAACCGGCCTGAATGACGGATAATAAGCCGATTCAGAGTCAGCGATGGGAACCACGGCCACCAGCGACCTGTCGGCGTCAACCGCGCCTGATGACGCAAGACCGGGAATAAGCTCATTTGTTCCCAAATCCGTTATTGGAATCTTCCATAGCAGCACCCGGTCATCTACAAGGCCCTTGACAACAATCGCGGCATCCTGCCCAAGAGTTTTAACTTCAGCAAGGACACTCAAAGTATCCCCGTCATACAGAGCGGAAGGCTCAACTCTAACATCATCGACTTCCGCATTGATCGCGGAAACCTCAAGATCTCTTACCCGCGGCTGGAAAATACGACTGAGCTGCCGCAGAGCTTTTTCTTTCAACAAATCGTAAGGTTCAATAATCTCGCAAAGGCCGCCGGTTTCCCGGGCCAGACCGCGCACCAACTGTTGCGGGGAGTCACTGCCGATACCGAAGGTATAAAACCTAGCTCCGGCTGCGGCGGTTTTTACGTATTCAATTATGTCATTGGTATTATACATGTCGCCATCGGTAAACAATACTATTTCACGTGAAGCAAAAGCCGGATCAGCAAAAATTTTCTGTAAAGCGGACTTAAGTTCGCTACCGCCCATATCAGCGACGGCATCATGAAGCATTGCCGACGCGGCGGCAAGAGATTCACTATTATAAATCAAGGAGGCATCCGCCAGCATTCTACACTCGTCACCATAAAGACAAATATTGAAACGGCATCCGGGAGTCAACCACTTCAAGCATGTTTCGAGCGATGTTCGCGCCAGATTGAAGTAATCCCCCTGCATTGAGTCAGAGCAATCCAAAATAAAGATCAATTCGGAAACGGCATCGTTGAAATCGGGCGGATAATCAAACTCCGGCTGCATCATCAAATACATGGACCTTGTCCCGTCAGGATGTAAACCTGACTCGCAAAGCGGCAATATATTTTTTGCAGGTTCAAGCTCGAGAATAAAGCTGCTGCTGTTATATATTTCACTATCTGATGCAGAAAAAGTACAAATACCTTCCGGGTCTTTACCGATAATTTCCAGCAGATGAGTCGGGGAACGCATCAATTTAAACGGAAAACCTGAAACTGTTCCTCCAATTGTCAACTTGTATGGAGGTGTTTTGACAAATACGGGACAATGAATGTGATGTTCAGCCCAATCTACTTCCTCCGGGACATAGCGCGGAGTCAGGAAAACCGGCAATTCATAACGGAACCGACCATCCATCTCCCGCAGCATACTGACGATTTTCACCCGGACTTCAGCCTGTTTGCCAGGTGCGAGATTCCCGACACTTAAAGCAGTGATATCACATTCAAGTTTTTCCAGCAGGAAAGAACACTCTCCTTCTTCAAGCGCGTTATCGTAGGTTTCAAAAGCAGTATCGGAATCATCAACATGCGCACTGGAAGTTACGGCATCAACCGCATAAAGCATATCGGTAATAACCGCGCCGGACGCGAGAGGAAAACAAAAAGAAGCTTCAATATTGACTGGTTCGGAATTATAGAAAAATAAAGACAGCCAGGTTTCAGATAAAACACCTTGAATCCTGGCCTTGACGTCAATTTGCCGGAGAGCTACCGGTTTAGATTTTACCGGCTTTGCTCCGCTCCGATTTGCTGGCATACCCCTTTTCCCTCATCATCTCTTCAATATACTCGCTCAATTTCTTCAATTCGGACCTTGTCAGCAAGTTGGGCAAATATGATATCCGAACCCCTTCGAATAATTCAGCTTCACGGCGGGTGGTAGTAGTAATCAGATCGATCCCGGCGTCTTTGTCGTCTTCCGGATCGGTGGCTTCAAGAGTAGCCGCGATCTTCACCAGCGGAACTCCCTGGTCGGCCAGCTTATTGATGATCAGCAAACGATTCAAATGAACATCGGTATAATAAGAACCGCGCTTCTTACCGCATGGCGGCGGCAGCAGACCACGATGAATATAATACCTCACAGTTCGGCGATTCAAACCTGATTCATCGGCAAGCATATCAATTGTGTATATGTTCGGGACTTCCTCTTTCATAACCAATACCTTTCTTCTCTTTTAATAATCTCTAATAAATTATATTTCAATCAATATATAATAAGATGTAGCGCGTGTCAATTAAAAAATTTGAAAAAGCATGCATTTTTTTATTATTTCTCACCTATTAAACCAAAACTATCCATAGTAGAAGTGATTATTTTTTTGCATCAACAATAAAATGATTCATATAATTTGATTAAAAAAATAATTCTACCATATGATTGTTATATATAAAACAATTTATACTAAATAATATTGAATAAAACACTTTATTTTATTACAATATAGTAAAATAAAAAAGGTAACGCCAGTAGCAGCCGCGTTTAACGCAACTCGTTTTTTCTCATTTAAATTTTGTAAATAAAAGAGAAAATTACGCTTTATCGCACCCCAAAAACACGTTGAATATTCAGTTACTCGAGTCACGCTTTAATATATTTCCCGATTATCGGCTGCATTTTGGTTACAGTTTCCGGCGGCATGGCATCACGGGACGTGATGATGGCACAGGCAATGGCATCACGACAATGACATTCGGAAGCCGCAATTTGATCAAGTTTCAGGGCTACCTGGCGAATAATATCTTTAGCCAGAGCGACGTTGGCGTTAAGATTACCGATTATCAGTTCCAGCGTGACTGAATCGTGTTCAGGATGCCAGCAATCGTAATCCGTCACCATCGCGGCGGTACAATAACACAATTCGGCTTCACGTGCCAACTTAGCTTCTGCCAGATTGGTCATGCCGATCACGTCGAAACCGAGCGAACGGTAAAAGTTCGATTCCGCCACGGTCGAAAAAGCCGGCCCTTCCATATTGACATAAGTTCCGCCGTGATGCACTTTGCGGTCCGGCGCGTCCGATGTCGCGATGGCCAGTTCCGCGGCTCCGGCGGCCAGTTTGGACAACGCCGGACAGGTCGGATCGGCAAACGCGATATGGGCGACGATTCCCTCGCCGAAAAAGGTATGATCAGTACCCGGTCTTTTGGTCCGGTCGAAATACTGGTCGACAATCACCACGTCGCGTGGCGCGGTTTCCTGTTTCAAGCCGCCAACCGCTGAAATACTGAGGATATGCGTCACACCCAGCATCTTCATGGCGCAGATATTGGCCCGGTAATTCAGTTCCGACGGCAGCAGCGTATGGCCGCGACCATGTCGGGGAAGAAATACGATTTCCCGTCCTTCCAGCTCACCGATGATGAAAGCGTCTGAAGGCGTTCCGTAAGGAGTTTCAACCTTCTGTTCATGAATATTGCTCAGACCTTCGATTGAATAAAGGCCGCTGCCGCCGATCACCCCAAGTTTGATCATAATAAAATTCCTTTGTGGAAAAAGTTAAAAAAACATTGTAAAAACCATGAATGGCAACTAAAATATACTTTGCGTGAATTCAATTTCAATTAAACCGCGGAGAAAATTTTGAAAACAAGACAAGCCACCTCTGAAGAACTCAAAAAAGCGGTAGCGGAATTTATGCACCGCCTTTATAATCGCGGCCTGACAACCACGTCCGGCGGCAATATTTCAGTTAAAGAACATAATATCGTGGCCGTTACGCCGTCAGCCAGCGATAAAGGCAAAATGCTGCCGGAAGAAGTCGGGCTGCTTGATCCTGACGGCAACATGATCGGTCACAAATTCAAGCCGTCAATCGAGACGGGACTGCATCTGGCGATCTACCATGCCCGCGAAGACGTTTCAGCGGTAATTCATGCGCACCCGGTCTTCTGCAGCCTCTATTCAGCGACCCAGATGGAAATAAATCATCGTCTCTTATCCGAAACTTACGCGATTATCGGCAAGATTGAATATATTCCTTATTATAAGATAGGCAGTCCGGAACTGGCCGCCGCCGTGGCCGAAGCAACCAGGAAAGCCGATTGTGTCATTATGCGCAACCACGGCGCCCTGGCGGTCGGAAAGTCGTTATTGCAGGCCTATGACCGGTTGGAAGTACTGGAATCCGCCGCGAAAATTAACTGGCTGGCTCATTCTTTCCCGCAAAACACCATGCTGGAACTGCCTCAAGCAAGCCTGGACGAACTAGACCGGATGATGGGGAGATAACGCTATGAACATCGAACGCTTTGAACATCGAATGATAAAAAAACGAAAAAAAATGATCTGGTCATTCATCCTTGGAGGGCGAAACTTGCAAACGGGGATGCATATCCCTGCCGTTGAGCCGGACATGTCACGCAGTCGGGCGGCTCGTGGGACTCTCGCCCTCCACAAGACCTTGGACCAGGGCACTTATCCCTGGAGGGCGAAACGCCGTTGAGCCGGACATGTCGCGCAGACGGACGGCTCGAGAGACTCTCGCCCTCCACAAGACATTGGACCTGGGCATTCATCCCTGGAGGGCGAAACTCCGTTGAGCCGGACATGTCGCGCAGACGGGCGGCTCGAGGGACTCTCGCCCTCCATAAGACCTTGGACCTGGGCATTCATCCCTGAAGGGCGAAACGCCGTTGAGCCGGACATGCCGCGCAGACGGGCGGCTCGAGGGACTCTCGCCCTCCACAAGACATTGGACCTGGGCATTCATCCCTGGAGGGCGAAACGCCGTTGAGCCGGACATGCCGCGCAGACGGACGGCTCGAGAGACTCTCGCCCTCCACAAGACATTGGACCTGGGCATTCATCCCTGGAGGGCGAAACTCCGTTGAGCCGGACATGCCGCGCAGACGGGCGGCTCGAGGGACTCTCGCCCTCCACAAGACCTTGGACCAGGGCACTTATCCCTGGAGGGCAAAACGCCGTTGAGCCGGACATGCCGCGCAGACGGGCGGCTCGAGGGACTCTCGCCCTCCACAAGACATTGGACCTGGGCATTCATCCCTGGAGGGCGAAACGCCGTTGAGCCGGACATGCCGCGCAGACGGACGGCTCGAGAGACTCTCGCCCTCCACAAGACATTGGACCTGGGCATTCATCCCTGGAGGGCGAAACTCCGTTGAGCCGGACATGCCGCGCAGACGGGCGGCTCGAGGGACTCTCGCCCTCCACAAGACCTTGGACCAGGGCACTTATCCCTGGAGGGCGAAACGCCGTTGAGCCGGACATGTCGCGCAGACGGGCGGCTCGAGGGACTCTCGCCCTCCACAAAAACACTTTGAACATCGAATGATTTGAATACAGTGGGAGCCGGGCTTTTCAACGGGGGTGCATCCCCCTGCCGAACGGCGATTCTTTCAGCTTTCAACCTTAATCTTTAAGCTTTCAGCTTTAAACAATATCCCACTTATAGGAACCGGTAAATGAGCCGGAGATTTCGATGGTTTGCCCGGATTTCAACGGTCCGACCCCGACCGGGGTTCCGGTAAAGAGCAAATCGCCGGGCAACAGCTGCCAGTATTTGGCAATGTCGATCAGTAATTCAGGGACCGAAAAGATCATATCGCCGGTGCAGCCCTGCTGACGTATTTCACCATCCACTTTGCAGCTGATTTCCAGTTTGCTTAAATCAGTCTCTTTGGTAAACGGCACGAACCCGGCAACCGGAGCGCTGCCGTCGAACCCTTTGGATTTTTCCCACGGCGCGCCGTCTGCCATGATCTCGCGCTGCAAATCACGCAGAGTCAGATCCAAGCCGATCCCGATGCCGGCAATCGCGTCCAGAGCTTCAGCCTCGCAAGTCGGCTTGCATGACTTGCCGATAAGCACAACCAGTTCTACTTCATGATGAAAGTCATGACAAAATTCAGGAATCCTGATCGGTTCGCCCTGCTCCAGCAAAGCCGTCACCGGCTTACTGAATACAATCGGGGTAGCGGGAACGTCGTTATCCAGTTCGGCCGCATGCAGGGCATAGTTGCGTCCTATACAAAAAATACGGGTCGGTTCAAAGTTTTTTTCGGCAATTTTAATGTTCACAACAGGCTCCATTTCCATGCAATAACAGTCGACATTACCGCATTATATTTTTATTTTAAAAAAACTTAGATTTTATTAGGATTTTTAACTCTTGCAAATGTTATTTAATCTGAACTGATTATGCATTTTTGCAAGTAAAAAACCGGAAAATATTGCAATTTTCCGGCGACAAAACCGTTTGACAAAATCATCGTCAGGAAGTATATTTATTTCAGAGAGCAGGTTAATCTCTGAACATTATAAACATCGGGGCCGCGAGGCCTTATTTAAAACTTCAGAGCGGAGTTATGCCTGCTTTCTTTTTTATTTATAATCACTGTTTTTTCTGAACAATTTCCTCCGCTCTTTTCAAGGCGGTTTCGATATTCTTCTTAAAGTTCTCATGGCCGATAACATCAATCAGACCGGCCTTTTTAATCGCTTTTAACGGCTGTGGCCTGATTCCTGAAATCAACACCAGCGTATGCTTCTTGCGCATGGAATAAATAATCTCCTCCAACGCCTGGAGTCCGGTGGCGTCAATGGCATCGACATTACGCATTCGCAGGATCAGCACCGGCGGATTTTTTTCATCATTTATCACCGCGTCCTTGAACTTGGTTGCCGCCCCGAAAAAGAACGGACCGTTGATTTCAAATATCTCGATCTTATGTGAAAACTTGTAATTGCGCAAGCTGTATAAATCATCCACTTCCTCTTCGTCATCGAGGGTCCGGTCGCGCAGCAGCTTTACTTCCGCGACCGACTGCATACGGTGCATAAAGAGAAACGCCGCCAGCACCACTCCAACCTCAATAGCCACCGTCAAATCAATCAGGACAGTCAACAGGAACGTGCAGACCAGAACGACGAAATCACTCTTCGGCCCGCGCCGCAATTTAACAAAAAGATGCCACTCGCTCATATTGTATGCCACCACCAGCAGAATCGCCGCCAAGGAGGCCATCGGAATCAACGCGGCCCAGCGGCCGAATAAAAGCAGGATCAGCAGCAGCGTAACCGCATGGACTATCCCGGCAATCGGGGTCCGGCCGCCGCTTTTGATGTTGGTCGCGGTCCGGGCAATTGCGCCGGTAGCCGGAATCCCGCCGAAAAGCGGAGTAATAATATTGGCAATCCCCTGCCCGATCAATTCAGCATTGGAACGATGCCTGGTCCCGATCATCCCGTCCGCGACGACCGCGGACAACAACGATTCAATCCCGGCCAGCAGCGCAATCGTCAACGCCGCCGGAAACAGATTGATCACTGTCGCCAAATCCCAATGCGGAACAACCGGTTTCGGCAAAGAACTCGGCACACTGCCGAAACGCGAACCGATCGTCTCAACCGGTAAATTAAATAACTGAACAACCAGAGTCCCGACGAGAATTACCACCAGCGAACCGGGAATCTTCGGACAATATTTCCGGAACAGTACAATAAGCAGGATTGAAACAACCCCGAGCACCAGCGTATAATAATTGATCGTGTGAAAACTGGTCCAGAATACATGGATCTTCTCGATGAATTCGGCTGGAACACTTTTCACGCTCAGACCGAGAAAGTCACGTATCTGATTGACCGCGATAATCACCGCGATCCCGCCGGTAAAGCCGACCGTCACCGGGTACGGAATGAATTTGATCGCGTTCCCCATTTTAGCCAGCCCCATGACAATCAGCATAACTCCAGCCATGATTGTAGCAATTATCAGGCCGTCAAGTCCGTGTTTCTGGACAATCGCATAAACCACAACGATAAAAGCTCCGGTCGGACCGCCGATCTGAACCCTGCTGCCGCTGAATACCGAAATCAGAAAGCCGGCGATGATCGCGGTATAAAGCCCCTGCTCCGGCTTTACTCCGGAAGCAATGGCAAACGCAATCGCCAACGGCAGCGCAACAATTCCGGTTATTACTCCGGCTGTGATATCGGGCATCAATTGTTTCGCCGGATAACCGCGACGAATAATTGACAACAACTTGGGTTCATATTCCCTGAACATGACTTTTTGTATCCTTTAAAAAAATTAGACTCATGTGAAACTATTTTTTACACCATGGAGAGCATGAAGAACATGAAGAAGTATTATAATTTCAGCTTCAGCTGAAAAAAACTCTTTCGTGACTTTTCGTGATTGTTCGTGGTTAATATTTGCATTTCGCATGACTCTTTTAAAAAAAATTAGCCGGGACATCATGACCCGGCGTAACGCATAAAATTTTGAAAACCTCAAATTTAGCATTCAATTACCGCAATACAAATCGTCAATACAATAAAAAAGCAGGAAAAATGACAATGCAATGTTAATCGGACAGCCCCGCCAAACATCGTTTCTCAAGAAATGGGACAGTTGAGAGAGTTGGGACGGTTGGGATTAGAGGCAAAATTCAAGAGTCCCATCGGTCCCAATAGACCCAATCGATGAAGAACTTTAATTATTGCCGGCGCCGTCTAATCGATCAGTTTTTTCAAGATAAAATATACATTTGCATAGCTGAAAATTGAACATATCAGAAGACTTTCGACCTGTTAGTTCGAATGCGAAACTTGCAAACGGGGATGCATATCCCTGCCGTTGAGCCGGACATGCCGCGCAGACTGGCGGCTCGAGGGACTCTCGCCCTCCACAAGACATTGAACCTGGGCATTCATCCCTGGAGGGCGAAACTCTGTTGAGCCGGACATGCCGCGCAGACGGGCGGCTCGAGGGACTCTCGCCCTCCACCAGACCTTGGACCGGGGCACTCATCCCTGGAGGGCAAAACGCCGTTGAGCCGGACATGCCGCGCAGACGGGCGGCTCGAGGGACACTCGCCCTCCACAAGACATTGAACCTGGGCATTCATCCCTGGAGGGCGAAACTCTGTTGAGCCGGACATGCCGAGCAGACGGGCGGCTCGAGGGACTCTCGCCCTCCACAAGACATTGAACCTGGGCATTCATCCCTGGAGGGCGAAACTCTGTTGAGCCGGACATGCCGCGCAGACGGGCGGCTCGAGGGACTCTCGCCCTCCACCAGACCTTGGACCGGGGCACTCATCCCTGGAGGGCAAAACGCCGTTGAGCCGGACATGCCGAGCAGACGGGCGGCTCGTGGGACACTCGCCCTCCACAAGACATTGAACCAGGGCACTTATCCCTGGAGGGCGAAACGCCGTTGAGCCGGACATGCCGCGCAGACTGGCGGCTCGAGGGACACTCGCCCTCCACAAGACATTGAACCTGGGCATTCATCCCTGGAGGGCGAAACTCTGTTGAGCCGGACATGCCGAGCAGACGGGCGGCTCGTGGGACACTCGCCCTCCACAAGACATTGAACCTGGGCATTCATCCCTGGAGGGCGAAACGCCGTTGAGCCGGACATGCCGCGCAGACTGGCGGCTCGAGGGACTCTCGCCCTCCACAAAACCTTGAACCAGGCAACTCATCCCTGGAGGGCAAAACGTGCAAACGGGGATGCATATCCCTGCCGTTGAGCCGGACATGCCGCGCAGACGGGCGGCTCGAGGAACTCTCGCCCTCCACCAGACCTTGGACCGGGGCACTCATCCCTGGTGGGCGAAACTCTGTTGAGCCGGACATGCCGAGCAGACGGGCGGCTCGAGGGACTCTCGCCCTCCATTTGATTTTTGCCCTGATAACAATATATATTTGATGGTGGAGTAAATTAGCCTCGAGACATTAGAATATTCCGCGAACAACGTTTTATTTTAAACCATACAGATGATCCAGTTTCTCAGCTTTTTGCATGAGTTTTTTCAAAACGGCTGGATCGTATTTACGTTTTTTGTGCAACAGCATGATCATGCCCTTACAACTGCCGACATCGGCCTCAATAAATTTGGTTTGACCATCTTCAAACAACACGTTAAATCCTTTATGATTTCCTGGAATATCAAACATCAAAGGTATATCGCCTGGAGGTCTGCAAACCGAAGTTGAATGCTTAAAACCGCCTAAATAAATATAATCACAATTATTTTTTGTCAAAGGCCCGGACTCTCCAGCCATAGTAGTAGACGAAGGACATGTGTAAAGTTCATAATCGGTCAAATAACCATTTTTTCGAAGTTGTTCAAGCCCCTCCCATCCGTGCTTTATCCGGAAAACAGTCGTTATTATCCAAGAGATACCGCACCATGGAAATACCAATTAATTTCAGATTATTTTTGCACATCTTTTTCCTTGCATTTTCTCGCCCCCATGGATGCGGCGGAAAAAGAAGGAGGAGAATAAAAATCACCAGTAAAGCAAATATTATTAGTTGAAGTTTCGATGGTTTCTTTCTTATCAAATGAAAAGAACACAATTCCTTATCTTTTTCGGTTTCTTTCCCGCATTTTTTACAATACATAGCCTTCTCCCCTGATTTATTATTTCAAACCGTACAGCTTGTCCAGCGTCTCTGCCTTTTGCATGAGTTTTTTCAAAACGGCTGGATCGTATTTGTATTTTTTATTAAGTTCAATGATGATATCTTTACAATTACTGATCCTGACATCAGAAAACGCCTCTGCCGATCCATTTTTATAAAGAACATTGAAATAGTTTCTGTGATTTCCGGGTTTGTCAAACATTACAGGCAAGTGACCAGACATGGATGAACCGCCCGCTTTGTATCCGCCAATATAGGCATAGTCACAAATACTCTCTTTCAAACCACCAGAATCGCCTGAGCGGGTTAAAGTAGACGGACAAGTATATATGCCATAATCAGTCAAATAGTCCTCTGCTCTGAGTTGTTCCAGTCCCTCACAACCGTCTTTGTCAGGCAGGAATCCATAATCAAGACTGTACTGCAACAACGACAGACCGATTGAATGGAGATTACTGTAACAGCTTATTCTCCGCGCTCTTTCTTTATCACTGTTAAGAATATATGCTATTGTCGGAATCAGAATAATAACCACTGCGACGATAAGAAAAATACGGAATAAACTTTTACGTTTGCCACATTCAAGACAATATCTTTTCCAACCATCAGTTTCTTTCCCGCATTTTTTACAATACATAGCCTTCTCCCCTGATTATTATTTCAAACCATATAACTCATCCAGTTTCTCTGCCTTTTGCATGAGTTTTTTCAAAACGGCTGGATCGTATTTATATTTCTTGTTGAGAACCATGATCACATCCTTGCAGTTACTGATCCTGGCTGCTGAAATCATTTCGACCCGCGAATCAAGCAGCACAACGTTAATAAAATTTTCATGAATCCTTGGATCATCAAATAGCAATGGAATATTTTTGTCTGTTGATTTTGAATACTCAAAGCCCCCCAAATATATATAACTGCAATTATTTTTATTGATCGGTCCGCTTGTTCCCGGCTTACGCGTGTCAGATGGGCAAATAAAAAATTCATAATCGGTCAAATAATCGTTATAACGTAATTTTTCCAGCCCTTCACTACCGTCTTCATCCGGAAAGAAATTATTATTATCCATATTATATTGCTGCAAACACAACCCGATAGACTTTAATCGGCTATGACAACTGCACCTGTTACCATGCTCAACCCCGAGCCGATAAAACCACCAGACAGGTAATCCAACCAAAATAATAAATATGATGCAAATCAATATAATAACCTGCGGTTTTTTCATGCTCTTATTTCCCTAGCTGTAAATGAGTTGATTTCTTTTACAATACATTGCATTCTCCCCCTGTTTATTATTTCAGCCCATATTCTTTATCGAGCACTCCAGCCTTTTCAGATAATATTGTTAATAGTTCAGGAGGGTATTGGAAACGCCGGTTGAGAAAGAGAACCACATCTTTGCACGATCCGACCTTTGATATATCGAATCTCAAGATATGCCCATCCAGAAACAATACGTTCATTGAACGTCTTTTCACATCCGGAATATCAAAGACAATTGGAATATTGGCTGTACCATGTTTTTTATAGGAGGAAATACCAAAACCGCCCATATAAATATAACTGCATGTGTCTTTTGTCAACGGGCCGTTTTCAGGATAAACTCTCGGACTTAAAGGACAAATAAAAACGCCTTTATCTATTATATAGGCTTTATTATCGGCAATGTAATTTAAACCGGCAACTCCGTTTTGATCCGGAAATTCGTTAGCGTTGTTATCGGCATACAGAGACAGCACCGTACTGATTTGTTTGAGATGGCGGAGGCATTCCAACCCGAGTTTCTTCTCTCGGGCCGCCCCGCTAAACGCCGGAGCAAGCATGGCCAACAAAACAGAGAACACCGGAACTCCTACAACCAAACAAAGAAGAATATCTGCCTTGGAAAACTTTATCCACTTTTTTTTTGTCTTTTTACCGCTGCAAGTACTGCATATATCCTTGCTGTCGTCATCCTGACTCTTACTTGACATGTATTCTCCCCTTTTGATTTTTTTGTAAAAACAGCGACCTGGATTAACTATTTTTTGTCACTGCCGCCGGGCTTAAGCTCGACCGGAGTAAGCAATATTTTCCCCGGATCTTCCGGCTTCGGCGCTTCATCCAGGAAGTTGAATTTGTTCTCCAGCGGAATGCGGCAGCGGACGATCAACACTTCAAAAAATTCAGTTCCCGGTAATTTGACATGGTGCGTCGGGCCAAATTGAATCAGCTTCTTATTCTTGAAAGCCAAAATGGTTCTACCCGATACGGCCCGGTATCCCGGATCGACCGCTACAATAAGCGTGAAATTTTCAATCCTGCGTTTTCTAAGCAATTTATATAAAGAGGCAAATTCACGGTTATTTTTGACCTGCATAAATTTACGCTCATAAAATAATCCGGGCGTCATAAACGGCATCCAGTAAATATCCGAAACGACCACCGTATCCGATCTTTTAGTAATACTGTCATTCAATTTAGCCACATTATTCTTGACAAGGGCCAGGTTGTAAATACCGCGTCCCTGCAGAATCATTCCAAGCAGACAAAGGAACAAAAAACTTGCCCGGTAAAATTGCCGCAAACCGAACAGTTCACAGTTCCAGGTCATTCCCCGTACCGCTCCGGCACTCAATGGGATCAGCATCGGCAGTAATATCAGAAAATGCCGCGGTCCCCAAATCAATCCAAAATCGGTCTGCGTCAGCAAAGGACACAGCAGTACTATATAGATAAGTGACACCAGCAGCATAAAACGCGCCCGGTGAGTCGTCCATTTCAAAAAAGGCCGCAACCCGATGAACAGATAAACCAGGAAGGGAATTGCAGGGAACAGCCCGACCATAAAAATACAATTGCGCACATCATGTTTTTGTGAAAAAATCCCGGCCGTCAACGCAGTCGCGGCAAAGCAAACCGCGACGATAATATATTGTCGCTCGTGATCAAACCTGATACGGTATTCCCGGTAGAATATCCCGACGACAATCACCAGAATAAAAGGAATCGCCAGCAGAAAATAATACCACTGGTTTCCAATATCCCACGAGTTGAATTTAAACAGATAGATCCAGTAACCGCCAAGCTGCCGCAGAATTATATCAAGCGTGCTGAGTCCCGGCTCATTATGCGAATGATAACCGGCGCCGTGCATTCCAAGGAAATGTCCGTAACGGGCAAGCTGAAAACTCCACAGCGGCAGAATAATCACAGCAAAACCGAGCAACAGGTAAAAAATCCGGCGCAACGGCACTTTCATAATCAGTAAAGACGCGGTAATCGCCGCAATCAGGAAATACGCCTCTTCACGCAAAACCGCGCTTAACCCCAGCAGCAGTCCGCCCGTGAAATAGTGCAGCAGCCGGTTACGGTGCAATCGCTGCCGGATAATTAAAAATATCGCCATCGTGGATAACGCGATAGCCGGCGTCATTTCCCAGAATGTCAACGAATAAAAGATCAACGGGGTACAAAACGCCGCAATCAGAATAATCCCGCCCTGCCAGCTGGGCAGACTGGCACGATGCGCGATCCTGACCATAAACATAAAAATGACCAGGGCGGAAAGAAACGGCAGAATGTACAATCCCCCGTAATCGAACAAGTAATAAAACGGCAGACTGATCGCAGGAAAATATGATGGAAAAATAGAAAAAACCCCGTTGGGTGTCTTGTTCAAGTGATAAACGCTGTCCGGCAAAAATTTTTTATCGGGGTCAAGATCCCGGGCGGGATATTGAATTTCATCATGACCGTAATACTCAATATTTTTCATGATGATGAATTTATTACCGGCATCGGTGACCCAGAAAACATCATCAGGCATAAACAGGAAAACAAAAAAATAGCCCAACGCCGCAATCAACAGCATTAACAGGATTATTCTTTTATAAACACGCATCACCGACAACTTTCATTTGCTTATATCAGATTGTAATATATCAGAAAACAGTGTCGCTTACAAATTCGACCGGATAAATGTCCGGGAAAATTTTTTTGAATATTCTACACTTCATGACGAAAGTGACAAGACCATCAAAAGTCAAAAAAAGAACTTATTTATAATTATATCGCTCCGCGTCGTACGCGGACGTGGTCCAACGACGGAACGCTGACCAACCGTCTCCAACGAGCAGAATATTGCGTAATTAATTGCGCGTCAAACAATTTCACTCTCGAAAAGCGATATTGTAGAAAAATGCGTTTACAAATTTTTCAATAATGTTGAGCGTTCGAGCCGCTTTCCAGCGGTTCAACTTCTGCCTTGGCGGTACTTTCAGTCTCGTCGAATTAGACGACTCGCCAGTCGGCAAAGCCGAATTGCCGCGAATTACGCCCTGCGTTCAACGCTTTTGAAAAACTCTGAATCGTTTTTCAAAACCATCACTCCGTGCAAACTGAACTATTTAACACGCAATAAATTGCGTAACCTACTTTCGCTGCAAGCGGCGACCAACGTTCCTGCATTGGATCAAGTCCGGCAACGTGCCGGGGCAAAATAATTTAAAAATTTTTCTTTCTTTTTTACTTTTATGGTCCCGTCGATTAGGTGCTTGAGACAATTAAGATATTTGGACCTCTTGATTTCTCCACGGTACATTCTTCAGTAACTAATTGACTTTAACCTCAAGTCTGGTCTCATCGAGACCTGGCGCTACTGCCCGCACACCGGCATATTCCGTTGGGCTGCTTTCGATGAAAGCGCCGGGATGCGAATGCATCCCACCCACGGGTTTATTCTTCAGTCATTGATTGACGGTAACGACATATCCTTACTTTCCCCGCCGGTCTCATCGAGACCTGGCGCTACTGCTCACGCACGGGCGTATTCCGTAGGGCTGCTTTCGATGAAAGCGCCGGGATGCGGCAGCATCCCACCCACTGGCAAATTCTTTAGTCACTGATTGACGTTAACTACATATCCTGACGTTCCCCGCCGGTCTCATCGAGACCTGGCGCTACGGCCTTGTGCATGCTTGTACTACTTTGACTTACTCCAACTTCCATATTGCCAGTCTTGATATTTTTCTACAAAACCAGCCTTTACCGGGTTATTTCTAATGTACTCGACGATTGTTTCATCTTTTTCAGTTGATCTCGACCAGTGATCAAACCATTCTCGTTGC
The DNA here is from genome assembly GCA_963676655.2 of Victivallales bacterium. GTDB lineage: Bacteria > Verrucomicrobiota > Lentisphaeria > Victivallales > Victivallaceae. The sequence continues at coordinate 1,324,250 of CAXXKX010000002.1, read as the reverse complement.
CATCGTACCGAATTATCATCTTCAAGTTTTTTAAACTCAGTCACAGTCCAACGTTTAAAGTCTTTCATTAAATTTGACAGACGGCTTCCGTTTGCCTTAAAAAATAAATGAACGTGATTAGGCATCACCACATATTCAAGCATTTGCCACTTTCCGGAAGCATGCCGGTATTCAATTGCATCTTTAATTATTTCAAAATATCCCAGATCCGTCAAATTTCCATTACCATGATTATCTAGCAGATTTTCAAGCATCATAAAAATTCTTCTCTGGTATTCAATATCTGCAATGCACTGATTATCTTTCATTTTTCTGAATAGTAACATCAGTTTTTCAAGTTCATCTTTCGGAATACTACCACTTTGTCTTATTGTAACAAAATACAAACCGTCCCGGACTTCCCAATGAGGAAGACGTTTTCTATAAAAACGTAAAGTTTCCGGTTTTCGTTTCAAATTTGCATTTCTCCAGTTGTTCTTCCGTAGGGCAGCTTTCGATGAAAGCGCCGGGATGCGGAAGCATTACCCACGGGCCAATTCTTTAGTCACTGATTGACGTTAACGACATATCCATGCATTCTCCGCCGGTCTCATCGAGACCTGGCGCTACGGCCCGCGAACGGGCTTATTCAGTAGGGCCGCTTTCGATGAAAGCGCCGGGATGCGACAGCATCCCACCCATGAGCCATTCTTCAGTCACAGATTGACGTTAATGACTATTACTTACGTTCACCGCCGGTCTCATCGAGACCTGGCGCTACTGGCCCGCGAACGGGCTTATTCAGTAGGGCCGCTTTCGATGAAAGCGCCGGGATGCGGCAGCATCCCACCCACAGATACATTTTGTAATCACTGATTGACGTTAACGACATATCCATGCGTTCCCCGCCGGTCTCATCGAGACCTGGCGCTACTGGCCCGCGAACGGGCTTATTCAGTAGGGCAGCTTTCGATGAAAGCGCCGGGATGCGGCAGCATCCCACCCACAGATACATTTTGTAATCACTGATTGACGTTAACGACATATCCATGCGTTCACCGCCGGTCTCATCGAGACCTGGCGCTACTGGCCCGCGAACGGGCTTATTCAGTAGGGCAGCTTTCGATGAAAGCGCCGGGATGCGGCAGCATCCCACCCACAGATACATTTTGCAATCACTGATTGACGTTAACGACATATCCATGCGTTTCCCGCCGGTCTCATCGAGACCTGGCGCTACTGGCCCGCGAACGGGCTTATTCAGTAGGGCAGCTTTCGATGAAAGCGCCGGGATGCGGCAGCATCCCACCCACAGATACATTTTGTAATCACTGATTGACGTTAACGACATATCCATGCGTTCACCGCCGGTCTCATCGAGACCTGGCGCTACTGGCCCGCGAACGGGCTTATTCAGTAGGGCAGCTTTCGATGAAAGCGCCGGGATGCGGCAGCATCCCACCCACAGATACATTTTGCAATCACTGATTGACGTTAATGACTATTACTGGCGTTCCCCGCCGGTCTCATCGAGACCTGGCGCTACGGCCCACGCACGGGCGCTACCGGCTTCGCCTTCGTCATCATTTCTAATTAGTAATGCCTAATTACTTGACCGGGGTTATCCTCACGAGGCGGAAGCACGAGCGGCTGTCTCAGTTACACAACCAGTTACATCTGTAACTAGCGACTCGGCATTAACAACAATACAAAATCCCCGCTTTGATTTAATGTAACCGTACCACTATCATACCCATTGGAAACTACTCTAATTTTATCTTTAACTTTTCCATTATAATTGATCGGAGTTTTTCCATCATACAACATTTTCTTTGGGACCCCATTCACGGAAAACTCAATTATGGCTTTAATAGGCAATTCTGTTTCAGCGTCCTTAACTGTTAGAGCCGTACGAATCTTAGGTAAAACGCCGACTGTCACCGTCACACTCTGTCCGCTATTAAATCTTCTAATATCATTTTCGGGGATACGGAAAACCTTTTTCAACCTAGGATAAAAAAAGAAACTGTCGCTTTTAATATCATATATATACCTGTCAGTATGTGAAACCTTACCATTATTATCAGAGACACCATGAACAGCCATCCTCGCAGAAGCATCTTTGTATTTTATGTAGGTAAAAACAAACCCGCCTGATAAAGGTTTGCCTTCGGGGGTTTTAAATGAAAACGTTTTCTGAGATTCGTATTCAGCCTCTTGCAACAATCCTTGGTCCCCGACACTTCTACCATTTTTGTCCCGCAATAGCGACCTATACTTCCAAGCTTTTTCGTCATATTTTAAAACAAATTCAAACCATTCCCCTGGAGGATTTATTATTACAGGCGGTTTCTTTGCATTCTTCACCTGCTGATGAAAAATCATTTTACTGCCGTCCTGGGCAACTGAAAACAAGTAATAGCCGTTCCATGAAAATGAATATCGAGACTCTTCATCTTCCTTATCTTTCGACATAGTCTTTTTTTTATCTTCCTTATCATCACCGAAAAATGGATTTATTTTTCTAAGAATAATACGATCAAGCAAAGCATCGCCATCAGCCATCACAGCATAATCGGTTAGACAAAAACTTAAGATTAGAATATAATTATGTCTTTTCATTGTCTTACAGCTTTACTTTTTATTTTTGTTCACTTCTCTCATCAGACGAAATCCCAAGCGATCATAACGTCCGTTCGGCACTCCTCCATGCCGCCCGGCTGAACAACAAGTTTCAGCCTTACGATCCCAACAACCTCCACGGTAAACTTTATTCAGCCCTGACAAGCTACCGGTTGGATCAATAGATTTGCCATCTGATAATGAGCTATACCAGTCACTGCACCATTCCCAGACGTTGCCGTGCATGTCATACAATCCAAAAGCATTTGTTTTATAACTACCAACCTCTATGGTCTTGTTCCGATCAAAGTTTGCCTGGCTTGAATTCAGACTGTCACCATAGCAAAACGCCGTTGTCGTTCCCGCTCTACACGCATACTCCCATTCCGCTTCAGTCAACAACCGGTACGTGCCTTGCGGTACGCCTTCGAGTTCACATAGTTTCTTCAGAAACTTCTGGCAATCATCCCAACTGACACACTCAACGGGGGCATCATCCCCGGCGTTTTTGAAATAGCTTGGATTGCTGCCCATTACCCGTTTCCACTGCCCCTGCGTCACTTCATACATCCCGCAGTAGAACGGCTTGGTCAACGTTACACGACGGTTGTATCCCATCGTAAAACTACCCGGTGGGATTAACCGCAGCTTGATCCCGACTTTCCTGGTTGCAACCTCCAGCGGCAAACCAAGTTTGCTTACCCATTGCTTCTGCCGCTCCTGCGCTTCACGGCTGCCGGACGTCAGGCCGGATAAGGACGCGTAACGGGCATAAGGCACCGCCTTCAGATCATCCGGCGACGGCGGAATCAGGGTCTTCAAGTAACTCTCCGCCTGGTTCTTCAAGTTGGATATCTTCGCTTTGGCGTCGGAGTCAGTGTACGCATAATGGCTGCTCGATACAAAAGTCTCAAGCGTCTTAACCGTCTCAGCGCATTTCTCATGCGCCTGCGTATCGGTTTTGCCCAGCCGTTTGCTCGCGTTGTAGAGCTCTGTGGCTTTGGTCAACACGGTTTCATAGGCGGTCCTGGCCGCCGCCCGCTTGCGGACCAGTTCCGCGCCGCCTCTGGCGGTCTTGATGCCATCATGCGCCGCATTGTCATAGCTGTAGCCTTCAACCTGACGCGCCTTTTTAAACGCGGTTTCAGCTTCCGTCCAGTCCCGGCGTTTAAAGGCCAGTTTTCCGGCGGACATATAAGCATCGTATTGCGCTTTGAGTTTACGTTTGCGGGTGGCTTCTTTCGTGTTCTTAGCATCGGCAATCACCTGCGGCAAGTTGGCGATGGCGGCTTGATATTCCCGGTGGGCGGTTGCCAGATTCTTTTGTTTCAATGAGTTGTCCGCCTTGAGGATCGAGGTTTTGATCTTCACCCAGCCGATTCCGCCGTAGAGCGCCATGTCACTGGCGGACAACGCCGATTGCTTCAAGCGGTCAAGTTGATCTTTCAAAGCGACCACTTTGCGATATTCAACCGCGAAAGTTTGGGCATTATTGTACTGTTCAGTCGCGGATACATGGTATTTTCGCGCCCCTTGATAGTCCCGCTGGGTCATGGCTTTGTTAGCGTCCGCGACAGATTTTTCCGCCTGAGTATAGATATGCTGCGCGTCGCGGGACGCTTCGGCTTTATCGGCAGAGCGTTTGGCGGTGGCGCAGTCATTGGCCGCGGCTTTGGCGGCGTTGCGTTCCTGATCCAGATTACGCAACACTTTACACTGGCTGATCACACCCTGATAGCATTTCAGGGCTGAACCGTAATCTTCCTTATTGAATAAGGTATCGGCGGTTTTAATGTCGATCTTAAGTTTATCCAAATCTTTTTCAAAACCATCGGTCATCTTTATCGTTTGGGTTTTCTCCCAGAGTACCTCGGCTTCGCTGCGAATCGGCGAGACGTCAGCAAGACCGGCGGCCAGCGCCAGTTTATCCTGCAATACTTTCGCGTTGGCGTTATCACGATCAAGATCGAAAACCTTTTGCAGGGCGTTGGACGCTTCGCTGTATTTGCCGTCGTTATACAGGCTTTCCGCCTGGCGTAAAGCGGCCGCTATCTCTTTGCGCTTCGCTTCGTTCAGTTTTGTGATCCGTTTAAGTTCTTCTTCAGCCTTGACTTGCTCATGGTAAACGTTCACTCCATACCAACTCACACCGCCAATGATTACAAGCAGCATAAACAACACCGCCAGTTTTTTCAGGGGATTGGCGGATTTGCCATTTGCGTTCGGAGAACGCAAGCTACCGGTTTTGCCGCCGGACAGCGCCCTGATGAAATCACCGCAGGAGGCAAAGCGTTCTTCGGGATTCTTGCTCAGTCCCCGCAGCAGCGCGGCGTTCTGTTTTTTAGTCAGTTCCGGCAACGGTTTGACCGGCTCGGAACGAACCAGGTTCATCATCAATATGGCGTCGCCGGTTTCAAAGGCCGATTGGAACGGCACTTCACCGCTGATAAGTTCGTAGAACATTACCGCTAATGAATACTGATCAGTTGGGGCTGATTGTTTTTCTCCGGCCCATTGTTCCGGGGCCATATACGGGCGGGTCCCGGAGGTGTCAAACTTCTCCTGCGAGACCCGGCTCATGCTGGACCGTACTTCCGCCGCCAGGCCGAAGTCCATGACTTTGACCGAATTGTCGGTCCCGATCATAATATTCGCGGGTTTGACGTCACGATGGATAATATTCCGGCTATGTGCGTAATCCAGCGCCTCAGCCGCTTTCGCGCAGATATCCAGCGCTTTATCCAGCGGAACCTTGCGATCAGGATATTGTTTCTTCCAGACCGAAAGCGTCGTACCCTGAACGTACTCCATTACCACCAGGTAACTGCGGTTGGAAATGCGAAGAAGCTGTTCCGCCGCGGCGTCACACTCGTCTACTTTGTGCAGATACAGCAGTCCGGCGATATTCTGATGCAGTAATTTGGAGACAAAGGCAAAGTTGTTGCGGACGTTGTCCAGTTCCTCCGGGATCGCGGAGATTTCCGGCGGCAGCGCTTTCAGCGCCACCAGCGTTCCGGCTTCCGTATCCTTCGCCAGGAATACCGTCCCGAAGCCCCCGGCCCCGAGTTCTTTCACGATCTGATAGCGGTCAACCTTGCCCAGCGGCTGGAATCCCGTTTCGTCCATCGTCGGCTGATCGCCTAAAGACAGCTCAAGTTCCGCCCCGGAGTTTTCCTCCGCTATTTCAGTTTTCATATCTCCCAAAGAGATATCATCTTGTTTTCGCATAAATTAAACCTTATTCCCGGAATAAATAATCAAGGTAAAATAAACTCAAAAAAATCATTGTTCAAGCGTCATTCGCGACAAAACGAATAATCTCACGCGGGAAAGTTCATTTAACCACAAAAAAACGGGACGGTTAGTTCCAGTAGGGCAGCTTTCGATGAAAGCGCCGGGATGCAAAGCATCCCACCCACGAGCTTATTCTTTAGCAACCGATTGACGGTAACGACATATCCATGCGTTCCCCGCCGGTCTCATCGAGACCTGGCGCTACGGCCCGCGAACGGGCTTATTCCGTAGGGCAGCTTTCGGTGAAAGCGCCGGGATGCGGCAGCATCCCACCCACGGGCTTATTCTTCAGTCACTGATTGACGTTAATGACATATCCTTACGTTCTTCGCCGGTCTCATCGAGACCTGGCGCTACTGGTCCCGCAAAAAAATATTCGCTCTCAGTAGTTTGCGTTCTCCGAACGCAAGTAACAATGACCGGCTCGACAACGTTTGCCATTTGCGCTCGGAGAGCGCAAGCTACCACGCAAGTAACGATGAGCGGCTCGGAAACATTCGCCATTTGCGCTCGGAGAGCGCAAGCTACCGTAGGGCTGCTTTCGATGAAAGCGCCGGGAGGCAAATTCATCCCCACCCACAGGCATATCGTTCAGTCACTGATTGACGTTCATGACCATTACTTACGTTCCCCGCCGGTCTCATCGAGACCTGGCGCTACGACCGAGGCTAGAATCTAAAATGTTCAGGTCTTTTCGTAATGTTAGTGGATTCCCATTAATGACTTTCAACATCCGGTAATCCTACAACTAAACAACCAGCCTTTCGATTTTTTATTGCATTAACTATTGCAAAGCCAGGGCACAGCCTGTATATTATTTTTTACCATACATTATAGGAACTCAGACTCCTCTATGTAGCAAATAAGGTATAACAAGAGGCTGAAGTTACAATTTTGTTACTATTTACCATGTATTTACATTTTAGTAATACATATTTGTAACTTTTTACACATTTTCACGCCATATCACAACGTGATCAAATTTAATATTTATATATTTAATTGAAAAATAACAATTTACACACATCCACAAAAAAACTGGCATAGCAAGTGCTAGAACATACAGAATATTATTTTTACATAAAAATATGTAGAAAAACAACTCAAATTTCACTCAACAACAAAACGGGAGTAGCAAAATGAGTAGTGATCTTAGAAAGGAAGCGGTAGCCGCGGTGGCTGCCAAAGGTTCATCAAGATGTGCATGTCCGCCTGAATTCTCTATCGGAGATATTTACGGCTGTGATGTATTCAACATTAAGACCATGAAAGAGTACTTGCCGAAAGAAGTATTCAAGAAACTGATGGCCACCATTGAAAAAGGCGCTCCGATCGATGCAAGTATCGCGGACGTCGTTGCTAACGCTATGAAACGCTGGGCGGTTGCCAAAGGCGCCACCCACTATACACACTGGTTCCAACCGTTGACCGGTTCAACCGCTGAAAAACATGATTCATTTGTCGACGCTTCACCGAGCGGCGAAGTTTCCCTGAAATTTTCCGGCAAAAACCTGATCCAGGGCGAACCTGACGCATCAAGTTTTCCGTCCGGCGGCCTGCGCGCCACTTTCGAAGCCCGCGGCTATACCGCCTGGGATCCCACCAGCCCGGCATTCATCAAACGCAGCGAAGAAGGTTCAACCCTCTGCATTCCGACTGCTTTCTGCTCTTACACTGGTGAAGCCCTGGACAAAAAGACCCCGCTGCTGCGCTCCATGCAAGTTGTTTCAGCCCAAGCCACCCGCTTGCTGAAATGCTTTGGCGTTGAAGTAGACAGCAAAGTCCACGCCAACCTCGGCGCTGAACAGGAATATTTCCTGATTGACAAAAGCCTCTATCTGGCCCGTCCCGACCTGATCCAAACCGGCCGCACCCTTTACGGCGCGGAACCCTCAAAACATCAACAGCTTGACGACCACTACTTCGGTTCAATCAAACCGCGTGTTCTGGCTTTCATGGCTGAAGTTGACAAAGAACTGTGGATGCTCGGAATTCCGGCTCAGACCCGTCATAACGAAGTTGCTCCGGCCCAGTTTGAAATCGCTCCGACTTTTGAAGAGCTGAACCTGGCTGTTGACCACAACATGATCGTAATGGAAACCCTGAGAATGGTTGCCGATCGTCACGGTTTCGTTTGCCTGCTGCACGAAAAACCGTATGCCGGCATCAACGGTTCCGGTAAACACAACAACTGGTCAATCGGTTGTAAAGAATTGAATCTGCTTGATCCGGGCGATGACCCCCACCAGAACGCGATCTTCCTGACCGTTCTCTGCGCGGTAATCAAAGCGGTTGACACCCACGCCGATCTGCTGCGTGTTTCCACCGCCACCGCCGGCAACGACCATCGTCTCGGCGCTAACGAAGCTCCTCCGGCGATCATCTCCATCTTCCTCGGCGATCAGCTCAACGATGTTATCGAGCAGATCGAAAAAGGCAGTGCCACCGGTTCCCGCAAGGGCGGCGTTCTGCAAATCGGCGTCGACGCTCTGCCGCCGCTGCCTCGTGACGCTACCGACCGTAACCGCACCAGCCCGTTTGCCTTCACCGGTAATAAATTCGAGTTCCGTGCCCCCGGTTCAAACATGTCCTGTGCCGGCCCGAACATCGTTCTCAATACTATTGTTGCCGAAGCACTTGATGAAATCGCATCCGAAATCGAAAAATTCGATGCAGCTTCATTCAACGAATCACTGCAAGCTCTGCTGCAAAGCATCATCCAGAAGCACAAACGCGTCATCTTCAATGGCGACAACTACAGTGCCGACTGGGCTGCCGAAGCAGAAAGCCGTGGACTGCCGAACATGCGCACCACTCCGGAAGCTCTCAAACCGCTGCTGGACGACACCAATATCACTCTGCTGGGCAAATACGGCGTAATGACTCCGACCGAAGTCAAGTCACGTTACGAAGTATTCACCGAAGAATATGCCACTAAGATCGGAATCGAAAGTTCTCTGGCCCTGAGCATGGCCAAAACCATGCTGCTGCCGGTTGCGGTAGAATTCCAGAAGAACCTGATCGAAAGCCTCCTGGCAATGAAAGACGCCGGAATCGAAGCCGGTTCATGCGTCATCAAAGCCCAGGCTGAAAAAGTGGGCTCCTTGCTGACTGACGGTTACAAAGCCGCAGATAAACTTGAAGCCGCGATCGCTGCTGAAGATTCAGCCGCCAGTATCGCAGCAATGGGTGATTTGCGCGCCGCTATCGACGCTCTCGAAGTAGAAGTCGATGACAACCTGTGGCCGCTGCCCAAATACGGAGAAATGCTGTTTGTCTACTAAGATGACAGTTTAAAATAGTAAACATGCAAGTGTTTGCCTCCCGACTCCGCGCCCCCGGCCCTTTCCGGGGGCGCACCTTTTTATAAGTTATGAGTTATGAGTGGCGAGTGGCGAGTGGCGAGTGGCGAGTGGGGAGTACCGCCTGCGGCGGAAGGTTGAAAGTTGAAGGTTGAAGGTTGAAGGTTGAAAGTTTAAAGTGCACAGGAGATTTCGGTATGCGTTTTAGTATAAACGCTCAAAATAAGATAAGCCGCAACATAGTTGCGGCTGGTGCAAGTGAAATAAAAAACGGAATATCAGTCTGTCAGGGTAATTTGACCGGACTGAGGGCCATAACTTATCGTGTATTCGCCATCGGCATAAGTGACTTCAAAAGCCAACTTGCCTTTGCTTGAAATAAGTTTGACGTTCTCCGGGTCTTTTCCTTTTGGAGAAATTGAAATCAGACTGAAGAAGTGTCCGCCCTTGGAATATTTTTTCTTTTCAGGCAGAATTATTTTCGCATCTTTCTGATGAATAAGTTCCAGTGGAGACCGTTTAGAATCGGACAAAGTCAACTGGGAATCCCGTTTATTTCGAATATCGTAAATGAATCTGCGGGCGCGTTCTTTGATCGTATTAGTAAAATTTGTCTTCCAGACTTTGAACGATATTTTACCGGTTGACCAGGTTTTATCTTTTTTACCGGCATGACCGTCGATAAACCGGTACTGGTGCATAAGCTCATAACCTTCGCAATCTTTTTCAAGGGTACTGGAAATCAGGCCGACCAACCCGTTAGGGGTAATCAGCCAAAGTTCATCACTGCGCCACGGCGACTGGTCCTGCTCAGGCCGCCAGGTCTTGGACGTCAGAGCCTGATGATAGCGAATCCCTACCGCCCCGACTTTGCCTTTGATCACCGATGAGAATTCAGCGCCGGACCGTCCCATTGTATCAAATACGCCAGGTTCTATCTTGTATGATTTGTGGGCATACTGCCTGGCTCTGAAAACCGGACGAGCCAAATGAAGCGCATCAAACTTCTTACCGTCGGTCAGCATGGCACTGGTCCGGGTAAAACCATATGAACCCGAGGAAAAGGTTGAACTCCAGTTTCCCCAGCGACTTCTGATACCGCGAATGTCCGGATCTTTGACTATATAATTGTTACGGGTTGGTACATCTTTGATCTTTTTTTCAGCCATCAGGCGGAAAGCATGCGCACCGACCACCGCGTCAAAGTAATCAAGACTTTTGCGGTCGCGCCCCATCCGACGGGCTATCGCGGCATTTTCACCGTCCCCGGCTACCGCGGCAGCCATCGCGATATGCTGCGACCAGAAGGTCCGCCATTGATCTTTCCACCAGATATCGGCGCCGGAACTGAAGTGATAAGGCGGCTCCATGATAAGCGGATAAAACGGTACGGAATTTTTCAGGATTTTTTCCGCGCTTTTGCTGCCGGTATACCACCACTGAAGATAGAGGCCGCGATTAATGACCGCGTGATAATACATCGTGTCTGATTCGCGGTGTTTTTTATCATTATAGACTTCGCGACGATATGGATAGGCACCGTTTGGCAGCTGCTGGCTGAGCATAGCAAGATTCGTCTTTTCGCAGAACTCCAACGCGTTCTTGTTATTAAAGAGCAGATAATAGCTCAGGTACATCGGAAACGGATGATAAAGCATATTGATGTAGTTGCCATGCCGTTTCAGTTGATCAGCCATGACCTCAGAAGTATAACTTTTCATATTGTCAGCGATGATTGATTTCAACTTATCCAGACGTTCCTTGCCAATCACGGCTACCGCTTCTTTATCCTGAGATATTTCCAGTAACGGAATAGAATAATATTGAAAGTTCCAGCTTGAAATTCTATTAGGCAGCCACGCATCAGCCATTTTCCCGGTCAATTTTGCCGGTTTGGTACTCAACCTGACAAAAGCCCGGTCAAGCCACACACGGATCATCTTCAACAATTCTTTGTCGTTCTGAAAATCGCTGTCTCCGGAAAGATAGGCCCATACCGCCCAGTGGAAGAACAAACCGTAATCCTGCCAGTCTTTACGGGCAAAAGACCTTTTCAACTGTCCTTCTTTAGCCATCCTGATGGCGTTGTTCATGAGAACGGCACACGGATTGACAGTCCCTTCCGGGGCTTTGGTCCTGAAAATAATACTCCGGTATTCAGGAGTGGAAAAACAAATTACCGGGGACAGGCAAAAAAGCAGAATGATGATACGCATTAATATTCCTTTTTTATTTAACTATTTTGATTCCTGCGAAACTATTATTTGCACCATGACTAGCGCAGTCTGAGCCTGAGCTAGCGAAGGCGACGCATAAGAACATGAAGAAGTATTTAATTTTTCAGCTCAAGCTGAAAATAAAAAACTTATTTCAGTGATTTTCCGTGTGTTCAGTGGTTAATAATCATCTTTATCTGGCGAACCATTGATTGCGGGTTGTCGCGTTAATAACATCCATATTGGCAAAACCGCCAACATGACCGTCGAGAAACAGACTGTTCAGAAAACCGTTATGGATATTGAGATAAAAGTCCCCGCCGCCGCCTTTGGTCATATCCCAATGCAGGCCGTTGCTGCCGACATATATATAGCCGTCAATCAGCATACCGGCGGTTGACGGACTTTTGAATTTTACCAGTTTCTTGCCCCGGATATAATTGTTGATCGCATAATTGACCGCCAAATTACCCGGTTCCGATTTTTTATAAGCTTCATAGTACCAGTCACTGTAGTCCTCACACCGCATTTTATCATCTTTTTTCCAGGTTGTATTTTTCTTCATTCCGGTATAAGTAGGATGTAGTTGAGAGGCCCATTGTCCGGCACTGGTCCCTGCTCCGCTTCCCGGCAGCAAACCGGTAAAGTCATCCGTATAAAACAAAGCGGCGGTCCCTAACTGTTTCAGGTTATTCTTACAGGTTGTTGCCCTGGCTTTATCACGCGCCTTATTCAATGCCGGCAATAACATACTGGCGAGGATAGCGATTATTGCGATCACAACCAGCAATTCAATCAGTGTGAACATTCTGAATGAAAACGACTTCTGCTCTTTCATAAAACACTCCTTTACTGTTAAATTATAAGTTAAGATAAAGATTATCTTCTATAATTATTTAGTTGATCCGCGCAGGATCAGCCGACATGAAACCAGTTCATGCACAATACCGGAACTGCGGCCTTTAATGGCCGACTGCATAATATCAAACGCTTTTTCGGCAATCACGTCAAAATCAACATGAATAGTCGATAATTCCGGGGTCGAATATTCGGCGACTTCGATATCGCCCACCCCCATGACGGAAACTTCTTCCGGAACTTTGATTCCAAATGTCGCCAGTTTATTTATGATACAAACCCCTAACTGGTCATTCGAGGCAAGGACCGCATCAGGCTTTAATTCAGCGATCCGTTCCGCAATCCGATGCGACCGTTCCCGATGACTGGCCTGCCCCTCGATAATACTCATCGCTTCCATCCCGTGTTTTTCAGCCGCGGCGAGAAAAGGCTTTTCCAGCGGATGATCAAAATAAATTCCGGCAAAAGCCACTTTGCGGCAGCCGGTATCACGGAAATGCCGGATCGCCAGTTCAGCCGCCAGCGTCTTGTCAAACTGGATACAGTTGATGTCTTCGAGAAATTCATCGATAAACATTATTTTCAAATTATATGGTGCGCCGGAATACTTTTTAAAGCGTTCGATACTGCCTTCGGTCAGTGAAATAGCGATTACCCCGTCCACCCGGCCGTCCAGCATCATTTTCAGATACTTTTCCTCGGTTTCGGGATTGCCCATCGTTACAAACGGGATAATGTCAAGTTTATTTTCAAAAGCCCGCTGCTGCAAACGCTCGATCATTTTAGCGGATTGAGGAGAGATATTCTGAGCCAGCACAGCGATGGTATTACAATAACCGGAAAACAGGTCCTTCGCGCTTTTCGGAGCCACATAGCCCATCTTTTTACTTAGCGCCAGAATCTTTTCCCGGGTTTTCGATCCCACATGGATGCCCTTACCTTCGCGTTTGTTCAAAACCGTATAAACTACCGGTTTCGATACTCCCGCCAATTCGGCAATTTGCGCCATGCTTACCCGGTTACGTCGCATTATTCATTCCATCGTTTAATTTTAATTATATAATGTAATATTATACTGTATAATATAGTTAATGTCAACCCCCCTTTTATAAATTTTTTCAGCAATTTCAAATTACCCGGAAAGAAACCGGGAAAGGACATATTTCAGCCTTTCCCTGTAGCTAATAAAGAGATAAACGACTAATCAGATCTTTGAGTAAGTGATTTTACCGTCGCATATTGTACAGACGCACTCCAGTTTATCGGCTGTGGGAGTTTTTTTATCAAGGTCACCTTTGAGAATCGTAATATCAGCCAACATACCCGGAGCGAGTTTTCCGCGAATATTCTCCTGATATTCCGAATAAGCATTCCCCCTGGTAAAAGCTTGAAGCGCCTGATCAAAATCAATGCCCTGATTCTTCATGCCGGGCAGCCACGGAGTTCTTTTCACCGCCCGCTCAATACCGGCAAGACAATTACAGGATACAATGGGCCAATCACTGCCGAAAGTCAGCGAAGCGCCAGTATTGATCAGGTCATTCCAGGGAAAAGCGGTATGCCATTTGTATTGCGGCACCAGTGTATGCCAAAGCGTAACCGGCGGACGCTCGTGCAGCGGCTGCATGGATGGAATAACCGTTTCACAAGCGAAGCGGTCAATATCCTCCGGCTCGCACAGTTCGATATGCTCAATCCGGTGCCTGACAAGGTGTCCCCGTTTTTTATCTTCATCGGAATGCAACTTTCTCACTTTTGTGACTTCATTAAGAACGGAATTAACAGAGGCATCCCCGATGCAGTGGGAGCTGACCTGGAGTCCAAGCCGATCAGAACGGGTTACCACCGCTTCCAGTTCTTCACTCCGCAGGCCGGGTATTCCCTCAACCGGGCGAATGTCATCACGATACGCGGTATTTTTCTCAATCACTCCATCCATAAATATTTTAACCGAATGCAGGCTTATTTTATTGCCGAAAGCACAAGGAGCGTTACTGACAGGCTCATTGTTTTGCTCAAATCTTTGGATATGAGGTTTTGCATGCATTTCATGCACCATTGAGTGCAGACGCTCTGAAAGCTGATGGTGAGCATGAGGTATACTCTTGACAGGTGAGATATTTTCCTTTGCCTGCAAAAACGCTTTGTGACGAAGATTGGCTGCTCTTTTCAATTCCCGCACCAGCATTCCGTGCAAATCATTGTAACTTAGTTCTCCTTTGACGGCAACCCTGAAAGCATCTCTTATTCGCGCCGCGCAATCAACATCGGTCAGCATATTTTCATCCGGAACAACAGAAAAAGAATTGGAAACGCGAATCGGCAATTCCCCTTTCGCTTCCAGTTCAAGCAGCAAGAGCAGTAATTCAATATCCTCTTCCGGCAAAGCCAGTCCCATATTATGCACGCTGGTTATCCCCAGTGAGGCAAAATAATCACAAGCCTCCTTGAGTGCGCTTAATTTCTGATCCACCGTTAAAGGAAAATGACTCCTGAGCGTGGCCTCAACTAAGAAATACGCTTCCGGCTCTCTTAACTCACCGGTAGGAAACCCGTCATCATCCAATTCTATATTATCGCATATATCCAATAATTCCGCCTCTTTAGGCCAGGGCGGCATTTCATAAAAAAATCCCGCCTCCTTTAATGCGGCGGTGTTGGCCCAGCCGGTATGCAGGTCATGGGCATAAACAAACAAAGGTTTATCCGCCACGATACTATCAAGAATATGCCGGGTTTTCTCTTTCGGTATAATCGGAGGATCAAAATAATGCAGGCCATATACCCGAATCGCTCTTTCATCCGGGTTTTCGGTCGCGAATTCCCTTACCCTGGAAACAAAGTCATCAAAACTTGTAACACTCTCAACATCACACCCCTGATAATGTTCGGCTCCAATAGCCAAATGCACGTGCGAATCACACAGTCCGGGAGTTACATATCCCATTTCGGCATCAATTAATTCAGTCCCATCGGCAATATGTTCAGATATCTTTGACTTTTCTCCGACATATATAATGCGGTTCTCTTTTACCAGCAAACAATCGGCTTTATCATGCCCATGAATTACCGCGTTGATTACTGCTACATCCGCGACTCCTTCGCATTTGCAATTGATTGGTTCAAGCTGGACAAGCGGTTCCAAATCGTGAGATACATCATCCGCTTCCACTTTTTTTCTTTCAATCCCCAGAGCCTTGTAATGTAAATTTTGAAATTTGATTCGGGCGTTTGAGTATGATCTGTAGCGACACATATATTTTCTCCTTTGTTCATGGTCTAACGGCGAATGTTCAGCATGATTCATGTGATACAGGTAAAATGTCGAAAGCGACGCTGCGGCAAATCAACCAGGATAAACAGAATAAGCGGTCAAGCTTATTTTTCCATAACATCACGGACTTCGATTTATGTTCAAATACAGCCGTTATCTTGTCATAGATAATTATGATCAAAAACTTATCAGCATTCTTCGAAATACAAAAAACCCGCAATATAAAGCATACACGCGGGTTTATCAATATTCAAATTATTTGATCAAAAACAATTTTAAGCAAGAGAAAACAATACGTTCGGAACAAAAAACATTTAAAATTGAGGTTTGAAGTTTTTCAGCCAGTTGAAAACATCCTGCAAGGTATCAGGATGGCAATCAGGGGGCAGAACACCGCCGGAAGAAAGGATGATGCCGCGATGGTGCGGCAGTTCGTCCAGATAAGTTTCGATTTCAGCGATAATCTCTTTAGCCGGTTTCAGCCAAGTCACGGCACCGGTTCCGCCGATCAGACACGTATTTTCACACACTTCGCGCGCCTGGGATAATGTGGTATTTGCCACCGGCGGCGGAGTCAGTGCCTCAAACGCATTAGCTTGCACATATTCGATATCCGGAAGCAGCTCTTTCACATAACCGCACATGTGCAGCCCCAGCCGCTTGCCATGCTTATGCAGCACGTCACTGATCTGACGTAACTGCTGTTTACAATATTTACGGTACTGGTCAGGCGAAATTAACGTTGTGGAGGTATTTTCAACCATATATATAAGTTCGGAGTCGGTATATTCGGCAATGACCTCCGCCCGTTCCAGTTGCCCGGACAACATCACCGCAAACAATTCCTCGACCAATTCCTGATGGTCCAGCAGCAGATAATGCCCGTTCTCGATTCCGGCCAGATGCTGCAGCCAAAGCATTATCGGGGACGTGCCGATTCCGTTGGTTGGACAATATAAACCTTCATCATCTCCCGGACGTTTTGTTTCGGAGTCAAAAACGGTTTTACGATCACGGAAAAATTCCGTCATCAACTTGATATCTTCGGCTGATTTCACCGGAAATTCCACCGGATGACTGGAACATGATTCCGGATCGTATTCCATGACCTGGCGCAAACTTCCGTACGGAGTATGATAAGATATCCGTCGAGTCCCGTCAGCATCAACTACTGTTTCTTCGGAACATTTGTCGTAACTGAATTTGACCGGGGTAAATGTCCCGCCGGGAAAATCATAGGGCATATCCCGCCGCACGTCTTCTCCATACCGGTTCATATAGGCCCGGTCAATCTTTGGCCAGAAAGGCAGGCGGTCAACTTCTTTAAAATCCAGCGCGGCAACCCAACGCTCCCTCGGGGTCATTTCTGATAGGGCCATGATAACATCCTTCTTATTATATATTAACCGTTACTTTAACTTTTCAGTTGGTTTGTATTGTAATAATAATTGAAGTTTGTGTATTAAGCCATATATTAACCCGTATAAAACTTGTACTTAAACGGTGTTTAAATGGTAATATACGATCAACTCCAGGCGCTTTTGTCCTCCAACTCCACAAAAGTTGTCGAAACCCTGACCGGCTATCAACAGGTTAATGGCGACTGGCGGATTCCGACACGCAGTCTGTTTGAAGAATATCTCATATACTTTGTTTGCAGCGGCAGTGTTTCAGCAATAACAACCGGGACAACCTTTCAGGCCGGACCTGGTTCTCTGTTATGGTTAATGCCGGGGACCGAACACACCTTCCGCACGGCCTGCTTGAATAAACCGCCCCGACTCTATCATTTCCGGTTTATTCTTGCAAACTCCGCTTTACCCTCCCCCGAAAACCAATATCTGCTGGGACACAACATGGACGATTCCGGACCACTGATAACGATGTACTACCATGACATGAAACTTGCTCCGCCGGACATTAATTTTAGGATAAAAAATATTCTGTCATTGTTGTTATCAAACCTGCGAAACTCCACAGCGAACGCCGGAGACAGCAAAACAGCGGGGTTCAACAAACAAACCATCAACCGGCTCATTGAATTCGGACGGAACAATATAAAGTCCCGCCCTGCCCCGAGAGACTTGGCCCGTCACGTGCAATTGTCCGAAGATTACTTTTCCCGGGTTTTCAAACAAACATTCGGTATATCCGCCAGACAATGGCTGGTGAAACAGCGCATCATGGCCATTGCGGAAGAGCTGCAAAGTTCGCTTCGTTCCGTATCGGAAGTGGCTTATGAATACGGCTACGAGGATATCTTCTTTTTCAGCCGCCAGTTCAAACAGGTTATGGGCAAAAGTCCGCGCAACTGGCTGAATCAGCGCTGAACCGGTTGTTAAATCCGGAATGACAGGTTATGTTTATAATAGATAGATACCTCCGGAGTAAGGTAAAGGAGTATAGTAAATGAAAGTTTTCAAAACAATCGAGTGGAGTCCGGCCAACCTGGGCTGTTTTAAATGGGCGAATATCCTTTTCGGCATGATCATCGGGGCCTATCTGGCTGATTTTGTCAAACAGTATCTTTGGATTTTTATCGTGCTGGTTCTGATTCTTGCTCTAAAGGTCATGATCTTTTATATCTATGAAAAAGAAGACCAGCAGAAAACCGATTCCTGATTCAGCGTTAAACATACATGTCTTGCCGATTTTCTCTTACTTTTCTGTTGCAGACTTTCAGCATGCATCCGATTGGGGAATATTTGTCCCACGGCGTTGCCGTGGGCTTTGCAGTTTCAGGCTTTCAGCCTGTTTTTTTCCAAAAAGCTCTGTAAGAGCAAAACAGTCCAGCCCCGGGCAACGCCCGGGGTATCCGATACTCCTTATGGTCGCAGGCTGTAAGTCTGCAACATACGCTTACCATCAAACCAAATCCGCAAAGTGACCGGGCCAAATACTCTTTCTTTAGCGAAAAAAGTCGCATATCAGCTTGACAATCGTCTGTCAGGCAGGCATTTTACAAATGATAATCCCTCCTGCTGCCCGATATCTCAAATCAAAACGGACAACATGGAAAATAAGGACTAACAAGAAAGTACAAGGAAAAATTAATGTCGAAAGAGAAAAAGTTTCTGATAATCGGAGCTCACCCGGATGATCCTGATCTTATGTTTGGCGGGGCCGCGCTGCAACTGATACCGCAAGGACATCGAGTAAAATTCGTCTCAGTGGCCAATGGCGACTGCGGTCACTTCAGCATGAAACCAGAAGAGTTGGCAAAACGGCGTTACGCGGAAGCCCAGGCTTCGGCCGAAATTGCCGGTCTTGATGAATATGAAGTGCTTTCAAACGGTGACTGCATGCTTGAGGCTACTCTTGAAAACCGGGCCCGAATCGTTAAGATCATTCGCGAATTTCAACCGGACGTGGTCATTTCCCACCGGTTATGCGACTACCACGCCGATCATCGGGCTACAGCTCAATTGGTTCAGGACGCCTCTTTCGTCATCATGGTTCCGTTATACTGTCCGGAAACACCGATACCGGAAGAATGGCCGGTATTCGCGTTCAGTTGGGACCAGTTCCTGACGCCGACGCCGTTTCAGGCGGACACCGCAGTAAGCATTGACAGCGTAATCGATAAAAAGCTGGCAATGATGAACTGTCACGTCTCGCAATTCTACGAATGGCTGCCCTGGAACAAAGGTTTCAAGGATTTTGACGTCTCCACAATGAGCGAGGACGAAAAGCGTCAATGGCTGACTGATAACTGGCTGTGCCGCAACGCCAGGCAAGCCGAACAATTTATGGAATCCGGCTTATATGCCGAATCTTTCCAAATGTCGGAATACGGCAGACAGATTTCAGTAGAGGAATTTTTAGAACTGTTCAAGCCGTAAAAGCTCTGATTTCCTCAATCATTTTTGTCATTGTGACGGCGTCTGAAGCTTTCAGCATATTTGCGCATTTTCCCTCGACAGCATTTTTAAAATGTTCGAGTTCCAGGACAAATGCGCTTTTTTCTGCCGGATTCACTTCGATTACCCTGAAGTCATTTGTATGCAGAACAATCCGGTCCGGGCGTTCAATTCGCATGTAGCCATGTTCCCCAAGCAAGGTGATGGTAAGATCACGAAAACAGAACGTCGTTTCGTCGCAGTACATGCCCTGCAGCATGGCGGTAACGCCTTGTTCGTATTCGACCATGGCGGAAAAAGCATCCTCCTTCTCCCAGCCGCGACGGTGTTCCAAGCGCGCGGAAATCACTTTTTCCGGCTTCAATCCGGTGATAAAGCTCAACAGATCAAAATCATGAATTGAAAGTTCATACATCGCCCCGACCCGCGTCACCCACGCACCTTCGGGACGCGGATTAAACTGCTGAATCTTGGTGGTGACAATCGAACGCAAAGTTCCCAATTGCGAGAGATATTCTTTTGCCGCGTTAAAAATCGGTTCGTAGCGCATTTTGAAACCAACGGCAAGCACCTTGCCCTGGCTGGCGGCGAGACTATCGAGTTCTTCTCCCTGCGCCACGTCCATGGTAAGAGGTTTTTCGCAGAACACATTAATTGAGCGTTCCAACATCTCCTTGACTACCGGATAATGCGCTCCGGGCGGCGTAACGACACTCACCGCGTCAAGATTATTCGGCAATTCCTCTATATTAGTATAATATGGGCACTTGAATAATTCAGCCGCGGCCATGGCCTTTTCCTGATTGAGGTCCACAACCGCGCTGATTTCCACATCCGGAATGGCGCTCCAGCTTCTCGCGTGAGCCATGCCGATGCCGCCGCATCCGATAATACCGACTTTAAACATTTTGATTCCTTTCATTTTAAATTTTATAGCTAAAAAATCAGCCTGAAGACTTGATCTTAACGATTATTTTCTATTGCCGGGATTCGTTTTTTCCCTTTGACTTTTATCGTTCGCATGTCATTCATTTCTTTCAAACTTTCCAGAGCATTGAGCAAAGGTCCGATTAAATTAATTCTGCCCAAGCTATTGATTTCTTCGTTACTTCGTTGTATCCTTATCTGTTAGGTTAAGTTGATTATATAAAACATGTCACAACCTTAATAAAATCAACTCAACAACTCATAAAAGTTTCACTTCAATTTCCATCTGATTTTTCCACGGATTCATGAAAACTATTAACTCATCAATACTAATATTTTTACCTTCATATTCATCAAATATCTCTGAAATCAGCTCTAAAGTCAGTCTAAAAAGTAAGCCCAGATGCATGGTGCCCACATTTTTCAATGACTGCACCACATATTTTTTTGAATGATCTTAATTGTTACAAATTAAAATAACCGACTTATGTGGAATATCCGTTGCAGTATTGTTGGTAAATGTTATAGAGTTACCATCCTTGTCTTCCGCCTTATAAATCCTCCAACCAGCAGGAAGCGTCAAGTTTAAGCTTGCGACCGGATGCCAGAAGAAAAGAGCAGCACCATTTGTTCCGGTCCAGATCGTACCAAAAGAGGTTTGTTGCACAAATGGAGGATTAACAAGACTGATTGCTTCTTTAAACAATGGATTCAAACGACCAATTTCTTCTAGCATCGCCATCTCATTGGGAATTGTTTCGAAATTAAGTGAGTAAGGGGCTGTATTGATAGTAACGAATGCGTTGTTCATTCCAAGCCGGAAGTAATCCATGGCATAACTACCTTCAGTATTTTGGAAACAGGCAATACTTGAACCTGTAAATGCATATTCGGCGCCAGTATTATTCGCATACAAATTCATGCGATACCAGAATTCGTTCACCGCCAGTGGATTTTGACCTTCAACTGCAACCGAACAGTTTCTATCCTTCAAATATCTGAACACCTCTATCAATCCCTGAAGTTGGGGCACTGTATCGGTCTGGGCATAATTTATTGCCCCTGTCATTGATCCTCCCATATCAATATAAAGATGTTTGAGGTTTCCATTTATGGCGTTGCTGCAGATGCTTTGCCAGTGTGTTCGGAAATCGGTATTATAAAGATCGAAAACAGGATAAAAGCCAAACCACTTGAATACCGACTGGTCTTTGCATTTCAGCAGCCAGTCCGGATGTTGTGCCGCCACTGGATCGGTAATGCCTTGAGTATAGCCGAGAGGACTCCAAATCTTGGCCTCGAGACCAGCATTGGCAATTTGGGCATAGAGAGCTAAACTCGACAATCCATCGAGGGTCTCAAGCGCGGCCTCGCCCAAGGCATGTTTGAAAATTTTGAAGCTCAAAGTATAAGCGGAGCTAATGGCATTGCTTTTGTCCGTCTCACTGCAATTATTACTGTAGATAGCGGTCGGATAAGGCTGTGGCACCGCCCATTGCTGTTGAGCATTGTAGCGTCTTATCAACCATTGAAGAGCCGTCTGCCACCCGCTGGGACTACCTCCTTCTTCTGCATATACCATCCACATACGAGGTATATCAACCTGGACATCATTTTTCCTTCCGACGAAGTTAATACTTGATAATTCCACATAGGTATTTCCAGACTCTCGTTTCTGCTGCGTGGTAATATTGGCTGGAGTATCAACGAACTGCAATAAAGTACCATTATCGTCAGCCAGATAATCAAACGGCTGTCCACTGCCGAAATAAGACCACGACGAGGAGTCATTTGTAATATTGAATGGTATTATCGCGAATCCTCGTGGCGATCCATAACATGCCATTCTCCATGCCGATTTGCTTCCTGCATCTGTTCTGGAATGCCACTTTGCCGCTTCAAGGTCACCGCTTAAGTTACTTACCGACGCAGCCCAGCCCAACCCGCTATAGGTCGTATTGTTAATAACTATGGTTTTGGGTCTGATATCCAGAGAAAGATTGAAAGTATCATCGCTAAAATAGCCTGCAATACCATTTAAATTGATGGTTATCCCGCCTCCAGTACTATTAGTGTAACCAGAATAGGTGTAAACGGCCTCAATATCAGTGTAAACAGCAGTGGTCCCGGAGCCTTCTGAGGTTCCATCGTCATAGGCCGTATATGTCTTGTTTGTCAATAGTGTAAGCGGCAACAACTGCAGATCGTAAGAACCTCCTGATTTAGGAATTGATATATCAAGATTACAGGACGTTTTATCAAAGGAGACTGATGTCCCATTAACAAAGGTAATGTCTAATGTTTCCGTATTATCCGTTACAGTAGCAGTTGTTGTAATATCCGGCTCATCAAAATACGGAGCCTGAATAGTCATACTGACATTCCCCAACGCTGTAACAGTCGGCTGTTCAAAACGATAGGTAGGAACCTTAATACTTTCAGCCGAAGTCCCATTGCCATAAGCAATCAGCCGGCCAATGAACGGAGCAAAATAAGCCCAGTAACGAAATTGTTTGTAGACTCCCAGCCGATCCCAGTCTGTATTAACATAGATTATCTTGCCGTTGCCGATACTTCCTGCGACCGTATGCGCCATTGGAACATCGGTAGTCACCAGAGTTTCCGTATTCGATTTGGCTGTAATATTACGACTTCCCGCAAAGTACGGCCATTCGACAGGAAGGCAGCCCAAGTATGACGTATTGTCGGTATGGCAATGATAGTTATCTGGATCATAGGTGTTATTCCCGTTGAATGTTACCGGCAGCATACTGTCCAGAGAAGAGGGAGATTGATCCGTAACAATAAGAGTACCGCCGCTATTGATATAACGATACAGCGCATCAAGGCGTAAGCTGGTATAGAACACGTTTAGGTTGTCTTCCGTGATGCCGGATACAACTACAGCCCGATAGTTATTCAGGGATGAAAATGCCGGAGTTATGCCATCGGCTGGTTCTGGTTCCACCGGATCAGCCAAATGGTCTCTGATGGGCGCTCCGCTTAATCCGTCCAACTCCTTTCCGTCAATTACTTTCACATCCAGTCCTGAACTGCGCAATAAAGCTCCTGTTTCCTGGGCAACCCATGGCCGATTGCCGTGAAACAGTAGAACCGGAAGGTTTTCCCGCCCTACAGTCTGAATCTGCTGACTGCTCAAGGCTGGAATCAGTTTGGGAATTTTCTCCAGGTCATCCCGATTGTCGGGATACTCATAATATTTGTCAGTAGTAAAGATAATCACGTCAATTCTGGAATACAGAGAATTCGGAATTATTTCCAAAGTATTATCAAAATTTTCAAGCGTATATATGCCCTGTCCTTCCTGACTTACCCAATGAGCAGAGCCAACCCCATCTACTACGTCTCCAAATTCAATCTGCTCCGTTGTTCCATTAATTACCAGCGAACTTGTCCGATATCCCTGATTAAAACTCAGAGTTCGCACCCAGAGATAATAATCTCCTGCTTCCGGCAGATTCAGTACCGTATTGATTTTATTGGTTTCCCCGGATACACTCGAAAACAGGTGCTGGCCCTGTGAGGCCAAAACGTCATAAGATAATTGCCAGGAAGCCTGCAACGGGAAATCCTCAACTTCTACCCGATATGTGTTAATCTTTCGTGGCATCAACTTTTGTATCTGTTCAAGTTCCGCCTGAGTATTTGGCATTTCAAAGTTACTGTCGGTAGTCAGGATAATTACATCCCATCTGGAATATGAGGAATTCGGAGTTACCGCTAAGGAATTGTCATACTTTTCAAGCGTATAAGAGCTTCCAGCCGTACAAACCCAGTGCGCAGAACTGTTTCCGTCAATCTCATCTCCAAACACCGTGCTGTCCGTTGTATCGTTAAGCCTGATAGTATTGGTTCTGTAACCCTGATTATAACTCAATGCACGACACCAGAGATAATAAGTTCCTGACTCCGGCAGATCAAATGCCGCTTTTATTTTGTTTGCGGCTCCGGCAATGTTGGAAAGCAGATATTGTCCTTGTGACGCATCACTACTGGTCGATATTGTCCAGTCTTCAAGACTCGGCATATCCTCCGCTTCAATACGGTAAATGCCGAATTTCTTAGGCACTATTTGGGTTATCTGTTCAAGTTCCGCCCGAGTATTTGGCATTACAAAATTGCTGTCAGTTGTCAGAATAATTACATCCCATCTGGAATATGCCGAATTCGGGGTTACCGCCAGCACATTAGCGTACTGTCTCAACTCATAAGCGCTTCCCGCCGTACAGACCCAGTGCGAGTTACCGTTGCCATCAACCTCATCTCCAAACACGGTACCGTCTATCGTCCCATTAATCTCAATAGTATTTGTTCTGTAGCCCTGACTATAACTCAATGCACGACACCAGAGATAATAAGTTCCTGACTCCGGCAGATCAAACGTCGCTTTTATTTTGTTTGCGGCTCCGGCAATGTTTGAAAACAAATATTGTCCTTGTGACGCATCACTACTTGTCGATATTGTCCAGTCTTCAAGACTCGGCATATCCTCCGCTTCAATACGGTAAGTACCAGCTTTAACCGTCACCGGTGTAAACCAAGAAAGCGCTATAAAAAAACCTGGCAATACTAATTTTTGTAAATAAGACATTTTTATATTTCTCTCCTATGTTAATATTGTTGTGGGGCAAAACAGAATACCACTGTTTCGTATTTAAAAGTTGCTTTCTCTGAAAATAAATCCCTATTTTTCCAAAATGTTAACTTTTATATATAGCATTTTTTACGCTAATAATATTCAATCCATCAGAGAAAGCTTTGTAAAGCAATGGCACCCGACTTGTAATTCCAGAAAGGTCGGAAACTGTCCCGTAATTCCACAAGCATCACTTTAAATTATGGCAGGATATATTATCTCCTGATAATTATTTTGTTGTTCTTTTATCATGATTTTTTCCTGAAGGTGCAACAAATATAATACTTTTTGAAGGAATTTTATGAGCGGAGGTACCAGTATGCCGTACTTTTTCACCATTAAGGGTGAATATTTCTTTTATTGCCCATCCGGGCGGCAAATGCAAGTCCAGCATTTTCACCTTGTCCCAAAAGAATAAGGCCGCTCCATTCTTCCCGGTCCATGAAGTACCAAAAGGAGTTTGCCGGACAAAAGGTCCGCCTCCGGTGAGCTCAATCGCTTTTAAAAACACCGGATTCAGCTTGCCCATTTCTGCAACCAGGGCATTGCCATGCGGTACAATCTCAAAATCCACTGCATACGGGGCTGTATTGACTTTGATAAAAGCGTTGTTCATTCCCAGTCTGAAATAATCCATCGCCAAATAATCCGGGGCATAAGCGCCAATGCTTGCATTGACAAAGGCGAATTCCTTACCGGTATGATTGACATATTTATTTTTTCTGAACCAGTATTCATCCAGAGCCAATGGATTTTGTCCTTCAACACCAACCGAGACACCTTTATCAGCAAAGAACTTGAAGACATCAATCATTCCCTGCATCTGGGTGGATGGCGATTGGGATGCATAATTTACCGCGGAGGGCATCACTCCCCCCATATCGATATAGATATGCCGCAACCCGTTTTTGACGGCTTTTTCGCAGACCATTCGCCAATGTTCAGCAAAACCGGGATTGTATAAGTCAAAAACCGGATGGCTGCCAAACCACTGTAAGACTTTACCGTTTCTATCTCTTATCAACCAGTCTTTATGCGCAGCCGCAACCGGATTATCCATTCCCTGAGTATATCCCAGCGCACTCCAGCATTTCGGTTCCAGGCCGGCATCCATGATCTGCCGGTAGTTTCCCGCAAGTTTGTCCGAAGCTAAGCTTTCCAGAGGGGAAGGACATATTTCCAGTTTGAATCGCTTGAAACCAAGTTTCTTTGCCGCCTCGATTGCTTTCTGCTTCTCCATTTTCGTGCAAGTATTATTATACCCCGCGGTAGGATAAGGCTGCGGTATTTTCAACCCCTGCTGCCGACAGTAACGCCTGATCAAAAACTGATACACACTCTGCCAGTTGTTAACCAAATCAGCTTTATCATCTGAATAAAATGTCCACAGAGCCGGCAGGATAATCCGCCCATATTTTTTCCCTATTGAAATACTGTTCGATAACTCTATATCGTTCGAATTGGCTGAATATTTTTGTTCCGCCAGCAAAACGACCGGGCGGTCAGTAAATTCCAGAAATGTCCCCGCTGGACCGGTCAGCCAGTTGAACGGTTGTCCTGAACCGAAATGAAACCATGGAGAAGAAGATTTCGGTTTATCGAATCTTACCTTGACGAAACCTCTCGGGTTACCGTAACAGGCCATTCGCCAGGCATAATGTTCGTCAGGTCTGCCGCCGAGATTAGCGAAATAATCCCATTTCGCCCCTTCTATCGCTCCCTTTGCGAAGCTTATCGTCGCCGCCCAGCCAAGCCCTTTATATTTTACGCCGTCGACATTCAGGTCTTCAGGAGTGATTCTCCATTCGATTTCATATAAGGAATTATTGTGTCGGCCGGTAAGCCCGATAGCAATACCTCCCTTATCCAGCAATTTAAAATTTCCAAATGAATATTTTGGAATAATGTATTTTGCATTTTTATCGGATGCTCCCACCGCCTCGAAAGTAGAATCCTGCTGATTCAGGTTTTCCTGCCCGGAAACCAGCAATTGCGGCGGACTGAGATGCTTGATATAAGCTTTATTTTTACCGGAGAAAAATACTTCCGCCGAACAGGAATTTTTATCCAGAACAAAACTCGTACCATTGGCGAATTCAGCAGTAAGCGAACGGCCGGAGTCCTTGACAACTGCCGGAGCAAACTTGTCATTTTCTTTAAACTGCGGTTGATTCAAACTGAATTCAAGTTGACCTAATTCTTTTACCGGCGGCTGTTTAAAACGAAACTGCGGAATTTTGACATTTTGAGTATTTTCACCACTGCCGTAAGCAACCAAATCACCAATCAACACACTGAAATACGCCCAATATCTTAACTGTTTAAAATAATTTTTTCTGGTCCAGTCGGCATTAATATAAATGACTTTGCCCCGCCCCATATTCCACGCCGCTATATAAGGCTGCCTGCTACCTTTGCCGTCGCATTGATAAACCAGAACTTCAGCATTATTCTTAGCCTTTATTTTTTTGCGTCCCATGAAACAGGGCCATTTTTCCGGCATATTGGGGAAATATTTATGGACCGGCAAACAATACCATGACTCAGAAACATCAGATGATACTCCATCCACGGTAACCGGCATGAGTTTCGCGATAGAGCCGGGAGAATTTTCCGTTACAATCAAAGTACCACCGTTCTTCAGGTATTTTTCCAACGCCGCCATTCTTTCCGGAGAATAGAATTGTTTCAGGTCATTTTTCCGCATCGAACAAACAATAACCGCACGATAAGCATCCAGACAGCGAAATTCAGGAGATATCCCGTCTTTGGCTTTGGGTTCGCATTTATCCGTCAAATGAAACCTGATCGGAGCTCCCCCCAGACCGTCAAGCTCCGATGAATCAATAACTTTAACTTTAAAACCGGAAGTCTGAATTATTCTTTTTGCTTCCTGGCCGGTCCAGGGACGTCCGCCATGAAAAAGCAACAAAGGTAACTGAGATACGTTAGCTTCTGCTACAGGCTTTTTATTATTACTTATGGCAACAGACGGCAGTTTTTCCAGCAAACTTCGGTCATCAGGCATTTTGTAATTCTTGTCCGTGCTTAACACTATCACATCCAACCTGGAGTATGGAGAATTCGGAACAATTGTAACAGAGTTAACTCCCTGCTTTAAGTCAAAACTCCCTCCGGATTTACAAACCCATCCGACGGATTTGCCTTGTAATTTTTCATCTCCGAAATTGTTTGAAGCCGTTTTTCCATTTATCGCAATTTTAAGCGTCCGATATCCCTGTCCATGACTGAACGCCCTAGCCCAAAGATAAAAGGTCCCGCCCTGTTTTATTTCAAAAGTGGCTTTAATAGTATTTTTTTCACCTTTTTCGCCTGAAAATATAAGTTTTCCCTGTGACGCATTTTTCGCATACGATATCTTCCACTTACCGCTTAAGGGGATATCCTCCGCCTCAAGCCGAAACGTGTCGGCACTGCTGACATATCCGGCAAAACATATGATATAAAAAAGAAGCAGTCGCATTTATACACCTCCATCAGCTTTACTATCCGTCATCTTTACATGTCCGTCAAAGAAAAGTACATTGAACATGCCATTATGAGGCGGTAAAATATGCAAATAACTGGTATGAGTTATGCTGTTAAGTTCCCGGTAAGCATAGTAAACAGACAAATTTTTGATATTGGTAATTTTCTTCGGCAAAGTAGATCCCGGATAACCGAAAAGGTCAGCCATCGCCGGATTGTAGTTATAATTAATATTATTCAGAGATCCGATCCTGTAATTAACCGCATACACCAGATCGCCATTCGATGGGCACTTCCAAAACTTACTGTCTTTTTTCAGGTATTGGTTTATACCTATGGTAAAGTTATTATAATTCGGGTTGCTTACCGACGCAGGGAGATACGGCTGAGCATAAGTCGGCCCCGGCAAGAAATCATCATAATCAACATTGTATAGACTCATGCCGGTTCCAATCTGTTTGTAGCGATTGGCACAATCTATTCCTTTAGCCCGCTCCCTGGCCTTATTAAGGGCCGGCAGCAGCATTGCTGCGAGAATAGCAATAATAGCAATTACTACAAGAAGCTCGATTAATGTAAAATTTCCTTGCGACCTGTATTGTTTTCGCACTGTGTTCAACATTTAAAACCTCCTTTTGTTATGTGCGGTCGTGTAGATTTTATATATCGTTTATACCAATATTAATAAAAACTTAACAACCGCAATTTTGTTAAAAAATCTATATGTAACAACTTATGTAAAAATACTCATTCAATTAGTTTCCGGTACTCCGATTGTTTGTTTGTATTGTCAAATGAAAACTCACTGTGTAAACATTAATTCATAGCAAATGTTTCCTGGCATATTCAAGGTTGTGTTTCATGCCGACATCCGATTCTGGAAGTTCATCCGGATACCAGTATTTTTCATATTCGTCACTGACGTATCCGGTATAACCGGTTGCCTTCAGCGCGCCAAACACCTCTTCCCACTTGACGGAGCCTTCGCCCATCAGGCATGACCGCTTCTTTATCGGCAGCCGCGACTCCAACTGCCAGTCTTTGACATGGACATGGAAGATGTGCCGGGCGGCGGCGCTAACGGCATCCGCGCCATTTTCCACCCCGGCCAACTCCACCCAGGCGTAATCAAACAGCATGCCGACGTTGGCCATATTGATATCCTCAATCAGCCGCACCATGTCGCGGACGCTCATGGTCAAAGACCCGATATGGGTTTCAATACAGATTTTAACCCCGAATTTAGCCGCATAGCCCGCGACCTCACGAATACCTTCGACAGTACGCGTCCAACAGTCGCAGAACCATACATTCGGCTGGCTGAATGGTTCGACTCCACCATATACCCTGACCATCGGGCATTTCAGGATCGCGGCAACTTCAATCACCCGCTTCAGGTTCGCGATGACTTGTTCGCGTTCCTCCAGATTTACGAAGTTCTGATAATAGGAAGTCAAACAGGAGAATTCCATACCTTTGGCGTCGGCCTCTTTCCTGATGGCTTCAGCTTCAGCGTCGGTTATCTTTTCGCTGTTGATCTGACCATCTTCGGCAACTCTGACTTCAATGCCGTCATAGCCGATTTCTTTGAAGAGATCAATAATCTGATGGATGTCACACTGCGGGGCTCCCATGGTATGCCCGGAAAACTTGATTCTTTCATTCATTGTCTTTTCCTTTGATACAAATGAATATATTGTCTTAACTATAAAAATCACCTGTCTAAATCAGGCTTATTTATCCCAAAATTGCGGAGCCGCCTCCGACAATAACCGCTTCTGTGATCATATTTGCCGGCGATTGTCCATCTTTCATCATTCTTGCCATAGCAAGCGCCTGCCTGGTCATTTCAAATACCCCGGGATCAATAGTAGTCAACCGGGGATTCAAAAAATCCTTTAACAACGAATGCTGGTCATATCCGACAATTCCAACTTCTTCCGGCACCTTCAATCCCGCGTTTATCGCGAAATTCATAAGTCTTGCCGCCGGAAAATACTGAGTGAATATGTAACAAACTTTATCCGAACCATACTGCTCAAACAGCAGCCTTAATTGATCATTTTCCGGAACATCAGGCACAGCGTCAAGATGTTCGCAAAAATGATCTTTACCGACCTTTGCCAGGAGCTTTCTGTAACTGTCAGTTCTTAACCGTTCCCGGTGCGAAGCCGTACCACTTACTGACAACACATATTTTTTGTAATAATCACCGGCAATCAAACGTTTTGCAAGGGTGGCGCACATGACGTCATCATTACCGCACGACGAGGCGTATCCGTCTTTCATGCGGTTCAGTAAGATAACATTAGTGTATTCGCCGCGTTTTTTCTCCAGAAAAGCATCGTCGACAAGGTTGGTGCCCAATACGATTACGGCATCATACTTACTGCATTTCATCGGTCTTAACGTGCGCTTCAAATCGCCGCATTTGTATAGTTTGTAATCCGCATGAATTTTCATTTCCAACGAGGCGGACTCGACCGCATGACTCACCTGCACCATAAAATCGGAAAACTGACTGTGCAGCCACGGAGACAGGATCATAATTGACAACGGAGCGCGTTTCTGTTCCGCCAAAGCCTGCGCGATAAGATCAGGACGATAGTTAAGGCGTTGACTCTCCTGCAATACCCGCTTTACAGTCTGCGGCGATAATCCGAATGAAGATTTTTTGTTGTTGATGACATACGATGCGGTGGCCTTGGATACTCCGCTTGCCAGTGCTACATCTTCAAGGGTTACTTTCATATTTAAATCTTTGCTCATTTTGTTCACGTTAACCGATCTTAGTTAAATTATACTGTTAATTTTTTATTTGTCAATAGCAAAATAAAAAAATAAACAATTTTTGTTAAAAGAGATAAAAATAATCCACCAGGAAACCTTGTTCCTCCACTTGGATGCTTTATATTCAGCGCCATCCGGTCTGACTAATCAAATATCTGAACATTAATTTAAAAAGGGATTTGAAACCGGGGTCAAACGGGAATATAATTGTTGTGAATTCACCTCTCAAAATTTATGGAGCAATAAAATGTCACAACAACAGAAAAGTTTTGGCGACGACGTCGCTTTCATGCGTCAATATACCACTATCCAGGTATTGACCGCGCCGGACAATCAAAACGCGAAAATCGCGGTGGCCCCGGGGTATCAGGGGCGGATCATGACCAGTTCAGCCGCCGGGGATGACGGATCAAGTTTCGGCTGGATCAACCGCGAAGTTATAGCCGACGGCACCCGGCGACCGGTAATCAACGTTTTCGGCGGCGAAGACCGTTACTGGCTGGGGCCGGAAGGCGGCCAGTTCAGCATCTATTTTGATCAAAATGCCGAATTCGATATGTCTAACTGGCGCGTCCCAACGCCGATCGACTGGTGCGAGTGGGATGCGATTGGCCAGGCAACCGCTTCCGAAGCGACTTACGAAAAGACTTTCGAATTGACCAACTGGTCCGGAACCTCCTTGAAAATGACCTGCGGCCGCACCGTCAGGGTTTTATCCAAAGAAGCTATTGAAACTGCTTTATGCATTGATGTCGGTGAGTTGGATGTAGTCGGCTATGAAACGGAAAACTATCTGGTCAATTGCGGAGACAGGCAATGGAACAAAGATACCGGACTGCTTTCAATCTGGATTCTCGGTATGTTCAACCCGTCACCTGAAACCACCGTGGTTATCCCGTTCAAGCCGGGCTGCGAATGCGAACTTGGCCCGATCGTTAATGATACCTATTTCGGCAAAGTCCCACCCGACCGGCTGAAGATAGACGAAAAAGGCGTTCTCTTTTTCAGCGGCGACGGCACCTGTCGCTCAAAACTGGGTCTTTCCCCGTTGCGTGCGCTGCCGGTTCTCGGCAGTTATGACGCGGGCGGCGGCAGTTTGACCGTTGTTAAATATTCGCTGCCGGCGACTCCGGCGGAATACGTCAATGCCATGTGGGAATACCAGGATGAACCGTTCTCCGGCGATGTGGTCAATACCTACAACGACGGTCCGGCTGAACCCGGAGCAAAACCGCTTGGCCCGTTTTATGAGTTGGAATCATCGTCCCCTGCCCTGGCTCCGGCCCCCGGCGAAAAAATGGTGCACAAGCATCAGACATTTCACTTTTCCGGCAACCGGGAACAGTTGGACTCAATCGCCAAACATAAACTCGGCGCCTCATTAAATGAAATAACTAATGCGTTTAAATAAACATTGAACACTTTGAACATCGAACATCGAATGAAAGAAATACGAAAAAATTCGATCTGGTCATTCATACTTGGAGGGCGAAACTCCGTTGAGCCGGACATGCCGCGCAAACGGGCGGCTCGAGAGACTCTCGCCATCCACAAAAACACGTTGTGAATAATAAAGCAAACGCCGCCTTTAAAGGCGGCACACAAAACTAAAAAAGAGGAATATTATGATTCTTGATCATCTCGTCAATTACCAGCGCTACATCGACATGCACCCGGCTTTTGCTCAAGCCTTTGAATTTCTGGCGGAAATGGACCCGGAAATGGAAGGGCGCTTCGAACTGGACGGCGACAACCTTTACGCCATGGTCGAAACGGTCGAGGCCAGAGGCAAAGAAAACCGTAAAATGGAAGTTCACAAAAAATATATCGATATCCAATACGTCGTAACCGGCAAAGACGTCATGGGCTGGGAAAGTGTCGAAGAAGACGCCCCCGGCGAACCCTACAACCCGGAAAAAGATGTCAGATTCATCGATACCCCGGTCCTGTGCTGGGTTGACGTTCCGGCCGGGTACTTCGCGGTATTCTATCCGGAAGACGCCCACGCCCCGCTGGCCGGCGACACAACCATGAAAAAAGTTGTAATTAAAGTGAAAGTTCAGGACGAAGACGAACTGGAAGGATAATATGCCCTATGGCCGGTCAACCCAATGTTCTTTTTTTGTTGAGTGACGAACACAGTCACCGTTTTATCGGCAGCTGCCGCAAAAATGCGGAAAACGCCCACACCCCCAACCTCGACAGACTGGCTGAAAACGGCATGGTATTCAGTGACGCCTATTGCCAGATGCCGCTATGTACGCCATCGCGCATCTCCTTTTTGACCGGCAAGGAGGTGCGCAAATCCGGTGCGTGGGGCAACAGCAGGGTTCTCCGACCGGAATTGAACACCATTCCCCGTCATTTCACGGCGGCAGGTTACGAAACCTGCCTGGTAGGCAAAATGCACCTCGGCGGCTATCTCCAGATGTCCGGTTTTCAACACCGTCCATACGGAGACCTTACAGGATGTTGCGGCCATCAATGGGAACCGATCCATGATATGGATTCAGCCCACAGCATGCGCACCCGCACCGCCCACACCGGTGAAACCGGGATCCCGGAAAGCCTGATTCAGGACAATGTGGTAGCGAATGAAACCATAAGCTGGATACGCGAACATGTCGCGGCATCCCCGGAAAAACCCTGGTTTCTCTGTGCCGGGTTCAGCCGGCCGCATTTTCCGCTTACCGCACCTAAACGCTGGATTGACTTCTATAAAAAACGCGGCATCAGTGAACCGATGTTCAACAAAGAGGGTGACGCGGTCGGCCATCCGATGACCGAAGGCATGCGGGACGGATTCAAATGTGAAGAAATTGATTATAATGAAATGATGGAAGCCCGCCTCGGGTATTTTGCCTGCGTCTCGTATCTCGATGAAGTAATCGGCGATATGCTGTCTGGTCTGGAACGGGACGGATTACTGGACAATACTATTATCGTCTACACAACCGACCACGGCGAAATGGCCGGAGAACACGGTCTCTGGTGGAAAAACGGCTGGTTTGAAGCCTGCACCAGAGTTCCAATGATTATCAGTACGCCGGAAATGCGTTTCAACGGTGACGCATCGACCTGCCCAGTCCCGGTGGCGCTGCTCGATCTTTTTCCAACCCTGTGTTCACAATGCGACATTGAAATTCCGGATGATCTGGACGGACGCGATTTGAGTCCGGCCCTGGAAGGTGAATCGTTGGCGGATATTCCAATCTATTGTGACTCCCTGATTCCGCGCTGGGGTAAAGGAACCGAATTCCGTTCTGTCCGCTATAAAGGTTACAAATATATCCGTTTCCGTGACGCCAATCCGTTGTTTTTCAATATAGAAAATGATCCGGGAGAGACAACCAATCTGCTCGTACAAGATATTTCCGAAGACGCCGGAGAAGCGCTTTCTCTGATGCGGGAATTTGCCGACAAATCAATGGATTTCGACAAAGCCGAAGATGAGATGATCAACCGCGACGGCAATCTTAGCCATGATTACAAACTGGAACTGGATATTGACCTGAATAAAACCAAAGGAACGTTCTGGAACTCATACATCCTGCCAGACGGCCGGATGGTTTGCGCCGATGAAATCATTTACGAACCGACTGTGCTTTTAAATAAGGCCCAAAATGTATTAAGGTAAAACTTTAACCGGCAATGATAAGTTTCCGGAAAATCAAAAAATCAATCGGCCCTTATCCAAACCAGCATTTCTCCGAACCGGCGATTGCCCCAGGCATAATACGGCACCGCCTTAATCCGGCAACTCTGATATTCCGGTCGAACAGTCGAATAAAGTTTTTCGTCGGAGGGCTGTGCCTGCTTTTCGGCATCCGCTGTCAAAGTAACAACTCCATTGAGCAAATCATTTTCCGTCTCCGTCTCAAAAACGACATTCCGGGGTATTCTGATAGTATTCAAGTCCGGACCGTTGTCAACTTCTTCCAGACAATACACTAACGGCCCACGCTGTAAAGCGAGTCTGCCGCAATCGTGTCTGACTTTAGGATTCGCATAAACCATCTGCACCGGCATATCCAGATTCAATTCAAGCTGATCTCCGGCGATCCAGGCCCGGTCGAGAACAGCATAACCGTTGTCAATATCCAGATTAACGCCATTATCGTTTAACGACAATTGAGCCGACTCGCACCACTGCGGAATCCGTAAATGAAGTTTTAATTTAACTGGAGACGCCGGATTAACCGTAATTTTGATCTTCCCGCACCAGGGATAATTTGTTTCCTGACGCAAAACAACCGGGGTATCACCAATAATGTGCTCAAACTCATTTTCATTATAGAGATTTATCCATATATTCTCCTGGTCGCATTCATAAAAATACTGTCCCAGCGAAGCCCGCAGTCGGGCCACGTTGGGCGGACAGCACGAACAACCAAACCATTCCGGCCTCGGCTCCAGGCGTTTTCCGTTAGCCAACGTTCCTGACGGATCGCAAGCCAGCGGGTTGACATAGAAAAATCTTTCGCCGTCCAGCGACGCTCCACTCATCGCACCGTTATACAAGGCCAGTTCAAGAACATCAATATATTCAGCTTCTTTTTCCAGCAGGAACATCCGGTACGCAAAAAAGATCAGTCCGATCGCCGCGCAAGTCTCGGCATAGGCCTCTTCATTCGGCAGATCATATTCCGAGGTAAAAGCCTCTCCCGCATAAGTCGAGCCGATACCGCCGGTAACGTAGAGCTTTTTATCAACGATATTGCGCCAGAGCTTTTTGCAGGCCGACGTCAGTTTTCGATCATCGTCAATCCGGGCCAGATCGGCCATTGCGGTATATAAGTAAACAGCCCGAACCGCGTGACCAACCGCTTCATCCTGCTCAACCACCGGCTTATGAGCCTGATAATACGATGCCCGATGAGACTCCTCTACACAATCCCGCTCAACTTCATAAAAATAGTGCGGTTCGGCCCCGCGTTCATAAACAAAGAAACGGGCCAGCGACAAATAATCATCGTTCCCGGTTGCCTGCGCCATTTTGACCAGAGCCAACTCTATCTCTTCATGACCGGGATAGCCATGCCGTTGCGTTTCGCTGGAACCGAATACCGACTTGATATAATCCGCGTAACGGATCATCACCCGCAGCAAACTATCCTTGCCGGTGGCTTCGTAATAAGCAACGGCCGCCTCCATGAGATGTCCGCCGCAATAT
This sequence comes from Victivallales bacterium, assembly GCA_963676655.2. Classification (GTDB taxonomy): domain Bacteria; phylum Verrucomicrobiota; class Lentisphaeria; order Victivallales; family Victivallaceae. The sequence continues at coordinate 1,287,809 of CAXXKX010000002.1, read as the reverse complement.
AATTCATGCATGTCACGCAAGTTTTGCCAACGCTGCTCCGGCTCGATCTGCTGAAAATATGAATTGAAATAACCGTCGCTATCCTGAGACGCGGCAACCAGCGCGATAATCCAATCAACTTTGGCTTCGAGTTCCTTGTCCGGGAACGATTGTAAAGAATACGCTGCCGCTTCCAGCCATTTGGCGACATCAGAATCCCAGAAATGATGCGGCTTATTCGGCTCGCCATCGTGCCAATTCAGCTTCAAAGCCTCGATCCTGCCGGTATCTTCGTTCTTGCGGTCACAGGCCGGGATTGTATTGGCCCGGTTGACATCGATAAAATGCTTCCAGAACCCGCCAGTAATTTTAATTTTCTTTAATTCAGATGTTTGCATGTTTTTTCCTTGTTGATTTTATGGTTTTGCTGGTGAAACTTTCAAATATTAACATAATATACTTCTATTCAAACAACATTTAGTGCAAAGCTACTACTTCCCGCTGTTTTGGGAAAAACATTAGTCATATATAAACATCAATATGTTGCCGACAATTTTGGAGTGCGGCTTGATTAAGACGCTTTGGCAGCGCAGACCGCAAACTTCACAAAGAAGTTCCGCGACAATGTCACGGCTAATACGGCCATGGCAAATTTGCCATGTAACACCTTCAATGATTGTCGGGATTCAACCTCAAAGCGGCTTAATCAAGCCGCACTCCAAAATACCTGTAGATTCTTTGACTGAACCGATTTAAGTTTCTTGTTTTAAACTTCTATCATAAAATCGTGTATAAAATCAGGCCATTTAACTTTCCGTTGATCAAAAAAATGTTGATATTGACGTTCATGTTATTTTTCCCATAAAGTTTGACTTCTCAGACCTTAAGCTTTAAGCCTTAAGCTGGGTTGCGGTCAATGCCCGCCTTAAGTTTATGCAAATATTATATATTGTCTGTTTGCATTGGGCAAGATGACATAATATTATAAAAAGAGGACAAATCAGACTTTTTAACAAAGGATAACAGTGATGTCGATATTTCTGGACAAGTTACCGGTCCACGCCGCCAATGGCGGTTATTTCAAGTCGAGAGGGCAAGGTACGCATCCGGTCAGAAAGATCAACTCCCATGAACTGATCTTTGTTGAAAGCGGCACGCTGAAAATATACGAAACCGACTCCGTATTTACTTTAAACCGGAATGACTGTGTTATCCTTTATCCGGGCCGGGAACACGGCGGACTCAGCCAATATCCGCCTGATCTGAGATTTTACTGGCTCCACTTTCAGGTGGAAAATTCATGCCTCAAAGAATTCATGACTGAAATCCAGCAATGCACCCACCTGCTCTCTCCTGATAAAATAAAAATCTGGTTCAGGCGCTTCCTGAACGATCAGGAAACCGGGATGGCGACAAACGAGCAGAACGATCTGCTGCTTGCCCTGATACTTTCTGAATTGACAGCAGCCAGTCCTGGCGGAGCTTTCAACAGTAATATTCTCGCGGTCAAGGCCCATGATTATCTTAAATTAAATTTCACGGATGACATTATGGTTTCCGATGTGGCCGATCACCTGAAGTGCAACGTTGATTATCTCGGGCGTATATTTAAACAGACCTATGGCATGACCGTTAGTCAATGCCTTAACCGGATACGGATCTCCTACAGCAGGAAATTACTGCTGGAAAGTTCGATGAATATCGAGGAGATAACCGCCGCCTGCGGCTACAACGACCCGACATATTTCCGCCGCCGCTTCAGAGCCGAAACCGGGACCACGCCTAAAAAATATCAGAAACTCTACGGCAAGGTCCACGTCAATACCGAGTAACCCTATGCCTCATGCGATTATACAGCTAGTCTTTTTATCTTTATCTTTCCTGTTTTACGGCTTTTTATTGCTCCTATTTTGTCAGACGACATCAAAAGTCGAAGTTTTTCGTTTCTTGGGACTTTTGGGGCTGATGGGACTCTTGAATTTCACCTCGAATCCCAACCATCCCCAACCTCTCAAGAGTCCTTTGTCAAGGGTAGCATTATACGGTTTTATTGGGCCGCCTCCATTTATTTGTTAACCTTGAACTTAAATTCGTTTTTTACTTGACTTTTTATGGGCTTAAAGCTATTTTTTAAATTCGTCTATTAAGTTCAAAACAAAGCCGGCAACATCAATAAAAAAGCTCAAGGAAATAAAAATGAATTCTGGACCTGAACCACAGATTTTTAAATCTCAATCAATATCGCCGGAAAGCATCCGGGCAGCCGATTCTGACGAATTTGTCTTTACGCTGGTAATCGGTAAGGATTATACTTCGCAACCATCCAGAATCGTCTTTGATTTCAGCAGCACCCTGGGAACGTCATGTCCGACCAGGCAAGTCAATGAAGCCAGCGGTTATGTGGAAGCTTATGTCAACAACCCGGACGTTGAATATGACATAAAATGCTGGGACCTAGATTACAACCATTTTATCGACAAAACCCATACTCAGTCAAGAGAAGCCGCGAGAATGGTGGTACTTGATCTTTCAGCCGGGTTAAAAGAGGGAGACGTAGTCGAATTGCACTGGGGAGAAACTCTCGGCGGATTCGGGCCCGGAGCCAAGGTAAGCAGCGTCGTTCCGCGCCCCGGATATAAAGCAAGGGTTGACATAAGGTATTTCGACTCACAGGAAAAAGGGATGCCCGACCATGGCCGGGATTATGAAGGCTATACTCGCCCGGTTCCGGACTACGTGACAAGGTTGGAATATGAAATACGTCCGCGCGAGCTCAAGCGGATGAGACTGATAAGAAAAAATTCCGGCGCCATGCTCATTCCATACGATGTTTTCTGGAACATCGCAAAGCTTGAAGAAAGCGATTTTGAGGCTGATTCGCCTTTTACTGAAAACTGTCATGGAGTATTGGAATTCAAAAATAAAAACGTTAGCATTGTAACTCGAAGCGCGCCGTTAACTTCCAGTTCCGTTATGGACAATGTCTTTGAGGATAAAAATATCTTCTGGGGAGATATTCATACTCACTCTATGTATTCAAATGATTGCTTCCAGCGTTCCGGCATGGATATGACTCCGGCGGACCTTATGGATTTTGCCCGTTACCGTTCCGGACTTGATTTCTTTGCGGTAACCGACCACCATCAGCCCAAAGACACTCCGGACAATCATATCGGCGAGGACAGGTGGAAGACAACATTGCACCATGCGGAAGAAAAAAATATGGACGGAAATTTTGTCGTCTTCCCGGGAATCGAATTCCGCTGCATACGGGGAGATACCGTTGTGATATTTAATGGATATCCCACATACAAGGAAATTACCAATCCGGAAACAACCGATATCCGCAAGGTCTGGGAATCCATAAAAAGCTGTGACTTTATAACAATCCCTCATTTGCATACTGCAGGCGGAGAGCTTCCCGAAGAAGAATGGTTCTATCCGGAAAATCCGGACCTTGAACCTGTGCTGGAATTATTTTCGGACCACGGGAGTTACGAAAGGGAAAAAATTATCGAAAACGGACGCGCATGGTGCAAAGCGTTTCGCTGGGACCGTTGCGCGGAATACTTCCTCAAGAACGGATACAAGTACGGCCTCGTCGCGAACTCGGACGACCACAAAGGACATGTTGGAGTAAATGGCCTGACGGCGGTATATTCAGAGGAACTGACCAGAGACGCGCTTTTCGCGGCCTATCGCAAACGCAACGTCTATGCGTCTACCAATGCCAGGATCAGATTACTCTTTACCGCCAACGGGCAACTGATGGGAAGCATTATGCCCGACGCCGCCACGAAAGAGTTTTTCATTGACGTCAAAGCTGAAAATGACCTGAAGAAAGTGGAAATATTTAAAGACGGCGAATTGTATAAAATGTTTCCGGCTGATGGTAAAAATTTCAGTATGGATTTGGCGGTCCGGGATTCCGGCCCTGGAAACTGGTACGTCAGGGCAACTCAGAAAGACAATCATATCGCATGGTCAAGCCCGGTATGGTTTGAATAATTTTTTGAGACGAAAAAATATTCGGGGTCTGCCTTCCAGGGCTGCCCCTTTTTTTATACTTGAACTTTGTTCAAGATTTGATTTTTTACGACCTCAAAGCTATTTTCCTAGGGTATTCATTGATTTCAAGGGAGTTGAGGATCTTTCTTGCATCATTTGTAATGCTGGAGATTAAGCTGTATATTTTGATTGAGATGATACCGGAAAAAGCTTAAATCAAATTTTTTACGGCAAAAATAGATATAAGAGGTGTTTTGGGGTGATTTTATGATTTGCTTTAGTTCAAAAAACGGTTCAACATCGGGTCCCCCCCTAATGAATCGCTTGCCCTCGCCGATGTCAATATATCAGAGAAAACACAGGAAAGTATTAATCTTATTCATCGTTTATGGAGTTAAGAGAATATGTATAATAAAAAATTTTTATTCGCTTCGCTGATGATCTTAATTATTGGATGTAGCACTACCAAAACAAAGAAAAATGATACTGGTCTGAAAAAAGAATCAAAGGTTATTTCGCCCACGAAAGAGGATAGAAGGATTATTGAAAAAACAAATTATTATCGTAATGGCAATAAGATTTTAGAAATTCAAAAAAAATACGAAGAAAATGACTCGGGCATATTTGATAAAGAACCTACTTTTGTCCACCAGAAAGTATTAATAAAAAATGAGACAGTGCTACAATTCACCAAATATAAACAAATTACAGAGTTCTGTCATGCTTCATCCTTAAACAATATTTCACTTACTTTTGCTTTTAATAAAGGAAGTTTGTCTGGTATTTCTGTTGAGGATAAACAAAGCAATCGCATGGAAATATTTAAAGTAAAAAAAGGAATATTGATTCCCATTTCAGAAGAAGATGTCCTGAAATCTTTAGAAAATGAATTAGAACGTATTGAATATAATAATAAAAAATCAGAGAGATAAAAGGGCGTTATGCCTTCGGTATCTGGCCCTGTTTTTTTATTGGTTTTGAGGTAACTGCCTGCATTATTTGTAATGACAGATACGAAAGGGTATATTTGCTTGAGATGATTATTGAAAAAGCTTAAATCGAAATTCAAACATCAAAAAATCAATATAAGTGATATTTTCAGGTAAATTTATGACTTATCATGGTTCAAAAAACTATTCAACATCGGGGCAGCCCCCTGATAAACACCCCCTGACAACATAACTATGATTGCTGCCCATAAAAAGAGACTTGTTATAAAACTTATGCTCATTGTTTCAACAATTGTTGTTATAATGTATAATATGTCTTATTTTTTGGTTGATTGGCCTCAAAAGATTGAACTTGCAAAGGATAAACAAATTGGAGACTATCTATATATGATAAAACCTGGGGCGGATATTGATAGCATAAAAAAAATCATTCCTTTTACTCCAGGTGTTGAAATGAAAAGCTTACAAAATATAAAGAACAGGCCATTAACGATTAGATTCAACGATAAAAAGCAAAGCTATTACTATATCTACTATTCTGAAATATATACCCTTTCCACAGAACGGCTCCATCTGTATTTTGATAAAAATAATATCATCGTGGGCTTTCAATATAAAGGACTTATACGCTTTAACAGGAATAAATATTTAAAAATATTAAAAAAGAATAACCACTTAAGTGAGAATCAAATTGATAAAATAGACCGTCTAAGTTGGAGACCTGAAAAAAGTTTTCCGATTGGAACTGTAATATGCATATGCGTTATCGTATTTTATCTTGTATATTTTGTTATACAGAGACGTAACGTATCAAATAACTTCATTCAGGAGAATACGAAGTCGAGTGAAACAAACACTCCATCTCCACTTCCTACAAAAATTTCTAAAAACGAGAAGACACACTGAAATATGGACAATGAAAAACAACAAGAAAGTATGAAGATGCGACAATCAAAACCGATTTATATTTCAGGATTATGCCTGTTTAGTGTCGTTGTTATTTTCGGCATGTTCGGCTGTCAGAGTTCAAGTGTCAGGACGGACAAGGCCCAAAGGAAGTTCAACGTCGGATATCGTGTGCTTGATATCGAGTGCCGAAACAACGGACAATCCAAGCTACTCACTGTGGCTGTCTGGTATCCGACTAAAGCAAGGCCAAAGTCGTACAATTACGGAGGACCAACTTATGGTAACGTCGCAGTTGATGCTCCTCCTGATGTTCAAAACGGCCCGTATCCCTTGCTGGTCTTTTCTCACGGCTACGGCGGCAGCGGCCTCAACGCGGTATTCTTCACCGAGGCCCTCGCCGCTCGCGGGTGGATCGTGGCTGCACCCGATCATCATGACCGTTATTTTTTCACCCGCATCCGGACCGGAACTCGAACTGCAGCACATTGGAAATTCGACTTATCATCCTTTATCCGGGATGCCAATCAGATCGCTGCGTCCACACCCGAAGACCGCAGCAAGTACCTCTATCGGCTGGATGAGATGCGTTGCACGCTGGACGGGCTGATAGCTTCCAGGATGTTTAACAAGTTGATCGACCAGGCCCGCATTGCCGTCGGCGGACACTCCTTTGGAGGATACACGGCTCTTGGACTCTGCGGAACGATCCCCGAACGCCTCGATCAGCGCATCAAAGGCGTCCTGCTCTTTTCGACAGGCGCCGGGGGGTATTTATTTACCGAAGACGAACTCAAGCGGGTGTCTGTCCCCTCCCTTTTGTTCATGGGCGAGCGCGAGAAGAACGAGTTGCGAGGAAACGAAACAATGGCGGCACTTTCAGCTAAGATATTTAGAAACGTGTCGGTACCGAAATATTTTCTGGAGATCATGGGAGCAACGCATTTTTCCTTCAATAACCGTTTTTCCAGGACTCTGGCAGCGAAGAGGTTGAGTGGCAACGAGGAGCAGTTTGAGGTTATCCGGAAATATTCGATTGCTTTTCTGGAGAAGTACGTTGCCGGCAAGGAAGACCTTGATCATGTATTGGAACGGGAGCGGAGTGCCCCATTGATTAAACGTTTTGACACAAAACAAATATCGTTTGACCAAAGAAAGTGTAATAAGTAAGCCGACAGAAAATAACAAAACTAAAGCAGGATAATTCTGGAAAAGTCATCCGTAAATAAACTCCAGGAACTGCTTGCATCATTTGTAATGACAGATGCAAAGGGGTATATTTGCTTGAGATGATTTCGGATAAGTGTCTGCCAACCGAGTCCATCTAATGCACATTAATAAGAGCATTGGAATGGAAAATAAGGTATAGTTTTGATGCAGGAGGAATTATGGATACAAAGCATAAAAGAATAAGACTAATCAAATGGATTGTATTTACAAGTTGTTTTTTGCCTATTGTACTTTTTCCATGGGCATGTCCTAAAGGTGAAGAGCCATTTTTAATTATGCAAGTTTTATGCTTTTGGGCCATAATGATTACAAAGTTTCTAAGTATGATATTAAATAATCGCTTTTTCATAGTAATAATTTTTACGGTTGCTCATGTATCATTTTATCTGGCGCTTAGCTGTGTAATTGCTCGCCTTGTATATCCTGTCAAAAAAGGTCTTCCCGAACCAGACAAGCCTTCTGAATTGCCACAAGATTGATTATGTGGAAACTTTTTAGGGGGGATGCCTATTTTTTTATTAATTAGTAACTTAAAATTGCTTTTCAATTTGACTCTTTATGGCCTTAAAGATTCATTTATTGATTTTAAGGAAGTTGAGGAGAATTGGGGTAATTGCTTGCATCATTTGCAATGCCAGAGATTAAGCTGTATATTTTGATTGAGATGATTCCAGATAAGGGCCTGCCAAGCGAGGCAGCTCCTTTATGCGCATTATAAGAGCACGGGAATGAAAAATGTAGATCAATGGATGATTGATAAAAACATGAAGAGAAAATTTAAAATCCCGACAGTTAATATAGATGCACGAAAAAAATTGGCGCATCATATCAGAAATCTTGCTACAGGCATCATAACGTGGCATGAATATATTGAGTTTGATAAAGATGGTTCAGGCGGGGACAAAACAGTGGATGCGATATGGGCGATGATTTTTAATGCTTATGATCCTGATTATCCTGATTCTCATCCTCCAAAAGAATTTGCTGCCAGGACTATTCTTTTTTTAAATACCACACTGCAATATGAATGGCAGGATACCATTTTATTAGACTTTTTACTTTTTCATATTGATCTACTAACTTTCAAATTATTCTCTAAAAAGCTTAAATCTTTAGAAAGTTTACCTTATGAAGAACAAGGAGATGTTTCAATATATCCATTTAGGAGAAAAGAGGATTTTGAAAATGCCCGGAAGCATACTTGTATCTTTGGAGTAGAAAAATGACTAAGAAAAATATAAAATATATAATTGTATTACTTCCATTACTGCATGGATGTGTAATATCGGAAGACGTTGTTAGTAAAAAATTGACTAAAGTTGAAAACATTGAACAGACAGGCATAAAGCATTGGAAAATTTATAAAACCGTTTATTCTCGAAATGGAGGCAAGATATTAGTAACGGCAAAAAATTGTTATGAAAATGAATCAAAAGATTTTATTGAGCAAAAAGTTTTTATAAAAAAACAACTTTTAGTGCAATTGATAAAGCATGAAGAAACTACTTATTTTTCTACATATCCTTCGGATGAATACAAAGTTGAGTTTTCCTTTAATCAAGGCAATCTAAATGCTCTTATGATTCTTAAAAATGCTCAATATATAGAGATGTTTAAAGGTAAAAATGGTTTATTGGAGCCTGGAACAGATGCTGAGCTAAAAAAACTTCAAGAAGTTTCCAGTGTGGTTAAAGGGACTTTAGAGTCTTTAGTTGATGTAGTTAAGTGAAGCATCGGGGATACTCAGTTTGGCGTTTTATATGGGGGCACCTCCAAATAACCCAATGCCCTGAATAACTGGAGCTGTATTGTGAGCACCAATGAACCTAGAATTAACTTAACCGAAATGATTGACTTGCTGGAAGGTGATCATGGAGAACAGTATGTATGCGATGCATGCGATACATTGCGTTTTATTGATGACACATATAAAAATGACATTGCTTTATTGAAACAGAAATTGGCAAACACTTACAATAACGAGGTGATCAATTACATCTTGTGCGTGCTGAAGTGTATTAGCAATTCTTTGGATGGAGATATTATTAGTATTATGTCAGATAAAATACATTTTTTCTCAAAACAAATAGAATCTCAACCTCCCTGCACATCCTTTGTCCTAAAGAAAAATTCTAATGATGAATTTTTGCTTACTATCGGTTATATTGTTAGTTATCTAAGGAAGCAAAGACATAGTATTCCAACTGAAGCCAATAATTTGTTATATGAAATTTACAATCATAACTTCGGATTGCTCATAAATTTTGAGATTATTATGACTTTGCGACTATGGAGTGAAATTTTCAAAGCATTTAAAAAGTTGCGAGGAGTGTTGTAAATGTACAAAGGCCGCAACCTAATATCTTTAGAAGTGTTGTTGGCTGATTTGGAATTTATTATTTTTTTCTGTTCATGATCGCATCGTTCAGTTTCAGCAACCTGAAATAACTTCGGCTTAAAGACGCGGTCTTTCAGGGATGCTTTTAGCTCCGCTATCAGAAAGGGTCTCCGCTTTGCTGTTTGTATTGCCGCAGATACTGCCGCATCTTTGGCAATACGTCCCGGGAGTCCGGCGCATTAATTAAATTATGCAGTTCGCCGGGGTCGTTATTAAGATCAAAAAGCATTTCAGGATTGTTCCCCTGATTGTAGATGACATATTTCCAGTGTTTGGTCCGGACAAATCTGGCTTCGGCATCCGCGTATTTTTTTATACGTTCGAATTCAGCATCCTTTGGATGCCTGGCCAAACCAATTCCTTGAGCGTTACGCATAAATTCACCGACAATATAACTGCGTTCACGCACACTTCCCCCGTAAACGACATTTTTCAAACTAATGCCGGGATATCCCTTACACGCAATACCGGCAAAACCCGCCACAGTCGGCAAAAAGTCGATTCCGGTATTGACCAGGACATTGCTTTGCATGTTCTTTTTACCGCCCGGAGCCCTGATGATAAGCGGCACCCGGATGATTTCTTCGTAAAACGCGTGTTTCTGGTTCCAGGCGTGAGCCCCTATTCCATCGCCGTGATCACTCAGAAAAATTACAACCGTGTTCTCAGTCAGTTTCATTTTATCCAGAGTATTGAGAATCCGCCCGATCCTGGCATCGACATTCTCCACCAGTTTTGCATACCCGTGACGATAAAGCCGCCACTCTTTTTCTCCCCACGAACCGGTCGGCCTCAGCGAAATTTTATTGTCGCCAGATGCAGGAGTCTGACAGCGCATTACCTCCGGCTGCAGCCGATTGACCGCAAAGTTATCAGGCAGCGGCGGCGTTTCAGACTGCGGAACGTTCAGATCGGGAGTCAAACCGCCTTTATGAAAAGATATACTTTTTTTATCTTTCCAGCCGCCAATCTTGCGGGCCAGCTCACAGCAGTCGTGCGGATTGACAAATGACGTGACAAGAAAGAACGGCTTACGTCGTTTTGCCCGCAAATACCGGATCGCGGCTTTTTCAATATCCGGGTCAGTTTCCATCGGCTTCCGGAATTCAAACCCTGACCACTCCGCTGTTTTATGATCCTCCAGCAAAGTTTTCCCAACGTGCCATTTACCGACATAGGCGGTGGCGTAACCGTTATCGGCCATAATTTTCCCGATATTCGTAAATTTCAAAGGGGCAGGATAAGCCTTAAACGGACGCTGTCCGGTCAACAAAGAAGCACGCACCGGTGTACAAAGCGGGTAAGTGCAGCAGGCATTATTGAACTTGACTCCTTCCCGGGCCAAACGATCAAGAGCGGGGGTCTTGACCCAGCTGCATCCGGCATTGCTCATCACCTGCGCGCTGAGTTGATCAACGAATATCGCCAGAACATTAGGCTTCTCGGCTCCGGTCAAAGTCGCCCCAATCAAAGTTCCGGCGGTTGCCGCAAGCGGGATATGTCGTTTTATCATATTCATAGTCTGTTTATTCCGCCAATTCCGCATCTAGCCCGATTTCACATTCCTTTTTTGGAGGAGAAGCGATTGACCGGCTCTTGTAGAGCAAAAATGCACCAACAGACAGCATAATCGATGAACAACCGAGAATTGCCAGACGACCACTCAAAGGATTCGGCACCAGGACCAGCAAAAAGATGAAACCGCCGTAAATCATAGATAAAATACCTAAAGTCTTAGCCTGCTGGGAACTGTTATCATTTTCCTCGCCAATTTCTTTATTGAAATCAACCGGAGTACGCATATCCTCAAACAGTTTTTCCACTGATTCGACATATTTCGGGTATTTTTCAGGCTTGTAAAATCTGCGGACCACAAAGAAATAGGCAACGCAAATCGGAGTGATAACCAGATTGGTCATGAAGAACGGATTGGTTATGATATACTCATATACCGCCGCCAACGGCGTCCCGGCAAGAATTGGACGAACCAGTTCAGCCGTCCAATCCAGACGCAACAGGGTAAACAGGATAAAAGAAGCAAGCATTGACAGCAGTGCGGTGGACCATGCCACCCACGGCGGCGTCCTTTTTATAAACATTCCCAACAGAAAAGCCACCGCGGAACCTGTCCCGAAAAATGCGGCGAAATATAAGTATGAATCAAAGATCGATATCTTACCGATGTTTGCCAAAACCAGCGCTACGATAATAACTCCGCTGCCGGAAATGGCCGTGGCAACCTGCCCGGCCAAAAACAGCTCTTTGTCACTGGCTTCCGGCCTCAGAATATCCCGGTAGAAATTACAGACGATATAACCGGCATTCTTATTGAACGCCGTATCGAGACTGGACATCGTGGCCGCGAAAAGACCGACGACCAGCAACCCCAGCAGTCCCTGCGGAAGAATATGCATAGCGGTGACGATGTACGACATTTCTTCCGGATGCTGAATGACGCCCTGATATTTTTCCGTCAAACCTGGAACCAGAGTATGCGAGGCCCAGACCGGAACAAACCACAGTACCGGCAGCAAGGCATAGCCGATCATCGGGATCAGGGTTGATTTTCTGGCATGGTCCGAATCTCGCGCGGAAATATATTTTGCCGCGGTCATCATATTGTTATGCAGCAGAACCTTGCCTAGAATCATTGAAATAAGGAAGAGCCAGTCATATTTCATCGAACCCAGAGGATAGAAAATCTTGAACGAATTTTGCGGCAGCTGCGCGAAAAACGGCCCAATACCGCCAATCTTTACCAGAGCCAGCACCGCGGTCACAACAGTAATTGTCATCAGCAGCAGTAACTGGATAAAGTCACTGGCGGCGACCGCCCAGTTTCCTCCCAGCATCGCCATTATCAGCACGGTAATCCCGGTTAGGATAATAATCCAGTTAAGCATATTGGACTTGGCCGCCTCCGAGGTGTCACCGCCCATAAATACCGAAGTTAAAATAACCGCCAGCCCGAAGAGCCAGACGCCGCCGCCCAGCGGCGCGCGCAGAATCCCCAGCCAGTTAAAAAACTGTTCACTGCCTTTGCCGAATCGCCGTCTTACACCGTCGATCGCGGTAATCAGCCTCATTTGACGCAGTCTGGAGGCGAATAAGGTATAACCAATAATATATCCGGCCACGTCCAGAACATAAACATACATGATAAGAAACCCGAACCGGTAAGCCATCCCGGCCGCCCCGGTAAAAGTCCAGCAACTGAAATTGGAAATAAAAAGACTGCCGCCGAGGAGCCACCAGCACATCCGCTGGCCTCCCGCAAAGTAGTCTTTGGAGCCTTTGTTGAAGCGTTTGAAAACAAAGCCGAGGGACATCACAAAGATGAAGTAAAAGCCGATTACGATATAGTCATATACTGAGAGCATAAAATTCCTTTTTCAGGATAATTAACGGTGCAAAAGCAGATACAGAGACCTGCCGGATTAAAGTGTGATACAACTTACCGCCAGGTATCGCCAGTTTTGGCTAATTCGAGGCCGTTATAGGTCAAATACCGCAAACGCCCGGTATTTACGGTTTCAGCGTGACCATCGGTAAACAGAGAATTGACGCCGGAATCGCCGTGAGCCAGCCATGCCCTGGCCGAAGAAGCCGGAGCGCCGGGATGCCAGGTCACATTATGCCGGATAAACGGGGTCGCTTCCTTGCCTTCCAGATCGTCGATAATCATAATCAGCTCGGACGGCTGCTTGACCCGCTTCATATTGATCGAGTAGTTTTTTAAAGTTCCGGTATAAGTCAGCAGAAAACCGGGAACGTCTTCATTCTTGTCGTTTTTGTAAAAGGTGTAAATATTTGTCCCGTAACAAAACCTTTTCAAATGGTAATCAACTCCGTTGGTCAATTCCTGATTCGCGACCGGACAACGATAAACATTGGTATTCTCGCTCGGATAATATTTGTTGTCAGCGAAAAAATTGGCCCAGGATAACCAGCCGCTGCCGGACGCCCAGGCATCATAAACCATCGGCTGAATATCATTAGAATCGCTTCTATACATCGCCGAACAGACTCCATTCTGCTTGAGGTTGTTAATACAGGCAATACCTTTGCTGCGTTCTCTTGCTTTGTTCAACGCAGGAAGCAACATACTGGCAAGAATAGCGATGATAGCTATCACCACCAGCAATTCTATTAGCGTGAAGGACGTTTTTTTCATGTTTTCCACCTTTGATTTATTTATCATTTAAGACTTAAATATCTTCAATTTTATCATCAGCGTATTCAAGACGAATAGTTTCGCCCGATATATAAAAAGCCCAGCCTTAGCCCTTGTCAAACTTGACCAGTTCCGGCTCAATAATTAGTATATTGGGTTGTGCTTTAGGATTTCTCATGCGCCACAAAAGTTGTTCCGCGCTGCGGCTGGCAATCTGCTGTAAATGCAAATCAAAACTGGCCGGCTTAATATCCAGGTTATCCAGCAGCAGCGAATTATCGCATGAAATTATTTCTACATCCACACCCGGCTTGATACCAACCGCATCAAGATAGGTATAGAGCATTAAAGCCACTTCGTCATTGTAAACAAAATAACCGGTCGGCCGTTTAACCGGGTCCTTGATCAATTTCTCGGCCGCACCCAGATACTCGGAACTTATCAGATACGTATCGACTTCCGACACAGTTCCGCCTGCTTTTTCAATGTTTTCACAAAAAAACTTAAACCGGGTTTTAACAAAAGGACGTTCCAACGGACCAATCATCATCGTTCGTTGATGACCGAGGGAATGCAAGTAGTCTGCCGCCATCACTCCGATTGATTCGTTATTGTAGGTAATATGGTCATATTTACATTGTCCCGGTTCCGGCTGCATCAGAATCCTGACAAAAGGCACGTTGTTTTTCAATAATTGTTCCAGATAGCCCACTTTGCCGTAATAGATCACACCGTCTCCGGGAGAAGTGCGATTAAAGTCGAAATCATCATGCTGGCAGGCAATCACTTTGTAGTTGCGATCGGAAAAACTGTCAGCCAAAGCTGAATAAATCACATTCGGCAGATTGTTGCTCAACCTGAATTCATGGAGAAAGTAAATCGTTTTTATCGAATCGAAAGCTCGTCGCGGACGGCTGCTGACGTGCTTGCCGGATTTCTGCAGTCCGCCATAACTCCTGGGCACAAAATTAAGTTCCCGCATTTTGGAAAAAACTTTTTCAGTCGTCGCCCGGGATATCCGGACATCTTTATTGATTACCCTGGATACCGTCGCGGTGGAAACCCCGACGCTCGCGGCTATATCATAGATAGTGGTTTTTCGTCCGTTACTCATACATTCTTTATGCAACATTGTTAAACAATTTTCAAATTAATTATACCTTGCAATTTCATTTTTGTCAAGGGTTATTTTAATTTTTTGTATAAAAAGCTTGATTTTTTTATCTTGAAAATATATAATAAACGTGAAACAACAAAACAAAGGAGTTAAAATGTTGCATAAAATGTTAACCACATTTTCCGGGTGTCTGATCATTTGTTTACAAAGCAGTCTCAGCGCAGAAGAAACAAACGGAGCCGCCGCTTTCGTCAAAAACTATCCGGCCAGAGCAAAACAGCTTTTTGCATCGCTTAATCCAACTTACCCGGGCATGTCGAAGGTCGACAAAGCGTTGAAACAACATGATCAAGTCGCCGCCTGCAAAGCTCTTTTAAATTACTTCAAACACAACCAGGCCGGCAGCGATTTACGTGACAGCGAATCCATCAAACACCCCAAATGGGCCAACGGCAAAAAGAACATGAATCCTGATGATATGATAAAAGATAAATTCACTATCAAAGGGATTACCGCCGTAATTCCGCGCGATGCGGCTGGACATCTGAAATGGAACTATATTCCGCCGAACGGCTACAAGCAATATCCGACCATGCTGGCCAGATTCAGCCAGGGGCAAGTAGCCTGGAACAAGTATTTAAAAACCGGCAAAGTCAAATACGCTAAATTCGTCAACGACCACATCCTTGACTGGATTGCCGCCAATCCTTATATGAAAAAACGGGTATCGGATTTCAAGGCGGCCCAGTGCTTTGACCGGCCGGAAAGCCATCCGAACCCCAATTACACCTGGTTCACCCTCCACTCATCAGTCAGGCTCAAGGCCATTACCAAACTTTTCTATTTCATGATCGACGACAGGAACATCCCGGACTCCACAAAACTACTCCTGCTATCCAGCATCGAGGAACATCTGCATTACATGTATCATCGCGCCGGAATGCGGACCGGCAACAAAGGCATTTTCACCATGGAAAACCTGCTCTACGCCGCGGTTCACTTCCCGGAATTCAAAAATGCCGCCAAGTGGCGCCAAGCTGCAATCCAGCGGGTAACCAAAAATATCAGTAAATGCGTCTGGCCGGACGGAGCCGAAGACGAACTCGCGTTAATGTATTCATTCGGAATTTTGAACGCCGAATTCGACTTCATAAAACTGGTAAATGATTTAAAACTGAAACCTCCGGCGGAATTTCTTGACAGCGTGAAACGTCAACTGTTTTTCCTGGCGGTATGCTGTCGCCCCGACGGCAAACTATTTCCGCACGGCGATTCGGATACGGAAACAACAAAAGCTCCGAAACTGGCGGAGTTTGCCGCAGAACTGGAAGAACCGGAGGTTTTGTATATTTCGACCAACGGAAAAAAAGGGACAAAACCGGCCGATCCCCCTTCCCGCTTCTTCAACTATTCTGGTTTCGGCATCAGCCGCGATCATTGGCGCAACACAAAACTCTGGAGTTTTTTTGACGCCGGTCCTTATGGCAGCGCCCACGCCCACGCCGACAAACTCCAGTTTTGCGTATACAACCGCCGGATGATCCTGATAGATCCCGGCAAATACCGCTACAGCGACAAAGGCGGCTGGACTCCGGAATACTATCTGGCTACCCGGGGCCACAATACAATCATGCTTGACGACCACGATCAGAATATGTATTTATGGTACAAAGAAACCGGCCCCAATGACGAAGCCTACCTAAGAAGCCGTAAAATGATCGCAACCGGACCAATTTCCCCAAAACTCTATGAAATAACTCCAACCTTCGACCGCTTCAGCGGCAAAGTTGAAGTCGGCTACCGCAAAGGAGCATTCTATAAACGCAGGAACCTGAGCTCCGACAAAGGAATTCCAAAACTTGAAATAATGAAAGGCAAAGCATCGCACGAACGCACGGTTTATTTCAAGAGAGGACACTACTGGCTGATCTTTGATCGTATTCGAGGTGACCACAAAAGACAGGTCAACGCACTATGGCACTTCCACCCCGACTGCTCCGTCAAGAAACTACCGGGAGGCCGTATCGCAACAACAGACCCCGGAAAAGGCAATCTGTTGATTGTACCGGCAACCGGCGGCATCAAGCTAAAACCGGAACTAGTCAAGGGTAAAGGCTTCCAGGGCTGGTACTCCCCAAAAACCAATGTCCGGGTGCCGACGTGGTGCGCCGACTACTCAGGAGAATCTGAACCAAACGGATACTTTGCCTGGCTGATGCTGCCTTTCGATGGAAAAAACATCCCCGGCGCCAGTGCCGGAATAATCTCAGCCGACGAGCAAAAAGTAAAGATAGAAGTCAAAATTGGCAACAATAAACCTGAAACAATCGAGTTCCCGGTGTCTATCTAAATCAAGATATTAACACACTTCGCCAATAGCCCCGGCCAGATTTCTGTCCGGGGCTGTTTTTATTGATTTTAAGAAAACTTAGGACGTTAAGGGGATTTTGTGCATCATTTGCAATGACAGATACTAAGGGGTATATTTGATTGAGAGGATTCAGGAAAAGCTTAAATCGATTTTTAAGACCTTAAAAATAATTCAAAGCGGGCATCCAGGTGGTTTCATGACTGTTTTAATTTCAAAATATTGTTTCATTCAGCGTCATACCTCTTACTAAGAATTGACAGCAAACATGACTTATGATTATTTATCGTTATTAAATAATAATGAGACACGAAAACTAAATTCTCGGAGAGATTTATAATATGAATAAAAACAACAAAATTGGGATAACCTATTGGATTATTGCTATTGTTTTTATTCCCATTGGTGCTTTTATCATATTGATAAAAACAAATGCAGTATCGTTGTCAAAAGGGATTTTTTATCTCATAACATCGCTTATCTTTTATCAATTATTATTAAGGTTAATGATTATAAGCGAAGGAAATATTTTTATACAGCAACCAATATTGGTTCTATTTTTCAGTTATATTGTTTTTATAAGTAAATGGCAGTATAAAATTGGGTTTAAAAAGGATATATGGACTGAAAAGTGCATTAGAAATTGGAATAAATTATTATTTTTAGGCAATATATTAATAGTACTAACAATTCTTTCTTTTGTTATTAATTGTTTTTTGTTTCTTTTAAAGGTTTTTTTAGGAATATAGCGTAACTGTTTTTATGACCCATTAATCATATCCACAATATTCTAAATGAGAACTAATCAATTGTGACTGATAAATAATGTTTGGGAACCATTCTTTTTAGTGGCGCGTCACCCAATGTAACCGGTTTCACAAACAATGCGCAAATTTGTGGAAATCTTACAAAAAAACAACGCCGTCTTAACCTGATGTAAACGTTTCCGCAATTTTGACATTTTCTGTAATTTATCATTTGACATCGAAGCCTTTCAAGACTATATTGGTAATTCGCAAAAAAGTTTAACCATCAACTGGTAAATCAACAAAAAGGAAACGGTAAAAATGCAAGTACCTTTCTACGGACACGTACGTCAGTACAAAAACATCCAATCCGAAATCGACGGCAACATGCAGGAAGTACTGCTGAGCGGCAACTATGTCATGGGCCCGATGCTCACCAAATTTGAAGCCCAGGCTGCTGAATACATGGGCACCAAACATGCTATCGGCGTTGGTAACGGTACCGATGCTCTCTGGCTCTGCCTGATGGCTCTTGGTGTAGGCGAAGGCGATGAAGTTATCACTAATGCCAATACTTTCTTTGCCACCGCAGAAGCAATCTGGATCGCCGGCGCAACTGCTGTTCTGGTTGACTGCGACCCGAAAACCAAATGTATTGATCCTGCTGCCGCGGAAGCTGCCGTTACCGATAAAACCAAAGCCATCATGCCGGTACACTTGTACGGACAGTGCGCTGATATGGCCGCCATCAAAACTATCGCTGACAAACACGACCTGTTCGTCATTGAAGATAATGCTCAGGGCATCGACGGCTACGGCGACACTTTCAAACAGGGCGAACTTTCTGATGCGGTTTGCACCAGCTATATCATCCAGAAAAACCTCGGCTGCTTCGGCGACGGCGGTATGGTCTTCACCAATCGTGACGACATCAACGAAAAAGTTCGCAAACTGCGCAACCACGGTTCCGCTCAGCGCGACCATCACTCATTCGGTTTCAACAGCCGTCTCGACGACCTCCAGGCCGGCGTTCTCTCCGCTAAGATGAACCACATCACCGCATGGACCGATCAGCGCATCGCCATCGCGGCGAAATACACCGAAGCTTTCAAAGATTGCACTTCTTTCAAAGTTCCGTACGTTACTCCCGGTTACCGTCACGTTTTTCACTTGTACTCAATTGAAACCAAAGACCGCGCCGGAATGCTCCAATTCCTCAAGGACAATGGAATTGACGCCAAAACTCACTATTCCATCGTTATCCATAAACAGGAAGGTTTCCCGTGGGGTAAAGGATGCCGGATCAGCGGCTCTCTCGAAAACGCTGAAAACAACGCGGCAACCTGTATTTCCCTGCCGATGTTCCCGGAACTCACTGATGACGAAGTTAACTATGTTATCGAAAAAGTTCTCGAATGGGACAAAGCCAACGGCTAATTTCGTTATGTCAAACGGGGCTTTCGAGCCCCGTTTTTTTTGCCTTTAAAAAATTTAAGGAGCTAAGAACACAATGACTAAATACAGTGTAATGGTCGTCGGCATGGGTAAACGCGGAAAACACCACGCCCAGGCTTTCCATGACAATGATAACTTCGAAGTAACCGGCATTTGTGATATCGCCACCGATAAACTGCCGGAATTCGCCGCCACTATCGGCAACCCGGCCATCGGCAGCGATGCCGCCGCAATGGCCGCCGAACTGAAACCGGACGTTTTCTGTTTCTGCACCCACCCGAACCTGCGTTATGATTTCATCAAAATCGGTGTAGACTGCGGAGCTAAACTTATCGCTTTTGAAAAACCGATCGCTCTGACCAGCTCTGAAGCGTTCAAAATCAAAAAACTGCTTGACGGTAAAGACGTAAAAGTAGTAGTCAGTCATCAGCATCGTTACGGTCAGCACTATCGCAAGGTTAAAGAGATCATCGATTCCGGAGCTTTGGGCCGGGTTCACACCGTCTATGCGACCACTCCGGGCTGGATGCTGCATATGTGCACGCACATGATTGATTATATGCGCTGGTACGCCGGCGATCCGGCGGCGGAATGGGTCATGGGCCAGGCAGCCGGTAAGATTAAATTTAACGACAATCATCCGTCACCCGACTACATTGCCGGAGTAATTCAGTTTGCCGGCGGCATTCGCGGCTATCTCGAATGCGGAGCGGGCGCACCGGATCAACCCGAGGTCGGAAAATGGTGGGGCCGCAACCGCATTGGCGCACAGGGAACTGAAGGTTTCGCTGAAGTCCTGACCAACGGCGGCTGGCGCGCAGTCACCAAAGACGGCGTCCAGAGCGGCGAAGGCGCGATGAACTACGACATCGATATGCCTCCCTACATCCAGGAAATGGCTGAATGGCTCAATGGCGACATCGAATGTCACCAGAACTGCTTCGCCAACGCCTATGCCGGGTTTGAGATCATGACCGGCATGTGCCGCAGTGTTGTTGACGGCGGCCAGATTGAGCTGCCGCTGACCGATGACGGCAGAGACGAACTGGCTGAAATGCAGGCAGCAATGCCTGATAAACAAGTATTGCTCGGTTCACCTGAGCATGCGGCCGAATACTTCGGCTGATTTATTTATCAGTTAAAAGAAAAAATCCCTTTAAAGCTTTTTTTAAAGGGATTTTTTTATTTTTTTATAGTTTACAAATTGAATTTTGTTTTAGCATAAATCCCGCTTGAGAGTTTGTAAAGACTGTTATTGCGTGGTATATTAGTTTTATAAGATTTTAATATTTAAAACTACAATTTTGAAAGAATCCATTCAATGACGAAAATCTTTACAACAGGTATAACCGGTCTGGTCGGAAGCGCATTCGTTGTGCAGCTTTTGCAAGAAAGAGCTGATTACGAAATAGTTGCTCTGACCCGCGGTAATTCCACCCAGAACGCGGCCGAGCGTACCAGGGACATAATTCGTGAACAGTGTAAATACGATAACTGCCCGGAAGCGGCCGAAGAGGTAATTAAAAGAATTTCCGTCATCGAAGGTGACATTGTATCTTTCGACTACACCGATGAAAGCGTTCAAGACGCGATAATGGATTGTGAAATTATCTTTCATTGCGCCGCGGACGTCAATCTTGGCAAAGATCCGGAAGGAAAAACTTTCAGAATCAACTACGAAGGCACGAAAAATATGCTTGCGCTGGCAAAGCACATTAATGCCAAAGAGTTTCATTACGTCAGCACTGCTTTTATCGCTGGTTGCCTAGAAGGAGTGGCCTATGAAGACACCCCGGTCGACAGTGGCTTCTTTAACCCTTATGAAAAAAGCAAATTCATGGCGGAGGCCCTGGTTAGAAATTCCGGCTTTCCGTTTTCAGTATACCGTCCGGCAATCGTTACCGCCAGGCTGCATGACGGGCAGACCAGAAAACCTTTGGCGTTCTACCGGGTTCTCGAATTCGTCGCCAAGGTAAAAAAACATGTCTGCACGAAAAACGGGCTTGACGCCGCGGAATTTGCGCCGTTAACTTTCAGGTTCGAAACCAGACCATCTGACCAGGTCTATTTCTCTCCTATTGACTTCATCAGCAATTCAATTGTAAAAATATTCCAACTCCCGGTAGCCAATAAAGCATACCACTTGACCGGAGCCAGACCGACAAGTACCTATGATATTACTATAGCAATGCAGGAAACCCTGAAAGTCGGACATGTCGATGTAATCGCAGATGTCCCGGACAAAACCAAAGAGGAAAAGCTTATCAATAAGTTTTTGGGAGACCTGTTGCCATATTTCTCGAGTCATATCGAATTTGACCAGACCAATGTCCGTGAAGCGCTCGGAGAAGATGCGATCAATTGGCATTACGATATCCCTTCTCTTGATATTATGATGAAGGAATACTATCGTCATTTCTTCCCGAATGTTGAATGGCTTCAAAAGATCTGCGCTGAATAAAGCCGTCTGACTCATCACTGAAGTATAATCAAAAATTTTCTTGAGCGGAGATATTGAACTTTTCGTTCCGGCTTTTATGCTGGTTATAATACTATTATAAAATTGCTCGGGAGGCAAATTTTGGAAAAAAAACTATTTTTATCCGGCAATGAAGCCATTGCCAGAGGTGCGTTTGAGGCCGGAGTCAAGGTCGGCTCCGGATATCCCGGTACGCCATCCACCGAAATTCTGGAAAATCTTTCCGGGTACCCGGAAGTCGAAACCGAATGGTCAATCAATGAAAAAGTCGGGCTGGAAGTCGCCTATGGAGCGGCAATCTCCGGAGCGAGAGCCATCGCGACTATGAAACATGTCGGCATGAACGTCGCCGCCGATCCAATGTTCACCGCCTCTTATACAGGAATCAAAGGCGGCCTGGTCATTATTACCGCCGATGATCCCGGCATGCACTCGTCCCAGAATGAACAGGACAGTCGAAACTATGCCAGAGCGGCAAAAATTCCGATGCTTGAACCTGCTGATTCACAGGAAGCGAAAGATTTCACGAAGCTGGCTTTTGAAATAAGCGAGCAATACGATACTCCGATTATTCTCCGGACTACTACGAGATTGTCTCACTCCATGAGTATTGTCGCTCCTGAAGAGCGCATCGAAAAGGAGATAGAAGGCTTTACCAAAGATATTCCGAAATATGTGATGATCCCGCTTTACGCAAAAAAACGGCGGGTTGTCGTTGAAGACCGGATGCAGCGGCTTTCCACCAATTGCAACGAATTGTCAATCAACCGGATTGAAGAAGGTTCCGGCGATTTCGGGATAATCTGTTCCGGTACGGTTTACACCTACGTCAAAGAATGTTATCCGGACGCACCGGTGCTGAAACTGGGTATGGTTTATCCCCTGCCCGCCGGACTTATTGCTGAATTCTGCGAAAAGTACCAGACCGTTTATGTTATCGAAGAACTCGA
Organism: Victivallales bacterium; assembly: GCA_963676655.2. GTDB lineage: Bacteria > Verrucomicrobiota > Lentisphaeria > Victivallales > Victivallaceae. The sequence goes on along the minus strand of CAXXKX010000002.1, from coordinate 1,265,049 downwards.
CCCGTTTTTTGAGACTGAGATCAAAGCTATGGGCTTCAAGGTCCTCGGCAAATCAAATTTCCCGGCCATCGGCGAATATACTCCGGAAATAGTCCGCGCCGGAATCAGCGGCGAAACAACTCAGCCTCGTCAGCACGAAGTCAATATCCCGCCGCGTCCCCCTGCCCTTTGTCCGGGCTGCCCGCATCGTACGGTTTACGGTTTGCTGGCCGAACGCGGCCTCGATGTAATCGGCGATATCGGTTGCTATTCACTCGGGACTCTGCCGCCTTTTACCGCAATGCATACGCTGCTTGACATGGGAGCCGGATTCACGGTCGGTCAGGGAATTGAAATGGCCTGCGGAGAAAAAGCAGCCGGTAAAATGGTCGGCATCATGGGTGACTCAACTTTTGCCCACTCCGGCATCTCCGGCTTGTTCAATGCAGCCTATAATAAGCGTCACACTCTGCTGATCGTACTGGATAACGGCACAACAGCGATGACCGGGCTCCAACCCAATCCGCTGTCAGGCGAAACCATCTCCGGCAGCAACACTGTCGCCATCGACTACGTCAAGCTGTGCGAAGCGGCTGGAATGGACGCTTCCGACTGCAAAATCGTCAATGCCTACAAAAAAGATGAAATCGCTGACGCACTCGACACTTTACTTGCAAGCGACCGGCTGTCACTGCTGGTTGTCAAAGGCCCCTGCATAATACTGAAGAAAAGATTAGCCAAGAGAAACAAGGAGGTGTCCTCATGAGCTCCTCAAAAACAGTAAATATATTAATGGTCGGCGTCGGCGGACAAGGAATCATTACCTCAAGCAATATGCTTTCACTGGCGGCTATGCACGGCGGTTACGATGTCAAGAAAAGCGAGATTCACGGCATGAGTCAGCGCGGCGGCTCAGTTTTCAGTCATGTGAGAATCGGAGAAAAAATCCATTCCCCGGTTATCTCAGCCGGAGAAGCAGACATCCTGATCGCACTGGAAGAAATGGAAACCTTGCGCTGGCTGGATTTTCCGACTGCCGACGGCAAGATCGTTTACATTAAGAACCGGATTCTGCCCTTTGGCGTTGACGAATATCCCGAGGGAACGGCAGAAACGTTGCGGAAAAACTCTCTGGATTTCATGGAACTGCTGCCGGATGAACTAAAAGAAAAAACCGGTAATGCGAAAACGGTTAACGTGGCGGTTTTAGGTCTGGTTTCAAATTTGCTGGAAATTCCTTTGCCGGCCTGGGAAGCCGCCATCAAGGAACTGGCGCCGGCCGGAACCGCGGAAATGAATTTACAGGCATTTGATGAGGGTCGAAAAATAAGCTGGAAAGGAAACTGAAAATGATTTGGGACAAAGATCACGAAACCATGCAAAGCGACGCTTTGAGAAAACTGCAGACCGGGAGGCTGCAGCAGGTTGTCCGTCACATCTACGACAATGTTCCATTCTACCAGAACAAAATGCGTGAACTCGGGGTTGCTCCTGAAGACATCAAAGACATCTCCGATATCGTCAAACTGCCGTTCACGACTAAAGATGACATGCGCGAGGTTTATCCGCTCGGTCTGCTGGCGGTGGATCGTGAAAAAATCAGGGAAGTCCACACTTCTTCAGGCACTACCGGCAAACCGGTCGTCGACGCCTATACCGATAAGGACCTCGATATCTGGTCGGAAGTTATGGCCCGCACCCTGAGTATGGGAGGCTGTACTACCGCCGACACGGTTCAGAACGCCTATGGATATGGTTTGTTCACCGGCGGCCTCGGAGCCCATTACGGCGCACGGCGAATCGGCGCAACCGTACTGCCGATTTCCGGCGGCAATACCCGGCGGCAACTGACGATCATGCAGGACTTCAACAGTACCATCTTGACTTGTACACCATCCTATTCACTCTACATCGCGGAATTCGCGGCAGAAGAAGGCATCGACATGTCGTCGCTGAGTTTAAAATCCGCCATGCTCGGAGCGGAGCCGTGGAGCGAAAGTATGCGACGGGAAATTGAAAACAAACTGCACCTGAAAGCCTATGATATTTACGGTCTGACCGAAATCATCGGCCCCGGCGTAGCCTCGGAATGCGAACAGCAGGACGGACTGCATATTTTCGAGGATCATTTTTATCCGGAAATCATTAATCCTGAAACCGGCGACCCGGTCGAGCCCGGGGAAAAAGGCGAATTGGTCATTACCACAATAACTAAAGAAGGTACGCCTATCCTGCGTTATCGCACCCGCGATATTACCTATTTTCTGCAGGACGAGTGTCCGTGCGGTCGAACCAGCCGAAGAATGCACCGTCTCCTTGGCCGAACCGACGATATGCTGATTATCCGCGGCGTCAATATATTCCCGTCACAGGTTGAACATGTTCTGGTCCAGATCGATATGGTCGAGCCGCATTACCAGCTGGTAGTCGACCGTCAGGGGAAACTTGACAATCTGGAAGTACAGGTAGAGATGAACGAGCAACTGTTTTCAGATGAAATAAAGGATCTCAAGGCAACCGAGGCGTTTATCGAACGGGAATTGCATTCTGAACTCAACATTCACGCCAAAGTCAAACTGGTTAATCCGAAGAGTATTCCCCGAAGCGAAGGTAAAGCGAAACGCGTTATCGACCGCCGTCAATTAATCAACAAATAACGGGAGGGAAAATTATGTTAATCCAACAAATCTCTGTTTTTGTCGAAAATGAATCAGGCAAAATCCATGAAGTAGCCGCAAATCTCGCGGAAAACAACATCAACATCCGTTCCCTGACGCTGGCCGAAGCGACTGATTTCGGGGTTCTACGCATGATTGTCGATAAACCGGAAGCCGCGCTGGAAGCGTTGAAAACGGCCGGAATAACCGCCAGAATCAACGAAGTTGTAGCGGTAGAGGTTCCGGATCGGGTCGGCGGCTTTGCCGAGGTTATGAAAACCATTCAAAGCGCCGGGATCAACGTTGAATACATGTACGCCTTTGTTGAAAAGAATCAGGACAACGCGGTATTGATTTTCCGCTTTGACAATATTGCCGAAGCATCTGAAGTTCTGGCGGCCCGGGGAGTAAAGATTCTCAAGGCCTGCGATGTTATCACGCGCTGAAAACTATGATTATCGACTTCCACACCCATTTCTATCCGGATTTTCTGGCACCGCGAGCTATTGAACTCGGAGCGTCTCCACCGGGAGTTTCAGCCTTTACCGACGGCACACGTCATGGGTTGGAAGCATCGATGCGCAAAGCCGGAGTGGATATATCAGTCTGTCTGCCGCTGGCAACTTCCCCTGGAAATGTCGAAAGCATTAACCGGTTCGCGCTTGCCAATAATACCCAGCCCCTGATAATGCTGGGCACGGTTCATCCGGATTCAACCGACAAATCTCAGATAATCATGGAACTGGCACAGGCCGGGATTAAAGGAATCAAGCTGCACCCTGAATTTCAGCTGTTCACGCTGGACGATCCCAGAATGTTGGAAATATGGACAGCCTGCATTGAACACAATATGTTTGTCATTACCCATGCGGGAGCAGACGTATCATTCGAGCCGCCCTATAAAACATCACCGGCGGAAGTGGCGGAGTTTCATAAGAAATATCCGGAACTGAGGTTGGTTGTCGCCCATTTCGGCTCCTGGAACATGTGGGATGAAGTGGAAAAATATCTGATCGGACTTCCTGTATATCTCGATCTCGGTTACACCAGCGGCTTCATCTCTCCGGAAAGGATGGTGAAAATGATGCGCAATCACGGTATCGATAAAATATTTTTCGGCACCGATTCGCCGTGGCGCGATCAAAAGACGGACCTTGACATGGTCCGCTCCCTGCCTTTGACTGAAAAAGAAAAAGCTATGATTCTCGGAGATAACGCCGCAAAATTTCTAGAACTTTGACCGGCTAAGGAAGAACAATGTGTTTACCGGATAATTACAAATTACTTGAAGATATTTCCTATACCGGAAGCGCCAATCCGCGACAATTCCTGGATATAGCCTATCCCGAAAATAAAACAGGCGGACTTTATCCGGTCATCTTGTTTATTCATGGCGGTGCCTGGATGAACGGCAGCAAAGAAGACCAGATACTCGTGAGACTCGCTCCATATCTGAACAACCGGGCAATCGGCATCGCCATTAATTATCGTTTATCGGATGAGGCTATCTGGCCGGCCCAATTGGAAGACTGTAAGAGCGCAATTGACTGGATTTGCGAAAACGCAGACAAATTCAACATTGATACCGATAAAATATGTGTATGGGGATCGTCCGCCGGCGGTCATCTGGCGGCAATGCTCGGCGTAAAATGTAAATCCTCAGTTTCAGCGGTTATCAACCAATACGGTCCTTCGCAAATGGACATCATCAACATGGATCATTTTAAAGATCATGAACTTGGAAATCCATTGGAAAAACTCGTAGGCGGGACAAGGCAGGAAAAAATGCAAGCCGTCATCGATGCGTCACCATTCTACCATATTGACGGAACCGAACCGCCTTTTTTGAACATTCACGGAGAAAACGACCCCGTTGTAGAATATGAGCAGTCAGTAATCTTAAACCGGGCCTTGAGAGAGGCCGGCGCAACTTCTTACCTGATAAAGATAGTCAATGGAGTCCACTCTCTGCCGGACATCCCGGAATTGAAAGAACGCATATCACAATTTCTTGACAAACACCTTTTCGGACTGGACGTCGCTGCCCCGTCCGAAGATCCGGTGATTGCTCCGCCTGAATGACTGATTAAGCCGGTTCCAGGACTTTCAGCGTGGTTCCAACTTTCATGTGGGCGGTCTTTTCCGCGTAATCTTTCATGTGCGGCTGTCCCAGATGCTTGTGCAAGTGATCCACACTCTCCCAAGTTTCAACGATTGTAACAACGTTGGGATTCTTTTCCTGAATCGGAATGCCGGTATCAACGTCAAGACAGGGAGCATAGGCAATACAGCCTTCTTCCGCCAGTACGTTCGGAACGTTGGCTTTGAATAATTCCAGAAATTCCGCTTTAAAACCGTCTTTGAGTTCGATTGATGCGATTACATGTATCATGATTTATCCTTGAGTTTATTGTGTTAACGAAAAGAAAAAATATAGCACGGTTTACCTGAGTGTCAATCCTGTTTACCTTCAATAGACAATGCAATTTAACCTAGTTCTTAATCAGTCTGTCTTGAATTCGGCATCCGGCAACATTGGATGTTTTATTAATTACTGGACTTATCTTAATACTCCACCCACAAATCAACAACCAATCAAAGACCTGACAGTAAGCACCTTGCAATTTTTAAACAATCAAACTGTCTGACTATTTTTGACTGTTTTCAATATTGCTCGCAAACTGATGGGCGTATATAGTAGGGCAGCTTTCGATGAAAGCGCCGAGATGCGAAAGCACACGGGCAGATTACTCAATCACTGATTGACGTTAACAACCAATACTTACGCTCTCCACCTGCCTCATTGAGGCAGGCGCTAATGTTTTGTGGACAAGATGCAATAACACAGCCATCAAAAAAATATAAGTCAACTGCTTTTTAGGATTATTGTTTTTCACAACAACGCTCTGAAGGCGGTTAACTATTTCAATTGGCAGACTTTGTAGTGCGGACGGGACGTCCGCGTTCCCAGGAAAATTCATTCCTGGAGTTTTCTGTATTAAGCGATTCTTCGCTGGACCACTCCCGCGTACGACACGGAACAATCATACTGCTTTGCAGAAATTTCTTTTTTTAATAAAACGACAAACCGCTTAACCAAGCTCCGGTTCAGCCAGAAATTCAACCGCCGCTTCAGCTAACGCATGCTGCTCGAAAACAATTATCTCGTTATCGCCTTTTTTCAGCAACTGAGCCGGTACGTACATGGTTTGCTGCGGACCGACTTCCCAATAGCGACCGAGATTGAAACCATTGATCCAGCATACGCCTTTTTTCCCGCCGGGAACTTTGAGGAAAGTATCGCCTGGCTCATCGACTGAAAGAACCGCCTTGAAAAATCCGGGGCCGGAACATTCCGTGACTTCAGTAAATTTCAGGCCGGACAGGTCATCCATAGGAAGCGGACAAATATCCCAACCGAATTGGAACTGACCGTTAATCCGGATGCCGTCAACAATCCCTTTGCGCGCATCGCCAATATTGTCGCCATAATTAACCCGGCCCATATTTTCGACCAGAACATCAATCTGAACGCCTTCCGGGGGGATTTGCAGTTCAAGCGAATGCTTTTTATCGTTGCGGTAGATAACCGCGGTTTCTTTGCCGTCGATGAATACCACGGCCCGGTCACGCGGATGCTGTAACGTCAAGGTAGCGTCTGCAACCGGACCGGCAAGTTTTTTAGAGTATAAAATAAACCCGAAATTCTGACCTAGCTCTTCCATTGTCGCCGTATGCGTAACCGAATGCATTTTACCGATATTTTCAAGATTGCCGAAAAGTGAAGCGGACTTCGTCAGGTTAACCTTTCCATAAGCCTTTTTGGTCGATGCCGCCGGAACTGGAATATCCAATAATCCGGGAACATATTCGGCAATCACCTCACGGTAAGCCTGATATTTTGCATTTGGGTCGCCGGCTTCGCTGAGCGGAGCGTCATAGTCATAACTGCCGACCGTCGGCTGATATTCGCCATCGGCACAGTTAGCTCCGTTCAGAAAGCCGAAATTAGTGCCGCCGTGGAACATATAGAAATTGACATGAGCGCCTGAACCCAACATTTCCTTGAGGCTTTTTACCGCATCGTCAAAACCGCGGACATGATGTTCTTCACCCCAATGGTCGAACCAGCCGTTCCAGAACTCCATACACATTACGGGACCTGATTCGTATTCACGCAGCTTGTCGAATGCCTCAGTCGGCCTGGAACCGAAGTTCGCGGTTTTCCAGACCTCCGGCAAAGTCCCGCCGGTCAGCATCAAATCAGTCGGACCGTCCGAAGTAAATTGAATGACCTCCATACCATGTTTATCGTACAGGTCCTTGATGAACTGTAAATACTGTTTGTCCTGCCCGAAACTGCCGTACTCGTTCTCCACCTGAATGGCGATTACCGGGCCGCCCTCATTCCATTGCAGTTTTTTCAGACGAGGCAGGATTTCGTTGTAATAATCCTCAACCTGCTGTAAATACGGTTGATTGAAACAGCGCAGTTTCAAACCTGGAACCGTGGTAAGCCAGGCGGGAAAGCCGCCGAACTCCCATTCGGCGCAGATATACGGACCGGGACGGACAAGCACCATAAAGCCCATTTCTCCCGCCAGCTTGATATAGCGTTCAAAATCCAGAATCCCGTTAAAATCAAATTGACCTTTTTGCGGCTCGTGCAAGTTCCACGGCATATAAGTTTCAATCGCATTCAGGCCCATAGCCTTAGCTTTTTCAAAACGGTCCCGCCAAAGTTCCTGATGCACCCGGAAATAGTGCATTGCTCCGGAAATCAGCCTGACTGGTTGACCGTTAACTATAATTTTATCATTTTCAATCTTTACCGAACGCATAATCGCTCCAATTATTTCAATTATAATCACTCATGAAACAATGGAAAATCCGGACTATTTTCAACCGTTAAGCGGCAAAGTATCCGGCATCCCGTTTTCAGGCAATACCATTAGCCCGTATTGTGTGGTTTTCAACCTTAATTCATCAATTATATCGCGATATTTTTCGTCACCTGCAAGATTATGCTTTTCTTGAGGATCATTCAGCAAGTCAAATAATTCTTCATATACCGGTTCTTCTCCCTGCAACGGCGAACTCAGGCATTCGATGTAATTATCAAGGGTTCCGCGAAACGGCTTATTTCTCTGAGCCGGGTCCTCTTTGCGCTTAAAATAGCGAATGTATTTCCATTCCTTCGTTCGGGTACTTTCGCTCCGCGGATAATTCTGAATATCCATCAACTGTTCAGTGAAAAACTCTTCACGCCATGCGACCTCCCTGCCCTCCAGCAAAGGCACCAGGCTGGTTCCCTGAACAGTCTCGGGCACATCAACGCCGAGAAGCTCAAGAACGGTCGGAGCCAGGTCAGGAGCAAGGACGAATTCATCACGATCCCTGGCCGCACCAATGCGCGGATCATAAATTATCAGCGGGATACGGATATCTTCTTCATAGAGAAAACACTTTCCTCCGAGACCATGTTCTCCAAAGTGCAAACCATGATCGGTGGAAAAAATAATTACCGTATTATCTGTAAGGTCCATACTTTCAAGTTTTTTGCGAAGATTCCCGATCATACGGTCCATACCGCTAATAGACTGACTGTAACGTACCAATTGCTCCCTGAGTACTATTGAGTCCCTTACATAATCGTAGGAAGGGATGTATTGTCCATCATAGACCTCCTTGGGCAACCTGGGTGTTCTGTTAATGTAATCCTGATATGTCGCAGGCATGGCAAAGTCATTTATCCGGTCGCGGTAGGCCGATTTATATAATTCATCGTCTTCCGGACGCATTTGCATGGTGCCGGTTCCATAGCTGTGCGGCAAATTAAACGTCAAGCACAAGCAGAATGGTTTATCCTCCGGCCTTCTCGGCAACTTATTGGCGCAGCTCTCGATAAAGTCATCCTGAGGGTCCAGAAAATTCATCACGCCTTCTTCAAAAATCTCCACCTGAGTATCAAGTCTGGCATTATCATAAATTTTTGTCTCTCTAGCGCTACTGAATTCTTTGGGGTAAAAACCGCTGTGACCATGATTGCCGTACCAGTAATCAAATACTTCGCTTTCAAAATATCCGCTCTGATACCCGCCCTCTCCGACCGGAACATGGTTTTTACCGACCCAGCCGGTAAAATATCCGGCCTTTTTCAGCAGCATCGGAAAACTGTTTTCCCAGGCATGGGCAGAAATACTTGAAGCGCTATTGAAGTTAACACCATGCGTTCTTTCCCATTGACCGAGATAATGGCAGCAACGACTCGGAGTGCAGACCGGACTGGTACAAAATGCGTTGGAAAAATAAACCCCGTCATCTGCCATTTTATCAAGATTAGGGGTCTTTAAGATGGGATGGCCGGCTTTTCCGAGAAAGTCTGCTCGATGGTCGTCTCCGAGAATGTAAATAATATTCGGCTTGTTCATTATAATTTTCCTTATTATTTTTTATATTCATGAGATTATAAAATTAAGATACCGGATCAATAACGAATCAACCATAGCAGGAAGCAGAGAATACATGTCATTTTTCATAAAAAATAATTAAGGAGTCATTCAAAAATAACTGAAAATTTCTTATCCCGCATGCCGGACAAGCGTTATATTCAACCGTCAAACCAGTGACATATAACGATTGGCCGGAGCCGACGGTCAACATAAGTTCAGATTCACACGACAATCGACTGACTTTCAATTGCGACGGACGGAAGCGGTATGGGATCAACGATCATGAGATATTGCTTGAGTGTGGACGTGTTCACTTTTCAATGTGCACCATTCCTTCATGGTCCATTTCATGGGAGGTTTCTGATCCTTGCTCCATTGAACATAAGCCATTTCCAGACGGTTTGCAATTTTTAAATTGTGCATTAACACGTTATTATTTTCAGCCGGGTCATTAGCAATGTTGAAAAGTTCAACTTTGTTCTTACCCGGTTCAGCCTGAAGCAGCCAATTACCGGACAAAACAGTCCAGGACGCGGCTTTCGAGGTATCCTCTTTCCGGGCCTTTTGATCGCTTTTGTTTGTGATCCACTGGTAATACTGACGCCAGAAGTTGATATTCTTATCGCTCCAATGATACAGACGCGGTCCGGCCCAGAACAGATATTGGTGCGGAACGCCTTTATCTTTGCCCTTGAGATACGGCAGCAGATTCACCCCATCAAGATTGTCCGGAAGCTGAATTCCGGCGGCGGCAAGACAACTTGGCAGAATATCCATGGACGAAACATTCTTATTGTAGGTAAACCCTTTCGGCAGACCATCCGGCCAGCTTGCAAGCATCGGCACTCGCACTCCGCCCTGGAACGTCAAACCTTTGAATCCTTTGAAATTACCGTTTGCCGGTTCCGGGGAATCGATCACCGCTCCGTTGTCGCTGAAATAAAAGATCAAGGTATTATCGAGTTTCCGCATTTTTTTCAGTTTAGTTATAATCCGGCCGACGCCGGAATCAACCGCTGCCAGTGCGGCATAATAATTATCCACCTCGGGATTACCGGTTTTAAAGCGCTGATATTTTTCCGGCACCCGCTGTTCCAACGGAATATGCGGAGCGTTATAGGCCAGGTAAATAAAAAAAGGCTTATCGCCTGATTGATTGATAAAATTGACCGCCTCGTCAGTAAAGCGGTCCGTCAAATATCCCGGCGCGTCCACGTTCTTGAAATTCCTGAAAATGTCCGGCGAATTGTAATAGGCCGCACCGGAAGAATTAAAGCCGTAATAATAATCGAAACCGCGCTTCAACGGATGGTGTTCATTGATGCAGGTATGACGGACATTTTTATGATAATCCCGGTGATTGGCAATTCTTTGACCATTGCTTTTACCGACGTGCCATTTGCCGATCATCGCGGTCCGGTAGCCGGACTTCTGGAATTTTTCAGCAAGAAACAGTTCACGGGGGCTGACTCCATTATGAATATCACTGTTATCGTAAACGCCGAAACGGGCCGGATAGCGGGAGGTAAGAAACGCCGCCCGCGACGGACCGCAAACCGGTGACGCAACATAACCATGAGTAAAGCGTACACCATTTTTAGCCAATGCATTGATATTCGGCATAGCCTGTTTTGCCGCCTCAATGGCTTTGGCCGGATCACATTTGTAACGCGCGGTTCCCGGTTTACCGCCCAGATATCCGGGAGCAAAATCCCCCTGCCCGAAATCAAGTTGTCCATACCCCTGATCATCAGTCAGGATCACCAGAATATTCGGGCGTTCCGCAACCGCGGAGGTCAAACATGATGCCGCGGCAATTACTGTTGAGATTTTTCCAATCATTCCTGCTTCTCTTATTTTTCAGTCAATTTAAGTTGAATCGGAATACCATGACGGAACGTTCCGGTAATTATCGTATTGCCGTTTGTTATCTTGATTGATGCTCTCTTATCCGGAGAGTCGGCAGTCCATTTTCCACGTAAAACAATGGTCACGATTCGGGACTGCATGGCTTTTATTTCCTGGGCCCTGCTCTGTCCGCGCCCGGTAAAACCGGCCAGGTCCGGAGTGTTCAGACTCAAGGATAAAGTTTTACCGTCTTTGAACATGACATAACAGGGATTTTTAACTTCCGTCAGTGGTCCTAAGTCAAGTTTTGCCGCTGGTTTAAAAAAGACCGCGGCGGAGACGCCGGTCGCTTTATCTCTGACGGCCTGAATATTATTATCGCATTTCAAGACCTGATACGGTTTATCCGTTTTCATCTTCCTGGCATAAGCAGCAGCCGTTTCCGGCGTAGCGTCAAGCAGGATCAGATATTCATATGACGCATTCTTCGGACGAATACCATGGTCAATCCAGGCGGAAGCGAAATTGCCGGAAGCCATTTTCTTTGTTTTATTATGCGGAGAACTCTGGTTGCGTCGAATGACTTTGACCACACCGCCGGAGACAACGAACCAGGCATTGCCAAACGGGTCAGCGACCCAGGCCGGCCCCCTGCTGTCGGCTTTGAACGGAATTCCGGTAATTGCTTTATCCGAATTAAAGTATATCGGCACTGAACCGGCTTTCACATTATACTGGGTCAGGATGGTCTCGACCGGATATTCCGATTTAGCGGAGATGCCCGAACCGAGGCAGATTATCCGGTCTTCAAAACAAAACGAACTCTTGACAGCCCGGAAACCCGGATCAAAATTCTTGATCTTCGGCTCTGAAAGCTCCACCCCGAACGCGCCGTATTTACCCAGCAGATTGGAACTGCCGCTCATGGTTGAAGGAGACGTAAGCATCAAAGTATTATGTTTAGAACTTTCAAGAATATTAAACGGGCGATGCAGCACAGTCGCGCCCGGATTACGATTCCAGTCCCAACCGGCCTGGACTCGGCCGACAGACTCGGGTCCTGCCTTCGGCATGATTTCAATAGTGCCGTTGCTCTGATAACGCCCGTAACGGTTATCTCTGGTATATATCTCCGAGGACCAGACATAGCGGTTGTATCCCTTCAAGGTCACTGCTTTGTCTTTATAGCGGTGAACCCCGAAACAGCCGTAATTGAAGGTCCAGTGTCCCTGCGGATTCTTTTCTGTAATGACCGGCTTGCCGCCGTCGGCTTCCGTAAACCAGTCATAAAAAGGTTTTAATCTGGCAAGGTTACCGTAACTGAAAGGATGTCTGCCGCAAATGCCCATTCCCGGAGCGGGATTGCAATAGACATACGCTGAATATAAAACCCGGCGAAGATTGTCCAGTGCTTTTCGACTCATGGCCCATGGCGTACCCGAAAACAGATAACAGACATAAGAAGCAGAGGCCATTGCCCCGAAACTGTATCCCGGATAGTGTCCCCAATGATGATAACCGCAGCCATCGGCTTTAAAGCCGCCCATCCAGCCCGGTGATTCCATGCCGAGATTGCGCGAATAAAATTCACTGAACGCGTTAAACGCGGCAACTTTTTCAGGAGAATCAGGCATCAAAAGCAGGGTCATAACCGCGCTTTTTGACATGGTATTGAAAAAGTCGCAATTAGGCTCGGCCCAGTATTTTTTATCAAAAATGTACCTGATGTTCGAGAACCATTGGGTCATATTGCTTACTTGTGGCAAAAGCCCGGCATCCAACAGCGGCTTGCGCATCAGAAACAGCGCGGTAAACATCTCGCGAGTATTGTAACCGTGATGGTGCATGGTTCCAAGCGAACTGCCGGCCGCCCATCCCTGATCCAGCAAATGCCTGACCATAAACAAATACATTTTCCTGATATCAGCGGCATGCTTACTTTCCGGAGCGACATTATATGCATAAGCCAGTTTCAACATCAGCGGTCCATAAAGCTGGCGCATGTCAACATAATCTTTCAGGTATTTTTTGCCGTTTTTAAGGCCGGTACAGATCGCGTCCTGACTGACAAACTTGACATGTCGTCCCTTTATCACGCCGTTTTTTTCAGTAATCCCGGTTTGTTTGAAACCACGTTCCAGCACAGAGAACTCAGCGGCTTTAACATTTTTCAGCAATTCCTGCCGGACACGGTGTTCAATCAGGGTAAAACCTTTTTTATCAGACTCAGTCATAACAGGCAGTTTTTGGGGCGCAAGCTGATAAAACTTAATTTTGGGCGCCCAGTGATTTGTTTCCTGCTTATTAACAAAAGGAACCTGCGCGTCATTGCTCTGATGCCGGACATCGACTATGGAACAAGGGATTATCCGGTCAAGAAAGAGAGTTCCGGAAGAAACATTTTTGGGTGCGACTATTCGGATGAAATCCATCCCTTTAACCGGCTTTCCCTGCATATCCCGGGTGTATGACACCCAGCATGTGCGCCAGCCGGTGAAATTCAAGTTGAAGTCGAAAAAACAGTTGACCTTGCCTTTTTTACCAAATTCAAACCGGAGTTTACTCTGCGGCAAAGCCTTGGTATTATATACCCAGATGGAAAAGATGCTGAGCGCGCTCCTCCTGTGATACTTGTACGCCTCACTGTTGGTCAGAAACGGGATTAAGGTTTTCAATGTCAGGGATGAATTTTTCCTCCAATCCCAGCGCAAAGAATTTTCGCCGTGGATCGATCGGGTATCAGTAACCTGAATTCGGGAGTTATCAGCCTTGACGAACTCCGGAACCTTTTTACTGGAAAAATCAATCAGGTCTCCGGCATCTAAAACTCCCGCCATCAGCGCCAAAAACAACACCAGCATCTTTTTCATAAGTTCACCTTTTGTATATCTCATTTATAAGTTTATTTTTCCGTATTTCTTTCATTCGATGTTCGATGTTCAAAGTGTTTTTGTGGAGGGCGAGAGTCCCTCGAGCCGACTGGCAGAGCGACATGTCCGGCTCAACAGAGTTTCGCCCTCCAAGTATGAATGACCAGATCGAATTTTTCCGTATTTCTTTCATTCGATGTTCGATGTTCAAAGTGTTTTTGTGGAGGGCGAGAGTCCCTCGAGCCGACTGGCAGCGCGACATGTCCGGCTCAACGGAGTTTCGCCCTCCAAGTATGAATGACCAGATCGAATTTTTTCGTATTTCTTTCATTCAATGTTCGATGTTCAAAGTGTTCATTTCACCATGACCGGCAAACCTTCGGCACAATGTACCTTGAGTTTCTTGCCATTTTTTAAGGTTATTGTAATATCCGTACCTTTTTTACCAACTTTGTCATAATCAATATATTCACCAAAATCGGGATCACAAATACTTATCCGGTCACCTTGCACCATCAGCAAACATGGGCGGCTGACCGATTTTATGTCGCTGTAACCGTTGAATTTACCAGCATCGAAAATAGCGTATGCGGTAATACCGCTTTGACGATCGGAAACAATGTGCGCCGTCGCGTCTTTCCGGTATACGGTATATGGAATTTTATCCGCGAATTTCCGTGTTTTTTCAGCCCCGGCGTCAACGAGAACAGCATACTCGTAACCGGCATCCTGCGGAGCTTTGCCGTGATCGATCAAAACCAGTTCGGTATCTCCTTCGCTCGGAGTTAACACACCTCGATTTACAACAATCCTTTCATCCCATTTGTTATAGAACGGTTTATTCTGATGCTGCCGGACTATCTCAACCTTATCATTTCCGTTCGGAATATAATAACCGTTATCATAGGCGTCAACTAAAAAGTTTTTTCCTTTGACCGCTTTCTTTACCGGAAACCCGGCCTTTGAACCGTTCAGCAAAAACTTGTCTTGATTTTCCGACGTCAAATGATTTTGCAGGATAACCGTACAAACCCGATGCTGTTTATCCTCGCTGAAAATACCGCTGCCCAAAGCCAGAATATAGTCGTCAAAGAAAAACATTGATTTGCGCCATGAGAAAGTTGTATCATAAGCGGAATCCTTCAGACGATTGGCAAACTCTTTTTTACCGAGCCAGTAAGTCGGCGGCCCCATTCGAAGCGGATCATTCCAATCCGGAAGCTCCTCCCGGAACTTCATGGCGAATATGCCGTAATCCCCCAGGGAACAGCCGCCGCAGAATACTTCATCTGTCAATCTTTCTTCAACCATGAAATGCGAACGCAAAGCGGAATAAGGCAGCTCCCGAACCGTGGTTCCCGGCCAGAAATTAAAATCCCAGCCATTGTAATTAAATTTTTTTCCGGATGGAATAAAACCGCTGTATTTTGCGTTAACCGGATTACCTTTTGAGATGATCTGATATGCCCCGTAACTCAGATAGCGCCCCATTGAGTTGGCGCCGGCCTGAGCTCCGTAAATCTCATTGATATTGTAACCTTTTTTCTGTCCCTTGACGGTAAATACCCAGTCCCCGCGCCGATGGACACTGGAGGCGGCATGATTCAGAGTCAGATGCCCCCGGATACTGTTAACCGGCTTGATGCCTTTGGCCCTCAGATCGGCAATGGTCTTTTTAATTTCTTTGCGCAACTGCATCTCACGCCGAACCTGGCTTTTTGTCTTGTTTTCCGGAATCAGATCATTTAACCGTTTTTCAGCTATATAAAGATATATCGGGGCGATATCACAGTCTATCTCGTTTTTCTCGCCGGGATTGCCGCAATACATCATATTCTCAATCACATTCAGCGAAAGCGCGCCGCCACTGCGCCAACGTCCGCCCCATAACTGCGGCGCTTCGGCCCGGCCGCTATAAAAGGCCATGCTCAGAACCACCCTTTTGATGGCCTTATGCATCTGTATCGACTCAAAAGGAGTCCCGTCAAGCTGCTTCAGCAACTTGACCACCGGGCCCACCGCACCAAGATTGTAGCCGTTATAAATCATCCCGTGATGATGAAAAGAACCATCCGGTTTAATCACGCCGTCCGTCGCACTGCGGTCCAACCAGAGTTTCAGGGCTGTAAGGTCACGCCACTTTTCAGGAGTATTATCCTGAAGCATGACCGTCATAAACCGTGCATCCATCAGGGTGTTGAAGTTATCAGCGGAACCGGTATCATCTTTAAAATAGAACCGGTCGACTCCATTCAAATCTTTTTCCAGAGTAATAAGTTTCTCAAACCGGCCCGACTTTTTCAGCCCGTCTTTCATCAGCCAGATGGGATAGGCAAAACCGGCACGAAGCGAATAACCGGTTCCGTGGCCAAGCTGAAGCGCCAAATCGATCATGGAATTAAACATCTCCAACAACTCTTTACGCTGTTTCAAATCTGAACTCTGATGATAAGCCACGCCGATACGTCCAATCTCGCCCCAGAAATGACTGCCGCGATTCACCATGCCGCTGATTCCGCCGCCAAGTCGCCGTATATCATGCTGTAGAAACTTAGCACTAATTTGTGCCATCTGTTTGTCAGTGACTTTTCTTTTTGCCGGTTTGCGGTATCCGGCAAATACTTTTTTATCAAGTTCTTTAAGAACGGCCAGTTGTTCACCGGAAAGTTTTTCAGGTTTCTTTATCTCAATCGTTTCTCCCGGCAAAAGCATATCCGGGTAGATTCTGCCCTTGACGTCACAGTCTATATCCGGCCGGAATTTCTTTTTTGACTTGATCCATGGCGCCTGTTTAGACGGCATAAAGAACCGCACGTCCTGCTCGGTACGCGGCGCGAATTTGTCAAAATATAACTCTCCCGGCTTATCCGGAGCGATTATTCGCAGCGTATCGGCGGTTTTCTGATTAGGAAAACCATCAAGATCACGACCGTAAATAAATTTGAGATTGCGCCAGCCGACAAAATTCAGGTTAAAATAAAACCGGCAATCAACCTTTTTACCGTCTCCGATCTCGAACCACAGCTTATCATCACGTGACACCGGATTGAATATCCAGATTGAAAAGGAACTCAAACTACAGCAGGTAACCCAGTCGTAAACAATGTCATCCGGATCTTTACCAGTCAAATTCCTGAACGCTTCACTATTTTTATAAAC
The DNA here is from genome assembly GCA_963676655.2 of Victivallales bacterium. GTDB lineage: Bacteria > Verrucomicrobiota > Lentisphaeria > Victivallales > Victivallaceae. The sequence continues at coordinate 1,248,084 of CAXXKX010000002.1, read as the reverse complement.
CAGCGAGGCACCCTTGCCGGTCCATTTCCAGCCCAGGGATTTGCCGCTTTTTACCGCATAGGCTTTATCGCTGACAACCATCGCCGAAGGCCCTTCGGCCTTGAATTCATTCAAGTTCCCGTCCTCGAACTCATAAGTTTTATAATTTGCCACCTGAATTTCAAATGGCGGCTTCTTCTCTGCGGCGGACATATAAACTCCTGATATTGCGATAGTGATTGATAAAAATAATTTTGCATCCATAAGTATAATTTACTTTCTCCATTTGATTTTTTCAGGATGTTTCTGAGCCTCGGCCCATGAATCCAGCTGTTTTTTCATCATATCCTGAATATCCTTAAGCTCAGGAGAACCATAGATGTTTTTACCATCAAGTAAATTATCTTTGAGAAAATATAATTCATAGAGCACCGGTCCGTCTTTCTGCTCCAAACGCACCAGCTTGTAATGTCCGGAACGCAGCATCGACTGTCTGCCAAGAATAGAATAGCATGGTGAAACATCGGAAGAATCATCGCTCTTCAACAAACTATTAATGGAGCCTGCTTCAATCTGAGCATATTTCCAGTGCCTGACCCCGGCCGCATCCAGGATAGTGCCGTACAAATCGACCGTACTAACCGGAACCTCTACCCTTTTCATGTGCGATTTTCCCGCGGGCTTGATGATCAGCGGCACCCGGGCCGAACTTTCCAGCATGGTACACTTGAAGAACATCCCGAAATGACCGTTATGATCACCATGATCGGCGGTGAAAACAATTATCGTATTGTCCCACAGTCCCTGCTGCTTGAGTTCGTCAAACAGCTTGCCGAGATAATGGTCTATCATCGAAACCTGACCGTAATAAGATGCTACTATCTGTTTGTAATCATCTTTGGTAAAAAGCTTGCGGTTCGCATCGATCGCTTTTCCTCGCAGCGCTTTTAAAACCGTTTTGTCAGCAAGCAGCGCTTCCAGTTCCGGAATATCAATATCCTCCGGTTTGTACATATTATTCCAGCGTTCCGGCGCCAGCCAGGGATGATGCGGCCCGAAAAAGCCGGTATACAGGAAAAACGGCTTAGACCTGTCGCGCTCTTTCAGAAAACGAACCGATTGTTCCACGGTCCAGGTTACCATGTGATCTTTTTCCGGAATAAAATTACGCCCTAAAATGAACTGTTTGAGATTAGTGTGGTAAGACGACTCGTCTACGTCGAACATCCGGACAAATTCATCGGCTTTTTCCCGCCCGTATTTCTTTGCCAGCATCTTAATGTAAGCGGAATATTTGTCATCATCGGCATAAACGCTGTAAGGCGCGTCATGTAATTCCTTGAAATCGAAACCGAAACTTTTGACATGCGGGACAAAATGCAGTTTTCCCACACCGCCGGTAGTATAACCGTTAGCCTTCAACTGGTCCGTAATCAAAATCTCATGACCGTTGAACGGCACCCAGTTGCCGTTGACGCCGCAGCCGTTGGGATATTGGCCGCTGAAGATTGCGGCCCGGGCCGGAGCACAGACCGGACACGGCGTATAGGCCGCATCAAAAATTACCCCCTGACTCGCCAGCATGTCGAGATTGGGAGTTTTAAGAACTTTGTTGCCCATACAGCCAAGAGCGTCAAACCGCTGCTGATCCGTCATGATAAATAAAATATTCGGTTTACTGCTCATACTTTTGCTGATATCATCCTTCATGGTTATTTTTCCGGGCGTATGACAACCGGCCAGCAACCCGGCAGTTGCGGTTGTTAATAAAATATTACTGGTCCTTATGTTCATTTTCGCCCCTGTTAAGCGGTCAAGCTTATTTTTCTATAACATTACAGACTTCGATTTATGTTCAAATACTGCGGTTATCTTGTTATAGATAATTATGATCAAAAACTTAAGAAAAACGCGGACTAGTCCGCGTTATACTACTGGTCTCAATATTGGTTATATCTTTTCAGTACACGACATAATTACCGGTTCTCGGCAAATCTATCGTTGCAGATTGATAAACGCCCTTAAAGAAAAAATTCTTTCTGCGAGTTCCAACCGTGATGTGAGCGAAAACTCTTCCGGTACCAAAGTCATTCAGCTTGACAACATCAACATGACCGTCCATAAAACCGATCGGACACGCCCCGGCATGACACAATGTCGGAATTCCGTATATCCCGGTCCCGGGATTGTTAATGAAATTGTAAAGCCTTGAATCAACACTTTCAGGCGTCTTCCAGCTTTGAGCGTCAATCACCATAGATATCTGCGACGGAAATGGATTCTTGCTGATCCGGGCATCACCGACATAACCATCGACTTTTACGGCATAGGTATTATTTGCCTGTTTTTTGGCGGATTCAGTCATCATGGGACAGTGAAAAACGTTTTCTCCAGTGATGTAGTTGCCGCCTTGAACATATTCATTCCCCTTGCCGACGTAAAGAGACCAGGCGCCAATGCCGCCGCCGGACGGATTACCGGTCCAGTAGACAGCGGAAGCATATTTCGCACTGACGATCTCCCCTTTATAATCATTTGTGTACATCAGAATCCCCAATGCCGATTGTTTCAAATTACTTGCACACTTGATTGTCTTTGCCTTATCTCGCGCCTGATTCAACGCCGGCAGCAACATACTGGCGAGAATCGCAATAATCGCAATCACAACCAACAACTCAATCAAAGTGAACATTTTCTTCATGTTTCCATTCCTTCCTGTTTTCATTAAAGGTAATTTATCTTAATTCACTACTGCCAGCTCAACCGCTTTTTCCACGGAGAGTTCCGGCGTTAAAACTACTTTTTCCATTTTCGCACCGGGCGATTGCAACATCTCTGCCGCCCTCATGCCAATATCAAGCATCCTGATATCTATTGACTGCGGCTTCGGATGCAAACCATTCAAATAATATGAATTGTTATCACAGGAAACAATTTCAATATCCTTTCCGGGACGAATCCCCATAGAATAAAGGACTTGATAAACCGGAGTCGCATACATATCGGCGGAAATAAACAAGCCGGTGATTTTGCCGGGGGAAATCATTGCTTTGAACGCTCGCTCGCTGCGTTCCATGATCTCTCCAGCGGACATTGTGTTAATATCTATTTCAATATGTTTAAAAGTCAGCTTGCGATTTTCAAGAATCCGCTCCCGGAACGTATCCAGGCGGGTCTTGAACAAATAATTCGTCGCACTGCCGTAATAAATAAATTCTTCGCAGCACTGTCCGATGAGGTGATCAGCCGCCAGATGGCCGACCGCATTATTATCGTAGGTAACATGACCGGAGGGGGTATAGGTGTGAATACCGCCCATAGCCCTTACCCAGCGGACATCGGACAGAATATCAAAATCATTTCTTTTTACATTTAAAGCGGTTATGACAATAAAACCGTCAACATCCTGCTTCAATTTGTTAATCAGTTTAGTATTATCTGGGGATACCAAATGAGTCTGAACAGCTATACCGAACCGTTCCATATAAGCCTCGATCCCGCGCAAAACTTCTCCGAATACATATAAAGAGGAAGACTTATCCGTCTCATTAATATCCCGGTTGAAGAACAGCAGCGCCACGCGTCTCCGGTGCTTGACAAAGGTGCCAACCCGCGGCCGCTTTTCGATCAATCCCAGATCTTCCAATTCGTCCAGGGCGCGCCGTACTGTTAATGGATTAGCCGAGTATTCATGCGCCAACTGAGTTACTCCAGGCATTTTCTCAGTATAGACCCCGGAACGAATCGCCAGGGCGATGGAATCTCGCAAGTTATTGCGCAAACTGCTCTTTCTTCCGGGACTGTTTTTTGAATTCGTCATCTTTGCTCATTTTTTAATTAATAACTCAGTTGTGTTACTATTATACAGCATTCATTCTTCCCTGTCAATAGTCATTTTAGAAAAAATAGAAATAATATCACCGCCATCAGGGATCACCATCAGGAATGAACCATCAGATCGAAGGTTTTGTGGAAGGCGAAAGTCCCTCGAGCCGAGGATGAATGACCAGATCGAAAGTAATGCAACAGAATTTTAAAAATTGTATGACGGTAGTCAGAATTTAAGCTCAGGCGTCAAAATGATTTTCTCATTTAAATCCGGATCGCCAAGCGCCATTTCCGCCGCCGTAGTTCCTATTTCCCGCATTTTAATATCAATCGAAGGTGGACGTGCTGCCAGGTTCTTCAAATATTCCTCATTATTATCACAGGAAACTATTTGAATATCGTGCATCGGCTTGAAACCGAGGGAGAGCAAGGCCTGATACAGTGTCGGAGCATAAATATCCGCGGAATTGAAAATTCCTATTGGATCATCGCAACCGACCATCGGCGCAAAGGCCCTGACCGCACGTTTCATTATTTCTTCCTCCGGCATGATATTGATATCAACCTCAACGTGTTCCATACAATAACGTCCGGCTTCCATCACCCGGTCCTGGAACTTTTTCAAACGGGAAAAAAATAAATGATTGTTGGCGCTGCCGAAAAACACAAACCGCCGGCATCCTTTTTCCAAAAGATAATCCGCCGCAATCCGCCCGATAGCATCGTTGTCATACGTAACATGCGCGACCGGGGTATCCGCGGCCGGACTCCCCATCGCACGCACCCATGGATATCCGTTGAATACCCGAAAATCGTCCTTAAAAATATTTAATGCGGTGACCACGATAAAAGCGTCAACTTCGCGTTCCAGCAGATCGATAAATTCCCGCTGTCCGGGAGAGATCAAATGAACCTGTACTTTGCGACCGCTTTTAGCCAGCCTTTTCTCAATGCCATCAAGCAACGAACCGAATACCAGTTGCGGATGGTCGTAGTGTTCACGCCTGATCCGGCGATTCATAAACAGGACGGCGACCCGTCCTTTATACTTCACGTGATAATGTTTTTCCGAAAGCTTTTCGATTAAATCCAGATGCAGCAACTCATGCAGAGCCTCTTTAACATGAAACGGGCTGGTTTTGAATTTCATAGCAAGTTTCAGCCGGCCCGGCAATCTCCCCGCAAGCCGTTTGCCGTGTATTGCATCAACCATCTGCCTGCACAGCTCACTGAAGTGCGAATTTTGACCTTCTCCGGACATAAAAAACCTCTCTCGCTTACCTCGCTACACTCTATTATATATTCTACTTTCCGTCCTGTCAATACATACAATAAAAAAAGCAGCGGTTTGACCGCTGCCTTTTTGACATTTTTTTATGCAAAAAACAGATTATGCGTCGTCTTCTGTAGTTTCAGCTTTTTTGGCTTTTTTAGCTTTTTTAGGTTTTTTAGCCTTTTTATTGTCTTCCTTGATTTGTTTCCACAATTCTTTTTTAGCTTCATTCAGGGCTTTGCGGCCTGCCTTGCTCTTGTCTTCCATCAATTTTTTGATGTTCGCGACTTGATCGGGATATTTTTCCGCCAGTTTATCCAACCTTGCCAGTTCACGTTTTTTAAGGATTTCATGCAAAGCGGTTTTTGCTTCTTTTTCCTTACCGTCAGCCAGCAGCTTTTCGTAATTAGCTATATCTTCCGGATATTCTTTTTTCAACTGTTCAACTAATTTTTTTAATCTGGCTTCTTTTTTGGCTTTTTCCTCCGCAGTCAGCTCCTTCTTGACTCTCTTATTACGTTTTTTTCCTTCTGCAAGTGCCGCAGTACTTACAAATCCGAGGGCCAACAGCACAATCATCAGTTTGCGCATCATTTTTCTCTCCTTAAAAGATTTTTTTCGCGACTTGGAACATCCTAATCGACCTGACAAAATAACGTATAACATATTTTTTTATTGTGTGAAAGCAAAATAAAAACAATAAAAAAACAGAAAATATTTCATACCCCCCTAAAGCAGATCGGCTTGGATTGAAAGTTGCCACCAAAGGAAGGATAATATTTTCACAATGAATGTAAGTACAAGCCTGACACCTGGGAGATTATTCCCCCAAAAAAATGTCAATAACGCCGCTGCGCGGGAACCCGCTTGGGCTTGATTATACTGTCAAGACGATCAGTATCGACAGGCCCGCCACCAGTATTACCCGATCCGGACGAAGGAGGATTTGAACTACCGGAACCGTTGTTATTTGACCCGTTAATGATAATGACTGTACCTGAAGACCTGGGTCTGCGTCTGCGATCATAACGTTGCTTGGATGAATTCCAGTAGGAATAGGTCTTGTTGGAAAAATAAGTTGTACTGTAGCTCTGCTTATTCTGGTACTCCGACAGCAGATTTTTCAATTCGGACAAGCTGCGTTTATCATCGTTGCTCAAATATTGATAATGACTTGAATCGGCAAAACTCTGCAACTTCTTCAACAATTCCCGATACTTGCTCTGACTCATTGTCGAATTTGTATCCTGAAACAACCTGAATTCTGTCAAAACATTTTCATAGAGATTCTCAAACTTGTCTTCCGCTAAAACCGCGGCATACCCTTTCCCCAGGCTTCCGAAATAATTATATATTTTGTCCAGTTTTGTTTTCTGATCCGTCGACAAATATTTCCAGTGCCTGGATTTCTTCAATATATCGATCTTCGCTTTCTGGGCCGCGCATTCCGCAAAACCGTCTGTCACCTTGTCGCCCTGTTTTTTCAGTTTCTTGTAGACTTTTGTCACAGATTTCATAATAACATTATAGGCATCATTAGCGTTTTTCTGTTCCTGCGCGACAATCCCCGCCCGGGCTTTCCCCAGCCCGTCCAACGCAAATGAATCTTTGGCATAACCGTTCACATTCAACGCCGTCCGGAAATACTTTTCCGCTTCGTACCAGCGTTTCCTCTCAAGTTCATCACTGCCTTTTTTGATGGCGGCCCGGTAACGCTCTTTTGAATCTTCCCGCAACTGCTGTCCCAACACATTAAGTTCAGCCTTACTGACCAGATCGTCAATCTCTTTCGATGGTTTGATAACCCGCGCCTCCTTGAATTTTTTCACGGCGGTAATGTAGTCTCCGGTATTGAACGCTTTCAAGCCCTCCTGCAAAGCGTCTTCATATTTATACTTCAAATCCAAATAGGAACGCTTCTTTTCCTCCGGCATATTCAAAATATCCGCGGCCTCCCGGATCATGTAGTTGAGGTCATCCACATCCGTGGCCGAAACTTCCGCGGTCCGGCTGATCTCGCCTGTTTCGATATCGAAACACTGCACCGCGATTGTTATCTCGCGTCCCAACTGCACCACATTCCCGGTTATCAGGTATTCCGCGCCAACGTACTTGCCGAACCGTTCAGCCTTACGGCTGTCCACCAGATCGCTCGATTGAAAACGCAGTTCTTTCAGCGCTTTGGATATCTGACGCCGCGTCACCAGCCGGAAATCATTACCCATCACCTGCTCAAATTTGATCGCTACCGCGGCCCCGGTTATATCCGCCTTGACCGACTCGTCAATCGTGAAATCCGCCAGTACCGCCCACGGACGGCGTTTCGCCAACGCCTCATTGACCTGCTTCGCAACCGCCGCGACTTTCGCGCGTTCATCATCAGTATTACACAAGTCATAAGCCTTTTCGATCAACCCGGCCGCGCTTTTTACCCGGTTTTCATCCCCGGACCAGCGTTCCGCGTTTTTCAACATGTTGTTCAGTTCCTGTTTGCGCTGTTTTTCGGCCAGTTCACGCAAACGCGCTCTTTCCGCTTCCGACTTGACCGCCATTGCCAACTTATCCTGCTTGGTCATCTCGTCCAGTTGCCCCCGCCACGCGGCATATTCTTTCAATATTTTATCGCGCATTTTAATTGCCGGCTCCACCTGTTTAGGATTATCCATGATGTACTCCGAAATAACTTTGTCCAGCTTTTCTTTCGCGCCGTCGTAATCATGTTTTATCGCCAACTGGCGGGCGGCAGCCAGCGCGTCATTCACTTTGTCCGTCGCGTTCATCGAACGGTACTTGATATGCCCGTAGAACAATCCCATACAGACCAGCGCCACTCCCAGCGCGACAAGGTAAGTGCTTTTAGGTAGAAACGATCTGGATTTTTTCACCCTGTGCAGTTTAACCGGCGCTTCCCCGCGCTCGACCCGGTTGAGATCCTCGATCAGTTCGGCCGGAGTCTGATGCCGATCCGCCGGATCTTTTGCCAGCAGCCGGTCAATTACCTGTGACAAATTAAGCGGACAGTCCTGATTGCGCTTGATCACCGGCACCGGAATATCATCGCAGTGCTGCCGGGCGTATGCCGCCCCGGACGGGCCGATAAACGGCGGATCGCCGGTCAACATCTGGTAAGCGGTGCAGCCCAGTGAATACAGATCCGACCGGATATCTATCTCCTTGCTGGCCTCGTGCTGTTCTGGCGACATATAAGGCGGCGTTCCGATCGGCTGTCCCGTAATACTGAGTACCGACAACAATGAATCGATATCTTTGGCAAAACCGAAATCCAGCAGCTTGGCGTTACCGCTCCAGTCAAGCAACACGTTCTGCGGTTTGATGTCGCGATGCACCAGTCCCAGGTCGTCAGCCGCCTGCAATACTCCGGCCAGTTGCCGCATTATCCTGATCGTCTCGCCAACTGAGAATAATTGCGGTCCGCGTCCTTCAGGACTCATTTCGGTATCGTGCAATACTTCGGCCAGCGATTGCCCTTCGATATATTCCATTACGATAAACGGTCGATGGGTTTCGGGGTCCTCGTCTACATCGAGGATTTTAACCACATTGGGATGGGCCAGCTTGCGGGCGAGTTCGGCTTCGCGTTTGAATCGTTTGACGTAATCCTTTTCGAGCGCGAATTGCGGATACAATATTTTGACCGCGACTATATTACCTTCCGGAGAACGGGCTTTCTCTACCGACCCCATAGCGCCATGTCCGATATGTTCTATAATCCTATAATCGCCGATCCTGTCCATAACATTCCTTATTTCTAATTAAAAATTAATAATGAAAAATGAAAAATGAAATTCATAATTCATAATTTCTAATTAACATGTGACGCTGCGCTCCGGCATTCTGCCGGCCTCCACGGCTTCGTTCTAATTAATAATTAAAAATGAATAATTAAAAATGAAATTCATAATTCATAATTCATAATTCATAATTAACATGTGCCGCTGCGCTCCGGCATGCTGCCGGCCTCTACGCTACGCTTCGTTCTAATTAACAATACTATCTACAATATTACATGAAACAGCTATTTTCAATAGCGATCCGCAGTCACCATAGCAATCTCACGCGTCTTTTCCATTTTTTCGCAAATTATTTCAATAAAAACCGTTTCGACTATGCAAAATTCTTTTAAAACCACGGAATTCACGCAAAACACACGGAGTAAATATCACAGCCATCCCGCAAACGGGATAACTGGAGTTGCAAGTTGAAGGTTGAAAGTTGAAAGTAAAGTCAAATATGATTCAAAAAATTGTGACTAGACATCTACTCATTCCCGCTCAGGAAATTTAAAAACCGAACAACGTGGTCTCTGAAAATGAAAATCATAAGCTCAGGAAAAAGTAAAAAACGTTAAAATTTTAGAATTATGGGATGATAATTAGTAAATGCAGTTAATTAATACTTCTAATTGCCGCCGCCCCTTTTGGAGTGCGCTTAGATTTAAGCGCTTTGGGTATCGGGTCTGCATATCAAAAAAGCTTATCCATGGCAAGATTTTGCCATAGCTGAAGAGTCGCGCTCCCAGTTTATGCCGCCTCCCTTTTTTTACCACGGAGTTCTCGGAGAAACACGGAGTAAATGGTGTTAATTAATACTTCTAATTGCCGCCGACCCTTTTGGAGTGCGCTTAGATTTAAGCGCTTTGGGTATCGGGTCTGCATATCAAAAAAGTTTATCCATGGCAAGATTTTGCCATAGCTGAAGAGTCCCAACCTTGTTGTGGAAAAAAATGAGCGCGCGACGCTCCAGGTTTACGCCGAATCATTTTTCACCACGGAGTTCTCGGAGAAACACGGAGTAAATGGTGTTAATTAATACTTCTAATTGCCGCCGACCCTTTTGGAGTGCGCTTAGATTTAAGCGCTTTGGGTATCGGGTCTGCATATCAAAAAAGTTTATCCATGGCAAGATTTTGCCATAGCTGAAGAGTCCCAACCTTGTTGTGGAAAAAAATGAGCGCGCGACGCTCCAGGTTTACGCCGAATCATTTTTCACCACGGAGTTCTCGGAGAAACACGGAGTAAATGTAGTTAATATATTTGGTTATTCCGGTGTTTTCATGGATGACCATATTTCATTGATTTAATTGAGTTTTTTGTTGCAGACTTACAGCCTGCGATTTGAGGATGAATTGTTTTCCCCGGGCGTTGCCCGGGGCTGGACTTTTTCGCTCCTACAGAGCTTTTTATTTCTTGAAAAACTCCAGGCTGTAGGCCTGTAATAACAAAGCCCACGGCAACGCCGTGGGTAAAAAAAGAAAAAAGAATCGCAGGCTGTAAGTCTGCAACTAAAGGCAGTCAGAGGTTTACTGCAATGAAAACACTGAAAGAGCAATCAGTGTATAACTAATTGACGCTGCGCTCCGGCATGCTGCCGGCCTCAACGCTACGCTTCGTTCTAATTTCAATTAATCCAGCGTTTGACTTTCACCAAATAATACACTAATGTACTAGCGATTATTACAAGCAAACATATTTATATCATGCAGAGTAACTGCATTTCTAAAGGAGGTTTACGATGCCATTGTTTAAAATTGATAAAACCTTAATAACAATTAAAGAAAAACCCTTCGAACTCGAAAAAGAAATGCAGATAATCACAGAAGCCAATTTACAGTACATATTCAATCTTGATTTTGTTAAAACTGAATTTGCACTCAAGAAATTCAGAATTGATACACTTGCATTTGATAGAATATCCAAATCTTTCGTTATCATTGAATATAAAAGAGATAAAAACTTCAGTGTCATTGATCAAGGATACGCATATCTGTCTTTAATGCTTAACAATAAAGCAGATTTTATCCTTGAATATAATGAAAATAAAAACTCAACATTAATGCGAAGTGATATTGACTGGTCACAATCGCGTGTGATGTTCGTCGCTCCGTCATTTACTTCTTACCAACGTGAAGCAATAAATTTCAAAGATTTACCTATTGAGTTGTGGGAAGTTAAGCGATATGCAAATGACACTGTTTTCTATGACCAAATTCAAAATACTGGAGCCCAAGAGAGTATTAAGACGATATCCCCAAGCAACTCATCAATTGACGAAGTCATTCAGGAAGTTAAAGTATATACAGAAGATGACCATCTTGCATATGCTGGTGAAGCCATAAAAGAACTCTATTTCCGCTTCAAAGAAGCTATTATAAACCTTGGCGATATAGATGTTAAGCCCAACAAATTGTATATGGCTTTTATAGCTGGTTCAAATATCGTCGATATAAAACTACAGAAAAAGGCATTGAAAATGTGGGTAAATCTCAACAAAGGCCAACTGGATGATCCCAAAAAAATTATGCGCGACGTGTCAACGACTGGTCATCATGGTAACGGGGACTATGAAATTTCCTTAAATTCTGATGACAACCTTGAGTATATTCTCAGCCTAATAAAACAATCATATAAGAAAAATACAAAATAATAATTTTCTTTTCATGATGGATAGTGATATTGGAACAATCACTTATTAAACAAAGACTAATCTCCAACTAATAATAATGTAATCTGTAACTACTCCGGGTTTTCTCCGTGGGCTCCGTGGTGAAAAAAATTTATTCGTGAAATTCGTGAAATTCGTGGCTTAAATTAATATTACTCAGGCTGATTATGAAAATTGATGTTCACAGACGTTTTTTCTTTGAAGTCATCATCGGGACACCGGAGGAAGATTTAATTTTTTCCGGATACAACGTCATATCAATAAACTCATGCAACTCTGAAACGCCGCCATTCAGCGAGAAAAACCTTCATCGCGATAATTTATTGATACTCTATTTTGACGATATACTCCCGCTCGACGGAAAAATCCACCCGAATATGTTCTCAGAAAAACACGCGGAAGCGATTATCGAATTCATCGAGTGCATAGATTGCAGTCTGCCGATGATCATTCATTGTACAGCCGGGATTTCCCGCAGCGCCGCGGTCGGGGTTGAACTGAACGGCTATATGAACCGTTACCTTGAAGACAACCCGGCAGATTTTGCTTATTTTCACGAAACCAACCGGGATATTCTACCGGACAAACACATCAGCGCCCTCCTCCGCCGCAAACTGTTTGCCCATGCAAGAAAATGACCATTCAGACCGTGACGCCGACCCTTTTGGAGTGCGCTTAGATTTAAGCGCTTTGGGTATCGGGTTTGCAAATCGAAAAAGCTTATCCATGGCAATATTTTGCCATAGCTGAAGTGTCGGCTTCATCGGCCGCAACTTTGTTGATAAAATGGGAGCGCGACGCTCCAGCGCCGCAACAGGACCTGCATATCTTTATCACAAAAAACAAACGACGGAGGTCGCCGTTATTGTTTTATTAACGGCCTTTGCCGCTTAATACAGACAACCATTCAAAGCTTTTTCACTGCGGCGCTGGAGCGTCGCGCTCCCAGTTTATGCCGAATCCTTTTTTCACAACGGAGAGCGAAGTAGATATTTACATATTATATGAGCGCGAGCATTGCGCATGGCCAATTTACATATTTACAAATTCAATTCAAACCGCATAGCTGGCGCGAGAGATCAATTCGTCCTGAACCTCTTTGTCGAGCTGGACAAAAATTGCCGACAAACCGGAAATGCGGACCAGGAGATTCGGATATTCTTCCGGATGTTCCTGGGCGGCGCGCATAGTGGCGGCATCGACACAATTCAATTGCAGGGTCGGGATACCCGCATCGGCCGCGACCCGGCAGAAAGACGAGAGCATCGACACCGGAATCCTGCCGCCGGACGGCAGTTGAATATCCAGCACCGCGTTGCCGGGATAATCGGTAAAGTCGATTGCCCGGAGCGAAGTAATAATATCGGTCAAGTTCTTCGGCGCGTGTTCGCGATGCGGGGCAATACCCTGACTGAACATATCGCCGTCGCACCGCCCGTCCGGAGTGGCTCCGGTCCGGTTGCCCAGGGTTTTAAAGGTCCAATAGACAAAGAAGCTGGGTTGAAAATGTTCGCCGCGCTCGTTCGGTACCGTGCGGACGAATGCCGCGATATCGGCGGTAAAGCGTGCCGCGAGGTCGTCAACTTCCGCGATGCTGTGACCGAACCGGGGACAATTCAGCACTTGCTGCCGCAGGTCCTCATGTCCGGCCCAGTTGGCGGCAACTATGTCCTGAAGTTCCGCAAACGATACCAGTTTCTCTTCGAAAACCAGACGTTTGACCGCCATCAGGGAATTAACCGCGTCGGCCAGGCCGACCAGCGTAACCCCGGACGGATTGTATTTGGCGCTGCCTGCGGTATAGTCTGTAGCGTTTTCAATACAGCCATCCAGCGAAGTGGAAAACAGCGGACAGGGATTGATTCGGGGGAATCTAACGCCGTTGAAGACGCTCCAGGCCGCCCCCTGCCCGATCATCCGTTTTAATTCATCAGTAAAGTGACGGTAAAAATCCTCAAAATCTGTTACCTCGTCCATTCTCACCGGCAGCGCATTTCTCACCATTTCCGGAAGAATCGCCGCGTCGCGTTTATTACCGGTAAAGACCAGATGCAGCAGCTCAACAATATTGAAGTAATAATAGGCCCCGGCGCTGTGTTCAACGCCTTCGCAAATCGTTTCCTGACAGCCGCCGTTGACATAGAGTCTGGCATCCTCAACTGACTTGCCATATTTCATTTGGGCCGGAATCAGCACATCGTCGTTAAGCAACGCGAAATTATTGTGTCCGGCAAGATTCATTGTCGCGATCAGGTCAAGATATTCCTGAGGGGATTTGGAATTAAAACGGCAATTCAATTTGGGATTGATCAAATCGTGTTCACAATGTACCTCGATAAACATCCGGGTCAAATCGTTCCAGACCGGCTTTCCATCCCGGTCACAGCCACCAAGCATCATACACGTACTGGTTTCCGGCCACTCCCGTTCCCGGGCAAAGGTCTTGACGTCATTCGGCAGCATCCACTGCGCAAGCAGTTTACGGGCTTTATCCTCATTAATCCGCCCCGCCTCAAGATCGGCGTTATACAGGTCGATCAACAACCGGTCCGGGTGGCCAATGACCGATATTCCAATACCGTCCAGCGACGCGACTACCTCGCGCAGGAACCACATCATCGCCAAGCCCTCGTAAAAGGTCCGCGGCGGCTCGGCCGGAATCCGGGTCGCGGTATCAGAGATCAGGCGAAGATTTTCAATGACTTCAGGTTCGGTTTCGGTTTCCAGCATTCGCAACGCTTCCTCCCGGAAACGCGTAGCAACTTTCAGGAGTGCGCGGCATCCTTTTTCCATAGCCTCAAGCTCCGGAGAACGTTCAGGCTTAGTGGCAATCCGCTTGAGTATTCCGTTGACCCCGGAACGCAGGAGCATGGTGTATCCAAGACAATGATGGTCCTCGTCAAACCCGACACTGCCGGTCCACAGAACCGGAGTTCCTTCAAGCCGCGAATAAAGATTCAACGCTAGAAAACCTGCTCTTTCCGGCGTATCGGTCAGCAGCGGACGAAAGTGATTATGCATCCAGCTGGCGGGTTGACAGAACGTATCAAGCGGAATACCCCAGTGTTCGGATGAACGCATGCCCATTTCATAGAAAAACGGACTGTGCGGAAAAATTTTCGGGACAAAGTTCTCTGCGATCTCCTCGTAAAGCCGGGCCTTGAGCAAAGACGGATTGATATCCGGGTTAGCCGCCAGAAAGTTATCCATATCTGCAATAATCTTTTCCCGCGCCGCGCGATCGGCCGCCGGCACCGTTTTTGCAATATCTCCCGCCCGGAAATTTATATAGTAATCACGCAATTCATGTTTGAGCTTATCCATCTTAACAATCCCTTTTTTGTTGATTGATTTACTTATATTATAATTGACAGACAAGTATAAATCAACAGACAAAGAGTTGACAAATGTTTACACTATGGTATACATTTGTTGACAATACAACAAGAGCACGATATCTGTAAAAGTCAGCCACGAATTGCACGAATAACACGAATGAGTTTTTTCTGCTTCGCAGAAATGGTCTGATTTGCAAAAACTTAATTAATTCTTTTCACGGAATTACGGATAACCGGAGCGGCGGCAATAATGTTTTCCCGGCGCAGCGGTTTTTCATGGCGCAGCAATCGCATCACAATCCGGCAGATATTGGCGGCAATAAGATCACATGACTGGCTGACGCTGGTCAAATCGAGGTCACCGGCAATTTCAGTATCGCCAAATCCGGTAACCGAACAGTTCAAATTATGCTCGTGCAGATAACGTATAACCCCGGCCGCCAGAGTGTCATTGGCACAGAAAAGTGCGGTCGGCGGATTTTCACTCGGCATTTCCCGCGCGGCATAGTATCCCCAGTCACGCGAATAACTGTTTACCATGACCAGCGATTCATCAACTTCGATCTGATGTTTCTTCAACGCTTCACGCCAACCAGATAGACGCTGTTTCGCGGTCAAATCATCGCCGCCGCCGATATGGGCGATCCGGCGATGTCCCATACTGATAAGATACTCGGTCAGGCTGAACGCGCCACCGAAGTCATCGGAAATGACCGACGGAATATCCAGTTCCTCGATCCGGTTGTCAAAAAACACCACCGGGGTCAGCATTTCAGCATAGACGCCGGCGCATTCGGCATTGGGAACGGCGATAACCGCGTCAAAGCCGTTAGCATCAAAATAGCGCAGCAGCGATTCCTCTTTGGCCACACTGGAACCGGTGATATGAACCACCGGATGCAATCCGGCCGCGGACAATTCCTTCTCCAGCGCGGCAAAGACACTATAAAAATAAATTTCATGTTCCGGCACCAAAAAAGCAACCAGTCCCAAGCCTGAAGATTGCCGGGGAGCCGGTCCCACAAAGTTACCGCGACTAGGCTCCTTGTGAATTCTCCCCTGCTCAACCAGCGCCGCCAACGCCCGGCGAACTGTCAATTGAGTAACCTCAAACTGCTCCGCCAAAGAGCGCTCAGAAGGCAGTTTGTCGCCTTTTTTTAATTGCCGTTCAACAATCAGTCTTTCAATCCCGCGAGCAATCGCGGTATATTTTTCCGGTTTTCCTGGTGCCATATAAATTCCTTTTTAACATCGAATGATTTAAATACGAAAATCCTTCGACCGGGCCGTTCCCCCCTGGAGGGCGAAACTCTGTTGAGCCGGATATGCCGCGCAAACGGGCGGCTCGAGGGACTCTCGCCCTCCACAAATCCTTCGACCTGGCCGTTCCCCCCTGGAGGGCGAAACTCTGTTGAGCCGGACATGCCGCGCAAACGGGCGGCTCGAGGGACTCTAGCCCTCCACAAATCCTTCGACCTGGCCGTTCACCCCTGGAGGGCGAAACTCTGTTGAGCCGGATATGCCGCGCAAACGGGCGGCTCGAGGGACTCTAGCCCTCCGCAAATCCTTCGACCTGGCCGTTCCACCCTGGAGGGCGAAACTCTGTTGAGCCGGACATGCCGCGCAAACGGGCGGCTCGAGGGACTCTCGCCCTCCACAAATCCTTCGACCTGGCCGTTCCCCCCTGGAGGGCGAAACTCTGTTGAGCCGGACTCCGAACGGCAATTCCCAATTGTGGGAGCCGCGCTCCCACAATTTCCTGCAACTTCTCATTCTATGTATTTCTTTTCATTCGATGTTCGATGTTAAATGTTCGATGTTCAAAGTGTTTGCCGGGCCATCGCCTTCCGTCGTACTGACAAATTATATCGATTTAATTATATATGCTAATCTATAAATAATCAAGTATAAAATATAAAATAAATCGATATTCTTTAGAAAATCATATTGACAAGCAGTGAAAAGACATTATACTTACGGAAGAGACCTCTAAAAAAGATATAAGGAAATATCAAGATGGACACCATCAGAATCTGGCGCTCACCGTACAGTCCGTTCGGGACCCGGGTAAGAGTAGAAAACGAACAATCCTCGGAAACCTATATTGCCGAGCAAGTCTATACCGACGAAGAACTGGCGGGGATCGCCGCCGCCGGATTCAACGGTATATGGGTTCATACACTGCTGCATCAAGTCGTTTTTTCACCGGTTCTGCCGGAACTCGGTTTGCATTCGGAGATGCACCTGTCCGCACTGCGCAAACTGATTTACCGCGCCGGGCGACACGGCATAAAAGTTTATCTGTATATGCAGCCACCGCGCGCATTGCCGACCGATCACGCGTTCTGGAAAGATCATCCGGACGATGTCGGCGGCCATATTGAATCGGCCCAGCTGGGTGATACCTGCGCCGACTTTATTGATTTTCGCTGTTTCTGTACTTCCAAACCGAAAGTCAAGCAATACCTGCGCGACGCTTCGGAACGACTGGCCGCCGCACTGCCGGATATCGGCGGAATTATCATGATTACCGCGTCGGAATATTCCAGTCACTGCGTCGCCCACAGCGGAATGACACTTGACGCCAAAGGTGAAATTGTTGAGCGTAAAACATCATGTCCGCTCTGTAAGGAACGTCAGCCCGCCGACATTATTTCCGAAATAATTACACTGATGCGGGACGGCATCCGGGCAGTTTCAGACGACATGCAGATCTGGGCCTGGAACTGGTCATGGTCTTTTTATTACAAAATCCCGTGTACGGAAGTAATTGAAAAGCTGCCGAAGGACGTTACCTTAATGCTCGGATTCGAACGCGGCGGTTTTCAGGACTACTGCGGCCAGAAAAACGCCGTGGTCAATGAATATTCGATCTCTTACGCCGGACCTTCGGAACAATGCAAAGAGGGCTTTGAAGTCGCTCAGAAACTCGGCCTGAAAACTTCTACCAAACTTCAGTTTGCCACGACCCACGAACTGGCGACGGTAGTCAATCTGCCGCTGCTGGGCAATCTGTTCAAAAAGGCGGATTATATCCGGAAAAATAACATCATCGGCTATATGGGCTGCTGGAACTTCGGCAACATGCTCAGCGCCAACACCGCCGGATTCAACTACTTCCTCTCGCCGGATTGTCCGGATGGCGAACAGGATGCGTTGCAGACATTCGCAACCGATTATCTGCCCGGCTGCAATCCGGCTGGAGTTATGAACGCATGGTATACTTTCGCTGACGCGATGCTCAACTATCCGTTCGGCATACCTTATCTCTACGTCGGCCCGACCAATTACTCACTTGCTTATGTTCCGCGGCCCGAACCTCTGAATAAAATACCCGCCGGGCGCGCCTGGCTCGATGACGAACGCGGCGACGAACTTAAAGACTGTCTGACCGATTTCACGCTGGACGAGGTTCTGGCCGGTTTTGAGAAATTGTCAGCCGTCTGGCAAAAGGGAGTCGAACAGCTGGAACAGGCTTTGGCCGGAAGTACCGACGAACATGCCGTCGCCGAACTGACAAACGCCAGAATTTGCGGCGCGTGTTTTCACAGCACCTTGAATACGTTCAAATTCTACAAAATGCGGCTCGACTGGTCCGCCGACAAACTGGCAGCTTACAGAGCCGTGGCGGAAGACGAACTGGCCGTACTTGAAGCAATAAAACCAGTCGTTGCCTCCGACAAACGTCAAGGGTATCACTCCGAGGCCCATGCGTATATGTTCAATGAAGAAATGATTGCCAATAAAATCGAAGCTCTTAAACAACAACTAACATAAAAGTCATGCGAAATGCAAATATTAACCACGAAAAACACGAAAATTCACGAAAAAGTTTTTTTATTTATCCGCTTGAGCTGAAAACTTATACCTTTCTCCGTGTTCCTCCGTGTCCTCTGTGGTGCAAGTATAATTCGCAACAGTTTAAACAATTAACATAAAACAGGAGAACAGAAAATGAGTAATGGACCAATGATCCCGATTGAAGAGTATGCCGAACGCAGAACCCGCGCCGCTAAATTAATTACTGAAGCCGGGTTTGATGTACTGGTTGCCAATTCCAGTGACGCGGACGCGTCAAATGTCAGGTATTTTTCAGCTTTTTGGCCGCTTTTTGAAATGGGCGGCGTGGCAATCGCCCCGTCCGGTAAATCCGCATTAATGGTGGGATTGGAATCCGGCGAATTTGCCGCTGGACGCAGCCCGATGGAGAATATTCACAAGGTAAGACATTATCGCGAAACCGCGAATCCAGCCTATCCAGGCCATGCAGGAAGCAGTTTCAATGACGTATTCGACTCAATCGGCGTCAAGTCCGTCAAACGCATCGGCGTGGCAGGATATCTCTGCACGAATATGGCGATGTATGAAGGACTCAGAGAGGCCTTTCCGAATGCGGAAATCGTCAACGCCGACCATATTACGACAAAACTCCGGGCGGTAAAATCCCCCGCCGAACTGGCCTGCCTGCGCGAAGGACTGCGCATTGGCGAAATCGCCCTCGAAGCCATGCTTAAAGCGGTAAAACCCGGCATGACCGAATTGGAGTTGACCGGAGTTGCAATCAATGCTATTTACGCAAACGGAGCTGAATGCGAAGCTCACACAATTTATTCTTTCGGCGGCAAGAAAACCACTAACGCCATTTCCCGCGGCACTCATCGCAAACTGGAAAAAGGCGATATCGTTCAAATCAACGTCGGCGGGAAAGTAGACGGCTACTCGCCATCCGTTGGACGGCCGATCTGTCTTGGAAAAATGACCGACCGGCAGCGTAGCCTGATTGAGTTCGGGAAAGAAATGCACTACAAAACATTTGAGCTCGTCCGGGCCGGAACCGTGGCCAAGGAAGTTACGATCAAATACGAGGAAATGGTCAAGGCCGCCGGAATGGAAAAATACTATCTGTACGGCCCCTGCCACGGTTTAGGCCTGATGGAAGTGGAACAACCCTGGATGGAGTCAATCAGCGATTATATTCTGGAGCCCGATATGACTTTCCAGGCGGACACATTCTTCCATGATGAAGATTTCGGTTTGCGTTGGGAAAACGGCCTCAGAGTCAGCGAATCCGGCCCCGCCGAAATGCTGAATAAAGGAACCTATATGGATATTATTGAAATCGACTGCTGATTTTTACCGGTGTCCGGTTGAACTGCAAGGTTTGACAATGTAAATTTCCTATATAAATGAGGAGCGAAATATGCGCTATGAAAGAATGTTCCCGGACCAGATCCGGGAAGCCATTGACAATAACACCCCGGTCGCGCTGGCGGTCGGGGTTCTCGAATACCACAGCGAACACCTGACGCCCGGCGTGGATACACTCCTGCCGGAAAGCGCCCTGCATATTCTGGAACAGGAAATGCCGCTGGTAATCTTCCCGACGTTCTATTACGGAGCCAGCAGTTACGTCGTGGAAAAACCCGAACGCAACGGTTCAGTTCACATCAATACCGAAGTGCTGCAGCCGTTCGCGCGTCAGTTATTCTACAACATGCTGCGTATCGGGTTCAGGAATATTCACGTGTTCATTCACCACCAGAGCGAAAACTTCGCAGCCGGCATGCCGACCGACCTTTCGTTCAAGCTGGCGGCGCGCCAGGAAACCTTTGCGTTCCTTGAACGCGAACGCGGCGAAGACTGGTGGGGCGATAACTCTTCCGCCGATTATTATGATAATAACGCCGAGGGCGACAATCCGTTCAACTGGATAAAAATTCATCCTTTCATGAGCGCTGAAGCCCAGGCGGAATTTCCGATCGATCACGCCGGAGAACAGGAAACCTCGCTGATGATGGCATTTGTCCCGAATTGCGTTGACATGACCCGTTTTTCTGAAGAAAAATGGTATGCCCAGGGCGCGAAAAAAGCCTGTCTTGAATACGGCAACCGGGCCAAAGATATTATTTTGCGTGATATGATTGCGGCGCTTGAATCATGACCGGATATAAACTGATCGAGCTGATGCAAACAGCATCACGCCGTACTCATGTAGTCGGCACTCCGGAGAACGGAATTATTTGCGGACTAGATCTCGAGGGCAGGCTTTTTGCGGTACTTGACGGGCAGGTTTTGAATCGCGTCGTTCCCGACGCGATCTTCAACCGCAGCAACAAGTCAGGATTCCTTAATCCCGGCGGCGACACCCTATGGCCTGCCCCGGAAGGAACCTGTTTCGGTTATGAGTACGCTTCCGGCTCATGGCGGGTTCCCCCGGCTATCACCGGCGCAGTCTGGGAAATTGTCGCATCAACGGAAAACTCCGCGGTAATGCGTGCGGAAGTCGATCTGATAAACAGTCGGCAACTCGGCATTCCCTGCGAGTTTGAACGTCATATTCGCATTGAGGCGTCCGATGACAAGCTCATCCAGAATGTTACCGAAGTAATCCGTTATATCGGAACCCGGGAATTGGATGAAGGAGAATTTCTGCTTGCGCCCTGGTCTTTGTGCCAGTTTGATTCCGCCCCCGGCGGCGAAGTAATCATGCCGCCGCCTGCCCCAAATGAAATATGGGACCTCTACGATTCAAGTGAGTTGCAACGCAAAGAACAGGACGGGATATATGTGGTAAATACTGAAACGCCGCAGCGTTTTCAAATTGCACTTGGCCGGAACGTGCCGTGGATAGAATACATCCGCGACAATTTACGGGTCAAAAGGTTTGCCGAAAAATTGCCGGTTGATCAGGATTACATTGATATCATCGATGCACCGCCGACAGAACAGCCATCGGAAAAAGGCGTTAAACTGAGCGTTTATTGCGATCCGTCAGGTTTTATGGAAATCGAAGCCTGCGGCGGATGCACAAAAACACTCATACCAGGAACCGAACTGAAAGTGAAGATATCCACGGAATTCGTCTTAACCTGATTTATCAATTTATCAGCTTGCGAAAACAATATAACGCCATACCAGATGGACTCAAGCCTCTAGCCAATTGTTTTTTGCGCATTCGCTCTGGATCGCCAAAACAACTTCCGGTTTCACGGATAAATATTTTTGATCCCAGAATTACGCCATCGGTAAAGTGTCTGGTGCGACGCAGGAAAAGGACGTGCATGGATTCTTTTTGACGGGCTTTATCGCGCGCGGCGTAGATTTCTTCACTGGAAGCGCCTGATTCAACCGCTACGATTCGCGCCAGTTCGCCCCGGAAGAACGCGAACAACTCTTTGTCAGTCCATTTCGAGGTGTCACCGGTCGTGATATTCGGTTTCATATGTTTGACAAAATTACCATAAAATATGTGTCTGCCGCTTTGGCAGTAGCGTCCCCAAGTGGAATAACTATATTCGCCCGGATCTTTTTTCAAACCGGCCCGAACCGGGTTGAGTTCGACATAGGTGACGCATGCGGCCAGGGCATTGACCTTTTCGAGAATTGTGCTTTTGAAACGTCTGCCCCAGAGTTGTCCGGTCCGGTCTCGGGTTTCATTATATACGCAGGAAAAGCGTCGTTGGTAGGCCGACATAAAACGGCTGATGTCGATCATTTTTAGGGAGATTTCTTTGCATAGAGCTGCGTTTTCGAGGCTGATCACCGGATTTTTCGGGGCGAATTTCGACGTTGTTTTCATTGATTTGTAATAATTGTTATGCCGGTTGACGATGTTCTCAAGCGGCGGCAGTTCATCCGGCCCGGGAGCGTAGACCACGAGGTGGAAATGATTGCCCATCCAGGCGGCCGAAATGACCTCAATCAGAAAGTAATCACAAAGATTTTGCAGAAGACGAAAGCCGTATTCCTTATCAATCACAGAGAAAGGATGTTCGCCTTTGCAGCAGCCGATCCGGTTATACAAGTGATAATAGCAGCCTTCTCCTTTGATTTTCATTCTAGATTCCATTGTTCAAGCCTCCGAAGTTGGTGATTTGAAGATAATATATACGCTGAAAGTTGATTTGTCAAATAGTCAGACAGTAAGATTATAAATAAAATATAAATAACTACAGATTAAACTCTTATCATTAAGACTTGAGGGTGTTGAATGTTAAGGCGGGTATTTCAATCACTCCGCTTTTGCATTTGCGGTTTTTGATTTTTTCAAGCATGACTTTCGCCGCCTGTTCGGCTATTCCCATGAAGTTTTGCTTGCAAACAAAAATATGGGTAAAATCTTCGGTCAATCCAATCCAGTTGTCAAACACCCCGGCAATGAATTTCAACCCGGATAAATTGTCGGTGAGCTGACTTATATACCCGGCAGACGACGCGAGAAACGCCGGTTTGCCGGTATTGATGAAGGACATATCCAGATCATCCAGCGTGCCCGCGATTATATACGGTATCTTCTGCTTATCAAGTATGGCAAGCGCTCCGCTTAAACGGGCATCGGCCGCCGTATTCTTTTCACCAAAAAGAATGACGAACCGATCTGCTCCGGCATCAAGACATTTTTTCGCAAGCTCGGCCGCCGCTTTCGAGTTGGCAGTGGTCACAGTTGTACTCTTTAAAATATTCATCCCGCGGTCAATAAACACTAACGGAAAATCCCGCTCAAGCAGGCCGGCCGCCTCACGAAAATAGTCGCTTGAATCCGGTATAACAAATGCGCCGTCAGCAACATTCTGGGAAAGCCTCTGCAGCTTGTGTCTGAGATCGTCCGCGTCATGGTGATACAATGTCAGCAGAAGATCGTAACCTTTACTCTTCAAGCTTTCACTTAAAAAACTGGCCGGTTCCCTGGTGATCGCCTGATTTACATCGGGAATAATCATCCAGAGATTAAGCGTTTTGCCTGAAACAAGATTGCGGGCGGCAAGGTTCGGAACATAGCCGAGTTTTCCGGCATGTTCCTGTATAGTTTTGCGGGTCTGCGGCTGGACTCTCGGATCATCGCGCAAAGCACGCGAAACCGTCGAAACATCCACACCGCAGATTTCCGCAATGTCTTTTAACGTTACCGCCATTTATTCAATAGACCTTGAAGGTAACTATTTCAAACGGCTTGAGTTCAACTTTCGCGGTCAGATTAGCTAACTCGACCGTTCCGTTGTCTTCCCATTCAATCAGGTTGGTCCGAACCAGACTTTTGATTGGCTTATTGAATTTCAGGGTTCCTTTGGAACGACGTCCTTTGGTTTCCACCAGACGGATAACCAGACACTCTTCCTTTTCCGCCTTTTTGCATACTTCAAGCGAAATATCTTCGGCTTCCAATGAACACGGCAATACTGCGTCGCCGGCCTTGAAGCCTTCAAAACGCAACGGCGGCTGGTTCAGGATCGCAGCGTTGTTGATCACGTTCGAATCAAGCAGAGACTCGGTATGCGGCAACAAGCTGTAAGTGAACTGATGCGAGCCCATATCCGCGTTGAAGTCAGGGTATTTAGGCGAACGAAGCAAGGTCAAGTCAAGCGTCCTTTCAAAGACCTTATGACCGTATTTGCAATCATTAAGCAGCGCCACCCCGTATTGCGAATCGGAAAGATCGGCGTAACGATGGGCCGGAACTTCATAACGCGCCAAGTCCCAGCTGGTATTACGGGCGGAGAAACGCTTGATGTAGCCGTACTGGATGTCGAAAACCGCGTCGGTGGTATGAATATCCACCGGGAACTTAGTCCGCAGCATACGATGGGATTCGTCCCATTCCACCTCGGTGACAAAGTCAAGACGACGTCCATGACCAAGGATTACTTTCTGTTTTATGGTGGAATTGCTGATCTTCAAATCAAATTCCAGAATTTGGCGCAACGGACCGTCAACGGTCTTGACCGCCTTGATTCCCCTGGCGTCTTCAAGATGCTGGTTTTCATAAGTAATATCAATGTTCCAGGCGTCAAAACGAACCGGATCATCGTGATAGATTGACAGCACGTTTGCGGTGGCGCCGTCTTTGATCAACTCATAATCAACTTCTTTGTCATAGACGCTGACAAGCTGGGCATCCTGATTGAACTCATACCGGACATAATCGTTTTCAAGTACCAGGTCATTCCCACCGGAAACCGCTTCGGCAACACATTCGGCTTTCTCAAGCGTCACGAAGCCGTAAGCCGGAATACATACTTCAGCCATGACTTTGCCGTTTTCATCCTGACAAGCCAGACACTCGCCGTCAACCTTGGCACTGTTCCAGCCTTCCGGCAGAGCAATCGGCCCGCGATATTCACAGCCGAGTGAGTTGAACAAGGTCATGCAGGCGTCATCCTGCTTGAGCAGTTTTGCGGCCGCGGCGGCAAGCAGTTCCTGACAGGTGGCCCACATTTCATCATAAGTCGCGTTGGTTTCCTTGTAAACCCGCGTGATAGATGACCCCGGGATAATATCATGGAACTGATTAACCAGAAGCGTCTTCCAGAGACGATCAAGTTCCGCGACCGGATATTCCGGCAAGGGAAGACAGGAGTAAACAAACTCAACATGCTTCAACATATATTCAAGTTTCCGGTTCATCTTTTTAACCCGGGCCTGAGTAGTCAAAGTACCCTGATGCTCCTCAAGATAGAGTTCACCTTCCCAAACATCAAGCTGGTCCGCAAAACGGTTGATGCGGTCAAAGAAGTCGGCGGCGTGACCGAATTCAGCTTTCGGACAGCCTTCCAGATCTTTCAAGCGCATCAGGCGTTCGACATAATCGTCACGCGGACCGCCGCCGCCGTCGCCCAACCCGTACAGCGACATGAATTCATCAACTTTTTCAGCTTCGTTAAAACGGTTTTGTGCGGGACACAACTCTTCCGGAATACATCTGGCGTTGTAGGTATTTTCAGGCGGAAAGTGAGTGAGAACGGAGGTGCCGTCGATGCCGCGCCACATGAAAGTATGGTGCGGAAACTTATTGTACTGGTTCCAGGAAATCTTCTGGGTCAGGAAATAATTACAGCCGCTGCCTTTTATGATCTGGGGCATAGCGGCGGAGTATCCGAAGACGTCTGGAATCCATAAGTTATTGACGTCAACCCCGAATTCATCCATATAGAAGTTTTTGCCATGGACAAATTGCCGGACCATCGACTCGCCGCTGATAACGTTGCAGTCGGCTTCAACCCACATGCCGCCCTGGAGTTCCCATCTGCCGTCGGCAACCGCTTTTTTGATCTTTTCATAAAGCGAAGGATAATGATCTTTGGTGAACTGGTAATGCTGCGGCTGGGACGCGCCGAAAACATATCCGGGATAACGTTCGATCAGAGCAATCTGATTGGCGAAGGTCCGACCGCATTTCCGGATAGTCTCGCGCATCGGCCAGAGCCAGGCGGTATCGATATGGGCATGGCCCACAGAGGTCACATTCAAGGCGCTAGAATTGGCTTTCGCACTGAATAGCTTCTCTTTCAGGAAAGCTCTGACTTTCGACGCGTTTTCCGGGCTGCCGCAATAGAGATCAATCGCGTCACTGAGAATCAACAGAAGCTGACGGAAACGGTAATCATCGTCTTTATAAGTATTCATTAGTGACAGGCCGACTTGATAATCAAGCATCAACTGCCAGACATCCTCGTCAAAAACAACCAGATCCATGTAGGCCAGTTTGCCGGCGGCGCGACCATAAGGATTATCAGTATCAAGCCGGGGATGGGTGTCCAGTTCCAATCCGACTATTTTGTTGGCTGCGCAGTCAATCAGCAAATCTATGTTTTCCCCGCCTTCCGCCTGATCGACAACAGGAAAAATATCACGTACAAAACTGGTCCAGAAAACCGAACCGTCAGTCAAGCCCTGCAAAGGTAAACCTTCATGATTGAAGATCAAGGCTTCCCCGCCGACACTGATCCGGGCAACAACTTTTTCCCCGCGCCATTCCGCCGGAATCTGACCGGTTACCCGCATCCAGGCACACTGCCAGTTATTGCCCCAGACATCTCCGGCCTTGATCGGTTTCATCTCGTACTGTGAAATATCCGAAAACGGAACCGGTTCGTCCGTGACAAAGCCTTCAGCCTGCATGGAGGTCTGTTGTTTCAGGTAGTCCCGCTGCAACAAGTCAAAAAAGAAGTTGACGCGTTGTTTGTAGTGATTCATTTTTTCGCGATGCATTATTATCTCCTGCTTAAATTACAAAATACAAACGTTTGGATTAATTTTAAAATACAACCAGAAAAACAAAATACAAACGTTTGGATTAAATATTTTCAAGTTTTTTTGCAGAAAAAAATAAGCCTGCGATATTTCATAATAATTATTACGTTTGATTTTAATTTAGCCATAAGTAAATATAAACAAGATACTTAAGTAAACAAAAAATCAATAAATCGCACTATTAGATTTCAAGAACCCGGACAATTTTCTCGGGAGAGTTACGGTAAAGCGATGACTTGCCTTGATAAAAGCCGTGCTTTTCAATAAAATGAATGCACAAATCGGTATAAGTAATATCTTCTCCGGTTTCAAGATTGCGAACCGTAATGTTTGATTTCGGGATCAAACCTTTATCCTCAAACGGACAGCGGATGCCGCCGCGGACCGTAGCCACCCTAACCGCAAAATGCGGTGGAATCTTGATAAATTCATCCAACCCGGCCTCGCCTTTATCCCGCAGTTCCCGCATTTTCGCGGCAATCTGCTGGTGCGTCAGGCCCAGTTTTTTTACAGTGTTGTCGTCTTCGTCGAGAATCTGGACCAGATCACGATGGTCATCACCGAGAAAGCCGTTGACGGTGATCACGCCCGGCTGCATGTTCGCGGTGATCTTCTTCATTTCCGGTGAAAGTTTCATGATATGTTTCCTTACGCAAATTTATCGTAGTAAATCAGTTCTTCCGGAACACCTTTATCCGTCAGAACCTTGATACAGGCATTGATCATCCCCGGACTGCCGCACAAATATGCCTCGACATTGTCGCCGTTTTCCAGATGTTTCTCCAACACCTTGGTTATCAGGCCGGATTCCCCTTCCCATTGATCTTCCGGCTCCGGGCTGGATAACGCCGGAATGAATGTAAAATCGGGTAAATCCTGTTCAAGCTGCTTCATCTCATCAAGCAGAAACAGGTCTTTTTTAGAAGTTGCTCCGAAAAAGTAGCGGGTTTTGCGGTTGATGCCATTGTCTTTCATGTCCAGCAGAATGGATTTTATCGGCGCCATACCGGAACCGCCGGCAATACAGACGACCTCGCGTTCCGTATCCCGCAAAAAGAATTCGCCGTACGGACCGTTAATGGTGATTTTGTCGCCCTCCTTCAGGTATTTATGTACGTATGTGGTACAAATCCCATTGGGGACCAGGCGGATCTCAAATTCAACTTTGTTATGCTCGGACGGTTGAGATGATATCGAATAAGCCCGATAGACCTCTTCGGAACTGAGTTCGTATTCCGGCACTTTGATCTGCATAAACTGTCCGGCCCGGAAGTCGACCTCCGAGGGATCAAGCAAGGTTACAACCACTTCTTTAATGTCATGGGTCAGATCCCGGATCGAAGTTACTTTGCCCTGAAATTCTTTGATAAGGAAATATTCTTCCGGAATCTCAATCTTCAAATCGTTTTTTACCTTCACCTGACAACTCAAACGAACGTTCGCCGCCAGTTCCTCCTTCGTGAGCCAGGGGATTTCCGTCGGCAATGCCTCCCCTGCCCCTTCGTGAACCTTGAGTTTGCACAACCCGCAGGAGCCTTTGCCGCCGCAGGCGGACGGAATAAAAATACCTTCCGCATTCAACGAGGAAAGCAATGACGAACCGCCCTCGACCTTCAGTTTCTTTGAACCGTCGTTAATGTCAAGTTCGCACTCGCCGTAATTCCCGATTGTCGCGTTGAAGATCAGGATTATCAGAGTTAATCCGGCGGTAATTCCGCAACATACCGCGACGGCTGTTAAAACTTCCTGCATAAATATTTGTTCCAAAACTTTATATTGTTATTTCCCTGACGGGAATCCTTTATTACTCCGGCTGATAAGTACCTTGCTCTATATGTCGCCCATTCAGGGCTTTTAATATTTTTTAACTGCTCCCGGGGTTCAATCGCTACGCTCAATCACCCCGGGCTGCTGTTATGTGACGCGCTTTCAGCGCTATTCAATACTTGCTATCAGCCCTTGATCACGCCGGAAAGCCCCATGAACGCGATTGCCATGATACCGGCGATTATCAACGAAATCCCGGTCCCGGCCAACGGTCCGGGAACATTGGCATTGGACATCTTCTGACGAATCCCGGCCATCGCCATAATCGCCAGCATCCAGCCGAGGCCGCTGCCCAAACCGTAAAAACAGGTTTTGACAAAAGCGTATTCACGAATGACCATAAACAAACACACGCCCAATATCGCGCAGTTAACCGTGATCAGCGGCAGGAATATCCCCAGCGCCTTATAGAGCTTTTCCGATACCCGTTCGATTGTGATCTCCGCCACCTGAACAAAGGCGGCAATGACGATGATAAAAATAATGAACCGCAAATGCTCCAGCCCGAACGGGACCAGCATCTGCCAGTAAACCAGCCAGCATAAAGCGGTGGACACCGTCATCACCAGCGTAACCGCCGCGCCGAGCCCGACCGCGGTCTTGACTTCTCGCGACGCGCCGAGGAACGGGCACATCCCGAGATAATAGGTCAACAGGACATTCTGGGTGAAGATCGCGGAAAAGAAAATCGCAAAATATGAGAGAATTGTTTCATTCATGATTTAGCCTCCTTCTTTTCCGGTTCCTTGTCAAAAATCCCTTTGACGATCCACAGCAGCACCGCCAGCACGAAAAAACCGCCGGGAGCCATAACCATAACCGACCAGTTGGTCCACCAGTCGCCAAGGATCTGTACGCCCCATAACGACCCTGAACCAAGCAGTTCCCGGACTGTGGCGATAACCACCAGTACGAGCGCGTAGCCGCTGGCGTTGGCAATCCCGTCCAGGCCGGATTGCAGGGGCGGATTCGACAATGCATAGGCCTCGCACCGCCCCATGACAATACAGTTGGTTATGATCAAACCGACATACGGGCCGAGCTGTTTGGAGATGTCCGGCAGATGCGCTTTCAATACGATGTCCACCAGAATAACCCCGGTGGCGATTATCAGGATTTCCGCCATCATGCGTACCCGTGACGGAATCAGTTTACGCAGCAAAGACACCGTAAAACTGGAAAAACCGCAGACAAAGATCATCGCCACGCCCATAACCACGGTGTTTTTCAGCACGTTGGTCACCGCCAGCGTCGAACATATCCCGAGTACCTGAATCAGGATCGGGTTGTTCTTGAACAAGCCGTTGACCATAATTTCTTTGGGTTTATCTTTGCTCATTTTTTACCTCCGTTCAAAACATCCGGAGCTTCCTTCAAAGTTTTATTGACCATACTCTGAACAGCACGAGTGGTTATCGTCGCGCCGGTGATCGCGTCAAACTGGTCGGATTTATCTGATTTGGTGCCTTCGGCCACAAAGCTCATGGGACCGGTCTTGCCTTTGAACTGGTTGCAGAACCATGATTCGGTAATCCTGGCGCCCAGGCCCGGAGTTTCATTATTCTGAGTAAAACTGATCCCGGTCAGGGATTTGCCGTCTTTCTTCACCCCGACAACCGCATCGATCTTACCCCAAAGCCCGGTCCCGGTTACCGGAAAAACATAATTACCGTTATTGACCAGATAATATTCCTTTTCTTTTTTCACCCGTTCGTCAAATACCTGTGAAACCTTTTTAGCATCGGCTTTTTCAGGCAGGATATCGGCAGCCTGTAAAACCGCTTTACGTAAAAACATCTCTTCATTCAGAGTTATCCGGGCTTTGCTTTTCTGGTAAACAAACGAAACGCCGCCGACACATATCGCGGTCATAACCACCATAAAGATGATCGTATACAACGCTTCCTGGAGTTTACTTTTCTTCATTTCTTTTTACCGCTGGTAAATTCTTTGACATAGAAATCGGTTAACGGCGCAAACATATTGCCGATAAGGATCGCGAACATCATCCCTTCGGGCCAGATCGAAAAAGTCCGGATCAGAACGGTCAGCACGCCGATCAAAGCACCGTAGATCCAGCGTCCCTGATTGGTCTTAGGCGCGCTCACCGGTTCGGTTACCATAAAGATCAATCCCAGCATAAAACCGCCGCTGAATAAAGCCTGTAACGGCGGGATCGCCTCTTTCACTCCGCCGAACCAAAGGCCGCCCTGCAAAACCAGAAACGCGACCAGACAGGATACGATCAGGCGGTAATTGGCAACCTTTTTCCAGAGGAGATACGCGCCGCCAAGAAGAAGCAGCAACGCGCTGGTTTCGCCGAAGCACCCGGCGGTATTGCCCAGCAGCAGATCCAGCCACGGCACCTGTCCTCCCGTTTTCATAACCTGCATCGGCGTTGCGGAACAAACGGCGTCGATATTAATCATGTAATGAGTCAAACCGCCGAGTTTGCCGGCTACCGGCTCAAACCAGCGTCCGTTCATCTGGGTGGTAAAGTTAATATAGATAAAAGCGCGTCCGGCAATCGCCGGATTGAAGATATTTTTGCCGAAGCCGCCGAAGACCATTTTACCGAAGACCACGCCGAAAACGATTCCGACCACCGCCATCCAGTACGGCAGGTCCGGCGGCAGCGACAATGCGAAGAGCGAACCGGTCACAAAGACCGCCGCGGTCACCTGATTCTTGTAGTATTTGGCAAAACAGTATTCACTGAGAAAAGCGAAGCAATTGACCACGACCAGCATGACCAGACTGCGCCAGCCGAAAAAATAGATCGACGCCAGCGCCGCCGGCGCCAGAGCGTACAAAACCTGATTCATCGGTTTCTGAGCCTTGATTATTCCCTGTCCACTCACTGACGATCCTTGCTTATGCTATGCATAAGAATTAGAAATTACGAATTACGAATTAAGAATGTTTATCCATATAATGACAATAGATAGAACATGTCGTTTTTTCAAGCCCCGGTATGATATTTTTTCATCAAATTCAAATATATAGCGTTACCGATCAGTCTTTTCTCGAAGATAAATA
Organism: Victivallales bacterium; assembly: GCA_963676655.2. GTDB lineage: Bacteria > Verrucomicrobiota > Lentisphaeria > Victivallales > Victivallaceae. Next base: position 1,216,311 of record CAXXKX010000002.1, on the reverse strand, counting down.
TATATATAAATCACTGAAAAATGCATTTATTAGAAGACTATCGGCTTGTAATTCATATTTGGAGGGCGAAACTCTATTGAGCCGGACATGCCGCGCAGACGGGCGGCTCGTGGGACACTCGCCCTCCATGGACATTCGTCCTGATTATTTTATCGCGAAAGGTCGATTTCCGTAAATGAGGTTTGATTCTTTTTGAGAAATGAATGACATGTTTCTATTATAATCAGTATAACAGACAAAAGCAAACAATGTTAGCAAAAAACATTTTGCACTAAAAATAATTCAAAGCCGGAGCGAAGCGGCAATTAAAAATCCCCTTCACCAGTCATCACTTATCATTGGTCACTCATCACTCACAACTCATCACTCACAACTCATCACTCATCACTCATCACGGAGTTACAAGTTTCAAATAGGCCTCGAAATAGCGTTTACCAAATTCTCTCTGTGATGCGGCATTAAAATGAACCTTATCCGGCTTTGAGATCAAACCATCTGCTTTTACGAACGCGGTGTTTTTCACTTTCGCAGCAACATCTTTTTGTGCCTGGTCAACAGCCTGGCGAGCGGAACTCCATGTTTTGAACTTTCCAAGTTGACCAATGACAAACGGGACATCAGGAGCGTTTAATTCCTTTCTGAAACACGCAATCAATTCTGTCAAATTCTTTTCATAAACAGCTGCTCTTTCAGGCCGGCAATCACCTTCTCCCTGATGCCAGAGAATTCCTTTGAGTATCCCGTCTTTCATCGCAAGTTTTGCACGCTTTACAGCATCATCATAAGGCTTGCTTTTAGTTTGCTTATGGTACGCGCCGGGAGTCCATTGACTGATTGCAGAACCGCCGCAGGCACATGGAATCAAGCCAATCGTAACCCCCGGATATTGTTTGGCGGCAAGAATACCGAAAGTCCTGCCAGGACCAACTCCAGCAGCCTTTTTGTCAAAATGAATCGGATCAATTGCCGGAACCCACTTCCCGGCCTTGTTCAGAGACAAAACTCTATCTACTGGAACTTTGTCTTGAGCCTGAACTTTGCCCCGACCAGCCATATTTGACTGTCCAACCAGCAGAAATAAGTAGAATTTGTCTTTTTTTAAAGCCTCCGGTTTATCTGCTAAAGCAATATTATTCAGATTGAACAGCAAAATTACCGCTAAGTAAAACAAAGCTTTCCTTGAGATTTTCATTGTGATTTACCTCTTTATATACAAGTTGTGATTTTTTATTCCCCGTTCCTTTTATCTTAAAAGAATAAGGGATTTTTACTATATCGCAGGTTGTTTAGAATGCAAATTTACATTCAACTCAAGTTGAGAGAATGAAAAGTTTCTCTGAATGCCGACTTTAATGAATACATCGAGAATAAACTACTTCGATGCAAACATACGAGGTATTGGAGTGGCTTTTAAAAAAGCTTTGCAAAAATTATTTATCAAAAGCGCTCCAAAAAGCGGGGTATTAAACCCGATATACTTAACTTCCGCTTCCCTAAAGAGCCTTAGCGACTGGAGTTTGAAGCGGTACTAACGCCGTCCGTCGTACGGGCAATCAAAGCTGGAGGCCGGTGATGAGTAAAGGGTCGGGGTTGGCACGATAGGCGCCGGGGGCGGTTTTGATGTATTTGCGGAACTGCCGGGCAAAATATTCCTGGGAATCAAATCCGCATTCCCGGGCGATCTCCTTGATCGAAAGATTGCTCTCCGCCAGCAGGCGGCAGGCATAGCGAAGCCGGACCTTCGTCCGGAACTTAACCGGGGTAACGCCGAAACTGGCGGAAAACTTACGGATCAGCGTCTCCGGGCGGCATTTGAATTCCGCGGCCAGTTTGTCCAGTTCCACCGGCTGTGCCAGGTCTGATTCGAGAATCTTGCGCAACCGCATCACGCTTTCAGGCGGCCTGGCGGTCTTTTCACTCCGGGCCGCGATATACGACAGGAAAAAACTGTAGGCCAAAGCAGAATGTTTCAGTTCAGGCCGATAGTCCGGGGTGTTGCAGATATCGATCAATTCCTGCAAGCGCCGCTCAAGTTCCGGCTGGTCCCGGAGATCGAACACCGGATTGTCAGCGAAGTCACGCGGCAGCAGACCGGACGGATTACGGAAGGCCATGCTGACAAACTCAAAGCACCACGGTTCGGCAACTTCTTCGTGGCAATAGACGTAATCGCCGGGACGCTCGATAAACATCGCGTGTCCGGCCGGAATCAAAAAACGCTTGCCGTGAACGTAAACGACGCCGGTCCCGGAAATGGTACGTTTGATCAAAATGCGCGGCGGCCCGTCAGAATTCCGACAGTCATTGCGGTAGGACCGGTCGGTCGCCCGCGCCCGGCCGGCGTGAAAAAGTAAAAACGGTGGTTCCCAGTTTGTATCCATATCAACCCAGCATTATCAATTTTGTTCAGACATTATCAAATATAATCAGTTGCAGGCAATTTTTCAAGCAGTATATTACTTAACCATATATCAATTATATGCAAGATTATACCGTGAATGAGCATAAGGAATAATATAAATTTTTCAGCAAAGCTGAAAAAAAGAAAAAACTTATTTCGTGCTTTTTCGTGTGTTGCCCTGCGCAATGCTCGCGCTCATTTCATTGTTCGTGGTTAAATTAATATTTTATGGAGAAATTAAAGATGTGTGATAGAAAGAATGTTTTGCTGATAACCAGCGACCAGCAGCACTGGTACACCATGGGCTTCCTCAATCCGGAGGTCCAAACCCCGAACCTTGACCGTCTGGCGAAAATGGGAACCTATTTCAACCGGGCCTATACGGTCAACCCGACCTGCACCCCTACCCGCTGCAGCTGGATCGCCGGAACCTATCCAAGCCAGCACGGTGCCTACAGCCTCGGCACAAAAATGATGGAAGACGTCCCGACCGTCGGAGAGGAATTCACCAAAGCCGGATACCGCACCGGACTGGTCGGCAAGGCCCATTTCCAACCGCTGCTGTCGACCGAAGAATATCCGTCGCTTGAAGCGTATCCCTATCTGCACGACCTTGAATTCTGGAAAAATTACGATAAACCGTTCTACGGATTCCGGGATTACGCCCTGGCGCGTAACCATACCGACGAATCACACGTCGGCCAGCATTACGCGTTATGGATGATCGCAAAGGGTTATGACAACTGGCGCGATTACTTCCGGGCGAGTCCGTCATGTTACACTATCGAAGGTGACGCCTATACCCAATCCCCGCATGAACCACGCGTTCCCGGCCAGGCTTGGGAGATCCCGGAGGAAATCCACTACAACACCTGGATCGCCGACCAGACCAATAAGTTTATGGAAGAATACAAGTCTAACAACGAAAACTTTTTCCTGTGGGCAAGCTTCTTCGACCCGCACCCGCAGTATATGGTCCCGGAACCCTATGCCAGCATGTATGACCCGGCCAAAGTGACCGTACCGGAAATGGCTGATAACGAATTCGACGACATGCCGCCGCACTTCGCGATGACTCAGGATCCGGACGCCGACTGGGACAGCTACCGTACCGATGAGGGTTCAAACGCCCTGCACGGCGCAGGATGCCACCTGAGCAGCCGCGAAGTCAAAGCCAAAAACATCGCCACCATGTACGGCATGATGACCATGCTGGATAAATACGTCGGCGTTATTCTGGATAAACTTGAAGAACTTGGTTTGCTTGAAGATACCCTGGTCGTTTTCACCACCGACCACGGTGATTTCCTCGGACATCACGGTTTGAACGCCAAAGCTATTCACCATTACGAGGATCTGGTCAAAGTACCGCTGATCGTCTCGATGCCGGGCGTTGTTCCGCAGAATAAGTTCTCCGACTCCCTGCAGTCAACCGTGGACCTGGCCCCGACCATGCTGGCGTTTGCCGGACTGCCGGTGCCGCGCTACATGACCGGTCTGAACGAAAAGCCGGTCTGGAGCGGCGAAAAAGCGACGATCCGCGATCACGTGATCGTGGAAAACCGTCACAACCCGACCACGATGAATCTCAAAACCTATATCGACAAACGCTACAAGCTTACTGTCTACTACAATCAGCCTTATGGCGAGTTGTTTGATCTGCAGGAGGACCCGGACGAACTGAAAAACCTCTGGGACGTTCCGGAATGTCAGGATTTGAAAAAGGACCTGCTGCTCAAATTCCTCCATGCCGACATGGGAATCGAAGCCATGCCGATGCCGCGAATCGCGGGTGCTTGAATCTGTACGCCTAAGAGCGTATCAGTCTTGCATAAAAACTTTGCGCCGGGATTTTTCCGGCGCTTTTTTATTTATAAGACCGACTCACGGAGAATACAAATTGAATCATCATAATAATATGTAAAGAGATGCGCTCAATGTGTTTAACGAGTTTCCGCGAGTTTGAATATCATCTTATGCTTTTCCGGGGTAAAACGGGATGAAAAAATTGTTCGGTCATCATATTCCGCTCCGGTAAAATCCGCATCAAGTTGAGCATCAGTCAGATTGGCCCCCTGCAGCTGAGTTGCGCCGCCTAAATTGTCGTTTGCAAGATTCGCGTTTGTTAAATTCGCACCACGCAAATCTGCACTCTTAAAATCACATCCTCTCAGGATTGCGCCGGTAAAATCAACATATTCAAGATTTGTTCCCCAAAAACAGGCCCAATATAAATCACTTTGCGCGAAACTAGCGTTTGACAAGTTCAGACAGGAAAAATCACAGTTTTCCAGTGTCAATCCATCCATGACAGCTCCCGACATATCCAATTCAGCCAAATCAAACGCGTAACCGATAAGGGATTCAGTTTAGACTGTCATAAGTATTTCGTTGTCTTTATTCCTGATTTCCATGATTGATACGCTTATCTTATGGCTTGGCTCATAAATCAATATCTGAAACAATTTTACATCCGGGTTTAGTATTCTTTTTGATCTTATTCAATACATTTTCAAAATGCATATGAGAAACAATGATTGTTTTCAAAAAAGCCAGATGTGATAATATTTTAAAATTTGTTATTGTAACGCAGCTGGCGATATTCAATTTTTCAAGAGGGCTGTTCAATGGTAAAAAACTTAAATTATCGATATTGGTGCAATATGAAATATCAACCGATTTTAGGTGTTTCAAATCAGCTAAGCCCTGTATTTTTTTCAAATTACTACAGTGATCGGCACAAAACTGTTCAAGCTTTGGCATATTTCCTAATTTAACAACGGAAAACTCATTGAATGCTAAAGACAAGCGCCTTAATTCAGGATAGTCAGGCAATGAAAATACCGTTGGTAAATCTACCGATGTTAGTTCCAACTGCTTCAGCGAATGGAATGATTTCAGACTTTTTTCCTGATTAACCATTTCCATATATGAAACGGCAAGATCATCAATATTTGCCAGATTATCCGGTAAACTCAATTTCCCCGCATCGATAGAGAGTTTCTTTAGTTTTTTGTTATTCAATGCCGGAAGGTTAATCGGTAAATAGCGAGCTTTGATACTTAGCTCTGTTATGACTTGACTACTGCACGCGCTTGCAACTACCTGGTCAAGATACACTTGCTCATTTTTTGAAATTTTAAAATTCAGCAGTTTGCCAGTGCGGATTACTTTACGACCATTTTTGCAGCCGGCCGCAACTCTTAATCGTGATAATTTTTTAAAACCGGAAAAATTAACTTTTTCCAAATCATCCACGATGATCCAAACCGATAAATTTTTAATAGGCGGACACTGTTCCCCCAGACCATTCAAAAGATTCAACCCAGGAACTGTAAGCGAAATATAAACATCCGGTTCTGAATCGATTACCTTCTTTATCATGGAGGAGTATTGCCAAAGGTTTTTGCGATTTATTGCGTTAAAGGCCACTATCACGTTTTTCTCATCTGGTATTTGCATTACACCCTTTTTTTGCTTAATCACTCCTATCCCCGGGAATGCTCTCTCAAAGGTATAAACCTGATAATTAATATCCGAGGGAACAGCTATCGAACCTGAATAAACCTGAAGACTGCTCAATGAACATACGATAAACAGATATTTTAGTATATTACTCAAAATACTCCCTTTCTTATATTTAGACCGTGTTTTAATGATCGTTTTTTGGTCAATTTTACTATCGAAAATATTCCATACACAGATGGCGCGGTGAATATTAATGAAAAAAACAAATAGACCAAACCTGCGCCCCATGCCTCAATAACCGTCGTCTGATTGTCCGGACCGAATATGATGGTGTAAAAGGAAATAGACAGAAAACACAAAGACATTAGCGATGTGAATATTACTCCAGCTATTAAGAATGAAAAAAAAATTGTCTTTACAACAGTCATAATCTAATTACTTTACAAATAACTTTTACAAAAATAGATTCTTGATTTTATTACTTCCAACTATATCCGCCAAGGAGTTATTATTCAATAATTCAGTTTTGCTCTTTTTTGCCAATCTTCGACGAAGTTTGAAAAATATTGCCGCATTTTGCATGTATCACACGGAAGTTCATCAAAAAAGGCTGACAAATTTTCAAAACATTCTCTACAAATATCTTGCGGGGGCATGATTGTTCCGTTTTTTCTCATTCCAATTCTATATGCAAACAAAACTATTAAGGAGAAAGTATATACATAATTTTCAGAATAATGACTACCATGTCGTATAATTATGTTTCCATTTTTTGTCCACCAAGGGGACAAATTGCCATCATCAATATATATCTTCCTGACATTTTTTTTAACCTTATCAGTATGTATATTGTCTTCTGTAAGACATAGAAAGTTATCTATCTGGTTAAATACTTGAATAACCTTATTTTCATCAATAATTGATTTGGGGAAATACAAAGAAAAAAACCTGTATCTCTTTTTTTTAAAAGAAAATGCGTATAAAACAAATACAGGCTCAAGCATAAGAAGACAAAAAATATCTTCAAGAAACTGGCACAACTTCACCCAGGAAAAATTCATTCACTCTTCCTCATCTTGAATATAGAAACCGTTTGCATCAAAAATATCCGGTTCGAAGAATTTAATCTCTCGAAGGTTGTTGATGAGTATATACATTGTGTACTTTTTCCCATTACACAGATTTTTTGTTATCAATTTAACTATGTTGTCCCCTACTTCTGCTATAACTCCGCATTCAAAATACTCAGTATTTTTAAAATGGACATCAACTCCTTTGCCAATATTATCTTTCAATAACAATTCAAATGATTTCATTTTGCTTACCACTTCGTCTATTTTTAGCATTATTTCAGATTAACAAGTAGAAACTATTGGTATCGAGTTAGAATATCAGCTCACTCCTCCAATATCATTATCAACTTGTTCGAAGTTCTCCTCATTTAAAATATATATGTTTGCAATGTTAAATGCAAGGAATTCATTTTCAATGTTGGGTTATTTTGCCCGACATCTGGTAACAGGTCTCGTTATTATCAAGGCGAATCCAGGCATTATTTCACAGACATCACAGACCATAAAAACAATAAATCAAGTATTTTATGATAAACGAATTACATATTATTTTAAATCAAACGTAATGATTATTATCAATACTGTGAACTGTGAACTGTTGACTGTTGACTTCACCTCTCCAGTTTGGGAGAGTAGCGGTGAATTTTTTACTTTTTTTTTCGATGCCTATTGACAAAATTAAATTTATACCGTATAATACGATAAACCCATATAATACGGTATAACTTTTAATGAAAACAATTTCTTTAGAAAAACCGAATGCGCTTTACCTGCAAATCGCGGCTTATTTCGAGAGGGAAATAGTCTCCGGAAAACTTTTACCCGGTGACAAGATCCCGGCCACGACAATCCTGGCCAAGCAATTCAAGGTAAACGCCGACACGGTCCAGCAGAGTTTGAAACTCCTGATGAGCCGGGGTCTGATCGACCGCAAACCGGGTCGCGGCACTTATGTGCGCCACGGCGTCAACACCAAGACCGTCGGCATTATTTTCGGCAAAGAAATCTATACCAATCCGGACGTTATGTTTTTCAGTCTTTTTCTGGAAAGCCTGAACCGTATATTCCCGGCCAACGGCTGGGACTGCAAGCTGTTTTCCAGCAGCGAATTCGCCTCCTACGACAAAGCTTTCTATGAGTTAAAATCCGCTATTGAAAGCGGAGAAGTCAGAGCCGTCATCGAATTCTGTTCCAACGACTTTATCCGCGACTGGCTGGACAACGAATGCCCGGTGCCGGTCTGTGTGAATTATCTTGAGGTGGATTTCTGTGATTTTACCTATAAGGGCCTGGCCCATCTTTACAAACAGGGCTGTCGCCGCCCTCTGGTTTTATCCCATGAATTCAGAGGAAATAACACCGATTACACTGAAGGCGTAAACAAATTCTGTTCAGAATACGGCTTGTCCCGTGAAAATATAACCATCGCCGGCTGCGGATCACACGCGCAAACCGGCTACGGCCGCATCAAGGAATTTTTCAACGGAAACAATAATCCGGACGGGATTCTGACCGCCAACGACTCGGCCTTCAGGGGCGTTTTATACGCACTGCTGGAAAAGGGAATCAAATTCCCGGAAGAAGTAAAAATCATCACCTATGCCAATAAAGGCATCGATATATTCTGTCATGTTCCACTGACAAAACTCGAAGTTGACCCTGATCTTTTTGGTCAACATACCTATGAACAGCTTATGTCGATGCTCAACGACCGTGAATACTGCACCAAGCTGGTTACAGCTGAACTGGTTCCGGGAAAATCATGCGGCGAATAACGCCCTGACGACAACTGAAGTTGAAAGTTGAAGGTTGAAGGTTGAAAGACCGGGAAAAAATATTTTAGCAATAGCTTTAATTTAAAATGTGCCGATGCGGCAGAGAATTTTTAACAACAAAAGAGCAGGAACATTTTGATGAGAACTGTAGACGGTGTCACCCGCTCCCTTGGCGGTGCTACGATTAAATTATCCGACGAAGGAGTTTTTTCATTTTCTAATTCATCCGGAACCTGGACGCAGCCGGGACCATTTCTGATCCTCAACTACTATGACCGGCAACACCCAAGAGCCCAGGCGGTCGCACTGCCTTCGGCAAGCTCCGTCGCGTTCGGCACCGCCGGAACTTTGTCACTGTCTTCGACCGGCGTTTATGAGTGCAGCACCGTCGGTAACGATACGATCAAAGTAACCGGTATTTTTGAAAAGATCGACATTAAACTGTCTATCCGGTTTATTCTGGAGCCGGACGGTTCAGGTTTCAGGGTGGCAATCGACCATGAAGATATTATCGAGAATCACGCCATGCTTTACCGGGTCCTGTCGCTTGAGGTCCTGCCCGGATTTAACGCCGCTATCACTGGCGAATCCGGCTATCTGGTGCTGCCCAACTGGAGCGGCGCCAGAATGTTTTTCAATAAAACGGTTTCCCGGGAACTCCGGCAAACGGTTTACAGCAGCAACGACCAATGGGAATACTGCTGCAATATGCCGGTCTTCGGGATTCACCGCGACAACGGAACCATGTCAACACTGATAACCGCCGGAGAATGTGACTCCGTACTGGTCTGCCGTCAACATTACGAAGAGGAGCGAGTCAACAGTATTCATCCTGAACTGGTTTACCGCTGGCAGCAGGAAGATGAGATAATTGCCGGCCCGCGCGAATTAAGGTACTCGTTCGCGTCAGCAGCTTCTCATTCCGGCGAAGCTTATGTATTTATAGCGAAAAAGTATCGCGACTGGCTTTATGCTGAAAAAGGCCTGACTACCTGGACGCAAAAAGCGCAAACCCGCCCCGAGGCAACCGGCTACCGGGACCGGTTCATGCTGAAATTTTTTATGGCATATAAAGAGCCCCACCCGAACGGCCACGGTGAATATCACGCTACCGCGACTTTCGCCGAGGTCCGGGCAATCCTTGAGGATCTGCTGGCCCACGGCGTCACCCGGATATGCGCCATACTGGTCGGCTGGAATATCGACGGACACGACGGCATGCCGCCAACCCGGATGCCGGTCGATGAAAGACTCGGCGGGGAAAGCGCGATGCGCGAGCTGGTAAAATGGTGTTCGGATCAAGACATAATGCTGGGAGTCCACGATTCCTACGGCGCGGCCTACACCTGTTCGCCGGAATTCAATATTGACGAACTGATCCGCCATCGCAGCGGCGAATACTGGGAATCGATCATCTGGAGCGGCGGTCAGGCCCATAAAGTCTGTCCGGCGGTTTATATCGAAAAATATGTTCCGCGCGACCTGGCCGACATCGCGGCCCTCGGGGTCCACGGCCATCACCATATTGACGCGGTCGGTTCTTTCATGCCGTGTTTCAGCAAACAGCATCCGCTGCCGCTGCGCCGTGACAATATCGAATGCAACCGCAAAATGTTTGAGATGGCGACATCAGTTATCGGCTCGGTTTCGACCGAAATGCCTTTCGGGTCATATTTCGATCTACTCGACGGGGTATACCATTGCTACAAAAATCTATCGGCCTGGCATGCTTCATCGGCTGCCGCGAAATTCCGGGATGAATCCATCCCTCTTCTGTTAATTGTGCTCCACGGCAGTGTCAAACTGTGCATGGGCATAAAGAAGGGGCAGGACAAAATAGCGGAAATGGCGGCATGGGGCATCGCCCCGCAGTGGGAAGTTGGGATGCGTACAAGTCCGCAATTCGGAATTGTCGCTTATAATGAAGTCAAAGAACAATTGATCGACGCGTATTTCCGGACTTACGGGGATAACGGTTATTGTTTGAAAACCGAGCCGATGCTGATAAATGATTACCGCGAATTAACGAACGGAATTAAAGAACTTGAGTTTGATAACGGCTCTGTACTGGAAGTGGATATTGAAAATAATAAGATAGAGGTAAAAGAACAACAAAAAGTTTGTCAGGTATGATTTAATCAACAAAGAAAGGATGAGAAAATGAAAAAGTTTTCAAGAACGGGCTTCACACTGATCGAACTCCTAGTAGTGATCGCGATTATCGCAATTCTTGCGGCAATGCTGCTCCCAGCCTTAAACCAGGCACGGGAAAAAGCGAAAGAAATCAAATGTGTAAACATCAAAAAACAACTGGGTCTTGCCATGCAGCTTTACATGGACGATTCCGACGCCACCATCCCCGGCACTGTTATCGACAATCTGCCGGTAGCCTGTGTCTTTGCTGATAAACAATATATTCCTTATGATCGAAGCAAATTTTTCGGTGCACAATGTCCGTCTTACGCCAAACCACCGTCAAAATGGACCGGCAACGACTCGAATGTCTCCATGGGGGCCTGTTTCAACTATTGGAAAAAATACGGAACGCTGGTCAGTTACAAGATTACCCGGTTGAAACATCTGCCGGAACGCGGCTACTGGGCCGACACCCGTGCAACTGCCAGTTGGGGCGGCAGCGACGGCTGTTTCGCCTATTCCGCAATTGCTGAAACTTATCCGTGGCACCGGAACAATAATAATAACGTGATCGGCTTCCTGGACGGACACGCGGCAGCCATGAAATATATCGATATGGCGAACGCCCCCAGCCGCTTCTGGATGCCCTGGGCCAACTGATAAAATAAAAGGATATTTTTAATGAACAACAAAATTTTAACCGGAATATTCGTTCTTTCTCTCGGCTTGACCTTCAATGCCGCGGCGGAAATGCAATATAAATTCACCTTTTCAAAAGACGGTAAAGCCTCCTTGGAAAACTCCGGAAAAGCCGGGGGCTCCGCCAAAGTCGTTCAGTTTGCCGGAAAAGGCGTTGAATTTGTCAAGGACGCTCCGGTAAAAGGCTTGACCGCCTGTAATTTCATTCTGCAAAAATCCAGGCAACGCGCCGCTAAGCTGGAACTGGACAACAGTGAAAAAATCCTGCGCTGCGATAAAGCCGGAGACAAAATCACGCTGATGACCTGGATCAAATGGCGCGGCTCCAATCGTCCCGGCGGCATCGCCGCCACCTGCCCCGACGACCAGAAATCCGGTTGGGGATTCCGGATCATGCCGGACGGCAAACTGAATTTCGCCGCGTTCGGCGGCTTCGGACATCGTAACTCAAAAGCGGCGATTATGAAGGATAAATGGACCCATGTCACCTTTTCCTGGAACGTCGGCGATGCCAAAGGACTTAAATTCTACATCGACGGTAAAGATGCCGGAATCAATCTGAATTATGTCGGCAACAAGCCAACGCCCGGCAATAACCATAAAATCAGGGTCGGGGTTCAGACGCCAAAATTCTATCTGCCCTTGAATAGTATGATTTATGACCTTAGAATATACGATGAAGTTCTGACGCCGGAAATAATTGCCGCGGCAGCAGCGGAGATCAAGCCTGATGGAGACAATAAACAACAATGAATAAATTTACAGGAATAACCACAATTGCGATTGGAATTTGCGCGTCAGTCGCATCCAGCAAAGAGTTGAAAAAAGAAATTTACGCCCATTATATGGGATGTTTCCCGGTCGCGAGCGGCCCGACCGCGCATCATCGCAAAGAAGTAGCGGCCAAGACCCGCCACGACAGTAAGACCTATAATGAAGCAATGGGCGGGAGGATACTCAACTGGGATCTGGTTCCGCCTAAGACCAGACTATCGGCGGAAGCCAGTGCGGAACTGGATATCAAGCGCGCGATACGAGCCGGACTCGACGGTTTTTCGGTCGATGCCTGGGCCGGCGGACGCAATGCTCAAAAGACCATGGATGCCTTGTTCAAGGCGGCTGAAAAAATGAAGGTCCCATTCAAAATAACCATTTGTCTTGACCCCAGCTGTCTACCGAAAGACAAAAAAAATCCCGGCAATATGGTCAAGGCTTTCGCCGGCGCGATAAAATATCTGTTGAAGCACAAAAACAGTCCTAATCTGGCCCGGCGCGACGGCAAACCGTTGATTTTCAGCTATCACGCCCGTGGTATCCTGCGCACACCGGAAATGGCGAAGCTGCCGGAAGGTCCGCAAAAGTGGAACAAGATCGCCGAAGCGTTCAGGGAAGTGGAAAAACTGGTGGGCGAACCATTGTATTTTTATTTCGGCATGGGCGCGTTTTTTCACCGGGTGCCGAAACCGCATGATTATGTCGCGGTCGCGAAATGGGCCGGAACAAAGTTCAATGCGGTCGGGTCGTTTTTAGATACCCAGTTTTATCAATACGAAAAAGCGATGGCCGCCGCGATCAAGGCAGGCGGCGCGGAATGGGGACAGCCGCTCTGGTTCCAGTACAACAACAAAAGCGGTTCCCTGCATGTCGAAAACGGGTTCGATCTTTTCCGGTCACGCTGGAAGAACGCCCGGGAACTTGATTCCACCCTGATCCAGATGGTCACTTGGAACGATTATGGTGAAGACACAGTTCTGGCTCCCGGTTACAATACCGGCTACACAGTGCTTGAACTGAATAAATATTACACCGACTGGTGGAAACAGGGCAAACCGCCGGTTGTAAGCGAAGACAAACTTTTTCTGGTCTTCCGGCGCTATCCGGAAGGCTGCAATACCTTTCCGTTCAAGACCCGGCGTTTTGTCCCCGGTGTGCTGGAAGTTATCACCATCCTGAAATACCCAGCCAAAGTTACTCTGCCCGGACGCGGCATCAGCTATCAGGCTCCGGCCGGACTCAGTTACAAACAGTTCCCGCTGAAACCCGGCACCGTGTCGGCAACAGTCAGTCGCAACGGCAAACCGGCGGTTTCTGTAACCGCCCCCGAAGTTGTGACCACGCTGCCGTTCCGGCAGGATAATTCAATGGTCTGCGCCTCCTCGGTATACGAGAAAAACTGGAAACTTGACTTTCCCGGCGTCAAAGTATTCCGCTACAGCGAATACTCCGATGTGGACAAGGACGGCTTGCCCGACTGGTTTGAAATGTACTGGTTCGGCAAATTCCTCGAATTCGACACCGCCGCCTGCGCGAACCCGAACGACGACCCGGATAAGGACGGCCTGACTAATCTTCAGGAATACCTTGGTCAAAGCAACCCGCTCAAACCGGAAGCGGTCTACAAGGTCGGCGACACCTGGGATTTCGCCACTGTACATGGCCGCAACAGCAGTTTCAATCCTGACGTTGATTTCAATGAAACGCCGGTCTGGTATTATCTTTACAAACACGGCGATCGCGGCAAAATCCTGCGTGACGGCAAATACACGGTGTGTCCGTACAGCGCCGCAAAGACTCCCTATACCGGGAAGCTGGTGCATCTGTCGCCGTACCGCGACGCCAAATACAAATATATCCACGGCTGGATCTGCCGGGAAAAAGCCCCCGGCGGTCACTGGCAGCTTGTTCTGCGTCCACGAACTCAGGCGGCCCTGATCCTTGGCTGGAAAAGCCCGGTTTCCGGAACAGTCACCGTCGAGGGCAAAGTAATGCCGGTCAAAGGACAGGATGGAATAACCCTGGAGATTGCAAAAGGCACGGAAAAACTGTTCGGCCAGGTCTATGACGTCGGCAAAGGCGGAGTGTTCAAACTGGATACGGTCAACGTCAAAAAAGGCGATTTCATTTACTTTATTTCCGACAGCATGCCGGGTTATGACGGTTCCAAGCTCGTGCTTGACTATCTGAAAATCAAACTTATCAAAAAATAAGGATTACTTTACGTCTATGAAATTATCCATCAACACAACCATTGGAGTAATCGCCATGGCTGGACTGTTCAACCCCGGCCTCAATGCCGGAGAAACCGACCGCAAAGTGTTTGCCCACTACATGACCTGTTTCACGGCGCAGCCGGAATTCTATAAACGCGAAATTATGCTGGCACAACATTACGGGATCGACGGCTTCGCCCTTAACTGCGGCGAATGGTTCAAGCCGGTCAAAGGCAAAGAACCGCAGCCGACCCGCTACGTAAGCAACGCCGACAATATTTTTGAACAGGCCAAACAGTTGAATACCGGGTTCAAGCTGTTCATGTCGCCGGACTTTGCCTGTAAATCGATTCGCGAATGGACAATGCTGAATGTAATAAGCATGTTTACCCGTTACGCCAAACATCCGAATCTTTTCCATTATCGCGGCAAACCGTTCTATTCAGGCTATTCCGGCTTGCCTGAACAATATGCCCCGCCGATCAAAAAACTTCGCGATGATGGTTATGACTTTCTGCTGGTGCCGAAAGCCAGCACCCCGAATTGGAAGATGGCAATGAGTATGGAGTCGGTTTTGCGCACTCTTAAACCCGGAACTCCGTTTGACGGGCTGTTCAATTTTTCCTGTGACGGCACCGTCAGGAATATTCTGCAGAACAATGCGATCTACCGGCGCGGCACTTTGTTTGCCGATAAAATCTATATGGCCGGAGTATGTCCGGCCTACAACAGCCCGAATCTGCGCGATTTTCGCGGCATGGCCGGTTACTGCGCCATGTGGCAGGGACTAATCAACGACGGCGCCGACCTGGTGGAAATCGTCACATGGAACGACTATAACGAAGACTCCAACCTGACGCCCTACCGCTGGAAGTCCGGCTTCGGCAGCAAGGCGCTGCAAAAGGCTTACTTCAACCGGGACGAATCATATCTTGACGTCACCTCTTATTTCATTAAATACTTTAAAAACGACATTGCGCCGGAAATCACTCAGGACCGGATCTACTTTTCGTATCGCGCCCGATCGAAAAAACAGGTCAAGGTCTGGAATGAACAGACCGGCAAGTGGGTGGATATCCGTTTCGACAAGCATCCGTACGATCAGCTTCATGACGACGTTAAGGACTGCATTTATGTAACCGGCTTCCTGACCGCTCCGGCGGAACTCGAAGTAAGCATCGGCGGCGAAACCGCGAAATTCAAACTATCTAAAGGTATATCCAGTTGCGAACTGCCGTTCAAACCGGGAGTTCCGCGATTCAAACTCACCCGCAAAAGCAAAACCCTGATCGACGTTTACGGGCGAAAAACCATTATCGACAAAATAACCAAAGCGAACAGCGAAAAGGGCTACCATCTGGCCAACCGGACCTGGACCTCCGGCGCGGTTGCCGGAACTCCGACTATTTCGCTTGACGGCAAAAATACGCTTGTCGACGTGAAATCAAGCCTGTCCCTGAAGCTGCCTAAACTGAAAACCGGCACCTATAATTTCCGGGTAACCTATGCCAACGCTACCGGCAAAGAATCGAGACTGACCATGTATTGTGACGGCGCACCCGGCGCTACCGGAGCCCAGCCGTTTTATTTTCCGCTCTTCCTGCCAGCTACCGGCGGCGAATTCAGAACTATATCCTTCCTGTGGAGCATCTGGGACAACGCGTCCAAACTGGAAATAAAGTGCGATACATCCAAAGATCAGAAGATGGTCAAATGGGGTTATCCCGATGTCGGCACGGCAACGATTAAATCAATCGACCTGATTCCGGTTGAGCAATTCAAGACCGTAAACAAAACCGATCTGCCGGAACTGGTCGCGATTCCCGGCGGCAGCTTTACAATGGGCAGTAACGACGCCAATCCGGACGAAGCCCCGGCTCACGAAGTCACGCTATCCCCGTTCGCTATCGGTAAATACGAAGTAACCAACGCTGAATATGAACAGTTTGATCCGTCCCACAAAGCACATCGCGACGGTTTTTCCTGGCGCGACAACGAACCGGTAATTTACGTTTCCTGGAAAAACGCCGCCGCTTACTGCAACTGGCTCTCGAAAAAACACGGGCTCAAACCGGTCTATGACGAAAAGAGCTGGAAAATCGACCTGAAAGCCGACGGCTTCCGGCTGCCGACCGAGGCGGAATGGGAATACGTCGCCACCGGCCGTGGGCAGAACCGCACCTATCCCTGGGGCAATCAAAAGCCGACCCCCGACCGGGGCAACTTCATACTCGATAAAGCATTAGCGATCAATCCGGTTTTATCAGCCTCAATCAAAAACGGCGTGATGATTCGCGGAGCGTTCCTGAAAGGGGCCAGCCGCGACGGCGTTATGGATATGGCCGGGAACGTCAGCGAATGGTGTTCCGATTATTTCAATGACTATCAACCGGGAAAACAAGTCGATCCCTGTGATCAGCGCAAGTCGCATCACCGGGTGATTCGCGGCGGCTCCTGGGGCTATTACAACTACTCACAGCGCGGCAGGGACCGGGAATTCAATAACGATGGTTATCCCGGTTACATCTATCTAGGTATCCGGGTGGCACTGCCGCAAACCGGCTTAAAAAAGCTAAACAAAAAGTAATAGCATCGAATAAATAAAACGGCGCAAACGGCATTATTTTTGTAGTTTTCTGAAACAATATATCACGACACCGTCCGGACCGAGGCCGCGGCTTAGTTGTTTATTGTTGACTCGGCCAGGATTATCGAATTTGCCGCCCATTTCACGGATGAATAATTTTGAACCGAGAATCGCTCCGTCGCTGAAGTGACGGGTGCATCGCAGAAAACGTACCGGCATCGATTCTTTACGCTTTGCCTGCTCCTGCGCCTCAAATATCTCCTCGCTGGAGGCTCCGCTTTCCGCGGCAACGATTCGCGCCAGTTCACTACGAAAATAGCTGAAAAGATCGTTATCGGTCCATTCTGAGGTGTCGCGATGCCAGATGTTTTCTTTGAGGTGTTTGACGAAATTTGCCTGGAACATGTGTTTCCCGGTGCCGCAGTAGCGTCCCCAGGTCGTGAAATGGTAGTCCGCTGGATTGGTCGTTAGTCCGGCGCGGACGGGATTTAATTCGACGTATAAGACGCACGCTTCCAATGAATTGCGACTATCGAGAATGACACTTTTGAATTTATTGGCCCATAGTTTGCCGATGCGGTCGCGGGATTGGTTGTAGACTACGGTGAAACGTTGTTGGAAGGCGCGCATAAAGTAGCTGATATCAATCATTTTCAGGCCGACTTCGCGACATGTTTCAAGATTTTCTGGATGAATTTTCGGCATTTGTTTCGGGGCGTAAGTATACTTATCTAACATACTGCTATAGTAATTGTTATGTCGTCTAGAGACATCTTCAATCGACGGCAATTCGTCCGGTCCGGGAGCGTAAACGACCACGTGGAAATGGTTGCCCATCCAGGCAGCGGAGATCACCTCGATGAGAAAATATTCGCAAAGATTCTGCAGTAATCGAAAGCCGTATTCCATATCGACCCGATTGAACGGTTTTTCTCCTCTGCAGCCGGCGGTCCGGTTCATCAGGTGATAATAGCAGCCTTCGCCCTTGACTTTCATGCGTGTTCCGCGTCCCGACATGATTTTTCCTCCGTTGTTGATAAATTTATAGATAATATAATGGCTAGAAATAGATTTTTCAAATTAAAGTATTACTTAGTTTAATAAAAAATCACAAATATCTTATTTCAAGCAGCATAAAACATTTGCAAGACAATAATAAACAATCTTAGTCCATTGAATAAAACATAACAGTTACATCTTAACTGAATGCCGATGGAAGCAGAATGATAATTTTTCAGACGGCTTTTTTTATGGTAAAAAGGTTGTTAGGGACTTGCAAGAAGCTCATTATGTATGTAGTTTATATGATGATTAAATTTTAACTTTTGAGCGTTTGCTTATAATATGGATAATGAAATACTACTGGAACAAATAGACAGTCCGGAAGACCTGAAAAAATTGTCTCCAGAGCAACTGGTTGAACTTTGTTCCGAATTGCGGAAAGAGTTGTTAAATACTATTTCCGCCTGCGGCGGCCACCTGGCTCCTAATCTTGGAGTAGTAGAGCTGAGCGTGGCATTGCATTATGTCTTCGATGCCCCGAAGGACAAGCTGGTCTGGGATGTCGGGCATCAGGCTTATGTGCATAAACTGTTGACCGGACGCCGGGATAAATTTAAAACTCTGCGGAAATACAAGGGATGTCTAGGCTTTCTTTCACCGGATGAATCAGAATATGATTGTTTCGGAGCCGGTCACGCCGGTACCGCGATTTCGGCGGCGTTGGGCATGGCAACGGCAAGGGACCGGCTGCATACCGAGGAAAACGTGGTGGCAATCCTCGGCGACGGTTCACTCTCATGCGGTATTTCGCTGGAAGGACTGAACAATATAAGCAGCCATACAAACAAACTGATAATTGTCCTGAACGACAATAAAATGTCGATATCGGCAAACGTCGGAGCAGTCTCAAATTCACTTAACCGGATCATTTCGACTAAAGGTTACAACAAGTTTAAATCGTTCATAGCCAACCTGGTTTTGCATCTGCCTTACGGCTCAGATATCAAACGTAAAATTTCGCGTCTGGAAGAAGCGGCGAAAAGTATGCTGGTCCCGGGCGTGCTGTTTGAAGAATTGGGTATCCGTTATATCGGACCGATCAACGGACATGACGTCAATGAACTGACCCGGACACTTGAAAGCGTCAAGGAATTCAACCGACCGGTCTTGGTCCACGTAATTACGGAAAAGGGGCGCGGCTATTCACCCGCGGAGGATGCGCCGGAAAAATTCCACGGTCTTGACGCCTTTGATCCGGATACGGGTAAAAGCAACGGGGAAAGATTCCCGACCACTTTTTCAAAAACCTTCGGCAAAAACTGCTGCGCTCTGGCTGAGAAATACGACAATCTGGCAGTAATCACCGCCGCCATGCGTACCGGCACCGGTTTACTGGAGTTTTCAAAGAAATATCCGACAAAGTTTTTCGACGTCGGCATCGCGGAGGAACATGCGGTTGTCTTCGGCACCGGACTGGCCGTTTCTGGCATGAAAGTGATCGTAGCGCTCTATGCCACCTTTATGCATCGGGCGCTCGATTGTGTTTTTCATGACGCCTGTCTGCAGAATCTACCGATTGTTTTTTGTCTGGACCGGGCCGGAATCGTTGAAGACGGACCGACCCATCACGGCATTCACGATGTAGCATTCCTGCGTAATCTGCCAAATATATCGATAATGTCACCGGCGAATGAAAAAGAATTGACCGCGATGATGAATCTGGCAATCGAGCATGCCGGACCGGTGGTCATCCGGTATCCTCGCGGATATTCCGGCGCTCCGGAAGACGGCGAATCAATTCAGTCGCTTGAGTGGGGGAAAGCAATCACGCTGCAAGACGGTTCCGACATCGCGATATGGGCGTTGGGACGTGAAGTTTATACGGCGCTTAAAGTAGCTGAAATACTTGAAAAGCACAATATCAGAACTAAAGTAGTCAACCCGCGCTTTATTACGCCGTTCGACGCGGCAGCCCTGGTGGACGATGCCGGGAAAATGCCGGTAGTGACCATCGAAGACTGTCAGGTCAGCGGCGGGCTTGGCGGTTTGGTTGATGAAATACTGATCAACAAACCCCATAAAAAAGTGCTGCATTTTGGCTGGGGCAGAGAGATTGTCCCCCATGGCAACCCGCAGCTCATCCGTGAAGAAGCGGGATTGACCCCAGAATTAATAGCTGAAAAATGTTTGGAATTAATAAAATAAATTGAAAGGCGGAATCATGCGCATAATCGTAACATTTCTACTGTTTTGCCTGCTGGCGGTCAGCGTCTCGGCTCAGACTGACACCGGAGCAAAGAAGACGGAGGACAAAGTCGATCCGTTAGTAATCATGGCGAAACTCGAACAATTGAATGTCGCTTTGAAAAAAAACGCGAAAGAAATGCATCAGCTTCGGCTCAAACTATTGAAATCAGACCCCGAGCTTAAAAAACTGCATGAAAGCATTATGGCAATGCATCGTGAACTCGCCCTGAGAATGGCGGCGAATAAAGAGATGCAGAAGCTGATAATGAGTTTTGATAAAACCAGGCAGGATATCCAGAAACTGGAAAAACAACTTCCCCGCAAAGGGAAATAAATACAACTTTAGAAAGAGCAGGCAAACTATGAGTGTATTCGCAGCCAAAGGCGGTCCGGATGTGTGTATTTCGGATGCTGAACTTCGTCAAATGATCTCAGATTCACTTGAAAAAATTGCGATCAAACCAGAGAGATTATTATTGATTCCGCCGGACTTCACCCGGTTCAATTCCTACGCCGGACCAATTACCGCCATGGTCTATGAAATGCTGAAAGATTCATGCCACATCGATATTATTCCCGCCCTCGGCACCCACGTGGCGATGACCGAAAAAGAAATCCGCGCAATGTTCGGACCGAATATTCCGTTAGAATGTTTCAAGGTTCACGACTGGCGCAACGATGTGGTCAAAAAAGGCGTAGTTCCCGGCAGCCTGATCAAAGAGTGGAGTGAAGGCAAAGTGGACTACGAAGTAAATATCGAAGTAAATAAAATTCTCTTCGATAATTATGACCTGATTCTTTCAATCGGCCAGATTGTGCCGCACGAAGTTGTCGGCATGGCAAACTACACCAAAAATATCATGGTCGGGGTCGGCGGTTCCGACATCATCAATAAATCCCACTTCCTCGGCGCGTCATACAACATGGAACGCCTGCTTGGAAAAGCTGATTCCCCGGTTCGCAAGTTGTTCAACTATGGCGTTGATACCTTCCTGAGCGACCTGCCGATCTACTACCTGCTGACGGTTATGGCACGGAACAACGATACCGGCAAAATGGAAATGCGCGGCTTCTTTGTCGGTGACGATGAAGAAGCGTTCCTCGATGCCTGCAAAGTCAGCCAGCAAACCAACCTGGAACTGCTTGACGAACCGTTACAGAAAGTTATTGTTTACCTTGACCCGGAAGAGTTTAAAAGCACCTGGCTCGGCAACAAATCAGTTTACCGGACCCGGATGGCTATCGCCGACGACGGCGATCTGATAGTCCTGGCCCCTGCCCTGCGTGAATTCGGCGAAGACAAAGAAATCGACCGGCTGATCCGCAAATACGGCTATCACGGCACTCCGGCGACTCTGAAAGCGGTCAAGGAAAACCCGGAACTGGCGAATAACCTGAGCGCGGCGGCCCACCTGATTCACGGTTCGTCCGAAGGCCGTTTCAAGATCACCTACTGTCCTGGTCCGAATACTTCCAAGGAGGAAATTGAAGGCGTCGGATTCGCTTATGGCGATCTGGATGAAGTCATGAAAAAATATGATTTCGCCAATCTTAAAGACGGCTTCAACATGGTTAACGGCGAAAAAATCTTCTATATCAGCAATCCGGCCCTTGGTCTGTGGGCATTAAAAGAGAATTTTAAATAAGAAAGCGATATTATGTTTATTTCAGCCTCTGACGACCGGTTAAGTTACTGCGGTGCGGTTTCAGTTCAAAAAACGGAAAACTGGTGCAAACCATGGCGGATGCCGTGGCAGGATATCGAGTTGTATCCACCTCAAATGCTGATGCATTTGCAAATGCCGGCAGGCGTCCGGATTCGTTTTGCGACCGATTCGGTTAACTTGAAACTGATCCCGGCTCCATTATCCGACAACGGGCAAATGGACCTGGTTATCGACAATGAGATCATCGAGACGGTTGAATACCTGCAAACAGACGAAGAGATTATCTTCGCGCCGCTTCCGGCCGAAAAAAAAGTAGTTGAACTCTGGCTGTCCCAGCGCATGCCGATATCGGTTTGCAGTATTGTGATCGACGATAACGCCATGCTTGAAAAATCCGATGACACCCGTCCCAAATGGATTACCTACGGCAGTTCGATCACCCAATGCGGCGCGGCCTCGAGTCCGGCCGCCACCTGGCCCGGGATTGTGGCCAGAGCCCGCGACCTGAATCTGACCTGTCTGGGCTTCGGCGGTCAATGTCATGGCGATCCGGTCATCCTGAAAATGATCCGCGATCTGCCTTCGGACGTTGTCTCCTTGTGTCTCGGCATCAATATTCACGGCAATGGTTCGTTCAACGAGCGTTCCTTCCGCCCGATGGTCATGGGCGCGATCATGACGTTCCGGGAAAAGAATCCTGATACGCCGCTGGTGATCTGTTCCCCGATATATTGTTCAAACCGGGAAGATGGCCTGAGCGCGAGCGGCTTGTCGCTGAAAATGATGCGACAAATGATCGCCTATTCGGTGGAAGTTATGCGTAATCGCGGCGATAAAAACCTTTTCTATATAAATGGACTGAACCTGTTCGACGCCGAGTTGGCGGAATATCTGCCGGATAATCTGCATCCGAATGCCGACGGCTATCGCATTCTGGGTGAAAACTTTTTGCGTGAAGTCTTTGACCTCTGTGAAGCCGGGAAAATGATTTGAACAGTGGTGTGATAGCCCTGATTGAAATTTTCAGATTTTGAGCTATCTTAACAGGTCTTGAAAATTATAAAAATACAGGAGTATCTCAATGCCTTTTGACAGTGGAAATATTACTTTGACCTTCTTCAGACTTCCGGCCAGTCTGCCGGAAAATGTACTGGATCTCTTACACGCCGGCCGGGCCGGTACACTCGACGCCGTAAAAACCGAACCGGTTTATGGTTGGGTAAGCGGACGCCATCTGCTGGAAAGCGACATCAACGAGGAAACCGCAATCTGCGGCGGTCATATCTATGTCAACCTGCGAAAGGCTGAACGGAAAATTCCATCCACCCTGCTGACCGCGATCTGTCGTCGTGAAGAACTGGTTTTCATGCAGGCCAACGACTGCACTGTGGTACCGCGGAAAGTGCGCCGCCAGATCAAGCAGGACGCGATGGAAAAACACCTGATGAAAATGCCGCCGTCCCTGACAGCGACCCCGGTTGTGATCGACAAAAACAGCAACAACCTCTATCTCGGAACCGCCTCAAACGCCCAGATAGATGATTTTGTCAGCAAATTCATCAATGCAGTCGGGATCGAGCCGCATCAGATCACGCCGGAATACATCATGGAAGTTGAAATGCAAAGCACTTCTTTCGATATCCCGATCCTGACGATCGCGGACGAAAACGACGATACCGGTTATCCGACTCCCAGCACCCCGGCCCGGGACTTCCTGACCTGGCTCTGGTACTATATGGAAAACGACGGCGATATGCTTGAGATCGAAGACCTTGGTTTGTTCGGAGTCTGCGTCGACGGGCCATTGACTTTCGCCTACAGCGACAACGACCGGGGAGAAACCACGATCAAGAAAGGCAACCCGCTGCGCAGCCCTGAAGCTCAAACCGCGTTGACCATCGGCAAAAAACTCAAGAAATCGAAACTGATGCTCGCCCGCGACACTCAGATATGGTCATGTACCTTCGACGCCGATAAATTCGCGTTCAGCGGCCTGACCCTGCCGGAAGGCGAGGAAATGGGCGATGTCCATTCTGTCTTTGAAGAACGTATTACCAACATCGAAATTTTCCGCAAAGTCATCACCGCTTTCTTCGTCAAATACGTAAACCTGACGACCAGCGACGACTGGAAAGATACCGAAGCTAAAATTGTCAAATGGGCCGAGGAACGGGAAACGCTTTGATAAGTTAAACGTTGAAAGTTGAAAGTTGAAAGTTGAAAGTTGAAGAAAAAGCTTCTTTTATTTAATATCAACAGATCGGACTAATCATGGACAGCATTTTTATTCGTGACCTGGAACTGGAAACCATTATCGGCACCAATCCGAATGAACGCGACATCCTGCAGAAGGTTATCATCAACCTGCGGTTGGATTGCGACTTGAGCGCTGCTTCGGTCAGCGACAAGCTGATCGATACCGTCGATTATGTAACCATCGAACGGGCGGTAACGGACCTGGTTACCCTGTCATCATTTTTTCTGGTGGAAAAACTTGCCGGTGCAATTGCGGAAGTGTGCCTGGAAAATCCGCTGGTCAAGCACGTCAGCGTAACGATTGACAAACCGGGCGCCCTGAAACGTCCAAGAAGCGTGGCAATTAAACTGGAACGTTCCAGAACTTAACGTTTGAAATAGTTCAAAGATTGTTCACTGGCTACTTCTTTGGAGATTTTGGACAACGGCTTGCCGCCGCTGTAGACAAGAAGTCGGCCCATGTAGCTGAAACACCAGAAGATTATCAGCAAAGCTATTCCCAAGCAGGCTATCTCGAAAAAACCACCAAAAACCCGGCGTCTGGCGGCGATTTTCTGATTCTTTTCACGCAGACAATTGACACAAAGCATTTTGCCGTGATATTCGGTAATACATTCCCGGCAAAAATGTTTGCGGCAAAGCGGACACCTGACCGCTGCCTCACGCTCCTCGTGGTTGGTACAGCGCTGCAATTTTAAGGGAATCTTAGCCATCAAATATTAAATCCTTTTTCCGAAGCCCGGAGACGATTTACCAGTTCCTGCTTGTCAACCATTCCCTGCGCAACATTGATATGCTCACACAGCTTGCGATATGCTTTCAGCGCCTTGCGCCTGCGCCCAAAATAAATTTTTTTCGTCGCGGTGAGGGTTGTTACAGTCAAATGAGTACCCGGTCCATTCCATATATACCATAATAAGCAGAGAGTTAAACCTCCTGACAGATAATGGAAGAAGTTTACATCATTATACACTCCCAACCAGAAAAAGAAAAATATAAAAACAGCAGCCACAGTTATCCAGGCCGCGAAAAAACGACTGACATCCAATTTAAGCGAATGAATGTCTTCAAAGAAAAATCTGGAATACTCCTCTGAATATCCACCGCCAACAGCAAACAGACAATGGTCGTCCGTGACAAAAACTTTGATGCTGCTTATAAAACTGCGAAAAGAAGACAGTTTACGATAGTCGCTATTTTCAGCCATGTTATTTATCCCCTCGCAATTGTCGAAATAATTATACCGATAAAAACCATCGCCTCAATAGAAGCGATAATAATTGCGGCGACAAAGCGCCAGCGGTTGCGTTTGTATGGTGTATTCATCTTATTCCAGCAAACCAGTGAATAAATAATTGTTGCCGGCGCAGTGATAATCATCATAAAAGACATTATTATCGGCAATACAGCCAGTGACAAAGCAATATCGTCATGCAAGGTGGTTTTATCCCGGAGCGTTTTGATTTTTTCCTGACCGTTATTCAAACAATCCGGACAAAGATGCTGGCCGTCAATCTCAAGATCACACAACGCGCATAAATAGATTCCGCAATTATCACAGGCAACAACCGCGGCATGCCCGGGATGTCTGAAACAGGCAGCTTCTTCACCTAACACCCGCTCGCCGCGTTTGCCTTTTTCAGGTTCTTTCAAGATTGACGGAAATATTTCGACATAATTAACCACGGAACAATTTCCGCAAGTCAACCGGTCACCGAACCGTTCAATGGCCCAATCGGGAAAAACCGCATTACAATTATTACAGCTGACCCTAAGCATATTTATCTGGTGTAGATAACCCGGGTTGAACAGATATGGTCATGCAAGGCACGTTTTTCCGAATCGAAAGCAATCATGATATACCCTATACACAAAATAAGCCTGCTCAAAATAGCCGCCAGGAAACGACCGAGAGCTTTAGGAATTCCAATCGGGCCGGTACCATCGGCATTTACCACGGCAATCCCGCAAGCCTTCATACCGAGAGTCCCGCCGGTCATGCCAATCAATAATACACTGTACAGACCTTGAATCCCAAAGCTGAATAGTTGCAGGATAGGTACTATACTCTGAATTTTTTCAGGATCCGGCTTGGAAGACATCATTGCAAACACAACGATAAACACAATCGCTACTATCGCAACCCCAATGATAATTCCGTCAAGAAAAGCTGCGCAGAAACGGATCCAGAATCCGGCATAATTCATAAAACTGGTATAGGTATTTTCCTGCATCCGACGCAATGCCAATGGTTTACAGGCTGCACAGGAATTTAAATTACCGATCTCAACCAGGTCCTCGGTCGGAAATCTGTTACCACATAATGAACAAAAGCCGCCACCTTCGGTCACGATGTTGCTTTGACCGGAAAAGTAGCGGTTCAACTCTGTCTGATTAGCAGCCACCCAGTTGTCGCCCATCTGGTCATTCCATACCAAAGTATCCGGAGAAATTGTTCCCTGCTGAATCAACGCGGCAATCTGACTTTCATCCACCGGTCCCGCCGTTTCACCATTCAAGCCATAATACCAATTCATTTCGATGCTCCTTATTTTGTTGAAATAGCTTATGTTTAATCTGTTTCATCATGGAAAAAACTACACTTATTTAAATAAAATGTCAAGTTTTGTACAGAATATCCACCACATTTCTTAAAAAATTCTCATCAGGAACGCCATCAACCGCCGCTTGCGGAAACTGAACTTTCCGATGAATGAGCGCGGCAAGGTCAGCATAAATATCACATCTGGCATCGGCCGAAAGAGTATCGCGCCTGACCAACGCGTCGAGCAGCATCCGGCTTTCCTCCGCGCTGACAGCATCCCGCAAACGCGCACACTCCAGCGGATAATCCCGTAATGAATTATATTTATCCGGCAAGACCGAACTGAGATCAGGCGTTCCCGGCACAATTTCCCGAATCACCATGGTCCCGGCCGCAATATCTCCCAGACGGCGCCCGCGCGGGTCGATAAAAGCACATCCGGCTCCCAGCATATAGCTCAATGGCAGAAAATCCACGGACCGTAAAAGATTACGGATAATCACCTGTCTGGGCAATAAACGCAATCCTCCTGAATCAACAACCCGCAATCGCAGTAGTTTTTTCCCGACAGTGCGCCCGTTCCACCACCATTCACAGGCGATCCAATACATAAAACCGACGATAAAACCAACAATAATTTTAGCGGCCCAGGCAACCATTATACCGGCAAGAGGCAGGATAATTCCAACAATACTGTTGATTATCGACATCACCGCAGAAACCATACAGACATCAATAATAAATGCAATCATCCGCGACGGCAGTCCGGCAGGATAAAGCCGGAATATAACACCTTCGGGGGTTCTCACCCGGCACTCATTGCGTTCAATCATCCCTGCACCTCCGCTTTGGACAGCTTTGTCCAGATACGGTCAGACAATACCAGCCAAACAATCAGAACCAGCAATTGGCATAACCCGAAGAATATTTTTGCTGAATAGGAAATTTCAGGTTCGTGATGTTGTGAGAAGAAAGCCTCGACCAGCCCGGCCCAAACCAGCATTACCGCAATACCGCCGATCAAGGTAACCAGATCCCCCGTCTTTCGGCGAAGTTCCTGGCGACGGGAACCCGAAGGCTTGAACAGGCAACCGGCCAGCACAAAACCGGCCTGCCCCGCTATCAAAACAGCGGGAATCTCAAACGCCCCATGCGGCAGCAGCCATCCGGTCACAAAGGCAGTGAACCCGGCAGAGCAAAATTCCGCGACAACCGCTCCCAGAAGCACCCCGTTATAGAACATCACCACAACAGTTCCGATACCGAAAGTCATTCCCAACGCTAAAGCCAGAATCGAAACCTTGATATTGTTGACCATTAATTGCGCTGCAAACAACGGCGCAGCCCCGTCTTTGAGTTTTTTTTGCTCCTGCCGGTCGGTTCGCTCCTCTTCTTCCACCCGCTGTTTCGGAGATTGATAAAGATGCCCGAACTGACGCGGGATCATGGCATCCTTAGCCGCACTGTCGGTCAGCACCGCAACACCTCCGAACAAACCTCCCGCCAGAAAAATTGTGACCGCCAGCAGGAACGCGTTTATATTACGGTTGAAAGTATTTGGAAAAACAAAAAACAACCAGTAAAACGGTCGGAATTTAATCTTCCGGCTGCCGTAGGAGTGAATCTCAGCATAGGATCTAGCCACCAGGGACTCAAGATAGATGCGTAATTCGCGCTCCCCGGAAAACGAAGACATTTTCACCAAATCACCGGAAGCCCGTTCATAAAGATAACCAAAACGCTTCAACCGTTCCGCGCTGAACTTGATTCCTTGCTTCCGGTCCTCAATAATTACTTCGAGTTCGTCCCAGTATTGCTTTTCACTTTCAATAAATTTTTTCAGATCGAGAATCACAGTAACTGCCTCCGCTTTATTTGCAGGTAGGAATTTATCATGTCGACACTCAGGTTATCCCTGGTAGAAGTATTGAAGCCGACACCATGACGATGCAATTCCAGCGCCCTATTCTCCAATTCGGCCCATTTCAAATGTCCGGCCAATCCACGATAAACATCTTCAATATGATCGAACTCCCGGCTGTACATCGGATCAATTCCTTCATGATTCAGCATATTAACCATACAGACGTGTTTGCTGCCGACAAGTTCGATATCGCGAATAAACTCTTCCGCCGGCAGCGCATTGCTGATATCGGTCAGGAAAAACATCAACGAGCGGCGCGGGATACGGTTGCGGATGAACGAGAACAACGTGTTAAAGTCAGGCGGCACATTCTGCGGTTGCACTGCGAAGACCGCGTTGCGGCAGGTTTTGGAGGCCGAACTGCCGGTCATCGCCGGAATAAAATTCCGAACTTTTGAGTCAAAAATCACGATCCCGAAAGCATCACCGTAACGCTCCGCGGCCGCACCTAATACCAGTGCGGAGGCCAGATAATAGTCAAAGTTGGTCTTGGAATTTTTTTCGATCGTACTGAAACGCGATGCATCGATCACCGCGTAAACATTCTGGGTATTTTCAACCTGAAACACTTTGCTGACCGGTTTTGCCCTGCGTGCGGTAGCTTTCCAGGCAATCGTATCATAGCTGTCACCCGGAACATAGTCGCGCAGACGCTCAAAATCACGCCCCTGCCCCGCAAAACGCATGATGTGCGCGCCGACTTTACCGCGTTGCAGGAATATCGCCGCCATTTTCTTCTGCTCGGAAAAAAGATCGGGATAAACCCGGATTTCCCCCTCCGGTTTGATCCTGCCGCGGTAACTCCACAATCCCAGCGGCGACGGCACCTCGAATAAACATGGCGCAAACTCATAGACACCCCGACGTTCCGGCCTGCATGCTATTTCAAGTTTTTCCCGTCCGCCGGAAGTCAGATTAAATCGCACCGGCGCGGTTTCAGCCCGCAATAAAACCGGGAGGCAATGACTGAAGTTCTCAACCCTGACAGTCTCAGCCAGACTATTTTCCAAAATGAACGCGATCTTACCGTCAAGGAGTTGACTGCAACGCGTCACATCAGGCACGGAAACCAGGATTTTCCGATGATACCGCAGACAAGCGACAAAGTCCCCCCCCGCAACCAGCACCAGCAAACCGAGACAGCCGAGGAAAATAGTCAACAAGCCGGGCATGAACGCCAGCATGAAAGCCGGAGCTGCCGCCAATAGAGAAATAAAAACTATTTTCCGTGGGATAATCATCGCGGAACTGCCACTGCCTCAAAAATTTGGTTTATCACTTCGCGAACCGTCGTCCCTTCAATCTCATATTCAGGACGCAGGATCAGGCGGTGCTCCAGAACCGGCAGCGCCATTTTCTTAACATCGTCAGGTGTAACGAAATCACGTTCCTCCATAGCCGCGTTAATGCGCGAGGTCAGCAGTAAAGCCTGGGTTGAACGCGGCCCCGCACCAACCAGAATAGCGTTGTGACGACGCGTCCCGCGAACCAGTTTCAGGATATACTCAACCAAATCGTCCCGAACGGTGACTGCTTGAAACGCCTGACGCAGTTCCGGTAGTTTATCCGCTTCAATAACCGTCTGCAACCCGCCGGTTTCCAATTCTTTTTCCGGCGTTTCACCTGACAGTGTACGCTGGGCAAGAATTCGTTCAGCATCCTCAGACGGATACCCCATATTGATTTTCAGCAGAAAGCGGTCTTTCTGCGCTTCGGGCAACGGATATGTCCCTTCATACTCAATCGGATTCTGAGTGGCAAACACCGTAAAATAGTCCGGCAGATGATAGGTTTCGGAATCAATTGTCACCTGACGTTCCTGCATGCACTGAAGGAGCGCCGACTGGGTCTTTGCCGGAGCGCGGTTAATCTCGTCCGCCAATAGCAGTCCGGTGAAAACCGGCCCTTTGACCAGATTGAATTTATTATGCTGCAAATTGAACACGTTGGTTCCGGTAATATCCGACGGCATCAGGTCCGGGGTAAACTGAATGCGCCCGGTCGGGCAATCGATAACTTTGCCGATAGTCCGGATCATCAAGGTCTTAGCAATCCCAGGCACCCCCTCGATCAAGGCATGGGAATTAGCCATGACGGTAATCAACGCAAGATCAACCGCCTCTTCCTGTCCGATGATAACCCTGGAAATCTCTGCCCGGGCGTCGGACAACAATTGTTTCAGTTCAGTTAGAGTTGTCATAAGATATCCTTCCTTTATATAATTTTATTCATCAAAAGTCGTATTAAATATTCATCCCAACCACGAAAACCCGCGAAAAAATATTGTTTGAATTTTCCTTCAACGTTCAACCTTCATCTTTCAACCTTTAAATTTTTCTTTGGTTTTATAGACTCGCACACAAGAGTTATAGGCGTCCAGAGGTTTATTCAGTTGACATTCGGCCTTCATCTGATCAACTTTTTGCTTATTAAGCCGCTTGCCGGGCCCACTCTGAAGAAACTCTTCCAGACAGAGCTGCGGTAATTCCCGGGCGGAATAATCCTTCCGGAAAAGCCCGGCCGGAGCAGCCAGGGAATCGTTGTCAATCGTTTCATCAGGTACTTCATTAACCGGACGGTTGGAGTCGGAAGGTGTCATCAGGCTGCGCCAGATATACAATCCCGCCGCCACCGCCAGCACCAGCAGAAACCATTGCAGGTTATACCGGTAAATCAACCAGGCGACGTTTCGTGAATGGTATGCCCCCAAATGCGTCTCTTCAAACAAAATCTTTTTGTTTTCGCCAAGCAGATATAACAGCAATTCGCCTGACGGCCGCCCCGACATACCTTCGTTCGATAACAAAAAACTGTCAGAACACAAAATCAAATCTCCTGAACCGTACTTGCGCCGTATCATTACCGGTTTTCCCCGGAGTGTATACAGGGTTTGCCACTTTTGGGCGTCGGGTATAAAGTACCATGCACTGTAAAAATCAAATTCCAACAGCATTTGCTTTTTCACGGCAGCAGTCGGTTTGGCTTTTGCCGGAAAAGCCGGCGGCAGAACATGACGTTCAAGTTTCAACCCCGTATCCGGCAGCTTTGTTTTTTTCAACTTATCTTTATCAATCTTCTTTTGCACTTTTGTAATAGGATTTTCCTGCTCTTCCTCTTTTTTGCCGGCAATCCGGAAAGGAGAGTAGCAGAGGACAACTCTTCCGCCACGCAGAGCAAAGTTCAGGACATCCGGTTTCGCATCCAAAAGACGTGAATGAGCGCCGATAATTAAAACTGTATGTCCGGCTGGATTGTCAATCTCATCAAGAAAACGCATGTTTCTGCTTACTTCAAAAGCGCCGCTGCGTTCCAGACTCAGATAAAGCACTTTCGTCCCGAACGGGTCACTGCGTAAAGATGAAAATTGCGGATAAATATCCGAGCCGCGATAGCGCTGCGAATAAAGTTCCCGGCAAACCGCCAGGAAAACAATCACCGCGGCTATGCAGATGGAAATATTTATCACTTGTTTACGTTTCATCACTGTCCACGCTATCCTTATCATCAGAACCGGCAAACGCTTCTGCTTGTCGTTTCAGTTCAATTGCCATATCCCGTTCTGCCGGGTAATCTCCATACCAGACACGCTGAAAAACTTTAATTGCTTCACCGAATCCCGTAATCAGTTCCGGCTCGGAATGACCGCGCCGTTTCAATTCCGCAAAATACTCATAATCGCTTTTACCAATCGCCACGTTTAACAGACGCCGGTCAGCGAGAGCGCAGATGCATCCAAGATAAAAAGCGCGCAATGCCAGACGATATTGTCCCTCCGCCAGCATGTCAGAACCAAGTTTCAGCCACTCCCCCTGCTCCAGAACGTCTGCGCTGAGTTCCTCATCGTTCAAATCCGGCAGGCTCATTAAAGATATGCCTTCTCCAACCAGGCTCATCTCTTTCCTTTTTTTAATATACCGGTACAGGAAAATTATTACAGCAGCCAGTAATAATAAAAGAAGCACGTACTTACCTACCTCCCATAAGATAAACCAGGTCGCCCCCGGTCCGCTGTTATTCGGCAAATCAAAATCAGGAATAATCTTATTAAAAACTTTATTAAGCCATTTAAAAAAACCTTTTAACTTCTTACCTGCATAATCGATTGCCTCTTTGACATAATGCCAAATCCAGCTTTCTTTATTACTCTTTACCGGCACAAACTCGTCACGCCATTGAAATTCAGATTTTTTTAAAGTGTGCTTAATATCATCTTCAATGTTACGGGCCGTTTTTTTCTCACCAGTGACGCTTTTATTTTCAGGTGTATTTTCAGCTGAGACCACGGCTCCTGAAAAAAATATGACTGCAATCAGTAAAGCATTGCGGGAAAAACGTAAAACCTTGGCTTTCAAATCAAGTCCTTGCAATTTGGATTCACCATAAAACACCCTGAGCATACAATACGAAGTATAGAGCGGTTCAAGCAGCAACCAGGCCACTCCGAGGACAATTGAAAATATCGTTGAGTTAAACAGTAATCCCACTAGCGCGGAAATATCTGATACATGGGAAAAAGCAGTGTCCAAGTTGAAAAAAGTTTTCAGGATAGCCGGAATTATCAGTGTCATGCCCATAAGGTTAAGAAAGACTATCAACATAATCAACAGCATAATAAAAGCCCCGGCTACAGCATGAACCGGACGTCGTCCTAAATGAAGAAAGATCTTTTTTATAATGGAAAAAATTCCTGACTGAACATCTGTCGCGCAAATAACTCCGGCCGTTGCCCAATAAAGCGGAACCAGCAGAAACATCAGCGGGAATAAGATTACCAGCGTCAGCGGAAAAGCAATAGTCAGGCAGAAAATAACCAGACACCATGAAAGCAGAATAGTCAGACGTGCCCCGGCAGTTGCAAGCTGCCGCATCGTAAGCCTGGGAGAGTCACCGGAAAGTACCCGCATCATTGCATCATTAAAAAGACAGCAAAATAAATTTTTCCAGCAAAACAAAGCCGTTAAAGCCATTGCCCAGACAACGATATCCACATCATCAGCCCGGCGATGTCCCAGCTGATAAATGAACAGCATCAGTCCGGCAATAAACGGAACGCTCCCCAGCAGATGCAGCGGCAACAATTCAAACTTATTATCCCGAATCAAAAAATAAGCTTCATCAAGCAGTTCAAAAAACTTCCTGGAATCCACATGCTTTTTTTTGACTATATCCTCCGACATTACCTTCCCTTGTTTCTGTTAACCCGCGAAAGGCGGGCGGGCAAAAAACAGAAATTCCCCTTTCTGCGTCCCAAGCTCCGACCAATTATTTATATGATACCGCAAGGCAATAAAGCTGCCCGGCGTCAAATTATCAATCCTGACTTCCGACACTTTGCGCACAAGCTTGGTAAAAGTCGGATTATGACCAACCACCAGCAACGTGTCTATTTCATTATCAACAGCAGAGATCAGTGAAACCACTCTTTTCTCCGCCGCATTATACATCGAATCTTCCAGTTCAATCATTGACTCTGTCTGGCCGAGAGCTGATACAACCTTTTGCGCTGTCTGCGCCGCTCGCAGAGCCGAACTGCTCAGAATTTTGTTCGGCATAATTTGCTTTTTAAACAAATATTTGCCTGCTGCTGTAGAAGCGGCAAATCCCTCAGCGGTCAAATGACGACTGAAATCAGTCCCGTCAATACTGTGCATCTCCGTTTTCGCATGACGCATGATTATTAAAGTTTTCATCCGGATGCTTATCCCAGCTCTTTCTCCAGCCGCTTAATTTCCGGCAGCAATTTATCGCTGACGCGTTTTTTGTAAACATAAACGCTGGATTCGGAGATGCCGACTTCCTGCGCGATATCCTCAATCTCCGTACCCTTGCGCAACAATTCATAAACCCGGCACACATTTTTACCGAATTTGTCTTTTATATTTTTCCAGGCCAGTTCAGGTAAATATTCCTGCCACTCCGCTTCCGCGAGCTTATCAATATCTGATTCGTTGGAGAAAAACTCCTCTTCATTGATGTTCAGACCTTCCTCATTTTCCAGCGGCACAAACCGGCCTGCCCCGCGACGTAAATAATTCTTGGCCGTATTAGCGGTCACCCGACCGAGCCAGGAGCGAAAACGCCCACGACTGGCGTCATATGTAAACTCGGGAAGATGTCGCCATGATTTCAGCAAAACCATCTGAACAACTTCTTCCGCGTCATGATGGGGCAACGACATCGAGCGTAATATGCTGTAAATATAGCCTCGATAAAAGTAAACGAAATCGCGCCAGGCATGATCATCATGCTGGTCCCGGAGTTTTTCCAGCAACGTCAGCCGCGTAGTATATATATTTTTTTCATTTTCCATAAAACCAGTCCCCAGACTATCCTTATTACGTTATTCTCCCTTATTAAATCCTAACACCTTTGAAATCTACACCTGATTTGCCGGAAATACAATCATACTCATGCATTATTGGATAAAAACCAACTAATTTATATAAAATGCAAGTAAAGTCGAACGATAAAACTAAAAAATCAAGGCAAGGAGCTTGATATTTTCATCGAATTGTTATTATGCTCAAGAGGAGTTTATTAGTTTCCGGAAGCAATACAGGGCGGTGCCGGAGAGACTGCGTCCTCGTGCGAGTTGTTTTTTGCGTATTCGCTCTGGGTCTTTAAATAGACTTCCGGTTTCGCGGATGAATATTTTGGAACCCAGAATTACGCCATCGGTGAAGTGCCTGGTGCGACGCAGGAAAAGGACGTGCATCGATTCTTTCTGGCGGGCTTTATCGCGGGCGGCATAGATTTCTTCGCTGGAAGCACCGGACTCAGCCGCGACTATTCGCGCCAGTTCGCCCCGGAAGAACGCAAACAGCTCTTTGTCGGTCCATTTCGAGGTGTCGCCGGTCGTGATATTCGGTTTCATATGTTTGACAAAATTCCCATAAAACATGTGTCGGCCGCTTTTGCAGTAGCGCCCCCAGGTCGAAAAACTGTATTCACCCGGATCTTGTTTCAAGCCGGCGCGTACCGGGTTGAGTTCAACATAGGTGACGCATGCGGCCAGGGCATTGACCTTATCGAGGATTGTGCTTTTGAAACGTCTACCCCAGAGTTGTCCGGTCCGGTCGCGAGTCTCATTATATACGCAGGAAAAGCGTCGTTGGTAGGCCGACATAAAACGGCTTATATCGATCATTTTGAGGGAGATTTCTTTGCATAAAGCTGCATTTTCGAGGCTGATTACCGGATTTTTCGGGGCGAATTTCGATGTTGTTTTCATTGATTTGTAATAATTGTTATGCCGGTTGACGATGGACTCAAGTGGCGGTAGTTCATTCGGACCGGGAGCGTAGACCACGAGGTGGAAATGATTGCCCATCCAGGCGGCCGAAATGACCTCGATCAGAAAGTAATCGCATAGATTTTGCAGCAGTCGGAAGCCGTACTCTTTATCAATTTCGGAGAACGGGTGTTCGCCTTTGCAGCAGCCGATCCGGTTATACAGGTGATAATAGCAACCATCTCTGAGTTTCATTCGCGATTCCATTGTTCAAGCCTCCGAATTTGGTGATTTGAAGATAATATATATGCTGAAAGTTGATTTGTCAAATAGTCAGACAGTAAGATTATAAATAAAATGTAAATAATTACAAACTAATCACTTAGCAAAAAAAATAAATATTTATATAAAATAGTTCAGACTAAAATTATCCATAATTTTTCCTCAATTGTAAGAAACCACTTTTTAAGATTGTATTATTTTACAAGAATCAATAAATACAAATAGCAAAAGAATCCAAAAGAAGAGAAAGGAAGATTGAAATGAAAAAGCAACTTTTAACAGGAATCGCTCTGGTCGCCGGCTTGGGACTGTTCGCAGAGGAATCTACTGTCAAGGTAACTTCAAAACCTGAAGTCACAGTAGAAACAAATGAAGACGGAACAAAAACCATCAATGTCTCCGGCGATAAAGGAACCAAAACCATAACTGTAACCAATAACGGCGACGGCACCGCATCAGCAGAATGGACCCGTACTAATAAAGATGGAAAAACAATGACAGGTGAAAGCAATATAACCTGGACAGCTAATGAAGACGGCTCGAAAACCCGAACCGCCGAATGGACCGGAACAACCGAAAAAGGCAATACCGTCACCGGTGAAAAAAACACAACCTGGACAAAGAACGAAGACGGAACAAAAACCAAAAGTACCGAATGGAGCTCAACAGACTCGAAAGGGAATTCCGGTTCAGGCAGCCGGGAAGTTACCCTGACAAAAAATGATGACGGAACCGTAACCAGAGATGCTGAATGGAGCAGAACCGGCAGAAAAGGCCAAACTGATTCAGGTTCAAGCACTCAAACTCTGGCACAAAAAGAAAAATGTAATCGTGTCTGCCAAAATACTTCCGGAACCAGCTCATCTTCCAGTTACACTGCTACTAGCTCTGGTTCTGCAACCAAAACTCAGGCCCGCACCGCAACCAAAACTCAAACCCGCACCACCAGTCGTTCCAGAACACGAGTTGCCAGCCGTTCCCGCAGCGGACGCAAACGTTAAAGATGCCCTCCAACCTTATTTCCTTATCATGGCCCCCGGCAATCGGGGGCTCTCTTTTTACGGACTCTCAGGACAAGCGCAACGCCTTTGGTGACTTTCCAAAGTATTTCCTGATCAATTTATTAAAATGCTGAGGATCATTGATTCCAACATCACCGGCAACTTCTTTAATCATAAAATCGGTTGTCAAAAGCAGATTATGAGCTTCCGTCATACGCTTGTCAAGAACAAATACGGCGGGAGTTGTATTTAAATATTTTTTGAACTCACCGGTTAAATATCCCACAGACACACCGGCATACTCAGCAATAGCGTCGACTTTTATTTCAGAACTCAAATTTTCTTGAATAAAGGTAAGCGCATTGGTGATATGAGCAGGGTATTTATTTTGTGCAACAGAAGCAGGTTTGACGCCGTAGATGCGACCGAGCAGATGCCAGAAAGAGATTTCAGCTTGACCGACGTTGTGTTGATATACGTCCACCACCTCCTTGAAGTGTTCGTTCAGTTTCAAATAGTCATCGCCAAGATCAATGATCAACGGTACTTCAATCTTATCCGATGATTTGAAATCCGCGTCATCAAATTCAAAATGGGCAAAGTAATGATGCGCTCGCCCCGGATAGTGCGGGATATTCAACACATTTGGCGGACTCAATACTGCATGCCCCGGATGAATTTGATAAGTCTTATCATAGATTGTAAACTCCATATGATAATGCGGAAAATGCAAGGCCCAGAAAGGCTTCAGATATTCCATCGTTCCAGTCCAAACCGTCCAGCGCTGGCAACGGATTATTCGTGGCCGGCTTTCGAGGCTGAACTGGACGTATTTTTCAACCGGTTGTTCCATCGCGGCGTTCTTCCCTGTTTCAAACATACATAATAAATATACCATAAATATTAAAAATATACCATTGCGTTTTCAAAAAACAATTAATAATATATAATTAAGTTATCAAACATTAATTAAATCGAGGTTGGAAAATGAAGCTGAATGGAACAGGTATTACGAGCCACACAAAAAACTTCACCCTCATTGAACTGCTGGTTGTGATAGCAATCATCGCCATCCTCGCGGCGATGCTGTTACCGGCACTGAACAAAGCCAGGGACCGGGCAAAATCAATCCACTGCACCAGCAACCTTAAGCAATTGGGTCAGGCGCTCTATATGTACACCGGTGACAATCTGGAATACTATCCGGCTTATGACAATGGGTCGACATGGGCGGCAATAACCTGGGACGACCAACTCGGAAAGTATGACGGCAGAAACCTGACCGACACGCAAATGACGGAAATACGTCTGGAAAATAAAAGAGTAACCAAAAGCGACTCGCTGTATTATTGCCCATCGGATACGACGACAAAACAATATGACGCCGCTGGCGCCACTGATAGAGTAAAATTATCATACGGCATCAGTTACTACGCCCCGGCAGAAATCAATTCAGCTCCAGGTATTTCCGGCGTTTTTGTTTCACGCAAGGCTTCCAGAATAAAGAAACCTACCCGGCGAATTGCTATCTGCGACTACCACGTGGACACTCAAAGTCTGGGCATCAACCGTGCCCCGTCCCGATATGGCAATGTCGCACAGAAGCATCTAGAAAAAATGGTTCACGGACGATTCGGGGTGATTAATTTTCTAATGCTTGACGGCCACGTCAACAACATGCATCTGCATCAAACCATTCCTAATTTGACCGCGTCAATCGCATACTGGGACGCCACAACAAATAATTCGATGTGGAATGTCATGGGAGACGTCAGAGCCGACGCGCCCAACTGATTTTTTCACAAAGACATCTACATCTCCCGCATTGCATAATTTTCAATATCGACAATATTATACTAACACCAAACGGAAAGTGTATCGTATGAAAAGAATTTATCCGGCGCTGTTTTTCCTCACACTCTGCCTTGAAACGGCCAATGCCGACAACACGATGCCGGGAACGCAGGGCTACGATTTGTCCCGGCAATCCGCTCTGCCGCAATACAAACGCAAGTATCAGCTGACGTTGAATAAACCTTTGGCGTTCGGAAAAATAAACTGTGTTTCCCGCAAAATTCCGGTTGGAAGTAAATTTGTATTATCTTTTCCGCTGGACGCCGTTTACACAAACCCGTTTGATCCGGACGAGATTAAGGTTGACGCACTAATAACCTGTCCAGACGGACAAAAGATCAATCATCCCATTTTTTTCTTTTCCGAGTTTAAATATGACGAGAACAAAAAGCAATGGGCCGAAGTCCGGGGCGTCAGTGGCTGGAAACTGCGGTTTTCGCCATCACAAACCGGAACATATAAAGTTACACTTACCGCAAAAGACAAGTCAGGGGAAAAAAGCATAAACATCGGAAACTTTGTCGCGGTCGGGAGCAACTGGCCCGGACGCATCCTGGTTTCAAAACGAAATCCGTTCGCCCTGGAATTTGCCAATGGAAAGGCCTATTATCCTCTCGGACCTAATATTCCGCTCTGGGGTGCTACTGTCAAAGAATATGCCCGCCATAATCTGGGCCTGTTCCTTGATCACATGCAAATGGTTGCGGCTGCCGGCGGCAATTACGCCAGGTTACGCGCTGATTCATATTTTCAGGCTATCGAACTGCCGTTACTTCCCAAAAGCGGGTTTCTGGGCCACGGCTGGTACAATCAGGCACGCTGTTTCGAGCTTGACCGGATATTTGCGGCCGCGGAAAAACTGGGAATACAGATTCAATACTGTATTTTCAATAGTAATATCATTGTTGGACAGCATGCCGCCCGAGACTGGGCGCGCCCGTTCTGTCTGACGCTCAAGGAAAACGGAGGACCGTGTGACAACGCAAAAGGCTTTTGGAAAAGTGAAAAAATGCGGCAGCTTACCCGGAAACGCCTGCGCTATATTGTCGCGCGCTGGGGTTACAGTTCCGCGTTACTTGCATGGGAATTTTTTAACGAAACCGAACTAAGCAGCACGGAGTCTCTTGCCTGGCACAAGCAAATGAGTGGATTTCTAAGGAAACTCGATCCTTACAAACACCTGATCACCACCTCAACGCACAAAGTCAACCGGGAAAACGCCAAAGCCTGGAATATCAAAGATATAGATATAGTGCAAACTCATTTGTATGGAGGCATCCACAATAACGTTCTTGCGATAAAAGAGCTCATCACTAATGAACGCGGCTATGTCAGCAAGCCTTATCTATTGGGGGAATGGGGCATCGCCGCCGGTAAAGAAAATAACGACTACCAGAAGAAAGATCCCGAAGGCGTCTCCATGCATAACGCCATATGGTCGATGGCAATGAATGGCGGCTGTGGTATTTCATCGTGGTACATTGCAAATCTGGGAAAATACAATCTTTATAAACATTATAAAACATTCAGTAAATGGGGTCGGGATGTCCCGTGGAACCGGCCGCGGAAAAAACTTAAAATAAGCAATATCATGCTATCTGGAACGCAGAAAAGATACTCCGACACAACATTTACCGGAGTAAATCCTGAAAAATTCTCAAAATCCCCCAAAACAATTTTTACCGTATCTCCAGAGGATGGAAAAGTAAGTGATCTGCAATATCTGCAAAACTGCCTGCATGCTCAATCGGGACGCAAAACAACTCCTGAATTCATCCTTGACTGTGCTCGTAAAACCAGTTTTTCCGTTATTACCCGAACCAGCATAGGAGACGCAACCAACGCCCTAAAAATATATATCGACGGCAAACTTGCAAAAACGCAGCCGCTCCCCGCAAAAGGCAAGAAAAATAAATACGGTAACTCCACCACCCATTACAATCCCCCGGCAGTCACCACCGTGAATATTCCGTCCGGCAAACACAAGGTCAAAGTTGAGGTGGTTGGACGGGACCGTCTGGATAACGTCAGCTATATGCTAAAATCATACGCCGCCAGACCAATGGTCGGATTTTACGGATTTACCGTGGGAAAAAATGCCTATATCTGGGTTCATAACTCCATGAGTTCAATAGTTTCGATCATCAATAACTCAAAAACGGTTCCAGTCAAGGATTTGACCTTTACGCTTGAGGGTGCCAACGGTGCCTATCATATAGAAAGTTACGACTGCTGGACTAGTCAAACAAAAACTATCCGAACAAACTGTAAGAACGGAAGAATAAAGATAAAGGTTCCTGAATTCAATCGCGACATTGCCCTGAAAATATTGCGGACAGCTGAGTAAAATTTTATTCGACCGTTTTGTACCAGACGTTCATGCTTTCTATCCGCCCGGAGATGTTTGTATTGTTTTTCAAACGTCCGCCATACTTGTATCCTAGTTTGGCGAAAGTTATATTCATTCCGGGAGACGCCGCCCTGGCAATTGTATATGGGATTTTAATGCCTTTGCGCTTTATCTCTTTTTCCATTCTATCCAACAGATGAACGCCAAAGCCGTTTCCGCGCCAGTCTGGTAAGGTCGCAAAATCAGTCATTTCAGCATTCGACGCGGAAATATCCATTTCAGCGGAAGATAGAGCTACTAACTTTCCCTTATGCTCAATACCATAATAATCCACATGTGACTGCATGGTTTCTGCCAGATAATCCTCCTCGTGAATGGGAAATGGATAGGTGGGAAATACTTCTTTATATATTTTCGTCATTTCAACAACATCGTCTGGACCGCATTGCCGCAAACGAAATTTCTTGTCCAGTTTTGCAACCGGACACTTTTCCCGTTTGAGAGCGACATCCAGATTCGCATCGTATTTAGCCGCATCCGTTTCCATTTGTCGAGATTCCGTCATATAGCAAGCCAGAAACAGTCCGGCGGTAGCGCCGTTAAAGAAACGAGGGACAGATGCTTCAATCACAAAACCTTCGGCAATAAACGTGGTGACCATGTCAGCGGGTATTTTAGCGAAAATTTTGGAATAACCGGTATTTTCAGCTTTTTCTTTCAATCTGCCCGGTAACCGGGTTGAATCATCAGAAGCTTTCATCAAATAAATACGGTCATTATAAGGCCCATGCTGAATCAGCGAGCCGTCTTCAAGGATTTCAGTTTTATCATAGCGGGTTTCCATGTAATCACATTCCTTTTACATGATCGAGAATGTTATTTATCAGGCCGAATTCTTTAATTTCTCCGTCCTGCATATACATGCCGCGAGCTGCAACCGCCGCCGCAAAAGGCAGGTCATGTGTTACGATTATGAAACTGGTATCGCATTGCAGTTCCCGCAGCCACTCGGCAAATTCCGATGTGGTTTTAGGGTCAAGCGCACTGGTGGGTTCATCCAGCAGCATTATCCTGGGACGCAGCATCAACCCCCGCGCGATTGCGGCGCGCTGCGCCTGGCCGCCGCTGATCTGTGAAGGATAATTATCCGCAAGGTCGCTTATTCCCAAACGCTCCAGCATTTCTCCGGCACTGGCATTTGCCTCTCTTCTGGTCAGAATCTGCATTCTGCACGGGGCCAAAGTCATATTTTCCAGAAGAGTCATGTGAGGAAAAAGATTCAAATCCTGAAAAACAACTCCCAGATTGGCCCGAAAAGTCTTTTCATCCATATCATCGATATCAACATTATCCAGATAGATGGCCCCCTGCTGCGGCGCAAGGAAACGGGCCAGACAATTCAATAAGGTTGTCTTTCCGGAACCGGACAGTCCCATAATTGCAAAGATATGTTCTTCAGGAAAATTTACATTGATATTCTTCAGCGCTTGAGTTCCGTCACTGTATGTATAAGATAATTCTTTAACTTTGATCATTGGTAAAACCTTTTGCTTTTATTGATTGTTCTATTTTCCCTGCCAGCTTCATAAGCGGAAATGTCACGGCAAAAAACATTAAAGCGGCAATTAAATAATATTTCTGAGGTTCGAAAGTAACACTGATGATTGACTGCGCTTCCCGGATCAGTTCCGGGATCGATATAACC
This sequence comes from Victivallales bacterium, assembly GCA_963676655.2. Classification (GTDB taxonomy): domain Bacteria; phylum Verrucomicrobiota; class Lentisphaeria; order Victivallales; family Victivallaceae. The sequence continues at coordinate 1,173,118 of CAXXKX010000002.1, read as the reverse complement.
GAAACCAAAGCGGTATCTTTAATCAAGGCCACAACACTGTTCATTAAGGACGGCAGAGCAATTCTGAATGCCTGTGGCCAAATGACAAACCTGAAGCGGTCGACAGCGGATAATCCCAGCGCCCTGGCCGCAAGGTTTTGTCCCGGGCTGACGCTGATCAAACCCGACCTGACTGCTTCCGCCATATAAGCCATCGTACAAACGGCCAGAGTCAATATAGCCGCGGTATAGGGTCTGAGTCCAAGTCCGAGCCAGACAAACAGTAACTGAATCAGAACCGGAGTCCCCCGGATAAAATCCACAAATAAACGAGCCACTTTGCCCGGAATCAGCCAGCCGCCGGATTGATTGACCAGCAGCAATCCGGTTGGAATTGAAAGCAGGAAGCCGATCAGGATCGCCAGTAAAGCAATTCCGAGCGTAACGGCAAATCCTTTCAATAATTTGGTAATGATAACCGATACAGACATCTCACCCGTATTTGCATCCGATGTTCCGGTTATGCCGAAATATTTGTCATGAAACTTTTTCATCGTGCCGTCAGATTTCATATCCAGTAACGCATCGTTGATTTTTCGGAGTAATTCGCCCTGATCTTTGCGAACCGGAATGCCGATCTTTTCCGCATATAACATGCCGCCAACCGGCACAAATGCCCGGCCGGCCTGTTTGATCTGCCAGGCTCCGACCAGACGGTCCGTGACAAATCCGGCGATACGTTTTTGTTCAAGCATCTCAAAAATCTCGACCGTCGATTTAAAAGTCACAACCTCTATTCCGGGATAATGCTTTTCCAGAAAGCGCTGATAAGTCTCACCCAGGACAACCCCGATTTTCAATCCTGAACATTCCCCGATCGAATATATTTTATCCGGATTATCCCGATGAATAAACAGCTGTGCGCCTGAACGATAATAGGGGATCGAAAAATTGACCTTTTTCTCCCTGACCGGGGTTATCGCCATCGAGCCGATTATCGCATCATACTTACCGGCCAAAAGACCCGCCAGGATACCATCCCACTCGGTTGCCACAATTCTTGATTTCAACTTTAGCCGTCTGGCTATTTCCCGGGATACGTCAACATCGAAACCAGCGAGCTTGCCGTCGCTGTCATAATAACTGAAAGGGGGGAATTTGCCAGTCAACGCTGTTACCAGTTCCCCTTCCCCGGCGGTTGAAGCCAGGCCAAAATATCCCAGTACCGCCAGGCAGACCACCAATATGATTTTTTTCAAGCAGTTCATCCGTTTCTCCTGTCATGCCGTAAATTATTTTCAGGAACCAGTGAGATCGTCTCGTCATAATCAGCCAGCAGTTTTTCGATCCCGACCGAGCGCCGCTCATCCGCGTCTGTCATGTTCAAGTGAAGATCGCATTTTTCACAATTACGGTCGCAGAATGTCGGCTCATAAGAGTCAGGCTCCTTGTAACTGGTGATCACGCCTTCATAGTTCCTCAAAACAACTTTATTGGTCGACCATGAAATGAGATAATTCGGCATTACCGGAATCTTGCCGCCACCGCCCGGAGCATCGATAACATAAGTAGGCACGCAAAAACCGCTGGTGTGTCCGATAAGGCTTTCCAGTATTTCAATCCCCTTCCCGACCGGAGTTCTGAAATGACTCAATCCTTCGGACAAGTCACACTGATAAAGGTAATAAGGCCGCACCCGGTTGGCTACCAGCTTGTGAACAAGACTGCGCATAATCCTGGGACAGTCGTTAACCCCGGCCAGCAGCACAGACTGGTTGCCAAGCGGAATCCCCGCGTCAGCCAGCTTGCGCAAAGCTTTTTTGGAGGAGTTAGTCAACTCTCGAGGATGATTGAAGTGAGTATTGATCCAGACCGGATGATGTTTTTTCAGCATTTGTATAAGGTTGTCCGTAATCCTGTAAGGCAGAACAACCGGAGTCCGGGTTCCGATTCTGACCACTTCAACATGCTCAATACTGTCAAGTTCGGTTAAGATCCAATCAAGATAATCGGTCGATAAAAGAAATGGATCGCCGCCGCTGAGCAAGACATCCCGCACCTGGGAGTTATTGCGAATGTACTCGATACCTTTACTGATTTCATCTCTGTCCGGAATGATATCCTGATCCCCGACCCGGCGTTTTCTGGTACAATGACGGCAGTACATGGCGCACATATTACTAACCAGCAGCAATACCCGGTCGGGATAACGGTGAGTTACTCCCGACACCGGACTGTCTTCGTCTTCGTGCAGCGGGTCCGACATATCGGAACTGCGGATAATCATCTCGTTGATACTCGGAAAACTCTGTTTAAAAACCGGATCGTTTTCAATATCATCAACGTTGATCAGAGAAAGGTAATACGGGGTTATTGACATCGGAAACTTTTCAACTGTCTTTTTAAAACTTTCCCGCGTATATTCCGGAAGTTTTATATTGAGCAGATTCTCAAATGTGTCAATATCTTTGACACAATGTTTGACCTGCCATCTCCAGTCGAACCAATTACGATGGCCATCCTGCCCTATTTCGTCAATTATTTGTTGTTGTTGCTGAGAAATCATAATAACTCCTTTAAAAGTACTTAAAACATGCTTTTTTATTAAATACGTATATATGAAAACCGAGCCACAGAAACTTCCTGTGGCTAATGCCCGGTTACTTTATTTTTTTTGCTTAAACTGTTGTGAATACAACAATAGAAGTAATGCACAGCGTTACTATGCATTCAGAATATCCGCGATACGGATATTTAAGACAGCCGCCAGAATAATCAATTGAGCGACTGATTAATTTATGTCAGGAAATAAAAACCATAGTCTATATATAACATAAAAATCCCACTTGTCAAGAAATTCATGCAGATCAAGCTCAAATCAAACATAAGTATAATACTTTTCATCAATCACCCCACCAACACATCAATTTAAACACATACCCCAAAACTACTTACAACTTATTTACAATCAAACTGTCTAATTATTAGTTAATTCTATAACCATTTCGGAAAAATGCTTATCGGTAAATTCAAGCAAGGTTCAATCTGCGGTATTCGGTTGCGCTGAGTCCGGTTTTTTGACGAAAAAAACGGGAGAAGTAAAGAGGGTCGGCAAAATTTAATTCGTCGGCGATCTCATTAATTGATAATTGGGATGACACCAGCAAATGGCATGCGGCATCAATTTTCAAATCAGCCAGAAACCGGGCCGGGGGAACTTTCTGGTACTTGAGCCAGAGACGGCGGAAAGTTGAAAGCGACATATCGTTTTCACGCGCAATATTCTCAAAATCATAGACTGCTTCAGGATGCTGACGAAATACCGCCGCGATCTCACGAATTACATTTTCCTGCGGATCGACTGCCTTGTCCGGGATCACCGTTAAAGAATCAACCACTATTTTACTGCACAAACAATCAATCCGATCGACAATTCCCGGTTCAACCTGCATCACACAGAGCTCATTGAGCTCTTCGAGCATCTGAATAATATTATAAGGCTCATGGATTTTCCACATAAAACGATCACGGGAGAATAATCCGGATTTCTTAAGCATGTCACCAACTTCACCCGGATAAATGAAGTATACTTCGCTCCAAATCTTGTCCGGTCCATAGTACATTACTTCATCCGGGTATTGAATTATTACGCACGGAGCCTTGACCCGGTACTCCACCCCATTATGCCGGTATACACCGGAGCCTTGGATGATAAAAGAAAAATTATACGACTCAAAAGCGCGGTTGACTAAATCTTTTTTTTCGCTGACATAGCCGATAACCCCAACCGGCGGCACCAGATTAAACCGTCTTTGATAATGGTATAAACTTTTGGATAAATTTTCCATATTAATAAATTTTTTCTCCATTGTGAATGGTAATATCAAGATATAAATTAAGATAAAAATGAAATATATCAAGTTTTACTTCTAAAAAAACACCATCACACAGGAGTTTGAAATGTCAATCGAAAAAGTAAAAGTCGGCGTTGTCGGTTGCGGCAATATCAGTGACGCCTATTTCAAGGCCTCACAAACCTTTAAATGGCTGGACGTGGCAATCTGCTCGGACCTGAAACTGGATGCGGCCAAAGCCAAAGCCGAACAATACAACATTGAGGCAATGTCGCCGGATGAACTTTATGCCCAGGAAGACGTCAGCATCATCCTGAACCTCACGACGCCTCAGGCGCATGTCCCGGTGAATCTGGCCGCGCTTGAATCCGGTAAACACGTCTATTGCGAAAAACCGTATGCCCTTGACCGCGAATCAGCGCAAAAAGTGCTGGCGGCGGCGGACGCGGCCGGACTTAATTCCGGCTGCGCCCCGGATACCTTTCTTGGCGGCAGTCATCAAACCTGCCGCAAGCTTATCGACGATAACTGGATCGGAGATATTCTCAGCGGCACCGCCTTTATGATGTGTCCCGGCCACGAGTCATGGCACCCTGCCCCGGAATTCTATTATCTGCCCGGCGGCGGCCCGCTGCTGGATATGGGACCGTATTACATTACCGCGCTGGTCAACCTGCTGGGCCCGGTCAAACGGGTCTGCGCCATGACCGGACAAGGCTTCAGACAACGCGTCTGCACCAGTGAAAAACGTTTCGGCGACATCATGCCGGTTGAGACCCCGACTCATATCGCCGGAATCCTCGAGTTCGTAAACGGCGCAATCATTACCCTGGTTATGAGTTTTGACGTAAAAACCCACAGCAACGCCTGCATTGAATTGCACGGCACCGACGGCAGTATAAGCGTTCCCGATCCCAACGGATTCGGCGGCGAAATCAAAATAAGCCGTAGCCGCGGCGAATGGCAAACCGTACCGACAACTTTCGGCTACACCACCAATATGCGCAGCATCGGCCTGGCCGATATGGCCCTGGCGATTCAACAGAAACGTGATGCTCGATGCGACGGCAAACGCGCCTATCATGTTCTGGATGTCATGTTGTCACTGCTCGATTCCGGCGACAAAGGAGAATTTGTGGAAGTAGCCAGCACTTGTACCCGACCGGCGTCATTACCGCTTAATCTGCTTATCGGAGAGCTTGATTAATGTCTTTCAGATATTAATTTAACTAGTCACCAAAAAAGAAAGTTACAATAAGATGAAAAAAATATTTATCACCTGGGGCGGCTGGGACGGACATGAACCTTCGCAATGCGCCAAAATCATGGCTGAAGTAATGGAAGCCGACGGCTTTGATGTAACCCTGACCGATTCACTGGAACCATTGAGCGACCTTGAAGCAATGCGTCAATACGACCTGCTGGTTCCGGTATGGACCATGAGCAATATCGAAAAAGACCAGGCAGATAACCTACTGACTCTGGTCAAGGAAGGCGCCGGACTTGCGGGGTGGCACGGCGGCATGTGTGATGCGTTCAGAACCAACACCACTTATCAATACATGTGCGGAGGACAGTGGGTCGCCCATCCCGGCGGTATTATCGGTTACCGGGTTAATATTCTCGATGCCGATGATCAGGTTACCGCCGGACTTCAAGACTTCGATATGCATTCAGAGCAATACTATCTCCATGTCGATCCCGGCAACAAAGTTCTTGCCACCACCACTTTCGGCGGCAAGCACGACGCCTGGATAGCCGGTACGGTAATGCCGGTAGTCTGGAAGCGCAAATACGGCATTGGTAAAGTATTTTACTCCTCGCTAGGTCACGTCGCGGCCGACTTTGATATTCCGGAAGTCAAGGAAATCATGCGGCGCGGCATGAAGTGGGCCCTGCGCTGATATTTTTTACAATCTTCACTGGAGAGCATGTCTGCTCTCCATTTTTTTTACAAGCAAGTCTTATCCACATCCATTTCCAACCAAATAAAAGTATTTGTATATAATGACTTATATCTTTTTTTAAATCAAACGTAAAGAATATTATCAATATCGATATTTTCTCAATCCGGTTGCATTGTATTTATCAATATGCTATATTCCAGCTTAATAAGGAAATATTATCATTTACTGAATCTATAATTGGAGGGATATTTTTATGTTCGGGAAAATTCTCAACTTCTTCAAAAAAAACACAGAGGAACAGGCAGAGCAGTGGTATGATGAAAAATCCAGACTAATGGAGGAAATTCTCGGTCGGGAACACGATATGGTAATGCACGCGATTATTCCTTATGAAATCGGCGGCGGCTTGGATTTATATTACTATCCTAATGATATCCCCGGCGTCGGAATTGCCACCAAAGAGCTTTCAACACTCCCGAAAAAGGGATCAACCAACAAGGTTTTCAAAGTATATGAACTGGTTATGTTTACCAGGCTGCCGCTCGACATGGAAGCCGGCGAGGATACCGATTTCGGAAAAATGCATGCAAACATAAATTCCGTTCTGAATGTAATCGCGCCGTACAGCGCCAACGCCAGACTGAATCCGCGTGAGACCTGTGAATTTCCGGAAGACATGGAAAATATCGGCGGCAAATGCTTTATCTTCGACGGCTATAAATCCGATGGAACCAAAGCTGATTTCGGTATGCTGGCGGTAATTGAGGTTTTCAGAACCGAAATGGATTATGCCCGGGAAAACGGCAGCGAACAATTAATTCAAAAGCTGAAAGAAGCAGGACATTACCCCTATTCCGACCTTGACCGAGAGCCGGTGGCTTAATTTGATTCGGGGAAAGTCCTTGCTATGATTACAGAAGAAAAAGCTATAAAATTTGCGCAGGATTGGATATCTGCCTGGAACGACCATGAATTGGATCGTATACTCTCTCACTATGATGAAAACATTGAATATTCCAGTGTTTTCATCGCCAACCTGACTGAAAACAAAAAAGGAATGCTCCAAGGGAAAAAATCGGTAAAAGAATATTTAGCCAAAGGCTTGGAAAAATATCCTGACTTACATTTTGAACTCATCAATATTTATACCGGAATAGGTAGTATTGTAATTAATTACCGGAGCGTTAATAATTTATTGGCGGCCGAGGAATTTGAATTCAACGATCGAGATTTAGTATCCCGGGTCAAATGTCATTACTGCCAGGAACATTAAAGGAAATGTGTAATGGGACTTGACTACGTGGAATTAATTATATCGGTCGAAAACGAATTCAAGATAGCCATACCCGATGACGACGTTGGTAAATGCGACACGGTAGGGAAATTAGTTGACTATGTCTACAGTCGTATGCAACATAATAAAAACGGTCCCTGCCCTTCACAACGCGGGTTTTATGTTGTTAGGAGGACTCTAATGGAACAGTTAGGACTACCGCGCTCCGAAATAAAGCCGGAAGCCAGGCTTGAAAATTTGATACCGGAATTAAGTCGGCTATGGATATGGGAAAAGCTGATCCGCACGTTATCTCCTGGTTGCAGGTTTTGGCGAACAATGCTGGTCAGACCCAAATGGGCAAGATTAATTATATTTCCGATCTCACCGTTAATTACCGTTGTTGCTTTATATTACTTTATTCCGGTCGACCTCAAATGGACACTACTGTTTGCGGCCATATTAGCCATGATCATAACCAGTTTTATGACAATTCCATTTAAAACCTTTCTACCGAAAAATTATTCAACAGTCGCAGACTTGATCAAACTTGTCAACACCGTTGACAGTGCGTCATGGACCCAGAAAGACGTATTCAGGAAAATCAGGGATATAGCATCCGAAATATCCGGACTGGCCCCTGAAGAAATTACCATGAAATCTTTTTTTATAAAAGACCTCGGTTTTGACTGAATCATCAACCGGATAAGGAAAACAATAATGGGGTTAGACATAGTTGAAATCATAATGGCAGTGGAATGCGAATTCAAGCTTGACATCCCGGATGCCGCCGCGGAAAAATGCGATACGGTAGGTAAATTAGTTGACTATGTTCACAGCAACATGCAACATAATAAAAACGGCCCCTGCCCTTCGCAACGCGGGTTTTATGTCGTGAGAAGAACATTAATGGAGCAACTTGATCTGCCCCGTTCAGCAGTAAAACCGGAAACCAAACTGGAAGTTTTAATACCACACACCAATCGACGGCAGATTTGGAATAAACTTATCAATGCATTAGATCCGGATAGCGGTTATTGGAGGGCTATGTTAACATGGCCCAGGCGAATACGATTAATCATATTTCCAATAGGTCCGCTAATGACTGTTGTTGCTTTATTTTCATTTCCCCCAATACGCTCGTCGATATGGATTCTGTTATTTGGCGCGGTCTTGACAATGATCATTATTGCCCTGGTAACTCTTCCTTTTAAAACAGTAATCCCGGAAAACTATTCAACGGTTTATGATTTGATGAAACTGGTAAATACGATTGATTGCGCAGTATGGACCAAAGAAGATGTAATCAAGAGGATAAAGGAAATAATTGCAGAAGTCGCAGGAGTAGCCCCGGAAAAAATTACAATGGAATCGGATTGGGTGCGAAATCTGGGGATATATTGAATCATCTTAAAAATATATATCTGAATTATACCAGGCAAATTTCTGTCTGGCCCGGGTTAACACAAACTTATAAGACTTATAAGTCCTATCAGGTCCTATTTTACAGCAGGATTGATTAACTTGCATATTTACTCTCTCGTCGTATCGACAAACCCCGCTTTCCATGCTATATTTATACATGATAACATTCTTCCGAAAACAGGGATTTCAAAATGGATAAATGGGATATTTACGAACTGGCCGGACTGCTCTCGAAATGCGGCAAAGCAGCCATGGATTATTACGATAACCCGCCGATGGAAATGAAAGCGGATAATACAGTCGTCACCACCGCGGATAAAACGGTTGAAAGAATGCTGGGAGAGGCCTTCGACCAGCCATATAATGACTCTTATATGATCGGCGAGGAAACCCAGGCCGAACGCGGCGACGAATACATCAAACAGGCACTTCGTAAACGCTGCTGGATCGTCGATCCGATCGACGGCACCGCTCCCTATACTGTAAAAATCCCATTCTGGGGTATTTCCGTGGCAATGGCGGAGGACGGTTTTATCAAGGAAGGCGCGATTTATTTTCCGGCATTACAGGAATTGATGATAACCGACGGGGAACGCTCCCTGCTGGCGGAAAACTTTGTTCCCGGCTCCACTGATAAACCTGATTTCAAACCTTTTCCATACAAGAAACAGTCATTAAATGCCGCTTCGCTCATCAGTATTTCCCAGAAAGCGGCTAAATACGGTCGCGTCAACCTGACAAACCAGGTCGTCGCCTGGAGTACCTGCGTCGGGTCGTTCGCCTGGGTTCTGCGGGGACGGATGGCGGCTTATATCGGTACAATGAATCTGTGGGATATGGCGGCGTCTCTCGCGTTCATGCAGCGCGGCGGATTTATCGGCCGAATGAGTACCGGCAAAAATATCCGCAACCGGATCACCAATGAATTCTACGTCATGGATTCCGGAGCCCCGGAACGCTGGAAACTGCGCGGCTACATGGTCCTCGGACCGGATGAAATAACGATTGACGCGGTCCAGTCGGCAGTTGTTTTAAATAAAGGCGATTTATAAGTTTTAAGGTCATACATGAAAAAGAAACAAAACAAACGTAAAATTAATAAGAACGAGCCATTGAAAGTCTTTGTTGTCAGCCTGGGTTGTCCTAAGAATCTGGTCGATACGGAAATAGTAGTCGGCGGCCTGCTGCAGAATGAGTTTTTACTGGTATTCGACCCGGATGAAGCCGATTTGTATATGTTGAGCACCTGCGCGTTCATTCCTTCCGCCAGAGAGGAAACGGAAGAAGAGATCGCCATGGCCGCGGCCTGGAAAAATGAAGATCCGGCCGGACGTAGGCTGATTGTCTGCGGCTGCATTGTCCAATGGGACGAGACCGGCGCGTTCCGCAAATGTTACCCGGAAGTTGATTTATGGGCCGGTATTGATTCAGCCGAAAAACTGGGAAAAATGGCCTTAAAGCTGTTCAAAAGCGCACCGCAGCGCGAGATTGTCCGGAAAGAAATTCCCGATTACATGTACAACGAACGCACTCCGCGAATGCAGTTGACGCTGCCGCATATAGCTTATCTTAAGATCGCCGACGGCTGCGACAACCGCTGCGCATACTGTTCAATCCCGAATATTCGCGGCAACATGCGCAGCCGCTCAATCAAGTCGGTAATCGCGGAAGCCAAAAACCTGATTGCAGGCGGCGTCAAAGAGATTCTCATAATTGCCCAGGACATTACCGCGTTCGGGATGGACAACGACATTCCGGAGGAAAATTTTGCCGAACTGTTAAAACAATTGGACCAACTGGACGGCGATTACTATCTGCGAATGCTCTATACCCACCCGGCCCATTTCAACGACGAGATAATTGACGCAATGAGCAAGTGCCGCCACCTGTTCCCATACGTCGACGTGCCGTTGCAGCACATTAATGATAAAATTTTGAAAGCGATGGGACGCCGGATAACATCCGCCGGAATCAGGGAATTGCTGGACAAACTGCGGTGGGCTGTTCCGGGTATTGCCATCCGCACCACCTTTATCACCGGACTGCCGGGCGAGGACGAGGAGGCATTCGAGGAACTGGTCGATTTCGTCAAGGTCCAGCGTTTTGAACGTCTTGGAGTTTTTTCATTTTCTCCGGAACCCGGAACCCCGGCGGCGGATATGCCGGAAACGCCGTCATCTGAGGTCGCGGAAAAACGCAGCGATAAGATCATGGAAATCCAGTCTAAAATCGCACTGGAGGAAAATACCGCCCTGATCGGACAGGAAATTGATGTGATTGTCGACTGGCTCGGAAAAGATTCAGCTTCCGGGCGTTCGTTCCACGATGCCCCTGAAATAGACAATACCGTCATTATTCAAAATGCCAATAAATCGTTACAGTCAGGGACCATCGTTAAAGGAAAAGTTGTCGCTGCCAACGAATATGAACTTGAAGTATGCGTAAAATAATATATATTATTAGATGTTATCGACACCTAAAAAAGACAGAGGCTGAAATTGATTAAATCGTTACCTAACATCCTGACGCTGGCAAGAATATTCATGATCCTGGTATGCCTGCTTCTGGCAACCATCGCGCAGGATTACAAGGTTCACTCTTTCAGCATCAGGCTGACGGCATACATTCTGGCATTCTTGGCCGGATGGACCGACATTCTTGACGGCTACCTGGCCCGCAAATTCAAAGTAACCAGCGACTTCGGCGCACTGATCGACCCCCTGGCCGATAAGATATTTTTAGTCGCGGTCAGTCTGGTATTAGTTGCCGGCGGCCAGATTCCCGCGTGGGTCGTGGCTCTGATCCTCTGTCGCGAGTTCATGGTTACCGGCTTGCGCACACTCGGGGCGCAAAAAGGCGAAGTAATATCCGCCGACAAACTGGGCAAGATTAAAACCCTGCTGCAAATGATCATGCTGTTCACGGCCGGCGCCTGCTGGGTCGACCCGAGCTGGATCAATATCAAAAGCGGTTCGCCGTTACGTACATACTGGATAATCTGCGTATCCGGGGTCGTGATCTTCACGGTCCTCTCCGGATTCAGTTATTTCATAAAACACCGCCATCTCTACATGGACATGGTTAAAAATAACGCAAAAAAATAAATTAAGATATAACTTTTTTAAAGGTGAATTTAATGTTTCCTGAAACAAAACTGCAAGTAGGCGTTGTCGGAGTTGGAGCTTTGGGGCGGCATCATGCCAGGCTCTATAACCTGAGCAAAACCTGTGATGTAGTCGGTATTTTCGACTCCACTCCGGAAAATTCCAAAGCGGTCGGCGAAGAGTTTGGTCTGAAAGTATTCGACTCAATGGAAGCTCTGGCTGAAAAATGCGACGCACTCAGCGTTGCGGTTCCCGCCACCTACCATCATAAAGTGGCAATGCCGCTGCTCAAGATGAATAAGCACCTGTTGATCGAGAAACCTATCGCGTCAAATGTCGAGGAAGGCCGGGAAATTGTCGAGGAAGCGGAAAAACGCGACCTTTGTCTGGCTGTCGGTCATGTGGAAAGATTCAACCCCGGAATGGATTTTCTGGCCCGACGTTCTGCCGCCACCCGCTTTATCGAAGCCCATCGCCTGGCGAAATACCCGCCCCCGCGTCCCGGTCTGCATCGGCGCGGCACTGAAGTCAGTGTTGTTCTCGACCTGATGATCCATGACCTTGACCTTATTCTTACGATGGTGGACAGCGAAGTCGAACGTTTCGACGCGGTCGGCATTCCGGTTCTCAGTAAAACTGAAGATATCGCCAGCGTCCGCATCAAATTTAAAAACGGCAGTGTCGCCAACCTTACCGCCAGTCGAATCAGCGTCGATCCGCAGCGCCGTTTCAGGGTTTTCCAGGAAGACTGCTATATCTCACTTGACTATGGTGAAAGCACCGGCATGATCTTGCGTAAAAACCGGGTCGGGATTTCACGGAAAGATATTAATTTCGATGAGAAAAACGCCCTCGAGCATGAACTGGAAGATTTCATGGACGCAACGATGAATTCCATCAAATCCGGCATTATCATGCAGCCGAAAGTATCCGGCCGCGATGGACTGAGAGCACTCGAACTGGCGGAAAGCATTTCAAAAGGCATTGTAAAATACAACGACGATTACGGTTTCAAGTTCAAATAACATTAAATATTAACCACAGACGACACGGAAAATCACTGAAATAAGTTTTTTTCAGCTTGAGCTGAAAATTGAAATGCTTCTTCATGATCTTCATGTCCTCTATGGTGCAAATAATTGTTTTACATAAGTTTAATAAGATAACAGCAATGGGGTGGAATCATGTTGCAAGCTTTCGCGCCGTGTAAAGTCAATCTTTACCTGAAAGTAATCGATAAGCGCGAAGACGGCTATCATTCTATCGACACGGTATTCCTCCCGCTGAATTCTCCCTACGATGTGATCGTCTGGTCCCCTGCTCCCGGTTTCACTAAGGGCATAACCCTGAAGATCAACAACGCCCCGGAACTGCCGACCGATGCCGGCAATCTGGTTTATCAGGCTGCGATGGCTTATGCGCGCCACGCCAGAATATCCTCAAACTGGCATATCGAACTGACAAAAAACATTCCTACCGCCGCCGGACTTGGCGGCGGCAGCGCCGACGCGGCCGCGACTTTGCTGCTGCTGGAAGAGGAATTCGGTTTTATCAGCCGGCAGGAATTATGGCATCTGGCCCGGGAACTCGGCGCCGATGTCCCGTTTTTCCTCGAATCCACTCCCGCACGGGCTCAGGGCATCGGCGATATAATTACGCCGATCCGGGACGTCGCGGCTATTCCGCCGATCCTGATAGCCGCGCCGGAATTCCCGGTCAGCTCCGTCTGGGCTTATCATAATCTTGATCCCGAACTGATCTGCGCAGTCGAGGAAGAATACCCGGCAGCTCTGGTCAAAGCCCTGCAGGAGGGGGATTTTCTCACCCTTGGCGAAATGCTCTATAACGACCTTGAATTCGCGGTTCTGAAGAAATTCCCGTTAACCGCCATAATCAAACAAAGAATGCTTGAGACCGGTGCGGTCGGCGCAATCGTCAGCGGCAGCGGTCCTTCTCTCTTTGCAATCTACCCGAACGAGGATGCTCGTGATCAGTCCGCGCGGATTCTGGTCAACGAAATGCGCAATGTGGACTTTTATATTCCGCCGGGTCGTCCGGACGAGATCTGAAAACGACTCTTTATATGAGCCGGACATGCCGCGCAGACGGGCGGCTCGTGGGACACTCGCCCTCCACTAAGCCTTCGACCCGGGCGTTTTTTCCTGGTGGGCGAAACTTGCAAACGGGGATGCATATCCCTGCCGTTGAGCCGGACATGCCGCGCAGACGGGCGGCTCGTGGGACACTCGCCCTCCACTAAACCTTCGACCCGGGCGTTTTTTCTGGAGGGCGAAACTCAGTTGAGCCGGACATGCCGCGCAGGCGGGCGACTCGTGGGACACTCGCTCTCTACTAAACCTTCGACCCGGGCGTTTTTTCTGGAGGGCGAAACTCAGTTGAGCCGGACATGCCGCGCAGACGGGCGGCTCGTGGGACACTCGCCCTCCACTAAACCTTCGATCCGGGCGTTTTTTCTGGAGGGCGAAACTCAGTTGAGCCGGACATGCCGCGCAGGCGGGCGACTCGTGGGACACTCGCTCTCTACTAAACCTTCGACCCGGGCGTTTTTTCTGGAGGGCGAAACTCAGTTGAGCCGGACATGCCGCGCAGACGGGCGACTAGTGGGACACTCGCCCTCCACAAAACTTTCACTCAGGTCGTTCAGATCTGAACTATCACAGTTTTTTATCGCAGCTGAGACGTAAAAGCCTGCCTCCAATGGGTCTTTTTGTCTCATGCGGGTAATAATGTCACAGCTTACAGTCTCCAATCTGCTTAATCAGAACTTGGCATACATATTGCTGATTTTAAAACCAGATAAAAAAACAAATAAAGGAGACAATATATTATGAATCTTGAAAAACTTACCAATCGCAGTCGGGAAGCTTTGATGGGGGCGCAGAACGCCGCCATCGAATTCGGGCATTCCGAACTGAAACCCGTACACTTGCTGTACGCGCTGATGGTCCAGGAAGACGGGTTGATTCCGTCTTTAGTCAAAAAAATGGACCTTGATCCGTCATCTGTAGTCAGTGAGGTGGAGAATGAATTGAATAAAATTCCGCGTGTCTCAGGCAGCGCGGCCCAGCTCTATCAATCACGGGAATTCAGCGAACTGCTGCTCAAGGCCCAGAAGATCGCCACTCAGATGAAAGATGAATTCATCAGTGTTGAACATCTGTTCCTGGCCCTGATCCAGTCGGGCAACGGTGCGGAAAAATTACTGAACCGTCTTGGAATCGATCACAACAAAACGCTGGAAGCGTTGAAATCCGTCAGGGGTAATCAGCGCGTAACTTCGGAAGACCCGGAAGCCACTTTTGAAGCGCTGGAAAAATACGGCCGCGACCTGACCAGTATGGCCGAACAGGATAAACTCGATCCGGTTATCGGCCGTGACGAGGAAATCCGCCGGATTATTCAGATCCTTTCGCGCCGGACCAAAAATAATCCGGTCCTGATCGGAGAACCCGGTGTAGGTAAAACCGCCATCGCTGAAGGTCTGGCCTTGCGCATTATTCGCGGCGACGTCCCGGAAGGTTTGAAAAACCGCCGTCTGGTCGCGCTTGATATGGGCGCGTTGATCGCCGGAGCCAAATACCGCGGCGAATTTGAAGAACGTCTGAAAGCGGTCCTGAAAGAGGTCACGGAATCGGACGGCCGGATTATTATGTTCATTGACGAACTGCATACCGTTGTCGGAGCCGGACGTACCGAAGGTTCCATGGATGCCGGCAACCTGTTGAAACCAATGCTGGCACGTGGCGAACTGCATTGCATCGGCGCAACCACTCTGGACGAATACCGTAAATATATCGAAAAGGACGCGGCGCTGGAACGGCGTTTCCAGTCGGTCATGGTTGACCAGCCGAACGTCGAGGATACTATTTCGATCCTGCGCGGTCTGCGTGAACGCTATGAAATTCACCACGGTATCAGGATCCAGGACAGCGCCCTGGTTGCCGCCGCGGTGCTCTCGGATAAATATATTTCCGACCGGTTCCTCCCGGATAAAGCGATCGACCTGATCGATGAAGCGGCGGCCGGCCTGCGGACCGAAATCGACAGTTGTCCGGTCGAAATCGACGAACTTGAACGTCGGGCCATGCAGCTTGAAATCGAGATCGCCGGTTTGAAAAAGGAAAAAGACGAAGCCAGCAAAAAGCGGCGTGAAACCCTTGAGTCCGAACTTGCCGAACTGAAATCCAGCGGCAATGAATTACGGGCGAAATGGGATGCCGAAAAGCAGGCGATCAGCCAGGTTCGCACCCTGATGGAAACGCTTGAACTGGCACGTCAGAATCTGGAACGGGCCGAACGCGAGTACGATCTTGACCGGGCCGCTGAACTGCGGCACGGCACGATCCCGAATCTTCAGAAGCAGATTGCCGAAGCTGAAAAAGTCATGAAAGGCGAAGAAGGCACCAGCCGTCTGCTGCGCGAAGAGGTCAATGAAGAGGACATTGCCGCGATAGTCAGCCGCTGGACCCATATCCCGGTCAGCAAACTCATCCGCAGTGAAAAGGAAAAACTGCTGGAACTCGAGAAACACATGCATACCCGGGTTGTCGGCCAGGACGAAGCGGTCGCGGCGGTCGCGGATTCGGTTTTGCGGGCCCGTGCCGGGTTGAAAGACCCGAACCGGCCAATCGCGTCGTTCATCTTCCTCGGTCCGACCGGGGTCGGTAAAACCGAACTGGCCCGGACATTGGCGGAAAACCTGTTCGACGACGAACGGGCAATGGTCCGGATCGATATGTCCGAGTATATGGAAAAACACTCGGTTTCACGACTGGTCGGAGCGCCTCCCGGATATATCGGTTACGACGAAGGCGGCCAGTTGACTGAAGCAGTCAGACGCCGTCCGTACTCGGTCATCCTGTTTGACGAAATTGAAAAAGCGCACCATGATGTTTTCAATATCTTCCTGCAGATACTGGAAGACGGGATTATCACCGATTCCCAGGGACGCACCGTCAATTTCAAGAACACGATCATCATCATGACCAGCAATATCGGCAGCGAACTGTTGTTGAACGGCAACAGTGATGACGATAAGGTCCGGGAACAGTTGCTGAACGAAATGCGGCTGCATTTCCGGCCCGAGTTCCTGAACCGGATCGACGAGACCCTGATCTTCCACTCGCTTGACAAAGAACATCTGCTCGATATCGTCAAGATTCAGCTGGAACGTTTTGCCATGAGATTGGCGGAACAGGATATCAAGCTGATTATCGACGACGAGTCAGCCGAATATCTGGCGGAAGTCGGATATGATCCGGTCTACGGGGCGCGTCCGTTAAAACGGGCGATTGTCCGGGAACTGGAAACCCCGGTCTCGAGAATGCTGATCTCCGGCGAACTGGCCGAAGGCGGCACCCTGACCGTCAACCGGGTTCCCGACGGCCTGATCTTCAGAACGTCAAACACCCAGTAAAGACAAAATAGTCTGAGCACATAACCATGCCGTTTGCGCTGAAAAATTCGCAAACGGCATATTTGTTTCAACAGACTCAACAATAATATAGATAACAATTAAAACCATGATTAAGCCGTTTTGACGCTAAAATACGTTAGACAACAGTTATTGATCAGACAATAAGAAATCATGCATACCCTGCTTCATATATGTAGTTTGAAAAAGTGAAAATAACAAATAAAACAAAAGAATAGGGAATTGCTATACCTGAATACAAAATGTATTTCCCGAGTTTTTTATTTGGGAGTTTTTCACAGACTTCCCCGAAAAGAGGTGTCACTGGAAAGACTATCAGGCTCAAAACAGGCGCAAGATAAGGATTAATTGCAATATGGAGCAATACTGATAAATTCCAGCGAGGAATCACTATATCAAGATTATATGTATACTGCCATTGCTCTCCATTCAAATGCCCTATCACATTACAAACGAAAAAAAATAACAAACTCCATACGGTTGCATATATGAAACATGATGCTAAGATCGCAAAAATTATATCCTTTTGACTCTTTTTATTGAAAAACAATGATACCGCCATAATTAACAGACTTGAGATGATATAAACTGGAATCTCCTCTTTAAAATTGATTTCGGGAATAAGATACCTGTACTTCTTTATGTATCTTTTTTGATAAGCCTCCACTTCATTCCTTCTTTCATCTCTAAGGTATTGCCATGGGTAGATACCAATCCAGGTCTTACCGCTATCTTTTGATATAAGTAAAGTGTCTTTATTTTGAGTGTAAACATATCGGATATTACCTGTACCAGGCAAAGGAAATAGCTTACCACTAACATCAGTTTTTTTCACACGCTTCCAACTCTTACCACTGTTGGTACTAAATAATGCCGTATCATTATCGCCCAAAGGATAAATGATAATTTTGTGGGGATCATTATTTAAACAGAAGAATTTTTCTCCACGAGGCAACGGGTTTAATTTTGCATAACAATTAAGAGAAAATATAAACAAGATTAAGGTCAATATTAGAAAAGCAAGTTTATTATTCATAACCATCTCCTTAATTTGACACACTACTTGCGTAAATCAATGTCATGCTGAATCAACCCGTCCTAATATTAAATATATCCACAACATTCTGGCAATTCAAGTTAAAAGACACAACATTGTTATTGATGTTTATAAAAACAAAGCGCACGATTGAAAACAATCGTGCGCTGTTTTTTTAGAACAAGCCCCAGAGATTAAGGATTCCGGGTTCATCTTTCAATTTCATTCTGAATGTCGTCGCCGGCAAACCGGCTTTGTTAGTCAGATTGACGCCGACCGGATTATCTGCCCAAGCGTAATAAATAATCTTTGGATCGGTTATTGCCGCGGAAGATACTTCAACTTGATTGTCGGAAATAATTTTGGCGACAGCAGCACCAATTTTGCCCTTTTTATCTTCCAAAGCAAAGCCTTTAATTTCTTTTCCTTTACAGAACAAAGGCGATCCGCCATTATTGAAACTAACAATCACCTTGCCGTCCTTCTTTTCCGCAGAGACCGGAACCGGCCCGGAACGGACAATATTTTTAAAACCGTAAATGTCATTCAGCGCCAAACGCGCCAAACGGTCACCGACCGTCTGTTTATTTTTCGGATGGATATCTTTTTCCTCTCCGACGTCGATAGTAATAGCCATATCGCAGTTGGGTACATCTTGCGCGGCTTTCATAAACGATTCTCTAATAACCGGCCAGGCTTGATTAGGCTCAACTGGATTGGTCCACGGCTTGCGATAGTTAGGAAGCTGGACAAAATAAAACGGGAAATCCCCCTGCCCCCAACACTTGCGCCATGCGCCAATCATCGTCGCGATCTGTTCACGATAATGCGCGGCGTCCGCAATATTATGGGCATTGCGTTCTCCCTGGTACCAGATAGCCCCGCGAATGGCATAACCTTCAAGCGGATGAATCATGGCATTGTATAAATTGGCCGGATAATTCCTGTCAAGCAAAGGAGGGCCGGCCAGTCTGGGTTTACGCGGACCACGTCCTTTTTTCTTTTGTTTTTTTCTTTCCGCAACCACCTTTTGCCATTTAGCCAAAGCTTTCTGATATTTTTCCTTAGCCTTTTCCGGGTCGTAGGCTTCAGCTTTCTTGTCAAAGCTGCTCTTTATTTTTAGCGCGAATTTATCAGTCTCCTGAACGGGCCACGGCGTCCAGGCTTCGACACAAGTTCCTCCCCATGCGGCCTGGATCAAACCAATTGGAACATCTTTCAATTGTTTGAAAAGTTCCCGACCAAAATAAAAACCGACCGCGGAAAAACCATTAACCGTTTGCGGCCTACAAATTTTCCAACTGCCGGTACAATTATCTTCCGGTTTTCTTGATGTATTCAAGTTGACTTTAAACAAACGAATTTTAGGATAATTCGCGTTTTTTATTTCCTGCAGAGCGTTTACTGAACCTCGAACCGGAAAAGCCATATTTGATTGACCGGAACACAACCATACCTCACCGGACAATACATCTTTAATGACAATTTCATTTTTACCCTTGATCGTCAACGTAAACGGCCCTCCGGCTTTTGGAGTATTTAATGCAACATGCCATTTACCATCCTTATCGGCCACGGCTTCAGCTTTCGCGCCCCATGAACCGGTGACAGTGATTTTCTCACCTGCATCCGCCCATCCCCATACCGGGGCATTGGTTTCGCGCTGCAAAACCATGTTATCAACAAAAACAGCCGGCAGCTTGACTGCTGCGGCAAGGTTGCTCCCGGCCAACAAAGCCAGACTCATCAATGACCATGAAATACGCACTTGATTACTCCTTTTTTAATTAGCAAATATGTTTTGCGAAATAATTTAATTTCTTTATTATTAACGATTTACAAATCGATTATTCTTGAAAAATCCTCCAGGTTGTGATATATTACAACTCTCTTACAGTCAACATACTACAACCATACAGGAGGATTAAAAATTATGCAATTTTCACTTTTTTATGACTACTACGCTCTCGTTGATTCCTGTTCATTCCTGAAAAAATATGATGCAATTTTTATATCTTTCGACATGATTTACGATCAACCTGATTATCCAGCGTTCGGTCGTAAAGGGTATCCGCGTTCAGCATACTTCAAGGCTTTCATCTACAAGCAAGCCGAGAACATTAAATACGTCTCAGACCTGGTTCGCGACCTGAAAAGTCGCCCGATAATCGCACAGATGTGCGGGTTCGATCCCGGTTGCATTCCGGATGCGTCGAAGTTTTCCAGATTTCTTTCCGGCACCAATAATTCCGAGATAGAGGATTTGTTCCATAAATCTGGAAAAGTGTTACTTGAACATGAGGTTATATCACTTGATGTCATCATTGCCGACTCCAAGCCGATTAAGGCCAATACCAAGCACAACAATCCGAAAAACCCCAATCGCAAACTGGACAAGGCAACCAAAATCAAACGCAATCCCAAGGCCACTTTGAGTTACTATTCCTACTTGAAGCAACCGCTCGGTAAAAAGAAAAAAGAGTTTACCTGGTTCTGGGGGTTCCGAACCCATGTCCTGCTCAGTAAAGAAGGCATTCCGTTGATCGAATGCACTTTGCCAAACAACCGCACCGATGGCAAAGTCGTAAAAACAATGCTCAATAAGCTCAAGCGTGTCTATGGTCAGAAAAAAGGGCGAATCTTACTCGGCGACGCCGGTTACGATGACCGTGAACTGTACAGGTTCATTGTCGAAGAAATGAAAGCCGAACCGTTTATTCCATTGAATACCCGCTACAAAACATCTGATTACTCGTTCTCAGAAAATGGCATCCCGATCTGTGACGCGGCTTTGCCGATGAAATATGCCGGAATCTGTGCCGAAGAACACCGAACGAGAAAGAAATTCCGTTGTCCGATTATTGCCGGAAACAAAAAAGAAAAAGCCAAACTTCCAGTTGAATGTCCGATCAACCACGAGAAATCATGCACCGGCAAATGCTACGGATGTACGACCTTCACATACACCACTAACGACTACAGAAAACAAGTCCCGCGCGAATCAAAACGCTACAAGACAATCTATAAATCACGGACTGAAGTAGAGCGTTATTTTTCACGCCTGGGACCTCGTGAGGTCGAGGAAATGTCGACCTTCAAATACCGGTCCGTTCAGAATCAAATGACCTTAGCGCATCTGACTCTAAGCTTGATTGCAGTTGCGGCGGCATTAGTCCTTGAACAGCCTGAAAAAATCAGACAACACAAGACTTTTGCCGACGCAGCTTAAAGCTCGTCATAAAAAGTAAAAATTGTCAAACAACACGCATTTTTCCAAATGCAGGGCTTTTTACGCCAGAATTTACATTATTCCATGAACGTCCAACATCGAACATTCAACATCGAACATCGAATGACAATTCCCCCAACTTCTTCGGTTGGACATTCCTTGTTGAGTGTTGAATATTCAATATCTCTCTCAAAAATCTCCTATTTCGCACGACTCATTAATTAGCAATTAGAAATATGCGGTTACTTTACTGCTGTCTGGCAATAATATCAAGATTGTTTTAATTTTTTTCATTTTCCTGCGTGACATTTCGTTTTTATATTATATTTTATAGTCAGAGGCCTTTATTGTCAAAAAAAATAAGGAGGACACTATGAAGAAAGCTCTCAAACTCGCAATTGTCATCAGCACTCTGTCATTAAGCACTGGTCTTATGGCGCAAACCCAAACCGCCGCCCAGCCCCAGTCATCCTCCTATACATATTTGGCGACAAATCCTTTTGCGCGCATGGGGCGCGGATTAATGAATATGGCAATGTGCTGGATTGAAATACCGCGCTGTATGTTTTATGACAATTCCCAGGTTCCAGTCGCGGGGCTGATCTACGGCTCAATCGAAGGTGCCGGGTTCACAACTTATCGCGCTTTGGCCGGCGTATTTGATTTTCTTTCCCTTGGATACTCAGGAGAAGGCCTCTACTTCAAGGGATTTCCTGAATTCTTCTGGCAATCAAGATGGCTCCCCCAGGAAGATACTCCTCAACCAGCGGTAACTCCTCAGCCCGCGCCAGCACCAGCGGCCGCACCGGCTCCAGCCGCAAAACCAGCAGCACCAGCTCCAGCCACTAAACCGGCCACTCCTGCTCCTGCCGCAAAACCGGCAGCACCGGCTAAATAAAATTTCAGGCCCCCATCCGGGAGCCGATCAAAAAACGCGCAATTGTTTTCAATTGCGCGTTTTTTATTAATCCATATTACGTTTTATTTTGCTTAACGGCAGCGGCTCGTGCTTTCGGATTTCAAGCGCAGATTTTTTTTGTCTGGCATTCGGCTTGAAGGAATCCAGCAACTGTAGAGTCACATCAACCCTAACAGCCGACTTATGTTTATCAAGCGTCTGCTTATCCCATTTTGAAACCAGCAAATCAACATTGGTCTGTTTTCTGATTTCCGGTAATTTATCAGCAATGTGTTTCAAAATATTATCAACCGGAGCAGTGCTGAATGCCTGTTGATGCAGCAAATATTGCTGATTTTCACCCCATGCATTAAGCTTCTTCATCATCTCCTTATCGCCGGATTCCTTTGCTTTTTTGTATGCGGCCGCTTTTTCCTGCAATATTTTTCCGGCAGTGCGTTTATAAACTTCAGAGCCGACAAAACCAACTGCAATCGAACGGGAATCATAAGTCCCTATCCGCAGGATTTTCTCCGGCTGCGTTTTTTCTTTGCCTGTTGCTTCCGCCCTTAATACCGAATCTCCAGTAAAAATTACACTCAAAGCCACAGGAAGTACAACGCTTTTCATAATTTTACCCATTGTTCGCTCCTTGTATCATTTAATTTTGCCAAGACACCTGAAAGATAATAAGCAAAAGGCGTGCCGAAAAACATTACACAGTCATATCATTGTAATTAAACAACTTACAAAACGTCAAGAAATCATCAAACTCCATACAATGCGCAAAATATCAACTCGATCTGTACAAAAAACGCACAAATTACGAACGATCCCCGATGAAGACAAAACAGACGGAATCGCAAAACTGAATAATGTCGCCAACCGAAATAATTTGTTCTTCAGCCTTGCGTCCGTTGACGTAAATACCATTCGCACTGGTCAGGTCGCGCACCCCGTAATTATTGCCATCACAAGAAAACTCGGCGTGCAAACCGGATATTCCGGGGGCGTCAATAACGATATCGCACTCTGGCTTATTGCCGACTCTCAGTTTGCCTTTCAGTTGGTAACCGGTGGTTCCTGCGTTATAGAGCAAAAGCAGATTGTGAGAGCTTTCGGCATCAGGAAAACCGTTGCGGCGCATAACGTGAATGACCTTGGATAGCTGTCGCAGATTGCGGGGAACCTGAGGTTGAACAATCGTCTCACGATAATCAGGCTTGTTTCGAATCATTTCTTCAAGCGCCTTGATCATATAAGTTCGCTGTGCGGAAATTGCCGCCATTTTCACCTCGTCAAAATCTTCAAGCAAAGCGAAAAATTCTTTTTCGAGTAATTTAAGAAAGCGACTCTTCTGCTGATAAACCGTGCCAGGACGGCTTATAGACAACTTCCGGCAAACCGTATCAACCGGCTCGCCTTCCAGCACATATAAACAAAACGACTTGTAAGTATCCTGATCGATCTTGCTGTAACATTTCCGCAAGGCCTGCTGAAGGATTGTCTGCATCCAGACAAGGTCGTCATCAATCTCCACACCCGGAACCGGTTCCGTCTTCTTGAATTCAGGTTCAGAAGTTACATCCTCCATCATCTTGTAACGCCCCTCGCGCCGAAACATATCCAATACCCTCGAACGGGTAATGGTTTTCAGCAAACCGCGAAAGCTGCCGCGGCCCGGATCATACTCAAAGTCCTGAAGTTTTCGCAGCAGACATATCATGGTTTCCTGAAAGATATCCTCGGCCCGGGCACGGTCGCACCCTAAACGCATAGCCCAACCGGTTATCAGCTCCCAATAGAACTGATAAAAATCATCCCAGGCCGCCGCATCTCGGGGATCTTTCAAACGCTCAAGCAGCGTGAATCTGGTAGTAGTCGCTTCCCGCATACAAATTATCCGTTATAAATAGTCATATACGAATAATGTTACCCGTATGCCGGAATTTTTCAAACATTCCAGTCTAAATATTATAAAAAGATCGACTTTTTATGTTTTGACATTATTCAGACAGCTTGACTATAATTTAAGCATAAGAAGCTAACCTTAAAACACTTAAAAAAAATCAGGCAATTCGTTTTTTCCCGACGACAAAAAGCAGTATAAGCAGTACTGCGATGACCAAACAAATTATTCCAGCGGCTGTTTTCCATGACAGTCTGCCGCGTGAGACCGTAACTGACATTTGAATGTAATCCGCAGTGACACGCTCTGTTTTCAGTTGCCTGCTTCCGGCTTTCTCCAATAAAACTGACAAGTTGAAAGGCTCCAGTAAAGATGCCACCTCGATTGTCGATTTGTTTTCGGAATCGAACTCTCGCAGATAAATCGCTGTGATACCAGCGGAGCAGCGTAAATCTGTCATTAGTTTATCAAGCGACTTCCGCTCGATCCCGGATATTTCGACCATGATTTTCCGACCTGTATCAAATTCTGATATCCAGGCGGAAAGAACACTCATCAATAGCGCCCGGAAATTCCGTCCTTTTTCACCCCCGAGATATGACATCAGAGCCGAACGAGCCGCCTGTTCCGGACCTGAAACCCTGGCTATATCTGTTTCTTTACTCGGCAAAGCAATCTGGGCGATGAGGTTGCCATTGGGATAAGTCGCCGCAAGGTCCGCGCCAATGGAATAACGCCGGGTAGTTATCCCATATAATTCAGACGCGCCGTTATACTCCCCGTTGACGTCAGCATCAATAACAAAATCGAAGTTCTCCCTTATCCCGGCCTTCCGGTATATAGCCGAATCAATTTTTCCGGACATCATATCATGTTTCACCCGTTTGTTTTCGGCTGCTTTTATGGTTGACAGACTGACAGTCTGAAAACCGCATTTCAAAGCGATTTCACGCAGTTGTCCGGCAATCAGCGCACTTGAATCCCCGATATTCTTGATTTTGCCGGAACACCGGATCAGTAATCGCGGCGAACCCTTCATCGCGATGATTTGACGCATCGACATATAGTCGTTCAACTCAGGCTTGCCCTGCTCCACCAAAGCGCTTATTTCAACCGTGAACAGCCCGGCTTTGTCAACATACGAACGGTTAATTTGGTAACTTTTGACATACCCGAAAGCCCGGCAGAAAATCCGGTCATAATCAAGGATATAATCAGTAACTTTTGTTGCGGATAATATATTTACCCCGGCTCCCTGGCGAACCGCGTTTCTTAATGCGTCGGCCAAAGCCTGCTCTTTGGCAATCTTGTCTTTTCCCGGTCCTCGCCCGATTGCGGAAACACTGACATCGGCAGCCATAGTCAGACCTGAAACCGCGCTTATCAATATTAGAAATTTTTTCAGAATATAGAACCGCATGACAAAATACCTCTGTTTAATCAGTGATGATTTTACGCTTGATTATTTTGTGGATAATCGTCGTTTCAACATTATACAGCGGTCCTTTATCTATACTCGTCGGTACCTGGCTGGAAGGCGCGCCATGTCCGTTAACGGTAAATATCCGGTCCTGATGGGTAATATCAGTATTGGTTATTTTCTTTTCAGAACCGTCATTAAAAATCTTTACCAGCGTTTCAATGGTCTTGACCGTCTCTCTGACTTTAAGCTGCATTTTTACTTCACAGGTATTGTCGTCACCATAGGTTATCGCCACCGGCTTGAGTCCCTTGATCAACACGGCAACCGAGGCGGCTATTTTATCATTCTCCAGACACATATCTTTCACCGTCGTCGAACTGTTGATCTTGACCCCGAGGAATCTTTCAGCCATCAAACGGTAAGCGTCCAGTTCCGCGGCTCTTCTGGCATGAAGCATTCTTTCTCCTTTGGAACCCGGCAACGCTCCGCAGCCCAGGGCTTCAATCACTTTTTCGGGAGTGTCTATAGTGTAAGTAGTAGTCGTTTTGTTCAAGTTTTTCTCGGTCTTTACGGCATCGATCACACTGCGTAATTTGACTCCGTAGGTGACCATGACCATGCCGTAATCGGTATATTCGGGACTGCTCATTTCAGTCGCGCCTTTAAGCAGTGTTTCCATTTTCCCCTTAATGACATCTGACTGCAGCATGTAGTTGTAAACCGTGGAACCTGATTCCAGTTGCAAACCGTAAACCCGTTCTGCCAAAGCCCGGAACGCGTCAAGCTGCGCCACCCGTAAAGCCTTGAGCCGCTCCAGCGGTTTCACATTTCGCCAGGAAGCCGGAACCGACGAAAGATTGACGGCAACCGGTTTTGCGACCGCGGCCATTGAATTAACCGTCATAACCCCGCTTAACATAATCCCGATTAAGAACATTTTTTTGTATTTCATGATTATACCTCAGTTTATTCAATAACGATTTCTCTGGTTGTTTCCATCTTCTTTTCATAAGTTTCCCCGACAACTTTGGTTGACCCGCAGCCGGTTAGAATAACCGTCAAAATCAACAAAGTAATTCCTGACAACATTATTTTTCTCATTGTTTTCTCCCGGATTTGTTAACATTTTATCGAAAACTTACATACTGGATCCGAAAGTTTTTTCAATATCTCACGCCGGAAATCAATTTTTTTTGAAGTTTTTTGAAATTTCAGCTTATATTAGTTGAAAGAGCCCCTGAACAACACTCAGGGTTGAAAGACATCGGCACAGCCGGATTTGGCCCGCCAAATATAGTTTTTGGCGTTCTTTCCGTTTAAATCGGACAGCTCAAGATAGATAAATTCTCCTTTAGTCCGGTAAATGCAGCCCTGTCGCTGAAAACGTGAATCCATTTCAAAAATAACTTTTGAACCTTTTTTAACCTTTAAAATGACTTTTGCGGGTAAATCAAACACCAGCGCGCCCTTGGTTCCAGAAGAAATTTCCGTTCTGGCGTCGTTCCACAAATATTTAAGTCCCGACGGAGCAGAATTCATATAGAACGGACCGTTCTTCATCGGCAATTGAACCGGGACTAGGACTTTGGGTTTGGCCGGTGTTTTCGGAATATTTGAAACCGTAGTTTGATAGTCTGATTTACTGGATTTGACCGGTTTCGGTTTGACTTCGATCGGTTGAGACTTTTTTTCAGCCGGACGTTGCACGGAAACTGTATTCTGAACCGGGGGAACTGCCGGATTGTTACTTAAAATAACCTTATCAGGCTCCTTATTAATTGTCACATAAGCAATTACCGCCGCGATTGAAGCACCGAGAAATATTGCGACATATTTTGTTAAAAGCCTTATCCCACTGCCGGTACGATGCCTGGATTGAGTCATAACACGGGCAAATTCCTCCGCTTCGGGCCGGGCCGATGGAGCAATGCACATAGCCTGTTTTATGATTTTTTCCACTTCACGCGGAATTATCGTCTGATTGTCTGATTTTATCGGTTTCGGGGCTTCAAGGCTGATTACTTCACCAATCTCCTGCAGCGAAAGAAAGTCGATATCAAAAGGTAATTCACCACTTAGGACTTCATAAGCGAGTACCCCGAGCGCATAAACATCCACCGCGGTCGTAATGGCGGCATCCGGACACGTAAACATCTCAGGAGCCAGATAACCCGGCGAGCCCGACACACCGAAACGACCGACAAACATATCGCTTTCTCGAACCGAAGCCGCCACTCCAAGATCAAGCAGTCGAACCTTTCCATGCTCATCGATCATTATATTACGCGGCTTGATATCGCGATGGATAATATCGCATCCGTGTAATGCGGCAACGACGGCAGCAGCCTCGCCCAGCAGTTTTAATCTAGCTTGAACCGACAAATTTTTACGTCGGCAGTAAATATCTATAGTTACCCCATCGATAAGTTCCATGGTATAAAAAAGGTGGCCTCCGGTTTCGCCATATTCGAAAACTCGAACCATCCCCGGCAAATTCAGTTGAGCCTGCAATTTGACTTCACGAAAGAACAGTTCCTTGTATTCCGGCATATTGCTGAGATTACGGTTCAAAACTTTAAGCGCCACATAACGCTCCAGATCCGGGTCAAATGCACGATAGACCCGACCGCACCCGCCTTGGCCAATCAAGCTTAAACGCTGGTATTTACCCAGTGAATTACCGGACTTCATTCCACCGGCATCGTTTATCGGCATTTCATTCATAACCGCCGTCCTGCTCATTGTTTGATTCTCCGTTTAATTTATTCTCATATATTCCGCTTTTCAAGAATGCGTTGGACATCTTCTGCATTCAATCCGCAGCATCAGAATTAATCTCACGCGAAATATATTTTTTTTAGGAAAAAAGTCTGAATCCCAATAATGGCTACATAGCACGCCCCCAGCCAGCAGCGCATAAACCAAACTTAAATATCTACATGTAAGTATATTAAGAAAAATAAACAATCAAACTGTCTGACTATTTTATAATTGATAATCATACCATAGAAACTGTTATTCTATTTGATTGGATGGATTCTGCATGCTATCTTTATCAATGCAAAAAGGGGATATAATATGTCTATAAAAAAAATCGTGCTGTCAATAATATTTGCTTTGCCGTTGTTCTTACATGGACAAATCGCAAATGAAGGGCTCATATTAAGAGGATGGTCAGAGAAGTTACAACTTTATTATTTTGATAATAACATCACAAAATTCAATATCGTAACGATTTTGAAAAACTGCGAATATTACAAAGCGTTTCCAAACGGAACAATATACTGTCTGGTTAAAAGTTCCGATCTTTACAAGGAACAGACAATCCCTGAATTCGGAATAAAGCTGATCTTGATAAAACAGCCTGAACGTATCCACAAATGGCATTCCCACATCGATGTCAATCCGGCTAAACATGAAATTTACTATACCGGATACGATCAACCAAAAGACACTGGTAAAATTAATTTATATAAGCTGAAGTATAAAACGGGACAGGAAACCAAGCTTTCTTCGGACCATAATTTTCACTTTGCCGGATATCCGGCTCTTTCTCCGGATAACAAGAAAATAGCGTTTTATTGTGCTATCAAGCGACAATTCCTAACGCAAGTCGCCTATTACGACCTTGAAACAAAAGAAACCAGGGTAATAGTTCCTCCATCCTTACCAATATCCCGGCACGGACCGGATATGGGAACCTCTCCGGTATGGAACCAGGATTCATCAGAAATATTCTTTACGGCAAACTATCCTCAAAAGAATATATCAGGGCCTAATAACGAAAAGGTATACAAAGTAAATATTGAAAATAAGAAAATGCAGTCAATAGGCTTCGGCTTCGGACCGCTTCCATACAATAACGAGGTAACCGGCACTATTGCAACAGAAGATAAGCAATCAGGCGGCATATGGCGAATATCCCCTTTGCCCAAGAAGTTATTGTATTCAAAGGCTGTATATGGGAGAATATCTCCATCTGGAAAATATATCGCATATCATTATGATAATGGTTTTTATGTTTCTCAAATAAATTCCCATCAACGAATTCTGTTGAAAAAATTCGTAGGATTGCATGATTGCGCCTGGATATCAATAAAACCGAATTCCGCTATTTTAAACCAAAAGAAATGGTCCCTTACAGAACCACAGGCCGTTTCAATCGCAACAAAATATTTTAAAAGAAAATATGATAAATCATTTAGCCCTCCTGTTGATTTCAGAGATAATATTTATACTATTTATTTTAAATCCAGTGTCGTTCGTAATCCAGAAAATAAAATTAATTCAAACCATTTTTCAGGCTATGTCAAACTTGATGCGGCCAGCGGAAAAATTCTTGAAGTGAAATATTATAAATAAAAAAGCCTCGGCATATTACCAGGGCCAGGAATAAGTCTGAACCCAAACCACAGCCACCAATAAACCAACCCTAAACAACTGAATATAAGAATATTAAGAAAAATAAACAATCAAACTGTCAGACTATTTACTAAAATATTATAAGTAAAAAAGCCCCGGCATAATACCGGGGCCAGAATGAACATTTAGTAAGTTCAATCGTCGAGGAAACCCTCTGAAAGACCAAGCGGTAATGCCGCCGGGCGCTCACAGGTAGTGGTCAACTCGTACTTGCCGCCCAATTGGCTGGATTTATCGAACGCCAACATGATATCCAGAACATGGTTGGCTAAATCTCCATTGGCGCGATGATTACGTCCGCTGCAGAGACCATAGGCCATATCGGCGGCGCCAATGCTGCGGCTGTTTTCGCTGTAACGGAACGGCATCGCCATTTCCTGCCATTCGCCGACTTCAGGACGGAAGACCTTGACCGGGCCGCCGAACGTGTTGGGGTCGGGAACCTGCATGGAGCCTTCGCTGCCGTAAATCTCGATCGGACTATGGCCGTGCTTATGAACATCAAAACTGGTAATCACCGTAATGATCGCTCCGCACTTGAATTTGACAACACCGGTGAGGTGAGTGGTCACAGTCACGGGATATTTACCGAAAGGCTCATATTTGTCCTTGTAGGCTTCGGAAACATCCGGACCTAAAGTACGGAAGTCGTCGAATTTGGCGGTAACTGCGGTTACACTCTCCGCCGGACCGAGCAGATTGACCAGCGCAGTGATGTAATAAGGACCGAGGTCCAGCATCGGACCGCCGCCGTAATCATAGAAAAACGGAGCCTGTCCCCATTTTTCCGGACCGCGTCCCATGACGATAGCGGTTCCGGCAAGAGGTTTGCCAATCCAGCCGTCATCAATGAGCTTTCGGGCGGTTTGCTGTCCGGCACCCAGAAATGTATCAGGGGCACAACCTACGCGCAGGTTCTTCTCTTTGGCGAGTTTGATTACTTTCGCCGCGTCCTCGGCATCAACTCCGAACGGTTTTTCTGAATATGAATGTTTTCCGGCATTCAGAGTATCCATTGCCACTTTTGAATGAGCCAGCGGCGGAGTCAAGTTGATGACAATATCAATATCTTTACAAGCCAGCAGTTCATCGTAACCCATGCTTTTCGCGCCGTAAAGCTCTTCTTTTTCAGCCGCACGTTCCGCAAATGTGTCGGTACAGGCCACGACTTCCATAACATTGAACTTCTGCGCCGCTTTGAAATAAGCGTCACTGATCATGCCGCAGCCGATTACCCCGATTTTAACTTTTTTCTGTTCGCTCATGATAAAAAATCCTTATTTATTACCAACAGCCAGACCGTTTGCAGTAAGATATTTATAGCTTTGTTCGATTGCGGTGAACATATCGATCGTGCAGTAATCGAGTTCAACGATCAGATTATCAACACAATCCGGAACCGCCGAGACAATTTCCGGCAGATTCATCGCGCCGGTGCCAAGCGGAACCAGAGCAAGTTTGCGATCGAGGAAGCCGTTAACCATTTTGGTTTCTGCGTCAGGCTGTTCAAAAACGCCGTCTTTCAGGTGAACCAGCGTAATGCGGTCGGCAAATTGCTTCATTATTGCGGTCGGATCTTCAGCCCCGAAATTAGCGGACCAGAAAGCATCCATCTGAACTTCAACTTCCGGTACCATTTCAAGGTAGATTTCATATTTCAGTTTGCCGTCGATGCGATCGAATTCCCAGGCATGATTGTGCTGGAACATTTTAAGTCCGGCTGCTTTGACAATATCCACCATGGCATTGGTAGTCTCAGCAGTCTTCTTAATGGTATCCATATCTTTAAAATCATCCGGGCCGTAACCGCAGACAACTTTATCAAGACCAAGAATACCGGCCATATCGATTGCTTCGCTGAGATCGGTGCCGCGACACCACGGGGTATGGGACGAATACATCTTCAGACCGAGGTCGTCGATGATCTTTTTGAATTCCTGGGGAGTAAGGTTGTGGAAACCGGCCGGTTCGACCGCTTTGTAACCAATGTCAGCCACTCTTTCCAGTACTTTGATGAAATCTTTCTGGGCTTCTTCGCGCAGTGAATACAACTGCACAGCAATGTCTCTTTGTTTCATGACTTGCTCCTTTGCATGAAATTTGACTTTTCAATTGCATTCTTAATTAATAAGAATATATTACAATTTACAACAAGAAATTATTATCGCAATTCTCAAAAAATATGATTAATTAACAAAGAGTATAAAAGTGGAGAGTGGGGAGGGATGAGTTATGAGTTATGAGTTATGAGTTATGAGTTATGAGTGGGGAGGGATGAGGGATGAGGGGGGAGTTACAGGAAAAGCGTGAAGATTTCATAAATAATAACCGGGATATAAGCAATGAGCAATCTGGAAAACATGGAAGAACTGATGATGATATCGCATTACGCCGCACCGGATACCGGTATAGTCAGACCGTATTACATCGAAAAAAATACCGAACTGATCGAGATTCTCACTGGCGGCATGGTTTTCTTCAATGACCGGGAGTACCGCAAAGGAACAATTTTCTGGCATATCAACGGCGATCATACAATCCATCGCACCAAAGCCGACGAACCATATCGCTGCATGGTATTCCGGTTCAGAATGAAGGAGAACAGCAAACGCCTGTCTCCGCGCGTTTCCACGTGGAACGTTTTAAGCGAAATGGACAGTTTCTTCAGCCAGTCATTGCGTTTTTACCATGCGGGCCATTACGACAGCAAAGCTCTGTCCCAATATATTTACACCCGTCTTTACTGGGAGGCGGTTCAACAGATTGAAACGACCGGAGCCGACCTGACTTTTCCGGCACCTCTGCAACGGGCTATTACTTTCATCGGCAAACAGTTTCAGCATGAGATATCGGTTGAGGCGGTTGCACGCTACGCCAGGGTCAGCAAGCCGCATTTGTTCACGCTTTTCAAAGAACATCTGAAAATCAGTCCGCACAAATATATCAACAACAGCAGAATGAACCATGCCAGAAGCCTTTTAGCCGGAAGCGATATGAGCATCAAGGAAATCGCCCACGAATGCGGTTATACCTCCCTGGCCTCGTTCTACCGGATTTTCCAGCAGCAGCACAAGCTCTCCCCTGCCCTGTATCGCGAAAAAAACAACCCGTACCAGTCTTCAGTGATTTGAGGTTTGTTCACACTCCTGAAGATATTTGTCTATCAGGTTCATGATGATTCGGCCCTTTTTGTTTATATCCTCCTGCTCCGGGACAGAACCTAAAAAAGGTCTATCACTACTTAAAACTTTGTCCTGTGCCAGATATTCATTTTGCTTTTCTAATAAATAAGGATAAAACAAACTATAGAAAAGAGCGGAAGCCGCACAAATTGGGAGCAACGAAAAATTAAGGTAAAAACAGTAATGAACATGTCTTTTATATGAATCTTTGATGCTTAAGCCATATAGAAAAATGTTTAAAACGACTGCGATAATAATCGCGCCTCCCGTGCAGGCATACGCCAATATAAACCGTCTTTTTAAAGCACTTTCAATTAGAGCCGGCAACCATTCCCGGACTGACGGAAAAAAGACCGGCAAGAATACGCCGATTAACAACCATCCCAGAATCATGATAAAACTATATATGATAATCCTGAGATCATGGCAGGGAACCGGCTCATTAATTTTACGGCATTCGTGCCCGGCAATGATTCTCGCGGCAATATGGGGGCAAAATAAAGCCATCCATAAAAGCAACGTTCCCTGAAAAAAAGAACCGATAACATTATATTGCAGATTAAAGTTTCTCCCGCTGTGGAACTCCGTACCGGTAATAAAATACCAGAGGACAAACGGCAGCAACACCGAGCCGGCGCATCCAACCATAATTTCAAAACAAAAGGACAACCTTAAATGCTCATATCCGCGTTCTCCAACACCGGATAAAAGGGAAAGAACAAGCGCAATACAAAATAAAAACATTGTAATAAGCAGCAAAAGGATAATAATCTTATCAAAAATCATATATTGCATCATCCTTAACGGCCTTAAATCTTCATTTGTAATATTAAGAACCAGATCACGGCCTGATAATATTGAATTATATGCCGCATGTTTAAGGATCAAGTCATTGAAGGAGCGTAAAGAGGCTAAAGTCGCCGGCTTCCCCCCTCTCCATTGTGATCTAAGATCACTAAATGCAGGATCCAGTTTTTTCCGTATATAATCACTCTCGAATTGACGACCAATCTTCTCATACCTTTGTTGAACACCAATGAGTCCTTTATGATTCATTGAGTAATGAATGAATTGATAAGAATATCGCTGAGTTGCAAGTTTGTTCATTTCAAACCAAAGCTTAAGGCATTTATCGGCACGCTGATGCTTTTTATCCCGGATCAGCAAATCAACATACTTTAATATATTTGTATTGAGTGTATACAGCGGTAAACGACGAATATTCTGAGTAAGTGATACTTTGTTTATCCACTTTGCGTAATCACTCCCCTGTGAACGGTCAATAATTCCATAGATCTGTTTATGTATTTCGTAATTAAGTTCAATAAAATGCTTTTTATGGATTGCTCTTTTTATATCATTAATCGCCATTTCCATCATGTCCATATCAACGATTTTTTCTTCTGTACCAGAGTCGCTCCACATTGATTCTTCTCTATTTCTATTGGTTTTCTCCCAGACGTCATCATTTGCCGAAAATTCGGATTCTTTTTTTTCTGGAGGTTCCATTCCCCAACCTTTTGTTGCGGCTTGAGACCGGGCACAAGCTTTAGCGATATCGACCCAGCCGTTATCCGTATCAAGTTTACCGTATTGGTTCATTGCCTGAATAAATTTTGAAAACCCCATTCGACTATGCAAATTATTACATTTATCCCTGAAATAGTTAAAAGTGATTATCCGGTCAATTTTCGGATTATATTTTCGTGTTGCATGACAATTACCGGTCAAGTCGGAATAAAGCAATTTATCCCTTGGAGAAAGATGTATTTTCTGCGGTGAACGCATGTAGAATACATCATAATGAGTCGCAACATGATATAAATGCAATTCTTCAATCGTTTCCAAATAATATAGTACTGCTTTAAATCCGGCTATGATGATTATTCCGACGCAGACAGCCATGTAAGCATAAAATTTTAAATTGCTCCTCAAATTGTCTCTCCCCTCAGTCATAACCATTTATTTGTCTTTTGTCAACTTTTTCAGGTAATCCATGATTTCCTTGCGTTTTTTTATCACGGATTCTGTCTCCGGCACGGTATTGAAGAAAACTTTGTCACTGCCGAACAATTGGTCCTGTCGGAAAAAATCATCCTGACGCTGAAATGCCCTCGGCATAACAACCAGACTGAAAAATATCGCCGCGACCGCCGCAATCGGAATCATGGACGAAATAAGATAAAAGCGGTAAGCCATATATTTTTTGTACATATAGCCGGTATTGCCTTCGGTCGGCAAAGCGGCAATCACCGTGCTGCAGATTACGACACCCCAGCAGATTATACCAAGCGCCCAGAATTCGCGAGAACCCAAACTAACCGGCAGCCACTCCCGGCTCGCCGGAATAATTACCGGAAACAGCAATCCAATCAGCATCCAGACTCCGGCGCCGAAATAAGCCAGCACAAATAATTTTTTATCGAATGGCGGCACTTCCTCATTGATCTTCCGGCATTCTGACACCGCGATAAAACGAACCGCCAAAAGCGGCATTGCAGCTCCTGCCCAACAAACAAGTGCCGTCTGAAAAATTGTACCAACCAGATTGAATTGCAGATTGTATTCTCGACCGGAAATCCCCAGCCAGCCGCAAACCAGTCCCCATAGAAGAAGCGGCGGCAGGATCGACACGACACAGCCAATCAGCAATTTCAAATATGACGGCGGCCCGGGAATCTGAATACCATGCTTGGCGGCTTTACTGCAGTGACTATGCAGATCATATAAGGAATCCAGCGCATAGGTTGCCAGCGCCAACATCAGAAACGCCGCCAGGGCCAGGTCAAAAAACGAATATCTGGCCATGCGTGAAGGGGTCAGTTGTTCTGCAGTAATTTCAGGCAGATAATAATTATACAAAACATCCTTGTCCTCCGCATGCAACCGAAGCAATTCCTTGATATGCTGTTGTTCCGGCAAGCCGTTTTGCCACTGCCGCCGTAATTCAGTTAAACGCGGAATGACCGAATCAGCAATTTCTCTACTTTGCCTCGGCAATCCCGCCTTATCGTAGAGTTGACCTATCATCTCCAAACGCCTGGGAGCGTTCATCATAAAGGAATCAAGCTGCGAGTAGTTGTAACTGTTACCGCACCAAACCAGCATTAACGGCAAATACAGCGCCAGTATCTCCCGCGCATGTTGAACTTTTTTTTGTTGAATCAAGTAATCCACATAAGCCGGAATAACATCCAGCAGGTCAAGATAGCGCCTCCGGACATGGCTTCTGATCATCTGTTGATATTGCCGGCGTTCATAAACCGGCATATCGGCAAACATCTGAAGTTTGATCTGATGCAACTCGTCAGCGCGATCACTGCAAAAATCTTTATCAAAAGCGGCTTTCAAATACTGCATTGCCTTTGCTACTTTTTTCGGGTTCGTTACCTCACCAATTGCCCCGTAACTAGTCTTATAAGCATTCATGCACATAATTTCAGCCCGGGCCAAATCATACCAGCCGTTATCCGGGTCCAATACAGAATATTCCGCCAAAAGTTCAAGCTGTTTTTCCGGCGAGCTGCGGGTGCTGTACCGATAGCGGTTTCGGCTTTTTAGAAGTTGAATCGCTATAGCACGCCGCTGTTCTGGCGGATAACGTTTTATGTCAGGAATTTCAGCTCGGTAGAGGTGAAACAGCCATCGGTCCTCCCTGTCGACCGGAAAATCACGGTAATTGTAATGCCGCCCTGAAAAAACTCTGCTTATATCCCCCAGTCGCAAAGCAAGAGTACATCGCTGCCAACTCTTTTTCAATGGAAACCAGACACAATACAACGCCGCTAAAACCAGTAGTAAACACAAAGATTTATATAGTACCAACCGTGTCTGAATTTTCATTTATCACCATTCATTGTTTAGATAAATATATGGTAGGCTCTCCAATATTTCAAGAGTAATTTTTATTACTTTATTTGCAAATAATATTGATGATGCTATTTTACCTTTTTAAGAAATTAATATTTTTCTACCAATTAACCGTAATGAGGAAAATCATGAAAAAAGTTCTCATACCCACCAAACTCGATAAATTCGCAGCCGACTTATTGCAAAACAATGGTTACAATGTAGTTCAAGATGCCGACAGCGATTTGAATGAACTCATCCAAGCCAATTCTGATACTAACGTTTTGATCGTCCGCAGTGAAAAAGTCACGCCGGAAGTTATCGACGCCCTCCCCGACTTACAGCTGGTTGTCCGGGCCGGAGCCGGTTACAATACCATCGACACTAAATACGCTCGCCGGAAAAATATCGATGTGATGAATACTCCCGGAGCAAACTCAAACGCGGTGGCTGAAGAAGTTGTTGCCATGATGCTGGCCGGTTGTCGCCATATTGTCCGCGGCGACATTACCACCCGGGCCGGTGAGTGGGAAAAAAAGAGTCTCATGGGAACCGAACTTACCAACAAAACAATCGGGATTATCGGTCTCGGGAATATTGGCCGCTTGCTGATTCGTCGCCTCCGCGGTTTTGATATGACTATCCTTGGTTACGACCCCTTCATCACCGCCGACCGCGCCGAACAAATGGGCGTAAAACTCTGTTCAGTCGCTGAAATATTTGCACAGTCAGACTTTATCTCATTGCACATTCCGGAAAATGATGAAACTCGCGGATCTATCAATAAACCGCTTTTCGAAGCTATGAAAGATGGCGCGATGCTGATAAACTGCGCCAGGGCCGGAATTATTAATGAAGATGACCTGAGAGCCGTTAAAGCACAAAAGAAAATTATTTTCTGCAACGATGTATACCCGAAAGACGCGGCCGGAGAAAAATCCGTAGCCGACATCGCCGACCTGATGTTACCGCATCTTGGCGCCAGTACCAAAGAAGCCAATTTCAACGCCGCCAGACAGGCCGCAGAACAAACTATCGCTTACTTCGAACAGGGAATTAATAATGCCGTTGTAAATAAAGGAGTTCCGGACGGTCTCGACGCCCGCTTCCAGTCCCTGGCCTATATTCTTACCTCGGTTGCCCGGGCTTACCTCGGACAAGGTGGTCAACCGGCGGAAATCGAACTCAGCCTCTACGGCAGCCTTCACCCTTATGGACAGTGGATGCTGGCTCCTATTGCTGCCGGAATCAGCAATGAATTCGATCCTTATCTGGATAATACCGAAGCTGCCAATTTCTTTGAAACCAGAGGCATAAACGTCAGCGAACGCGAAGTTGACGACTCAAAAGAATACGGCGACTCCATGACAATCGACCTTTTCCAGGGCGGTGATGTAATTCGCAAAGTCAGTATCCGCGGCACCTTGGCCGAAGGAAACCTGATGATTGCCAGAATCAATGCTTTTGACAAACTTTATCTGGACGTCGTCGGCAATAACTTGTTTGTCGAATATGGCGACCAACCAGGCGTACTAGGAAAGATTGCCGGTATTCTCGGAGAAAACGGCATCAATATCGTTGACGTCCGCGCCCCGCAGGACCTGGAAAAGAATCGTGCGCTGGCTACGGTAAAAACCAATGTCCCGGTTCCTCTGGAGTTGTTGAGTACTATCTCTGAAACCGTTGGAGCATTAAATATCTGCACTTTTAACTATCATGGATAATCAATAAAGCTGAAAGGATTGTCCTGATTTTCAAAATGTCACAAGCCTTTCTCCATTAATTTGGAGAAAGGTTTTTTTGTATATTCCCCTTGCATTATTAACCGCGACTTGTTATAATATATTATAGGAAGTCAAAGCATTATGTTTTATTAATATGCTATGGAATATAATTGTGAAGGAGACCGGCCTATGTCTACAAAACGGACTTTTACTCTGATTGAACTGCTTGTCGTGATCGCAATCATCGCTATCCTTGCCAGTATGCTGCTGCCAGCCTTAAATAAAGCCAGGGACAAAGCAAAAACAATAAAATGTGCTAGCAACGCGAAACAAATCGGGGTCTGCAACGAGTTATATCGCGATGACTTTGAGGGATACTATACCCAGTGGCAGCCGTATGTAAACGGTTATTCAACAAGGAACTGGGCCTGGACTTTAAAAAATGACTATCAACTGAATTATCAGTGTTACCTTTGCCCGGCAGCATCCATGCTGCAATACAGCTTGACCATGGGAACCGACGGCATAACTCAACCTCATCGCCGGGACACAATCTCCCGTTACTGGTACATTGCCTACGGTATCAACTATTTGCATATTGCCACCAGTTTGCGTTATAACGGAAATGATTTAAACGATCCCAAATCATATGTTCCAACTAAAGGGGCATATTTAAAAGTACCAACGTCAACCGTTTTCATCGCAGATTCATATAACACCAACGTTACTCCGTGGGGAGCATATGCGTTCATTGATGACAGCGGCTCTGATACATCCTCGCTCAAAATTCATGACCGCCATGCTGATGGAGCGAATGTTCTGTGGTGTGATGGTCATGTATCACATGTTAAAATGGCAAGACAAAATCTCCAGGAATATCCTGGTTACAAATATTTTTCTCGTTCTGGAAAATAAAAATCTTTAATTAGACTGATTTTTCACACAGATTCTGTATAAACTCATTCTTGTAATTTTCTAAAGCAGTACAATATCCCGGAGGGGCTGGAGCCTCGGGAAAGGTGTTTTTTCTCGATTCGAATTGGATCGTCGAATTGGCTTCCGGTTTGGCGGATAAAGAGTTTTGAACCTAAAATCGCACCTTCGGTAAAGTGGCGGGTGCGTCGCAGAAAACGCACATGCATTGATTCTTTTTGCCGGGCTTTGTCGCGCGCGGCGTAGATTTCTTCGCTTGATGCCCCGCTTTCCGCGGTGATTATCCGCGCCAACTTGCCACGGAAGAACGCAAATAGTTCGTCATCAGTCCATTGCGATGTGTCGCCGGTGGTGATATTGGGCTTCATGTGTTTGACAAAATTCTCGTAAAACATGTGTTTGCCGCTTCTGCAATAGCGGCCCCAGGTGGTAAAATTGTAATCCGACGGGGAGTTTTTCAGGCCGGCCCGGACCGGGTTGAGTTCGACGTAGGTCACGCAGGCGGCCAGGGCGTTTATGCGCTCGAGAATCACGCTTTTGAACCGCCCGCCCCAGAGTTGTCCGGTGCGGTTGCGGGTCTCGTTGTAGACGCAGGTGAATTGGCGTTGGCAGGCCGACATAAACCGGCTGATGTCGATCATTTTGAGGGCGATTTCCTGGCATTGCGTTTTATTTTCGAGACTGATGACCGGGGTTCGCGGGCCGAATTTGAAGATTTTTTTCATTGCTTTGTAGTAGCTGTTGTGGCGTTTGACGATGACCTCGAGCGGCGGTAGTTCATCCGGTCCTGGAGCGTAGACCACGAGGTGAAAATGGTTGCCCATCCAGGCGGCGGAGATGACCTCGATCAAAAAGTAATCGCAGAGGTATCGAAGCAGTTTGAAGCCGTATTCTTTGTCGGCGTCGGAGAACGGATGTTCACCTTTGATGCAGCCGATTCGATTATAAAGATGGTAATAGCAGCCTTCGTCTCTGACTTTCATTCGCGCTTCCATTTTTTCTCTCCTTTTGGGTGGTTTGGATGATAATATATACATTGAAAGCAGGTTTGTCAAATAGTCGTACGGTTTGTTTTAATATTTATCTTTAGAAATTAATCATAAAGTATTTACACTATATATACGCATCCAGTTATATGGATATTTATTTTTAATTTTTAGTTTGAGTAATTCTTTGACATTATTATTTTTTGTTGTATGCTATATGATCATAAAAAGGGAAGATATTTTTAATGGCTTTTTGTCTCTATACCAGTAATAAACTCGATACATTGGCTGAAATATACGCCGGTTTGCAACTTGATTCACAATTATATAATCCCTTATCCCCTGAGATAATCGTAGTACAAAGCCAGGGAATGGCCGCTTGGCTAAAACAACAACTTGCTGAACTACGCGGAGCCGCTTCCAATATTCAGTTTCCATTTATTAATAAAATGATCGACACAATCCTGGAATCAGCTGGAAACCTGTCAAATTATGAGCCACAAGCATTTACTACCGAAATTCTTACCTGGCGTATTTTCAATATGTTAGTTGAATTACCAGTAGAACTTCAACCTCTGGAAAGTTATCTGCGCGGCAATAATCGGGAACTTAAACAATATCAGTTGGCAACAAAAATAGCAGGAATTTTCGATCAATATCAAATTTACCGTCCAGACCTGATGCACGAGTGGTCAACAACTCCATTCACTAAGGGAAACGATTGGCAAAAATTCATCTGGCAACAACTTACCAGAAACAAAATCAGTCGCGCAGAACGTCTGCTGTGCTTTCTTAACGGACCGGATATGCTCAAATTGAAAAATTTCCCGGCAATATCAGTGTTCGGTATAAGCACCTTGCCGCCAATTTATCTACGCTGCTTCGAAAAAGCCGGACAAAGTATCGATGTGCATTTCTTTTATGTCAATCCATGCCAGGGATTCTGGGAGGATCAATTATCTGAAAAAGAACGTCAAGACAAAGGCTTTGACGAACTGGACGAACTGTTTTGCGAAAAAGCTAATCAGCTGCTGGCCAACCTGGGGCGCCAAGGCCGCGAATTCTTCTCAACAATGATGCAGTCTTCCATGATTCAATATGATCATGATGTTTTTTCAGATACGATTAGAAAAGATATTTTGACCACAATCCAGCAGGATATTCTCGAGATGACAAGTCCTGATGGAACACATGAAATATTCAACCCTGCCCCAAGCGACAGATCAGTCCACATTAACCTGTGCCACAATAAGATGCGGGAGATTGAAGTTCTTTATGACAATATCCTTGATATGATTGAGCAGGACGGAATTCAACCGCGTGACATCCTGGTGATGGCACCGGATATCACAGCTTACGCGCCATATATCAACGTAGTATTCGGCGACCGCAAACTTTCTGGCGGACAACATAAGATAGCTTATGATATTTCCGATCAGAGCCTTATCAGCTACAGTCAGATTGTTACCGCTTTCATTGAACTGCTGAATTTGTCGCAGGCTAGATTTACCGTCAACAGCATCATGGATATACTGGAAATCGGTCAGGTGCATTCGGCATTCGGCCTGAGTGATGAAAATCTGGAGATAATTAGAAAATGGCTGGCGGACACCCGGATTCACTGGGGTGTTGACGGACTTCATCGTGAAGAACTCGGCGGTATCCGCTTTGACGAGTATTCCTGGCGCAGCGGCATAAGACGAATGCTTCTGGGGTTCGCAATCTATGACCCGGATAACCGTATAGTCATCAATGATATTCTCCCTTATGACAAAATTGAGGGAAACAACAGCATTATTCTCGGTAAATTCATCGAGTTTGTCGAAACGCTTTTCGCGCTTAGTTCAGAGTTCAAAAGGTCCAGGCCTGTAAACGACTGGTGTGATCGACTCCTGAACCTGCTCGATCAATTATTCGTCAGCGATAATGAATCGTACAAGGATATAGCTTTTCTGCGACAAACAATAATGCAGTTACAGCAGCATGCGCATCAATGCGAGGTAACAACTCCTGTTGGCATCGACGTCATCAGGAATTACCTGAGCGACGTCAGCATGCAAGCGACAAATTCATCCGCGTTTTTGCGCGGCAAAGTGACTTTCTGCACAATGCAGCCGATGCGCAGTATTCCACGCAAAGCAATTTGTCTAATCGGAATGAACGACGGTGAATTCCCGCGTTCAGATATCAAGATCGGGTTCAATCTGATAGCCAGACAGGTTAAGCCTTGTGATCGTTCACGCCGCTACGAGGACCGTTATCTGTTTCTGGAGGCCCTGCTCTCGGCCCGGCAGAAGTTGTATATCAGTTATCAAGGCAGAAGCGAGCAGGATAATTCCGTACTGCCGGCGGCAAATCCGGTTTGCGAACTGGTCGATTACATCAGGCAACGCTTCAATAATCCGGATATCGACCAGCAAATTCATACTGAACACAAACTTCAGGCGTTCAATCCGGCCTATTTCAGCGCCGATGTTCCTGAACTGTTTTCCTATTCTCAAGAAAACAAATCCGCTGCGGAAGCACTGGTCAATCCTCCGGCTGAAATGCCTTTCTTCTCGCAGCCGACCGCCAGCAAAACTATCGACGACACAATCGAAATTGATGACCTTATCAGTTTCTTCAATAATCCGGCAGAATATTTTTTGCGATATTCACTGGGGGCAGCCGTCAAGCAATATCAGGCTGAACAACTTGATGACGTTGAACCGTTTTCACTGGATCAGTTGGACGGATACTGTGTCAATCAGGAGATATTCCATGATATTATCGCCGGCAAAAATAAGGATGAAATTTACCGGACCCTGAAATATAAACAATTGATTGAAGTAGGAGTTCCGGGCAAGTTTTCTTTTGACGACCGCTATTGTGAGATTGCGGAATTTATTGAAGGGAATGATCTTTCAGAACGGCTCAACTCATGCGGGTCCGAGCGTTTTATCGAACCTTGCGGCCCCATCAATCTTACCGGCAGATTGGAATACGTCAACCACTCCGATCCAGAGGCAGCCGCCATCTACCGGGTGCGTTACGCAAATCTAAAAGGCAAGGACATGATCAGCGCCTGGCTCTACCATCTGGCGGCTACGCTACATATGTCGGCGAAAGTCGTTACTTATCTTTACACCAAAAACTCGAAAGATTCGTTTAAAGCTATCTCCCGGGAGGATGCCGCGAAATATTTGGGCGAACTGATCGAACTCTATCGGGAAGGA
Source organism: Victivallales bacterium (assembly GCA_963676655.2). Taxonomy (GTDB): domain Bacteria; phylum Verrucomicrobiota; class Lentisphaeria; order Victivallales; family Victivallaceae. The sequence continues at coordinate 1,129,315 of CAXXKX010000002.1, read as the reverse complement.
CTGATCAGGCCGCTGCCGTTTTTCTGCAAAGCAAGTTATGAATACGCTACCGCAAAGCCCAAACGAAACAGTGACATATCTCTGGAACAAACCAAGTTGATTGCAGCCAGAAAAGCCTTTTTGCCGGGATACGGCAATTTTTCCCCGGAAAGCACCGACAACGCCGTCAAGTTGTGTTTTCAAGATGATAAAGTCCTGGAGTCATGCGAGTTCCAGGAGTTAGCGATGAAAGTATATTATTTCTGCGCGGTAAGTGAGACTTCCATGCGGCCTTTGCTGGAGGAATTATCATGACCGCAAATCCCACTATCATTCTGGATCCCTGCACCTGCCCGCTGCAAGACGTAAACATTATTGAAGCAAGCGCGGGAACCGGTAAAACCTACAATATTCAAAATCTGTTTGCGCGGATGATCATGGAAAAAGGCTATAAGGTCGACGAAATCCTGGTAGTGACCTTTACCGAACCAGCCACCAAGGAACTGCGGGACCGTCTGCGGATAATTCTGCATGATATTGCTGAATTTCTCAGCGAGCCCGGCAAGGACAATGAACGGGCGAGAGCATTAACCGATTTTGCCGATTGCAGTGAAGAAATCCTTGCGGAAAAAGCCAAAAGGATTGACGCGGCAATCCGGGATTTTGATGAAGCGGCGATCTTCACGATCCACGGCTTCTGTCGCCGGGTACTGAATGAAAACGCGTTTGAAAGCGGGGTATTGTTCAATACGGAACTGGAAACCAACCCGTCGGTCCTGATCATGGACGTTATCAGGGAATTTTACCGCCAGAATTTTTATCGGGCCAATCCGGCTGAAACCGCCTTGGCCAGACATTGCGGCATCAGCCTGGAGATGTTCGAGCGATTCATCCGGGAATGCCTGACGCACGCGGAACTGAAGATCGAGCGCGATGAAGCCTTGTCAAGGGATGACTTCATGGCCACGGTTGAAGAATTGAAAAGCACATGGAACGAGGACGTCATAAAACTGCAGATCGAAAATGCCGACCTGAGTAAAACAAAATATAAAGAAGCCACGCTGACTACGATGTGTCAGGTGATGAATGATTTGTGCAACGACATCTGGCACGAATACACCATCGAACAGGTCTTGAAATTTTCCCGTTCCGAACTGGAAAAGGCTGGCAAAAAAAGTTCTGACCTGACGGTATTGTCAAGTCCGTTCTACGACATTCCGCCGAAACTGCTGGAAATCGTCCGGGATTACAGTGCCAATATGCGGCTTGATTGCAAGGAGTTTTTCGACCGCGAATATCCCAAACGCAAACAACAGTTGAATATCCAGACCTTCAATGACCTGCTGATAAACGTAAAACAGCATTTCGACGACAGGGACATGACGCTGCTGGACGCGGTCAGGGAACGCTACAAAGCGGCGATGATTGATGAATTCCAGGACACCGACCCGGTTCAATGGAGCATTTTCAAGAATATTTTCATCGGCACTCCCGACAAGCCGATCTTCATGGTCGGCGACCCGAAGCAGGCAATCTACGGATTCCGCGGCGGCGACGTTTTTACCTATAAAGCCGCCAGGAAGTCGGCCAACAACAACTATTCACTTGATATCAACTGGCGTTCCTGCTCCAGCCTGATTGAAGAAGTAAACTCGCTTTTTGACTCGATTGAAGATCCGTTTTTTGATGAAAACATCGCATATCTGAATGTCAAAACTCCAGTCGGAGCGGCGGAAGGATTGAGCTTGAGTGGAAAATCTGATTCCGCGCCTTTTAAAGTGATCGAAATCGAGCCCGGAAACCAGCTGACGGCGGACGAACTGCTCGAACTCTGCTGCGAACAAACCGCCATGAAAATCATTGAGCTGCTGAATGACGAAACCATCAGGATCATGGATAAAGGTGAGAGCAGAAAAATTCTGCCGCAGGACATCGCAATTCTGGTAAATACCCACCGGCAGGCGGCGCAACTGCAACCGTACCTGCAGCAATTCAATATCCCGGCGATAATGCAGAATACCGGCAATATTTTTGACACCGATGAAGCCGGACAATTGAGCCGGGTTTTGAACGCGATCCTCACTCCGGGGAACCTTAACCTGATGCGCGGGGCTTTGGCGTCGGATATTTTCAAACTTACCGCCGGACAACTTGCGAAACTGGCCATGCCGGAAACCGAAGACGAGATGCTGAGACTCAATGAATGGATCGATTTTTTCAGGGAACTGAACTCCATCTGGAATGAAAGATCGTTTATTGAGATGTTCAATCATTTATGCAGCAGTCGCAACGTGCGTCAAACCGTCCTGCGACAGCGCGGCGGCGAACGCAAGCTGACCAATTTTCTGCAATTAGCTGAAATCCTGCATAAACAGGAATCGTTGCGTCAACTGGGACTGAACGGTGTTGTTGCCTGGCTCGAGAAACAATGCGGTGACGATACTGAAAAAGACAAAGACGACCCGGAGTTTGAACTGCGATTGGAATCCGACAGCCTGGCGTTGAAAATTATGACCATACATAAAAGCAAAGGACTTGAGTTCCCGATTGTCTTTTGTCCGTTTTTGTGGAGCAGTACCGCGATTCCGTTCCGCCAGACCGCGCCGCAAGTACTGTATCACCAGGGAAATGAATTGACGATGGACCTGTTCTGCAAAAATGACAGTCTGGACAGGAAAAACCGGGAGGCGCTGCAGGAACTGATGCGGCTCGCATATGTAGCAATCACCCGGGCAAAGTTCCGGTGTTATCTGCTCGGTGGTCAAACCAGCAGTAAAAAAACCTCCGCTTTCGATTACATGTTCAGACGGGAATTCTGTCTGCAGCAATTCGGCCTGGCAGCGGCAAATCCGGATTACACGATAAAGGACCATTGGCGCGAAGAAATGTCGGAATACAATCCCGATCTGAGATACATTCCTCAGACCGTTAAGAGCGAGTTGTCGGTCCGGGAGTTCACCGGCCGCCTGGAAAACTGGGCAATCGCCAGCTTTTCCGGATTGACTCCGCACTGCACAAGCGCCGCCGTCCAGGACAAGGATGAAAGCGACAATGATCAAGATGTTATTCCGGTCCCGGCCGGAGATGGTTTGTCAATCTTCAACTTCCCGGCCGGAGCGAAAACCGGAAACTGCTGGCATGATATTTTTGAACGAATAGACTTTCAGGCAGAAGCGGACATGATCGAAAGCGAGTGCGTGGCAACATTGAAACGCTATAAACTGGCAGGCGGCACCAACGAACAGGTCAAAGAAAAAGAGGATATTGTCAAAAAGATGGTTCATAGCGTTTTGAACGCGGATTTGGGCGGCTTCTCACTGCGTGACATTCCCAGATCAGAACGTCTGTCTGAACTTGAGTTCAACTTCAAACTGTCCCCCATAACAGGAGTCAGCGATCTCAACCGGATATTCGCGGAATATCTCAAACGGGAGTTCGCAATCGATTCTCCGGTCGGAACCATCAGGAATATTGGTGACGGCTTTATGAACGGATTTATCGATCTGGTATTCCGGCGTAACGGCAAATATTATATCATCGACTGGAAATCAAATAAACTCAACGGCGCCGCCTCCGGCTTCGATCTGCCGGGAATGAAACGGGAAATGAACAAAAATTTCTATTTTCTCCAATACTTAATCTATACCGTCGCCCTTAATCGTTTTCTCGCGTCCCGTTTAAGCGATTATGACTATAAACGAGACTTCGGCGGTGTTTTCTACATCTTTCTACGCGGCGTCAACAGTGAAAACCGCAACGGCATCTTTTCCACCCGACCCGACTATGGATTAATAAGTCAGCTTGACAAATATTTCGGAGGACAGGGCTAATGGACATTGCGGCAGTAAAAAAACTAAAGCATCAGGATGGCTTTGTCGAGATCGACCTGCACTTTGCCGGCTTTATTACTGAATTGGTCCATAGCGACAACGTCTACCTTTTTCTGGCGGCGGCCCTGAGCAGCGCGGCGGTCAGGCAGTCGCACGTTTGCGCCAATCTGCGCAACTATGCCGGCAAACCCTTTCCGCAGTACCGTGACGATGCGACAGGAATACTGGAGCGCCCTGCCCCGGTAATTCTTCCGGAACTTGATATCTGGCTGACCGAATTGAAAAAACCGGAATTCGCCAAAGTCATCAGTTCAGGCGGAGATACCCCGCTGATTATCGATGAAAACTCGCATCTGTACCTGCACCGTTATTACAATTATGAGGTGGAACTGGCAACGCTGATTCTGGATAAATGCCGACGCGGGAAATTAATGTTTGACATAAAACCGGAAGAAATAAGCGCTATTTCCGACCGTTTTAATAAACCGTTCCAGGATGATTTCCAGCAACAGGCGATCTTTAAAGCCATGCAAAATTATTTTACCGTTGTTACCGGCGGCCCCGGCACCGGGAAGACAACAGTTGTCGCCGCTATTATCGCGCTTTTGCTGGGACAACAACCCGACTTGCGAATCGCATTATGCGCTCCAACCGGCAAAGCTCAAGCCCGCCTGAAAGAAGCGATCACCGAAGAATGCGAACACCTGAAAAGCAGCCATACAGAAAAAATCAAAGCCATCCCTACTTCAACCATCCACTCTCTGCTCGGGGTAAAATATCATACCCCGGAATTCAAGCATAACCGGAATAATCCATTGAATATAGATCTGCTGGTCGTCGATGAAGCGTCAATGGTCTCCCTGCCCTTGATGACCCGCCTGCTCCAGGCAGTTCCAGATACGGCCATGGTCATTCTACTGGGCGACAAAGATCAATTGGCGTCGGTTGAATCAGGCGCGATCATGGCGGATATCTGTGACACGGAAAAGCTTAAGGAAAATATTTCCGAGCTGCGCCACAGTTACCGGTTTGATGAAAATAAAGGCATAGGCCGGGTCAAAACCGCGGTAAACTCCGGCAACGGTGAGGCCGCATATGAAATTGCATTAAACGCAGGGGAACAATTTATAATTCGAGACAATCCGGCGATCGACGTAATCAAACGTGAATTACAAAAACTCGTCCAACAGGAGTTCATAACCGACTGCAGCAATCAGCCGGTATCTCTGGAGAGTTACAAAAAACTGATTCAGAGGCATTCCGAAGAAGATGTTGAACAGGCTTATACCATTTTGAACGGATTTAAGATTCTATGCTCGCATCATAACGGTTTTTTCGGCGAAGTACATATTAACAAATTAATGCTTGAACTACTGGGTTTTACCGATGGCTCTGACAACGGGGTTCCGGTCATGATCACCCAAAACGACCGCAGTGTCAATCTTTATAATGGCGATATCGGACTGATCTGGGAAGTTTCCGGAGAAAAGCGGGTATATTTCCCCAATACAAGCGGCGGAGATAACAAGTTTTTCTATCTGCCGTTCGCCCAACTGCCGGAACACGAAACGGTATTTGCCATGACCATTCACAAGTCCCAGGGATCCGGGTTTGAAAATATTTTATGCATTCTGCCGGACCGGATTTCTCCGCTTTTAACCCGAGAACTGCTTTACACTGCGATAACCCGAGCCAGGAAACAAGCTGTGATGTGGGCCAATAAACCAGTCTTCATCGAAGCAGTGGAAAATAATACCCTGCGCGATTCAGGATTAAAAAACAAACTTATTTAATTCAAATTAATGTCTCAAGGAGAGTGGAGATGAAAGAGAGGAAACACAACAAGCTGAATCATAGACACTATTGCTATTTGACATTTATACATTTTCTAGTGCTGTTTATATGGATGATGACGGCGATATTCACATATATTTTCACATCGACAATATGCGACGCTTTAGCTAAATATTACAAGTTCAACTATTCAAACTGCGTTCTTTACCCTCTGTTATTTGAACCTGGAAACTGGTTTTGTTTTATCACATTGATACCTGTATTATTATTAATCTGGCATATCTTTTTCAAGCTTGAATCACGAATTATCAACTCCTTGAAACATTTATCTTTTTCCCTTTCGTTTTGGGTTATTTATGTTTTTATAATTCAATCAGTAATAATGGAACCTAGCATTTACCTTGAAGAAGTACATGCATGCCAACCGCCAATTCACAGTTCAAACTCTGTTAGCGAACAAGATAATGACGCATGCTCTGAATGGACTCAATGTATCAATAGCTTGAGAAATAAAACAAAATAACCTGGTTCATGTTGTCGACTCCAGCAAGCATGCAATAGTGTGACATTTTTTCACGAAGTTGTGACACACTGAATGAGTCAATTTGTCACATTGCTGAAGAGGCAATAAAAACATCACTCCGTCCTTGACAAACTCAAATTATTGAATATTAATATTTTGGAGAATTATCTGTCAATTCTGGCACGGTATCTGTTGTTATTTAAGGCGAAAGAACGGTTTACACGGAGTAAACCGGATAAAAAGGCAAATCCATAAAAAAAAAGAGGTGTAAAAATGATGTGGTCAACACCAGATTATGTCGGGAGACTGCGCCAGGAAATGGACAGTCTTTTTAACCACTACATGGGATTTTCAGGCTTCGGCGGGGATTTTCCGCCGGTGAACATTTATTCAGGAGAGGATGAGTTGATTTTGACCGCCGACATCCCGGGAATTGATGCCAACAGCCTGGATATTACCTGTGAAGGCAAAACCATAACCATTAAAGGCGAAAGAATGCCAGTAAAGCTTGATGATGAAGAAAAATACATCAAGCAGGAAAGGTCTTTCGGAAGCTTTACAAGGTCATTTACGCTGCCTTACGACATTGAGCAGAGCTCGGTTCATGCTCAATACAAAAACGGCGTACTACTGATCAAGCTGCCCCTGGCGGAAGCAGCCAAACCCAAGAAAATTGAAGTATCTTTGGACTAAGGAGGTGCATCATGAAAAACGAAATGGTAAAAGGCGCTGACAAAGCATTGGCCAAAGAAGAAAAATCCGCAGTGGTATACCGGCCGAAAATTGATATCGTCGAAAACGGCTCCTGCCTGACTATCTGGGCCGATATGCCGGGAGTAAATGACAAAGGAGTGGATATTCAACTTGATGGTCAGGAATTGACAATCAAAGGATTTTTCAACTCCGATGTCATGGAAAAATATACCACATGTCACCATGAATACAGGAGTGGAAATTACGAACGAAAATTCACGCTGGGCAATTCTATCGACCAAAGCGGAATCAAGGCGTCGCTGAAAGACGGGGTCCTCAAACTTTGTCTGCCCAAAGCGAAAGAAGCGCAGCCCAAGAGGATCAAAGTCAGCACGGGCTGAACAAATCTTATCCAGACTGGAAGTCGGACTAATGTCCGGCTTCCTTTTTTTTAGCATGTTGGAATTATAAATTTGACGTCAAGCGGCATTCACCCGCATTTTCAGGTATTTACTCCTTATATGATAAAAACATCGCTAAAAGAACGTTAAATAAGCGAATCCGCTATTGACAAGTAAGAATCGGTCGTTTAGAATTTTAGTATGAAGGAGCTGGTTGAAAGGAAAGGAAATATGGACGAGAGAAAATACAGCGATGAAAATAAATTGATCTTTGCGTGTTCCGGGGCGTCTGATGTGGGAGATATTGCGGACCGTGCCGCCAGAATGCTTTCAAGATATGGTGACGGCAAGATGATCTGTCTTGCCGGTATCGGCGGCCGGGTTAACTCGGTAATGGATATAACCCGGGAGGCTGAAAAAATACTGGCTATTGATGGATGTCCCTCTTCCTGTGCGGCAAAATGTTTGAAAAAAGCAGGATTTTCTCAATTCAAACATTTGCAGTTGTCAGACCTGGACTTTGAAAAAGGAAAGTGCCTGGTGAGTGAAGAAAACATTGCCACCGCAGCCGCAATCGGGGTGGAACTTTTGGCCGACTGAGAGAAATTCAAGTGCCCCGGTTACCTGCTTGCGGAAACTGGAAATAAATTCATTCAGCAACACCTGAAATCACAGGTAAAATAACCTGTTATATATTTTAGATTAAATATAAAAATCAACAAAAGGAGCAGGAGATGAAAACAGGAATATTAATCATATTGACGACAATATCCGGGGTGATGTACGCCGGAGCCCAAAACACGGAGCCGGCAACCTCCCCCTGGCCGCGCGCCATAAATATCAACAAAGAAAACATTAAAGGCGTCCTGACAGTTTATCAGCCTCAGTTGGAATCAATGAAAGGAGATAGAATCACTGCAAGGGCCGCTTTTTCGTTTAAAAAAGAAGGCAAGTCAGAACCGGTATTCGGCGCTATGTGGCTGAACGCAAAGGTCGAAATTGACCGAACCAGCAGAACCGTCAAGATGCTGTCCGTAACCGTTCCGAAAGCAGTGTTTCCGGGTAAAACGGATGAAAAACTTAGAAAACTGGATAAGCTGATCCGCAAAGAATCAGTTGACTGGGATTTTGATATTTCATTGGACCGGCTTCTGGCAATGCTCGACCTGGCGGATCGGGCCAAAGCTGCCGCTCTGCAGTTAAATACCACTCCTCCGGAAATCATTCTGCGCGACCATCCCACGGTTCTGGTTCCGATTCACGGCACGCCGAAGCTTGAAAAAATCAAAGGAACCAGCCTGATGCGGGTAATCAATACTCCGGCTTTGATTCTTCTGGATACCGGCAATCAATCATATTATATGCAAATCAGGAAAGAATGGGTAACAACCTCCAACCTGACCGGCGAATGGAAGCAAGCCGTTACAGTTCCGGCTGCCGTTGCCAGTTACGCGGCCAAAGAAACCGACTATATCGATATTGAAAAAAATGCCAAAGGCGATACGATGCCGGAAGTCATCGTGGCAACCAAACCGGCTGAACTTATCGTATGCCGCGGCACTCCGCAGTTTTCCCCGTTGGGAAATTCCGGACTGCTGTATATAAACAATACCGACACTGACGCCTTTCTGGATATTGCGACCCAGCGTTATTATGTTCTGATCGCCGGTCGTTGGTTCACGTCTGACAATCCAACTCAAGGCTGGACTTATATAGCCTCCACCCAACTGCCCAAAAACTTCCAGGAAATCCCGGAAGACAGCGTCAAAGGGCATGTTCTGGCCAGTGTTGCCGGGACGGAAGAGGCAAGAGATGCGGTCCTGGAAGCTCAGGTACCGCAGACCGCACGAATAAACCGCAGCGCAACCATCAATGTTACCTATGACGGCAAACCGGCCTTTCAAGATATCAAAGGAACAAATATGCAGTATGCGATCAATACTCAATTTTCAGTATTGAAGATCAACAACCGGTATTACTGCTGTAAAGATGCAGTATGGTTTGAAGCTAATTCGGCAGAAGGACCATGGAAGGTATGCGTTAAAGTTCCACCGGAAATCGACTCCCTGCCGCCGGACAATCCGCTTTATAATGTAAAATACGCACAGGTTTATGATTCGAATGACCAATACGCGTATTGCGGATACACCCCTGGCTATAACGGCTCATACGTCTATGACAATACCGTGGTCTACGGAACCGGGTACGAGTACAACGACTGGTATGGCGGAGTCTATTACTGCCGTCCGATGACTTATGGATTCAGGGCTGTTTACAATCCCAATACCGGCGGCTGGATTATTGGCGGCGGCTGCGGCTGGGGCTGGTATCGCAGATATCCCCCGATTAACCACTATCACAACTATCTGCACCATAATGTCGTAAACCGCTATACGAACTGGGGCAACCGGGCTGTTATATATGACCGGAAGCCGTACCGGCGACCGGGACAGATTCCCGATACCAGGCCAGGAGTCACCCCATATACCCGCCCCGGAGCAACCGCGTTCAAAGGAACTCCCGGAGCAACCGTGGTCAATACCCGGCGACGTGCTGAAAACAATGTTTTCACCGACCAACAGGGCAACATCTACCGGCGTACCGCCAACGGCTGGGAACAACAGCAGAATGGGAAATGGGCCAGAACCAATCAGTTCCGCAAATCGCAACAGGAGTCCAGATACTCCAGACCCGGTCATCAATGGTCAACGACTAAATCGAATACCTCATATACAACTAATCAAAATCGCGGTTATCAATGGCCGTCGACCAAATCAAATACATCATATAACCGTAACCGGGTTTATAACCGTGACGCGTCCGACCTGGAAGCTCATTATGAATCCAGAAACCGGGGTAATTACAGAAGTTACCAGAGGAATTATTCAAGATTCGAGGGCGGCGGACGTTTTCGCGGCAGAAGATAATAAGCGGTCATTGTTCCCGGGAATTAACAAAGCCTGAACGATAATTTCCCGGGGACATTCCGAAACGTTTCTTGAATTCGGCGGAAAAATAGAGTTGGTTCGAATAGCCGACCCGACGGGATATTTCTTTTATTGAATACCCCATTTCCATGTCATTCAAAAGACTCTCAGCCTCCGCCATCCGCATTGAGATCAAATGTTCAATCGGGGTTTCCCCCAGGTGTTCTTTGAAAAGACGTCCGAGCGACGAGGGACTTATTTTCAATTGGCTGCATATATCATTCAAGGTTAGAGGAGTTGCCAACTGAAATTCCATCAAGTCAAGCGCCTCGCGCAGTTTCACCGGCAGACTGGCATGATGCAGATTTTGTGTTAAGAGATAAAAAATCTCATTGCACAGCAAAAAAGCCCGCTGCCTGAATCCGGGCGTCCGTTCTTCCAGTTCCAACGCGCCGCGCCGGATAATCTTTTCAAATTCATCCGGTTCATCCAGTTTTAAAACATCTACTTCCGACAAACCGGAAGTGTTCAGCACCCGGCTTAGACAGCCTCCGCTGATCGCGACCGCCAATTTGTGGCAGGATTTACCGGGACCGGTACGGAACTCGTTATTTCTGCCCGGATGAACAAAAAAAACACTTCCGCCATCAACCTGGTACTTCTTGCCGTCCTGAACGAAAAGCATTGATCCTTCAAGGACAAATTCAATCGAAAATAATTCAGCGTGAATACGACTGCGCCAATAACCTTTTACCGTATGTTCTTCGCCGATATTGTCGAGGCGCAGCAGATTATCTTCCGGGGTATTGGCCACCGGCGGGTTGCGGTAATATTTTCTGGTGTAGTAACGCCGGTATGGTGAACCGCATAAACGAGTTATCCCGTTATCCGAATAAAGTCCCAAATCCCGTTTACGACTCATTATTCGACCCTTTTCATAAATTCAAATACTTTTGACGATATATCATATATAAATATAATACTTTACTATAGATTTGTCAATTCAAAGACTATATAATATATACAAACTTAGTAATCTCAAATAAAAAAGAGAAATTAATGAAAAGAAATATTTTAAACGTCTGGGGACCTGGACAACTGTTCGCGTTCTCCGGAATCGACGGAAAAACAGATTTTAAAAACGGTCTGGTATTGCGTACTGCCTACGATTATACCGGCTTTGAAATAAAACTGCCGGTCGAACGCGGCAATATCAAATTTTCCGACGCGGCACCGAAACAAATATTACTGGGCGGAGATTTCTTTGATATTGACGGCATCAAAGGCGCGATGCCCGATGCCTGGCATGTCCTTATCTCCGGGCATATTGAATTCAGCAACCCTGCTCCGGCAATATCAGTCATGCAAAATGATAACCTGACGCTGATCGGAGTTACCGAATATTTCAAACCCGAATATATCAATTTGTCACTTCCGGAAATTATCAGCAACCGGCAGTCCTGGCTGGATTCACTGCAAATTCCGGAAAATATCCATGACAACACAGAACGGGCATTATATAAAGCCTGTTCCCAGTTGAAAACCATGCTGTGTTCTCCGGAAGGCCAGATCAAGCACCTGTGGAGCACTCCGGACCGATGGCCGCATCAGCGGATGTGGTTGTGGGACTCGGTTTTCCATGCCATGGGACTGCGTCATCTTGATCCGCAAATGGCGCGCGATATAATTTCCGCCGTTCTTGACTGTCAGCGTAAAGACGGCTTTATCGCCCTGGACGCGACCCCGGATCGAATTCACACAATGACTCAACCTCCCGTTCTGGCTCTCGGCGTGCAGAAAGTACTGGAAGTTGAAGACGCCCCGGAATGGCTGCGAAAATGCTATCCCGCCCTGAAGGGATATATAGAATGGGACCTGGCAAATCGCGACAGCGATGGAGCTGGTTTGCTGGAGTGGCATATCGAAGCTAACGAAACCTGCCGCAGCGGAGAAAGCGGCATGGATAATTCGCCGCGTTTCGACTGCGCCGATCAGCTTGACGCAACTGATTTCAATTCGTTTATCGCCCGTGAATGTGAAATCATGGCGGAATTCGCCGCAACCCTCGGGTTGGATGAAGATGTCAGCATGTGGCTCAAGCGTTACCAGAAACTTTGCGGTTTGATCAATGAACACCTTTGGGATGAAGACGCCCAATTCTATGTTGACTACGACGTAACTCTGGGGAGAAAGTCAGAAGTCCTCGCCAGTTCCGGTTTTCTGCCGCTGCTTTGCGGCGCGGCCTCGCCTCTGCAGGCCCGGAAACTGGCGGATCACCTCAATGACCCGGAATCATTCGGAACTCCATTAATCATTCCATCCATATCCCGGAAAAGCGAGGAATTCTATCAAAAAGACATGTGGCGCGGGCCGGTCTGGGTTAATATCAACTGCCTTATCGCCGAAGGGTTCAAACGTTACGGGCTGAACCAGGAAGCCGATATGATCATCAACAAAACAATTGCCGAACAGGAACACTTGTATCTTGAATACGGCACGTTCTTTGAATTTATGGACGACCGCGATGAAACCCCGCCGCCGGCCCTGCTCCGCAAGGCGAAAAATATTCCGAATTCCTTTCATCAGGTATTCCACGACTACGGCTGGTCGGCCACCTTGTATATAGATATGATTTTCTCGAGAAGTTCAAACCATATTTCTTCAAATCAATTCATCAAGCAAACACAGGAGATGGAAAAATGAAAAAACGAATTTTCACCCTCATCGAACTGTTGGTCGTGATCGCGATCATCGCAATCCTCGCCAGTATGCTGCTGCCCGCCCTGAACCAGGCGCGGGACAAGGCAAAGGCCATAAAATGCCTGAATAATGAGAAACAGGTCGGTCTGGCGTTCAACATGTATGTCGATGACAGCGACGGCTTCTATCCGCTGCACATGGGGTTGTATCCGTTCTCAACGACTAACAAAAACTGGACCACGGCATTCGTCGAATATAAGTATCTGCCGAACGTTGATCCGCTGACCTGTCCAAGTCTGACCGGTACCGGAGCAACCAGTACCACCAAAGACGGCCAAAGAACTTTGTATAACAGTTGGGGCGGTTATTACGCCACGGGGATCGGCATGAACGACCGGATGAGCGCCTATAAGCAGAGTCGAGTGAAAAAGAATTCAGAAGTTTACCTGGCAATGGATTCAGTTTTCGATGCCGACAGTCCGGATTACCAGATGTGCGGTTCCGCGTATGTCTATTACAAACCCAGAAGTGATAAAAAATATTATCCCGGCGCCAGGCACAACAGCGCGATCAATATCATCTATACCGACGGTCACGCCGCGGCAAAAAAAGTCACCCGGGTATTTTACGGCGACTACCCGGATAATATCTACATAGACCTCGGATGGTCCGGCTGGCGCTGGTACGGACATCCATAATCAACTCGGACAACTACCTTTATTCAGGATTTAAAACATGATCAAATATCTGTCAATACTCTTACTGTCCGGCAGCCTGACTGCCTCGGAAGTTATTAAACTTGAACGCAATACCACTGGAGACACAACAAAAATAATTCAACAGGCAATCAACTCAAAAGCCGCTAAAATTATTATCGGCAAAAAGGGTTCGCCCTGGCTGACCCTGCCGCTGGAATTGAGAAGCAACCTGGAGCTGGTTATAGAAAAAGACGCCGTCCTCAAAGCAAAACCCGGCGCGTATAAACACTTGAACGACTGCCTGCTGAATGCGGTCGGCTGCAAGAACCTGATCATCCGGGGGCCTGGATCGCTGGTTATGAATAAGCAAGACTATCAGAATCCTAAAAACTACGAACATTCCGAATGGCGTCACGCGATTAATCTGAAATCCTGTGAGAATGTAACTATCGAGAACCTTGACATTATCAGCAGCGGCGGTGATGGTATCTATATCGGTTCCAAACCTCATTTGAAATTCTGGAAAGGCGCGAAACACTATGGCAAGCAGTATGCGAAATTGCCCAATTACTGCAAAAATATCAAGATCAAAAACTGCTTTATCGATGATCATCATCGCCAGGGTATCAGTGTCATCAGCGCCGAGAACCTGACTATAAAAAATTGCCGGCTTAACAATACCAACGGGACTTCCCCAATGGCCGGAATTGACTTCGAGCCGAACAACGGCAGCCAGCGTCTGGTTAACTGCCTGCTTGAAGACTGCACCATGCAGGGAAACAAGAATTATGGATTTCTGGCTTATGTCAAGATTCAAAACACCTCTGAGCCGCTTTCGATCACAGTCAAAAATTGCACCATAAAGGGCGGCGGCAAAGGTATATTGCTGGGCAAGCCGGTTGCGAGCCGCAAAATCAACAATCCGGCTGAAGGCTTCATCAAATTTATCGACTGCCGGATCGAAAACACTGCCGACTCCGGCATCGAACTTAAAGATTTCTACAGCGACGGATTCAAAGCAATCTTTGAGAACTGCAAGCTGATAAATACCGGAGCAAAGCAGCCGGGCCGTTCCCCGATCATGCTGCACCTGTCACCCGGGACCGTCAAAAATATCGGCGCGGCCGAGTTTATCAATACATCAGTGGTTGACTCACAAAAACGTCCTCTCATGCAAATGAGCAATCTGGCCGGCAAACCGGTCGCCGAAAAAATTACCGGAACAGTAAAGTACAACGGGCAAGAAGTCGATATGGCCGCTTATGTCGTCAAACATGAAATGAACAAACCCAACCTGGCGAAGACTGCCGACGTCAAACTGGCAACATTGCTGCCCTCCGGCGGCTATAAGCTTAAACCTCGCCGCAAAAGTCAACCCCGATTGATCATGCGCCAGGACACCACCTTCCTGCTGGCCGCGACCAAGGGGCAGGAAGTTAAATTTAATCTGCTGCTGCAACAGGTATCCCGGCGCTATAAAACTCTGCCGATGAAAGTAACACTGACCACACCGTCGGGTCAAAAAACAACTTTACCGGATGCGAAATGTCAGAATGCCGCGAACCAATATTCATTCAAAGCGGCGGAACCGGGAGTTTATACCGTTACCGGTCATCCTAAAGGAAATAAACTCAGTATTCAGTCAAGCAATGTCCCGTACAGCATAATGCTGCCGAAAAATAACTATCTGGCGTTGTACCGACCGGCGGGCCGGGTTTACTTCGGCATCCCGGCCGGAATAAACGAGTTCACAATTGAGGTTGGCGGCCAGGGTTCGGAAACAGTTAACGCGACAGTTTACATCGGAAAAACCCAAGTGGCAACGGCAACAAGTATATCAGCGCCGCGCAAGTTTAAAATATCATGTAAGGAATCTGACAAACCTCGCTACGGCAGTATAGTTTTCGACAAAGCGGTTGAAGATGTCATGCTGAAAATCCCGGTTCCCCTGCTGCCGGTTATTGCCGCCGACAAACCGGAACTGATGATAGAAACCGACAATCCCACTCCATAAACGTTACCTCCGGCAAGCGGTCAGGCAACTCACCTGACCGCTTTTTTTTGTGGTCACGGCCGCTTTTCTGGAGTGATTTTTTTCGCTATATAGGTCGCAGCCCGGATTGCCGCATTTTCCAGATAATCTTTCTTTTTCGGGTCAGCCAGAAGCATCTTTCCGGATATCTTGCCATCAGAACATTTGGTCAGTTTCAAATTGATAATCCTGCTGCCTTCGGCATCATAGATCCTGCCGGTAACTATATAATCAGCATTGACCAGCGCGGCAATCTCCATGAAGTTTTGCTTAACCAGACCGGAACGCTTTAATTTACGTTCCCTGATGATCTTGTCGATTTCTTCCCGTTCGACCATCTTAACCCCATCTTTCAAACTCAATTGAGCAAAAATCAGCAAACTCAGTTTGGAACCGACATCCGACGCCCTGCCTCTGACCCCGTAAAAATCAAACACGGCAATAACCGATTTTGGGGCGGACAAGGCGGGTAATGTTAATACTACAAAAACAATAAAGCTGATGATAAATTTCATTCAAAAAAATCCCTTTCCAACTGTAATCAGTTATTCCGCACCGTGTCGTAAAATTCATAAGATTCCTTGACCGGTTTAAGCATTTTGATAGACTGTCCAGCAACTTTAGCAAGCAACCGGTTTTTAGCTTTCAAGTATTTTTCAAACACCTTGACACTATCGTGGTCTCCAATTTCCACCAATGCCAACATGCAAGCAATTTTGATTGTGAAGTTATTATTTAGAGATAAAAGTTTTCTTAATTCAGGTGCTGCCGATTTACCGTATTTCCCGGTTGATCCTATCAGTTGACAAGCGGCAATACTCGTTGCCGGATCGCTGCTGTTGGCAAATTTAATTATCTCTTTAAGCATAAACGGCGCGATTCCCTGCAGAGTTTCAGCACATTGCACATGATTAGGCCCTGATTTCATAAGCTCTTTGAACAGGTGATGCAGCAACCTGACCCGGTATGCCGGGTCATCAACTCCGGCCAGGGTAGCCAGATTGCGCGTTAGTTGCTCCCGGTCATGAGTTTTCTTAGATACCTGACTCAACAAATGGTTAAACACTTTTTCCTGCATCGGCGGAAGCAATGATGAAAAAGGGAACATTTGCGCCGCTTTTACACTTTTCTCGTTTTCAGGCTTGAGCAATTTGGCAAATTTATCATTCGGCTGCTTGCTCCAGTCCCGCATCGAATAGCCATGCACCAACATTATCTCCCGGGCGTTAGCGTCGGATAAATTACTGCTTCCACATAAGAGCGCTGAAATACTATTGGTATACATTCCTGGATTGCAGTACAAACCATATTTATTCAGGTCAAGGGTATGGTTAATAACCGATTTAAATAAATCGTAAGCTTTGTTGTAATCCCCGATTGCATTAGCGTATGTGAAAAAAAACCACGGATAAAGATTCCATTGAATTCTATTACCGCCCCGGGCTAACACCATGGCGTTGTATTCCGGCGCAAACTCTTTTCTTTTGATTTTTATGTAATTAAAGCTTTTCAATAACGCTGTCGTCAACTGTTGATTAAGTCCGATCATTCTCAGCATTGGTACGGCAATGTCCGGCTGATCCGTATTAAGTTTAAAACGGGCGATAATCATTTGCGCCACGTCATCCGGCAGAGCCTCCTGACCGCCGGCAAAATTACAAAATGCATTCAGGTTTTTTGCGCCAATAATATTTGGTTTGAGCATTGCCCTGATAATTGCCATATTGCTCCAGTCTTTGAGCCAATATGTCTTCATATCGGTATACAGCACACCGCCGGACATCCGCTTGAACGCCTGGAGGTATTTGTTAAATTCCGGCTGCCGCAACTGTTCGACAGTTTGGCTTCGCAAAGGCCCATACGACTTGTCCATGGAAGCCATTTTAGTTGCCAGAAAAACTCTGCTCCGGCTGCGCATTTTTTCGACAAACTCTTTGATGCATTTGTCTCCGGCAATTCCGTTTCTCTGCAACAAATAATATATTTTCAACTGTTCGCTATTCCAACCGGCCGGACTTGATGTTCTGCAGATTCTCAAGTAGAGTAAAAGCTGCAAATCATCCGACATTACCTTGCCGTACATCAGGCCTTCAGTCACCTTATCCATCAGCGTGATTGATTTATCATAAGGAAAAAAGCTCTGGTTAAATAATTTTTTCCGTAGAAACTTCTCGTATTCCCAAGAGATATATTCCTGATTGGATCTGTAAAACCCAACTTTTTGCCATTGTTTCATATAAGAATAGCCGAATAATATTTCTTTTCCGTTCACCCCGGTTACAGATAATTTGCCATAAGCGTTAAAAGCGGGGCCGTGCCTGAATGTGACTGCAGCTATGCTGGAAATGGTCAGGGATAGTAACAGTAAGCAAGCTGAGATAAACTTTTTCATTGCAATTTAACTTTCGCGTTTATTTTCAAATCTTCCAGTTTTTTCAAATGTTCCTCACGCCATTTCTGATAGGCAACGGCCGGGGGACAACCAAAATACTGATTTATGCCCTCATTGTTCCAGTTTTCCATGAATAAATTCCTCGCGGCCCGGTCATTACGAACTCCGAACAGCAGATACCGATACATGTCCGAATCACATCTCAGATAATAGTTTTCCAGAAAATAATTAAGGAACCGGACCGGCGCCCAACGAATAGAAGCGGCATCGGCATTGACCGAAAAATAGGCTCCGCGAATCATGGCCCCGGCCTCTTTATTCAAGCCTGCTTTCGCCAGTAGGTAAGCGTATTCATGAGCCTTGTCACGCTCGCAGTCAAGCTCTCCGCATAACTTAATCGCCGCCGGGTCTTTCCGGTATGCCATGAAAATCACAAACGCTTCGCCGAATCGGCTCCGGCGATATTGCTCCCGAGACTCCGGCAGCTTTATCGCGATAATCTTCTTAAAAAGATCAGAAAGCCCCGCCTCGTTCTTTTGAGCAAAATATTCAAGACACAACAATTCATGCAGTTTGAATTGAGATACATCGAGACCATGCCGATTACTCAGCATATGCTTATAAGTGGTCAAAGCCATATTTGCGTAATAACGTAAAATATCTTCAGCTACAGTCACAGTCACAATGTAACCTTTCGTAGCTCGATCGTAATAGGAATACTTCGGCATTGCCATATCCGGATGCCGGAGAAGTTCCATAATTCCCCTTAAAATTGAATGATCATATAAACAGCCAATTTTACTGGAACATGGATAAAACGGGAAAAAATAACCCAGTTTTGTAAATGAGATGTCACCATTGATTGACTCTGCAAGCGGATTGATTGAATTCCAACCGGCAACCAAAAAAATATTTTGCGGGGTCAACGACTGAGTAACATCACTTTTTTTAGGCAAGTACCACTTGTTCAGCAGATAACCGGAAAGAGAATTATTCTTCGCGGCTCGGTGATAACTTTTGTCAATCATTCCAAAACTTCTGAAATATCCGTTTTCCAAATCCTGCCGTAGCTCATTCCACGGAACGGACAGAGCCAACATACCTGTCCGACAAGGCTGGTTCGGAGCCCATTCAGCATATACTTGATTACGGTCGATAAAATAATATTTATTCAAATATTTATCCATCTCAGCTTTACCCATCGGACTACCTTCACTGCGGGACCGGGACTGGCCATCAAAATATCCTTTATATAACTTCAGTAATTCCGGCAAAGCAGGTTCGAGAATTTTCGGCGTTACCACCGGTACCAGCAATAATGAGGAGCTAACCGGTTTCCCAACCTGTTTAGCGGCTTTCTTCTTTACTATATTATAATTTTGTGCCACGACATCCGGACAATCATCCCGCTGCAGCAGAATATCATATAACTGTAAAGCGCCTTTAGCGTTACCGGTCACACCGTAGTATTGTGACAACATGTAACCGGTGAGAGTTTTTTTCGATTTGGCCCATTCATCTTCAAGCATTTCAATAGCTCTGGCCCTGAAGCCATCATTCCACTGCCGTCTTACAAAAGCATGAAAACTCTCATTTTTCCTGATTTCTCCCGGAGTGCGTTTTGCAAGATTGGCCCTGAAGTACCAGGGCTGATGGCGCCAGATCGAGGGACCATAATTTTTCAAGAAACTGGTCTTTATCCGCCATGGTTGCATAAGGATTCTTTTCACATATCCTTCATAGAATTGAGAGAACTTGAAATCAGCTTTGATGTTATCGCTTAACCGGAGTCTGGATATCCATTCTGCCATCTGTCGCGAGACATCCTGAATTTTTCCGCTAATAATCCGACTATCCAGAACCTCTCCGGTAAATGCGTCACAAGCCTGAATATAATAACTCTTTCCTGAACCGTGTCGCCACATCCGTCCGATCAGCAAAACCTCCCTGACCATTTTATCAATAATACTGTGTCCCATATCGAAACGGGCAATCCTCTCTCTGAAAACCTGGTCCCAGTCGGCACGGGAAATAATCTTGACATTATCATTCTGGTCACCCAAAGCTAAAAACAGCGATTCACATATTGCTTCATAGTTCAATATCACGCTTTTCTCGTTGACCGGTAAAAATACCGGACAAATCACATTCGCCGGCTTGATGCTCTTTTTCCGGAGATCGTGACATGTCTCAAAGTCAAGAGTCGCGCGAATCTTCGCAATCAAATTTTCCACGATGCCGGCCATTGACCTGATGTCGTAACCGACTTTAACTTCTCCTACCCTCCAGTATTCAGTATCCTTCCGCCCCCGCACCCCGTCAATGACTTTCTTTAACAACCAAACTTCAACGCCGTTGCCGTCCTGACGGGAAAAATCTTTTAATTGAATCGCATAATCCGCTTCGCTCATCAAAAATTGTTTTTTCAGGTCATCTGTCAACGCAAAATATTTTTCATCAATAATGTAATCCCGGGACTGACGGTCATACACCACCATATCCTGCTGAGCGTTAACCGTCTTGATAATTGCCTCCAACGCCCGACAGACAGTCTCCCCGGTATTCTCATAGCAGATAGAACTCTTCAGTAACTCAACCCGCACCGGATGCGGTTTGGCTCCTTTACCATTGATAATGGTATATTCGCCTTTTTCCGCGAAAGGATTATCCAGAAAATTAATCTTCAGTTTTATCTTTTCCGGGCCGCTGGCGGACGTCCAGCGAGTTGTCCGGCATTCCCCTCCTGTAAGCCGCATTTTATAGGTAAGAGGCTCGTTCAGGAAAACATCTTTGTCCCTATAAATATTTTCGACTCCCGGTTTAAAAAGTTTTAACAGCCGGTTATTTTTCATCAACTGCAGCTGCGGCATCGTCAAATAATCAGATGAGTTAATTTCCGATGCCAAGCTGTCCCATTTGATCTCTACGCTTTTTGCCGCCTTATCGACTTTCAAATTGAGCGCTGGAGGCGACGGCGGCAAATAAAACTTAAACTCGTCTTTTTTCAACTTCCCGTCCCGGGTTTTATACGTAAACCGGAGTTCAACCGTCCCGCCAAACGGATACGCCAAACTCAGTCTTGAACACCAGATCGGCGTATTATTTTTTCCGCCTATTTTACCTCTGCTCGAACTCTCTTGCGACACGACAGGCGGATATGCGATACTGTCGATAGTCAAACCGGTTATACTCACACATTGAGGTTTTTGGGACCAGATTTCGAGCCAACGTGATTTCCCATAAAAATAAGGAAACATTGCAATCCATTGTAATTCAGTCGGACGGGCGTGTAATAAAACATCCCTGTCCTTTCTTCTTTCCGAATCTCGACGAGACCGCGCCTCCGCCTGTAAGCCGGCCCCATCATTCAGCCTTAAGGGCTTACCCTCTTTAATAAAGCGGCCGTCGCGATCACAAAGAAAAAAACGAAAATATTCAACTTTTATGTCTTTGGGGTCAAAGCTATTCTTTTCCAAATATGTAAACCTGGCAATTGACTTCTTGTCATTGTCAAGCCGCCCGGCGCGCTTCCTCTGAAGATCCGCCCGGCGTTTTTGCAGGTATTTCTGTTTAACCTGCTCCGGTGCATTATCAAATCTTGTCGGCAAAACCACTCCATGCCGCCCGCTCCAGAACGGCGTCATTTCCACCGTCCGATCATAGACCTGGTGATACCGTCCGGAAGGCCCCTGCCCTTTATATATCTTCATTCTCAACGGCCCTTTTATATCAGCCGGACATATAATCGATGAGTTAATAACCTTGATTTTTATTCTTCCCGGAATTTTCGGATCGTCTGATTTCACAATCATTTGCCTTTGACAAAGACTTCTTATTTCAAACTTATCCCGGTTATTCGCCTCCATGAGTGAAGTAGGCAGATCAATATATTCCTTTTTCAACGGCCCTATATCTTTAACTGGAGCAGTGGTCTGATCTCCCGGAGCCAGCTTCTCTTTCCAGGTCAATTTCCGAGGGGAAGGGTTTTGCCGGCGATAGTCAAGAAACATCTTGATCCCGCAACCGGCAATAACTCCGAATAGAAATAAAATCAGAATAAATTTAACCCAGATTTTCGCTCTGGGGTTATGAGCATTATTTTCCCCGGATTTTTCAGACATCCAATCTAATCCTTTCAATAATTAACTTAGATACAATTCCGCAACGTTTTGACCGTAATCCCCTGATTTGTTCGCATTTATCGACTCGCCTCGGTTTCACGGGAATTCTCGATTTTCCGGGAATTGGTACTATTGTTTGATGACGAATTATCTGTTGGAGTATCCTGTCCACGGAAATAAATCCACAAATCAATAGCAAGACCAATGAGAGCCCCCAACAATAATATAAGCAGAATTATTTTCTTCTTGCTCTTTGCTTTTTCCGTTTTCCGGACGATAGAATTCTCTGTCATACATTCTCCCCTTCCTGATTAACATTAAATCATCAACATTGCAATCATCTCTTCCTCAATGACCACAAAAACCTTTTATTTTACATTAATTAGACGCATAAAACAAATTTTTTATAGCCGATTTCAGATTATTTTTGCTTTTTTTTTGAATATCATTTCCTAAATGCTAAATTAAATATCAAGCAAATTCAACAGAATGGAGAATCTCATGAACAGTTTTGAATACTACAATCCGGTCAAGATCATTTTTGGCGAAAATACCGTCCTTGAAAAATTGGCAGACCAGGTCACCAACTATAAAAAAATCATGATCGTCTATGGGCACAGCGCGTTGAAGAGATGCGGCGCCTACGACGAGATCATCAAGGCTCTGTCAGGCAAAAGTATCGTAGAGTTCGGCGGCATTGATCCGAACCCGAAAATCGAACAACTCAACTCAGCAGTCATGCTCGCCAAAAATGAAAAAGTTGATTTTATCCTTGCCGCCGGCGGCGGCTCGGTAATCGACGGCGTTAAATATATTGCGATGGCGGCATGTCTTGATAACCTTTCTGATAGTTGGAACATTGTTCTAGGCAAACAACCGTGCACCGCCGCCCTGCCCTTCGGCAATATCCTGACCATTCCCGCAACCGGCTCCGAAATGAATAATATAGCGGTCATCAGCAGTGAAGAGAATCAGGGCAAATACGGTTTTCGCGCCGAATGCCTGTTCCCCCAATTTTCAATTCTCGATCCACGTTACACCCTGACCCTGCCGCCGAACCAGACCGCCAACGGCATCGTCGACTGCTTTGTCCATGTAGTTGAACAATACATGACCTATCCGGTCGACGCGCCATTACAGGACCGTCAGGCGGAAGCTATCCTGGCGACGCTGGTGGAAATAGCCCCGGTTCTGGTTGAATCCCCGGATAATCTGCCGGCCCGAGCCAGTATGATGTGGTGTGCCACCAACGCCCTGAACGGTCAACTGGGCTGCGGAGTGCCGGTCGATTTTGCCTGTCACCGCATTGGCCACTATCTGACGGCACATTACGGCATTGTCCACGCCAGATCTCTGTCATCATTATACCCCGCCATTTTGAAAGTAATGATCGAAGATAAAAAATCAAAACTCGCGCAATGCGCCAGAAGAGTATTTGAAATTACCGAACAGGATAATGACGACGCGGCAAAAGCCTGCATTGGCGCCATCATCGATTTCTTCAAGTCGGTTGGCCTGCCAACCACCTTTACCGAGGCGGGATTGACTGTGGATACGGAGCTTATCATCAACGAAGCTATCGGGTTTTACGGTTCATTCGGCGAGAAAAACAATATGACATCGGATACGATAAGGAAAATTTTTCAAACAGCGAAATAATTCATGTTTTTTATGGTCGACAGTATCAGGGACAAGTCCTCGGTTTGGCTCGGGGCGTTACTAGCTGTTGTCATAGCACTATTAATGTGCTATTTGCTTGGCGGTACTAGTCAGATCAATTACGGCGCGAAAGCCTGGAACTGGACCAAAACTGAAGCGACCATAATATCCGCAAAAACGGTGGCTGACAATCAATATGTGAACCTGACAGTTGAATACAAATACTGCGTAAACAGCACGATCCATAATGGCAAAGCATTATTTTCAGGCAAAGTCTATGATAACATTCCATGGTTAAAAAAGTTCCATGCCAAAGACCGCAAAGTGGATTGTCTTTATAATCCGCAAGCCCCGGATCAATCAATGCTGGAATACCAGTACCGGATGTTCGAGTTTTTTGCTTTCATAAGCATAGCAATCGTTATTATTGCAGTTGCCACCGGCCTGGTGTTAGTTGTGATAATCCAATTAAGAAATAACCCGCTTCCGGCCGGATCACTCTTTCCAACCGTTATTTTTTACGGCAAGATTATCGGCTGGTCGGCTTTAGCCTGGTTCGGACTGGTATGTTTTTACTATGCCGGAATAAAGAATTTCATCAAGGCCGCTAAAGAGCCGTCGAGGATTAAATGCGAAGCACAGGTCATTCGCAGCCGCATGGTTGCCAAAAGCGACAAATTCAGCTTGTGGAAAGAGCTTGACTTCGCCTATGCATATGAGTACCATGGAAAACAGTATGAATCAAGTAAAGTGTCAGCCTGGGATGACGAGGGAGATAAAAAAATTTCTGCAAAATACCCGGTGGGTAAAAAACTGCCCTGTTATATTATGCCAAACGAACCTGAGAATGCGCTCATCGAGCATGAAATTCCCTGGGGACTTTGGGGAGGTCTGGTGCCGTTGCTGGTTTTCGGGGCCGGCATCTATTGTGTCAGGGGAACCATTAAGCAGCGAAAACTCAACCTTAATCCACCTGATGAAGAATACGATGATGAAGATGTTGACATTGAAGAAGAAGGCTTTTCTTATGAAGATGAAGTGCTTGAAACAGAAGAAATACCACCAGAGGAACTTGAAAAACTGCGTCGCAATCCGTTCCGTAGCCGGTATTACCGTGATAAGGTAAAAACCGATATTGAGCTTACTCTTTTTAGCGGAGGGCTGGGCTGTTTTCTGTGTTTTTATCTCAACTTCAAAACATATGCGGACTTTATTAACCCGTTTCTGGGAATTTGCCTGTTAGGCCTGATAACCGGAATAGTCTGTCTCATCAAAGACATGATAAAATACCGCCCGAAATTATGACTCTTTACTTTTTATCATCCAACGTCTGATTTTCTTCTTTAGCGCCGGCACAGTGTTCACGCCAAAGTTCGGTCCGCCACTTTTCGGGGAACGCTCCGCACTGATAAGGCTTGACCGGCTGAATAAGACACCCGGGCGGCGGTTCACGGTAAAAAATACAGCCGCCCTGTTCATTATCAGTCAGCACCAGACATCTCCGGTCGGGAGATAAACGGGTATACTTTTCGATAAACTCCTCAAATGGAATTCCCAGGTATTCCGCAATATTATCCGCGTCGTCATCGGTCAGACGCACAATTCCCGGCCACTTGCAACAATTGCCGCAGCGCCGGCATTTAAAATTTTCCAGTATTTCTTTGTCTGTTTTCATACCACCTGCTTGACATCATTAATTTTGCTGTATATTTATATAACACAATACCTGAAATTACAACCACCTGAAAAAGAAGATTCAAGATGATTTACAAAGATTACGGTAATACCGGCAAAAAAATATCAGCGATATCTTTCGGCGGCATGCGCTTTGATTTAACGAAAAGCAATGAAGAAAACGCCGAACTGCTTCATTACGCTTTTGAGAAAGGGATAAACCTGTTTGACACTGCTCCGGGCTATTGTGAAGACAAAAGCGAGGCGATCTTTGGAGAAGCGTTTAAAACGCTGCGTGGCAACTTCTATGTATCAACCAAAGCAATGCCGGAAGCATTTGATACAGCCGAAAAAGCCTATGAAAGAGTCTGTCGATCACTGGAAATACTCAATGTCGACAAAATCAATTTTTACTATATCTGGTGCATCAGAAAGATGTCGCAATACGAACTGGCCATGCGCCCCGGGGGGCAATATGAAGGCCTGCTGAAGGCTCAATCGGAAGGCCTGATCGAACATATAACCTTATCATCACACCAAACCGGAAACGAACTCAAACAAATCATTGCGGAAAAGAAAATCTCCGGAATCCTGATGGGAGTAAATATTCTGAACTTCCCATATCGCATCAATGGAGCCAAAGCCGCCTGTAAAAACGGAATGGGGGTAATCGCCATGAATCCGCTGGCGGGCGGACAAATTCCGCAAAACGAGGAATCATTCAAATTCCTTGCCCGTCCTGAAGAAACCCCGACCGAAGCTGCCCTACGTTTCCTGATAGCCCATCCTGCCATCACTTCAGCGCTAAATGGATTCACCACAAGAGAGCACATTGACACCGCCTGTAAGGTTGCCGATAACGCTTCTCCTTTCACAAAAGATGAATTGGATACCATTCAGAACCATGTCAGTGAAAAATTCAATTGCATCTGTACCTCATGTGGATATTGCAAGGACTGTCCTATTGAAATTCCTATCCCCAAATTCATGCAATTTTATAATGATAAATTGCTTTTTAATAAATCAGATGAAGAGATGAAGAAGCGCCTTGATTTTCAATACAATTGGGGATTGCTGGCAGATACCGACAAACGAGCATCAGACTGCATCGCTTGTGGCAAATGTGAAGTCTCCTGCACACAGCATTTGCCAATAATAGAACGCCTGAGAGAGATTGACCAGTGGCATAAAGATACTCATTAATTTTTTTCAACTCATCATTTAAAGTAAAATTTTAGTTAATGATTTTTATTAACAGGTAATTTTTATTTGACAATTTCAAAACGGGCATTACATTAAGTAATAACACAACAGGAGATTGCTATGAAACGAATGAAAATTGCGGATCAGGGATGCTTTTATCACCTTATGAACCGGGTGTCGGGATACAAAGGCGACCTGCCGTTTTCCGAGGTAGACCGGGAATACGGCTTTACATTGCTGCAAAATCTCACGGAATATTTTCTCATTGAGGTTATTTCCGCCGCGTGGATGGGCAACCATTTCCATCTGGTGGTCTACGCTCCAGGCAAAGACGAACTGCCGTCCGAAGCTGAAATCGCCGCTCGTCACAACGCTTATTACAAGTCGATGGAAGGTGATTTCACCTATGCGATGAAAAAAATGCCATTTATTGAACCCAAACACAAAAAACTCTGTCGCGAAGTCGGCGAAAAAATGATCGACATCAGCTACTTTATGCGAGCTTACCAGCAAAGATTTTCGGTAGTTTTCAACCGGACTTACGACCACATCGGTAGACTCTGGGCCGACCGTTTCAAAAGCGTGATCCTAGAGGGTGCCGATGCCCTCGAAGCGTGTCTGCAATACGTCGAACTCAACCCCGTCCGGGCAAAATTGACCGAGAATCCGGCCGATTACCGTTTCACCACCTGGGGACGCTACAGCGGCAGCGGCAAACACATGTACCACGCCAACTTCATTAAACACTACAAAAAATTGATTGATTATACCGATACCTCGAACTGGAGCGAAGCGGATTACTACACTGAATTCAAATGTTCCCTAACCCGGATCATCGCCGCTGAACGCGGCGCAAACGCGGCGGAGATCGCTGAAGAAGAACACGCTGCGCGCCGTAAAGAATCGATGCCGGTTAAATTCCTGAGACGCACCCGACACTTTACCGACGGCGCAATTTTAGGTTCAAAACTCTTCATCCGTGAGACCGCACGCAATTTCGATGATCCCGACCGGGTGGAAAACAAACAATTAAGCCGCGGCCTAGCTCCTAAAGGCACCGCAATATACTGTTTCAGAAAGTTGCTGTTGTAATATTTTTTCATACAATTACAACATGATTTTAATTCATTGACCTTATATTCTTTTCTGACTGTCTGACTTTTCAAGATATTTCTTTTTTTATGACTTGACTTTTACTTTCTCTATCGTTATAATTGGTAACGTTACTAAATTCAAAGACAAGTGACGGGGCGGAGCGTGCTTGAATGTATAAGAGAACAAAAATTTTTTATCATTCCAATTATTTAAGCATAAAATAAAAAACACCATTATATTGTCTGTAAAACACATGCCCTCAATAGAAAAAAATCAATTACTTGAGCTTGAGATTCTCAAACACGTCGAGCAAACCCCGCGCTTGAACAATCGCATGGCGGCCAGCAAGCTCGGGTGCAGCGTAAAACTGTCGCATGAACTATTGGGCAAAATGGTCAGCAAGGGACTGCTTCATGTCAAGAAACTGCATTCACGTCGCTGGGATTATTTTTTGACCCCGAAAGGGATGGCGGAAAAAGCACGGTTGACTTTGGAGTTTCTGGAATTTTCAATGCAGTTTTATCACGAAGCAAGAAAGGAAAGTTCCAGTCTGTGCCGGGATCTGGCGGAAAAAGGAATCACCAAAGTAAGCTTTATCGGAGCCGGGGAACTGGCGGAAATAGCCTATCTCGGTATTAAAGAGTGGAATCTGGAACTAGAGGAAATATATGACGATGAGGCTGAACATTTTTTAGGACATCAGGTTAAACCTTTGTCAGCTATCGAAGCTTCAAAGTCCGAAGCTCTGATCGTCTGTCTATATAATAAGGAATATCCAATGACCGGCCCGTATCTGCCGGAAGGATTACAGAAGAACACCCGGATGCACTGGATATTTACCGAGATGATGGCTCCGGACAATACAGGGAAAAAATAACCATGATTATTTCGCGCACTCCGCATCGCATATCATTTTTTGGCGGCGGCACCGATTATCCCTCATACTACAGGGAAAACGGCGGCAAGGTCATTGGTGCGGCAATCGACAAATACTGTTACTTGAACGTTCGCAAACTACCGCCGTTTTTCGATCATACACACCGGATCGTCTATTCAAAATCTGAAAACGTCAATTCACTGGACGAAATTCAGCATCCATCGGTACGCGCTACATTGAAATATTTGAATGTGGACTACGGCATCTCAATCCACCACGACGGCGATATTCCGGCCCGGAGCGGCATGGGATCAAGTTCAGCCTTTACCGCCGGCCTACTGAACAGTATGCTGGCTTTACAAGGACAATATATTTCCAAAGAGGACTTGAGCCGGGAAACCCTGAAAATCGAACAGGAAATCATTGCCGAAAACGTCGGCAGTCAGGACCAGATATTTGCGGCGTACGGCGGCTTTAATATCATCGAGTTCATGCAAAACGGGCAATTCATGGTAACTCCGATGATAATTCCGGCAGAAAGACTGGAACGTTTTCAGGATTCCATGGTTCTCATTTACACCGGGTTGAGCAGAATAGCCTCGGAAATCGCGGCCGAGCAAATCAGCAACACTTCACAAAACACCAGCAAACTCGACAAGATGAAACAACTGGTTGACGAGGCCGCCACCATTATCTCCAACCCGAACCGGCAACTCAAAGAATTTGGTCTTCTGCTCAACGAAACCTGGCAATTGAAAAAATCCCTGTCAACCCGCATCGCCACTCCGGAAATTGACGAACTATACGCACATGCCATGAAAGCCGGAGCGGACGGCGGAAAACTCCTCGGTGCCGGCGGCGGCGGATTCATGCTGTTTTTCATCGAGCCGGAACGGCGGGAAAAACTTATTGCCGAATTATCCAACTATCTGCACGTGCCTTTCAGATTCGATTTTGAAGGCTCCAAGATCATAGTTTATCGCCCCAACAGTTGAACCGGAGACAATATATGAACTTTTCACATCCCTTAATGGAAGATAACATTACCAGAGAAGACCTGGATATTCTGATCGAATTTCTCAGTGGAACCCCGCGTTTGACACAGTCCGAGAACGTTCGGCTGTTTGAAGATGAGTGGAGCCAATGGGTCGGAATGAAGCACAGTTTATACGTGAATTCGGGCGCATCCGCCAATATGCTGACAATGGCGGCTATTAAACATCTCTACGGCGAAGGAGAAATCATTGTGCCGCCGTTGACCTGGGTTTCCGATATCTCATCGGTTATCTACAACGGATTGACACCGGTATTTGTCGATATCAATCCGCATAATTTGGGAATGGACGATGAACAGATCATCGCAAAACTCAGCGAGAAAACAAAAGCGGTATTTGTCACCTACGTGCAGGGCTTCAACTGTCTGACCGATCGGTTATTGGAAGAACTTGAAAAACGTAATATCCCGTTAATCGAGGATGTATGTGAATCCCACGGCGCAACTTACAAGGGACGCAAACTTGGCAGTTTCGGTCTGGCTTCTAATTTTTCATTTTATTTTGCCCATCACATGAGTACGATCGAGGGCGGCATGATTTGTACTGACGACAACGAATTTTATCAAACCATCCGCATGCTGCGTTCTCACGGCATGACCCGCGAAATGACTGATGATAGTATGAAAGAACGCTGGAACTCGGAAAATCCTGACCTGAGTCCCGATTTCATTTTTGCCTATCCAGCTTTTAACGCGCGCGGAACCGAGATCGGCGGCGTACTCGGCCGCAGCCAGCTAGAAAGACTCGATTCCAACAATGAAAAACGCCGCGCCAACCTGATATCTTTTATTGACAATCTGGACCCGAACAAATTCAGAACCGATTTTGAACTTGAGGGTTCATGCAATTACGCATTTCCGCTGGTTTTGAAAGAAGCCGATACGGAATTTCGCGAGCGGCTGGAAAAAATCATGCGGGAAAACAGAATTGAATTCCGGCGCGGCAGTTCAGGCGGCGGCAGTCAACTGCGTCAGCCTTACCTGAAACGGCTGATGCCGGAAATCGTCCCGGAAGATTATCCGGAAGTGGACCATATTCACTTTTTCGGGTATTACATCGGCAACTACCCGACGTTATCGACCGAACGGATCATAAATCTTTGCAAAATATTAAACTCTGTGGAGTAAACATGGCTAAAAAAATTCTTATCACCGGCGGCGCCGGTTATCTCGGATCAGTATTGACCCCGGAACTGTTAAAAGCCGGACACGAAGTAACCGTTCTGGACACATTTATGTTCCAGCAAAACTCCCTGGCCGATTGCTGCTATCAGGATAAATTCAATGTTGTCCGGGGCGACTGCCGGAAAGAGTCTCTGTTGAAAGGGCTGGTTAAGGACAAAGATATTGTCATTCCGCTGGCCGCGTTGGTTGGAGCGCCGCTGTGCGACCGCGACGAGATCGGCGCGGAAACGATCAACCGTGACGCGGTTAAGATGCTGCGTGACCTGCTTAGTCCGAACCAGCAAATGGTCATCCCGATAACCAACAGCGGTTACGGCATCGGTGAAGCAGGTAAATTCTGCACGGAAGAAACCCCGTTGAGGCCGATATCGCTTTATGGCAGAGTCAAAGTTGAAGCCGAAGCCATCGCGCTGGAACGCGAGAACTGCGTCAGCCTGCGGCTGGCGACGGTATTCGGAATGAGTCCCCGGATGCGGCTGGATCTGCTGGTAAACGATTTTGTCTACCGGGCCGTCAATGACCGGACAGTGGTGATTTTCGAGGGTCATTTCAAACGCAATTATATTCATATCCGGGATGTGGCACGGGCGTTTATGCATGTGATTGACAACTTTGAGACGATGAAAGGCGAGCCGTATAATGTGGGTCTCTCCGACGCGAACATCTCGAAACTCGAACTTTGCGCCAAGATCAAGGAACATCTGCCGGAATTCATGTATCTTGAAGCGCCGCTGGGTGAAGATCCGGATAAACGCGATTATATCGTGTCAAACGACAAAATCGAGGCCACCGGCTACAAACCGGCATTCTCACTCGATGACGGGATTCGTGAGCTGATCAAAGGATACACCATCCTGAAAAACACCAAATACAGTAATGTTTAACCATGGCAGACATATTATTTATCCATCCGGGTAATCACCGGAAAACTTATCAGGAACTGGCAAACCTGCACTCCGCGATTGCGCCGCCGGTCTGGGTCGGCTTGCTGGCCGACCACGTCAGGCGTCAGGGCATTGACTGCGCGATTTACGACACCAACGTTGAAGGCTGGAGCCGCGAACAATGCGCGGAAGTCCTGGCTAAATACAATCCTGAGCTGATCGTAATGATGGTGTACGGACATAATCCGTCGGCATCGACTCAAACCATGCCAGTTGCAAGACCGATTGCCGCTGACATCAAAGCGGTCAACGCGGATATTCCGCTGGCGATGGGCGGCCTGCATCCGTCCGCCCTGCCCGAAAAGACTTTGCGGGAAGAACCCTGTGACTTCGTCCTGCGCGGCGAAGGAGCAATTCCAATCCGTAAACTTTACGGTTACCTGTCCGGCAAAGTAGCAAAAAATGAACTTATCGGAATCAGTTTTCTTGAAAAATCAGGAGAGCTATTCGACAGCGGCATGCCGCCGATGACGGAAAATCTCGATGAGACATACCAGTCATACGCGTTCGACCTGCTGCCGCCGCTGACCAGATACCGGGCTCACAATTCCCATTGTTTCCAGGAATTTGAAGCAAGCACCGAGCCGGGATTTGTCGACGTCCGGGCGCCGTACTTCGTTTTATACACCTCTTTAGGCTGTCCCTATCACTGCACCTACTGCTGCATCAATTCGCTGTTCGGGAAACCGCGAATTCGCTATTGGGATCTTGAGACGGTAATGGGCTGGATCGATACATTAGTACTCAAACACGGCGTCAAACATATCCGACTGGATGACGAACTGTTCATCCTGTCGCCCAAGCGGGTTGAACGTTTTTGCGATATGATAATCGAACGCGGTTACGACCTGAATCTCTGGGCCTATGCCCGGGTCGATACGATCAATGACCGTTTACTTAAAAAGATGAAGCAAGCCGGTTTGCAATGGCTCTGCCTGGGCATAGAAGCCGGAGCGGCGGCAGTCAGGGATGATGTCGACAAAACAATCAAGCGCGACATCTTTGACACCGTAAAAATCATTCAGGACAATGATATTTACGTGCTTGGCAACTTCATGTTCGGATTGCCGGAAGACAATTTTGAAACCATGCGCGCCACTCTCGATATGGCAATTGACCTGAAATGTGAATTCATCAACTTCAACAGTACAATGGCCTATCCGGGATCACAACTGTATGACCACTGGATGAAGACCGCGCCGGAAAAACTGCCGGCAACCTGGGCCGGATACACCCAGCACGGTTACGAAGCGCAGCCGCTGCCGACAAAATACCTGACATCGGAACAGGTTATAAAATTCAGGGACGAAGCATTCGACGAATATTAT
Source organism: Victivallales bacterium (assembly GCA_963676655.2). Taxonomy (GTDB): domain Bacteria; phylum Verrucomicrobiota; class Lentisphaeria; order Victivallales; family Victivallaceae. The sequence goes on along the minus strand of CAXXKX010000002.1, from coordinate 1,096,206 downwards.
CAGAATGAAGATTACCTGAAATTTGTCGAACAACGTTTCGGCCCGAAAACGGTAGAACATATTCGCGATATGACAAAGATCAAATTAAAGCGTAAAATTTTAGGCGACTGACCGTAATTCCCACCTGAGATTTTCAGCATAAACAGATATAGCTTAATTCCAATTTTAACAACCCAGAAACGGAGAAAAAAATGGAACAAAAAATCGAATTCCTGAAGGCGAAATCCTACGAAATCAGGAAACGGATGATGGAAATGTGCATCAAGGCCGGAACCGGTCACTGCACAAGTTCGCTTTCGGCTACAGACATTCTGACCACCTTGTATTACGGCGACGTAATGCGTCACGACCCGGCCAATCCGGACTGGGAAGACCGCGACCGGCTGTTCCTGAGTAAAGGACAGGCCAGTCCGCTGCAGTATACAATCCTGGCCGATCTCGGCTATTTCGACGCGGCACATCTTGAAAACTTCGCGCAACACGGCGGAGCGTTCGGTGTTCACCTGCAAAAAAGTGTTCCCGGTGTGGAAATAACCTGCGGTTCACTGGGACACGGTTTCGGCCTGGCCGCCGGTTCAGCTCTCGCGGCGAAAAAAGACCGTAAATTGAATATGGTGTTCGCACTGCTCGGCGACGGCGAATGCTACGAAGGATCAATTTGGGAAACCGCGATGTTCGCATCGCACAACCGCCTCAACAACCTGGTAACAATCGTTGACCGCAATTTCCAATGCGTAACTGACTTCACGGAAAACATCGTTTCACTTGAACCGATGGTAGACCGCTGGGAAGCATTCGGGTTCAATGTAAAGCGCATAGAAGGACATGACTTCGCCGCTTTAATCGATGCGTTCAACGGAGCCAGAAGCCGCCGTTCAACCAAACCTCTGGTCATCATTGCCGATACCGTCAAAGGCGAAGGCGTAGACTTCATGGAATGTGTACCGCTGTGGCACGGAATCGCCCCGAAAGAAACTGACGCCGAAGATGCCTTGAAAAAACTGCATGGGAGATATGTAAAATGAGCAATATTACTCAACGCGACTCATTCTGGAACCGGGTGTACGAACTGGCGAAAGCCGATCGTAACATCATTATCGTAACTGAAGATATGGGAGCCCCGTCGCTCGACAAATTCCGGACCGACCTGAACGATCAGTTCGTCAATGTCGGAATCGCCGAACAAAATGGTCTGCTGGTGGCTGCGGGGCTGGCAATGGAAGGCAAACGCTGTTTTGTTTACGCGATAGCGCCGTTCGTAACCCTGCGCGCCCTGGAACTCATCCGGGTTGAAAACGCGATCATGAACATTCCGCTGACTATCGTCGGCGTCGGCGGCGGTTTCGGTTATGACGATTCCGGACCGACCCACCATCTGATCGAAGACATTGCGATTATGCGTTCAATGCCGAATATTTCAATCAACAGTATTTCCGACGCAGTCATGGCGGCAGCAGTCGCCGACGAGTCGATAACGCTGGATCACACCAATTATATTCGTCTGGACCGTCAGGTTTCTCCCGATATCTATAAACCGGGCGACGATTTCACTAAAGGCTTCGCAGTGGTCAAACCCAACGCTAAAAAATATATCATCGCGACCGGACGTATGGTTCAGACCGCGATAAACGCGACTGAAAAACTGGCGGCGGACGGTATTGACATTGGTGTTATCGACCTTTACCGGATCCCAACCTGTGTTCCGGGACTGTTGAGCGCGATTGAAGGCTGCGACCAGTTATTCAGCCTGGAAGAACACTTTTTGCCGGGCGGCATGGGTTCTTACCTGCTTGAAATTATGAACGACAATAAAATGTGCAAGCCGTTAACCCGCCTCGGACTGAGTTTCGATAAAGGTTACTGCTACACCTACGGCGGCCGTCACAAAATCCACGAATATTACGAAGTGGATGTCGACAGCGTTGTCGCCGATATGAAAAAGGCATTGGCATAAGCATGTCTTTGAGTCCCGACATGGATGCGGTAATTCTGGCAGGAGGACTTGGGACCCGTCTTAGCGGCGTGGTTGCGGACCGCCAGAAGGTTGCGGCGGAAGTGTCGGGCAAACCTTTTATCGCGATCTTGCTGCGGCAATTGGAACGCGCCGGTTTCCGGCGCGTAATCATTTGTACCGGCCACCTGGCCGTCACGGTTGAAAATGCGGTAAAAGAGCATGCCGGTTCGCTGGAAATAGTTTTTTCATGTGAAGATGCACCGCTGGGAACCGGCGGTGCCATCCGTAATGCGCTGTCACAAGTCAGTTCAGAGCGTTTTCTGGCAATGAACGGCGACTCATTTTTCGGCGCGGACATCTTGGATTTTATCGCATCAACCTCCGGCAATGCGATAATACTGCGCCAGGAAACCGAAACCGCCAGATACGGCTCGGTTAAATTGAAGAACGGTAAAGTTATTGAATTCAGTGAAAAAGACGCTTCCGTCGGCCCGGGATTGATTAATGCCGGAATATATTTGCTGGAAAAAAAATCATTGTCCCCCTGCCCCGCCGGCAAAAAAATATCACTGGAAAAGGAAATATTCCCCGAACTGGCTGCCGTTGGCAGTTTGACGGGCTTCGTTACAGAGGGAAAATTTATCGATATCGGCACTCCGGAATCCTACGCCGCTGCCGCAAAATTGTTTGAGGAGGAGTAAAGAAAATGTTGTTATCAGTCGTTTTTTCATTTCGCAACGAGTCGGCGAATCTGCCGGAGCTGTTGACGCGACTGGAAAAAGTTCTTAACCCGCTGGAAAAGTGGGATTATGAGTTGATTTTCGTCAACGACGATTCATCCGATGATTCGGAGGCGATTCTGCTGGAGCGTCAAAAAGAGAATCACCGGGTAAAAATAATCAATATGTCGCGCCGTTTCGGACTGGCTCCGTGCGTTCTGGCCGGGTTTGAAGCCTCAAGCGGCGACGCGGTGATTTATATGGATTCCGACCTGCAGGATCCGCCGGCTCTGATTCCGGAATTATTAGCCAAATTCGAGGACGGAGCGGATGTCGTTCACACGGTCAGGACGAAAAGGCACGGTGAGTCACCGGCTAAAATGCTGGTCACGAAACTGGCCTATCGGATCATTAATTTTTTCTCAAACATTGAACTGTACGAGAATGCCGGGGATTTCAAACTGCTCAGTCGCCGAGCCATCAACGCAGTCCTCCAACTACCGGAATACGACCCGTTCATGCGCGGATTGTCCGCCTGGGTCGGGTTTAAACAGGATTGTGTCTATTACGAGCGGGACGCCAAGCTCAACGGCTCAACCCAGTTTCCGCTATTCCGCAGTCTTAATCCCGGCAAGGAGTTTTTACGCGGCATTACTTCGTTCTCGAGCCTGCCGCTGTATTTCGCGCTGTTTCTGGGCATGGCTGTATCAGTTTTCGCGTTCTGTTATCTGATATACATCATAATCAGCCGGGTATTTTTCGGAATGCATCTGCCGGGCTGGCCTGCGATGATGACAACTACATTGTTTCTGGGGGGGGTTATTCTGTTCACAATTGGAATCCTGGGTATTTATATAGGCAAAATCTATGAAAATATCCAGGGCCGTCCCAGATATATTATCGCGGAAAAAAAAGGCTTTGATCAAAAAGGCCAACAATGAAACGTATTTACGCGTTTTTAACGGATATTCATTCCAGTTTCCGGGCTACCTGGGTAAGCTGTCTGATTATTGGCTGTCTGATTGGAATCAACACGATAACCTATCAGGTCAGCACTGAATCCGGCATGGTACTGGCGGGCTACATCGAGCAGACCGACACTCCTTTTTACTACTGCATGGTCAAGGTTTTTTCCCTGATCAACCAGATCAGCGCATTACTGGTCCTGATAACCAGGTCGCCGATTCTGGTCAGTGCTTTCACCTCAATCCTGCTGGCGGTTATATCATGTACGGCGCTGGGTTTGCTGATCTATGCGTTCAGTCGTAATCTGTACATTTCCCTCTTGGGTTTAGCTGCGGTTATCCTGTATAAAATGACCGGGAGCGGAGTGGTATACTGGATCGGCTTATTCAACTCGGTTCATACTTACGGTGTCCTTGGTCTGTCATTCATGGTATTGACCGCGTCACTATTCGGCTGCCGAAAGTATCGGGCGGCGCTGTTCTGCCTCGGACTGGCGCCATCGGTTCATCCTTCATGGGGAATTTTCCTGGCCGTAATTATGGTGCTGGCCGGTTTATTCAATCTTAAGTTCAGTCTGCATCTGGCTAAAAAATACTGGAAGCATTTTGCAGTCGGATTTGGAATTTCCCTGATTGCTCTGGCTCTGCAGATGTATTGGATGCGCGGCCTGCCGACAATCGATCCGAATCTGAAAAAACAGTTGCTTGACACTTATCTCCGTTACTGGGACGAACACAGGAAGCCATACGATTTTGAACACCGGGACGTAATTCGCTCATTATTCGGATGCGGAGCAGCGGTAGCCTCACTGATTTTTCTCAAGTTCAAAACCGGGCAGCGATTTCTCTTATCGATGTTAGTCGGAGCCTCCGTTACAGGAATGTTTGGAGCCTGGCTGACAATCCAGCCGATTGAAAACGTACCTCAAGTGGTCCTGTCGTTCATGCCGGGGCGTTACATGAATTTCAGCGTACTGACCGCAGCCGGGACGTTTATCGGGATTTTATTCAGCCGGGAGTTGATGTTGAAGAAGTGGCACTGGCTGGTTCTGGCATTCGCCCTGTGGTTGTGGTTCGAGTATTATTTTCTGAGAATGAAACTGCTGGTTTACAGTCTCTTCTATCTTTTTGGAATCTATGATGATATTGCAATACTCAAGGTGTTCGCCATCGCGATACTGTCGGCAGTCCTCTTTTGTTCCTTGTTCAAAAGGTACAAAAAAACAAAATATGAAATATATAAAGAATGTGTCGCAAATTTTTTTAAACGGCAGGGATTAACCGGAATACTTGGAATATTGCTGCTCCTGACCTCCGTGACCTTTATTTGCGGTTCAACGTTTCATGCGATAGTCGGCAATCATTGGTTACCGACGATCCATTTGCCGACTGATTTTCGCAATGATCCGTTTTACAGCCGGATAAGCCGAGACCGCGGAGTTCTGCTGGTAACAAGTCACAGCACCTCGCTCGGCATGTTAACCCGACGACCGTTATATTTTGATATCGGCATCATTAATACAATCCCGATGCATCCTGAGGTATGCGAAGAGCTTTATTACGGCATCAGGAAATTGTACGGGGTTGATATGTCAAAGCCGCCGCCGTGTCCGCCGTTGAATAGAGAACGCCGCTACCATTCGATGCCCATGGAATTATACCAGGACCTATGGGAAAAACGTCCAGAAAAAGAATGGAAAGAACTGGCAAAGGAATTCAAATTTACCGGCATAGTCTGTCCGGTTAACTGGATTTTAAAACTACCGCGTACGGCGGAAAACAATGAATCGGCCTACTACAGGATAAAACCTTGATAAAAAAATACCTGAAAATTCTGTCCGGATATAAACATAGCTTTGCATTGACCGTAACCTGCTCGCTGTTGATCGGACTTTACTGCGGCCTGAACAAAGTAACGGAACAAGTCGCGACCGAAACCGGGATGGTCCTGGCCGGAATGGTTAATTATTCTCCGGATACGCCTTTCTATCTGTATAATATCAAGGTTTTCGCCCTGATCAACCAGTTAAGCGCGTTACTGGTATGGATTACCGGTTCTCCGGTTTTTGTCAATATATTCACCTCGGCTTTACTGGGAGCAATCTCCTGCATGGCGCTATGCCTGATGATATATGCATTCAGCCGGAATGCGTATATTTCAATCGCCGGTCTGCTGACAATAATTGCTTTAAACATGATCAGGCCCGGCATTGTCTATCCGATATGGCTTTACGGCATGTGCCACACCTACGGTATCCTCGGTTTGTCATTCATGGTGCTGACTGCGGCATTATACGGCTGCCGAAAATATAAATGGGCCCTGATCTGTACCGGTCTGGCCCCTTCGGTTCATCCTTCATGGGGTGTATTTTTAGCCTTGATCCTGACAGCAGCCGGGTTGATAAACATCAAATTCTGCTGGCTGCTGGCGAAGAAATACTGGAAGTATTTCGCCATCGGGTTCGGCATATCAATCCTGGCGCTGATTTTACAAATGTACTGGATGCGAGTCCTGCCGACAATCGACCCGGAACAGAAAAAACTCTATCTTGATAACTTTATCCGCTATTGGGATTGTCACCGCCAACCCCTGAATTTTACCCACAGGAGTATCTGGGTCGCAGCGTGTAGCGCGGTTACGGCCATTATTGGACTGCTGACGTTGAAATTCCGTTCCGGCACCCGCTTTCTCCTGACGGCATTAAGCGCGGCCGGAATATTTGGTTTTATCGGCGCGTATATCTCGCATCTGCCGTATGACAAAGTCCCGTTGTATGTGCTGATGTTTATGCCGGGACGCTATTTAAATCTGAGTATTCTGGTATTCCCGGCTCTGGCTGTCGGATTACTGTTCAGCCGCAACCTGTACCGCCGTCCATGGAGCCTGCTGGTCTATGCCGGAGTGCTCTACTTCTGGTATGTAAAATATTCATTTCTGGCTTTTTTAAACTGGCAAATGCTGCGCTACAGTCTCGGACTGTTTGATGTTTTTGCCGTTGCCTTTGACATACTACTGACCATGACAATAATCCTGGGAATTACCCGTTACTGCATGAAGAAAAAAATTCATCCATTAACAATTCTGAAATTTATAAGAAAACAGGTTAATTATCCCGAAGCAAAAAAAACGCTGCTTGTATTATTAGCAATATTTTTTCTGTTCCCGGTATTATGCTATTTCACCCGTTCACTTATCAACGGCAATCTACTGCCGTCATTTTATTCTTCCCCGACCGAAAAGACCAGTGAGTTCTATGCCAGAATAGCTAAAGACAAAGGCGTTCTGCTGAATACCCCGGAAAACTACCTGATTTCGTTAAAAACCAAACGGCCGGTATGGTTTGACATGGGAGCGCTGGATGGATTTCCAATGGTCCCGGAATGCGCCGGCAAGTTCAATCCGGGCTTGCAGGAGATATACGGCGTCAGCCTCCTGGAAAAACCAGGTGATAAGTTCTGTAATCAGGGCGTTTTGCCCTCGGAAATTCACCGTACACTCTGGGAAAGTCGCTCCCGCCAGGAGTGGCGGAATTTGGCAAAAAAATATAACTTCACCGGCATCATTGTCCCCTACAGTTGGAAGTTGCAGTTAAACCGGGCTGCGGAACTGATAGAGGGGCCGGAATCAGAAGAAAACTGCGGGATATCCGCGTATTATACATTGAAAAAATAATATCTGAATAAACCTGATAAGTCAATCATAATCATGGAGGCACCGGTATAAAAAATAATAACAATATGTTTGATAAATGTTTACTGGAAAGATCACAACCGTTAATCAGCTCAAAATCATCAAATAAAATATAATGGAAATTACAGGGGAAAAATATAATGAGGGAAGCCAAACAAAAAACATTATTGGTTAATAATGAAGGAAAAAGGAAGGTTTATTTTAATGAGTACAATGTGATAATGCCCCATACGGCCTATATTCCACTAGCCACTGGACTTATCTGTGCTTATGCGAAAAAATTCCCCGAAATCAATCAAGCCTATGAATTCATGCCATTTTTGTTTTTACGCGATAACAACCTGGAACACATCTTGTCGCAGTACAACAATCCGGCAGTGGCAGCCTTTTCGCTTTCGATGTGGAACGCCGAGTACAGTCTTGTTCTGGCTAAGGAGTTGAAGCAGCGTTATCCGAATTGCGTCATTATTATGGGAGGAGCCCACGTTCCTCATGCGCCAGAGGAATTTTTCATGCAGCATAAGTTCGTAGACGTTACGGTAAGAGGAGATGGAGAGATCGCTTTTGCCGGGGTTCTCAAACGCTTGCTCCACACGGATGATTTAAGCGGAATACCATTGGTGTCATGGCGCAGTCAAGCAACGGGGGAATGCATTGTTAATCCGGAAATCCCGGTATTCGAAAAAGATCTGGACATATTTCCGTCGCCTTATCTGGATGGGCTTTATGACTATCTTTTTGATGCTTATCCAGACATAAACTTTCAGGCAATAATTGAAACTGACCGCGGCTGTCCGTTCCCGTGTTCCTACTGTTACTGGGGGCAAGGCGGTCTCAATCAAAAATATCGTCTGCATAGCCTTGAGCGCATCAGGCAGGAACTTGAATGGGTTGCTGAGCATAACATCAAATATGTTTTCAACGCTGCATCCAATTTCGGAATCCATAAACGCGACGTGGATATTGCGAAAATGCTGGTTGAACTAAAAACAAAGCATGAATATCCGGAAAAATTCAGATCATGTTATACCAAGAATGCGGAAGAAACCATCTTTACAATCGCAACCATGCTTCATGCCGGAGAAATTGAAAAAGGCATAACCTTAAGTTACCAGAGTCTGAATAAGACCGCGCTTGAAAATGTCCGTAGAAAAAATATCAAATCTGAAATTTATCAAGCTCTGCAAAAAAGATTTAATGAAAAAGGAATTCCCGTCTACACAGAGCTCATTCTGGGATTACCGGGAGAAACCTGTCAAAGTTGGATTGACGGAATAGAATCATTGTTCCGTCTTGGATTGCAAAATCAGCTCTTTATATATATTTGCCAGGTTTACCCTAATACGCATATCAGCGAAAAGGAATACCAGAAACAGCATGGAATCGTCACCCGTAAGATTTTTTTAACAGAAACACATGGAGAAGAAAGAGCTCCTGATTCAATTTCAGAATTTGAAAACATTGTTATCGCGACCAATACCATGCCGACAGCAGACTGGAGCAAAGCGCTGATCTTTTCCTGGCTGACAATGACCATGATGAGTCTCAAAATCGGTTTTTTTATCCTGATGTATATGCGCAACAGGCACGGTCTCGGATATACGGATTTCATCAATTTCATCATCAGCAACGGAGATAATAGAGAATCACTGCAAGCCGTTTCATCCGAAATATCAGCATTTCATGAACTGGTCGAAACAATTTTGCAGGGCAATGGCCGCTGCCGCCGGCTGAAGGACTTTGAAAACATCTACTGGGACGAAGAAGAAGCAAGCTTTCTAAGAATACTAAGTAAAAAAGATGCCTTTTACAATGATATTTTTTGCCTGGCCGGGGAATTGTTCAAGGACCGTGGCATTGACTATTCGCAGGAAGAACTAAGAGAAGTTATAGAATATCAGAAAATCCGGGTTCCGGGATGGACTCTCCCCGATAATACAAGTTACAGGTTTGAATTCAATATTCCGGAATTTTTTGATGAGTCAACCTGCGGAAATGTTATTGAATTACAACGAAAACCGCAACAAATGACTCTTGTTTCTCCAGTTGACTTTCAGGGGGATAAAGTTCGCTTTGCCCGGGAAGTTCTATTGTGGGGACGCAAAAACGATAATATTTTAACCAATGTCAAATGGCATAATGAATAAGGAATTACTCCACAATTCAACCGCCCGAGGCTGCAGACTAAAAGGCTGAACAAGCCAAACCGCAACCAATGATCCAATTTCTGAGAAAACTTTTACTACGCGCCTCAAGTCATGAAGGACTGAAATTATACGGGGCAAATGCCTCGTGGCTGTTTGCCGATAAAATATTCCGGATGACCGTGAGTTTCACCGTTGGCATATACGTCGCCTACAAGCTGGAACCTGCCAATTACGGTTTATTGAATTATGCTATCGGTTTTTGCATGATATATTCGGTATTCGTCGCTCTCGGCCTGGACCAGATACTGATTCGCGAACTGGTTAAGAGTCCGGAACGAAGAGATGACCTTATGGGAACGGCATTAGCGCTGCGTCTTTGCGGCTTTCTTCTAATGGTGTTAAGTATCGGCGTCACTCTGTGTTTTTTGGACAATGACGCTGAAACAAATATCCTGATTGGAATAGTTGTCGCCGGTTATTTATTCCAGACTTTTCAAATTATAGACTATTATTTCCAATCCCGGGTACTTTCCAAATATGTGGCGATATCCCAGACCATTGCCTGGGCAATTATTTCAGCGCTGCGTTTGTTGTTTGCATGGAAAGGCGTTCCACTGATATATTTTGCGGTTCTTGAATCAGCCAATATGGGGTTGACCGCCATGGGCTATATAACATTTTACATAGCCAAAGTGACTTCTCCGTTGAAATGGAGCTGTTCACTGGCAACTGCCGGTTATTTCTTGAGCAGGTCATGGAAGTTGATCCTGTCAAGTCTGGCAATCATGATTTACATGCGAATCGACCAGGTAATGATCAAATCAATACTGGGCAATAATGCAGCTGGTCAATATGCGCTGTCAATTCGTTTCTGTGAGATGTGGTATGTCATTCCAACTATTCTTTCCTCGACTTTTTTCCCATCGATCATCAGAGCTAAAAAAGTATCGGTTGAACATTACCATCACCGCCTGCAGCTGTTTTTTGTTATGATGACCTGGCTGTCGATCGGCATCGCAATCGCGATGACTATTTTGAGCCCGGCAATCAGCTATTTTCTGAAACAATATTCCGCCACGGCGGGGATTATCATGATCTATGCCTGGATTCTGCCGTTCGTCTTCTGGGCGGTGGTAAACGGTGCGTGGCAAATTGCCGAAAGCCAGTTTTCGCTGGCATTGTTTCTGCCGTTGATCAACAGTATATGCAATGTTATTTTGAATTACTATTTGATTCACAAGATCGGTCTGCAAGGCGCGGCCTGGGCCACCCTTGCCTCGTATTTTATTTCAACATTTATTATTCAAATGATTATTCCGAAAACCAGAATTCTGGTAATCATGACTTTTAAAAGCTTTTTCCCGTTTTTTATGTTATCAAAGATCAGGGCTATGACAGAGGATTTACATGAAGATTGACAAAAATATCAACACACTTTTTTTGAAACACATTTTCCAGGACTATCTTGACTATATTTCAACAGAATGCGGCAAATATTTCGACCAGTGCCTTTCGCTGAATTATCCTGATTATTTTCTCAAACATGGAATGACCGGGCTCCATCGGGAGATTGAACGAATTATTGACGAAAACAATATTAAACTTGTCTTTGTCGGTATTTATTGGAACATCTTCCAGCTGCCGCCGGAATTTCTGAACTCGCTCCGCAACCGCTGCAAAGTCGTTTTCTGGCTCTTTGACGATGAAACTTTTTTGCACATTCACACCAAATATTTCGCCCAAACCGCCGATGCAGTCATCTCCACCGACACCATCGGACAATCATATTACGAAGCCCTGGACATTCCCACATATAAATTTGCCAGCTTCTATCCAAAAGAACTCTACTACCCGAATGAAAATACCGAACGGGATATCGACGTGTCATTTGTCGGGGCGGTGGAAAAAGGCTGCCGGGTTGAGTATCTGAACTATCTGATTGACAACGGCATCAAAATCGAATGCTGGGGACTTGGCACTAAACGCGGCATGGTCTCTCTGGAAGAAATGATCCAGATATTCCGTCGCAGTAAAATTAACCTTAACTTCGTTGATATGAGTATGTTTGACTGGATCTGCGAACGCTTTCCGCTGTCTCCGCGCATCAAGCAGAAAAAAGGACGTCAGATCGAAGTGGCGCTGACCAATTCATTCTGCCTCCAGGAACACTGTCCCGATCTTAAGTATTATTTTGAACCGAACGAGGAAATAATTGTTTTCAGAAGCAAAGAGGAGATGCTCGAACAGGTCAAGTACTATCTGGAACACGAAGAAGAACGAAACGCTCTGGCCGCAAAGGCCTATCGCAAGTCAGTTGAAAACTATGAAGGCTCAGTCGGCTTTCCACGTATCTTTGATCAAATGCTGAAAGAGCTCAACAGCAATGATCCGTATCGAAAAGCGGAGCTGACGCTCTATCTCGATTCGTTCTATAGCAAGCAGTATGCCGCGTTCCTCTGGTTTTACAGTTTGATGTTTATCAAAAGACGCAAGTCCGGCTTCATGCTGGACCTGCTCAAACGCTTATGGCAACTGCCGCTGATCCCGATTATCCGCGGCGCGTTTTTCGCCATGCGCAAACGGGATGCCATCGACGAACACCGGTTGGCGCATTTCAAGGGATAAAATATGGTTAAACACTTGAAAAAACACTGGATGCTGATAGTTCTGATCGTCTATGCCTTCTGGCGTTGCGGTATTCCGGTTTATGTGGATTGGGATAAATTTCACGAACCCGGCTTAAAGAATTTTATCGGCCCGGAAAATGTCTATGTCGACCTGGCCAGATCAATGCTTGACAGAGGCGAGTATAATCTCGGCCCGGGCGAACATCCCTACGGGGTCAAGACCCCGGGCTATTCGCTGATTGTCGCCGCCGCAATCGCCCTGTTTGACGACAGCTGGCCGGCGGCGCTGGCGATATTTCAGGCCGCGTGCCTGATTGCCGCGGTAATCTGCATCTATATTGCCGGAGCCGGGCTACGTTCCCCGCCGGTGGGGGCTTTTGCCGGTTTTCTGGCGGCAACTTACGCCCCATATCATTATATCAGCTGCATCCTTATTCGTGAACCGGTATGCCTGGCGCTCTTTGCCATGACTATGCTTTTACTGCTGAGGAGATTTTACCACAAAACATCATTTATCGCAATGGGTTTTCTAATCGGCGTCAACGCAATGATCCGTGAAGAATTTCTGCTGCTCACCCTGCCCTGCATTGTCGCAATCTGGCTTGGCGAGTTCGGCTCATGGCATGAACTTCGTAGTAACTACAAGGAAAAATGGCGCAAACCGCTCTTGAAAAGCCTTGGGGTAATTGCGGTTATTCTGCTGGTATTTTCGCCGTGGATGATCCGTAACGCCGTATCGTTGGGACGTCTTCAAATGACCGGCTCTCTGGGCGGGGTTCAATTATTCATCGGCAACAATCCGGCAATCAGGCCAACCGGTTATGTTTATGAGTACAGCTTCATTTCCAGAATTCCGGAATTCAAGGATCACAGCGATTATGAAGTCGGCAAGATCTATCAGCGTCGCGCCTTGAAGTTTATGCTCCACAATCCGGACAGGGTAGTCGTTAACGCTATCGGCAAGGTCATGATCGTTTTTGAAAACAGCGTGGCAAACGTCAATGATTTCCCGGTAATCTTCATCGGACTTTTGCTGGGGATAATGGTTGGAGCTCATTTCAAACTTAGTCATTGCAAAATCATTCTGATATCCGCGCTCGCAGCCGTAGCGACATATATTTTCTGGCGGGGCGGCATATCCATCGGCCTGCTCCTGCCGAATATCGAATTCGGCTGGATATTCAGGATTCTGGGTCTGCTGGGTTTTGTCTATTTATTATGGATAGGAGCGGAAATACCGCTGGCCCTGGTTTTTCCGGTTATGTTCATGGTCAATATCGTTTTCATTCCACAGCATCGTCATCGCTGGATAACCGATTGGCTTTTTATCCTGTGGATAGCGATTGTCACGCGCGATTTCGCATTGTACATAATCAACCGGCAGATGAACAAAAAAGACAAACCGGAAAAACAATTATCAAAATAATGTATTATTTTTAAATAAAACCGGAAATTATCAAAGATGAACGACTATCAACTAAATAAACCGGTCCTGTTTCTGGTCTTCAATCGACCTGATGTGACAACCCGGGTTTTCGCCGCGATCCGCGATGCGAAACCGCCGCGGCTTTACGCCGCCGCTGACGGTCCGCGTGAACATCACAAGGATGATCCGTTCAAATGTGTTGAGGTGAGAAACCTGATAACTGAAAATATTGACTGGCCCTGTGAACTGCATACTCTCTTCCGGGACGAAAACCTGGGCTGTCGGGATGCCGTCAGCTCCGCCATTGACTGGTTCTTTGAACAAGAGGAAGCCGGAATAATTCTGGAAGACGACTGTCTGCCGCATCCGGATTTCTTCCGTTTCTGCGAAGAACTGCTGGATAAATACCAGGACAATGAGCAGGTCATGCATATTGCCGGATGCAACTTCAATTTCGGACGCTGGTATGCCAATGCCGATTATTATTTTTCAAAATACGCGATGATCTGGGGTTGGGCAACCTGGCGGCGAGCCTGGAAACTCTACGACCGCGACCTGGATACCTTTGAGGAGTTTGCCGCCAACGAAGCATATGAAATTATCCCGAATGAAAAGGAACGTGAACGTTTCCTCGAAATATTCCGTAACGTCCGCAATCGCGACTGGGAATTCAACACCTGGGATTTTCAATGGCTTTACAGCGTCATGCGGCATAAGGGAGTAGCAGCCCAGTCGAATGTCAATTTGATATCAAATATCGGCTTCAGCTCCGACCCGACCCATAAAATCAATGCCCCGCAGATCGCCAATCTGCCGTTACAAGGCCTGCCGGATGAAACGTTGAAACATCCGGAATCGATCAAGCCGGATATCGAAGCGGACGTATACGCGTTCCGTTTCTTCAAGTTACCGCTGCTCTCAAGAATCAAACGACTGATAACCAATCTATTATTCCCGAAACCGGACCTATGAAATTTACCACTGCAAATCCTGAAGGACCAATGGTGCTGGCCGCGGCCGACATCATGTATACGTTTCCCCTCTCATACGCTTATCTGGCCGGCTATCTGAAGCAACAGGGCGAAGCGGTCAAAGTTATTTTCCGGCATGGTTCACCACGCGATACCGCCGCCAGGATAATGGAGCTCAAGCCGGTCGCCGCAGGCTTCGGCAACCTTTATCCTGAACTGCGCGAAATCGCTGAAACCATCAAATGTCTGGATGAAATGGGCCGCGATTTTCCGGTCATCATCGGCGGTCAGATGGTTTCACCGACCCCGGAATTCGCCGTCAAAATCACCAATGCCGACATCGGCGTCACCAGCGAAGGCGAAATCACCCTGCATAAACTGGTTCAGGCGTTCAGGAATAATGCGGATATCAACGATATCGGCGGCCTGGCCGTACGTGACGGGGACAAAGTAATTATGACGCAGGGCGAACCCGAAATTATCAACGACCTCTCACAACTGCCGCCGATCCCGTTTGAGATGATGCCGCAGGAAAAATGGCTGCCGGTAGGACGCTGGTATGCCGCTTTCATGCCGCGTTCACATTGGCGGTTTGATGACCGCGCGATCCCGGTCCATGGCGGCCGGGGATGTCCGTTCAACTGCAACTTCTGTTATCATCACAGTTCGTTCAGACTGCGCCCGATGGATGATATGATTGCTGAAACTATTTCCACGCTGGAAAAATATAACGGTAATTTTCTGGACATCTCCGACGACCTGGTTTTAGCCAGTCCCAGCCGGGCCGACCAACTGATCAACGCCCTTAAGAAATTACCGCGACCGGTGGAATATTACCTTTCGGCCCGCTTCGATATCCTTGAAAGAATGAGTGACGAACAACTTGGCGAACTCCGGGCGACCGGCTGCCGCATCATCGGTCCGGGCTACGAATCAGGCTCGGACCGGATTCTCAAAGTCATCGGCAAGAATTTTACTGCGGAAACGATTTTGCGGCAAACCGAACGACTGAAAAAGGCGGGAATCAAAGCCGTCGGCAACTTCATGGTCGGCCAGCATACTGAAACCCTTGAAGACGTTGAGATGACGTTTAAACTGATGCGGGAAACGCTCAAAATCGATCCGGATATCGAATTCACTTTCTCGATCATGACCCCGTTCCCCGGTTCACCGTTGTACGACACGGCCAAAAGAGAGGGATTACTCAAGGACGATCAGGATTTCTACGACCGTTATTTCGTCAGCGCCGGAATGTTCGACTGGCGTCTCGCGATAAATATGTCGGCAATGACCGATGACCAGGTATTGAATTCGTTCAACCGGATGATGCGGGAATACGAAGAAATCAAAGCCGCTAGTTTCGGTTCCGGCCTGAAACGCATCACCTTCGCGAAAAAAGTAATAGGCCAGGTTAATCACCGGATGCTCAAAGCCATTGGCCGCAGTGCCAATCCGCCGAAAATTACCGATATGATATATAGTCCGGTTATGCGTGCTCTGGAAAAACAGGAATTAAAGATCAGAAATAAATGAATATAATGATCAAAAATTTGCTTAAAACCTGTTTACCGCAAGCGGTGATCAACAAACTCAAACAGCTGATAAGCCAGCCGCAGATATGTTATCTGGGCGATTTCACTAGCTGGTCAGATGCCCTGAAAGCCTGCGGCGGCTATGACGCCGACAATATCATTGAAAAAGTTCGTGACTCGGCCATGAAGGTTAAAAACGGCGAGGCCGCTTACGAACGCGATTCGATGACCTTTGACCAGCTGGAACACGATGAACCATTGGCGGAAATTCTCTTGCAAGCGGCCGATGAAAATAACGGCGTTTTAAAAGTGCTGGACTTCGGCGGTTCGCTTGGCAGCCTTTATTTTCAGCATCGCGATCTCTTTACCGGTTTACGGGAAGTGATCTGGTGCGTGGTGGAGCAAGGCAAATTTGTCAAATACGGCAAGGTTGATTTTGAAGACGAGCATTTAAAATTCCGCTATACGCCAGAAGCTGCCTGCGAAGAATTCGATTTTAACGTTCTTCTCCTCGGCAGTGTTCTGCCATATATTGAAAAACCTTACGAACTGATCACATCCCTGAAACAACTACCGGTCGATTATGTGCTAATCACCCGGACCCCGGTTTTCATCGATGGCCAAGTAGACCGTTTGACGGTTCAAAAAGTACCGGAAGTAATTTACGACGCATCATATCCGGCCTGGTTCTTCCCTGAAAGCAAGTTGATACAGACATTTGAACCGGAATTTAACCTTATGTCTGAACTTGGTTCGATCCGGCATGATATTTTACTTGGAATCCCGGATGCAATTGCTGTCGAGAAGGGTTATATTTTACGAAAGGACAAATAATATGGAAAACCGGTTAACTCAGATTTATGTAAAAAACAGCGGTTATGTGGAACTGCAGCGAGTAGTCGACGAACGCGACGGCGTGCTATGCATCATGAACGGTATGCAGGATCTGCCGTTTGACATCAAGCGCGTCTATTACATTACCCACCTGGAAAATAATTACAGCGTCCGCGGCAAACATGCCCATAAAACTCTGCAACAGGTCATTTTCTGTATCAGCGGCAGTTTTGTCCTGTCGCTGGATGACGGTGAAAAACAACAGGATGTCCCGATGTGGCGGGACAACATGGGGGTCATCCTCGGTCCGGGTCTGTGGCACACAATGCATAGTTTTTCCAGCGGCTGTGTCCTGCTGATCGCCGCCAGCGATTATTATTATGAAGAAGATTATATTCGTGATTATGATCAATTCAAGGCAATGGTTCAAAGCTGAAAATGTATCATTTCTGCACATATTTCGACTCAAATTACGTCTTTCTCGGACTGACGCTCTATGATTCGCTGCGGCGCAACTGCGGCGAATTCAATCTGCATGTCTGCTGTCTTGACGACCGGGTCTATGAAATTTTGAACGAACTTGACAAACCTGATTTAAAGCCGTTCAAACTTTCAGATGTGGAAGCCTTCGACCCCGAGTTTGCGGCCACAAAATCCACTCGAAACATCGTCGAATATTATTTTACCATGAGCCCGGTCCTGCCGCTTTTCCTGTTCGACCGCTATTCCGATATCGATATGTTGACCTATCTTGATTCCGACCTGCTTTTCTATGCTGACCCGGCTCCGGTTTTCGATGAAATGGGCGACGCGTCGTTATTACTGATCGGACACCGCTTCCCGCCGGAACTTAAATATCGAGAAAAATTCGGCATCTACAATCTGCAATTCCAGCCTTACCGGCGTGACGACAACACCGCGACATGCCTGCACTGGTGGCGGAAATCCTGTATCGCGTGGTGCTATGACCGGCTCGAAGACGGCAAATTCGCCGACCAGAAATACCTGGAACAGTGGCCGGACAGGTTTGACGGCGTCCATATTCTGAAACATCGCGGCGCCGGGCTCGCCCCCTGGAACTGGAGCATGTATGACCTGAAACTTGAAAACGGCAAAATGACCGTGGACGGTCAGGAACTGATTTTTTATCATTTTCAGGGATTCCGGGTTCTGGGCGGTCATTTTATCAGTCACAACCTCGGCAGTTACGGGCATATTATGAATAAGAAGTTGCGCGAATTCTTTTACGCGGACTATTACCGGCGACTGCTTGACGCGGAAGCCGGGCTGCGAAATATTCCCGCAGCGCAAGGCCTTTCCCTGCGCAGCAAACTTCAGCGAGCCGGATTCTCCCGGCTGCGCGGCTATCTTTCAGCGTTAAAACACCATAACCTGATGCGGGTGAAAATATAATGAAGAAATTGCTGTTCCTGCTGCTGCTTCTGTCTTTCCGCTTAACGGCCGGAGAACTGGTACTGGAAGCGGATACGCCGGTTTTCCTGAAACCGGATATCAAGTCGCAACCGGTTTCCGTTTTCCAAGAGCCGACCCGAATCCAGTATGTCGAAGCGGTGGATACCCGACAAGTCAGAATGTCGCTGTTCCGCAACCTTAAATTTTTCCGGTTTGAAAGTGAAGGAAAAAGCTTCTGGGTCGCGCCTGACGTGTTTTTGTTTGAAGACGACGGCAAATATAAGATATTATATCATCGCAATCCGGCGTTCATGTACTTATCAGTCGGTTGTGCCGTTATTTTCGGATTGCTTTTATATTATTATTTCACCGGACTCAAAAAAAAGCGGATCAAGCGGAAGTACAGCCGTTTCATTCTTCCGGGCCTGCTGGTTATTCTGCATTTTGCCATTCTGTTTCAGGTTCTTTACCTGACGCGGGGACAACTGCGCTACCCGCTGGATGAATTTGCATTTTTCAAAGTTGCGAAAGGGATCATGAACTGGAACTTCTCGCCGCAATGGGAAATGACTGTCGGCATGCCGCTGGTTTATATTCCGTTCATCACCGTTTTCCGGGCATCAGACATGTTTGATATTGTTCTGCCTGTATGCATTTTCTTCGGCTGCGTCCTGATGCCCGCCAGTATCGTAATGGTCTTTTTTATCGCCCGCAAACTGACCGCATCGATCCACGGTGCTTTTTGTGCGGCTGTATTGTGGATGTTACTTAATGTAGCTTATTTCCCGGTTGAAGCGGAGATATGCCAATCGGTATTTTCGCTGTTCGGGGAAGTTATCGGAGAATATATTTCATCCTGCTATCTCTTTATCCGCACCGGCTTCAATTCCATGAGCGGTAACCTTTCAATGTTTATGCTGTTCGGAGCGGTAACGCTGGCATTGTATATGAAACCGCGCTTCAGGATGTTTGCCATTGTTTCAGTTGTTTACGGCTTTTCCTGTATCACCCGGATCAATAACGTCTTCTTCGCGCCGCTGATCGCATGGCTGTTCTGGCGGCAAGGTCAAACCCTCTTTGCCGACCGGAAATACCTTTTGAAAGCCGCGGCAATTTCCCTGGCGGCATTCATGGCGGTATTCTCACTGCAATTGATCGCCAACCAACTGAACTTCGGCTCCATTCTGACTTTCCCATACCTGCTGCATAATGCGGAAGTTTACAAGGGCTTCGAATTCAAGAATCTCAGTACCGGAATTAATTATTATTTCCGTATCCATTATTTCTTTTTCGCCGCTGCGATGGCATCACTTGCGGCTATGAGGAACCGTAATTTGCGCACCGCCTTGATTTTCTGGACCATGCCGCTGACCATCTTTTTCTGCGGCTACTGCATCATCGGACAACCGATCCGGTTCCTGCTTCCGGTTTTCAGCGGCCTCTGCGTCGCCATTGCCTGTCCCGGAATTAAACGCGGACTTGTAAGACAACAAAAACTCCTGCTGCTTTTCGCCGTTGTGATCCTGGCTCTCCCGATATTACCGTTCAAGTTCCATCTTGGCGACCTGCCGGAAGTATTGGCTGAAACCAATAATAGTAATATGTCGCGACTATATTCCCTGCGCTTGCTGGCGGGTCCTGTTCTCTGGCTTTATCTGCTTTACAACCTGCGGCGGCAGCGCCCGGCTCTAACCTTTATCCTGATTTACGGCGTCCTGATCTTTGCCGGTTCACCTTACCTCTTATTTGCCGGCTGCGTTATAGCGTTGCTGTACGCAGTCTGGACTTTTTGTTTTGAAATTATTAGTGATTTGCGCGGAGCAGTTAGATTATGAAGGCCAATGAATCCCCCCTGAAACTATCAATCATCACCGTCAGCTATAACAGCGTCGAGACGATTGAGCAGACAATAAACAGCGTCCTGGAACAGGACTATGAAAATTACGAATATATCATCATCGACGGCGGCAGCACCGACGGTACCGTGGACATTATTGAAAAATACGCCGATGACCTGGCATATTTCGTCAGTGAACCGGACGACGGACTTTACGACGCCATGAATAAAGGCATACACCAGGCTTGCGGTGATATCATCGGAATTATCAATTCCGACGATTATTATTACCCCAAAACGTTCAAACGGGTGGTCCGCGCTTTTCTCGAACATAAGCTGAAAGAATATATTTTCTGGGGCGACGTAATGTATGAGATTCAGGGTCGTGTGGCCGGCTTCCGTCCTGATAACCGGAATATGGGCGCGTTCGCGCCGCACCCTTCGATGTTCTGTCCGCGCTGCGTCTACCTAAACATCGGTTGTTATGACACCAGTTTCAAACTGCTGGCCGATTACGACTTCATGTACCGGGCAATCAACGTCAACAACATCAAGCCGCTGTATGAAGCCAAACTGATCGCGTTTTTCCGCGAAGGCGGCCTGGCCGACCGCAATATTCTGCCATGCTTGAAAGAGGAACTGAAAGTTAAACTGAAATACGGCCAGTCTTTTCTGGTCGCCGGAACCGCGTTCGTCTTAAAAGTCATTAAAAACCTGCCGAGAATCATGAGGAGCCGCAAAGCATGAAACTCGATATTCTGACCCGCTACGGTCCGTTGGGCCCGTCGAGCAGGTGTCGCTATTACGATTACCTTGAGCATTTCAACTCAGCCGGAATTGAAACACGTATTCATCCGATGCTGGGCAATTCTTATATCAAAGGGCTCTACAGCGGAAAACCACGCTTCAACCTGAAAATTCCCGTCGCTTATTTGAAACGTTTTTTTCAGGCGGCCTTTTCAGGTCAATGCCTGTTGCTGGAATACGAACTTTTTCCTTATTTGCCATATTTCTTCGACGAACTCTTTCTTCGCAAAAAACGCTATGTCCTGAATTTCGATGATAACGTCTGGGATAAATATGCCGGGCGAAACCTGTTGAAAGACAAATTCGACATGCTGTGCGAAAACGCCGACGGCATCATTGTCGCCAACGATTTTCTGCTGGAAAAAGTCGCAAAACTCAATGACCGGCTGATCAAAATTCCAACGGCGGTAAACCTGAACAAATACCAGGATAAATACGATAAATTCGAAGAGTTCACCTTTGTCTGGATAGGAACCCCGGTCACCTACCAGTTTATGCTCAAGCATGCCGAATCGCTGCGGATGATGCTGAACGCGACTGGCGGCCGCCTGCTGATAATCGCCCGCAAGGATCTGGAACAACAGGCGATTCCCGGCCTTAATATGCAATTCGTCGATTGGAGCGAAAAGATCGAATCAGAACTGCTGATCAGGTCACACGTCGGCATCATGCCGCTGACCGACGATCCGTTTGCCCGTGGGAAATCAGCGTTCAAGATTCTCCAGTATTTCGCGGCCGGCATCCCGGTGATCGCCAGTCCGGTCGGAGCCAACACCAAAGTTGTGGAGGAAAATATTAACGGGATTCTCGCAGATTCGCCTGAAGAATGGGAAGGCGCGGCCGTATCCCTGAAAATAAATTCTGAGCTCTATACAAGACTGGCCGGCGGCGCCCGACAATCTTCTCATCAATACTCCATCCGGCACTGGTCCGGCCCCTATTGCGATTTCCTAAAAGAAACACTGAGTTAAAAAGGATATCATAATGAAACTGGCGGCATGCGGCCTGGATTGTGATAAATGTTCTCTGAAACCAGTGAAGTGTGATGGTTGCCATGCGAATACCAATCGCATATGGAGTCCGGATTGTAAAATCCTGCATTGCTGTGTTTTTAACAAAAAATTAGCCAACTGCTCTGAATGTCAGGATTTCCCCTGCCCTTATGTCATAGAGTTCGAGTCAGATAAGTACGCTCATCATACTGCGGCAATTGAAACTCTCCGAAAACTGGCTGAAGACAGATCTCATTAATTGTCGTCCCATTAGTCTTTCTTGAGGCGCTTTCCCATGCAAATCACATCATCTGTATGAAAACCAATGCTGTTATAAAATTCAATAACCTTACGATTGGAGGTTCTGACATTCAAATTGATTTTCGCGCAACCCAAAGCCTTCAAAAGTTTTTCGGCCTTTTCCATAATATCGCGTCCGTATCCCATGCGCTGACAATCCGGAGTCACCGCCAGATAATTTATCGCGCCACGATGTCCCTCATAACCGGCCATGCATGAAGCTACTATCCGACCGTCTATTTCCCCGACCAGAAACAGCTCCGGATTGACTTTCTGCTTTCTTGCAATGTCTTTCTCAGGATTATTCTGCGGCACGATTAAGCCGCAATCAGACCAAAGTTTGATTACCGCCTCTTTATCGCGCATCTGATATGGGCGAATCAACATTCTATTATCTCCGTTTAATTTTCTTCATATATCTCATTCCGTCTTTAACCTCAGTATCCGCCCAACCATGTTTCAGGTAAAAACCATATGCCCGGAGCGTCGTATCTACATCCGTAGTCAGCCATATTTCATTCCAACCTTCAGTCCATAACCACTCTTCAACCGCGGTCAGAAGTTGAACGCCGATCCCCTGCCCCTCGTATTCCGGCAGAACCGCGATAACCCACATCTCCCCGTTTTCACGGTTGCCCATGGCGAACCCGACAATCCGCCCGTCCGCCTCGCAAAGCCAGCCGCGATGGGTTGATTCCAGCATACGAACAACCGATTCTCCGTTAATCCCCATTCTATCGAGCTGTTCTATCGACAACGCGTTCTCCCTGGTTGCCGCACGCAGCGGGAAAAGTGCCGGAACATCATCTATAATTATTTTCCGTATTTTCATTGCAGCCCTCCGCATTGATCAAAATCAAATATTATCCGGACGATAGAATGAGCCGGAACCTTTGATATTCTCGCGGCGACGCCAATCAGGTTTCCACCAAAGCTGGTGGGTGCTGTCGGAATCCTTATCATCCACGTTGATATTCATCCGGAAACCGTCCCACTTTCCATTGTTCTTTTCATTCAAATAAGCGATCGGCACCGCAAACTCGGCAATATATCCGTCTTTAGTTTTGACGCAGGCATATTTTGATCCTTTCGGCAATTTTCCAATACTCTTTTGATATATCCGGGGCTCGGAAACATCCTTAGCCGGACTGATCGCATACAACAGAAACTCTTTCAATTCTTTTTTACCATTTCCCTGTGAACGAATTTTCGACTCCCGGGCGTCGATCCTGAATTCAATACCGTCCTGATTCCAGGGATCAATGCCTTTCTTTGAAATAACCTCGTCATCGGTCACTTTTACCGCAACATAGATATAATCTTTGTCGCACAACACATCGAATTCATAATAACAGTCTTTGACGCCGCTCAACGGTTTTCCTCCAAGATGTTTGATCATCAACGGCTTCGTGACCTTGAACCTTAAATCCTTCCAGTCATCGAGCTTGGCGTCAATTTTCTTAGGCCCGGCGGCGACCTGACACTTATATGGGGAAACTAAAGATACTTTCCCTACCTTACTGTCCGCTTTACCGTTATTCACAACAAATTCGATAACCTGGGGTTCAACAGGAAATTCTTTACAAGAATAGGTCAATTCCGGGGGAGTACCTGTAAGTTTCCCAACCTTCGGTGATTTGACAATCCGGAAGGTCACCTTGTTACCATCCGGATCGTAACCTTGCAGCGTGATTTTTTCATCCTGTCCATTGGTCAGGTGAAACTCTTCATCTTTCGCGACCGGAATATCCTCGACCGGAGTAATCTTGACAAAAACTTTTACCGGCCCGGTTTCATTCAAACCATTTAAGGCTATGATGGAAAACTCATCGTTTCCATTGTAATTTTCACCCGGACTATAAACAATACACCGTTTACCCGAATCATATTTCGCGCTGCCGTGTCCCGGTTTTTCAACCACCATGCAATGGTATTTATCCGGCATTTTCACCGGAATATTTGCAGGCGTGTCTTCGAGCGTGACCGCTTCGGATACTTTCAGCTCAGCCGACGGCGCGGATTTACCCTGCCCCGATACCGCCAGAAACTTTCCCTGGCTGGTATTTTCATAAGTTCCACTGCCGCTGGTCTGCAACGCCAGGACTTTCACCATATAGACTACTTCGCTCCGGGACCACGAGGCATCGATATATTCAGTCGCTGAAATCGGCTTCTCCGTCAATAATTTAAATTCCCCGTCAAGCGAATCGGCACGATATACCAGATAACGCGGATCCTTGACGGAAGCGGCCGACCAGGACAATTTCAATTTGCCGTCGGCAAGCAGTTCTGATGAGAGTTTACGGACCGGAACCAGCGGATGCATCCGCAATGTCGGGTCCCCCATCAAGGCCACATGAACCGGATTGTAATTCCATTCCAAATCTTCTCTTCTACCGGACTTGGTGGCCCTGACGTTGTCACATTCAAGATAATCACCGTAACTGTTGTTGCCCTGGGTCCGAAGCGCGGAATAACCGATATTTTTGCCCATACCCATATGATGCACATACCAGTGCGGCCGACCGGCCCAGACGCAAGTCAAACTGTGTGATTCCGCCGCGAGGGGCGCGCGCAAGAAATTATCCGGCATGTTCCAGTCGCCGAAATAACTGCCGAACAACATTGTGAAAACCGCTTTTGAACCTTTCTCATAAAAGTCATAAGTTGTTCCAACTCCACTCGCGCCTTTGTTATTTCCGCCGCCGCAGCCGTAAGCCCACAGCCAGGCATTGACCGGCAACTCGGTGAACCAGTCGCCCAAAACACAATTATCCGCCCCCATTAAGACGGAAAAATTCGACCAGCCGCTCGAACCGAAAGCTTCTCCCCCGAAAGGGCCGAAATTGTCATCGATAAGCCCTGCCTGCTTGACCGGCATGATTCCATGCCGGAAAAAATGATCCTTGTTCAAATAACGGCGCAACAGCTCAACTTCACCAACCTTGAAAGTCGGCATACCTTCCAAATCAACACGCCCGACCTCCAGTTCCAGCGAATCCGGCGGAATGGTACTTTGATCGTATTTGCCGTCATTCGGAATATTGGCCTGATTGGCTCGCTGATAAAATTTATGTTCTCCGGTATCGGTCCATACGCCGTCAACATCAGCGTAGAACAGGTCGGAGGGCCAGGCCCCGCGATGATTCTTGTGCCCGTCAGGATTGATATTGCCGGAATAAGGCACCGGAATATGACCAAACAGGAAGACCGTTTTCAGTTTGCCGCCGGTCTTTTTGTATTCATCGACAATCAGTTTTTTCACATCGGCAACTTTATCATCTCGACTGACCTGACGTCTAATAACGGTCCAGCCGTCTCCCTTAAGATCCAGCGCCAACCGTTTCAATTCAAATGTCAAAGGTTCGGCAATCCCCGACTCAACCAGCAAAAGGACAATACCCCGGTCCTTGACGAACGGCACCTTGATCCCGGAACAAATATAACTGCGTCCGACATAAGCTTTAGCCATCTTGTCAATCCGGTATTCATATATTTCCCCGACTTTGACCTTTGTGTCGGTAAAACCCGTGGCGTCACCTTTGAGGACGGCAAACGGCGCGGGATTCCAGTGTTTCTCACCGAAAAAGCGACGATACAGTACGTATGATAAACAGTCATCGACTTTGGCCCAGTATAGTTTGATCCGAGGCGGAGTATCCTGTACTTCGGCACTTACCATAACCGCGTATTTTTTCGTCAGGTGTCCCCGCTGTTTCTTTTTTTTCTTGTCCTGCGCACCGCAAACAATAAAACCAAACACTAATAAGGTCATTACCAGAAAACTCAAAACACCTGATCTTCTCATACGCAAGGTACTCCATGATTGAATTTACGCAAAACATACGCCAATATAACATCAATATGAGTACCAATCCAGTTTTGATCAAAGTTTTACCAGGAATAAAAATGCATTTGCTATCAGAGCATGCAGAGATGCTTAAATATAGCCACTACCCCAGTATATAAAACATATGCCAGACTAAGAATTGTTATAATCGTCATCGATTTTTTTCGAAATATCTCAAGTTTTTCAAATGTCATACATTTTCTTAGCGCGATATATGAATATATGATTATCACGGCCCCCAGGCACATCAACAGGCTGTAGTTAAAATTATATTGATGAAGAATTATTGCCGCAACCAATACAATACAAAAAACCGATTACTCTTTGACCGGCAAATTTTTCCATGATAAATATATCCATATTAACCCAGTCTCTCCAATAGAACATATATAGAGAACCTAATAAGCGCGGGTCAATCATCGCTAGTTCCGATACATAGAAAGATATTCTTTATCATACACAAATGTCGGAATAGCAAATCCAGATAATATTGAAACGATAAACAAAGAAATATATTTTTATACGGCAAATTTTTCATTCTTCACAACTTTCCATATCGCATTCACCATCTGGCATCATATCATTTTCAGCATTAGAATGTTGTTCTTTTCTAATGTATAGTAATATGACTACAAGATACATCAAAATACTGACACAAGCGACAAATGTTGTCATATTACTATATACCGGCCCCTCGTAAAACGCCTCCAAATCCAATTTATCAATTGGGTTGATCAATAATGACATCCGTCCATACTTCAACACTCCGCTTCTTAATGATTTCTCATCAACTCTTATGCCATTTAATTTCACGCCCCATCCGGGAAAATAAATCTGATTAATAATAAATAACTCAGGTTTATTACAACTTAATTGATAATGAATATGATATGGAGTCGAATCACTCATTTCAATTGCCCTTCCTCCCTTGAGTGAAACGACTAACGGCATTGATCCGCGCAACCGTGGAATGTGTTTTTGGGCATAAACTGGCATCTTTTCGCTTGAAACATCGAACGTTAAAAAAATGTTTTTTAAATCACCTAAAATAGCTTTGACTCGCATTTTACTGTTAATACAATCAGGAACGCTCAAAAACTGCTCCGGGCACCATAAGACAGTCAATATAATTATACTTACCCAAACAGTTAATTCTTTAACTTTACTCCCCTTGATATAAATTCCTGAAGCACAGCATATTTGTAAGATGGTGATAATTGATAGAATTCTCCATGGAAACTGGGTGTATTTCAATATATCAATATTCTCCCATAACCACTTCGAAACCGGCATCATCATAATTATCATGACTATATAGCAAATAAAACACGCTTGAATAAAACGTTTTTTACAGCTACAGAAAAAACCGATAATTGCCAGTAACAAATGAGGCAACCCCAGTTGAAACGACATATTATCATTACAATTTGAACCACTTCCTCCAAACCCCCATGAATTGGAAACCAACTGCAACGGAAAAACAAGGTGTTCTTTAGCTCCAGACGCCATGGACCTCTCAAATAAAATATATTTTTTCATTGCCAGACAATTGAACCAATATGGCGAACTTATCGCTAAAGCGAAAAAATAAGTCACTAGAATCAGAAAACAATATTGGACACATCGTTTTCTATCCAGTTGCGTAATTCCCGCATAAATTACGATAAAAAATGATATCGGTGTACAATAAAGCCCCACTACCGGATGGGTGCATGGAATTAAGGCTATCGCAAGCGCGCTATAGCCGACTGCATATAAAATATTCTTTTTTTCTTTGAACAACTTGAACAACCTGTACAGGCACAAAAAAACCCACGGAGTCAGCATTATCGCACAATATTCAGTATAGTCTCCACGCACAAGAACATTTAATTGCACCGCCGGAGTCAATGAAAATAATATTGCCAGACTTGCTGCCTTGTATTGTGAATTACGATCATCCAGTTCCAATATTAATAAATATACCGCTAACGCACCTGTTACTCCGAAAATTATTATTACCGCAGCCATGGCGCTTAACAAGTCCTGAAAAATCAGTATCATCAAGGAATAAATATAAAAAAAGACCGGTTGGTAAAAAACAAATTCCGGATACCCGTATCCTCCATACAAATTCGGCAGCCAGCGTGGATACAGTATCCCATGCTTCAGCGCGTCATAAAATTGATGCCCGATAATAAAACACCGCGGATAATCATGCCCAACGGGCCAATAGGCGGAATATAATAGCGGTCCATATATTAAAAAAGGGACCAGCATCAAAATAAAAATTGGAATGATTCGTTTTTTCACTTAGGCAATTCTCTTTATTCTACCTTGTTCCATCACCAATAGCGATAAAGGGAATGTTATTCTCTCCACGCCTCCAAATGTATTGTTCGATATAATTTAACAATCCAAATTTGATTTTACAAGTCAAGATACTACTGTCCGTTAAACTTTTTTAATAAATGAATTAACCAAGACAGAGACCGTGAGGAATCTAACAGTTTCCAAAATCAAGCTCAAGTTGTACCTCTAAAATCTTTTTATACTCACATCCATGCTTCCTGACACATTCTCGTATAACATCTTTACTTGTATATTAGCCAACTCAATCAGCATAATATCAACAGGCATTGCAGAAATTCCCTTATCGAAGAAATGCACGTGATCCTTTTCATGTCCTGCTTCTCTAAAATTGACTTCATACCTTTGGCTGATTCCAATGCATATTTCACGCAGGGAGTAATTCTAAGCAATTCGGCATTGCCGAATTTTGACAGTCCCGTCCGAAAAAACTTCTTACAAAATTATAATGAAAATCTTTGAGTATCAATTGGATATTTACGAAAAAACATACTATTATACTACCGGAAAATTTATATTCATAAATCCCCCGGAGATTGCATGAAACTCAGAAAATTTCTTTTGAGCAATTCGATTATAGTAGCTATCATAGCGTTCTTTCTGTTCTTTGGTGGCTTGTATCTCTTTCAACATCGGATGCCGATTACTCAAAATGCTTTTGTCGTAGCCAACATCCGCCCGGTTTCAGCCTATGTTCCAGGTCACATTACCAATATTCCGGTAATTAACAATACAAAAGTTAAAAAAGGCGATATTTTGTTCACGGTTTACCGGGAACCCTATCGATTGAAAATGGAAAGTCTGAAATATTCGGAAATTGCGCTGAACTATAAACTAAAAGCCTTGTCCCATAAAATAAAAAGCTGTCAGGCAGCGGTAAACAAATACGAAGTATTCAATTATACTAGAAGTGTTGACGAACTCCTGAATCTTCTCACAGATGTTTTAGATGACACCAAGGAGCTCGTCCAGTTATGCAACTACTATCCAGACGTAACCAATATCTAGCTGGATCAAGTTTAACCGCTGGTTGAATCAATAAAAAAATTAATCGACAATATCGCCAACCCGAACATTCCGCCTGTAATTTATGAAAGGATCCAATCCCGTAAAAAAGATCAAAATCTTTTTTGTCAACCCCTGCGCAACCTGGAGGAACATCTGCATAAACTGAATATCCTGTATAACGATATTTCCCGGCAACAACGAGCTGTTGGCTGATATAGCACGATATCAACAATCACCGAATAGCAATATGAGTGCATATCCGGTCAGTGCTGATTTTTTTCGTCAGTCACAATCTCGCTTTGACAACTTTGGGTCTGATATAATCTTTAAGCGTTTTGTCCCGCTGGTTGAGACTGGTGATTATCCGGTGAAACTGCAGGTCACGATCAAAATCAATGTAGTCAAGATCCGGCATTGAGCTGTCCCCCAGCAGTTTTACCGTCACCAGTTTCAGAAGCTTTTCGCGCCCCATTTCCCTAATCGCGTTGCGCAGAGGAAAAGCGTTGCTTGACGAGTCGGCAAAAATTCCGGTTTCAACCGATCTGGATTCGTCCAGCAGCTTTGTCATCCCTCCGCCATGAATGAATTCACGAATATCACTTCTGATAATTGAACTGTTACCCACGCCCTGCTCGGCCAGACATTCCCGGCAGCCCTGCTCCATTAAAATGCTGAACGGCGGAACCTGATCTGTCCTGTCCGCCGCCAGAAAAACGATCCTCCGGCATCCCTGCAATAAAAGAGATGTCACCGCGGCGTAGCCCGCCTGACGATAATCCGGCATCAAATATTCCTGGCCAACCTGGCCATCCACCGAATACGGTTCAAAATGAATAACTCTGGTCCCGGCCTCAACCAGGTTATCCAGTAAATTTGTATTAAATGGAGGATATGGCGTACAGCTGGCCAGCAGCGCTTTCGGCGGCGTATGCAGCAGTTTACCTAGAAAATCAGCTTCATTGGCCAACGACCAGCCAACGGTTTTCTGGGAAAATAAATTCATAATATAATTATGTTCCAGCAGCATATTCTGAACCCGGATAATCAAGTCGATATTACCGTGGCACATCAATGATACCACATTGCTGAATATCCCGCTTTCAACCACATACGACCCGACGTTCCGATGATGCACCACCCGCCCGGTCGAATAAAGTTTTTTAAAAACATTGCGGATCGTATTGCGGCTCGCGTCAAACCGCAGACACAATTCCTGCTCGGTAGGCATCCGTTCGCCAGGACGTATATTCCCTCTGGCGATATCTGACAGCAGCACACTGTATATTTTTTCGGCCTTATACCCTAACTTCATATTGTTCATTTCTATTTACATTGTTCAAAACTTGTTCATTAATATATCATATTATCAAAAAAAGCAAAATTTCTACGTGATTTCTTTGAAAAATCGGTTGAAAAAACTTGCATATAAATTCCTGGCACGTTTTATTAAAACAAGAAATGAACAATACCAATTATAATAATACACCGTCCAATAACCTAAAGGAATAGATTCATGATTGTCAACGGTACCAGAATAATCGCCCAGCAACTTGAACTGAACGGCCCCGAAGTCGTTCACTTCAACGACAACCATTATACCGAGCTTACTCCGGCTCCATTCACCCCCGCCCCGGTCGAATCAAAATTGTATCTGGACGGCCAATGGAGCGTAAAGCGTTATCCTGATTTTACCGATGAGGATTTCGATGTGGAAACCGACACTTCCGGCTGGGAAAGCATTTACCAGCCCGGAAAGGTCTTTTACGCCGATCCGCTGGCCGAAGGCGAGGATACCCCTAACTGGAACCGCGTCACACTTTCACATATCGACGACGATGACGGCGCTGTTATGCGACGCGAAATCCACATTCCCGACGACTGGGAAGGCAAAAAAATCTTTCTCCGTTTCGACGCCATTTATCCCGCTGGCACTATCTACCTCAACGGCGAAAAACTGGGAAATCATTTCAGCGGCCTGACTCCGGTTGAATTCAACGTTTCAGAACTGGTGACTCCCGGTAGAACCGCTCATATCGCGGTCCGCCTGCGCCGCAAACATAAATTTCTCAAAATGGACATGGTCCGCCATGCGCTGGAATTCGCCGGTTTGGCCCAGAGCGCGTATTTCTTCGCGGTTGAACCAATGTATATTCAGGAATATCATCTGATATCCAGTTTGAATGATGATTTCACCAAAGGTACGGTATCCGGAACAGTTAAACTGCACGGCCCCAGCGAAGGCGAACTAATTGCAGCTCTTCAGAATGAAGAAGGCGAATTCATCTCCCGGCAGGTTATCACGCTGCGCGAGGACCAGCACAAGGTTGAAATTAAGCTTGAAATAGAAAATCCGAGATTATGGAACGACGAGCATCCCAACCTTTATGACGTCTGCCTGGCTCTGGAAGTCGACGGTGAATCCACGGTATATGAATATCATACCGGATTCAGAAAACTTGAACTTTCCCCGGAAGGACCGAAACTCAACGGTAGCTTCATCAAGTTCCGCGGCGTAAACCACCTGACATTTCACCCTGAATACGGCATGTATACCCCGAAAGAATGGCTCAAAAAATGTCTGTCCTTAATGAAAAAGGCCAATGTCAACGCAATCCGTACTCATTTTCTCAGTCCGCCGGCATTGGTTGAACTCTGCGATGAAATGGGCATCTATCTTTTGCAGGAACTGCCGATTGACTGGGGCACAAATTATATTCATGACCCGGAATGGGTCGGTCCGGCCCTGATGCGGCTTGAAGGCGGCATCCGCCGTGACCGCCACCACCCGTCGATCATGGTCTGGAGCGTCGGCAACGAGAATATGCCGGAACGCGCCGAAGTAGCGGCCGACGGCTGGAATCATTTGCAAATCTACGACGATTTCTGTAAAATCCTCGATCCGAGTCGCCCCACCATGTTTCCCCCGCCGGGACCGGCCAACAAGATCAAAGGCATTTTCGAGCTTCGCGTCGGCGACGTCGCCGATATTCATTACAGCTTTGTCCTGCAAAAGGAATTCCGTGAAAAAGGCCGGATAGTCAATCCCAACAGCTGGGAGGGCGACATGGTTGAAATCACCCGTGAACAAGCGCTTGAACGCGGCTGGAGCGGCTGCTGGTTCAGTTCGGAATACGGAATATTCAACGCGGTTCCGGACAACTTGAACGGACCTTATCTTTCAATGATCTCCGACCTCAACGTCGATCCGCTTTCAGGCCGCAACACCATGGATGTATTTGTCGAACGGCTGCGGGACGAATGGGGCAATATGCGCCACGACCCGACCTGTCTCGGCGGCGCGTATTTTCCGTGGCTATGCAGCGGCTCCGGCGATAATCCCTGGGGCTGGGTCCGCTGGGGCGAGGACGCCAACTGGGGCGTGGTAACCGCAAATCTGCTGCCAAAACCGGAATTCTGGGCATTGCGTACGTTGTTCGCCCCGGTCTGGTTCCCGGACCGCGTCAACTGGCGGGACGGCGACGATGTTTTCCGTTTTGAAATAACCAATCATTATAACGATATAGACCTGAGTGAATGTACGTTCCGGACCCAGCAGAACGGCGGCAGCCGCTGGATCAGTATGCTGCGCCAGTTCCGTGATGTAAAAATCTCCTGCGCTCCGGGAGAAACTGTAACGGTTGAAATTCCAATCTGGCGTGACGCCATGCAAAACGCCCTGAAAGACGGCTCTCTCGGAATTTGCCGCATCACTATGCTGGACCCGCACGGCTTCTGTCCGGTAACCGCGGATATTCTGGTTCTGCCGAAAAAATTACAGCAACAGGATGAACATATGCCGGTGGGGCCAGATGCAATACTCTAAGCCGAACAATCGTCAACAACTGCTCGACGCGATCAGCCTGAAGAAGCCGGAGCGTATCCCGTTTACTTTTGATGCGAGACCGGAAACCGTAGAACGCCTGACCGCTTATCTCGGCCTGCCGCCGGACGCCGATCTGAACGCGCATTTCAACTGCAACACCATGAGTTCGCCGTGGAGCATTCTTGGCGGCGGCCCTGCCAGAACGGAACGGATGGAACGCCTGAGGGAGGAAAATCCCGGTGCCGACATCAGTTTCTGGGGCGTTAAATACGAATGGCAGCAGGCCGGCGACGCCAGGTATTACGAGATTGCCGAACATCCGCTGGCCAAAGCGGAAACCGTCGCGGATATCGAGGCTTATGACTGGCCGACTCCCGACGACGTAGTCTTTCCCGCTATTCCGGAGATAATTGAAAAAGGCGACACTCCGGTGCTCGACATGAGTCACATCTGCCCGTTCGGTATTCCGTGGGCGTTGCGCGGCATGGAACAACTGATGATGGACATGATCCTCAATCCGGCAATCGTCGAAGCCATTGTCGCGAAGGTCGAAGAGTACTCTCTCGGCTGCATGAAGATTATGTTTGAACGGTATCCCGGGCTGGTCGACATGGTCGGCTGCGGCGACGATTACGGCACGCAAAACGGACTGCTGATCGGGCCGGATATGATCGAACGATTCTTCATGCCAAGTCTGAAACGGCATTACGATCTGGCGGCAAAACACGGCGCGATCGGCTATCATCACTGCTGCGGCGCGATCTTTGATATGATTCCGCTGTTCATCGATGCCGGAGTCAAGGTTTTGAACCCGATCCAAACCTCCGCGGTCGGCATGGACCCGGTCCGCTTGAAGCAAACGTTCGGCAAGAATCTCTGTTTCCACGGCGGTATCGACACTCAGGAAACCCTGGTAACCGGTTCGCCGGACGATGTCCGGGCGGAAGTTCGCGAACGCATCGACGTACTCGGACCGGAAGGTTATATCCTGGCTCCCTCCCATGTCCTGCAGCCGGACGTTCCCCCGGCAAACATAGTAGCAATGTACGATGAAGTACAAAAATACGGCAGTTGATGTTCTACATAATCCTGCCTGAATACCAAATGCGCCGCAAAATCTGCGGCGCATTCAGTTAATATACATTTTCTTTTTATACTTCCAGGACAGACATAATTATATAAAAAAACAGCTAAAAGTTATCCTTGCTTTATTTAACAAATCATCTGATTTGAAATGCTATGCTACTTAATAATAGACAATTATCACATTTAAAATCAAATATATCATGCAATGGCTCTTTTAAAAGCCATTTTGCATTTCCACATTTTGGACAAACTCTTGCCTTTTCCTTTTCAAGGCTTTTACCATAATATTTATGTAGATAATAGAAGCATTTTTTACCGCTAAGACTGGTCAGTTTATCACAAATAGCCAACCCGTCCCGACTTAAACTGCTGTTAATATCGAACATCTGCCTTAATGCAAAGCGCTCTCCAACGAAACACCCCATTTGCAACTCATCGCAATTCTGATAATCACTTTCCCAGTGTTTGATATCAAAGTATTCTGCATCATATGTTTTTGGAAGATGGTATAAAGGAATCGGCAAAAAATCATCCCCCCCCCAGACCGGAGATTCCAGCATATCTTGATGAGTATATAGAATAAGCCAGTCATTTTGCTCAAGACAGCCACAGTCGTAAGAATCAACATCTTCGCCTCTAAGTTTTGTTTTTTCGAGTACAATCCCAAGAGAACCCATATTTTCCCAGGCTTGTTTTATATATTTATTATCATATCTTGAGGCAAGAGATTCTTTTTCAGGTATATATATTATGACTTCGAAAACGTGGTTCTTTGAAGTAATATGCCACTCGCTTCCGATTATTTGACCGTTTTTATAATACAAAGCCAGCAGGTTATGTAAGGTTTCACAAACATCACCATGATTAATATTTTCTTTAGATGAAAACTTTAATAATGTCGAGTACATTATGAAATACCAGTTAAATCAATTTATTTCATTCGATGTTCAATGTTCAATGTTCAATGTTCGATGTTCGATGTTCGATGTTCAGAGGTTTCATTTTTCTTTCTGGACCGGACCGAAGACTACCCGGAAACCAAGATAGTTGCAGGTAAATCCGAGTGAAAAATAGAAACGGGCGGAAACGCGACTGTCACGGGCGAACAAGTACCAACTGCCGCCGCGACAAACCCGGATAGTGCTTTTTCCGAACCAGCAACTGCCGTCGACCGGAGCGCCGTCATATTGGGTATGCCACTCGTCCAGACACAATTCCAGGACATTTCCACTCATATCGTAAAGGCCAAGTTCGTTCGGTGCTTTAGAGCCGACTTCATGCGTTTTGCCATCGGAATTGGCATCGTACCAGGCCACTGCATTGACTTTGCTGCTGCCGCTGTAGATCGTACCGCGACTTTTCACGCCGCCGCGGGCTGCGAATTCCCATTCAGACTCGGTCGGCAGTCGGAATTCATAACCGTATTTGATTCTTCCGGCCTTTCGCTCGCGTTCGGTCAATTTCCGGCAGAACGCCACCGCGTCGTTCCAGTTAATCCTTTCAACCGGCAGTTTGGCTCCCCTGAAATAAGCCGGTCCAGTTCCCATTATCAGCTTATACTCCGCCTGGGTAACTTCATAGACGCCGATCCAGAAGCCGTTTTTGATGGTGACCTTATGTACTGGCTGTTCATTGGATTCGCCTTTTATCGATCCCATTTCAAACTCACCCGGCAACACATAGGCGAATTTCATCCCGAGCCCGGCAATTTCATTGTTCCACAAACTCTTGCGATATGAATTCAAGCTCTTCTGATAGTTATCAAGTTTTTCCCCGTCCGATTTCGACAAGTATGCTTTATGATCGGTTCCGGCAAATTCGTTTATCTGATCCAATGCCTGTTGACAAAAACCGTAGGCTTTCAAATCATTTTTCGTGATCCCTTTGGATGCTTGTTCCAGTTTCACAGCCTTGGCATAGGCATTGCCAAAAGCTTTTTTCGCGGCAGCACGCTTAGCGGCCAGAACCATAGCTTTCCGGGTAGCCTTGATTGTTCCAGGCAGATTTTTGACAACATAAGCGTATTGCTTCCGGGATTCCGACATGTTGTTGGCCTGATATTCGCTGACCGCCTTGTCATAAGCACTCTTCACCCGTTTCCACCTTTTACCGCCGAAACGTTCGAATTGTTTTTCATCCGGAGCATCTTTAACTATCAATGCGTAACGTTTCTTATAATTCTCAACCGCGCGATAATCCCTGGCGTAGGAGAATGCCAGAGCATAAGTTTCGGCCGCGCTATTATAAAACTTCAGAGCCTGGTCGTAATCACGTTTCAACATATACTTTTTAGCTTCGTCAGAAAGCTTTTGCGCTTTCTGGTACAAGACTTCGGCATCGTTATTGGCGTTGGATTTCACCGCCTTTACCCTAGCGGCCAGACACTCTTTGATCTTTTCTTTGATCTCACGGCGCGCGAGATCCTGTTCAAGCAACAGATTACTTACCGCGATCACTTGTTTAAAGGCTTTTGCCGCCCCATCGTAATCCTCTTTCTGAAAAAGAATTTCTCCTGAATCGAATTCTTTTTTCAAGCGGACCAAATCTTCGCCGAAGCCGTCGCCGATATCAATCTTCCGGGCTTTTTCCCAGACCGCTCCGGCCTTATCACGCAAAGGAACGGTTTTGGCCTGCCCTAATGCCTTGGCAATTTCCTGTTCAAGCCTTTTGGCGGCGGGGTTGTCGTGATCCAACTCGAATACCTGCTGAAGATATTTACCGGCCTCCTGATATTTATCCTGTATATAACACTTCCGGGCAAAACCCAAAGCGTTACCAATCCTCCGTTGCCGTTTCTGCTCTGCTTCGATCCGGCGTTCAATTTCAGCTTGCGCCTTCAGTTGCCGGTTATATAAAATAGCGGCATAAACTACTCCGCAAACAACCGTGACAAATAATATTCCGGCTATAATAACGACCTTGCCGGTAATCAGGGACTTCCGTTGATGGTGGGTCTCATGATGCTGGTCGGCATCGTGATGATGGTCATGTCCGTGATCATGCCCCTTGGGATCAATGAACACTTTTTCCGTTTCCATTTTATCTATATCTGACTTATCATCAGGCATTTTTCTATTACCTCACATTCAGTAAATAAACAATCAAGCTTATTCTTCTAAGCATTGTTGCATAAATAAACATATTAATTAATCGCGGTCTCTAATCTTAAGCCGAAGCATGTAAAACAATATAAAAATATGCATGACCGCATATAATATTCCAGACTTCGATTTTGGTTAAAATACCAATTTTATAAATAAGGCCGAAGTCTTAAATATGCTACCCTGTCTGTAAAATAACCCTGCCCGGTTAAATATGCAAACATTTTTTTGCCGGTTTTACTATTTTTCACCGCCATCCCGCAAACGGGACAGCTGAAGCTAAAAGTCCACAGTCCACAGTCAACAGCAAATGCAACATAAAACTCCCGGGTCTCAAAGCATACTCAATGGCAGCATTTTTTATCTGCCTAAAGGCAGAGAATGGAAAGCAATCCGTTTCAATTTTTTGTTTCTAAGGAATGGCTGTATAGAAAAAGGCGTTTTTCCCCATATTCAGATATTCTTCCTCCATGTCATTTTTACCATAATATATTTGTATTATCCCTTTTCTTAATATTTTCTCATCAATAGTGAACTCTTTTGTAAATAAAATAAGTTTTTTTCTTACATGAGAAGATGTGTTAATGATTTCTGGTCGAGTTATTGAGAGCTTATACTTTCCTTTACTGACATAAAACATTTTACCACAGAAACCTTTCTTCGTTACCTGTAATAATACCCATTGCTTGTATATTTTATCAACTCCAGAGCTGTTGACTTTTTCGATCTTAGCTGCTACAAGTGATTTTATTCTATCAGGAAGATTATTTGTGTCAAAATTTATTAATAAATCAACGGTTTTACTCGGTACAACAATTTTCACAGTTTTATTTGGGCTTTTCAAAATTATATTTTTATACATTATGCACTCCTGGCTTAAACTCTCTCTGTTTGGATAAATTAAAATTAAATAATTACCAAATTGAAGATTTTCGTAATTATAAGTGCATATACAATCATCTATAAAATTCATATACAAGTATTCTTTATTTCGCCTAAGC
Organism: Victivallales bacterium; assembly: GCA_963676655.2. Classification (GTDB taxonomy): domain Bacteria; phylum Verrucomicrobiota; class Lentisphaeria; order Victivallales; family Victivallaceae. The sequence continues at coordinate 1,057,773 of CAXXKX010000002.1, read as the reverse complement.
AATACTATAAGAGATTCCGTATTATCTGATTTAACAACAACATTCAAATCTCCAGTGATATTTACGCAACCAGTCATGATTAACGAACTTAAAATGAAAATCATATATAAAATTTTACTCATTAGTAGTAACCTTTTGCTGTCTTACTGTTGCTTAAGGACTGCACCCCAAATAAAACAATATTTTGAACTAAAAACAATCACAAAACCTCTTGAATTGATTTAAGTTTTTTCCGGTATCATCTTAATCAATATATTTCTTATTCCAAAACTAGAATTAAATTATTTGTTCATATATTTTCTCAATGCCTCAATAATTTTATAAGTACTGGCATATTTTGGTTTTGAAGCCAATGCCAAATCAAGAGGAGTCTTTCCGTCATTATCCTTTATCCTTGGATCTGCTCCATTTTTAAGTAAAGGAATAACGGGACCTCCAGAGTTGTATATATTCATCGGTGAAGCCAGATGAAGCGGGGTTTTCCCAAACTTATTCTTCTTATTAATGTCAACACCGTTGTCAACTAAATATTTTATCAATTCTGACACGTATTCATCATCACGTCCAGATCTCGCCACAGCATGAAGAAGATTTTCTCCTCTTTTGTTAATTGAAGATAAAGGATTTCCCTGTTTATTGAAAATCTTAACATAAAGCAAAGATCTTGATTTTGCCGCAAAGTAGATTGGCAAATTCCCATTATTGTCCCGAAGATTTGCATTAGCACCTTTGTCAAGCAACAATTGAAGAACATACTTATTACTATCACGGGCTGCAATATGTATTGGTCTTTTCCCGGATTGGTCAATTTTTCCGTTAATATCTACTTTCAGATCTGTGAGAACAACAATAATACTAAAGCGATTTAATCTGACAGGACATGAATATAGAGCAGCCCCATCCTCTGTTACTATCTCTGGATACTTAATTAATAAAGCTTGATATCTAGCTAAATCCCCATCCTCTGCTGCATGTTTTAGCTTGGAACGAGCGATTTCAAGTCGGCTTTGCTTATTGAAAACACTACATCCTGTGAACAATAGTAAACTGAAAAGTATTATAATTAGCTTAAAACACAGCATATATTGGAACCTGTGATGCATTTTTTTAAACCAATTATAGCATATATTATTCATAATTAAACACCTCTTGAATATTAATATTTTTTTATTTTCCATCAGAAAACATGAGGTAGAATAAAATAAGCTTCCCCATTTATAACGATATTTTTAACTAAAAACAGTCACAAAACCTCTTGAATTGATTTAAGTTTTTCCGGTATCATCTCAATTCAATATACTTCTTATTTAAAGGCAGTGCAAATGATGCGGGAATCAGGTTGCTTAAAAGTTAAATTCTCATCATCTGTGGGCCTAGTATTTTTCTTTATTCTGTATTTTTCCACTTTCATATTAGCATCAAAATTTAAATGCAAAACAAGTTTCTTCTCATCATCAGTTAATAACATTCCATATTTAATTCTATGCTCTCTTTTATCTTCAGCTTCAATATACAAATATATACTAGAAGTTTTATAGTTAAAATCTATCTTTTTCTCTTTAATAAATTTAATACTTTCAGTCAAGTATTTTTCAAATATAACATTCCATGACAACATATGCTTAAAGTCGTGTTTTTTAATAAAAACAGCAAAATTGGGATGAACATAATAAAGCTGCATGTTAGTAATTTTGCCTGATTTATTAAATGTAAGATATAGACTATCATTTGTGTTGTAATATAAAATCCAAATTTCCTTAATGGTTTCCTTCTTATCGTAACGTTCAACTTGAATTGATCGTACAGGCACATCAGTATCTATCTTTGTTGATTTCTTATTTGCTGCAATATAAGATTTTGCTTTGTTTACATAACTAATAGTACGACCCTCAAAACTACTCTCTGAAGACTTTGATTGCGCGATACAGTTTGCATCCGCAAACAGTAAAAATATAAGCAATATTATTAACCTGTTACATAGCATTTTATAATTCCTTATATTACAGAATAAAACTTCCATCTTTCAATGACTCCATCAGCCTCCCAAACACGACATTTGATGTGATCACGGTGACTTTTTTTTATTTTTTATTCGTTTCCACAATAAATAACAAAGACTGAATATAATATACGGGCAAAATAAAACATTGACCACAATTTTCATCATCGACTCATCAAGTGAAAATAAGAAATGAACCAGTATAAAGAGAGCAATAATAAATAGAACTACATTTCTCCAAATCAACAAAATTTTTTCCATTAAACATGTTTTTATTTCCTTGTCTTCAGCAGGCTTTTTTCTTATGTAACATGAGCCTATAAAGACAAAAAACCCTAAGCCGAATAAATATCTTAAATTTCTCATAGCCAATTCATTGTTATCAAATGGCTGAAAAATATTTATGATAAGAAAACCAATCATTATACTTATGGTAAATATAAAAAACAGATAGGACAAATATGATTCAGCACCGACAAACTTATTTTTCATTGTTCACATACTCCACAATTTAGGATAGTAAGTAATTAATAAATGGCACCAAGTTAAGGTATTTAAACCCTGGATTACAAGTCACTTAAACCTTCGGTTATTTCCTCTAAATAATGATTGCACATATCTCTTGCTTTTTCAAAAAACTCACGAGCTATTTGAGGGTTGTCATTTACTGCAGACTGGAAATGCCCCATCTCAATAAATGCTTCGACATTATCTGGAAATACTTCTAATGCCCTATGCAATGCCAACTCTGCGTCGCTCAAATTGTATATTTGCGGATTATCACTTAATTGTATAATTCTTGCTTTAAAGATCAATTCAAAACAGTTCCAACAATATGATTCAGGTATTTTGGCAAGTAATGCGATGGCCTCATCATAACTCCCTTTTTTTGCAACTTCTCTGGCACGGATAAAATATTTTTCTCCTGTCCTGCTCAACTTATTTCCCTTTCATCATTAGAGGATGCTCTCATATAAAACGACACTTTGCCCTGAAGCAGCCATAAAATCCCTCTAAAAAACGCCTTAAATTGAGTTTTCAGGGTGCAAAAATTGATTTCAAGTTTTTTCTAGAACTCCTCAACTAAATATATACCTCAATAAGATGCATTGCAAATAAAGATGCACGGTCATCATTAATCAGAGTCTTTCGTTGTTTTTGTGGATTGTCCATAATTGAATGAAATTACTCAAGAATTGATTACCATGGGATCGCGGACGTCCCGTCCGCATGCATTTACCCTGGGAGCGCGGACGTCTCGTCCGCATGCATTTACCCCTGGGAGCGCGGACGTCTCGTCCGCATGCAGGCGTCCAACTTACAAAAGGGTGGGATAGAAGTCTAGTAAATCAAGGTCATTGGACGGCGTCAAACGCCGGTAAAGATATACGGTAAACCAAGCATATGAAACGGGAACGGGACGTCCCCTTGATGCGGACGAGACGTCCGCGCTCCCAGGAAAGCGGGTACGAGACGTACCCTTAATGCGGACGGGACGTCCGCGATCCCAGGATAAAACAGATAAATCAAGGCCAGTGGACGGCGTCAAACGCCGGTAAAGATATACGATGAACCAAGCATATGAAACGGGAACGGGACGTTCCCTTGATGCGGACGAGACGTCCGCGCTCCCAGGAAAGCGGGTACGAGACGTACCCTTGATGCGGACGGGACGTCCGCGCTCCCGGAAAAGAAATAACAACATTAAAATTATAAACTTAAGACACAAAGAACAAATCTGCATATATAATATTATCTTTCACAGTGAATACTTCGCGCTTAACGGTTTATTTATCGACCCTGGTGAATTTACCTGTAAATTGAGTTTGAAAATAACTTCACAGCCATTATATTTCTTTTAAGAGAAATCAAATGACAAAAAAGGAACTTGGTAATGAGTATATTTCTCGGGCTCGACAGCAGTACTCAGGGATTGAAAGCGGAAATAATCGACGTCACGTCGGGTAAGATACTATGCAGTAAGGGCGTTAACTTCGGCAAAGACCTGCCGGATTACAACTGTCATGACGGTTTTCTGTTGAATGACGACCCGCAAATCAAACATGCCGACCCGCTGGTTTGGCTGGCCGCGCTGGATTTACTGTTTTCCAAACTTCAGGCCGCCGGAGCTCCGCTGGCGGAAATCGCCGGAATCAGCGGTTCGGGGCAGCAACACGGTTCCGTTTATCTGAATGACAAACTTTCACATATACTAAGCAACCTGCATCCAGAACATCATCTGCCGGCATTGCTGGTTCCGGCGCTGTCGCGAATGACTTCACCGATCTGGATGGACAGTTCGACCGTTGTCGAATGCGAAGAACTGGAAGACGAATTCGGCGAACGCCTGCAGGAAGATACCGGTTCCCCGGCCATTGCCCGCTTTACCGGGCCGCAAATCCGCAAGTTCGCCAAAGAAGATCCTTCAGCTTATGAACAGACGTCGACAATTCATCTGGTCAGTTCTTTCCTGTGTTCGGTATTGTGCGGCAAAAGCGCGCCGATCGACCACGGAGACGGCGCCGGCATGAATCTGATGAATCTGAAAACTTTGGACTGGGATGAAGAAATTTGCGAATTCACCGCACCCGGTCTGGCGGCAAAACTGCCGCGCCTTGCACCATCTTATTCCCTCGCCGGAGAACTTTGTGAATATTTCACCAAATACGGCTTCAAAGCCGGAACTCCGGTCGCGGTTTGGTCGGGCGACAATCCCAACAGCTTAATCGGCACCGGAGCGGCTGCCCCCGGCACGGCGGTAATCAGTCTGGGAACCAGCGACACCTTTTTCGCCGCCATGCAACGCCCGGTAACCGATCCGGAAGGCTGCGGCCACGTTTTCGGCAACCCGGCCGGCGGCTTCATGAGTCTGATCTGTTTCACCAACGGCTCCCTAGCCCGGGAAAAAGTCCGCGATATGTGCGGAGTCGACTGGGATTACTTCGATTCCCAGGCCTGCGGGCAGACCAAGCCCGGAAACGACGGTAATATGATGCTGCCTTATTTTACTCCCGAAAGCACACCCCCGGTATTTGTTCCCAAAGTTATTTATAAAGGAAGCGAAGAATTTTGCAGCGGTCGGGCTTCTGCTCCGGTAATGATCCGGGCCATCCTTGAATCGCAGGCTTTGACCATGCGTCTGCACAGCGCCTGGATGGGCGAGACTTTTGACCGCATAAGGATTACCGGCGGAGCGTCGGAAAGTCAAGACTTCCGGCAAATTCTGGCCGATGTGTTCCAGGCCAGGATCGAACGGATAACCGTTTCCGATTCAGCCGGGCTCGGCGCCGCCATGCGCGCCGCCAACGCGGTCGAGAATATTCCTTTCTCGGATCTCGAGACTATGTTTGCTCAAACTCTTGACGCAACCGAGCCGAATCCCGCTAACGTGCAAGTTTACGATCAGGCATTGGAGGCATTCAGGCTCTTTGAGAAAAATGCCGTAGTCGACTGAAAATATTTAACTCCACAAAGTATAGCATAATCAATGGCAGATCAGTTTTTCAATTTAGATTTTCAACAATCGATGAAGCAGGAGCAAGTAATGGCTCCGCGCCAGCTTCAGGCTCTCGAAATGCTGCAGGCCCCAATCATGGAACTGCAGACCAGGATAACCCGCGAAATGGAAAACAATCCGGTTCTGGAAGTGATCGACGATCCCCGGGAAAGTCTGGTCGGCGACCTGATTTCGGAAGTAAATGATGCCGACGATTCTCCACCGGCCGGTTCAGCCGAAGACGAAAACGACGTTTCCGAGCTGATCGCATTGAGTTCTGACTGGCATGAAAGCCTGCCGTCCATTTCCGGTTCGCGTAATCCTGATGCGGAAAAAAAGCGCGAATTCATGTTGAATTCACTTTACGACGAACCGACCGTTCAGGAACAGTTGCTGGAGCAGCTACACATGTCATCACCGCCACCGGAACTGGCCGCTGCCGCGGAATACGCAATCGGCAATATCGATGAAAAAGGCTATTTGCAGTGTACCTCCTCTGACATTATCCAGGTTCTCGGCATTTCCGAAGCCAAAGCGGAAAAGGCCATTCAACTTGTCCAGAGTTTTGATCCGCCCGGCATCGGCGCCCGGGATTTAAAGGAATGTCTGCTGCTGCAGCTTGAAAGAGCCGGGATAAAAGACCGGAAACTTGAACAGTTGATTCGCTGCCATCTTGATGATCTAGCCCGCAACCGTTTACCGCAGATTGCCAAAACCATGCGAATCTCTCTGGAAAAGCTGCATGAGCTGGCCGAAGAACTGAAAAAACTAAATCCTAATCCCGGCGGCTCCGTTTCCACCGAACTGCCGGAATACGTAACCGCCGATATTACTATTGAAAAAGTAAACGGGGTGTTCAGGGTCCTGTATCACCGTGAAGCGGAACCAAGACTGTTTATCAGTGAAACTTATCTGGAGATGCTGGAGGACAAATCTCTGCCGAAAGAAGCGCGCCGTTATATCAATGAAAAAATCGCCCGGGCTAAAGACCTGATGGAAAGTCTGGAACGCCGCAAATCAACCTTGATGCGTATTGCGGAGGTTATTCTGGATGAACAGTACGCGTTTTTTGAAGAAGGCGTTGAACAGTTACGCCCCCTGACCATGCAGCATGTTGCCGATAAACTCGGCTTGCATGAAACCACCGTAACCCGGGCCGTGGCCGGAAAATACATGCAGACGCCTTTCGGTCTTTTTAAGTTCCGCTTCTTCTTCACCAGCGGCTTTGTCACCGAAGAGGGCGACGACGTCTCGTCCCGCAGCGTCAAACAGAAGATCAAGGAAATGATCGACCACGAAGACCCGGGCAAACCGCTGTCCGACAGCAAAATAGCTCAGGAACTCGAAAAATCCGGACTCAAGGTCGCCCGTCGTACCGTAGCCAAGTACCGGGAGGCTATCGGCATACCATCATCCAGCTTGCGCCGGGAACATAAATAAACCTTGCTCCACTTGCCGATGTTCCTTATATTCAGAACTTTTTTTCATATAATTATTCATTTTAAGAAGGGAACAAGTATGATTGCAAAAAAATGGTCAAACCTGCTGCTGTTCACTGTCACAGTGCTATTCGTTTCCGGCTGCTGCTGCAGCCGGGTAAGCAAACTCGAACCGGCCTCCAAGGTAAAATTGAAGAACTTCTATACCGACAACATGGTATTCCAACGCGGTATGCCGATTGTGCTCTGCGGCACCGGTTCTCCCGGCGGCAAAGTCACTGCCGCTATTAACGGGAAAAACAGTCAATGTGAAGTCGCTGCGAATGGCTCTTGGCAACTTTCTCTGCCGCCTCAATCCGCCGGAGGTCCATTCACTCTTACTGTTTCCGGCAAGAAACAAATCGCCCTGAAAAATGTGCTGATCGGCGACGTATGGATTTGTTCCGGCCAGTCCAATATGGAATTCCAGCTCAAAAATGCAATCAATGCCAAACAGGAAATAGCCGCGGCAAATTATCCTGAAATACGCCTGTTCACGGTTAGAAAAGTCAAATCACCTAAAAAACCGGCTCGTGATGTCATCGGTAAATGGCAGGTCTGCAACCCAAAAACAGTTCCCGGCTTTTCAGCGGTCGGATATTTCTTCGGACGCAAACTTTATCAAGATTTGAAAATCCCGATCGGCCTTATTAACAGTGCCTGGGGCGGAACTATGATCGAACCCTGGATCAGTTACAAGGGCTTCGCTTCATCCCCCGAATTCAGTAATATCATTAAATCAATCAGCTCCTCAGAAAACTCCACTCAGCAAACAGAAAAAGCCCGACTGCAAAAACAGATGAAAACTTACGCGGCCTGGTACGATGCGGTCCTGAATAAGTATAAAAAGGAAGCAGCAACAGCCGGCAACTGGCAGGCAACGGACCTTACCGATGCAAAGAACTGGAAAACCAAGCTGGTCCCGGCATCCGGCGACAGCGTTTTCGCGGAAGTGGACGGCGTGGCATGGTTCAGAAAAACCGTTGATATTCCTGCTAATATGGCAGGAAAACCGCTCGTGCTGTCTCTCGGCTCAATCGACGATTGTGACGAAACCTTTTTCAACGGCGTCAAAATCGGCGCAACCGGCCCGACAATACCAAGTCATTGGGCGGTAAAACGTCGTTACAAAGTTCCGGCAAAGTTAGTCAAAGCCGGTAAAAACGTAATTGCGGTCAGGGTCATAGACGTATTCTCATCCGGCGGAATCAGAGGCCCGGCCCCGCTGATGTATATCAAGCAAGGAAAAGACAAAATCACCCTGGCCGGAAAATGGCGCTATAAAATCGAATCCGTTTTTGATCCTAAAACTATGCCGAAACGACCTGTTTTTGGCATATCTTCTTCAAGTCAGCAATTCCCAACGACGCTTTACAACGCGATGATTTCACCGCTAACCGTGATGCCGGTTCGCGGCGCGATCTGGTATCAGGGCGAATCAAATGCCGGTGCTCCGGAACTCTATAAAAAATTATTACCGCTGCTGATCCAAGACTGGCGGGACAACTGGCACAATCCTGATATGTCATTTTTCTTTGTTCAACTGGCCTCATTCGAGCGTCACACTCCGAAAAAGCCGCTGCCGGCGGATTACTTTAAAAAACAAAGTCCCGGCGATCCCAAATGGGCCAGACTGCGTGAAGCCCAGCTTGAAACCCTCTCGGTTCCCAATACCGGCATGGCAGTCGCTATCGATATAGGCGACCCGATCGATATCCACCCGCGCAATAAGCAGGATGTCGGTGCCCGGCTGGCGCTTGCCGCCGAACGGATCACTTACGGCATGAAAATTCCATACTCAGGTCCAACTTACTTGAGCATGCAACCGGAAAAAGGCAAAATCAGACTGAAATTCCTCCACGTCTGCGGCGGCCTGGTCAGTAAAGACGGCCCACTGAAACAATTCGCGATCGCGGGAAAAGACAGAAAATTCGTCTGGGCCAACGCAAAAATTGACGGAAATACCGTGCTTGTCTGGTCCGATAAAGTCAAAGCCCCCGTCGCAGTCCGTTACGCCTGGAGCAAATACCCGGAGGGCTGCAACCTGTATAATAAGGCCGGACTGCCCGCCTCTCCGTTCAGAACCGATAACTGGTAAAGCCGCGGAAATATAACTTCAAGTGATCAATAAATCAGCACAGCAGTCACGGGTTTCACGTTTATCCGGATTTTTCTCGAGTAAAACCGGGATTGCCGTGCTATTTGTCTTCTCGGTTATTTTTTCGTTCACGGTACGGACAATTATATGTGAACGGGAACTCGCCAGAGTAAGACAACAAACCGGGGCCGATTTCGCCCCGTATTTTGTCGAAAGCTCAATCATGCACGATTATGCCCGTGATGTCGCCAGCGGCAAAGGCATACCTGAATATGACTCGCAACTTGGCCCGATGTCAACAGTTCCACTTAGTCATCAAATGTCATTGGGCCTGGAATACTATCTTGGCTGGACCTACAAATTAAAAAATATGATCTTCGGGCAACCGAAACTAACGCCGAAAGATACGGTTTATGAGGACGATCCGCATTTCACCAATTTCAGCCGTCACGCACTGCGTTTCTGGTTTTGTCTGGCCGGAGGATTTCTCCTGCTGTGGTTGATTGCATTGCGCTGTCCCTGGTATTTCGCGCTGACCGGAGTGCTTCTGCATACGGTATCCCCGGCAGCCATCGCCAGATATACCGGACAGGACATTCTGCGCGGAAACTTCGCTCTGACCTTCATTGTTGCCACTTTTATGCTTGGCGCCTGGATAATGCGGAAAAACTCCCCCGTCAAGCTAATATTGGCTGCCCTGACCGCTTACTGCGCGGCCGCATTCTGGGATGTTTCGCAACTTTGGTTCAGTCTGTGGGCGATAGCGGAAATTATCAGACTGCTGGTCATCGGCAAATTTTCAAAACGCCGCGTCGCACTCTGGACCACCCTTTATATCGCCTTAGGTTTGGCCGCGATCACCGTTCCATACTGCCGAGCCCATAAACTACTGTTGTCTCCGATGCTCATGCTGTTTATTCCGGCGTTATTAACCGCCGGCTGGTTCAGTATCAAGTCAAAAATAAAAGGACGCATTGCGTTACTCGCCGGAATTGTGGTATTTTTCCTGATCTGGAAAGGCGCAACTTCTTATATCGGATATGCTGAAGCATACAGTCACTTCAACGAACTGGTCAAAGCCAAAATCGCGTTTCACAACGTCAAACCAGTGGACCCGCTCAAATTATCTTTCGAGGCGCGCTATCTTTGGGTCCCTGCCCTGCATTCGGCTACTACGGTAATCACAATGCGATTGTTTCCAGGCTCCCTGCTGTGTCTGGCACTACTGCTGTCAAGCACATTGATTTTCAAGCGTTACCGCAGACACCTGCGTCTGAAAATATTGCCGTATCTCTACTTGCCGCTGTTGCTGGCTGTATGCGCGTTCGTTATCTACATCTTCATGGTACGTTATCATGTTTTCGCCATTCTCTTCGGCTGCGTTACAATTCCCTTACTGGCCCAATGTATTGTCGAGGCGACAAAGAAGCCACGTCTTATCGGCGGATTGGTCGCGCTTCTGCTGATTCTTTGCTTCTGGGCGGAAATCGACAAAGACATCCAACTGCAACGCTCATATCCGGAGAAAATGCTTCGGGCCACTGCTGAACTGATCAAGTGGTTCAGGACTCAACATCTTCAGGATCGAGTTGTGCTTGCCAGGATGACCCTGTCGCCGCTGTTAAAGAACTATTGTGGCGCAGCCATTGTCCTGCAACCAAAATTCGAGCTGAAAAACACCCGGCAACTGGTCCATGATTACATCATGATCATGTATCGCGGCAACGAAAAGATGCTGGCTCAATTCTGCATGAAATATAAAATTGAATATATCGTATTCGACGTCAACGACGGCTTTGACGATACCCATAAATTTTCCCTGCCCTATATGGCCGGAGTGAAAAAAATCGGCAAGCAAGCCCCGGCCTATTTGCTGAGAACTCAGCCCCTGGGCCTGAAATACTTTTATCGAGTCAAACCACCGATTGATTGTAAAGCAGCTTCTGACCGTTACATGGTTTACCGTTTTATTTATCCCGGTAACCATGCCAAAGCAAAAAAGTTTGCTGAACTGGCATTGTATTACTTCAAGCACGGCAACCTGAAAATGGCCCAAAGTTTAGCCAGATCGGCATTCCTTCTGGCTCCAAACAGCAAACAGGCTTACATTGCCTGGTTCCACGTCTTTGGTAAAATCCCCAGACCTGCCTTAGGAGATTTCCCCTCTCTCCAGAACTAAGATAGTACAATCAATATGTGTGGTGAAACTACTTTAATAAATAGTCAGAATAGTCAGACTGTTTGATTATTATTTAAATACAAGACATTAACTATAAACAAATTAAACAACAAAAAATCACATCAAATAAAAGTATTCATTTCTAAATAAAGCTAATAAACGCCTGATATTCTTAAATAACAGGCGTTTTTCTTCATTGCATTTATTTCAAAAAATGTTATTATAGCTAAAACATCAAATTGATATTTAAAAACAGGAATCAATAATATGAAACGTTATCTGACATATCTCGCGGCGTCTGCCGTTGTTTTTTCCTCAATTTCTCTTTTCGCTGACGCCATCAATGATCTTGGCTTGACACCTGAAATTTTAAAAGCGCTGAAAAACCTGCCGCTGAAAACCATTAAACGTACCGGCAAATCTGCGCCAAATTTCCAAAAACTCGAAGCAGCCAGTCTGGGCGATAATGGTGTTTTATTGAAGTTGACTTTGGATCGGCCAATGCCTGAAAAATCAAGCATTGTTGTCTATATTGATGTTGATAACAACGCAAAAACCGGTCGCAAAAGCTCTGCCCATGCGGGAGTTGAATTGATGGGAATGTTTAATAAAGGTAAGATGGATGGACGGATTATTGGTTTAAAAAAGGCGAAGATCACAGGCAAAATAGACAAAAACACCCTATGGTTCCTCATAACCGCGCCTTTGTTGATTAAAGATAACCAGGTATATTTGAAGATGCATTTTCTGTCCCAGGAACCGGGAGTGACAACCAATTATGTCAAGGATGCCATGTACAGTTTTCCGGTCAATCCTAAGTTGAAACCGCCAATCCCGGTTAAGCAACGGAAAGAATCCGGAGTCGATCCAAGAGACTGGCGTTACAGCAATGCACTGGTTAAATATCTGCCATTGGGAGACAAAGGACTGAAAGCGACTGATATAAAAAAATATGCGCCGGTGAAAGTAGGACGCCCTTGCCCTAAACCATTGTTTGCAAAAAACTCCGGTCCGGTCAGAAAAGGTTCCGTTTCCTACCGGCTGGTCCCAGTCGAACTGCTTGAAGAAACCGGGATCGCGCACACTGCGGATATCCGTTTCGGCTTCCCGCTGCCCCAGGGCGCGATCTTCAATACCAGACATTTCCAGGTATTCGATCCAACCGGCAAAACCGTAAATGCGCAATTTACAGCGACTGCGTTCTGGCCGGATAAAAGCCTAAAATGGGTCTTAATACAGTTTCCCGCCATCCTGAAAAGCAAAGAAAAAGCGATATATAAAGTTCTATTCGGGCGGAACATCAAGTCAGAATTAAAATCAAGCAAACTCACATTCACCAATAACGGTGACAGCGCCGTAGTGAACACCGGAGTATTAAAAGCCCGAATCGGCAATAAACTATTAAACAAAGTCTGGTATAAAAACAAGCTTGTCGGCGGATTTCAGCCGGACGGACTTATTTTAATTGACGAAAATGGGAATAAATTCACCAGTGCTGAAAGCAAACCGGCAATATCATTGGAGGAATCCGGCCCGGAATACCTGGTTGTAAAACTCAGCGGCAGCTATCGCGACGCGAAAAAAAGAAAATACATGAAATATATTGCCAGACTTAAATTCCGCCAAAATTCCCCGGTTATCGACCTGACTCTCTCCCATATAAACGACTACCTGAATACTGAATTCACCGATATAACCAGCTTGACCCTGCCTTTTACAGCTGATGCCTCAAAAGTACAGGACAATAATCAGACAAAATCCTGGCGGGCTTTTCAGATGGACGATCAATACGCTATGGTTGCCGGCAAAAAAGTCAAACAACAGATTGACGGCTCGCTTGCGATTGATCGTGCAAATGGCAATATAACCATGGCCTGGCGTGATTTCTGGCGACGCTTTCCCAAAGCATATCAAGTCAAAAATGAGGACATTGTCCTGGAAATTCTTCCGGAACAGCCCAACCGTGACTTTGGAAAAAATCTGCCGTTTTATTTGATGTTCCCATTTTGCGAGGGCAAATACCGTTTTAAATGGGGCATGTCGTTTACTGAAAGATTGAGGTTTGATTTCAGTGGTAAAACCCCGGCGAAAACACTGCAGGCTGATCTTGACCTGCCGGTCATCGCGGTAATTCCGGCCGCCTGGTACGCTTACACCAAAGCATTCCCATACGCGACAGTTCCGCAAGGCAAACAATTTTCTGCCTGGGACAGCTTTGTCGAACGTTTCTTCAACACCCACATGAGCCTGAAAATGCGTCAACGCGAATACGGCTACTTCAATTACGGCGACTGGTATGGAGAACGCAATCGTAACTGGGGCAATAACGAATACGACCTGGCGCATGGCATGTTCTCTTCTTTTGTCAGAACCGGCCAACGTGCTTATTACCGTTTAGCCCTTAATGCCGCAAGACATCAGGCCGATGTCGATATCGTTCACGCCTATCCGGACCCGTATTTCGTCGGGGCTAATCATCAGCACTCGATAGGCCACACCGGCATCTGGAGTCAACGCCCGAAACACGCCACTTGGACCCATCCGTATGATACTCATACTTCAGCCCAGAACGGGCATACCTGGTGCAACGGCATGCTTGACGCCTGGATGCTTGCCGGCGATCCTACCGCAATGCAATCCGCTTATGAACTGGGAGAGCACATCGTCTGGGCAATGGCCCCGTCTTTCAAGCGTCTTGGAACTCATGAACGCAGTGCAGGATGGTCATTGAAGGCTATCCTCAACCTTTACAAACTTACCCATGATCCGTTATACCTCGAAGCCGCCAAAAAGATCGCACTTGTCGCGTTCAAAGAGCAAAAAGAAAACGGAGCCTGGCCGCATCGTCTTCCGCTGGACCATGCCAGAGGGAAAAAGGATCTTTACGGCAACAATATATTTTTGTTGGGCATCCTGCTTTCCAGCCTGAAGGATTATCACGAAGTCACCGGCGATCCTAAAGCCGAGAAGGCGTTTTTGGCCGGAGTTGATTGGGTATGCAAATGCTATGATGCCAAAAACATGGGCTGGCCTTATTCAGCGTTGAAGGACGGAACTCCGGTAGGGCCGATTGGTTCCAGTCTGAATATGCTCATAATCGACAGCATTGCATACGCGGCCCAAATTACCGGCAGGAAAAAGTATGCAGACATTGCTAAAAGTGCCATGTCCGGCCGCATCATGGGTGGGCACGGTGCAGTTGGGAAAAGCATGGCTCAGACAACAATTTACTCTGACAGCATTATGCACAACTTGAATGCCTACTATCAAAAATACGACCGTCAAAATGCCGGCTCAATAGTTTCACCTGAAAGTATCGCGATGCTTCGAGCAAGAGTTCCCGACAAAAAACAATTCAATGTTCGCGGCCCGGACGATAAAGTCTTCTACGTAAAATTAAATAAAACCGACCCGGTAATCACCTTATCAAGAGAGAAACACGGTTCCAGACCTAAAGGCTGGCAGTTCTGCAACGTAACTATTTTTGACAGCAAAGGAAATAAAGTATTTTTCCATCAATACAAGCCTGACAGTGAATTTTCCCGTAAAGTCACACTGACAGGAAAAAAAGGAAGTATTTTTAAGGTAATTTTCCATGATGATATGCGTGGAATATGTAATATTTCAGGGTATGACGTCAAAATAATGTTAAATCTGCAACCGGGTACGACCCTTGGCAGGGCCGGCTCCGCAAAAGTCTACTTGACTGTTCCGAAAGGAACAAAGTCATTCTCGATCAGGATGCAAGGTGTTCACACCGGACCTTACGGAATGCTGCTGCTCCAGCCTGACGGCAAAATTGGCGGACTTGCTGAAAGTGTTAATTCCGGCAAGTGTCTGCTGCCATGGGCCACCGGAATTGCCAATAAAGATTCAGCCTCAAGACAGTTGAACGTCAAAGTCCCAAGCGGGCAAGATGGAAAAGTCTGGCAGCTTATCATGTGGGCCGCCGGTGATGCCGGTTTGCAGGTACGAGGCATTCCTCCTTACCTTACTTTAAATAAAGAAAAAGCTTATAAAACCGATTAATTTTTAATTTTCAGCATTCGGAAACAATACATTACTCCGGATGGGCTGGAGCCTCGGGAGAGGTGTTTTTTCTGGATTCGTTCCGGATCATCAAACAGGCTTCCGGTTTGGCGTATGAATAGTTTTGAACCTAAAATTGCGCCTTCGGTAAAGTGCCGGGTGCGGCGCAGAAAACGCACATGCATTGATTCTTTTTGTCGGGCTTTGTCGCGTGCAGCATAGATTTCTTCACTCGACGCGCCGCTTTCCGCTGCAATGATTCGCGCCAGTTCGCCACGGAAGAACGCAAATAGTTCGGTATCAGTCCATTGCGAGGTATCGCCGGTGGTGATATTGGGCTTGATGTGTTTGACGAAATTATTAAAAAACATGTGTTTGCCGCTTCTGCA
This sequence comes from Victivallales bacterium, assembly GCA_963676655.2. Taxonomy (GTDB): domain Bacteria; phylum Verrucomicrobiota; class Lentisphaeria; order Victivallales; family Victivallaceae. Next base: position 1,042,105 of record CAXXKX010000002.1, on the reverse strand, counting down.
ATAGCGCCCCCATGTGGTGAAATTATAATCCGCCGGATCATTTTTCAAGCCAGCTCGGACCGGGTTAAGTTCGACGTAAGTGACGCAGGCAGCCAGGGCGTTTATGCGTTCGAGAATCACGCTTTTGAACCGGCCGCCCCAGAGTTGTCCGGTCCGGTTGCGGGTTTCATTGTAGACGCAGGTAAATTGTCGTTGATAGGCCGACATAAACCGACTGATATCGATCATTTTGAGCGCTATTTCCTGACATTGGTCCTTATTATCGATGCTGATGACCGGGATTCTTGGTCCGAATTTGAAGATTTTTTTCATTGATTTGTAATAGGCGTTGTGTCGTTTAACAATGACCTCGAGCGGAGGCAATTCATCCGGCCCCGGAGCGTAGACCACCAGATGAAAATGATTCCCCATCCAAGCGACGGAAATCACCTCGATCAAGAAGTAATCACAGAGATATCGAAGCAGTTTGAAGCCGTATTCCTTGTCCGAGTTGGAAAAAGGATGTTCGCCTTTGATGCAGCCGATGCGGTTATAAAGGTGATAGTAGCAGCCTTCGCCTTTAACTTTCATGCGCGCTTCCATTTTGTCCTCCTATTTGTTGGTTTGAAGATAATATATACGCTGAAAACAGGTTTTTCAAATTGTCAGACAATTTGATTATATATATTTTATTAAAATTTGATTATCAAGTATTTATTCACAAATCAAAAATGTTGTTTTCGATACAGAGTGGTGCTTTTCCCGAAAATATGCATTAATTCAGTAAGGCCGAAAATCAAAAATGGAAGCAACGCAAATGATAACGGAATAAGGGTAAAGGTTTCAAACCATACAGCAACAGAATCCCCATTTGATAATTTGTCAATCCCATGTCTCGAGCCAATATAGGTTACATGCCGAGTGAAAGCGGAATAAATCCCCGCATGGCATGCAATATATAAAGTAGTCAGAACCGTTCTGACCATATATACTGACAAGAAAAAATTCGGGGGGAGGACAAGACATCCGGCCAGCGTCTCTGATGATTCATCTCCGTTGTCTCTGCTGCGCTTCCACATTCTGACCAACAGCTTGTAACCGTTGTAGATGATGAACGGACTGATCAGGAGATTTAGGATCGGCTCACCCGAAACAATAATAATTACCGCGACAATATAACAAGCCAGAGCCGCCAGACCCCACTTCCTAGCCACCGGCAATGGTGGCGGAAGGCTTTTTGCAGCAGATTTTGGCGGGATTTTTTCCTGTTTTTCAGGGATCATATCCTGATGTTTGATTTTTCGTCTCTTAACTTCCAGAACGCCGCAAAAAAAGACCAGGGTAAAGGCGGAAAACGCCGGCAAATGTCCGGTCGCCAGACGGGCAAACAACAAATAAGGCGACTCCCATATATATAAATTACTTTTCTGCAGAGAACTTTTTTTGTTGTCATCTTTGTTTGCCGGAGCATCTTTCATAAATTCACAGCAGGCACCAAGGTTGACTAAAGCATAAATACACAATCCAACAGCCGGAACTAATAACCATTTAGGGGCATGACGGGAAACAGTGTCAAAACATTTTTTTTCTTTGACATTCAATACATAAAATACGGAAATAATGAACAACGAAATAACCGCAATTTGCAATCCCAGCAAAAGATATTCGCCCGGACTTGAATAATTTGGGGAATATGTGGAGAAATGAGCGATAATACTTATGATAAAAAATACACTGCAAATACAGCAGAAGATCTTTAAAGGAGTAAGATTATATTTTGATGCATTGATTTGATCAAGTTCAGACAGGTCGGTCTTCTTGATAAATGCCAGTGAACCATCACTCGATTCTTCAGCAACTATCAAGCTTTTGTATTGCAAATCCAGATTATGCGGGGTTAAAGTCCGTAAGTCCCTGGCAGGGTCTAGCAGCATATAATGTTTCGGTCCCATTTGTTTCAGCTGAAGAGTCGCTGAGATAATAGATCCATTTTCTCCTTTGAAAACAACCTGTGCCTGCATGTTCCTCCCGATATCTTATACTGATAATTTATTAAGTTGAAAGCCCGAGCCAGGCTCTTCCGGCTTCACTGTGAACGACAAAAAGCATTACCGTAAATGAGAGCATAACGATTCCACCTAAAATATATGCCCAACGCGGAATGATCGCGTCACCCATCCGCGTTCTGAGAACATCATTGGTTACGCCCTTCCAAATCAATATAAGGCCAAGCCCTGCCAGTATCCCCGCCGCCACCATAGATCAAATCATCCCTGATGCTGGAAATATATGATAATTCCAGCAATTATCGCCGCAAGAACGAGGATCGCAATGGTTATCTTGATCCAGCTCCAGGGACGTTCGCCCTGGACTTCGCCGGTTTCGGCGTTGACCGCGAAACAATAACTCTTATTTTTGAATTTATATGAACTCAGCCAGGTCGGCAGCAGGATATGTTTGAAAGCAATATCTTCATAAGCGGTGTTTATGACATGTATCCTCTGCTCATCTCCGCCGATATCGCGTCTGACGGTGGAACGAATCGGCTCTTCGGTCTTTTCTTTGGCGCAAATAAAACCGTCACGCAGATTAACAGCGTAGGTTTCAACGGAAAACCCGGTTAAGAATCGCCGGTCGTAATCGACCAGTTTGTGCAGATTCCAGGGTTCCAGTTTTTCCAAAATATGCTCCGGCATGGAATGCGAGGCGGGAATCAGAATATCGTCAAACTGGTTGTGGACGTGGCCGCAAACGTAGGTCCAGCGGGTTTTCCGCTTTTGCCGGGTTTTAGTCACGGTTTTGCCGTTTTCGGTCGTTGTATAGGTTTCGGTGACATAATAATAGTCGCCGCGTTGCCCTGAATAATCACTGTAAGTTTCACAATCATACGTCCAGAAAGGCAAATAGACGCCGGAGAGTTTACTCTTGACAGCCTGATGCTTTAATGCATTCGGGGCAAACCAGAGACTGTGCAGCCATTTGGAAAAATTAATACTGGCGTCTTCACTGCTGATATTAAAGGGCAGAACATAATGAGGTTTTATGGCTTTTCGATTATGCTGGTCCGCGACAATAGCGGTTCCGCAGTATGGACAAAGTCCGCCTACAATGTTTTCCGGAAATTCAATTTCCGCCCCGCAGCATTTACAGTTTACGCAGACAATAGTTTCTTCGTCTGAAATAGCTTTTTCATCAAGAAGCTGCATGGCGTGCTCAAAATCATATTCATCCGCGCGGCCATTCGCAGTCGGCAATTCATTCATTGTTCCACAGTTTGGACATTTCAGAGAATGTTGCCCGGGAGCAAATTCCATGCCGCTGCCACAGGACGTGCATTGATAGTGCAGAATATCTTCTTCTTTCATTTTTCCCCTCTTATTTTTCAGGTTTATTTAGCATCTGCGGCGAAATGGCCATAACACACTCGCCCTTCCATTTGTGATCAGAATATTTCTCGGCCAATTCGCCGGCGGTTCCGCGAATCGTTTCTTCATGTATTTTTGTCGCTTCCCTGACAATTGCAGTCGGCATGTCCGGCGACAGAGTTTCCGCAATCAACTTGAGCGTTTTTGATACCCGGTGCGGGGACTCGTAAAAAAAGACTGAACGCTCTTCCTCGCCCATTTTTTGAACTGTGGACAATTTTCTGCCCGACTTTACCGGCATAAAACCGTAAAAGGTAAAACTGTCGCAAGGCAGTCCGGCCGCGACCACAGCAAACGTCAACGCTGATACTCCCGGTATGACCACCGGTTCTATTCCCGCTTTCAAAGCCTCCCTGACGATCAGAAAACCGGGGTCGGCAATACATGGCGTCCCGGCGTCTGAAACCGAGGCAATGTTGGAACCTCCCAGAATCATTTCGATCAGCGATTCAACTTTGCGGTGTTCGTTATGGGCGTGAAGGCTGGTCATCGGGGTATTAATTTCAAAATGCGATAAAAGCTTTCTCGTGTGGCGGGTATCTTCAGCCGCGATAATATCAGCCTCTTTGAGGGTCCGCAAGGCACGCAGAGTTATGTCCTCAAGGTTGCCGATCGGCGTTGTTACCATATATAAATTGCCTTGTTTCATTAATTGTGTTCTCCCGGCGGGCCCAAAACGTCACGGACCGCGACCAGTAAGTCGTGGATACCGTAAGGCTTGCTGAGCAGCCTGTTTCTTCTGTTTAAAGTAAAATCTTTCTCAAGTTCGGTCATTGAATAGCCGCTGCAATAGATTATCGGTAAATTGGGATTCTCAAGCAAGATTTCCCGACAGGCGGCTTCTCCAGATTTCCCGGGCATAACCACATCCGACATCATCAGGTCAATATGGTCACGGTTCTTCATAAAAATCTCAACCGCCTCATGTCCGTTTGAAGCTTCCAATACTTTGTAACCGGCCTGGATCAATATTCTGGTAGCCATAGCTCTGATCGCCTGATCGTCTTCAGCCAGAAGAATTGTTTGTCCCTTACGGGTTGCGGATAAAGCTGAAGTATCGATGGTTTCAATATGAGGCCTGAACAGCGGGATGTAAATATTGAAAATGGTATTGCCGGGTTCGCTTTTCAGTTCAATAAACCCACCATGACTTTTGACAATTGCATAGACGGTCGCCAGGCCCATTCCTGTTCCCTCGTCAGGAGTTTTGGTAGTGAAGAAAGGATCGAAGATTGATGTCTGGGTTGAACTGGAAATACCGCTGCCGTTATCACAAACCGTCAGCAGCGCATATTCCCCGGTTCGAGCGTCAGGCGAATCGACATCATTTTTGCTTGATATGTGTCGTTTGGATACCAATATATTGATAAAAGCGTCTTTCTCCGGGGCCGCGTCACTCGAGTTGATACACAAATTGAGAATAATCTGCCCAATCGTTCCGGGAGAGCCAAGAATGACAACTTTACCTTGGTCCGGAGTAAATTTGAAATCAATGTCCGATCTCACCAGGCGTTTAATAATTTTAAACATGTCAGAAATAAACTCATTCAGTTCGATCCGTTTTTTATCCATTGAATCGGTATGACTGAAAATCAGGAGTTGGGCGGTCAACGCAGCACCGCGTTCCGCAGCGTTGATAATCTCATTGACATCAGTGTCATAAGGCTTTTTAAGTTGAGCGTCCTTTAGCATTTCGGCGTGACCGTGGATGGTTTGCAGGAAGTTATTAAAATCATGGGCGATGCCTCCGGCCAGACGTCCAAGCGCTTCCATTTTCTGCGACAAGCGATAGCGTTCTTCCATACTGACTTTTTCTGTTACGTCTTCCAGCATCGTCACAATCAACTTCATCTTACCGTTATGGTCAAAGATTGGAAACAAATAGAAGCGGATGCTTAAATGTTTCCCGTCAATGGTCACTTCCCGGATATTTTCAACTTTACTGCGCTGAGTCAGAACCAGAGAAACTTCACGGTTAAAAATTTCATAATTATTCGGCAGCAATTCCTTCAGGTCATGGCCAACCGCCTTTTTGGCCTTAATTCCGGTCAGAGTTTCCATTACGGGGTTCCAGAAAGTCAGTTTGAAGTTATTTTCGGGATCACTGCAAGCCAGACCAAAAGGAATATTTTTAAAAAGACTGTCGATCAAAATATGCTGCTGTTCGCTTTCCTTCTCCGCGTTAATCCTGGCGGAAATATCCTGAAAGAAACCGGTCAAAACCAAAGGGGTCCCATTCTGGTCGTATTTGGTTATTCGACCGAATGAGTGGATCCAAACCATTTCCTTGTTTCCTTTAATATATCTGAAAGTATTTTTCAGCAGCGGAGCACTGAGATTGTTAACAATGTTAAACAAAATACCCGCCTGGTCATCCGGGTGCACATTCGTGATGAACTCATCATCAAACCGCAATTCATGCCTGTTGTACGGCAGTCCTAATAAATCCTGAGCTGTTTCATTGAAATAACATATTCTTTTTTGCAAATCTATTTGCCAGGTTCCCATGGAAGCGGCGTGTTCAACCATATGAAATTGTTCCTGCTGGACTCTCAGCTCTGATTCACGTTCACGCAATTCTGCAGTAATGGTAACACGACGCCGGATTTCCCGTTTCAACTGCAAAATCCAGATGATCAGCAAAGCCAGGAAAATAAGAGCAATGAACGCACTGCTGATAATCTGTTTCCAGGGAAGCGAGCCTTCAACCAGCCATTTATTGGCAATTGTTTTGAAAGTCTCAATATCTTCCGGTGATACCATAATTTCCCGTACAGAGATCGGCAGCCCGCGACTTGAGGGATAAAGAAGAACATAATTATTTTTAAACGCGGTGTCAGGGACTGGAGTAAGTGGTTTTCCCAAAATATAATATGCTTCGATTTTAGATTTCAGTTTATCATCTATGAAGAAACCTGAAATATCGCCTTTTTTGTAATCAGAAATCATCTGTTTTTCTGAATTGTATGCCTGCAGACGCAACGTCGGATATTGCAGTGCAGCAGAGATTGACGATGGCAGCAGAACCCCGAATTTTTCTCTGGGCAGCGGCGTTTTTCCGGTTGCACTGTAAAGCTGCTGGGAACAGACAATTCCAAAGGGAATGCTGCGCAGCCAGGCCGCCTCGGTATAACTGCCGGGAGACAGACCGATAAAATCAATCCTGCCGTCTTTCAGCCATTGCCTTAACTGCAGCCAGTTGCCAATAACAAATTTAACTTTGTATTTCTTTTTTTCGGCCATTTCCCGCCAGAATTCCGGCACTGCCCCTAAAACGGAACCGTCACGAGTCGCAAAAGACATCGGCGGTTGACCTAACGGAACCCCGATCGTCCACACCTTTATTTGTTTCGCGGTCGGTTGTTGAATAAATCCCATGAGTTTGTTAATCTGCTCAATCAACTTTTTGTTCGACGCCAAAGCCGCGCCGTGCCAGGAAAACTGGTTCGGCAGAATTACCTTATAGAAATCTTTATTCTTATTGGGCAGGTCAATTGAGTCAGGAAACTCATCCAGCATCAACACCGCTTTGGTCTTTCCCGAGTAGAAGTCATCAAGCATTTCCTGACTGTTATTGAATTGTTTGGTCATAATTTTGTTGCGGATCAAAGTAGTTGCCGCAAAAGAGCCCTTTGTACAACCCACAACAAAACCTGAAATATCTGAAAGTCGATTAATGCCGCTGATCGAATCATCAATATACAACGCCAGTTTTGTAGTTAAGTAGGGCTTGGTAAATACCAGAAGCTTGCTTCTTTCTTTTGAATAAAACATTCCGCAGTGCAAATCACCTTCGCCGGAATAAAGCATCTCCAAAGATTTTCCCCAGTTATCAGCGCCGATGAATTCAACCTCAATATTATTCTCGAAAGCAAATCTTCGCCAGAATTCAGGGCAAAACCCGGCTGGATTATCGTTACTATCGGCATACTGGTAAGGAGAAATGTCTTTTACATAGATAATCCTGACGGGTCGGGAAAATACTTGATCATGCTGGTTCTTGTCAACTCGCCAGGCCCTGAGAATTGAATCAAGCTTTTGAGTACCAATTTTTTTCAGGCCTTCGTTAAGTTTTTCTATGATATCAGCATTTTTCGGCATAGCAACCGCGCACGAATCAAGAGTACGGTACGGTTGAATTCGGTATTGCTGGTTTAGCGACATCCCGATTTGACTCAAATACCTGACGCCGGAATTCTGATTCATTGCGAAAACTTGAATGTTATTCTTAGCGAACTCAGAAACCAGGGTCTGGGGATTTTTACAGAGTTTAAATGTAGCCAGGGGATAATCCTGACGCAACCATCTTTCACGATAAGTATCCTGGATCACGCCGAAGACCGCAGTATTAATCCCGGTACGACTCAACTCTTTACGAATAAACAAATCTTCTCTGAAAGAGGCAAAAGGAGTGGAAAAAATATATTTTTTTTCCCGTTCCGGAGTTTTGTACACTCCAGGCAGTAAATCAATTGAGCCGTTTTCGAGTGCAGCAACGGCATTTTTCCATTCATCAAAATAAATCAGTTTTATCGGAATGCCACTGCTGTGACTCCAAAGCCGGAGAATGTATATAAATGAACCATCAGCATCCCCTTCGTTATTACGAAAAAAAACCGGCACAAAATCGATATAGCCAATTCTTACCGGCTCTATCTCCTTTGATTTTGATGGAATGTGAGAATAGAGACTATGAGACACAAGAAACAATGAAACAAAAAGAAGCTTTAGAATAAAGAGTTTTGTTCTCATAGTAACAGCTTTCCCTGGCTGTGCCCAGGTAAAATGATCCGATTTATTGTTCAGCCACCGGTAAATAAATGTGGAATGTCGTACCAACGCCTTTTGTTGAGTCGATTCTGATCAGACCTTTGTGACGCTTGACAATAGCGAATACCGTAGCCAATCCCAAGCCGGTCCCTTTTCCGGTTTCCTTGGTCGTGAAAAATGGTTCGAAAATATGTTCCATATCTTCAGGAGAAATTCCCGACCCGGTATCAGTTACCGACATCTTGACGAATTCGCCCGGTTTGGTATCGGCGAAAACGGCAGAGATCCCATCTTCGACTTTGTCCCTTTCAAAAAAGATTTTCAGTTCGCCTTTGGCATCCATGGCGTCACGCGCGTTAACACACAGATTGGTTAAAACCTGCTCAAATTGTCCGCGGTCGGCATTGACCAGAAAATCCTGATCCTTCCGGTAATCCAGTTCTATTTTAATATCTTTACCAAGTATCCGCCCGATAATATTAAGCAATCCTCCCGCCGCGGCCTGCGGTGCGAACAATTCCGGATTCATCGCTTCTTTGCGACTGAATGTCAAAAGCTGCTGGACCAGACTTTCAGCCCTGGCTCCAGCTTCCAGCATACGATCAATATAATTGCGTTCGCGTGATTCAGGTTCCACTTTTTTCTCTAGCATCCTGCCGTAGCCGAGAATCACATTCAACATATTTCTGAAATCATGAGCAACGCCACCGGCCAGTTGACCAACGGCCTCCATTTTCTGAGACTGACGCAGGTCACTTTCAAGACGTTCTTTTTCTGTAACGTCAGTCATAAACTGCAGTACCGCGGGTCGTCCGTTCCATTCTATAACCGTACCGTTGCAGGCCATGGACCGCCATTTTTTCTCGCATTTTATCCGGAGATGAAGTTCCTGGTTAAAATCGGCTCCCTCGTTTTGATAACGCAGCATTGCGGTACGACCGCCGGCAACCCGGTCTCCCGGATGCAGGATGTCGTCAATCTCCATCATTTTTAATTCTAATTGACTGACATTCAGCAGATCAAGTAAGAAAGTGTTGGCAAAAGCCAGTCGACCGTTCTGAATTATCATAATTCCGATGGCGGCCCCGGATACGACTTTATGGAACTTCTCCTCACTTTCCAACAATGCCTGTTCATTCAACTTATGTCGATGAATATTCTCGATCAAACCGGTAAGAATGTTACCGTCATTCTCTCCGCGGGTTCCGCTGCAGCGCATCCAGAAGTATCCTCCGGTCCGATGCCGCAACCTGAATTCAGTACTAACCAGAGGTTCTTCTCCCGAGGCGCAATGGGTCAATTGCGACTCGAGTTCCCCACGTTCATCGGGGTGAACCAGTTCCAGAAAACTGACATTCTCCGATTCAAGTTCCTGCTGGGTCCAGCCTGTTGTACCTTCGGCATTATCTTTCAATTCAAATTTTTTTTCATCGGCCCGATAGCTCCAGACAGCCATGTTGAAACCATTGATGATGGTTGCCGAAATATCCTGCGGTAAGTGCATTTTAGTCATATCTTTTTGCATAAAACTTTTCGCTTGTTAAAAGTCCGTTACCAATCAATATAAATCTATCACTTACTCAAGGTAAAGTCAAGGTAAAACCAGCTGGAACAGACGTATTTTCAAGTATAAATTACTGCTTTTCGTCTACCTCTTTTGCCTGTACGTCAATAATCTCTCCGTCCTCATAGTCAATGCCCTGGCCATCAGAGATATCTCTGTATCCACTGTCGCCACTCTGATCTGAGAATTCTGAAAGATCATTTGAATCAACAAAATATGCATCCTCATGACAACCGTATTTCCGCTTGCTTAAAGCGTTCAGTTGAGCTATCTTGAGCTTTCCGAAGAGCAGTCCAAGCAGAATGCCGATTATCAAGAGCGGCAATAATAGTATTACCAGACCGATAATGATTACCGCGCCGATTGCTATAAAAACAATTTTCAAAAATTTTTCCATAATTATGTCCTGACGTTTTGCTGTCTTAGGCCCTCAAAAAGAGAAATTGCCACCGAGTTGGCCAAATTGAAACTCCGGCAAAAATCACCGCGCATTGGTATAGTATACATGCGGTCACGATATTTTTCATAAAAATCAGCAGGCAGTCCGTGCCCTTCATTACCAAAAACCAGGTAGGCGTTTTGCGGATACTGGCAGTCCCAGAATATTTTATCGGTTTTTGTCGAAAAAAACAATAGTTCAGCGTGAGGATTTACAGCCATAAAATCATCCCAGCAATCATAGATATCAGGTTTAAGTTGCGGCCAGTAATCCATTCCCGCCCGTTTCAGATATTTGTCTTCAAGCGAGAATCCCAATGGCTTGATCAGATGCAGCCGTGTATTTGTGGAAACGCACAACCGGCCGATGTTTCCGGTATTTTGCGGTATTTCTGGAGCAACCAGAACCACATTAAAATTGTTACTTTTATTCATAAATACCATTCTGAATGTTAATGACAATGGCGTAAAATAATTTTCGCGTCGCCAGGATTATTTATTTCAATTCATCTTGTGAAAAATATAGCATATATATCAAAATAGTTCAACCTGTAAGACACTTATTAGTAATGTAACTTTATTCAGACGGCTTGACTATAAATAAACAACAAGACATTAAAAACAAACAACTTACACTCCCACCACCTGCGATAAAAATAGCGACTAATTGCGCTTCTTGTCAGTGCCGCCACACATGAGAAAATGCGTAATTTCGGGTTTTGTCAAGTAAAACGACTTGAAAAAGCGGGGAAGCGCGACATATTGAGAAGCGTTTGAGCATAATAACAAGGTTAAAAAATGGCAATAGAATATGATACTGTAATAGTCGGCGGCGGACCGGCCGGTTCAAGTTTAGGCTACATGCTTAGCAAAAAGGGCAAAAAAGTCGCGATTGTCGATAAGGCAAGTTTCCCGCGCCACAAACTCTGCGGCGGCTTGATGGCCCACAAAGCCCGTTTTGTCTATGAAAAAATGCTTGGTAAATCAATTGACGAAATCTTTGTCGAAAAAACCGACCGGGTCAGATTTTTCATGAAAGACCGGCACTTTTCCACCTTTAATACGCAAATTCTTGATTTGATCGACCGGGTTTCTTTCGACAATTATTTAATCGAACATTTCAAAGATGCCGGTGGGACCGTTTATGAAAACTCCATAATCAAGCCTGATTCGATCACCGCAAATACGGTTACGCTTGCGTCCGGAGAGGTTATCGAATTCAAAGTGCTGGTTGGAGCTGATGGCGCGTTGAGCCAGGTAAGAAAACTGATCGCCCCGGATTATCAAACCAATTGCTTTTGTTTTGAGGCTTTTGTTCCGGCGGAAAAAAATACCGAGCCGAATGATGTTTGTATCTATTTCAATTATATCAGAAACGGCTATGCCTGGAAATTTCCCGCCGCCCACGGCGCGATGATGTACGGAATCGGCGGTGAAACCTCGTGGGTCAAAGATACCCGAGCCGCTTTCGCCAGATTCCTGCAGGATTACGGCGTCGCTGATAAAGTCGGACCGTGGCAGGGAGCGTTTCTGCCTATCGGCAATTACGTCAGAGAACCATACAGCCGGACAATGCCGCTCATTCTGGTCGGCGACGCAGCCGGGCTGGCTAACGCAATTACCGGGGAAGGCTTGTACTACGCCTCCGCATCAGGACTGTTCGCGTCTCAGGCAATCATCGAATATCTCGATAAAAACATTGATTTGAACGAGGCATATCAACAAAGACTGGAATTAATACACCATCATATCCGCATGCAGGAATTTATCAACAAAGCCTGGAAACATCCCTGGTTTAAACGGGTATACTTCAAAACTCTCGGATATCCGAACTGGTCAAACCGTTTCGTCTGCAACCACTTTATTACCGGAAACTACAAAGCAACTACGAATAAACTGCATGAAGCGATTGAAGAAGCGCTGATTTAAGCATTTTTATTTCACTGCGAACTTGAAAAAATCCCGTTATCCTTTATTGTTAGAAGATCAAATATTACTAATAAGGAGTTTTTTATGTTCAAGGTTTCAGTTCTAGGTTGTTCGCTGTGCGACTATCTTTACACAAATGTTGATTTTAACAGCCCCGGATTTCAGAAATACAAATCCGTAAAACAGGGCGACGGCGGCCTGATCCCCGGTCAACTGGTCTTCGCGGAAGAACTGGAATACTTTGCAGGAAACACTCGATTCTCCAATATAGCGCACGAAATCCTCGGCTCCAGCCAACCAGATGCCTGGAACGTCGGCGGACCGGCTATCGTGGCCGGGATCAATATCGCGCAACTGCTTGAAAACGACGACTTCCAAGTCAACTTCTACGGGGCGATGGGAAATGACGAGATCGGACAAAACATTCTCTCAATCGTGGAGCAAACCCCGATCAACATTGATAACTATGTAACCGTTAAAGGTGTAACTCCGTTTACTTATGTACTTTCCGACCCGAATTATCATAATGGCAAGGGAGAACGAACCTTTATCAACAATATCGGCGCGGCATGGTTTTATACTCCGGAAATGATCAATGACGAATTTTATGAAGCCAATGTAATCCTGGCCGGAGCGACCGCTCTCGTTCCGGATCTCCACGATCACCTGAATAAAGTACTGCTCAAAGGACTCGAAAACAAATGCTTCAATATCGTCAGCACCGTATTCGATTTCCGCAACGAAAAAGAAAATCCCGGTTCGCCGTGGCCCATTGGCGAAAGCGACGACACCTATCGTTATATTGACCTGCTGATTGTAGACTGGGATGAAGCCATGAAAATGACCGGCGCGGGCAATATTCAATCTGCGGCTCATTTTCTGAAAGCGTTCGGAGTTTCCTCATTTATTATCACACACGGCGCGAAAAATTTCTATATCTGGAGCAGCGGACGCTCCTGCAAGGAACAGGAACTCGACTCGTTCCCGGTCTGCAAGCAGGCTGACATCGATATGGAAGAACATCCTGAGTTGCGCGGAGACACCACCGGATGCGGAGACAATTTCTGCGGCGGAGTCGTAGCCGGAATATGTCAACAGTTGAAAGACAATCCGGATGAAAAACCTGATCTGATTGAAGCCGCGGCCTGGGGCGCAGCTTCCGGCGGTTTTGCCTGCTTCTGCGTAGGCGGGACCTATCTGGAAAAAACTCCGGGCGAAAAACGCGAAAAAGTGGAACGTTATTATAAAAGCTATCTTGAGCAGATCAGCAAGAAAAGGAAGTAATCATGGATCGACCATTGTGGGCACCCTGGAGAATAGAGTTTATCCGGTCTGAAAAAGACGGGGAATGTTTTCTCTGCGGCAATAAGCATCCGGGGGCGGACACGATGGAAGAACGTTTGATTATCCATCGCGGTAAAAACGCTTTTATCATTCTAAACCGCTATCCATACAATTCAGGGCATCTGATGGTTGCACCTTACGATCATATCGGAGATCTGGCAGAGGTTTCCTCTGAAGTTCGGGCTGAAATAATGGAACTTTGCGTGGAGGCACAGCAAATTTTGCGTAAAGTGATGCAGCCGGAAGGTTTCAACGTCGGATTCAACCTTGGGGCAGCGGCCGGAGCCGGAGTAAAGGATCATTTGCACATGCATATTGTCCCGCGCTGGGTTGGCGACAATAACTTCATGGCGGTAGTAGGCAACAACCGGGTCGTCCCTGAAGCTCTAATTGCCACTGCGGAATTGCTTCGAAACAGCTGGAGTTAACAGTTTCAGCCTTTTATCTTCATAATATTGAAGATAACAAATACAATATATGCAAGGAGCAAACCAGCTCCCTCAAGCCTGACCAGTTTCCATTTTGTCCGCATAAATATGGCCAGTAAAATACCGCACGCTACCATAACCGGAATATTAAAATACATCATCTCCCGGGTAATCGGAATGGGATTAATGCTTGAACAAACGCCGATAATCAGCAGAATGTTAAATGTACAGCTGCCGATAATGTTTCCCAAAGCCAAAGAATGCTGTTTTTTAATTGCTCCGGTTACCGTCACTGCCAGTTCCGGCAGCGAGGTGCCGAATGCAACCACAGTAGCCGCAACCAAAGCAGTACTCAACCCCAAATCCAAGGCCACCGCAAGGACATTGTCAACCAAAGCTTTAGCTCCACTGAAAATGCAAGTGATCCCGACTATTATCGCGAAGGATGCGCCGGACATAGTCTTGATTGTCGTCTCCTCTGCCTCTTCTTCTTCCATCTCATTTACCTTCTCAGGATGCCGGAAGAGAAAATATAGATAAAAAGCCAAAATAACCAGTAGAACGATTCCCCAAAATCGACCAATATGAAGTTCTCCGGCTCCACTGGTCAAAGCCGCTAGCGGTAACAGCAAAAAGATGATAAGCATGAACACTACGTCACGCAATAACAACTGCCTGGGAGTCGCTATCGATCCCATGATAATCGTGCCGATACCAAGAACTAAAGCGATATTTGTAATATTGCTGCCAATTATATCACCGGCAATGATCTCGCCGGCATTTCCGGAACCGGCAAAAGCCCGACAGGAAGCGTAAACATCAGTGGCAAGTTCCGGCAATGAAGTACCGATACTGACCAGGGTCAATCCGATAACAACTTGCGGCACGTTAAAACGCCTGGCAACCGCTACCGCGCCGTCAACAAACCAGTCGCTGCCTTTGATGAGCGCAGCTAAGCCGCAAATAAAAATGATAATGTTCAACCAGATAATCGGCGTAGTAAATGCAGGCATAGAAATTCAATCATTCAGTTCGGGTTAAATTAATTCAGAATATCGAATTAATATACCGCTGAATAGATGCAATACAAGTCATTTCGCATTGCTCATACGGCGAAATTCACGCCTGAGACCGGAGTGCCCCTTCTGGTCGATCATTTTCCTGATCTGGCGATAGCCATCCCCGTAAATCGGATCCTTACTAATCTCTATGAAGTGGTTCAAATAAGCCTGATTCATAGCCTTGTTCGCTCCGTGGGCGACATATTGAGCCCAACCCTCGCGAATTTTCAGATCCTTGATGCCGGGGTAGTATTTCTGCATCCAGGCGTGTCCCATTTCATGGGCCATAACCTCTTTAGCTTTGTATACCGGCAGATGATCAAGTATATATATAATATATTTTTCATCAGTCTTATAGGTTTTAACGGTTTCCTTACCGGTAAACATATTCCTTTTTGTTTGCGTATGAATCCGGCAGTTATACTCAAACAGCCCCAGCTCCATTCCCTCTGAATACTTAGGTGACTTCTTTTCCAAAGTAGGAAAATCAACCAGCCGCAATTCAACTTCCGGCGGAACAACAATATTTAAATTTGTTTTTAATATCTGCTGAACAAACTTACGGATTTTTTCCAGATGCTCCAAGCTGGAAACAGGGTCTCGCATACATGTCTTACAAACATGACGACCATCGGCAAGAGTTTCCCCGTCAGCGGGTTTCTGACAACAGAAACACTTGGGACGAGCGGCGCAATTCGTACAATAAAGACTACCGCCGAAATTCATATAAGCGCCATGCAGCCTTACTCCGCACATGGAACACTTCGGTAAAGTAGTTTCAGCACACTCACGAGAACAATAATATTTTCCGCTTTTGATTAATCCGCCACGCCCGACCGGTTTATGGCAAACCACACATTTCGGCAAAACAGTATCCAGGCATTTCCGGGAACAATAATATTTTCCGTTCTTGATTAATACGCCACCTCTGATAGTTTTATGGCAAACCACACATTTCGGCAAAACAGTATCCCGGCATTTCCGGGAACAATATACTTTTCCGTTAAGTTTGTAATAATTTCCCCTGATAACACCGTTACACTGGCTGCAGCGCATTGCCGCATAAACAGGAACTACCAGAAGCATCAGAAAAAAAATCAGCAGCAGTCTTGTATTTTTAATAATTTTTCGATTTACTCTATCCATTGCAATTACCCGAAAATTACTTATCTATCTATTAAGTTAACGCTTTTTTGCGATAAATCATGCCTGCAAACAGAAAAACTTATCACTTATTATTTCAGGACAATGTTTTTAAAGGAAAAGTTCCAAATTCAGCAACCAAAATTTAATATGTTAATTATCAGACAGCTTGATTATATATAAATCATAAGATACTTATATCCAATAATATAAACTAATATTTTAAATAAAAACCTCAAAAGACTCGGCATACGCCGAATTCCCTCCAAGGCTTGCTGCTAGTTCACGGTTAACTTTCAGAATACGTTCGTCAAAACCGTATCCTCTAGTGTTTAAATTGCGTTGATGTTGAGACTTGTGACAACGCAGCAGCTCCGCTTTCCAGTCCGCTTCATCTTTGCCAAACCAGGTAATCAACTCATCCTGCATCGCGATAGTTTTGGGATCACGGTTGCATAAGACCGGAATATTAAAACGGGCGACCATTCTCCGGGCAAGCTGGTGATCCGGGTTGGTATCATTGCCGTGCGGCATAAAGATCAAATCAGGCTGAATATTTTTTTCCAGGGAATTCAGACGTTGAAAATTCTCTTCCAAATCCATAATGTTACCTGCTGAATCTTCCCGCATCCGCAAGAAATAGACAGACTCTTCAGACAATCCGAAAAAACGACAACTGTCAAGCTGTTCAAGCTCACGGCATCGCGACTTTGCAGCAATCGAAGGCGGGTCACAAAAAGAATCCTCAACCCCGCTCCAGGCCCCGGCCAAAACCGCTAAATGCAATTTGCCGCCTCCGACTGCAAAACGCTTTAAGCTAACCCCGATTGCATCGAAATCATCCGGATGCGGTGCCGCTACCAATGCGGAAAACCGCCCCCGAAACGTTGTTTCGGTAAATTTATTCGGGGCTTTTTGCTTTAAAGACTCAAGTAAGATTTGAAGTTTCAATAAAATTTTGCTTTCAGTCATCAAGCATCGGGGGAATTTGCGCCAAAACTTACACGCCCACGGTGCGGGAATCCGTAAAATGGGCAAACAAATACGCCCCAAGGGACGGTAAATTAAACCCTTAACTTATTTTTACATTATTTCCGCTTCCTGAGCACACATAGTGCGATGTTTGAAGCGCTACACAGCCATCCGTCGTACGGATTAAAACGGAGCGTCAGTGCTGTCGCTGCCGACTTCACGCCGGTCCACGGCGGCGGGACTGAAGTCACACCACTCGCCGCCTTCGGCAGTTTCTTTGGTCAACACTTCAATCTTTTTCTCAAAAGCGGCAAGCTTCCCTTTGCATACAGCCGCCAGTTTGGAACCTTCTTCGTAGGCCTTGAGCATTTCATCCAGCGGCAGTTCTCCGCTTTCCATTTTATCAACCAGTTGCTCCAGACGTTCCATTGCCTCTTCAAACTTCAGGTCTTCAGTTTTTTTTACGTCAGTTTTCTCCGACATATCACGCTCTTCCTCCGGAAAATAAAAAAAAGCCGTCTTACCTCTATTGTCAAGGCAAAACGGCATAATTAAACTTATATATCAATTGCCGCTGTCAATGTCCACGCCGCTGGCTTCAAGATCCTTGGCCTGTTGCAATGAGCTGTCGCCAATGCTGTGTTCTTCATTATCCAAAGAACTTGTAACCCCGGCAATCATGGTACGGATACGGTCACTGAATGCACCCAGTACCACCAGTGCCGCCAGAGCGACGACGACGACGATAATTACATACTCGACAATCGCCTGCCCTTTTTGTCTTTTAAATCTCTTTTTCATGCGAATCCTCCGTTTGTTATAGGGGTTTGTTGAACATAAATTTTATGGAACCGGGACACTGACCGTATTGATCAGTCTCCAGTTGTATTCCGAATACGCATATAACAACGCCAGCGTTCCCAGCGCGATTATCACAAAAAAAGTCATAATGATCACATATTCAACTGTGGCCTGACCTTTACAACTGTTCAATCGCTTTAACATACCAGCATTTTCCGTTATTGTCAAATTCCACTTATCAATAGCCGGGTTTACGGCCTTTCCTTTCAACTATATTGTTGTTTGCGTCAAGAACTATCACTTTCGGTTCAATCACCGCTGCCGCCGCATCATCCACCACCGCGAATGCCATGATGGTTATGACGTCGCCCGGAGCGCCCTGATGAGCAGCCGGACCGTTCATGCAGAAAACTTTGCTACCGGCCTCACCGGGAATCGCGTAAGTCTCAAGCCTGGCGCCGTTTCTCCGGTTAACCACCAGAATCTTTTCATACGGCAAAATACCCGCTTCACGCATCAAATCGATATCAATTTCCAAACTGCCTTCATAATCAAGTTCACATTGTGTCAACCGGGCAATGTGAATCTTGCCGTTTAGAACTATTCTACTCATTTTTTAATTCTCTTCCTTCATTTAATATACCCTTCCGGGATAGTTATTATTACACCTGTAACGCAAAAAATCAAAAAAAAATTGGAAAACTTCCATTATTTTAGGCTTTTTTTGATAAATTCCACTAAAACGACTTCCGGCTGACAATTCCAGCGCACCGGAATGATTGAGCAACCCAAACCGGAAGATACGATCATTTCAGCACCAGTCCGGTCGTGTTTGAACCGGCCGTAAGCGAATTTTACACGATATCGCGATGACGCGATAACCGGCCCGATCCAGGGCAACCTTATCTGGCCGCCATGAGTATGCCCGCATAAACATAGATCAATCAAGTTAAGATTTTGCCGCCGGCCAATTTCGACCACCAAATCCGGGTTATGGGCCAGCAATACGGTAAAATCACTTTTTTCAGTCAAATTAAAATACGGAAATCCGGCCTTGATATCGTCCAATCCGTAGAATCTGATGCCTTCAACCGTCCTTTCACGATTAATCAGATAGTCGAATTCAAACTCAGCATATAATTCGCGATGACGTTCTGTTGGATACCAGAACTTTTTATAGCGATCCCAGTTGCCGGCCATCGCCAGTCGAACCGGACCTGACGGCAGCCTGCTCAACAAATCCCTGAAGCCGTTCATTTCGCAGTTAAAAGAGACGATATCCCCGCCGTAAACCAGAATATGCGGCTTTAATTCCGCGATCATATCCGCGATCTTTTGATTTCTTTCCGCCACTGCCGGAGTAAGATAATGCGTGTCTGAAAAGAAAACCAGACGTTTTCCGGCAATTCCTTCCGGCGTTTCCACCTGATACTTGACCGCCGCGACATCGGATTTTTCAAAAACAATATCCCGCCGGTCATAGGAACCGATATTTCTCCAGTCTTTTAAACGGTGAGAATACCTATAAATTTTTCGTTTAAAAGGATTCGGATGGCGCATCAACATCAGATAGCAGCTTCCGTTTTATGCCTCCTCGTCAAGGAGACTGATTACATTTTCCGGCAGAGGTTCAATTTTGACAATTTCAGCATTCCCTCCATCCGGCAGGGAAAGCGTGTCATTGACGCTCAACCCGTAAACCGCGGAACCGAGCCGGGTCCGGCATGACAACCAGTTTTTGTCAGGATCCCCGTCCCAAACCCCCAGCAGGAGATAAGTCGTTTCTTCACCTGAATCGCGACGCAAGGTCACCTGACTGCCGATAACCGCCTGACCTTCGAGCTTGACATCCCGCAGAACCAGCGGATGAATTTCCATCAGATCCCGTTCAAGTTCGGCCCGACGTGAGCCCAGGAAATTCCGGCGTTCTTTAGCCGCGTCATATTCGGCATTCTCACGGAAGTCACCGTGCGCCCGGGCAACTTTCAAGGCCTCCCGGTTCTCCGGAATCTGGACCGCGATCAAATCAGCCAACTCTTCCGCCATCAGGCGGTGACTGCGCATCGACGTTGCGGACGGAATAACCACTTCATTACCTTTTGAAACATGCTCTTTGCCCAGCAATTTTTCAGCGCCGCCGCCTTCAAGTGCATCACGCAGCCGGTCAGATACGCGCGAAAGTTTTACCAACAGGCTTTGACGTTCGCCAGAATTCAGGAAAATAGCATTTTGCAGAGCCATCATCAGCAATGACGGATTATCCCCTGCTTCACGAATCAAATGTTTGTGGAAATCGGCTTTATCGATCAGCAGCTTGCGCAACTCACGCTCCGCCGCGCCCCAGGCTTTCGGCAGATTGCCTCCCGACAACGAACGGATAACATGTTCAATATTGACTTCATCCAACAATTCAACTGAATGCCCTTTACGGTTTTTCCATATCCAAACGAGAATATCACAACTGCAAGTTCTGGAGCAACGGATAACCGAAGTCAAAAGTTCCTCATCGACAACAGCGCAGAACGAATTGAGCGCTTTCAGCGGCAGTTTCAAAGCATATTCAGCCATATAATCGGGACTGAGCGCCGCCGCCATCATCGCACTGACGCCTTCCATAAATTTAACATTCACTTCGCCCCAGACGGCAAGTTCCTCCAACTCACAAGTCGTCGCGTCTTCGGGCCAGAACTGGAGTTTGCCGATCAACGGTTCACAAAGATCCGCCATTTCCTCATCGTCGATCAGGTCATAAAGCAACCCCAGGGTTTCAAACACCATTTTCAGGTCTTTGTTGTTCGTAGGCGGACGGCGCTTAACAAAAAATTCTTTCAGTGTAACAATTTCATCCTGCTTGAACGGTTCAATTGCGTCTTCAGAGGTAGTCAGCAAAGTATTCAGTTCCTGCCAGCTGCGTGCTCCGGACGGATGACGCTGGCCGGTCGGTTTCGCGCTCTCAGCGGCAGCCTGCCACCACTGGTCAAATCTATCACCGGACATTGACTCCGGAACCAGGATCATTTTGGCCAATTGCTGCAGGGAATCTTCACTGAGCGGAGTTACCGCCCGGTCCATCGCGATGCGGCGGAAATCCGGTGCGTGGATCACCGCTTTACCGGTATTGGTTAATTTTATGGTTTCAGGCGAACTCTCAAAAATAACTGAATCCGAGAGCAGAGTCGTCAGAGGAGTGGAAAAAGAACCGTGTTCCGGAATGGAAGTAATGGCCGCGTTACCGGTAAAAGAGTCGATATTGGTCAATTTGCCCCAGCGTTTAGTATTCTTCATAAAAGCGAAAATACCGATTTTCAGGCCACTTAAATTACGGTATCTTTTAACCACCTCATACGGAGTGATATCCTTGTCCCGGAGTCCGAGAGCGCGCAGGAAACCGGTCTTCGCCTGATAAGGCGGCAGTTTTATTTTAATTGCTTCAGCGAGTTGTTTGCGATAAATCGAATTCCCATTATACCCGCGATCTGCAAGAGTGAAAATAAAATCAGCCTGTTCTTCAGTCAGTCCCTCGCCCCAGCTATCCAGAAGAAAATCTATACTTTCGACTATTTCCGAAGCATTTATATCTTCGGTTGACTGCAACGCGGTTTCCAATTTTTTCAAAACGCCACCAGCGGCACTCTCGGATGCGGCAATAAACAGATCTTCCAAACTCACATTTTCCATCTTCAGATATATTCCTTAACTCTTGTTACAGACTTTTAACAACCAACATGATCGCATGTGTTTTATTGTATTGCTCTTTTCCAATACAGCCGTTTAATATACACCATAAACAAGTCTATTGCGAACAGACTTTATTATTTTTGTCAATGTTCCGGAAGAGCTTTTGAAACTGCCCCTGTAAAATGTTAAAACACAGTAAAATTGTTGCTTAAAGCTCGGATTTTCAACTTGAAAAATGACAAAATTGAGCTAAATTACAAGATACATAAATTGCCTATACATTAACAAAAACAACTATCAAGAGGTATGCAATGACAAGTCACTACCTGGAACTAACGCTTGGCGCGGTTCTGGTGTACAACTTTGTGTTGGCACGTTTTCTGGGTATCTGTCCGTTTCTCGGGGTTTCGAAACGGTTGGATACGGCTCTCGGGATGTCAGGTGCGGTTATTTTCGTAATGACCCTGGCTTCCCTGATCACTTCAGCTATTTATAACTACCTGTTAAAGGTGGATATAAATATTGGAGGTGGAACGGTAAATCTGGCGTTCCTGAAAATTCTCACCTTTATCGTGGTTATCGCGTCTCTGGTTCAACTTGTCGAGATCGTCCTGCAGAAGGTCAGCCAGCCGCTTTACAATGCGTTAGGCATTTACCTGCCGCTGATCACTACCAACTGTGCGGTCATGGGGGTTGCCACCATTAACTCCAACAAAGGCTACAGCGTCCTCGATTCAACTATTTTCGGCTTTTTCTCTGCCCTGGGGTTTGCTCTGGCGCTAATCCTGTTCGCCAGCCTGCGCGAACGCCTGGAACTTGCCGCGCCCCCGAAACCGTTTGAAGGAATGTCCCTGGCATTGATTACCGCCGGCATCCTGGCGATGGCGTTCATCGGTTTCTCCGGCTTGTGCTAAATATTAGAAAATTAAAATATTAAAGGAAGAAAATGTTAACAACGATTACAGCTATTATCGTAATGGCCCTGATCGGCTTGGTCCTCGGCTGCGTAATCGGGATTGCGGCAAAAATATTTTTTGTCAAAACCGATCCCCGGATTGAGCAAGTCTGTGAGATGCTGCCCGGCGCGAATTGCGGCGGCTGCGGCCGTGCCGGATGCTCTGATTTCGCCAAAGCGATTGTCGCCGGTGAAGCCACTCCTGACAAATGTCCAGTAAATTCACCAGAAGCAATTGAGGAAATTTGCAATCTTCTGGGTATTGTCGCCACCGGCGGCGAAAAACAAATCGCAGTCGTTTTGTGCGGCGGCGACGTAAACCAGACTAAAGTCAAATCATTATATAACGGCGTCAGCGACTGTATCTCCGCCAACCTGATCGCCGGTGGGCCGAAAGGCTGCGGCTACGGCTGCCTCGGAATGGCCAGTTGCGCCCGCGCCTGTCCTTTCAACGCGATCGAAATCCTGAACGGCCTGGCGGTAGTACATCCGCAATTGTGCGTCGGTTGCGGCAAATGTGTAGAAACCTGCCCGCGCGACCTGATCAAGCTGGTTCCAGCCTCGGCCAAAGTTCATGTTTACTGCAGTTCGCCGGAAAAAGGCCCGGTCAAAAAGAAAGTCTGCGCGGTTCCGTGTCTGGGCTGCCGCAAATGCTTCAAAGCCGCGGAAGAAAATATTGAAATGAATGGTTTCAGGGCGATGGTCAACTACGACAATCCTCCCGGCGCAGAAATCATTGAAGCGGCACAATGTCCGACCAATTGTATATTGCTGGATCAGGACCACTATAACAAGTGCAAAGCCGATTCGGAAGGAGCCGCGAAATGAGCGATTACAAATCTATTGAGAAAACCATTAAATTCAAAGGCGGCGTCCATCCCAAAGAGGGAAAGGAACTGGCTGAAAAAAGCGCGATAGCCGACGCGCCGCTGATGGATAATTATAAGGTAGTGATCCACCAGAACATCGGCGCTCCTCCAAAGGTGCTGGTTAAAAAAGGTGATGTCGTCAAAAAAGGTCAAATGATCGCGGAAGCCGGCGGCTTTGTGTCGGTCCCGCTGCATGCGCCGACCAGCGGCACAGTTGCCGGTATTGAATTTATTCCCGGTGCTATGGGAATTATGGTTGAATCGGTTTCAATCGACGCTGACGGCGAGGACGCCTGGGGTGAACTGCCGCCGCCGATTGACTGGAAAAACGCTTCTGCCGACGAATTGAAAAAACGCATTTGCGACAGCGGCATTGTCGGAATGGGGGGCGCGGCTTTTCCAAGTCATGTAAAACTGTCCCCTCCCCCGGACAAGAAAGTCGATACGCTGATCCTTAACGGAGCGGAATGCGAACCCTATCTCACCGCCGACCACCGGTTGATGCTTGAACAGCCGGACAAGGTCCTCGAAGGCGCGGCTATTTTGGCGAAAGCGGCCGGAGTAACTGAGATTGCGATCGGGGTTGAAAATAATAAACCGGACGCGATTGAAGCCCTGGAAGCGGTTGCCGACAAATACGGCGTCAAAGTCAAGGCTTTGCGGGTAAAGTACCCGCAGGGCGCGGAAAAACAGCTGATCTACGCGATAACCGGACGAAAAGTTCCGGCTGGTGCGCTACCAATGGATTGCGGTTGTGTGGTCCAGAACGTCGGAACCGCCGCGGCGGTCACCGACGCGGTCAAAGAAGGCAAACCGTTAATCGACCGGATTACCTCAGTAACCGGCGAACCGGTAAGTTCTCCGGCTAATCTGCGTTTGAAACTCGGAACGCCGATAGAAGCGGCAATCCAGCTCTCCGGCGGCGTCAAAGGCAATGTAGGCAAAGTCATCCTCGGCGGACCGATGATGGGATTTGCGCAAAAATCCTTGCATGTTACCGTACAGAAAAATACTTCCGGCATCCTGCTGCTGAGTCCCGATGACGTGGTTCAATATCAATCGGAACCATGTATCCGCTGCGGCCGCTGCATCGGCGCTTGCGCGATGAATCTGCTGCCCGGAACGCTCAGTACGCTGATCGAAAGCGAAAAGTTCGAACTGGCCGGCCAATATAATGTCATGGATTGTCTGGAATGCGGCTCCTGCGCTTACGTGTGCCCGTCGCACCGCCCGATCATCCAGCATATTCGCCGTTGCAAAGCGGAACTCAGGAAAAAGAAAAAATAATTGAATGCAATTGATAATATAAAATGGAAACAAAACAAGAAATGAGTACGGAAAACCAACCTGATGTAAGAATGCCGGATGAGGGTTCTTTACTGGTCAGTTCCTCGCCTCACCTGCACGCCAAACAGGACGTGCAGGCGATCATGGCGCTGGTAATGATCTCCCTGATGCCCGCGACTTTTGCCGGAATGTACTTTTTCGGAACCAGCGCGATTCTGGTCGTGGTCCAGTGCGTAGTGTTCTGCGTTCTGGCCGAAATGCTGTGGTGCAAACTGGCCGGCAAACCAATTTCAACCGTTAAAGACTGTTCCGCCGCGGTAACCGGTCTGCTGCTGGGCCTTAACCTGTCGGCCATGGCGCCGTGGTGGTTATGCCTGATCGGCGCCCTGTTGGCGATATGGCTTGGCAAGCAAGTCTTCGGCGGCTTGGGACACAACCCGTTCAACCCGTGTCTGGTCGCTCGTGTCGCCCTGTTGATCGGCTTCCCCAAATACATGACTACCTGGGTCCCGACCAACTGGATGCAATCCAGCACCATGACTTCTCAATACACCAAAATGTTCAATGTGGTCGAGAGCAAATTCGTCGACGGCTTGACCTGCGCGACTCCGCTTGGCGAAGCCAAAGAAGCCCTGACCCCGCATCTGTACAGCACCGAAGCCTATTGGAACTACTTTATCGGCAACGTCGGCGGCTGTATTGGCGAAACCTCCACTCTGGCGCTGCTGGCCGGCGGAATTTTCCTGCTGTGCCTGCGCCTGATCAAATGGCAGGTGCCGGTGGCGTTCCTCGGAACTGTTGCCCTGTTTACTCTTGGTATGAACCTTTATGATCCCGGTTCATACGCCCCGCCGTTGTTCCACCTGTTGACCGGCGGCTTGATGCTCGGCGCGTTTTTCAAAGCAACCGACATGGTAACATCTCCGATGACCAATCTCGGCGCGTTTATTTTCGGTATCGGCTGCGGAGTTATTACCGTGGTAATCCGCCTCTTCTGCAACTATCCCGAAGGTGTCAGCTTCGCAGTTCTCTTCATGAATGCGCTGGTCCCGCTGATCGACCGTTTCGCCCGAACCAAACCGTTCGGCTTCATTAAACCCAAAGCCGTGGAAGGAGGGTGCTGAAATGAGTCTTAAAGATACTAACAACACTTTCCTGCTGGGCGTGTTCCTGTGCGTGATAGGCGCGATTGCCGCGCTAATCCTGGCTCAGGTGGACAGCTTGACCAAAGGACCGATCAAGAAAAATGAACAGAAAGTTCTGAACGACGGACTCAAAAAAGTCCTGCCGGAATGCGATGAGATCGTCGGCCCGACTAAAAACATCAAATCCGATGATGCGGAAAAATACGATGTGCTGTTTTACGGCGCACTGAAAGGCGGAAAACTGGTCGCCGTCGCCGGTATCTCAAAAACCATGAAAGGCTACAGCGGCCTGATTCAGGCAATGGTCGGAATCAATGCCGACGGCAAGATCCGGACCGTGATCATCACTAAACAGAACGAGACTCCCGGCCTCGGGACGGTCGTTTGCGACCGCAAACAGGAAATCACCATTCTCGATCTGCTGAAAGGCGGCAAAGAAGCGGTTGCCCTGCCCCCGAACCCGATTCTCGATCAATATGACGGCAAGACCGCCGGCAAAGAATTGTGGAAAGTTAAGAAAGACGGCGGCACCCTGGATTATATTACCGGCGCGACAATCTCGAGCCGGGCGGTTGCCGATGTTGTTTATCGCATATCTCATACTTATAATGTCGATAAAAAAGAGATTAAATCAGAACTTGCCCCCGGCAAAAGGAAGGAGGGTAAATAATGAGCTTAGTTCAAGATTTCAGCAAAGGTATCTGGAAAGAAAATCCGGTTCTGGTTCTGCTGCTCGGAATGTGTCCGACTCTGGCCGTCACCTCCAACGCCAAAAACGGCCTCGGCATGGGACTGGCTACGATGTTTGTTCTACTGGGCAGTAATGTTGTCATTTCCTGTATTCGCGGCATCGTCCCGAAAAAGATTCGCATCCCCTGTTACATCGTGGTCATAGCCACGTTCGTAACCGTGGTCGACATGTTGATGAAGGCATATGCCCCTCCGGCTATTAATAGTGCACTGGGTATATTTATCGCATTGATCGTGGTTAACTGTATTGTACTCGGTCGTGCGGAAGCCTTTGCCTCCAAGAACAATCCGCTGCGTTCTGCGATGGACGGTCTTGGCATGGGTGCCGGCTTCACTCTGGCACTGGTCGCGTTGGGCTGTACCCGTGAATTTCTCAGTGCCGGTACGTTATTCGAAGTCAAAATGATTCCGGCCTGGAAAGTCAGTTTCATGCTGCCGACCGGAGCTCCCGGGGCTTTCATTATCCTGGGCTGTTTCCTGGCGTTCATGAACTGGCTGAACATCCGCAAAGCGGTTAAACGCGGCGAAATCTACCTGACCCCGAAAGGTCTTGATTGCCGTTCCTGCCGCATCTGCGACATTAAAAACGACGATTAAGTCGTTATTATTAAAACATCAAAAGCGGGCCCTCTCAAAAGTGCTCGCTTTTTTTATTGCCGGTTCACGCATTTATAAACATCGCTCAGGAAAGAACCCGCCGCACATTTAGACCGCTCCAGATTAACCCTCGATTGAAAGACTTCCGTCTGAATAGAAATTGACTTTGAAAAACTTTATTTTCCAGGCATTCCTCGGCCCGAAACATGAACTTCTATAATATTCGCCGCCGACTTCTACAATCTCTCCGGCAAAACCGATTGCAGGGTGAAAGTATTTTTGATTCTCCAGCCATTTATCAGGTACGTTTGGAATATTAAAACATGTATATTCGTGAAAAACATCAAATTTCAACGGATTTTCCGAAACTGAATATCCAAAGTTGAGAAATAAAATATATTTATCCCAGGAAGCATAATAAAGGATATAAGGCGACTCGTAAATATTTCGGGACGACAATGTTTCCGGGGCAGCATAAAAAGCCTGGACGGGGTTCTTCCAGTTAATTAAATCACTGGAACGCCATGCCGTCATCCCCGGAAACAATCCATCCATTACGTACAAAATCCATGAGCCGCTTTTAGAGTCGAACATTACATGAGGGTCTTTACCCGTAATTTCTTCAGGCAGTGACTCCGGCTTCCATCGGTATAAATCGTCTGAAACAGCAAGCCCGATTTTTCTTTGCGCCCCTTTTTTCCAGTTTACGGGGTCCCTGAAAGGCTGGATGCATTTTGTATAAAACATATAAAAAGTACCGGAATCTTCGACAATATAGGGCGCCCAAATCATATCCACACCTTGCATATCGTTGACGGAAAGGCAATGGCCGGCTAATTTCCAGTCGCACAGATCTGAAGATACGGAATGGGATAACTTTTCTTCGTTTCCCAAAGTTGTACTCATTTCCTCTCCAGCGTTGCCGCTGATGGAAAACATATGCCAACGTTTGTTATGAAATAAAAAACAATGATCTTTTATATATTCTGTTTCCGGAGCGTATAAAACGCTCCAATACCGGTCTTTGAAGTATTGGTTTGCCATAATTATCTCCAGCTTAATAATGAATTTCCACGGCTTTATGGATTTCTACGACCGGGATAGAAAATTCTATTTTACGGTTCCGCCATGAATAATTCAGAATCGTTCCGTCAGGGACAAGGATTATTTTTTCAGGTTTTCTGTCTGTCGAAAACGATATTTTAACATCTTTAACCGGCGGCAGATAGGACCCCATCGCGGGAAAATTATTTGATTCAAGCAGGTTGATAATATGAATAATATGCTTGTCAAGGCTGACTCTTTCGATCACTTCAAGCCCAAGTCCCGGCTCAATATTGATACGGGATAAATAATTGCATTGTTCAAGCAAATGATTCATCATCCCGATCAACTGGATGGACGGGCGCTCAAGATATCCCTGGAAAAAGTTGCCGCCGCATAAAACAACCGTCCCCTTTCCGATATTTTTTTTCAAAGCTCCCGGTGTTGATATTTTTCCAGCCGGATTGAAGCCGCGATAATACTTTTTGCCGTTTTTGACAATTTCATCATAATATTCGGGTTTATAGTAGTTGACCACTACTTCCGCTCCACCGATCTCATCGCACACCGAAGCGAAATCTCCAAAACAGCAAATTGATTCATCATTGCATATGTTATTTCCGGAAAGCTTGAAATAACTCAAGTTAAGAGGCAAAGGCGCTTCACTTTTCATCCCCGTCCAGGCCGCAATACTTTCCGGCATGGCCCCGACAAGAATTAAGGAGCCGCCGTTTCGGACAAATTTTTCAAGCAGTTCCGAGGTATCCCGCGGAACAACGCTCTGTTTAGGCAGGATAATCAGCTTTGCGTCTGCAATTCGCCGGGAGATATTGTCCTCATTTGCGAGTATAAAGCTTCTCCCGGAATACTGCAACAAATATGATGCCCCCTGAGTGGAAGTGACGTCGTCCGATGGAATATGTCTGCCTTCATGCGCGTAAACCTCTTTATCCCGGAAAATGTACGGTTTTTGATTTTCGTATGATGCAATAGTGGATAAAACAACAATGTCTCCGGTAATTTCTCCTTCCCTGAAAGTATTTTCCCTGTCGTGGATGAATTTTTCAATTTCCCGGAGTTTCCGGCCACACGCGTCACCTACTGTTCCGTCTGGTCGATGGTAATCCCAAAGCATGTATTTTGAACCGTTGGCTATACTGATGACGGCTTCCCGCTGCATAAAAGTCAGCCCCTTGGAATCCCAGTCGCCCCAAACGGTATGGCTGGTGGTGTGGATGTCCGAGTCAATACCGGACTGTGCCGCGTAGCGGGCGAAGAAACCTGTTTCAAAAGAGTTACCGACCGTTGGTTTACAAGGATCCGCGCTCAGATAGTCAACATCGCTCAAGTCATGATAGGGCTCGCGCCAGGAATAAGCATAATTGATTGCCAGAAGGCATTTGGGCGAAACGCCTTTTATGGTATCCCTGATTATTTTGCGGATTTCCGATCCACGTTCCCTGAAGTATCGCCAGGTTCCCAGATAATCCGGGTCCTGCTCAGGAAGCCGCAACGGCCGCTTCATTCGTGCCTCAAAAGCCATTCTGCTGTGCATGCTGTAATTAATATTGCCATTGTCGGGGTGAAAGATATCGAGCCAGACCCCGTCAACCTGGTAACGTTTGACAATTTCCCTGATTTGCGGTAAGGCTATCGTAGTGAAATAAGGGGATTCCAGGTCAGCCCTGCCGTCACGGTCATCTGGAATATCCCGTGGAGCTTCATGCCAGCCAAGCTGTTCCCATTCTGGATGCTGCTGCAGAATGGCACCTTCAAGCCCGATACAGTAATAAGCTATGATTGTATAACCGAGTTCTTTAAGGATAGTTATTCTCTGACCAAGAAAATCATTTTCCAACCGGGGGTGCTGAATCCCGATTTCCGTCGGGTAATACGACCAGCCGTTGGCGCACTTGGCTGTGATATAAACGAAGCGCGTATCAAGCGCCTCCATGCGTTTCTTGAACTCCGCCGCGTCAAAATTCCTACCCGCCTCCTCCCAGCTATGCCAGTGGAAGTCTATTCCAACATGGATAAGATCGGCGACTCGTTGCTTCTGTTGTTTTTTCATAATAAAAATATTTCCTGTTTTTTCAGCCGGATTATACAAAATATTTCTAACCTGAATCATTCACAAAGTCATGGCAACCTGTTGCAATATACTCAAAGTTAAGCATTTGCTTATGCCCACAACGTAGCACTGCTACGCCTGCGGGATAATCAAAAACTTTCTTTTTGAGCATATTTTCACATTTCATCCATTTTTTATGAACAGTTCAGGCTAACTTGCCTGTCTTTACATCTCTTTTACACAATTATCATACAGTTTAAAACTGTTTTTGTCAAGTCAAAATATATTTTTTGAGTTTATTTTTATCAATTTTCCTTATTACCTATTGACAAAATACAATTCATATACTAATATAGTTACATAAATTGTGTGATATTGTGAAATTAAAAAGTGATTTCAGTTATGCTAAAAGAAAAAACAGATAACACCATGCTCTTAACCCGACAGAATGGATATTTCAAGATTGCCGATGATTTGCGGAAAGCGATTTTATCCGGCAAGATCAAAGTCAGGCAGCCGATTGTTACCGAGCGGAAACTGGCGCAATTATATAATGTAAATCACTCCACCGCCCGAAAGGCCACACAGCTTTTAGTTGAAGAAGGGCTGTTGGAGAAAATTCCTGGTTCCGGGGTCTTTGTCAAGGAGCATCCGGCTGTAACTGTAAAAAAAATAGGCCTGTGTGTTCCAACGCTGTCCATATCTGAATATTCGGACATGGTTGAACAGACGGAAGATGTTTTATTCAAGAATAATTGTCAGTTTGTTTTGCTGCGCAGGGACAAAGTAAAGGAAAAAGCCGCAAAGCTGGAAATTGTCAAGAAATATCTTAAGATTGCTCCTCTTGACGCGTTATTATTCGCAAGTTCTCCGACAGAGGCGGAAATTAAAATGTTGAAGGAGGATTATCCCAATATAGAAGTTGCAGTTGTTGAAAATGATTTGAGTTCCCGGGGTATAGACTCTTTTTATTCCGACTATGAAACCGGGGCTTTTTTCGCGACAGAGCACCTTTTCAAGCTGGGCGCCAAAAATATTATGCATATTACCGGCCCGGCTGGAAGCGCCACAAAAGCCAGGTTGGATGGCTATGAGCGCGCTATGCGTATGCATGAAATGACTCCGATGGTAGCAGCCGCAGAAAATTTTATTGAGTCGGGTGGTTTTAACGCTATGCGGAAAGTCATTGACTCCGGCAATATTCCCGACGCGGTTTTCTGCGTAAACGACCTTTGCGCGATTGGAGCGATTAATGCGCTGTATTATCACGGACTGAAAGTTCCGGATGATGTCCGGGTGGTCGGCATGGGGAATTTAAGAGAAGGACGCTCCAATTATCCATCTATTACAACCGTTGACACAAAGGTCGATGAAATGGTCAAAATGGCATTGAGCCATATTCTGAAAAAACTTTCAGGGGATATGGTTGAAGAGACTGTTAACTGCATGCTGCCTCCACATTTAATTATACGCGGTTCCAGCCAGGACAAAAAGGATACTTAATAAAATATTCATAAGCAAAGAACCATTAACTAATGAGGGTCGAAAAATGAAAAACAAAAACCAATTCACACTAATCGAGCTACTAGTAGTTATCGCCATCATCGCAATTCTTGCTTCAATGCTCCTGCCGGCGCTTAACAAGGCTCGAAGCATGGCCAAAAGGTCCAAGTGTACTAGCAATTTAAAACAGATTGGGCTTGCGGGATTCTCCTATGTAGATGACAATGACGACTTTTTAACACCTGCAAAACACCAGGGCTACACGGGAACCGGGGGGAGCTCCCAATACTGGCTGAAATACCAGGCGTGGAACGAGCGTCTCGACGACTATTTGAATATCCCGTACGATAATGTATCGGTGAGAGACTTAAGAATGAAAAAAACCGTCCTGTATTGTCCGTCCAACGCGACTATGACTGACTGGGGATGGAGTTATATATCAAACGGTTATATAGGTGGAGGATTTGATTCATCGGGCAATCTTTTCAGCAGTTGGAATGCTGATTATGTCAAGTATAAGATCACTGACGTAAGGAAAGCGTCAAAACTTTGTTATCTTTTTGACTCCGGCCCTAAAAATGGCGGCGGAGCCCAAGTGAACTTTTCCGGCGACTTTATCGGCGACCGCCACGAAATAGGCTACAACATGCTGCTGGTTGACGGACATGTGGAATACAAGAAAAGAGGAATTCCATGTACATCAAATGGCGGTGGGGCTGTATCTGATTTATACAGACCGCCGATTACTGAATAAAGTTTTAATTTTTTAAGGAATATTGATATGATGAGTTGTTATCGTCGTTGGTTGTCGGCTGTTTTAGCCGTTGGAATAGTGGTAAATATCCCCAGGATAAGCAAAGGGGAATCCGTTAAATTACCTGAAAAAATTATAAGTGGATATCACGGCTGGTATCCTGTAAACGATCCAAAATTCGACACTGATTTTATTATTAATAATTATCTTGAACCGTTGAGAAAATCCGGCTTTACTTGTTTCACGGCCAAAATCCAGAATTTAAAAAGAGACTTTGACCTGAAAAAACCTGAACAGTTCCGGAGCATGAAAATTCTGGCTGATGCCTGCAAAAAGCGTAACCTTGCCCTGTTGACTTATGTATATTTATATCCTGATCATCGCGGGCACAGGGACCCGGTCAAGCAAAAGGATTATCCGCCCCTGGTACTGTATGACGGCACTGTGTTAAAGGATCAGTTCAGCTTGATTTACTGGCCCACCTGGAGGATGTTACTTGAAAAAGCCTATCAATTGGCCGAAGCCAGCAGAAAACTGTCGATTGCAGCGGTACAGGTGGACCTTGAACACCTCGGAACCGGACCTGTATCATATGATGACGTTGCCTGGAAAAGATATTGTAAAAAAAGCGGGCTGCCGGAAAATACCCATCCTGCTGAACGTTATAAACTCTTGCAGGAAAAAGGCCTGGTTAAAGCATATGAAAACTTTTTCTACGGGGAGATTGAGTTGATAGCCAAACGCTATGAACAGGAAATGCATAAAATAAACCCCTCTCTTTCCCTTGGGGTTATGCCGGATAATAACCAGCGTTTTATTATAGCTTTTCAAAAACATATTGGAACCAAACAAGCCCCCGCTATTATCGACAACTGGCTAATGTACGCCGGCGGCGGCCTGACGGAAAAAGTTTTGAAGCGCCAGAAGTTCATCAAAAGTTTAAATCCGAATAATTTGTTTGTCTGCTGGTTCCGGCCGGATAACTACACCCCGGATGACATTAAGATTCAGGCATATCATGCCATTATGAAAACGGATGGATATAACATGTGGCATTTGGAAATGTTATGCAACCCTGCCCGCAGCCGTGAAAAACTACCAAAGAAATTTACTCCGGCGGATTATTTTAACGCTTTTAAAGCTGCTAACACAGCGGCTCTGAAAGATTTGAAATCAGGCCAAAAGAATTCAATTCCTTTTAAGCCGGTAAAGCCGCTGGTTGCCGGACTCGATGTGGATAAACTGGCTACACAACCAATTCCCAAATTGGTTCCGGCAGGAAACGGAACCGGGCCTTTTCAGGGAGTGCGTACTCGCGCCTCACGCTGTTTTTACATATATGGACAGCCGGGAGAAAACCTTAATATTTATATCAGGCATCTGGCTGGTGACCGGCGTCCAGTCGCCCTGCAGTACGTTATAATTACTCCTGACCACAAAATCCTGCGTAACGAACCGGTCGCGCCTTCTCAAAAGGAAAAAATATCACTACCTGTTAAAACAGCCGGGATTTACACCTTATACGTCAGCGGCGGCAAACAAACCGGTCCATGGTACTTTGTGGCAATAAACAATCGACATGCGGCAATTCCGGCTTCAAAACAGAATCGGGCCCGCTTTTTCAAGCCTCCGGCAACAATGTGGCTGTGCCGTAAAAACCTGAAAGATTCAGCGAAGATCACCGTAAGCACCGGACGCAATCAAATGGT
The DNA here is from genome assembly GCA_963676655.2 of Victivallales bacterium. Lineage (GTDB taxonomy): Bacteria > Verrucomicrobiota > Lentisphaeria > Victivallales > Victivallaceae. Next base: position 1,007,889 of record CAXXKX010000002.1, on the reverse strand, counting down.
TGAGCTGCTCGTTGACGATAAATCTTTGGGGTTGGCAAAAGCCAACCAGCCGCTGACGGTTGAACTTCCCAAAGATAAACTCGTCCAGAAAGTTACTTTTAGAAGGCCGCCTAATCTTGCTAAAGGTTTATATTGCCAAACGGTTTGGACCTATGTGTCCGGAGCTGTTTACCCTTACTTCTATATAGGCGCGGAACGACGCCTGGAGCCTGCCGGTAAGTAATAGCCATGAAAAGATATAGAATCGGAATAATCGGTCTTGGCGGCATGGGTCAAGGACATCTGAAGGCACTGGCTGAAAACAAGCGCTGGAAAGTGGTATGGGCCTGTGATCTGCTGAACGACAATTTAAACTTTGCCCGGAAACTTGTCCCGGAAATTAAGCTGACAAAAGATGCGTCTGAATTGTTTAATGACAAAAGCCTGGATGCAGTAAGCATTTGTACTTTAGCTGATATAAGACCGAAACTGATCAAATGTGCTCTTGATCAAAACCTGCACATTATTGCAGAAAAACCCCTGGCGGCATCAGTTAAGGAAGAAGAAGAAATCCTGAAGGAGATAGAAGAAAGCAAATCGCTGTTTGCCGTCAATTTATTTAACCGGAACGCCTGGTACCATCAGAAAGCCCGGGAGTTTATCCGGGCCGGAAAAATCGGTGACCTGGCGATTATCAGGATATGCCACATGACAAATCGCGTTTTCCCGGAAAACTTCCACAATGCCGAAGGCGCGGTTTTCCACGACTGCGGAATGCACTATATCGACGTAGCCAGATGGTACGCTATGAGTGAATATCAATCCTGGCACGCTGACGGCTTGAAAATGTTTGGTGAAAAAAATCCCATGTGGGTGACTGTTCACGGACATTTTCAAAACGGAATTGCGTTCGAAATCACCAACGGATTTGTTTACGGGCTCCATAGACGGGACTTGCAGAACAATTCATATTTTGACCTTATCGGAACTCATGGCATTGTCCATATCAGCCACGATTTTGATCAAGCCTATCTTAATTTTAATGGTATCGACGAAACCGTTCAGGAACATGCCCCATACGGCGGGAAAAAACTGGATGTTTTATTTGAAAAGTTCGCGGCCTCGCTTGACGAAGGCAAAGACCTTGGCCTGCCAGGCGCAAAAGACAGCGTGATAGCATCGAAAATTTCCCAAATGATGGTCGATTCTGTTTCCAAACCAGAACTACCGAATATCGGAACCCCGGCACAACTGCAGGAAATCAGAAATCACCGTTTGTCCTAATAGAATCCAAGCCCCCAAAGCACAAAAAATAAAACACATTAAATCATTACATACAAACTATTTACAATATAATTATAAACAAGCGCATTGATAATTATACAAATAAGCGTATTGATAATTATATTGCAGCAAACGCAAATTCTCCATAAACATCTGCTGTTATCTTGCAAATGAATTTCTGACGGGATATATTGAATTCTGAGTGTTTACAAGCTAAAGCGGCCGGAGATGCTAAGGTGCGGGGAATACGAAACATATCTGAAATGGTAGAAAAAATCGATCCGTTTCTGATTAAGGAAGTCAGACAGGTTTTGTCATCCCGTAATTATCCTGTTATACAAGTTAGTCTCCTGCTGGGCATGCTGGTAACAGCTTTTTTTTCAATCAAAACGTTACAAGCAAATGAAATAAAACAATACTTCACTATCATCGTTCAGCTTTCCGCCATAGCCTCATTCATCAATAGCTCATTAATCGCCTACCGGCAACAAAAAGAACTTGATTGTGATGAAGGAATTGGCATGAATTATCGTGATCCCCGGCATCTTATGTGGGGACGGGCACAGTCAATTATGATACAGAACGCGATCCTGCTGTTCCCTTTGCTGCCTTTTATTGCGGCGGCTGTGGTTTTACCTGGGGTGAGTGCATATCAAATAATAATGATTATCTATTTTCTGATTATTTTGCAACTACCTTTTTCCGCAATATCTTTGCTGTGGAGGTCGATATATTCGGAGATCTGGGCGGTAATCCTGTTAATCATTTATTTTCCCATAATAATATCTGTCTGCTACTTTATCCCGGATTTTATTATAAAATATGCAGGAAAAGAAAATCCGGATGTTATATTTTACACCTGTTATGTAATGACTTTATTGTCCGCCAAATATTTTTTAACTTGCTTCATTTTTGCAATATACTGTGTTAGGAAACATGCCATTAAAGATTATAAAACAAGAGCATTTTTGATACTGTTATGGGTGATTTTTCCCGCAGGGGTAATGCTTGGAACTCCAATGCTGGCATCAATGCAGATTATACATTTCTTTGTAGCAGCTTTAGCAATGGGAATCATTGAGCCAATTGTATCATTCATCGTCTGTATTCCCCTGTTTATCGCGGTCGCGGTAAATAAGAAAAACTAATTTACCTCAAGTTTTTTATTTATTAAAACTCGCTTTTTTTTGTAAAGTTTTATGAACGGACTATATTATTAATTCTTAAACATCTCACAAGACACAGGAATTTATTATGTCGCAGCCAAATATTATCTTGATTATTGCCGATCAGTGGCGCGGAGATTGCCTCAGTGTAACCGGACATACCGGTGTGGACACGCCGAACCTCGATTCACTGGCCCGTCAGGGTTCAGTTTTCAATCATGCCTACTCCTCCTGCCCTTCATGCATCGCGGCCCGGGCCTCGCTCTTCACCGGTCTGGCGCCGAATTCACATGGCAGACTCGGCTACAAGGACCAGGTGCCGTGGAATTATGACAATATGCTGGCTCAAATGTTCAGCGACGCCGGGTACCAGACGCACTGTTCGGGCAAAACCCATTTTTTCCCGCAGCGCAAACATTGCGGCTTTCATTCAACCGACTCGTATGAGGGCAGTCAGAATTTCGACGGAACCTACGTCAACGATTACCGGGAGTGGCTGCGAGATAAAACCGGTGGGGAATTCCACGAATGGGATCACGGCATGGGTGACAATTCCTGGATGGCCCGGCCAAGTCAGTTGCCGGAACATCTGCATAACAACTGGTGGACGATGAATACCGCGCTGGATTTTCTCAAACGCCGGGACCGCACCAGACCATATTTTCTGAATATCTCTTTTCACCGGCCGCATCCGCCGATTGATCCGCCGCAGGTTTATTACGATATGTACAAAAATCGGGATATCCCGGAAATTCCGGTCGGCGAATGGGCGGAAAAATACGCGATTCCGGTTAAAAGAACCTCAACCGCATACGGGTTGCTGCCGCAAGACGTCCTGAAGCATTCGCGTCGAGCTTATTACGCTCAATTAGCACATATCGACAATCAGATAGGAAGACTGCTGTCTTCATTCCGTAATTTGAATGAAGATATGCCATGCATTATTTTCACCTCTGATCATGGCGAACTGCTTGGCGATCATAATTTGTTCTGCAAGAGTCTGCCTTATGAGGGCTCGACCCGCATTCCGATGATTATCTTCGACCCGCGCAAAAAGCCGCTTGAAAATCCCATCAATGAGCAGCCGGCGGCGATTGAGGACCTTTATCCGGCAATCCTCGAAATGGCCGGGATTACCGTTCCCGACGGAATTGACGGCATCAATCCATTGACCCGTCCCACCGGCAATGACAAAGATACCTATATCCACGCAGAACATAACTGGGACGGCGATAAAAGCTGGCAGATGCTGACCGACGGCCGCGAGAAATATATCTGGTGGGCTCAATCAGGTGAGGAGCAGTTGTTTGACCTGACAACCGATCCGAATGAACTCTTCGACTTGAGCAGCAAGCCTGAGCATAAGAACGACCTTGAACTCTGGCGTAAACGCCTGATCACAAAACTGGCGGAACGTCCGGAAGACGGGCTCTCCGACGGCAATAAACTAATTCCCGGAAAAGCCCTGACTGCGGTTAAACAATGGTTACTTGACGCTTGTAAAATATGAATGGATAACTGCTTATTACTTTTTGTATTTGAACGGCTGGAGCATGACTTCTTCATCATAAGCCTGGTTCAGATAGCCTTCCGTCGCATACATATAAAGTGACGCGATATAGATGTGCTCAGTCAGTTTGACCAGCACGCCGATAACGATCATCGCGACTACCCCGAGGCAGATCACGGCAATAGCCAAAGCCGGAATACCAGCGTTGAAACAGACTGCGGCCAAAATGATGGTCAACAGAATAACCGGCAAATCCAAGAGAAAATTGAGCGCTGACAACCCGAGGAAGCCGATCAGCGATTCACCCCAGGTTTTGGTAATTATCCCGGCGGATTTTTTCAGGTTGGTTATAGGATTGAAACTGTCTTCATTACAAATAATGACCGGCACCGCGAAGATCGTCGCGACGGCCCAAACCAGGCCTATAAGTTTGATTATCAGTTGTCCGAGCCAACCCAGCCGTTCTTCCAGCATCTTCAAAATAGTACCAACCGTTGCGGCCAGCAGCGCCCACATGGCGATTGATGCCAATTTTGACAAAGCGAAAGCGAATCCGCGTTTGATAAAGACCGGATTTCCGCGCAGTCCCTGGATGATTTCGCTGTAAAAGGCAACATTGAAAAAAGTCGCCATGAAAAACGAAACGAAATACCCGGCAAAAAGGATCACGACATATAAAACATTATTGATCTGATCGGCTTGTCCGTCTGTTGATTCATGACTCGCCTGAGCGGATTGCGTCAGTTGCTGCCACGCTTCGGGATTCATCATAAAGTAAGCGGTCCCCCCGCCTAAAATAAGCATCGCGATAATGATGATGAAGATCGAAGATAGAATCGGAAACAGCACCAGTTTCTTATTTTCGGCAAGCACCTTCAATGAATTGTTAAAGATCCGCCAGCTTCTTTCAATCCGGACAAACATCGCACCATCCTCCTTGTTGATTAATGTTTATTGCAAACACAGATACAATAAATATATAACAGCGCAAAAGATTTTGCAAGTGCCAAGTATAATCAGAAGAACATATTATCAAACAACTTTTATTCAGAAGAAGAGCCGGCTGTATGCTTGATTTCAAGCGATCGCAGCAAGCCTTGATAATACAACGGCTGCTTTTTCGCTCCCAGCCTGCCGCTGCCGCCAAAACTGCTTATAGTCAACCAGCGGGATACACCAGTGCAGGGAAAAGACTCTGTTTTGCCGTTGGCACAGATGGATACCTTTCTCTCGTCATATTTAAATATGACTTTTTGCCATTTACCAGCAACTAAAGGGACTCTGGATTTGAAGTTGACAGTCGATATCCTGGTCTTTTTATCGAATGGAGTCCAGCGGTTGAATTCAATATTGAATGTTCCATTTACCACGCTCAACCTGAAACCGGTAAGGTAAATCCCATATTGAGCGAAAATTATTTGCTCCGGCTTAATGATTTCCGGTTTCAGTTCAAATGTCATGATAAAACCGGAGCGATGCGGCACCGCGGTATTCGGCAGAGCCAGAAAGTTGCCGTATTTGCCGTCAAAACGCAGGGCCCATTTACCATCGGGTTGTTTTTCCCAGGTCGGAGCTGATTTATTAATACCTCCGGGCGTATTATATTTATAGTAACACTGCGGAATACTGTAACGGGCATTGATCAGTCCATTGAAGGCAATTGCCGTCGCAAGATAACCTCCGGCATGCGCGTAAAATTCACGTCCGGCATCAGTTGCAAGGATATTGCCGTAACGTGGAGTAAACTGATATTTTATATCCGGAACGCGGTTCTTTGCAACTTCAAGAACAACAACGCCTTTATCCTCAGAGTAAACCTGAACAGGAATTTTTACAGACGAGACTTTGTCATTAACCGCAAACCCCTTGCTCCAATAAACTTTGCCGTTTTCACTGACCGCCCTGACTGCTAAAATACCATTGGGTTCATCCGCCGCCAGCATGGTTTTAAAATCAACCTTACTGCGATTCAAAGGCAACGGAACAATCGTCGGGCGATATTGAGTCTGCAACGCGAGGATGAGTCCGTCGTCGAAAACTTTGGATTTCACCCCATATTCGCCAAGCTCTTTCAAGGGGATATCCCACTTGAATTCTTTACCTTTATTCTGCCCGCTGGCTCTAACCCCGGTGACGGTTATTATTGCTTTATCGATGTCCTGATTTTTTATCGAGATGAAATCATCATTTATCCAGGCGCTGACCCGGACAGGTTTATCGACTTGATCTGAAAAAGCTTTCACCGCCTTCGCTTTGACGGTCGGATTTTCAAACCTTTTATTGACCGAGTCCAGTTGCGGGGTAAAAGTCAAGGCGGAAGGCGCATTACTTATCCGGGTCTTGATTTTAACGCTTATACGCGCGGGATTATTAATGTATGAACTGGAGAGCTTATACAATCTGCGCTCGGGATCGTTCCTCAAGTATTCATCCTGAGGGTCACAAGCATAAATCTCGTGACTGTCCTGAACGACTTCCACGGTATTCAGTTTGTCCTTGAACTTCAGTGAAGCATCCAGAGCAATCTGTTTTACTCCAGGCGCAAGAATTTTACCGGTTTCTTTGAAACTAACGTTACCGGCTTCGACAAACAGAATATTACGTAACGGAGTATTAAAATAGGTATGGTCCCAGCAAGCGGTTGTTCGCATAACGGTAAAAGGCAGCCCCTCGGATATCACCCTTTTTTTCCGGTTGTAATCAATTGTCAAACGTGGTTGAAGAAGCTGACAGGACGCGAATTGTTCACTTGGAAGTTTAAAGGTATGGTCTTTTAGTATTGCGGTATTGAATTTTACCGGTTTTGATTTAAAAACTATTCTATCTTTCTGGTCGAGGAGTTCCAGGGCTACGGAATAATCCCTGCCCTTGTCCGTATCCGGAACGTTTAAGAGCTCAACATCCATAGTCCAGCCGTAAAGCAGTTGCCGACGCTGACTTATAATCATATTAGGCAGACTCAGATCATCTCCGGGATTCGGAGTTGGAGCCTGTTTTCGCAGTTTGCTCATATAGTATTTGACAATCCGCTGTGAAGCCATCGGTTTGGCGACCATGGGTTCAAGATTGGTGTCCTCGTTCAATTCATCCCATTCCGTCCCTATCATGATATCAAGGTTGTTTCTGATCCCGATATCCAGATAGTGACGCAAGGTTTTAGTACCATCGCGAGATATAGTTTGAGAACCGTGGAAACTGGTATATCCCACCTCAAAACGGTTGCATAATATTTTTTTACCGTTGAATTCGTCCTGCGCTATCGCCGCGGCATAGAGGGGGATTGCAATATTGTTGTAATAGTCAGCGTTTACTTTCAACGCGGAAGTATTGTAGATCGCCCCCATATCCAACCCGCCGCTTACACGCAGGTACTTTGACAAGTAATCAATATGGTGCAATAATAATGTCGCAGGTATTGCCCCATGCTTGATATACAATTCATAAGGGTCATGGAGTTCTTTTCCCCGCCATCCCTTGCGTATATTGAAACCATGAATCTGGGCTATCAGCATAACTTTTTTGCCGCCGGCTCTATTTTCAAGCTTATTGGTATATTCGGCCAGCGTTTGGGGACTTTGACGGTCTGTAACGTAACTTGCAGCGACATTTTCATCTTTAAAACGCAATGAATAAGGGCTATTGAAAAAAAGCTTGAGAGAGCCGTTATCTATTTTTTTATAATCTCCAACAGCTGGAACTATCCCAAGCAGGATATGAAATTTTTCCGGATCGAGTTTTAAATCAGCCGCGGCTTTATATATTTTACTCATCGTTCGTCCGAAAGAGAATACAAACGAAGAATACCCGTCCAAACCATAGCTGTTTAAAATTTCAAGTGTTTTTCTGAAACTGATATCCTTATAGTCATACTTGCCTGGTTCCCATAGCATACGACTGGCAAACAAAGGCCTGTCAGTCCATGAGTATCTGCAATAGTAAAGACGACCCGAACGATAGGGTTGTGAACGGGCAAACAATAACGGGCGCCCATACACCGGTATGCGTCTTTTCGCCTGTTTTCTGATAGCTTCTAAAAGTTGTTTACCAAAAGCGAAGTCTTCTGGTGATAAAGGTTTTATTTGGGCCGCTTTTTGTCTGAATTCAGGAAACGATTTTTCCGGAGTTCCAAGTTTAATGTTTTCCGGTAACTCATTGGCGTTGTTATGAACTTCGTTTTTCGCAACAGGTATTTGCTGATGAATATTTTTTATTATCTGTTCAGCTTTTTTAACCCAGGTTCCAGCTGACGCACGATAAAACTCAGTTTCCATACCGTACGAATAATTTTTGCCGACCTGCATAGTATCATTTTTCAGAGCGCGAAGATATATTTTTTTATTACCGCGACGGTCCCACAATAAAATATCAGCTGAATCACCGGACGCCTTTGATACGACGCCGATATTGTTGACTGTATCAAACAGCGTTATCCATTGCGCGGGTCCATCATAGATAAAACTGCCGTTCGCGGTAAAACTGCCGTTCGCGGATTTGTCTTTGTTCACCTGCACGTAAAAATTTGTCAATTTTCGATTCCATGGATGCATGAAATTGTACATCAAAACCAGCTTTTGATCCTTGGTCGTCCGCAGACTGCAATTCTCCAAAAGTTTATCGTTCTTCACTGTTAAGACGTAATCAAAAACAATATCTTTAACCCTGGAACTTTTCTTCAGGGCAAACTCTTTACATTTCACCTCTGATTGAGCCGCCTGCTGCGGTGAAATATATTTACCATCGGCAAACAGTTTTAGAGATTTGACCTCTTCCCCCTGCCCCCGTTTAGACAAATGACCGCTGCCGACCAGCCCCATACCGGGAATTGCAAACACCGTACCCCAAAAACCGCTTGATTCCCCGATATAGTAATTTTCGTACCAGAGTTTGTTAACATTCCAGTATGTATGTTTACTCAGTTGTATTTTTATCTTACCGCAATGGATCGTCACCGTTTTTGCATACTCTTCCGCCCCAATGCTCCCCGTTAAAAAGATTATTCCCAAAACGATAGCTATTACTTTTTTCAGAAACATGATTATCCCTAATTATATTTACGTTTAATAGACTTGGCACCATGTCTGCCCACTCTATTTTATGGAGCCGCTTTCCAACCAACCGGATTGGTGTTCACATCGCCCATATAACACGCGTCATACGGATTTCCAGCCAAACCGACCCGGTAACTGCCAACATGCCCATCGACAAGCATAACGTTGACAACGCCCAAATGACGCGGACTCGGCCAGCCGCGGTTGCTGTTGGTATCGCGGTAATACCTGACGGTATAGTATCCTTTTGTCATATCCTGGGTTAGTTGCGAATCCATCGTTGCAAATATTTTGCTCGGCTTTTTAATCCTGCTTACTTTGCAATGTCCGGTGTAATTCCCGCCTTGAGTATATGCACTGCCGACTCCAGCATAGGTTATGCCATAACTGCAATATGCCCCCATGCTGGTATTGCCAACTCCCAACCTGGCATTAACATGACCAGGGCAAAGAAACATTTTCAATGGTAAATATTTCTTGACAATCAAAGTGTTACCCCATAATCCATCACAGCCATAGGCATAGTTTGGATAAAAATCATCATAATCGGCTTGGTAAAGCTTGAACGCAAGTCCCATTTGTTTCAGGTTTGAAGCACAGGAAATGCCTTTGGCTTTTTCCCGTGCCTGGTTCAACGCCGGAAGCAGCATCGAAGCAAGAATAGCTATTATAGCAATTACGACCAACAACTCAATCAATGTAAATACATTTTTAACTTTCATAATTTCTGTCTCCTCTTATTTAACTTTTTTCTCTATTTATTTTTGTTAACATCGTGTAAATATTCTTAATAAATTACCTCCTGGTTTTTTATTTGTTAAACATTGTCGAGCTGCGTATAATCAATTTAGATGGCAATGATAGACGAACCGCATTACGTTCACTGCTGTTGATTTGTTCCATTAACAGTTTGACCACCATTTCTCCTAATTCTTTGTGGGGCGGTGCAATCGTTGTAATAACCGGCTTATCGGCAAAATAATGACCATTTTCTTCTATGTTATCAAATCCAGCAACCGCTTTATCCCTGCCGACAATCAATCCTTTCGATTCCATGGCTTTTAAGCCGCCGATTGCCATCAAATCATTGCTGAAAACGTAAGCATCATACTTTTCAATTTTTTTCCAGTTATTCAAAGTCCATTCAAACGAATCAAACATCATCCTGAGAAACCTGTTCCTGTAATCGCAAATTATACTTCTTGAGCGTAAACCGATGGCTTCAGCTTCCCGATGGAACAACTCAGTACGGTCAACACAAGTATTAGCTATTGTTACGGCATTCAGATAGGCAATATCCCGAACGCCGATATTTTTCAAATGAGCAACAAGATCATGGGTAGCAGGATAATTGTCTGCGTAAACATAAGATATATGCTCCTGTAGAGTCCGTGAAGAAGGTAAACTGAGAATAACAGCGGGTATACGACTTTTCTTAAGTTTCTCAATACTGTGCTTTGTCAACAATTCACCGAAGAATAAAAGACCGTCAACCCGTCTGGAATAAACGGTTTCAAGAATCTTTTCATTCATTTCATTGAGATTTTCCAGTGAACCGTAAATCATACTTAAGTTATACGAATGTTTTTCCAGCTCTTTTACTATCGAATTGACGATCACGCTTATGGTAGGTGATGCCAACCCTGATGCAAAATCATCTAACACTAGACCCACCGTAAAAGTTTTGCCGCTGGCCAATGAGCGCGCGGAATATTTTGGAGAATAATCGTATTTTTTACAGATTTCCAATATTCTTTCACGGGTGGCTGCTTTGACCTTGTCCACATAGCGGGGATTAAGCGTCCGGGAAACCGTCATCAGCGAAACATTCGCCTCTTCCGCTATTTTTTCAATTGAAACCATATTAGTAAATTCTTTCAAAATGTTTAATAATGTTAGCGCTATCATTATTATACAACAAAATCTTTTTTTTGTCAATAGCAACTTATGTTATTTTATTAAAAATAGGATATTTTGAACTGAAAATATTGCTTTTTTAAAACTGTTGGATGCGAACTTAAAAGCGTTTGGAGATAATTTACATGATTAATTTATCTGAAAAGCAATCAATAAACAAGCTGTTATTTTATTCCTGCTGGAACGGTGTTGTCATTTTGTCATAATTTAAGAGGTATTACTTGGTGCTGAAACGCGAATTTAAAGCCTTTAACAAGACTTAGTTTCCTGCTCGTACAGGGGCTTGTAAACCCCTGAAAAATGTCATTGCGATGCCTTGCAATGGGCGCAATAGCGGTTTCATATCGATGGCCAATGAAAAATTTAAAATCTCATAAGTATCTAGTTTTAATGTATTTACGCATTGACATCTTTTACTTTCCTGCTATATTACAAGATGGAAAATTTAAATATGACAACGACACGAGAACGGTTTTTCGAACCTTTGAAAAACGCCCTTGCAGATGTAAATTCAACCCGAAAATGTAAAGACTTTGATGATTTTGAATTCATTCAATCCGGAGTCGGACGAGTTCTCGATTCAGTCAAAAGCGGTCGCGACTGGGTCCAGAAACTACAGTATTTTATTTCGCACGCCATAACGGTCAATTGTTTTTTCAGCGCATTAAGGAGCAAGCGCCGTTTAACCTTGTTGAATGAGGTAAATTGGCATCTTGTCAAAAGATGTAATTCAGTTCTTAATGACCCGTTCAAAGAACATGAGGAACTCAACGGTTTCGCATTGTATGCCGCGGATGGACACTATCACAACTGCTCGTCTCACGAAGATTTGTTTGAAGATGGAAAAAAGCATGCGCCTGCAGGAATTTACGCTCTAAACCTCAGAACGGAAAGTCTGCGGTTTCTTGATGTGATGAGGCCGGACCGGGCAAATAATAAAGTCAAAGAGCATGATATATCGGTAATGAAGCGCCTGCATCCTGAGACCTTGCGAATGGGGGAAGCCAAAGGAACCAAGGTTGTGATTGCCTATGATTCGGCAATCATTGATTATGCACTGTGGCACCGCTGGAAACGTGGTAAAGGCATTTATACCATTACCACGGCAAAAGCCAATCTGAAATTAATGGTTTCCGGGGAGCGGCAATTCGAACGTAGTGACCCTCGCAATAACGGGGTGGTTAAAGACTTGTTCGTCGGCAACAGCAGTTCCGGTTTATTGAGAAAAATCATTTATATAGACCCGGTTGACGGTACGCAATATATTTTCCTGACCAATGAAATGACCCTGCCTCCGGGATTGATCGCATTTATCTATAAAAGAAGATGGGATATTGAAAAATTATATGACGTTAAAAAAAATAAGTTTGACGAAAACAAAGCCTGGGGTAAAAGCGTCGAAACGAAGTGTCAACAAGCTAATTTTATCTGCATCACCCATAACCTGATGTTGCTGCTTGAACAAATTCTTGAAGACAATGAAGGGATACGCGATGAAAAATTGATTCAAAGAATTATGATCAGAAAACAGGAGCAGACGGCTCTGGCAAAACAGGCAAACAGAGCTATGAATTCATTAGTTTATGAATGGAACAGGCCGTCCCAGAGAAGCTTTCAGTTCATTCGCTGGTTGCGCAACGAGATCAACATTCAAGCTTCCTGGCGGGACTCCATAGTGCGTTTAAGGCCGCTTATGGCAAGTATTTGAATTGAATATGACAACACCGTTCTCCTGCTGTCATTTTATTCACAGCAAATAAGCAAGGGCTATATAAATATAAATTTTTGTTCCGCTTATTCTGCCGGAACTTTACATTTTATTTGCGGAAGTCTGGCCGCGAGAAATGAGTCTATAATTATCTGGAGGAAATGAAAACAAATACAAATGATCAGAGCCGGAGGTGAAATGATGTTCAGAGCGGTCAAAACACTGATCGCAACCGGCAGGGTCTTTTGGGAACAGACGAAAAACAGTGCCCGGTTCTTCGTCTGATCCAGCTGCAAACAATAACGTCCAAATACATAGTTGATTCCAAGCAGAATCGTATGAACCAGCATTACCGCAGGAATAATAAGTACAAAATCCTTGAACGGCATGGCCGTCAACCTGTCAGCGGAAGCGCTGACCGCTCCCCACACGATAAAAATAATGCATAAGGTCGGCAAATATTTCACCGGTGTCGGGGTATTGCTCTTGATAAATTTCTTTAAAACAAAACCAACAATAAACGGCAGCAACACCATCAATGCGAGTTTCCGCATCAGAACCATTGGAGATACGACCACACCTTCCCCTGAATCCAAAGTAAGACTTAAAACCAGTGGAATAGTCAAGATAGACAGCATGTTCAACGCAACGGTAAAGATAATAGCCCAGACAACATTCCCCTCGGCGGAATCGGTAATGACGATCCCGGAAGAAAGCGTGGGCGGCATTGCGGACATTACGATCAACCCGGCGGCAAACGCCGTCTCAAGGGCCAGAAATTTCCCGACTCCCAGTCCTGTAAATGGACCGACCAGTAATGCAGCAATGCCGCCAAAAATCAAAGCCGTAAAAAAACTGCGATCACGAGGTATCTCTTCGGTTTTTGTCCCATATCCATTGATTAAAAAAATCAATCCAACCAGATACGAGTTCAAGCCCCAGGATTTGAAGACCTCTCCGGGCGGGGGATAACATAGTCCAACAGTAAACGCGAAAACAAGCCCAACCGGCAGAAACAGTTTTTTAAAGCTCATATTTTTTCATAGAAAACACTTTGTCAATCAAAAAAAACAGACATGTCTTTTATGTTATTTATCCGATTCTTCCAGAATTATATCATCAAATTCGGTAACCATCTTGCCGGTCTTGTCGCCGTAATTGGCAATTATCACAACCCGGGCGGCTTCAGTTCCGGGCCACCAGGCATTGGTCGGCGCGCCGAAAGTAACTTTTTTGCTGATCGGTTTAGAAGCAAGCTGCTTCATTTCCTTACCCGGACGGCTGTTAGACGCGGCACAATACATGTATCCACCATACAGAAGGTGCTCACGTACGGCGGTTCCAGCCGGATAATCTTTGCCAACCGGGCCTTTCAATGTTACTTCCCAAATGTTTCCGACTTTCTTGATGGAAGTAATACCGCGAGACGATAGAGTTGAAGTATTTTTGGTGGGCAAATCAGCATATTTACCACTTAAGTCCGCTTCAAAGGCCACCCCTGCGGCTGAATATTTCTTCCATTTCGACGCATCCTGCAATTTCAGCACCTTATCGGTCTTCTTACAGGCGGCGGCTAATTTAGTTTCAGTACCGACAACAGGATTGACCATGTGAGGTGAAAGATATTTATTTTTTGCATCGCAAAGAATCAAACCAAAATACAGCGGAGCCGGTTTGTCATTCAAATTACGAAATTTTCCTTTAAGGACATATTTCTTAGTTGGATCGATTTTATAGATCTTCTTGCTGTAAACATAATTGTGTCCGGTCAAGGTATAAGTCTTTGCGTCTGTTTCAGCCGGAATTTGCTTTCCGACAAAAAGCTTTTTAGCCGAGTCTTTTTCACCGTCAGCTTTAAAGATTTCCGCGGCAAAAATACCTGAAGCGGCTACGAGCGTCAAGGCAGACAGAATTTGTGTTCTCATCTTATCTTCTCCTTATTTTTTGTCCGAATGCTCCGTGGCAACCCATTTGCCGTTTTGTTTTTTAAACTTAAAGGACCATTTTACGGACATATTATAGAGGCCGCCGGCCTCTTCCATTTTGCATAACGCAGTGGCATTATTCCCCTGAATATCCACATTCTCAAAAGATTTTACTTTCATTCCCATGCTCTTGCCGGAACAATATTTAGCAATAGCACTGGAGAGTTCCTGCTTTGTTGCAGAATCAACTTTTCCTGTAGATTCACCACAGCCGCAGAACATAAAAACAGCGGCCAAAAGAGTCAGAAGTCTTTTCATACCCGAGCCCTTGATAGTTAAAAATGTAAAAATGTATTCGGTCTGTTAATTCAAACTTCAAACATTATTTTAGCATGGACAAGCCAAAAGTCAAGTTTATTCGAGTTCAAACTTGCAACGGAACAGCCATATTCCAGGCCGTGGCGTCCCGGGATTCATCCCCGAAGCCTGAACTGCCTTCCCAAACCGCAAAGAAAAGATGGGTAAGATTCCCCGCTGAATCATGTAAACCGGAAACCCGCTCCATATTCCCCAGAGTAGACGTGGTGCCGTCTGTCCAGTTTATTTTCTTTGAATAGGCCAGAGGTTCAGGGTCAAGGTGCCAGTTAAGGCAATCTTCAGAATGCGCCAGGATCCCGTTGCCGTGACCAATACCGCAAATAGTTCCGCTTTGATCTTTAGCAAGCAAATGAAATCCGTCTTGATCTTTCCAGATGTATGGATCTTCGACTTCACCAATGGTATCAACCGAAAAGATCGGTTCGGAATTTATCACCGTATACGGCCCCAGAACATCCGGCGCGGTTGCCAAACCAATCGTCATCGAACCGTGCGAATTCCCGTCATAGCGCCGGGCTTTGAAAATCAAGTAAACCTTCCCGTCCTCGTCGGCAACCGGAGAAGGATTTGAAGTCAAAAAACTGTAGAAAGTATCGGGCATTGTCTTAAGTATCGGCTCGTCAAAACGTTTCCACGGACCGAAAACAGAATCGCTGACGGCAATTCCGACGCGCTTGTTGGCCCGGGCCGCGATACACCATTTGCTGGAAAGATCAAGCAAGTGCGCATTCTCAGTAGTCAAGTCCTCAAACGGATGCGTGGACCCCATATAGAACAGGACGTATTTACCCTTGTATTTAATGATCTTAGGGTTATGAGTGGAACGTCCGTCCCAGTATTGTGCCCCCCTGGCAGGCAGGACCGCTTCTTCAAAAGTGTAAGGACCTTCAGGCGTATCTGACGAGGCCCGGATAATTTCAGATTCGACCAGCCAGCCGGGATGAAACCGGACAAAGTCTGGAATACGGGAGGCGAACATATGATAACGTCCGTCGTCACCGATTACCACGGAACTGCCCCAAATCCGGTATCCTGCCATACGAAAACCGCATTCGCGGTTTACTTTTCCGATTGAGGCATAAATCCTGTTCATAAAATTCCCAGTTGCGGCTGCGGGTTGATAATTGCACGAAGTTCGGCAATTAACGCATCCAATCCCTCACCGGTTTCGGCACAAACCGGAAAGATTTTTTTACCGGCCAATTCCGCCTCAAGCAGGATCAAGTTTTCCTCGCTTGCCGGCAAGTCGGTTTTATTGGCGACAACCAGTGAAGGCCGTTCAGACAGGCCTTTCATATAAAGTTCAAGTTCACGCTGAAGATGCGCGAAATCCTCCCATGGGGTTCGTCCGTCAACCCCGGCGGTATCCAGCACATAAACCAGAATACTGGTCCGTTCAATATGCTTGAGAAATTCATGTCCGAGTCCGACATTGTCATGGGCGCCGTCAATCAAACCGGGAATATCGGCTATTGAAAGCCTGGAAAAGTCATCGAAATCAACCATTCCGACTACCGGATGCAGGGTCGTAAAAGGATAAGGCGCGGTTTTCGGGCGGGCATTTGAAACCGCCCTGAGCAAAGTTGATTTACCGGCATTGGGAAAACCAACCAGCCCGACATCGGCAATGGTTTTCAGTTCCAGTTCAATAACCCGGAGCTCCCCTTCCTCGCCTTCCTCGGCCGTTCTCGGAGCCCGGTTGACGCTTGACACAAAACGGCAGTTGCCCCGGCCGCCGCGGCCGCCCTGGGCAATAATATACTGCATCCCCGCTGTCTCGAGGTCGACAATTGTTTCACCGGTTTCGGCATCACGGATCACCGTCCCGGCCGGAACCTTGACGATCACATCGTCGCCTTTGCGGCCATGCATGCCTTTGCCTTTGCCGTGAGGTCCGTTCTGAGCCTGAAAATGACGATTGTAAACCAGCGCTACCAGACTCTGTTCGCCGGTGCAAGTCTCCAGAATAACGTTACCGCCGGCTCCGCCGTCGCCACCGTCCGGGCCGCCTTTCGGCACAAATTTTTCCCGTCGGAAGCTGGCGCATCCATTACCGCCGTCACCGCCTTTTACTTGTATTTTCGCTTTGTCTACAAACATGATTACCAGTTGTTAGTTGTGAGTTATGAGTTATGAGTTATGAGTTGTGGGTTTAACAATTTTTGCAGCTCTGATAAAAAAACGGCCCGCTAAAAGCGGGCCGGCAATTTGATTCAAACAGTTCCTGTTTTATTGAGCCGGAACGATGCTGACGCGACGGTTCTTTTTGTTGAATTCAACTGTGCCGTCACAAAGAGCGAACAGCGTATAGTCGCGGCCGCAACCGACGTTATTGCCGGGATGGAACTTGGTTCCGCGTTGACGAACGATAATGCTGCCGGCACTGACCAACTGACCACCGAAAGCTTTTACACCCAGATACTGCGGGTTGCTGTCCCGACCGTTTCTACTACTTGACTGACCCTTCTTATGTGCCATTTTAAAGACTCCTGTTTATCTATTAAAATTGTTAAAAAATTCTTTATCATAATTCGAGAAAAAACAATATAACAGCAAAATACAACTTTTTCAAGTTAAAAACACAGAAAAAACAACAGTTTTTTTGTCGAATTAATCTGCAAATGATTATTTTAACAATTCAGGACAGATACGAGCGGTCGTATCCTCAATCAATTTGAATTCCTGAAATGAACCGCGCCACCGGGAAATTCCGTAATCCACATCCAACAGATCCATGACGTCAAGAAATTTACTTTTCGGAGGACGTTCGAGAACATCGCCGAACAAGTCGGACCATTTGCGCCAGTAAGCATCGAGCCGCTCCTCGGTTTCCGCGTTAAGCCGCGTGATCTCTTCGCTGTTCTTTTCGGGTTGGGCCTCAAGCTGCCTTAAGCGTTGCTTAACGGTTACTCCGGGCTGGCGCAATGCCATAATCCGGGACGCAACGTCAAAATCAGAACCGCAGACCTGGCAGTGGACACGTTTTCCGGCATAGGAAGCTCGAAGTTCAAACCGGTTCCGGCAATGCGGACAAAAGTATTTCATAATATTGATCCATCTGATTTAATGAAAGCTGATATGCGGTCATGCATATTTTTATATTGTTTTACATGCTTCGATTTGAGATAAGAGACCGCGATTAATTAATATATTTATTTATACAACAATGCTTACTATAGCGTGCAAAGGCAGTTTTACAAAGAAATTGTCAAACACTGCTTGATTTTAAATGATCCTGCTTATAGGTTTATTAATCAGCAAACAGCATTCAGGCGGAGTACGTTACAATGATCAAGAGCAATCCTGACAGATTTACGGAAAAAGAATTTTTTCCCTTCGGCACCCATTATTTCTGCAACCCAACGCCCCTGCCCGAAGAATGGGAGTACGACCTGGCGGAGATAGCCAGGGCGGGTTATACCCATATCCAGTTCCGGACCGTGTGGCGATGCTACGAACGAATCCGCGGTAATTTTGAATGGACTGAACTCGATCAGTTGTTTGATACAGCCGCCAGACACAATTTACGGGTAATCCTGAAGCCGATGCTGGAAAACGCCCCGGACTGGGTGTTCACCGAATTGAACGGTTCCCGGGTCGGTTTTCATGGAGTTCCGCTGACCCGGCACGCAATGAATTCAGCCTATTATGCCGGTGGATTCATGCCGTGCTTTGACAATCCGCAGGTCATAGACGCTGCCGTTATTTACTTGAAAGAATTGACAAAACGATATTGCAATCACCCCGCCCTGTGGTGCTATGACGCCTGGAACGAACCCCGCAGCCGGCCAATGGACCAATGCAGTTGTCCCCACTCTCAGGAACTGTACCGGGCCTGGTTGAAAAACAAATTCGGCTCGATCGAGGAACTGAACACCAAACTCCATAAATCATGGACCAGCTACGAAGCGGTGATCCCTCCGGTCTCCAACGCCTGCCTGATCGAAATGTTTTTATGGCGGCAATGGGCGTCGCACGCCGTTTCCGAACAGGTTAGATTCGTCTGCGACACCATAAAATCTGTTGACACCAGCCACCCGGTAATGGTCCATGTCGGCTGCAACAACATTTTCCGCGATCCGGCGGTCGACCCGAGCGACGATCTGCAAAATTCACAGCATGTGGAACGCTACGGTTTCTCAATGAACCTGCCGTACAAACCGAAAACCCCGACCGATCATGATTCGGCGGAACTGCAATCCGCCTGGCTGGCCCGGATCGATGAAGCCTACTGGTGCCACGAACTCTATCCGCGCGGCCCGAAATGGCAACGGCCGATTGAAGAAAAAACGCTTAAGCGCCACATCTGGATGGCTTTGGCCGGCGGCTGCGGCGGCCTGACCTTCTGGGAATACCGTTCCGCCCGGATGGGCATCATGTCACGCGGCTTCGGGATGCGGGACGTTGACGGCTCGGCGACCGAAACCAGCCTTATCTGTGATGAAATAGCGTTAAAACTAAAGGATTACGGCAAACGCCTGATAAAAACTCAACGTCCTAAAGCCAGGGTCGGCATGCTGTATGCACTGGAATCTGATCTACTGCACCGGCTGCTGAAAATGCAGATATGGATGGGGCGGGCCCAGAACGTCATGCCTGACGTCGACTACGCCTACAAAGAGGCGATTCGCGGCGCTCACGTCGCTTATACCGGACTCGGTGAGGATGTCGACTGGTTTGTTGCGGGAGACGATATTTCTCATTTAAAAGTCCTGCATGCAGCCTGTAATGAAAATTTAGGCCCGGACACCGCTCAATGGCTGAAAAGTTTCGTTGAAAACGGCGGTATGCTGATAATCGAATCTCCGTTCGCCTGCCGGGATGAAAAAAACTGGGTTCATTTTGAACGCCCCGCCTACGATCTGAACAAACTGCTGGGCTGTTCTGAAGAAAACCGGTTCGTCATTCAACCGGACGATAACGATATTGCCGTCTTTGCCAACGGTACAGAGATAGCGGCAAAATACTGGCGGACAGACTTCAAACTCGAAGGCGGAACTGCGTTCGCGACCTGGCGGGACGGCAAAATAGCGGCGGTGAAAAACCGTTGCGGCCAGGGCATGGTATATACAATGGGTTGCAGTCCATCCACCGCGTTTACGAATAAATGGGATGATGGACTGTTCGGGCTGCTTGACTGGATTCTGCGCGATGCGGGAATCGCGCAACCGGAAACTTATGAAGACCGCCAATTATGGGTCAGGCGTCGCATCGGGGCGGATTTTGAGATACGTTTTTACTTTAATATTTCCGGGCAAAGCAAACAGATAGAGTTGCCAGTCGAACCGACTGAAATAGTTTATGAATCAGCGACTGAAAGTATTTGCTCAAAGAAGTATATTATTTCCTCCGGCGGAACCCTGGTACTGGAACTGCCATTGTCGCAAACCACTCAAGTTCGTGCTGAAAAACAACAAACTTAACTATTTTTTCATGGCGGGTATTGACTTTTTTAAAATATCTTGTATAATTTACTAAAGCAGTTTAGTAAACTTTGGATTCAATCATTTTATGAAAGGAAAAACAATGCGAAACAAAAATTTTACACTTATTGAATTATTAGTAGTTATCGCTATTATTGCCATCCTCGCGTCCATGTTGCTTCCGGCTTTGAATCAGGCCAGGGAAAAAGCCAAGCAGATCAAATGCGCCAGTAATCTGAAACAGATGGGAATGATCTTTAACAACTATGTACTTGATAACAATGAATATTATGTTCCATTCAACTGGATCAGTCCGTCAAAATACTGGCACCAGACATTGGCTGAAGTTTATCCGGAGGCGGGGATTGATACCAAAAAAGAAAATTCAATTGTTATGTGTCCGTCATGTAAAGTTGACACCGGCAGCGCTTCACGCTACTACCCGGGATATGGAGTCCTCGAATATGGTCCGACAAACTGGCTGCCCAATACCTATAAAGATCCCTGGTCCTCCGGAACAAACCGACCTCCGGCCAAAGCTTCTCAAATAGATAAGTCCACCCAGACAGTGTTATTATCCGACAGCTACCACCTTAATACGAAAACGCTTGGCCGACTTCGCATCGACAGCGTCTCAACCTGGCAGGTGTTCGCGCCGC
Organism: Victivallales bacterium; assembly: GCA_963676655.2. GTDB lineage: Bacteria > Verrucomicrobiota > Lentisphaeria > Victivallales > Victivallaceae. The sequence goes on along the minus strand of CAXXKX010000002.1, from coordinate 986,892 downwards.
GACACAATCAAAAATTTGCCAATATGCTTTTCTGCGACGGGCATGTCAAAAGCAAGAATGCAATTCTGATTCTGGCATACTGGCAGGCGACTCCAATCGCTTATGTACCATTTAACTTTAAAGCTCTAGGTCAAATCCCATACTGACACAACAAGAGCCCATATCGTGAATCCCGGAATATTATTTTCGGCATATCCTGCCGAAAAAAATTTCCACACACTTAGATCGGAGTATTGATAATGAATTTGCTTAAAGCCCTGCTCGTCTCATCAATTTTGAGTCCGGGAATCCCCGCTATTGCTGAGAATGTGATATGGCAAAATGATTTTGAAAAAACAGAAACCTTGAACAGCGGTGTATGCGGCTTGCCGGTCAGGGGATTCAGTTGCCGCGGCATGACAACCAACCGGAGTCACGGCGACAAAGGGGACTTGAAAATCATTTACAAAGGGTTGAGTGACGAACAGAAGTTTTCAGGAAAAAAATCCCTGAAGTTGGCTATCAGCGCAAATAAAAGCAGTTTTGTCTACTTCAAAAGCGATAACCTGAAAACAAAGATTCCGTTGACTTCCGGCATGGTGTTTTCCGGCTATCTTTATAAGAGTAAAGATATTCCCGCAAAAAACGTAGTCAAAGTTTGTCCCCGTTTTGAATCAGTCAGGTTAAATGACAAGAAAAAAGTTTCAATAGAGTATCGTATCGGCGGATTCTCGCCCCAGGCGGGATTATCACCGCAATCAAAAGAAAACTGGTTTCATTTCAGCGCCGAAATGGAACCGGTCATTAGCGGCATCTGCCGGAAAAAAAACTATTCGCTCAAAGATACCTTTTTTGTCGGATGGTCCTTACTAATCAATGGGGCTGTCGGGGAAAAGTCTTTTGTGGTGTTTGTTGATGACGTTAAACTCATAAACAGAGAAGATCCGCGAAAGAGAAATGGTAAAAACATCGCCGGCGGACGTCCTTATATCTGGAATTCAGACCCGAACGCCTTTCCACACGGCTATCAGGGAGATCCAATGTGCAAAGACCCCGGTGACAAAAAACAGTTGACCAATGGACGCCTGGCCTCACGCTGCTGGTTCGACCGGGAAACCGTCGGCTGGTGGCAGGAAAACAAACCGGTGAATATTACAATTGACCTCGGAAAGACCTTGCCGGTAAATACCGTTATGATTCATCTTTCCAGCGAAGCGGACGGCAAGCGGGTTCCTTCGTTAATCCGGGTTTTCACTACCGATGATAATAAAAATTTTCATCTGGCGGGAGAAATGGAAAAGAAGGACGCGCTCAATAGCTGGCTCGGGACAAATTCCGCCGGCAGTATGGACGGTAACCCTCAGGGTTGGGTTTTGCTGAACAACCTGAACAGCAAAGGCCGATATGTCACATTATCACTGGAATCATCAGCGCTGTATCTGGATGAAATTTGTGTTTTTTCAGGAAACCTGAAAGCCGATAAGATAAAGCTCCCCAGAAAACGGATGTATAACGATATTCGCTCGGTAACTCCTTTCTATAAACACCGTTCAGCCGCGGTCGCAACTGAAGTCATCACTCCCATGCATATCAAAGAATATGACCGTAAACCACTGGATCTGTATCTGGACCTGCCGGAAGGGCTGGCTCCGGCCGGTAAAAGCAGTCAGCCCGCGGAGATCAAAGTTGAGGGCATAAAATACAAACGTTACACCATCCGTAAAGCTCGTGAAATCTACATTAAGACAACACTTGCAGCGGGACAAATGACAAAAATTCAATTGACCGGGATGAAAAGCGCCGGCGACCTTGCCGGAGTAGTTCAACAAATACCGATCGAGATCATCTCGATCCCGGCTGTAAAACCGTTTAAAAAACTTATTACAAACGTCGGCTTTGCCGGGTTTGACTATTGGCAAAGATGGCCGGACGTCGTCAAAAATTACAAACACCTCGGCTTAAACCTGTTTACCCCGTTCAGCCACAATGACTATTACTACCGGATGTGGAAACGGCAGGATCGCAATGTGCTTGAAATGATCAAAGAGGCAAAACAGGCCGGACTGCTTGTCGGCGGCAATTACAGTCCGTTCTGCAATGCCCAGATCAATGATAGCAGCTTGACTCCCAGGAAAGCCGTTTATATCGACAGCGAAACCCGAAGTAATGTCAACTGTCCCCGTGTGTATACGGAGCAATATTTGAAAAATCCGGATAACCAGGACATCAACAGCGTTATTCAGGGCTTCAAAAACGGGCTGGATATAATGTTCCTGGACTCGGAACCCCATTGGTCTGGTAAAATCTGCGCCTGTTCAAAATGCGATAAACTATGGCGTGAATTTCTAAAAGCGAAAAAAGCAAAGTCCATTTCTATCAAGCAGGCCGCAGCCTTAGAACCGGATTTACTCCAGCAATTCTGGAATGAATTCTATATAGAACTCTGGCGGTACTTCAAATCCGCCGCACAGAAAGCGGCCGGCGGCAAAGCTGTCAAAATAGGCGTCTACGGCTGTCCCGGAATGTCAACTAATTACAGGTTCGGCAACAATACTTCTTTTGCGCCGGTCTACAAGGCGAACGCGCTGGATTTTGCCAATCCCTCCTTATACAGCATCATTACACCTGAACTGGGTAAAGCGGTCAAACGCGTCATCGCGAATAATCCCGCCGGCGCGCCGTTCTATGTGTGGTTGACCGGCGGCGGCAGCAGCTTGACATTTGAAAGAACTCCGGCCGAATTCAAAAATCGCGTTTACGAAGTTTTCATGAACGGCGCTAAAGGCATTGTCATCTGGACCGCTTTGGGATTCAACACCCGTGAATACCAGGCTTTCGCCAAGGCAATCAGCATACTACAACCCTATGAGGAAATCATATATTGCGGCAAAGCTGTAAAAGCTTTTTCATGCTCCGACAAAGCGGTACAGCTAACCGGTCTTACGCTCGATGGCAAAACTTTGCTGCTGGTAACCAGGTATGGTGTAAATAAACCAGGTAAAGTGACGGTCAAGAGCACCGGGAAATTCCGGAAAGCGACAATCCTCACCGGAGGAAAATTGACTGTAAAAAGCAGTTCACTGATTATATCTTTCGATGGTTCGGAAGAAGACTACACCCAGTTACTGCTGATCGACAAATAAACGAAAGAAAGAGAAGGCAGGCGAATTTATTTATTAAAGAATATTTCTGAAACAGGAAACAAAACAGGTTAATTTACTTCCCCGAGATGAATTAATAATTTTACCGGAAAATCAATAACTCAACTTTATAATGCCATATTGTTGGCTATATTAAAAAAAATTAAAATGAAAGAAAACAATGGACAAAAATATTCTCAAGGAAGCTCTGCGAAAGAACCTCGATTGGTTTAACAACTCCGGCGTCATGATTCCGGAGGACGGCAAATGGGGTGTCGCTGAAAGGGTTCTCAACACGGTTGACAACAGTGCGAAAGAAAAGGTTTACCGCAGCTTTCCGGCATGGACTGAGAACGATGGGTTCAGTATAATCGAACAGCGCCGGGCCGACTGTAATTTTGAAGTCGCGGCATTGTTTCTCATGGCCTCTGAGATTTTCAACGATGATGTCTACTATACTAAAGCAGAGAATATTCTTGATTTTCTCTATTTCCGCAGCGGCCTGTTAAACCGGGAAAACGACGCATATCCGCTTGGCGCCTGGAACTGGTCGCATATCAAATGGAACGACATGATCTGGTTCGATGATAACGGCTGGAATTGTTTTCTGCAATTGCTGATCGCGGAAAAATATCCTGAACTTGACGCAAAATACCAAATGACGGAATGGGCGCTCAAACTGGCAGACTGCATGACCGAAGGCTTCAACCGCACTTTCGGCAAGAATCATCCGGACCTGCCGCAGCACTGGCTCGACCCGGAAGGTATCTGGAAAGGGAGACTTGACCTGCCACACTGGGGTTCTCTGGTCTGTATGGCCCTGGCGATGGCATACAAAGTCAAGCCGGAACCGGCATACAAAAAAGCTATTTTCACCTATCACAAATATCTGTTGGAGAACCGCGACAACTTTATCGTCAGTGAAGACGCCTATGCGGTTATGGATGCCATAATTTCCGCCAACCTACTGCCGGATGAACCCCTGCACCAGGATCTGGCAAAATACTTTCTGGCCAAACTGACGGCAAAAATCGACCCGGCAACAGGGAACATCCCGGCAGAGCACGCGGAAGCGCCGATCGGGCCTCATCTCGCGGATATGATCTATACCGTCAACTGGGCATTACTGGGCCTGCAACTGGCAGCCGCCGACTATGACGACGAGTACCGCGACGCCTTTGAAAAAGTCCTGCGTCTGGTAATCGAAATCCAGGATGATTCACCTCTGAAACAATATTGCGGCTGCTGGCGGGGAATGTATGATATCAGGGCGGGACAATGGGGCGGCGGCGACTGTTATGAAGGCGGCGCTGGCAGTATTTACACCGGCTGGACCAATGCCCCGATATCCTGGGTGCTTGCGTTTGAAATCCTTAACAATTCATTGCTTAAACTATAATGGCGGTTCAAACAAAAAAAATTACCCTTAAAGACATTGCCGCACAAGCGGGGGTATCGCTTACCTCCGCTTCGATGTATATCAACGGCAACGCAAAGAAATATCATCTTTCAGATGCGGCCTGCAAAAGAATCCAGGATGCGATCAACGAACTGGGGTATATCCCGAATATCCATGCCAGAGCCATTGCCAAAAAGCAAACCCTGTTAATCGGTATGGAAATTTCATCCAGTATAGACTCATCTTTCTGGTTGAATATCCTGAGCGGCATAGAAGAGACGATCAGGCAGGACGATTATCATATGATTTTGTCCGTTTCACATGCCAACATCGAAAAAGAGCTTGAAAACATCAAATTCATGCTGAACAAAGGTATCGACGGCCTGTTTATCACTCCGACCGGGAGAGGCGAAAGCAACTTGGATTACCTGAAAGAACTGAACAAGACCATTCCGGTAGTTACAATCAATAAGCCTTTAGCAGAACTTTCCGGGGCCTACAATGACGACTATCAGTCCGGGGCATTGGCCGCGGAACACCTGATTGCTAACGGACACCGCAAAATTGTTTACCTCGGTCCATCCGATCAACAACGTGCTGATTCATTTGCACAAATCCTGCGCAGCAACGGTCTGGAATTCACCGGCTACGTAAACGTCGGGGAATTTGTCGATCACATCCACGAATTTACCGCCGCATTCTGTTTCTGCGACTACCTGGCATTGGACCTGTACAAAAAAGCAGCCAGTCACAATGTCAAAATTCCGGAAGACCTGTCAGTACTCGGATTCGACAACATGGATTTTTCCGAACTGACCGTTCCGCGTCTGTCAACTTTCAACCAGTACAAAAAAGAACTGGGAGTCAGTGCCGCAAAAATCATGCTGGAAAAACTTAAAGCGAAAAAATATGATCCCAAGCCGGTTCACGATCGTTTTATGCCGAACCTGATCGAAGGAGCCAGCATTATGAACATCAGTTCTCAGCCATAAGCAAATCACGCAGCAGCAGATAAGCCTGGGCGACCGTCCGCATCCTGATCATATCACGTCCGCCGCGAAACTTGAATTCCTGAACTTTCATCTTGTCTTTGAATACGGCGCCGATATAGACCAGTCCAACCGGCTTTTCCGGAGTACCGCCGCCCGGACCGGCTATACCGCTGACCGCCACTGCCGCTTCCGCGCCAAATAAATCAGCCACATTCCTCACCATTTGTTCGACACACTCGGAGCTAACAGCACCATACGTATCGAGTACCTGTGCGGAGACTTTCAGCAGATCACGTTTTACCTCGTTGGCGTAAGCAACCGTCGATCCGAGGAAAACCTCCGACGAGCCCGGATAAGCAGTCATTTCAGCCGCGATCATCCCGCCGGTACATGATTCTGCCGTGACAAATTTACAACCTTTTTCACGCAGCAGTCTGAAGACATCAGCCGATACCGAAAAACATCCGGGCGGCAGCGCCTGCTCCGGACATTCCTGCCGGATGATCGCTTCGGCCCCGGCCACCGCCTGAGGGTCATCCGCGGAAACATATATTTTCACTCCGGCGGGAGTGGCACAGTAAGCAATGTCAACGGTATCCTGCAATAACGGTTCAAATTTCCGCTGCGCCATAAGCTCAGGAATCCCGGCCAGCATAATCCCGACCGTATGCAGCGGGGCGTCAGGCAAACTTTTTAAAAGCGGAATAAGTTCATTATCAACCATCGGCTCCAACTCAACCGGAGGGCCAGGCAGCATGGCGACAAATTTGCAGTCATGTTCGATCCAGAGTCCTGAAGCGGTTCCAACCGCATTGTTCAACACCAGACTGTCAACCGGTTTCAAGGCCTGAGAAAAAATCTCGTCCGGCGGCGGAACATCATCTCCACGATACTGACGCCAGCGTTCACGCAGCCTGATTTCCAGATCCGGGTCAGACTGCAAAGTCAATCCAAGTGCGGCACAGATTACATCACGAGTCAAATCGTCACGAGTCGGCCCAAGCCCGCCGCTGGTAATAATCAGATCAAACTTATTCAAAGCCGACTGAAATACCTCAGCCATTTTTTCAGGTTGATCCGGCACCACAACACACTCGTCCGGCGGCAGCCCGATTGCCGTCAGGCGTTCTCCGATATACGCCAGATTGGTATTTACCACTGCGCCTTTGAGCAGTTCATTCCCGGTACATATCACACATACTTTCATTTATATTCCTTTTACATCAATTTTAGTCAGATGGGCCAGCGCCTCTTCTTTTGATTTTATCTCTCCCGACAATTGTAAATCCGCTATTTCCCGCAAAATACGCCCGAAATCCGGTCCTGGTTTATATCCCAGAACAATCAAATCGCTTCCTTTCAACAACGGCGGCGGCAACTTAGTTTCACCACCGCTTTCCGAAAGACGATCAAGCATCAACAGATAGTTTTCTACTTTACCATGGCTGGCCATACAATCGATCCGGTGCAATTCAAGTTCCATCGGGAACATCTTATCGCTGATCATCCGCCGCCATTTAGCCGGCCGCATCTTGTCAACATGCGCAAACCGCATATGATTACGCACCGCATGGCAGACCGCCTCAGTCATATCTTTGGAATGCCGCAGCCTGGTCATTATTTTTTCCGTCATTTCCGCGCCGACACTTTCATGGCCGAAAAATCTGGCCGTCCCGTTTTCGTCGATAAATCTGGTTGCAGGTTTTCCCACATCGTGCAACAGAATGCTCCAGGCCAGTTCAGACGACGGCAGTTTCATGCAATCTAGCATGAGCAACGTATGGACCAGAACATCGCCCTCAGGATGAAATTTCTCAGGTTGCTCAACTCCATCCATCGTCGCCACTTCCGGCAAGACCGCATCAAGAATAGCAAGCTTATGGAGCAGCTTGACCGCCCGCGACGGCTGAGGGCCAGTCAACATCTTATCCAACTCCACGCGAACCCGTTCCGACGCCAGTTTTGCGGTTTTATCCGCATTCGTCCTGATTGCGTCTGCAGTTGCCGTAGCAAGTTCAAAATTTAGCCGGGTCGCAAATCTAACCGCCCGCAGCATCCGCAAGTAATCTTCGGAAAAGCGTTCACCCGGATATCCGACTGTCCTGATGATACCACGGCGTAAATCTTCCTGTCCGCCAAAAAAATCCAGAACCTCATCTCTGACGGGATCAAAAAACATCGCATTCACGGTAAAGTCACGCCTTCTGGCATCTACTTCAGGATCGTTGGTATAACTGACGTTTTCAGGTCTACGCCCATCCAGATAGTTACGCTCGAGTCTCAGGGTGGCAACTTCAAACTGATATCCGCAATGCCTGACCAGCATCACCCCGAAACACGCGCCGACCGTTTGAATGTCCTGAAACAACGCACCAACCTGCTCCGGCAACGCGGAAGTTGCAATGTCGATATCTTTCGGAGCATAGCCCAACAGCATATCGCGAACAGACCCTCCGACAAAAAAAGCGGCAAAGCCAGCATGCTGCAATTTTTCAACAACCTCCGCCGCCGCTTCGCGAATGCCGTATAATTTCGTCTTATCTGTTGTCATAGTCCACACAATTGAATATTCATTATTTTCTCAACAGGCTAAATTAGCGTCTCAACCTCGATTTGTCCAGTCCAATTACCATTTTTTCCAGTCCGGATAATTAATCATAATAAAATACCATGTAATTTCAAAAACCAAGACAGAAAAACGGCATAAAAATAAAATACTGTACATAAAACAATTAAAAAAAACAACCATTTAAAAATCGTTAACTATTGAATAAAAAAACGATTCAGACATTAGTTTTATCCCAGAAGAACAATGCATCCTGTATTTTCATCAGTGTTCCGTTAATCCTTTCCCATAAAAATATTGACATTTTTCTCTTTTTTTTCCGAATCGGCTCTTGCATAGTGAGATTCCGGATTTACAATACTTATAAAGGATGAATTTCAATTGGCACAAAGGAGTTAAATGCGAATTGCTTTTTTCGGCGGGACTTTTGATCCGCCACATAAAGGACATATAGAATTGGCTGATAATGTGTTGCAAAGCAATGTGTGTGACCGGATAACATTTATTCCGGCGTGGGTTCCACCCCATAAGGCCGATAGTCATATAACCGCATTTAAGCACCGGATGGCAATGTTGAAACTGGCCATTGAATCTTATCCTGATATGAACGTTGACGACATCGAGTTTCGTGAACAGCGGATACCGTCTTATACACTCGATACAATGCGTTCTTTACGGCGGAAACTGCCGGATGATGACCTGATGATGCTGATCGGCAGCGACAGTCTGCGACAGATGCACTCATGGTACCGGGCAAAAGAACTGGTCGATGAGTTCGAAATCGTCACCTATCCGCGTCCGGGAGAAACGGTTTCCCGCCGTGAGTTGTTAGAACATTGGAATGAAAGTCAGACAGACAAGCTGTTATCTGGTCTGTTATCCGGATTGGAAAAATATGACCTATCTTCGACAATGATTCGAAGCGGCGGGAACAACGGCCTCGAAATGGTGTCTGATGAAGTTAAAGAGTATATTAATGTTAATTCTCTATATAAAGGAGCAAAAAAATGACTAAAACCGGCGGGAATGTATCCCCCGAAGAATTGGCAAAACTGTGTGCGGAGATAGCAGACAGCCGTAAAGCGGATGACGTTATAACTCTGAATGTTTCAGAGTATTCAACGATTGCCGACTATTTTGTGTTGTGTACCGGGCATTCGGAACCGCACCTGAAAGCGATATGTGACTGGATCGGTCGCGGCGTCAAGGAAAAACTGAATATTAAACCACGAGCAACTGAAGGTACTCCGGCAAGTCAATGGATTCTGCTGGATTACGTCACCGTCCTGGTTCATGTTATGACCCCGGACATGCGTGACCTTTACCAACTGGATAGCCTCTGGGGCGATGCACCTGCCCTCGAAGCCGTCAAAAAGGTAGAGGAAATTTCAAACAAGAAATAAGGCTTAGCAGCTATAATGAATGAAAATCGCAAAAACTGGTCTGAATTCGAGTGGGAACGCGAATTGCAGCGGGACGAACGCCGGATTAATTCGTATTTCGGCGAACTGCCTACTTATATCGACCTGCCAGGCGAAGAGGACGTTATCATCAAAAAATTGATGTCCCGTCCCGAACTGGTTCCGGCCGGCAAAGAGTGGCCCGGGCCGTTTTTCGGCGGCAGCGATGAGGATCCGGACGGATTTTTTGATTTTGGCGACTGGCGCTATGAAAAAGACGCCGGTTTGATCAACAGTATGCAGACTATGGCGTTCGATTGGAACCGGTGTTTCGCCGCGGACGTCAGCGACCGCTATTTTGCGACCGGAATGTCCATAACCTGCCTGTTCGGCAAGTTAATGTCGCGGACCGTTGAACTGCTGTCAGCAGGAGAAGAACTGCCGCAGCTGTCCCGTTGTCTATGCAAACACCTCTGTTCAGATATTAATGACCTGATCGGCCTGCTCAGAAAACTGAAGCGCGGCAATCCTGGCGCAACTTATTGCGACAATTTTATTTCCGGACTCCTTGAGGTTCGGGAAAAAATAATTGACCGTCTGCACAAGCCGATTCCGGAAGACAATTCATCTGATTCAGACGATGATTTCAATGATGACTTTTAAGTAGGAACCGGGCCGATAATCGCGTTTTGTGATCTTAACGTATCCTGAAGGCGCTTGATCTCAAGATCAAGCGCTTTTTTGTTTTCCCTAACACACATTGCGGCGGCAACACCGGCAGCATGACCGGTAACGGTACAGGTCGGAATTGCACGGGTCACATCCCAGGCGTCACCTCCGGAGGAGATACAACGTCCGGCAGTCAATAAATTCCCGTTCACTTTACCGGCAAGCGCCCGCAGGGGAATCGAATAAACCGGTCCGTCCTTGCGCCAGTCACCGGTCAGCCCGACACAATCATCAAAGTCAACGCCAATATGTTGTTCATCCAACACAAAATCACTGTCAAGCCGGCGCGTCATACGAAACGCCGGAATTGACGGAATCAGAAACGGCATAACGTCATCAGTCCCCGCGCTCTGACGCTGCTTGACCAAGTCCTCCCTGATCATTTGCCGACTCTCCAGAACCTGGGCGGTCACCTGTTCAGGATCGACGCCGGAAAAAGTCCGTTCCCCCGGTTTAGAGTATGGCTTACTCAAGGGGTGTATCTTAACTTTTTCCGGAGTCTGATAATAGTACCAGGCGGAGCGCACATTTGTATTCAATGCGGCAACCGGCTCACCTGCTACCGCGCAAACATCGGCATCGCCGCTGGCATCGACAACCGCGCCGCTGGCAATAGCGGAACGACCTCCCTTGTTCTCCACGATAAGGTGAGTTATTTTTTCAGCATCTCGTTCAACTGAGCATAAACGGGTATCGTAAAGCAGTATGACACCTTCATCAAGCAGCAATTTTTCCAGCGCAAGTTGATATACAGTCGGAGCAAACTCGACGAAATAGCGGCCGGCGGCTTTGCGTTCTTCACGGGTACTGTCAGGATTCTTCCAGCAACCTGGAACATAACGTCTGGATTCCCGGCACATCGGCGTTGTTGGCGTGTTTTCGGATTCGGCCAGCAGCAACAGTTCTTCACCGAGACCACCGATAACCTGATTGCCCATGCCGTCGCATAACGGCAGCCAGATGGTAACTATTCCAAGGGTGGCAAGGCCACCCAGTCCATACTCTTTTTCAATCAAACAAACACTGGCCCCCAGACGTGCCGCCGCAATTGCCGCTGATATCCCGGCGATTCCGCCGCCGACTACCACCACATCATACCGGGCATTGACCGGCAAATTACGCCCCGGTTCATGAATAAAATTTTTCTCTGTCATTATCCCCTCTTATATCTGTATATTTTTTTACAAGCCATCAAGGCCCGGTCTATCGAAATATTATTAACGTCAGAATCATGTCCGAGCAAATCAATCCGCTGCGCGGCGGCATCTGCTGTCCGCCATCGTTTGTAATCAGCCGGTCCATATAAGACAACCGCCGGAGTATCGACCGCCGTAGCCAAATGCGCCGGGCCGGAATCCGGACCAAAGAAAAATTGCGCTTTGTGAATCAGCCATGCCGATTGATCAAGCGTCAATTCCCCGGCAATTGATAAACAATTTTCGCCAAGACTCTCCACTAGCTGACCGCACTTTTCAATATCGTCTTTGCCTCCTGCCAGCACCAGTCTCAAACCGGATTGCTCATACAGTTTTCTGAAAAACTCGGTCAACTTTTCAATCGGCCAATTTTTATTATCCTGCTTTGAAAAAGGAGCTGCAACGACATAAGGAATTGACATATCTATTTTCCCGGCAACCTCCTCCGGGGTATCCGGTTTGAACCAGCTATATTCAGAGCGCAGAGACGGAGAAAATTTCATTTCAATTCCGTAGTCGGCCAACGCAGCAGTCACCAGCCGGACACAGTTTTCAGTTTCATTGACTTCCGTGTCCCACTCCGGTTTGCAGTCAATCATAAACGGCAGTTTTTCATTCTTCCACTTACCGCGATACAAGACTTTTGAAAACCCGGCAATCTTTTTTGCTCCTCCCATCAGAGCCCAGGGACAACGGCCAAGATCCTGCGGCGAGATAATAAAACAATCAAGCTTGCGTTTGCGAAACTCCTTGATCAAACGGATCTTCTCTTTCAGAGAACGGTTTTGCACAACAATCATGTCATCATAATAAGGACAGTCTTTAATGATCTCGATTCCTCCTGAATGCTTGCATAACAACGTTATTTTAGCATCCGGCATAGCCTGGCGCAATAGTCGCAGCGCCGGTACAAACACCAGCATATCACCAATATTCTGGAGTCTGGTAATCAATATGTTCATAAATTATTTTCCTCTAACAAAGTACGGATAATGTCTCCGGAGAAGCCCCGGGACATCATATAACGGTAAAGTTTTTCGCGTTTTTTACGCGGATCATCTTCCCGGATCAGCATACGCATTTTAGTAGCAAAAGCCTGCTCAGCCGCTTCCCGTTCAGCATCAGGATTATCATCCGCAACGCCATTGACAGCCTGCTCGATCATATCAGCCGGAATACCTTTTTTCCGCATCCGGAACTTGATCTGGAAAATACCGTATCCCCGGGAATGAAGTTCCCGGCACAGGTCAAAAGCGAACTGCTCGTCATCAAGAAGCCGCAGTCGACGACACTCGGATTCAACATAATCCACCGCCGACCGGGTAAAATTTTTCTTTAACAACTTAACCCGGAGTTCACCACTGTAATGAGCCCGGGCCGCCAACAGCCGCATCGCACGGTCCATGGCTTTGGCTTTATCGTCAATTTTCGCCTCAGTGGTGTTTCGACCCGTTCTCAACACTCACCTCATCGATTTTCAAAGATACCGGAAAAACCGGATCAGCCTTATCAGAATAGGATATAACTCCTTTGATAAACACCTGTTCGCCATTCTTCTCTGTCAACATTTTAGCTTCAGGAGAATTTACCGGCAGAGACACCTTAATCATCCCAAGCGGGTTTTTAACTCCTGGCGGAGTTAACTTAAATACCTTGAATTTTGCGTCGGCAGCTTTAGCTCTATCCGCATGATGAACCTCCGCATTAAAACGAACTCGTTTATCAGCAAAGCGTTTACCAAGATCCTCCCTGAAATTATTAAATGTAATTTTAGCGTAACGATCAGGCATCATCGGCTCCAGAATCAATAATAAACACCAGGCGATCCCGCCTGAAAGCAATGCCGCCATCAAACCAATTTTAAGCCATTGGAAAAATCCGACATGGACATGAGACCGCTTCTCAAGCATCCCCAGAGCCACAATGTTCGCGGTACTGCCGATCATCGTAATATTACCGCCGAAACATGCACCGAACAACAAAGCCCACCATAGCGGCAAATCTTTAACCGTAGTTGAAAGCTGATCGATAACCGGACAGAAAGCTGCTACAAAGATAACGTTGTCAACAAAAGCCGAACCGACCGCCGTTACCGCCAGAATGAACGGAACCAGGATATGAATATTTGTCCCGCATATGGCGGAAAATCTTGTTGCCATGACCTGGTCGACGTGAGTATGCTCCAGCGTTCCGGCAATAGCGAACAGTAACATAAAGAATAACAATGTCCACCAGTCTACCTCACGCTCGACATAATATCTGGCCCGGTCGCGCCGGATAATCATAACCACTCCGGAACATATCAGCGGAGCAATCAGCAAAATTGAGTTCTTTGACAGATTGAACAGCAATTCAAGCTGATGATGAGAAGCTATTACCGCAATAGTTACACAGAGCAGAACCAGACCGCGTTTGTACGGTACGGTTACTTTCGGCGCCAAACTCAGATTACGTTCAAGACGAGCCTTTAAACTAATGTCAAATTGTTTCAGGTCTTTCCGGAAATAAAACATAGTCAGGGCAGTAGTCGCCAACAGCGAAATCATCATGATCGGGAAAGACCAGAGCATGAAATCGCCAAAGGTCAGTCCTCCTTTGTTACCGATATAAATCCCCACCGGATTACCCATCATCGTCCCGGCACTGCCTACGTTTGTACATAATACGCAAATAAGAATATAAGGCAGCGGATTCAGTTTCAAGCGGTCACAGACCTGGAAAATCAGCGTTGATATAAAGATGATCGAAGTAACTTCGTCGACAGCACATGCCAACAGAGCCGACGCCACCGCCGTCACCGCAATGAATTTCCTTCCACTGATATTCGGCATCGAGACAATCAACTGGACAATCCAGGTGAAAAAACCTAAATCGCGCAGCGCACCGACAATAATCATCATGCCGACCAGAAAGAGAATGACTTCGAGCGACGACGACTGAACAAAAGCCGCTATATTCAGCGAATTAGTGAAAATCAGGACCGACAAGCCGATAAACGCAATTGCCAAACGAAAATTCCAGAAGAACAAAGTTCCGAGAATGATCGCCAGAAAAACCGCACAGGAAATAGATTGAGCTCCACCTAACACCCCCGATGCAATTCCGACATAACCGGAACCTATACTGACCGCCAACAAAATAACCAGGCGCTTCAACAGCATCATGGTCGATAATTGAACTGAACCTTCTTCTCCATGCATAATTTTTCTTTCTCCTGAATATTATATATGATTTATATTACATCTTTAAACGTTGCATAACGGGAAAATCACCTGAGATTACTCCCAGAATAATTTGGTTATCATACTATTCAATCTAACCAGACCAACCAAACGTCCCTCATGGGTAACCAGAAGCTCATTCATCTGCTCTACTATAAACATCTTCGCAACTTGAATCGCCGGAATTTCCTGATCCACAGTGATAAATTCCTCGTTCATAAAATCCGCCAGTTTGGTCTCTTTGTCATCCCGTAGCATTTCCGCGAAAGGTTGAAAGCGGTAAATCGGGGTCAAATCATCCATCCATAGAATATGTTCCGGCAAACTGAACTTCAGGACGTCCATCCTTGAAACAGTTCCCCGCAAATCGCCTTCATTATCCAGAATTGGAATATACTGAACGTCATCATTATGGGCAAAAGTATCGATAACTTTACTCAACGTATCAGTTTCAAGCATTGTGATCGGAACCGGGTCCATAATATCTTTAGTGTGCAGATAATCGATAATTTTAACTTGGGCGCTGTCGAAATACTGCATTATAGCAGCGGCTGAATTAAGGCTGGATATTTCTTTTACCGCCTGAGGTTCCTGAAAATCTTTAGCCAACGCGGCCAAAACCTGAAGATGCAGTCCCGGATCGTCTTTCGGAGTCAGAATCATAATAGCCACATGAACCGGCTCGTCACTGTTAAAATCCACTCCCTGTTGTGAAGTTCCAAGAACTACTAAAAGTTTGTCCACTTCCGCCAGTCTGGCATGCGGCACCGCCAATCCCGGAGCAATCACAGTAGGAATCAATTTTTCACGCGCCACAACGGCGTCGATAACCGTTTCTTTTTTAAGACCGGCAGTGTTATGGCAAATGACCTCCGCCAACGCTTCAATCATCTCAGAACTGTTTGTGCTGGACATATTGCATACAATGTTTCCCGGTGCCAGAAAGTGATAAAAGTGAGAATCCAGTTTTTCATTCATCTATACGTTCTCCTGAATATAATTAAAGGCTATTTTAGGCTTCTTCAATAAGAGTGTGATTAGCAATATAATTGTTAATCCGTAAATTACAATTTCTTTTACCATCCGCATCAGGCAATAACTCACGGGTAACCGGAAAAAACTTTTTGTCTGTTCTTCCCGAATCCAGCCTTCAGCAGCTCATTCTTGCGTCTTAACTTTTATCGCGTCAAAAACCGACTTGCAATAACCGCATGAATCACAGTTATGTCCGCATGTCGTCACGTGTTCATGCCAGTCTGCCGGAAAACGTGAATTGTCGAGAATCAACCCACGCAGCAGCAGAGTATGCCCCGGCTCCAGTAAATCCAAAATGTTTCCGGGATATTTGCCGTTAGCGTAAGCGGCCAGAATCTGTCGGGGACGTGAGTGGATTCGAGTTGCCAGTTTGATCGTATCGAACCATTTTTCATAATGATGAATATCTTCAGGCCTGACCCAGGTATTCTGCAGCAGCCGGACCCAGCGTTCATCATTGTCAAGAAATTCCCAGCAGGGAGCAGGATACTTAACGCCCCGTCCGGGCACACTGCGCGCCTCCGCCTCATGCGCGACCAGATTATCATGAAATGATTGAAAGGCACAATCGTGCAAACAGCCGCTGTTCGCAAGCATGTGCAGGGATTTACCATGGATATCACACCATTCGCGAAATATTTTAATCTTGTCAATGGAGCGGTTATATTCCCGCTGCATGTAGTATCCGTCAAAACAATCTGATAATTGATCCATCGCTGTAACCGAGCCGATCCGCATATTGACCGAAGCCCGCACCGGCAATTCCGGTCTTGCTTCTTTAATCACCCGGGCAACAAAAATCGAGGTAGTGGTCACCGCGTTCAAAGGCACAACTGACTCAACTTTTTTGAGACCTTCAACAATCCGCTTCTCCAACTCATAAGACATAGCTTCAGCCCCATAACAGGCTGAATTGAAGAGCAGGACAAGATCAACGCCAAAATTTGATATATATGCCAACTCCTCCCGCATATTATCCCAGGCCTCATCAGCGCTCCAGCCGTCACCATTACCCAATGGAGCTCTTCCGCTGGGTTCATTAGGCAAAGGAAAATAAACTTCTGAAACATTATCACGATAATCCGCAACAACTTCTCCGATCGAGTCAACCTCACTCGGCAATTGATATCCAATAGCAAATTTCATATAAACAACCCTGATATTTTTTGAGTCTTACATGATACCGCTGATATACTAAAATGTCAAACTTGTCCAAGCGGATATTGAGCCAATATTTCCGGAAATTTGCCAATAACCGCAAGATAGAGTATATTTACCTTATTCAAAACATATGAAACAATGAATATGACTAAAATTATCATGGAGCTGGATTCCTTAGCGACGATTCCTTCGTTTCAACTGCCTCCTGGTTTCAGTATCAGACCATATATCCCGGGAGATGAACAATATTGGTTCAACATCCATCGTCTTGCCGACAAGTATTCTCAAATAACCGAAAGCCTGTTCTCAGAGCAGTTTGGCAACGATCAAAGAGTTTTACATCAGCGACAGTTTTATATTATTCACAATGATGTCCCGGTTGGAACAGCGTCAGCCTGGTTCAAGCCTGAATTTAAAGGTGGTTCATACGGTCAGGTCCATTGGGTAGCGATTATGCCGGAGTATCAGGGACGCGGCCTGGCAAAACCACTGCTTGCAACCATCCTAAACCGCTTACGGGAGTTAGGGTACGATAAAGCAATGCTTAACACCGATACCCGGCGTTTAATAGCCGTGGCCCTTTACGAGAAATTCAATTTTAAAAGAGTCGATTGAATAAAAGTCTGATCACTCTAACAGTTTTCGGAAACAATATATAGCAGTGCCTTTCGGATCAAGGCCGCGACTGAGTTGTTTATTTTCCACCCGGTCGGGATCATCGAATTTGCGGGCGGTTTCACGAATGAAGAGTTTTGAGCCCAGAATAGCGCCGTCGGTAAAGTGACGGGTGCGCCTCAGAAATTTTACCGGCATCGATTCTTTGCGGCGCGCGGCTTGCTCCTCTTCGGCTATTTCGGCCGCATTCGCGCCGCATTCGGCGGCGATTATCCGGGTCATGGAACATTTGAATTCCGTATAATAATCCGCGTCGCTCCAGTTCGAGGTATCGGTATAATCAATCAATTTTTTATAGTGTTTGATAAAGTTGGCGTGGTATGCATGTTTGCCGCTGCCGCAGTAGCGTCCCCAGGTGGTGAATCGGTAATCTGCCGGATTTTCGGTCAATTTAGCCCGGACCGGGTTGAGTTCGACGTATTGCAGACATGCTTCGAGGGCGTCGGTGCCTTCAAGGATGACGCTTTTGAAACGATCAGCCCAAAGGTGGCCGATGTGGTCATAAGTCCGGTTAAAAACCACGGAAAAACGCTGTTGATAGGCTCGCATAAAATAACTTATATCGATCATTTTTTCGCCGACTTCGCGACAGAGTTTTTTGCATTTGGGCTCTATATAAGGCAACTTCTTTATCGCATAGGTTAAATCGCCTTCCATCGACTTGTAATAAGCGTTGTGACGGGCCGCGATTTCAGCCTCAGACGGCAGTTCATTTTTGCCTGGAGCGTAGACCACTAAGTGAAAGTGATTGCCCATCCACGCCGCTGAAATAACCTCGATTAGAAAATAATTCGTGAGATTTTGCAGCAACGTAAAGCCGTACTCCCGGTCGACCGAGGCAAACGGCAGATCACCTTTGTAGCCGGAGACCCGGTTCATCAGGTGATAATAGCAGCCTTGATCCGCAACTTTCATTCGTTTCATAGAGTCCTCCGATTGTGTTTTTCTTAAAAATAGTGCCTGTTTTGCAAATGTCAAATAAAAATTAACTGGTAATTAAAAATAATTATCAAAATATTAATCCTAATGATTGAATTTTTAGTTCTTTTTTATAACTATGGCAGTACGGCTGGGCAAATAAAGCATTATCTGATACCTTCTCGGATGTTTATCGGGGTTGGGGTGAGCAATATAACTCTGTCCAGAAATCAGACGGCGATATCCTCCAAAACCTGGTTCATCACTATCCATTAACAAACGATACTTTCCCATTGGAACTTCCAATGAATAATCAGTGAATGACTGGGATGGATTGAAATTGAAAATTAGAATCAGTCCTCCACGCTCAAATGCAATAATTTTGTTCTCTTCATCAAGTCGTAATAACTGTGGAGACGTACCGAATACTCCGGGAGTATCGTTCAATAGATTGATCATAGCATGATCAAACGCCAACAAATGACTGTAACGCAAATCATGCTTATCGGCCAGAGACCACTGCCTTCTGGCATATTTGTAACTCCAGTCGTTGCCTTCACGCGGAAAATCAATCCATTCCGGATGCCCGAATTCATTACCCATAAAATTCAAATATCCGTGTCCGGCGGTAAACAATGTAATCAAACGCGACAGCTTGTGTAAAGCAATTCCACGGTCGACCATCAGGTTTTGACACCCGACATGCATCGAGTCGTACATAGCAGCATCGATCAAGGTGAAGATCGCAGTCTTGCCACCGACCAGAGCCTGGTCATGACACTCTACATAACTTACACTCTTTTCATCCTGGCGGCGATTGGTCAACTCATACCACAATCCCCCCATATTCCAGTCTTCATCACGAATATCAAAAAGTTTAAACCAGAAGTCGGTAACGCCCATCGCCATGCGGAAGTCGAACCCGATTCCTCCGCCATCAACAGGGGCCGCCAGACCGGGCATTCCACTGACATCTTCAGCTCCAGTTGTCGCGTCGGGCCGAAGTTCATGAATCAATTTGTTTGCCAAAGTCAGATAGGTTACAGCATCTTCATCGACATCACCGCCAAAATATTCCTGATAACTGGTAAACGCAGTACCCAGTCCATGATGATAATACAACATGCTGGTTACACCGTCAAAACGGAATCCGTCAATATGATATTCATCAAGCCAGAACCGGCAGTTTGACAACAGGAAATGGAGTACTTCGGGTTTGGAATAGTCGAAGCACCGGGAATCCCAGGCATCGTGCATGCCGCGGCCGCCTTCATGGAAATACTGATATTCGGTTCCGTCAAATTTGGAAAGACCCTCTACCTCATTACGAACCGCATGGGAATGAACCAGGTCAATAATCACCCGCAGACCAAGTCCGTGTGCGGCATCAACCAGTTCCTTGAATTCTTCCGGAGTCCCGAAACGGGAAGATGCTGCGAAAAAACTAGAAACATGATATCCGAATGAACCGTAATAAGGATGCTCCATAACCGCCATAATCTGGACCGTATTATACCCGGCGGCGGCAATTCTCGGCAGGACCTGATCTTTGAACTCAATGTAGGTTCCAACATTCTCGGATTCTGTAGCCATACCGGGGTGAGCTTCATAAATCAATAAAGGAGCATCCTCAGTAAGCCTGGGAGAGCTGTTTCTGAAAACATACTGATGTTCCGGACACCATACCTGGGCATTGAAAATATGGGTATGATGATCTTGAACAACGCGTCTGGCCCAAGCGGGAATACGGTCGCCCTGCCCTCCCGGCCAATGCAAAGTGAGTCGATACAGCATATTATGACAGAGCACAATGGCTGGCAGCTCGATTTCCCAAACACCATGTTCCAGTTTATTTAATCTGAATTCCTGCCTTTCCTGCCAATCGGAAAATTCTCCAAGCAAATATATTGCCGAAGCATTAGGAGCCCATTCTCTGAATACCCACTGGTTATCGGTAAAATGTAATCCGAAATATTCGTGTCCTGAAGCGAAATCACTGAGATTACCACCACAGACTTTTTTTTCCACTTCACTAACTCTTGCAGTACGCGTTGCAAGAACATCTGAAAATTCAGCCAGATATTGGTCATCGGTCAACGGCCGAGGTGTATTGGAACGAGGAACAAAGTATTTTTTACTCATAGCTAAAAAATCTTATTTAAATTTGTCTCAGGCCGGATCAACAACAAGAGTACGATGCAGCATCGCTTCATATATATCAATATATTTGCCGGCGGTAACATCCTGATTGAAATTATTCTTGGCCTCAATCATAATACGCTTGATCTGGGTGTTTTTCTCTGTCTGCGGACGCCGATAAAACGCCATCGCCTGATCGATCGCCCATCTCAAGCCGCCAGCATCATAGGTTTCAAAACTGAAGCCGTTGCCGGTATTTTTACGACAATTCAGATGGCTAACCGTGTCATGGAGACCGCCTGTATCGTGAACTACCGGCAGAGAGCCGTAGAGGCAGCTGATCATTTGCGGCAAACCGCAAGGTTCAAATTTAGACGGCATCAACATAAAATCGGAAGCCGCATATCCAAGCCTTGACATCCGCTCGGTAAAATCGACGATTCCAAGACGGTTGAAAATACCGTGATGACGGGCGATCTCATAAAAATGCTGTTGATACGAACCGTTGGCCACAACCGCGACCTGCAAACCGTCACCCCAGTAGTCTGAAATAACCTGAAATAAAATATCAGTCAGCAAAGGGCATCCTTTCTGCATCGGATCAAGCCGGGACGGCCACAGAAAAATCGGAGCGTCAGGGTTGACTTCAAGCCCCATCCGGTCCTGAAAACGCATTTTGTTCTCTCTCTTGCCTTTAACAAAAGAATTTTCATCGTAATTAGCTACCAAACGGTGATCCGTCGCCGGGTCATTGCTTGGATCAGGAGAATTCAGAATGCCGACCGCGCAACCGGCCTGCTTTTTATTATTGATCTCATGGCGGATATAGTCTGGAATAAAATCATGTCTGCCATCTGCAATCTCCTCAAGGAAGGTCGGACTGACCGAGTTGATATAGTGTGAGGCAAAAATACCGCTGGCAAGCAAATCGACCCGATTACAGCAACGCGTTTCCTCATAATTGCCTGGAGGACGCTCGTAATAAAGATTCTTCCAGAACTCAGCCGCGTCAATTCCGCGATCTTCGATAAATGCCAGCGGCATTTTCTGAGTATGGATATTATGAATGGTAAAAAGACATGGAATACCGAGGCGTCTGGCAAAACCGGGAATCAGCCCGGTCATCCAGTCATTGCAATGGATAAGGTCGGGATTAACTTTCGGAATAATGTTATTAATGACTTCGCGCTGAAAGGCTAGTGCAACTTTGAAGTTATCCTCTTCATAATTACTGTAAACCTGATCACAATAGTAAAACGAACGATCCTCAGCGAGGTGAATACGGTCGTTCGACAAGTGGCTCATATAAACCAGCAGCTCGTTATTGACCAGTTTTCCGACGTCGATACTGAACATCTGGCGGTAATGCGGCAGCGCGACATGAACATCCGCGCCAAGACTATACAACGAAGCAACCAACGAGGCCGAGACGTCGGCCAAACCTCCGGCTTTGGCGTTTAACCGGTTCGACATATTACCCATCCCGCGCGGCAAATAGGTTATCTCCGGGGTCACAACCAGAACTGTAGGGTTAGTTTTTCCTGTTGAACGTCTAATCTTCATAGCATTACCATCCTTAATTCAGTGTTCTTAATAATATAACATTTATATTAAAAAAAACAAAAACATTGCCGAAAGCAAGTTCGTACCTTCGACAATGTTCAAATTATTATTATCCTTGAGCCCAACCGATAAATCCTGGAATACGTCTTCCCCAATTATGTTTGGACGGGGTTATCCTGGCAGTCAGACCAAAACGTCCGGCCTGGCGGCAGGAGAACGAGTGTTCATAACGGAAGTGTCCTTCACCCAAATCTTCCACCATCTCCATATCTTCGGTATGGCTTTCTATGATATTGTTATGGGCGTCAACCGGACCGTAATAGACTTGAACAGCGACTTCTTCAGGAGTAAGTTCACCCAGGCAAACTTCTGTCGAAACTTTGATCTGCTCATCAACATAAACATCGCTGATTTCACGGTGAATCTCGGGAGATTTGATACTGATTGAAGCGCGTTGGTCATTGTATCGGGCTTTCTCCTTGACCATTTCCAACGCACCGGCGGCATTATTCTCAGTAATCCTCTGATAATTTTCCATCGCGGGTTCATAGAATTTATCATTATACTCCCGCACCATGCGGCCGCTTGAAAAGAATCCCAAGCCCATTTTAATAGAGGCTTTCATCATTTCAACCCAGCGGGACGGACACTCTTCACCACCACGCTCATAAAATGCCGGCACGATCTCATTTTCAATCAGATTATAAAGCGATTGAGCTTCAGAATGATCACGCTCTTCGGGATTGGTGCACAATTCATCACTTTCGATGGCCCAACCGCAATCAGTGGAATAACCCTCACACCACCAGCCGTCAAGGATACTGCAATTCAAAACACCGTTGATCGCGGCTTTCATGCCGGAAGTTCCGCTCGCCTCATGCGGTCGCAGCGGCGTATTCAACCAGACGTCCACGCCCTGAGTTAAATAGCGTCCAAGCGCGATATCGTAGTCTTCCAGAAAGACGATTCGATGTCTCAAATCAGGTTCCTGTGAAATGTTGACTATTTCCTGGATAAATTTTTTACCGCCGTCATCAGCCGGGTGCGCTTTGCCGGCAAATACCAGCTGCACCGGACGTTCCTGATTCAAAAGAATACCTTTTAAGCGATCAATATCACTAAACAGCATCGTTGCACGCTTGTAAGTGGCAAAACGCCTGGCAAAACCAATTGTCAGGACATCGGCATCAAGCACGTTTTTTGACATACGAACCTCTTTGGAAGACATGCTGCGTCCACGCAATTGACGCTGCAGACGCATTCTGGCGTGACGGATCAGGCGCGATCTCAACATTTCCCTGGAGTGCCACAACTCTTCATTCGGAATGCTCTGAATCATTTCCCCGAATTTCGGAGAATCAACCGCTTCCATCCAATCGTCTGATAAATAATGATCAAAAATCACTTTATTACGGTCGGCAACCCATGATCCGACATGAACCCCGTTGGTTATATGGTCGATCGGCAACTCATCAATCGGGCGGCCCGGCCACAGGAACGACCACATTTCACGCGCCACTTCGCCGTGGAGTTTACTGACTCCATTACTGAATGTCGCCATGCGCAGGCCAAGTATGGTCATTGACAGTTCATTGGTTTTGGAACCATCCACCGGCAGTCCCCAGCGAATGACCCGCTCTGTTTCAAATACCAGGTCTTTTTCCAGGGCCTTGAGGTGGGGACGCAATAAATCAAGGTCAAACACCTCATTCCCGGCCGGAACCGGAGTATGGGTTGTAAAGATATTCGAATTCCAGACAATTTCCACCGCGGCGTCAGGATCAATTTTCTTATTTTTTACCAGATGACAAATTCTGGCCAGAGAAAGAAACGCGGCGTGACCTTCATTCATATGACACACGGACGGGTCGTATCCCATCTTGATCAAAGCCTTAAACCCACCTATTCCAAGCAAAATTTCCTGATGCAAACGCATCTTTTTATCGCCGCCGTAAAGACGCCAGGTGATCTGCTGCAACTCCGGAGGATTCTCCGGAATATTGGTATCAAGCAAAACCAGCGGGATATTACCGACATTCAAAACCCAAATCGCGGCAGTCACCATCTGATCAATCAAACGAACTTGAACGGTTATTGGCAGGTTGTTCTCATCGGTTGCCTGAACCAGCGGCATGTTATGGATTTCATTTTCAGGATAGCGCTCCTGCTGCCAACCGTTGCGATCAAGCGATTGGGCAAAATAGCCCTGCCGGTACAGCAGACCAACCGCCACCAGCGGCAGACTTAGGTCAGATGAGGCTTTGAGATGATCTCCGGCCAACACACCAAGGCCGCCAGAATAAAGACGCACACTTTCATGAATTCCATATTCAAGTGAAAAATAGGCTATTTTACGACGTTCGAGATTTTCAGGTGTCGGATCCGTCAACCCACGGACATGTTTCTCGTAAAAATATTTTACCCTCTTAAGGTGGGAAAGAAAACTGCGATCATTGGCCAGCTCCTCCAGCCGCTCCTGCGGCACCTTGGAGAGATAGAGCCGGGTATTGCCATTGACCTGACGCCACAATTGCGGATTGATCCGCCGGAAAAGTTCGATAGCGTCATAATTCCAGCACCACCACATATTATAGGACAAGGTTTCGAGAAACCGTAATCTTTCCGGAATATTCGGAGCCACATTAAATAATTTTATATCAGGTATCATTGTTTTCTCTTGGTTTAATTTTGTTGGTTAAATGGGAATTAAGATGTTGCAACTGACAAGTTATTTACTCTTACCAGTTGTAAAATCTCCTATTCAGCTTAACCTAACAAGAAACTAATATTACAGACAAATGAATAATAACCCACTTTCCCCGTTTTTACAAGGAAAGTGAATTATTCTGGAAAGGCATTTGCTTAAACAACTTCAATTACGCTGTTAAGGGTACCTTGATCGTTCGGAATAAAATTCGGATTGTTCGGGTCAAGACACCAGGCGCCGTTCACAATGAATTTGTATTCATAAGTTCCCGGAGTCAAAAGCATTGTGCACTTGAATAGTCCATTTCCATCTTTATCCGTTAATTCTTTTTTACGATCGTCCCATTCGTTGAATGAACCGGCGATAGTTACTTTACTTCCAACCTCCGCCTCAATCTCAAATGTTACCCTCTTACGGCCCGCAGTCTGAGCTTTCTTAGCCATAATTATTCTCCTTTTTTTAGGTTTAAAAGGGATTAACCCCTTTATTCTTATAATAATACAATATACACGTTATGTTAGATTTTTGCTAGACACTTATTGATATTACATGTATTTCAAACGATTTTTTTATAGACTCTGTATAATTCCGTCACCCCCCATGCCTGGGCACCACAGCCCCTTTGTTTATGCGGAGCATCACCATCAATAACTTCCGGTATCTGCCCCGGTATTCCATTTTGCAACAGCTCACGCGACGAAAGCAGAATAGCTAAAGCCCGTGATCTGCATTGCTCCCCGCCATACATATGCAGCGCTTCACAGTACGACGGAAACGGCCAGCTCCAGGCCGTACCATTATGATACGCCGGCTTGCGCCTCGTATCCTCATCTCCGAGATATTGACCCCAATAAGGTTTTAGCGGATCATTCAATGATTGACCATCATTCTCAACCGGCACCGGTACTTTTACCGGCAAATCAGCCAAACTCCTGATCGCTCCGGGAATAAGCAGCTGTTCACAAGCCCGAATAACCGATCTGGCTATAGCCGGGTCGTCGACCGCACCGAGCGTCAATGCAAGCAGTTGATTGCAGCGGCAGGCATCATCGGCAATCGCGTTCTCTACCGGGACTCCCGGTTCACAAAACAGGCAATCGCTGAGAAAACCCTGCTCTGGCCTTACATAGAAGCGGTTTATCGAGTCTCTGACCTGTCCGGCCAATTCATTCCACTTGCCGGGAGCAAATTCACCGAGTAGTTTCAACGCATTGTGCCACAGGGCCTGAATCTCGATAGGATATCCACGACGCGGCGTCGCCGCCGGATAATTGGTATCCATCCAGGTATAATGCGACGGACTGAAAACCAATCCGGAGGCATGATCCATATAAATCCCGTTCGGGGTGCCTTTCATAATATTTTCCGCAATCGAGATCAAGACTTCGAGCAGCGGACGACCGCCACAGTCATCTTTCAGGACCACGTCGGAACCGGCCGCGATATAATCCGCCGTCGCGGTAAACAACCACAGCGGGGCATCGCTGGTGTCGCGGTTCGAATCATCTCCACCCCGAATCATATTCGGGATCGTGCCCTGTTTTTCAAACCTGGCAAACGCCTTCAAAATCGCCCGGCTCTCTTCCAGCATGCCGGCGGCAATCATACCGCGCAAGCAAATCAAAGTGTCGCGTCCCCAATCAAGGAACCAGGGATAACCGGCAATCACCGTATTCAAATCGTCGCGCCTGACAACAAAAGGATCGATTGCGGCCCGGACCACCATCTCAAACATGTGACTTTCAGGCAGCAAGTCAACCCCATTGAGAGCTTTTGCAGGACATTCGGCGTTAACCGCCGCGAACAACGTGGTCGTTTCACCGCCTTCAAGCTGTATCTCAAAATAGCCAGGACTGAATAAATCGGTTGAATCTTCCAGACCTCGTGACGCTTCGACCGGTAGTCCTACCATATATTCCCATTCAGGCTGGTGGATATAGAGACCACCTGGAAAACGCATTGACAGTCTGGTGCCGTATGGCGCAAAATCAAAGCCGTCGGAAACCGGATTAACACTCTCCAAGAATCTCTGTTCAGCCCCCTTGAAAGCTTTGGTCACTTCGTGATTGCACCGGGACTCCACATCAGGACGCAGAATCAATTTAGCCGGAACATTATCTGCCAGCAGATCTTCACCGCTGCTTTTTGAGCGTACGAATGTCAAAGACGCCAAATTCATTTCCGGATCAATTTCGTAATTAAGCAACAATGAAACATATTTGCCCTGCCCGGTCGGGATATGGAACTCCCATTGGGCGCTCCGACCAGCTCCTGCAATAAAATACTCCAGACAGTCAAGGCACAACTCCTGCGAATAGTCGTTACAGACCAGCCAGCCCCGGCACCTGGTCAACATCACAGTCCGGTCGACCGGAAAGCGGTCGTGGCAGTTCGCCGCCAATAAAGCATCATATTTACTGTTAATCTCACCCCAACTGCCGCGAATCTGAGCCATCGCGCCGCGCCGGTTGGCACAAAATGCGTAGATGTCACGGGAACGCAATTCGGTCCGGTGATATTTCAGTTTTACTCCGGTCACATCCGGTGAAGGCAAATACAACAATACCGATTCGGAACGTTTCGCCGGTGCGGGATGGAAAGTGGTAATAGCCAGCTTCAAACGTTTGATGTCATCAGGAACCGCCAAAGGTGGAATAAACGCAAAGTTTCCGCCATGCATATCAGCCAGTGAACTGCCGCAGGCAAGAGCCGTTTCACCATCGTATACCGTGAAACGGAAGCCGCTGCCGTTATGCAGCAGGACCATGCAGTCAGGCGGCACCATGACCTCACGCCGCTGATCAATACCATCGGCCCACCGGACAACCGGCGGATAATCCGCCCCGAAGATCTTATCACAACACTCTTCCGGGTCCTCCAGTAAGATGCCGGTCAAACCGTCAACATCGAACTCACTGACATCGTCGTAACCATGAGCTGCTTCAATCAGATCAAGCGTAACCGCCCTGGCCCGTTGATGCAGACAACTGACCGGCTCTGAAAACTTATGCTGCAACGTTTCATCCAGCATGACAAGATCCTCCCGGTCCTGCGACAAACACAGTGCCTGACCAGGCTTGAGAGAAATTTTTTGTATATCATCAAAAGTATTGCCCGACAACAGGTCATACCATTTATCCAACGTCAAGTCCGGAATAATCGGAATAACCTCATTCTCGCGCGCATCATCAAGGTTTACCAGGACAAGCAGTTTCTCGCCATCCGGAGCCTCTCGCAGCAATGCCGCGGAATTGCCGCCATGGTTTTCCAGTAGTTTAATCATGGCACCGGGGCCGAACGTGCAATGATTATGCAAAAGTGCATGAAGCCGACGCAGGTATTCGACCATGTTGGGTTCATGTCCCCAGTTCAATGACCTGGCCCCATGGACCTTGATCTGATCGGTCGCATACCATTCAACCCCGTTGGCAAAACCGAACGCCCCGTTAGGAGAAGTCAACGCACACAGCGCCGCCCGCAAACGCGCAAACTCAGGTGATTTTGCCGCGAGACGGCTGTTATCATGCGTTTCGCAAAAATTTATCAGCAATCCTTTTGAGACGGAAGTATGCAAGGCATCAGGCAGATACCATTGAACCTGGTCGCGTGAATAGTTCTGAAACAGTTCTGAATAGGCCCAGTTAAGACCGCAGGTACTCAGCAGTTCCTTCACAACTTTCAACGGACCGCCAAGTCCTTCCAGTAAGAACAACGTATCAGGATATTGTTCCCTGACTCTTGAGGTAATATATTTCCACGCAGATTTCGGCAGCATATATCCTGCGTCACAACGGAATCCGTCAACTCCGCGAGCACACCAGTAAAGAAAGATATCAGCCATCATGCTGTGTATTTCAGTAAAATCGTAGTCAAGTTTGATCAGATCGGCCCAAATCACGCCCCAGGCGCCCGGACTGAGAAATTCACCATTATTTTTCCGCGCAAAATACTCCGGATGTTCTGCCTGTAAGCGGGATGCCCAGCCGGTGTGATCAACCGGAATATCGATCAGAACTTTACCGCCATGAGCGTGAGTGGCATCCACAAGTTCCAGAAACTGTTCCAAGGGAGTAGCCGATTTGTCAAACTCGGCCAGCGCCGAATCAACCGCAAAAAAGTCCAACACCGCATATGGACTGCCGTAACGCCCCATGCGCCCGTAAACGGTCGGAACCGGGTGAATCGGCAGTAACTGCAGATAGCGGCATCCCAAATCGCCGATAATAAAATCAAGCTCCCTGACAACATCCCGGAAAGTTCCGGACGGGGGAATCACTGTATAGCCGGCATCGTCAAGTATTTTTATCGCTTTGGAGTAATTATCGTCATGCCTGACGCCGTCCTTGAAAGGACCGAACTGACGCGGAAAAACCGTATACATGGTATTCCCGGTCACCGTATCGGCGGGATCAACCTTAACTCTGGTATTTCTTCCGGGTACCCATACCGGACGTGAACCATTAACCGGCATGACATAAGCCTTGGCTTCAAAACAACCGACCTCAGTTAACGGCAATGCCACCATATATGTAGAAGAACCGTCCACCCGCTTCATCTCGATGTCGTGCCAGTCACGCCCTAGAACCGTTTCTCCTTCTTCGGTCCCGGCGATGATTTCCCGGCGATGCACTCCGGCCCGGCCCAGATTGGTCCGTAAATAAGCCGTACCGGAAAGCGATTCTCCGCAATCCAGTTCAAAGACGATTACATCTCCGCGGTAACGAAGTATTTCATCCCCTGGCAAGGGTAACTGTTTCAATTTATCAACCTTTCATTTCACAAGTATTCGACAATATGCACTTGCCGCACATATTTTACAAGCAAACCACGGGCCAATTAATCAAACAATCACACATATCTAATTATCCGCAAACACCTTGCGCATACAAACAACTTTATATCACAATTACAGCACAATACATTTATGTAACAACAACATATCTAATCAACAATATTGAGACATGAAATTCCTTAGTGGTTTCCTGTTTTATAATATACCTGTCTATGAGGTAAAATACAAGCATCCAGCGGCTACCGCAGCAAGTCCCTGCTCAAGATTTCATTCTGGAAATTATCCATTAAAACAAACATGAATATTTTACCGCTTCAAACTTTTGAAAATATGGTATTCACGGTTTCTGCAAAGAAATGAAATTCATTTGACTGTGTATTTTTGGAACAGTCAATCCTGGAGCCATTGTACTTTTATGAGACAAATCACAATTTTATCAACACAGTCCAGTCCACCGAACTTTGCTGATTTCCTTTACGTTGATAAAAAAAATTCTTGAAATATCTGATAAATTCAATATTGTAAACAAATCATCAAAAATCAGCAACCGGCAAAAGTGCAGTATGATGGACTCCAGAGGATTTACCATAGAATCACAATTTGAAGTAAGACAAGTCTTCCATCCCAGCGGTTGCGAAAGACCTCACTCCCATTCAGAGCTGACAATCACGGCGGTGGTCGACGGGACTCTCCACTTGAAAACCGGAGAGGACTCACTTATCCTTGAACATGCTAAAACCGCAGTCATATTACCGAATCAAAAACATAATTCTGAATATGAATCAACAGGACCTGAAAGCGTCTATGTCATTTATCTAAATCCTGATTTTATATCTTGGAATTCCAGCATATCATCCATGTTGTCCGGAAAAAAAATGCAGTTAGATTACGTGTTGGTTGACGACCTTTTTTTTTACATAAACTTTCTTGATCTTTGTAATTTTCTACTTGGACCAGAACCAGAGCTAACTAAAACAACCAAACTGGCAAACTGGATAAAAAACTGTCTAGCCGAGAGATTAAAGGTAATTCTCACTGAAAAAAAAGTTGATTCCGTTAACGATCTGGCCGAAGCCATTAAAAGAATTCTGGATAATTATCCCGGAGAACGGGCGCCGACTGATGAAATAGCAAACGCATTCCAACGCTCCAAAGAGCATTGCAACAGGATATTCAAAGCAACGTATAAGATATCAATTCAGGCTTACTTTCTCAATCTCAAAGCACATCGCGCAAAAGATCTTTTGGGAAAATCAAAACACGATCTCGGCACGGTCGCCCTGGAAAGCGGTTTTTATGACCAAAGTCATTTCAGTCGCATTTTCAAAGATATTTTCCAAATGACCCCGGACGAATTCAGAAAAGCAATGCATAAATAATCTGTGGTTAATGTTGTAGCTTTCTGAAACAGTATATCACAGCTCCGGCGGGGCCGAGGCCGCGACTTAGTTGTTTTTTGTTAACTCGGTCGGGATTGTCAAATTTGGCTCCCATTTCACGGATGAATAATTTTGAACCGAGAATCGCTCCGTCGCTGAAGTGGCGGGTGCGTCGCAGGAAGCGTACCGGCATCGATTCTTTACGTTTGGCTTGTTCCTGCACCTCAAATATCTCTTCGCTCGAGGCTCCGCTCTCCGCGGCTACTATGCGCGCTAGTTCGCTTCGAAAATAGCTGAATAGATCGTTGTCGGTCCATTTTGAGGTGTCGCGGTGCCAGATGTTTTCTTTGAGATGTTTGACGAAATTTGCTTGAAACATATGTTTACCCGTGCCGCAGTAACGTCCCCAGGTGGTGAAATGGTAGTCGGCTGGATTGGTCGTCAGTCCGGCACGAACGGGGTTTAATTCAACATATAAAACGCACGTTTCAAGAGAGTTGCGACTGTCGAGGATGACGCTTTTAAATTTATTGGCCCAGAGTTTTCCGATGCGGTCGCGGGATTGGTTGTAGACGACGGTGAAACGTTGCTGAAATGCCCGCATAAAATAGCTGATATCGATCATTTTCAGACCGACTTCGCGACATATTTCAGAATTATCCGGATTAATCTTCGGCATCTGTTTCGGTGCGTAAGTAAACTTATCCAACATGTTGTCGTAGTAACGATTGTGTCGTTTGGCAATATCTTCTATCGACGGCAATTCGTCCGGCCCTGGAGCATAAACAACCACATGGAAATGGTTGCCCATCCAGGCGGCGGAGATCACCTCAATCAAAAAATATTCGCAGAGATTCTGCAGCAGCCTAAAGCCGTATTCCATATCGACTCGATTGAACGGTTTTTCTCCTCTGCATCCGGCGGTCCGGTTCATCAGGTGATAATAGCAGCCTTCGCCCTGAACTTTCATGCGTGTTCCACGTCCTGACATGATTTTTCCTCCATTGGTTGACGAGTTTGCCGTTAATATAGTGGGAAAAGACTGGTTTGTCAAATTAAACGACTATGTGATTTAATAAAAATATATAATAAATTGATTTAAAACAAGATACAATAAATAATTATTCAATCAAACCATGAAAAAATCACAAACCACGTCAATTGCATACAATACAATTTCACGCCAGACAAATATAATATACCTAATACAGACTGTGGCTAAATAATAAACGTTGTTAAAAATGAGGCAAAACATGACAAAAAAGAATATCTTGAAACATAATGCGGAAATCATTGAACAGTTCACTCAACAGGCAATCCCTTTCACCCGGTTACCGGGGCACTTGAACGCAATTGAGATGATCATTGATTTCAGCGGGGTAACTGAATCAGATACGGTATTGGACGTCGCATGCGGTCCCGGACTTGTCGCCTGCGAATTTGCAAAAATAGCAGGACAGGTTACCGGCATCGACATTACGGAAAAAATGATCGAACAAGCTAAAATGCGCCAAAGAAATAAAGGTCTGAACAATATCTCATGGGATGTCGGCACCGCCTGTCCGCTTCCTTACGAGTCTGATTCTTTTTCCATTGTTGTTTCGAGATACAGTTTTCATCATTTCCTTAATCCTCAAGCAGTCTTGCATGAGATGATAAGAGTATGCAAACCGGACGGTATCGTATTGATCGCCGATGCGGCCCTCCCCGACAATAAGGTTGATGCCTACAATCAGATGGAAAAGTTGCGAGATCCTTCACATACCAAAGCATTGTCATATAGTCAATGGGAACAACTTATGCGGCAATCAGGATTGAAAAATCTAAAATGCTGCAAGTATAAAGTTGACATGGAACTTGAAGCTCAAATCAGCGCGTCATTTCCCAAGCCGGGTGACGATGTTAAATTACGGGAATTATTCAAAAATGATCTGGGAACAGATTCTCTCGGCATGGATGTTCATCTTTACAAAGGACAAATTCATTTTTCCTATCCAATATCAATTTACGCCGGAAATAAAGTTTGATATTAGAGGTAATTCGATAATATACTTTATTTACTCGGCGGGACGGTACTGGAGCGTTCTTTGAGTTCGCAATTAATCGTGCTGGATTCAGGACATGTACCGGTCTCAATCCATTCACGAAGCATCAGGACAGCTTGTTTACCCATTTCAAAAACCGGCTCTTCGAATGAAGTTAAACCGCGATATTTTGAATCAGGCCAGGTTCTGTTGTCAAAAGATATTACTGAAATACCTTCAGGGATACGCAAGCCCAACGCAGCACAATTATCGTACAAATATTCCGCCCGATAATCACGTGCGGTGAAAAACGCCGTCGGACGCTGTTTTGAATTCAATACTTCTGGCAACTTCGAAGGCAAAAAAACTCCTTTCGGATTTTTGATACATTCAATCTGCCAATCAGGATTAAACGGGACATTTTCTTCGGCCAGCGCGCCGCGAAATCCAGCGATAAATTCATTATAGAAAAAATTGTCCTCACCATGCAAAATACCGATATCGCGATGTCCCAACTCAACCAGATGACGTACCGCCCGCCTCGCTGTTTCACGACAATCGACCCTGACTGAAATGACCTGATCAATCCCGCTTTCATGTTGAGCAACAACAAATGGTATACCAGCCTTAACCAGCGGTCTGGCCAGAGAATCGTAATTTCGACAATGCAGATAGACCACACCCTGGATTTCCCCAGCGGCATAGCGCTCGATAATCCGACTGGTCAAAGTCACGTCATCAGAAAAACTCATGACGACTTCGGCATGGCTTATTTCAGCCCCATGACAGATTCCGCCGATAATCCGGTCAACGTCGACCCGGCCGCCGTAATAACCAGAGCTTGAGGGCCGGAAAAATATCCGATTCATTCTGGCGTGGAGACGCTCATGAGCGGCAACCAGAGCGCCTTTACCGGAAACCAGAGTCACCGCTTTCTCCTGCTGCAGAATTTCAAGCGCGTTGTGAACCGTTCATTTTGACACAGCGAGCAAATCGGCAAGCGCCCTTTCAGTCGACAGAAAAGTTCCCGGTTTATAGATGCCTGATTTAATATCCCGATGCAGCCGGTCAAGGGTATAGCCCAAAACTAACTGACGAGAAACCATTCTATTCCCTCAATTGGTAATAAAATTGTCCGCTGGCGTCACAGGCTGACCCCATCAGTTCAGGTTCATTATTTTTAAGTTTGGGAGTGTAAATAGTTGGAATTTCGTTTTTACCCACAGTTTTGGCGTGTCCATCTGCAAACAATACATTAACCTGGTCACTGTGTCCCAGATAAGCCCTTCCATATAATGTGCTTGACATACTAGTGTTATCCAAAATAGTTCTGTAATAAAAATTATCTTGATCTTTATTCCAAGAACATACAACAAGCGCAATCTTACTCAATCCAGCTTTTTTAACCAAGTCATACTGATTCAATGACACACACGGGTAATTAACATAATTGTTAGAGGAGTCATTAGTTGAATTTACATAATATGAACCATAAGTATGCCACCAATGTGCCCCTGGTTCTTTATTCAAAGAGCAATACAAAACCTTCTTATCCGTGATATATTTATCATATTTCAAACGCGCGGCCCAACTGGTCAAATTCATTGTTTCGGTAATTGAGCCGACATTCGGACAGTAATAATAAAATTTATTGTCATTCATATACATGTTGATCGCCAGCCCGATTTGTTTCTGGTTGTTAATGCATTTGATGGCTTTGGCTTTATCACGAGCCTTATTTATGGCCGGCAGCAACATACTCGCGAGAATAGCGATAATCGCTATCACGACCAACAGTTCAATGAGTGTGAAATTTTTAATCTTCATTATGCTCCATTCAATTGGTTTATTCATTGATTCCGACATTATACAATAAATCATGACCAAAGTCAATATTACCTCAAGAAAATACTTTTGGTTATGCGAATAACAATCAATATTTCAGAAAAAACATATTACGCTGTAAGATTGTTAACGTGTGAACTGTATACATATTAACAATTCACACGTTAACAAAAAAGCAGGTGTAAAAATGGACCAGATAAAAAAATCAAAATATCATGCAATGACTGAACACTCCATGCCTCTGCCCGGTAAGCTGTTCCATCTCTTATCCCATGTCGGGAAATTGATGGATGATCAAACCAGGATCGTATTGAATGATTTAGACATTAACCATGGCCAGGCGCGAGTGTTGAGCGCGCTGTACAGGCGTAACTCCCTTAACCAGATAGAACTGGCGGAGCTGCTTCACATCAGCCGCAGCGGTGTCACCGCCCTGCTCCAACGTATGGAAAAACTGGATCTGATTTCACGCTGCCGGACGCTTGATGATGATATGCGCACGATTCAGGTAAGACTTACTTCAACCGGCAAAAAAGCAGCCCAGCAGGTACACGACGTCTGGATGGAAACAGAACGTAATATCCAGGCGCCGCTAAGCGATGCGGAAGTTATTCAGATGCAAGGGATATTGATCAAAATACGCAACTATCTTACAATGGAGGCTGAAAAATGAAAACATCAATCATTGCAACAGGGGCAATCTTTTGTGCGGTTACTTCATTCTCGCAATTAACCTATCCGATCGTTGACACGGGACAAAAACGAACATTTAATGACAGAGAAGAGATTCACTACCCAAAATTCAACCAGTCATATTACGGCCAGGACGCCCAATACAAAGGCAATCAGGCCCGTTATCAAAACAACGGGGACGGGACCATATCCGACCTGGTGACAGGTTTAATGTGGCAACAGGACCCGGGCCGCAAAAAATACTACTCAGATGCGGTAGCCGACGCAAAAAAATGCCGGATAGGCGGCTATAAAGACTGGCGCATGCCGACAATTAAAGAATTATACTCCCTGATTGACTTCAGCGGGTTAGACGTTGATATAAGATCCTCATCATCCACAGGGCTAAAACCTTTTATCAACACCAGGTATTTCAAGTTTTCCTACGGTAAACCCTCAGATAACGACCGTCTTATCGATTCACAATTTACCAGCAGTACCAAATACGTATCAAAAACCATGGACGGGCAGGATACAATGTTCGGCGTCAACTTCGCTGACGGAAGAATAAAAGGATATCCCACCAATCGCCATAAGAAATTCTATACCTTATACGTTCGCGGCAACCCGGATTATGGAAAGAATAAATTTGTCAACAATAATGACGGAACCATAACCGACAAAGCGACCGGATTAATGTGGACCCGGCTTGACTCCGGCAAAGGCTTGACCTGGAAACAGGCACTGGAGTTTGCGGAGAAAATGAAATATGCCGGATACAGCGACTGGCGTCTGCCGACCGCAAAAGAACTTCAAAGCATTGTCGACTACACCCGCTCACCCGATACAACCGGATCTGCCGCAATCGACCCGATGTTCAAATGTAATCCAATTAAAAATGAAGGCGGCAAAAAAGATTATGCATCCTATTGGACATCAACATCCCATAAAAGATCAGGAGAGGCGGAAACCGCAGCCTATATCGCCTTCGGCCGGGCTCTGGGCTGGATGCGCAGCCGCCGTACCGGAAAAACATCATTAATGGATGTTCATGGCGCCGGAGCCCAGCGCAGCGATCCAAAGAGCGGAGATCCTAAAAATTACCCTAAAGGCCGGGGGCCACAGGGCGATGTTATCCGCATCTACAACTATGTTCGACTGGTTCGCGGCGGCGACGTTTCAAGAAATACCAGCGGCCCATCTCTGCTTTACACCAAAAGTGCGGAAAATAATTTTTCCCGCAGTCGTTATCCCTCGAATTCAGGCAGAGACAGCAGTTTTACCCCAACCGCCCCACCTGAAAATTCAGGTTCATCTTCCATGGGTAGCATGTCTCACAGTCAGAGGTTCATGCGCCGTTTGGACAAGGATGGTGACGGAAAAGTATCGAAAAGCGAATTTGACGGCCCAAGTAATCATTTCTCACGTCTGGACAAGAATAACGACGGATATATCTCAAGTGACGAAGCCCCGACCTCTCCTCCCCCCGATAGAGGTATGAGGCGCGGCAGGTCAGGCAACAGATAAATGAAAAATTTCCGGTCAATAAAGCTTGCCGGCGCCGGACTGCTGGCTCTGGCAGGCGGATACGAAATATCGGCAAAGAATCCGAATTTTGTCCTCATCCTGGTTGATGACATGGGGTGGACTGGAACCTCGGTTCAGTTAAATCCTAAAATAAAGCAGTCTAAAAGCGATTTCTACCAAACTCCAAATATTGAAAAACTGGCCGGTGAAGGAATCCGGTTTTCGAACGCATACTCACCTGCCGCCATGTGTACTCCTACCCGCGCAAGCATCCTGACCGGCAAAAGTCCGGCCCGGTTGCATATCACCAGCCCGGGACCGGTTAGAAGGCGAACTCCCACATGGTATAAAATTATTCCGCCGAAACATAAAAATTACTTACCCGAACAGGAAACAACAATTGCTGAAGTATTGAAAAAGAAAAACTACGCGACCGCCCATTTCGGCAAATGGCATTTGTCAAACGGCGGCCCGGGCAAGCATGGTTTTGACGAGAGTGACGGCAACACCGGCAACTGCGGCCCCGGTAATTACCAAGATCCAAATCCCAAGGATATATTTGGAATTACCAGACGTGCTAATTCATTCATGACCAAATGCGTCAAGAACAACCAACCGTTTTACATTCAACTATCCCATTTTGCCGTACACGATCCTCATGAAGCATTATCTAAGACCATAGCTTCATGTTCAAAACGCAAAGCGGGAAAATATCAACATAGCGTCAAATATGCCGCAATGACTCAGGATCTCGATACCAGTATCGGCCAGGTTCTGGAGCAGATAAAAAAACTTGGGATAGCCGATAATACGTATGTGATTCTAACCTCAGATAACGGCGCCGGGATGCGTGGCAGCCGCAACGAAAATATGCCATTACATGGCGGCAAGGGCTCTCTGTGGGAGGGCGGCATCCGGGTTCCTTTGATTATCCGCGGACCGGGAATTAAAACAAATTCATCACTCACTGAAAACGTCATCGGCTATGATCTGTTTCCAACTATCTGTGAACTTGCAGGAGTCAAAACAATACCGGGCAGCATTGAAGGAATCAGCCTGGTTCCGCTGTTTTCCGGAAAAACAAAAAGTTTTGAAAAGCGGCAGCTGATTTTCCACAATCCGCATTACGGTATAGGACCGGGACAAAAACCGCAATCCGCGTTAATTCAGGGTAATTACAAAATCATCAAAGACCTGGAAGCAGGCAACGTCAAGCTGTTTGACTTGAACAAAGATATCGGTGAACACCATGACTTGTCAAGATCGCAGCCGGATTTAGCCGCTGACATGCAGGAAAAACTCAACGCCTACCTGAAAAAGGTCAATGCCCAGCAGCCGGTTAAAAATAAGAATTTCGATCCAAACGCATCTCCAGGAAGGCGGCGGACGTTTAACCGTTAATCCTAAAAACAGCAGTCGAACCATAGTCTACCCCCAACGAGAAACAATCAATTAAACCATTAAAGACAAAGCATTTAAAACTTTTAATAAATCAAACCGTCTGATTATTTGTAATCAAAAAAATAAATATCAACTGCTTTTTACAGGTTAATAGTATTATGCAATATTCAGAGCTTTTTCCATTAAAGGGGTTGACTTCATTGCCGGAGAGTTTATCATGTATTATAAAGGACAACACTTTATATGAAAGGAGTCTGTCATGAAAACATTACTCTACATTAAGGGATCCCCCCGAACCGAAAGATCTGCGTCAAGTAAGGGCGCCGAAGCATTTCTGCTCGAATACCGTAAACATAATCCTGATACAAAAATAGAAATTCTTGATTTATGGGAAGTTCCCCTCCCGGAATTCAATGAGGACGCTGTCACCGCCAGATATAAAGTTTTCCGGGATATCCAGATGACTAATGCCGAAGCTTCCGCCTGGAAAGCGGTTGCCGAATTTACGGAGCGCTTTATGCAGGCTGATGAATATCTTTTCGCAGTTCCGATGTGGAATTTTTCAATCCCGTACCGGATCAAGAATTTCATTGATATTGTTACTCAGCCGCACATTACGTTTGAAGTTACCGATGCCGGATACGCCGGTCTGCTGAAAAACAAAAAAGCCTGTGTGGTTTTCTCATCCGGCGGAACGTATGACGCCCCGGAAACCGCTCCTTACGATCATTGCCGACCGTATTTTAAAGGTTTTCTAAATTTCATCGGGATAACCGACATCCAGGTAATTGATATCCCCGGTACGATGTATGGCGTGGATGTTGACTTGCTGATTAAAAACGCAATAAAAGATATTTTTTGAAATATAGTTACCCAGGGTCAAACGCTCCAGGTATCGTTTGTCCCTGGTTGTATCTCATTGTCTTCGGATGGCTTGCTGTCATTTGCGTCAATCCCCAGAATTGAATGGTATCGCTCCATATACAAGTCGATAAATACAACGACGACTCCGCCTGCTATTATACCGGGAAGTATGGATAAAAACCGACCGGTTACATTAAGTACAAGACCGTAGCCGGTTAAAGCGTCAGCGACCATTTTAACATGAGGCAACATATAAGCCAGGCCGACGAAAACAGCTATGATAACGCAGTACATGACAGCGGCCAGCCAATAATACCAGCGGTGTTTTCCGGCAAGTTTTACTTGACACAACGGGCATGGAAATTTTCCTGTCGGCGCTTTCATATACATCTTCAAGGTCAAATCAAACTCACTATGACACGCGGGACATTTCATCGTTACACCTCGCTGAGTTTCAATGAAATTTTATACTTTCACCAATCAATGCCTCAACTTCAGGACATTGTACCAGCCGAAAATTATGAAAGCCAGTGTCGGAGAAACCCCGGCGATAAATGGCGGCAGCCATTGCTGTTTACCCAAAACGACAAAAACCATTGAAATTACATAATATGATACAATCAACAGTACGGCTGAAACAATCGCCAACATGATTCCTGAACGTTCGTTTTTTGTCGCAAGCGGAATCCCCAGAAATACCGCCAGAAAACAGGACCACGGAAAAGCCATGCGATGATAAAATACCGTCCAATATATCGCCTTGAGCTTGGGGGCCATATTTTTCGTTTTACGCAGCAAGCCCATGATATCAATTGAAGAGAGCTCCTCCGCCGGTTTGACAAAATCCAAAATGTCTTTTGGAGTTTCCGGCAAACTTTTCTCATCTTTAACTAAAACCTCAAAATATTTCGACGGTTTCGGCATTAAACCGTCATTCGTGTATGGGGTCAGCCTGGCTTTGAAAAACTTCCATCCCCGTCCGGGTTCATAACGCGAAGACTGGGCCTGTATGTCCCATTCAAGAGTTTTATTCTGACGATATTTTTTCAAAGTAATTTGCTGCTGGTCGCCCGTTGCGTCAAAATTCTTGAACAACCAGGTGCGTAATTTATCCGGACTCCGATATGTCATCATCGTCAGGGCTTCCCGTAATTTCTGTTCGTCATTTGTCGCGGAATAAAACACCACTTCCGCTTCACGATTGAACTTAGGAACCAGTTTTTCATTAAACCAGATATTAATCGCGGTTACAATCAGACCGACGATCATTAACGAGCCGCCGCACCGGAACAGGGAAACCCCGGAAGCCCGCATTGCGGTTACTTCCAGATTCTTACCGAATTTGGCCATCGTCCACATTGCGGCAAGAAGTACCGATATCGGCAGAACAAAACGAATATTACCCGGCATTTTCAACAGAAAATAAGTAAGAATATCACTCATCTTCGCGTTTTCTCTAAGAAAGTCGGAAAGGTCGTTGAAAACATCGCCCATGAGAAAAAGAATAACACACAAAAGCATCAGAACCATAAAGTGAATCATGTATTCACGCAGAATATAGAAGTCCAGCGTCTTTAGATAAAACCAGCACCTGGGCTGAACATTGAGACCATTGACAAATTTCGTTTTCTTTGATGACTGCATTGTGAACAGAGGCGTTCTTTCTTAATGGGTTGTTTATTATCCGTATAATATAGCATTCACTCCGGTTTCCCGCAAACGGCAAACCGTTTCATTTAAAATGAAAGTTACCGGATGAAGTAATCCCTCAATATTTTCTCAAACTCAAAAAAAGAAAAAATTTTGCGAAGCAGTATAATCGCTCCGCGTCATACGCGGACGCGATCCAACGGCGGAACGTTGGTCGACGCAGTCGAAATTAAGAAGCGCATTGGCGAACTTGTTCGCCGCAGGAACCTTCTGTCATCCGGAGCGATGTTGTTTAAAAAAGCTATTTTAAGCTTTTTAAATAACGGTTGAGCAAAGGATGCAAGCAGGATTAGCCACGAGAAAATACTGAGCAATTACCCGGATGAAGGAGCGGTGCAAAAATAACTTTTACAGATTCTAAGTTATAAAAAACAAAGACGTCCACATTAATGAACGTCCTTATTATCGAATCTAATCGTCTTCAGCGTCTTTTTCTGGACTTGATGCGACGATTCGTTTCACTGGGTTTCTCATAGTGACGACGATTGCGCAGTTCTTTAAGAGTTCCCTCTTTATCGAGTTTCTTCTTCAGACGACGCAGGGCACGGTCGATTGTTTCACCCTTTTTCACGCGTACTTCGGTGGCCATAGCTTATTCACCCCCTTTTATATTTTTAATTAACAATTTAATTTTATTTCTATGCTCAAAGCATCATTCATTTACATAATCTATTTCGTCGGCCAGCAGGCTGCGAAGTTTTGACAAAGCCTGATTCTGGATTTGCCGTACCCGCTCACGGGTGCGACCGATTTCCTGAGAAACTTCTTCCAGGGTCCGGGGACGACTGCCGTCAAGCCCGAAACGCATTTTCAAAATCATCTGCTCGCGTTCTTCAAGTTCATCCAGCAAGTCAAGCAAACGATCGACAGACTCAACATCACCAAGAATCCGGTCCGGCGTCATCGCGCCGCGGTCCGGGATAATATCCTGAAATTCGCCATCTTCGCCCTGCTGAATCGGGTCATGCAGTGAAAAGGTTCTGAGATCAGCCAGCCGTAAACCGGCAACAGTACGTTCACTGAAGTCGAGGTGACCGGCAATTTCCGCGTCAGTCGGCTCACGGCCAAGCTCTTCGGCCAGCTTCATACGGACAGATTTAATTTTATTGATCTTACCGGCAGATTGCACCGGGATACGGATAGTTCTGCTCTGGTTAGCCAGCGCACGACGCATCGACTGCTTGATCCACCAGGCAGCATAAGAACTGAATTTCGCACCTTTTGCCGGATCGAATTTTTCAACCGCGCGCATCAGGCCGATATTACCTTCTGAGATCAGGTCAAGCAACGGAAGTCCCAAACCTTTAAAGTCGTGAGCAATCTTGACAACAAGGCGCAGGTTGGCTTTGATCAAAGTGGAACGGGCTTCGTCATGCTCATATGTATCAATGCCGTGAATCTTGGCAGCTAAAACAACTTCTTCCTCTTTCGAGACAAGATCGATCTGGCCGATATCCTGCATATAGACTTTCATTGTGTCATTTTTGGAAACCGGCGGCGCTTTGCTGTCAAGAATTTTCTGACGTTCTGTATCTTTTTCTTTTTTGGTAATCAAACGGGGAGCTGTTTCAACCGCTTTCGACCGGGAAGTCGACTTCTTGGCCGCAACCTTTTTACCGGCGGCAGCAGTCTTTGAGACAGCTTTCTTAGCGGATTCAGATTTTGCAGGCACAACTTTATCAGCCGAAGCCTTTTGGGCTGTGGCCGGCTTTTTCGCAGCTTTTTTCTGTGCCTTATTCTTTAATGTATCTTCTGTTTTCTTTTTATCTGTTGCCATAAAACGCTTTTTAACGCCGTCAAAGCGGCTCTACCTGTTTGTTTCCCGAAGATTTCTTCAGGACTGATTTGCCATTATCCATATACGGATATATAATAGCAATTATGGTTCATTAACAACTTTGCAATCCATAACTGCCAAGTGAACACGTCTGGAAAAGATTATTATATACCAATTCCAGAAAAAGTCAAGCCCTTTTCGGGCTTTTTTGGGATAAAAAATGAAGTGGAAAGAACAATTAAAGCAGTGGACCGTCAACGGAAGCGGGATTAATGATCGCCTCG
The DNA here is from genome assembly GCA_963676655.2 of Victivallales bacterium. Classification (GTDB taxonomy): domain Bacteria; phylum Verrucomicrobiota; class Lentisphaeria; order Victivallales; family Victivallaceae. The sequence continues at coordinate 943,797 of CAXXKX010000002.1, read as the reverse complement.
GCATCACGGCGGAAACTATTTCTCTGCTGCTGCTGCGCGAGAGCATGCAGCTGGAAACCCCGTTGCTGGCAATCTTCCCGGACAGTTCCGAAGCGGAACGCTGTGCCGTCGATACCATCGGCTGGATTCATTTGCTTGAACTTGAACGGGAAGTAATGAATCTGCCGGAGTCCCTCCGCAGCGGCAACCTTTTCATGCCGGGCAATGAAGCAACAAGAGCCCGCGTTTTACATCAATCTCTCCAGGAAGGCCCGGTAATCATTACCGTCAGCGCCGCCGCGGCCCTGGCGAAAGTACCGTCCCCGGAAAAAATCAAAGCCTCCGAGATCCTCCTGGAAACCGGCGACTACCCCGGCTTTAACAAATTGCTGGAACAGCTGGTTGAAATGGATTACGATGATGAATTCGAGGTCACAGCGCCGGGCGAATTCTCCCGGCGCGGCGGGATCATCGATGTCTGGTCCCCGGACAGCGACTTCCCGGTCAGAATTGAATTCTGGGATGATCAAATCGACTCTATGCGTCAATTCAACCCTGCCGATCAACGTTCAACCGGAATTATCAACGAATACCGGTTGATTTGCCGGTCAAGTCTCGATTTTGACGAATCCGGCTGCAGTTTTCTTGATTGCGCCAACGAGATCAATGCCACGATTGCGATCATCGATCCGGTAAAACTTGAACTTCACCTGGATAAATATTCCACAGTGGAAAACCGGGAGAAACTTGAGAATTTCTTTGCGGAGAACAGCGATAAACTTATTCGCTACTACGAAACACCGCCCAGCCTCAGTTCCGCCGAATCGATGCTGCCGGATTGTTTTCCCGCAACCGAACACCTCCGCAATAATCTGCCGGACGAAATACTGGAACTTGGCCTTGAAGTATTAAGAAAACTGACTGCCGATCAACTGCGTCAATGGCTCGATACCGGTTACCGGGCAATTCTGACCGGGCGCGATGAGACGGCTTGCCGCCATATAAAAAACTGGTGCGAAGAACACCAGTTTACAACGGACTCGGTAACCATTGACCAGGCCTATCTGCCGGGCGGCTTGATTTTTCCATCCTTGAAAATGGTCTTTATGACCGAACGCGAACTGTTTACCGCCGACGTTTTCAAAAAAAAACCGGCGCTGATTCCCGATACCACGGACACCGAAGAAACCGCCAAAACCCAAACTCCGGCGGGAACGGACGAAGCCGCCTTCTATGCCGATCTGGAGGAAGGCGACTACGCGGTCCACATCCTCCACGGTATCGCAATGTATCGCGGCATTCAGGAAATCTCAACCCTTGGCGTGACCCGGGAAGTTATCGTACTTGAATATCGCGACAACGCCCATATTTACGTTCCGGTCTGGCAGGCAGGCGTGATAAACCGGTACGTCGGCTCCCGCAAAGGCAGTGTAACCCTTGACAAACTTGGCGGCAGACGCTGGAAAAATATCAAAGTGGAGGCCGCCAGATCAATCCGGGATTTCGCCTTGGACATGCTGCGGATGCAGGCCTTGCGCGATTCCGCCGACGGCACAAAATTTGCCGAAGACTCACTCCAGCAGCGCTATTTTGAAGATTCATTTCCTTATGAGGACACGGTTGACCAAACCCGCTGTACCACGGAAATAAAACATGATATGACTTCCGACACGCCAATGGACCGGCTACTTTGCGGCGATGTCGGATTCGGCAAAACCGAAGTAGCTATCCGGGTCGCGTTCAAAGCGGTATCGGAAGGCAAACAGGTCGCGGTACTGGTTCCAACCACCGTCTTATGCCAACAGCATTATTATACCTTTATGGAGCGTTTCGCGGAATATCCGTATGTAATCGATTCCTTGAGCCGCTTCAAAAAACCGTCAGAACAGAAAGAGGTGGTCCGCCGCCTGGCTACCGGCGGCATAGACATCGTCATCGGCACCCATCGGCTGTTGCAGCGCGATATCGAATTCAACGACCTTGGTCTAATCATCATTGACGAGGAACAGCGTTTCGGAGTAGCCCACAAGGAACGCCTCAAACGTTTCCGGTCCACGGTCGATATCCTGACCATGACCGCCACCCCGATTCCCCGGACCCTGTACATGGCAATGAGCGGTTTACGCGACCTGTCCACCATCACCGTCGCGCCAAACTTCCGCCTGCCGGTCAAGACCGTCGTCGCCTACTCCGACGAAGTTTTGACCATGAACGCAATCAACGACGAAGTCGCGCGCGGCGGCCAGGTGTTCTATCTGCACAACCGGGTCGGCACCATCAACAAAACCGCGTCACGCCTGCGGGCTCTGATGCCGAATATCTCATTTGAGGTAGGACACGGCCAGATGCCGGCCGAAGACCTGGAAGAAATCATGACCCGGTTCCTTACCGGCAAAGTTGATGTGCTGGTCTGTACCACGATCATCGAATCCGGGGTCGATATTCCCAACGCAAACACGATCATCATCGACCGGGCCGACCGCTTCGGGCTGGCTGAACTCTATCAGCTGCGCGGGCGGGTCGGACGCTGGAACCGTCAGGCATTCGCATATCTCCTGCTGCCGAAAGACAACGTAATGACCTCAGACGCCCATAAACGTATTTCCGCCATCCGGCGCTACACCCATCTCGGTGCCGGCTTTAAACTGGCCATGCGCGACCTTGAGATTCGCGGCGCGGGAAACCTGATCGGCGCCGAACAGAGCGGCCATATCAATAATATCGGCTTCGAACTCTATTGCCAACTGCTGAAAAATACCGTTTCGGAACTACAGGGAAACAAAGATGATTTCCTGCCGGCAGTAGACCTGAATATAGACTTCATCGTCTTCGCCCATGACGCCCCCGATGACAAACTTCCGGCCGCCCTGCCTCCGGAATATATTCCAAGCGAAAGACTGCGACTTGAAGCCTACCGCCGGATGTCGTCATTTACCACCGTGGAGCAGCTGGACGATTTTGCGGAAGAACTTGAAGACCGTTACGGAACCCTCCCGGCTCAGGCAAAAACGATCATAAAAGTTATAGCCATCAAGATATACGCCGCCCGATCCGGTTACGAATCGGTCAACGTAGCCAACGGCCAGGTTATCTTCCAAAGCGGCAACGGTTTCTTCCGCGCGTCAGATGGCCGCCCTCCCCGTTTGAATTTCCAAAACCCGCTCCCGAAGCGCCTCGACGAACTATTACTAATCGCCTCCCGCCTGGAATAACAGGCTAAATCAAAAAGTAGCAAGTAATTAATATCAAATATCTTACAAATAAATAATAATCAAACTGTCTGATAATTAAACAAACCGGGAGAGCCAAATTGTATTCCCACCTTGCGCCGCAGGCCACTGCGGCATGAAGGCCTATTGAGGTATATTTTATTCCTCGATTGAAGGTGCGGTTTATTTTGAAATAATAAATCTTTTGTGATTTGTCAGTTTTTCGCAAGATGCCGCAGTGGCCTGCGGCGCTCCCAGTCAAGAAAAATTGCAACTAAGTTTTAAATAATAAGCGCAAACATTGCCTAGTGTTCGATTTGCAATTTGCACCAGTTAGCGTAATATTGTTTAGAGGGAATTATTGCTTTTATTTGCTCATGCATCAAGGAGGTCGTGGTGATCAGGACAGCTTTACTACTGTTAGTAATATCTTCGGCTATTCATAAACCGGCGAAGGATGAATACGCCAAGGATGAACGTGGAGTTGAGGAATTGCGTAAGATGAAGGATTATGTTCCTGCCCCAGTGAATACCGGATTCGTTTTCATTAATGGCAAATACATTGCCCCGCCTTACCAGTTAAAACTTACTAAAGTATTAAAATTGGAGCATAAAGAAGGCGATTGCTATCTGGGCGGAGGAATTTTATCTTTAAATGGACAACTTAATGAAAATCATGTGATACGGAAATCACGGTTGTTTAAAGGAGATAAATTTCCCGCGGTTCCTGATGACATTAAAAAAGATACATCTATGGATGATCACAAAGTAAGTGTCTTCATGGCAAAAGCCAAAACTTATATTAAACTACATCATTCTCATAAGGAAGAATGTGACATTGTGGCTGATGCATATAAAAAATTACCTAATATAAAAAGAACGAGACGAATTAATAAAGATATCCTTGAAATAGAAACATATAATGGAAAAACATATCATTATTTGTTAAATATTTTTCGACGTAAAGGTCCGAATTTTCCGGAATTTTATAAACAAATAATAAGACGATGCAAACAATATCAAAAGAGATTGGAAGATGGTGGGGTTCTCTTTTTTTCCAGCCGTTCCGGGGACATGCAAATTCCTGGTGGGACAGAATCGATTACACTGATAAAAGCCCTTAATTCAGCAAAAACTCCAGAAGAAAGATCGGCTGTTGCACGTAAATTCGGTATGGACCATTATTTCAGTGAGTATTTTATCAAAAACTACCAACCATCAGCTCAACTGGAAAAGAGATTGAAAGATTTCAGGGCAAAAAAAACGGCCGGAAAAAATCCGGCCGAATATTGATGAAAAATAGCTAAGAGTTATTTTTTAGCAGCATTTTCATTCTTTGACAGAATACCGGCTTCGACCAGCTTGTCGATCAGATTCTGCATAGAATTGAACATGTTGAGAAATCCCTGGGGAGGCATGATGATGCGTTCTCTGTACTCGGGGGTGGGTTCACCTTTGCCATCAGCAGCGGGCTGCAGAGTTACAAAGTCATAACGAACCATACCGCCGGCGAAATGAATCTGTCCGATGCCGTCCGCAAAAATTTCATTTTTACAATCACTCATAGTATTCTCCTTATTTGTGAGAGTTTTTTTACTATACTTCCCTTAACGGCCCATCCGCTAAAGTTTTTACGGGGGTTAATATAAGCAAGAGTTACCGATATTGCAAGTTTTTAAACGAAAAAAGTCTTTTAAAGACAGAAATATAAATTGTTTACCAACTTTATTTATTCAAGATTCATGAGTTTATTCCCTTGACTATAACTCAATCAGCAAATATTATAATAGTAGCGGCAGTTTAGCTGCATTGAACACAATTATAATAAGGAAGGATAGTAATATGTCTGATCAGGAAAAAAATGAAACAGCGGAAGCTGTAGAGGAAAAAACAGAAGTGGTAAAACCAAAAAAGAAAAAATCAAAATTCAAACTGCTTTTAAAAATCTTCGGGGTATTACTGGCTCTTTTGATAATAATAATTGTTGTTCTGAGTTTTACCTATGACAAGATCGTCAGTAAAGCGGTTTCGACAATCGGCTCCCAATTAACCGGGACCGAAGTAAAGCTGGAGAAATTTTCTCTTTCACTATTTCAGGGCAAAGTCACCATCGGCGGATTCAGCGTTGCCAACCCCAAAGGTTACCAAACACCTTACGCGGTCAAGGTCAAGGAACTCATTGTTGACCTCGATCCCGCCACCTTACTCAGCAACGAGATAAATGTTGAAGAAATCAAGTTTACCGGCCTGGCAATCTCCTACGAGCAGGGACTTACCGGGAATAACTTGTTTGACATCAAAAATACCCTCGAGAAAAATACTAAGGGCGAAGCTCCTGCGGCTGATAAAGCCGAGAAACCGGAAGCGGCCCCGCCGGCCGAGGAAAAACCCGGCAAAAAGGTTAAAGTAACAGTTATCCGGTTTGTCGACGGCAACATCACTGTCGCGGCGAAATCCGAGTTCATCCCGGCTGTAAAAGTTCCGATGGCAAACTTTGATTTGCACCCGGACAAAGCAATGAGCTGGGCCGAGCTGGCCTCAACGCTGTGGGACGGCCTTTATACCGCGGTCAGCGAGACCGTCAAAAGTTCAGCCAACGTAATTGGTGAAGCAGGCAAAAAGACTTATGATGAAACTAAAAAAGCCGGCGGAAAACTGATTGACGGCGTTAAAAGCCTGTTTTAATCCGTACAACTAATAACAGTATAGCGCTTCATCCATCGTACAGTAGAAGATAAAACAATGTCCCCGGTCTTAACAAGATCGGGGCTTTTTTCTTTTAACGTAAACTATAGATATCTCCCTTTCGTAACAGGATAATCCGGCCTAAAGTCTGGTGGAGGGCGAGAGGCTCTCGAGCCGCCCGACTGCGCGACACGTCCGGCTCAACGGAGTTTCGCCCTCCAAGTATGAATGACCAGGCCTAAAGTCTTATATAATAAATTCAATTTTCGACTAAGCAAATGTATATTTTGCCATTTAGAAAAGACTAACACTATACTTTTGATAGCAATAAACAGACATAAAATTCATAAATACCATTGAAAAACCAATACCTAACGGTATACTATTGTTGACACAAAAGGAATAGACATGGAACCAATAGGCGAAAATTATCCGGTAAACGACATTCCACAGCCTCCCGGGATCAGCTTCTGGTTGAATATCGCGGGGCGACTGACCAGTATCGACGGGGTGCATTATGAACTTGGCCGCTATACCTGTCCCCATATAATCGAACAGGGACGCGGTTGGGTTCGTGCCGGAAAATTGACAAAAGAGCTAAGTCCGGGCGATATGTTCTGCATAATGAACGACGGAGAAGTGGAATACTATGATGATCCGGCCGATCCGTGGATTTTCCGCTGGCTGCATTTGAGCGGCATAGGCTGCGACGAAGTAATGCGTTCCTGGGGATTCACCCCGTCAAAACCGTGGGCACGCCCAACCGCTCCGGAAAGAGTTCTGGATAGTTTTGGCCGAATTCACACGATGGCAAGAAACAGCAATCAAACCTCTCCGAATCAACTGGCGGCGGAATTATTCAAACTGGCGGATTTGCTTTTTGTGCCTGAAATAAACGCATCAGATAAAAATGCGCAATTAATCGCACTGGCACAGGCTTTGATTGAAAACCAGATGCATACCGGTATAAACGTGTCGGAACTGGCTTCCTTAATGAATATCGACCGCACAACCCTGTTCAAATTATTCAAGAGTGAACTATCATGCAGTCCGGTTGAATATATTCGCCAACAGCGCATCAACCGTGCTTGTCAAATGCTAAGATCGACCAACCGGGTGTTGTCGGAGATCGCCGCTATCTGCGGTTTCGCCAACGATAAATACTTTATCAAAACCTTTCGCGAGCTGAAAGGAATCACCCCGGGTGAGTATAAGGTTAAACGCAAGACCTGAAAGGCAGCCCGGATCAGCCTTCGCTCTTGACTTCTTTTGAAGTCTGTGACGCGATCGTTTCGACCCATTTGACAACATCTTCCCGTGCAGCGAAATCTTTATCAGAGAGCGAATATTCCTTTCCGATATTTTTACTCTTGGAACTGCCAAGCGGATGATAAGGGTGTACCGTGACCTGTTTGATTCCCGGCAGGGATTCGGCAATCATTCCGGTCGCAATCAAATGTTCTTCCCGATCATTAATCCCGGGGATTACCGGACATCGCAGCCAGATTGTCGCTCCGGCGTCAGATAAATCCCGTAAATTGTCCAGAATCGGCTGGAGCGGAACACCGGTATACTGTTTATGGCGTTCAGGGTCGGTATTTTTCAAATCATAAAGAAAGATATCGACGTATTGAAGAATTTCCCGGTAACGTTCAAACGGCGCAAAGCCGCAGGTATCCAGACAGCAATGCAGCCCCTGCTCTTTCGCCGCGATCAGCAAAGCTTTGGTAAACTCAAACTGCAACATCGGCTCTCCGCCGGACAAAGTCATACCGCCGTCAGAGTTATCGTAGAAGGGCTTGTCTTTCATTACCTCGGTTATCACTTCAGAAACACTCATTTCTTTACCGATCACCTCAAGCGCGTCGGCATAACAGCGGGAAGCGCAAAGTCCGCAGCGAATGCACTTTGAGCGGTCAAACACCCGTTTTCCGTCAACCATCTGATGTCCCTGGTTTGGACAGTTCTCAAAGCACCAGCCGCAGCCGATGCATTTATGTTCAACCAGGGATATTTCAATTTCCGGCGAGATCGATTCGGGATTATGGCACCAGACGCAGCGCAGCGGACACCCTTTCATAAAAACGGTGGTCCGGATTCCCGGCCCGTCGTGAATGGCAAATTTTTTGATATCAAAAACCGTTCCGGTAACTTCTTTACTCATTAAAAAACATCCTGCTTAATATTTAAAATTACGAATTAATAATTCATTACAATTTAGATTTTTACATATTTACAAATTTACATATTTACAAATTCAAACCTTTTGTCACATTCCAAGCTTGGTCCGTTCGATTATAGCGTCCTGCCATGACTCCGCAATATTAATGAAAGTGGCGCTGTAACCGCTGACCCGGACCACAAGATCGGCATATTTTTCCGGATTCAATTTAGCGTCTTCAAGTTGTTCCGCATCAACTATATTGAAATGCAGATGAAATCCCCCGCGCTGAAAATAACTTTCAACCAACTGCCTGATACGCGCTTTTCCGGAATCACCTGCCACATCTGAACGGTTCAGCGAAATTGTCAGCGGGTTGCCGCAGGCACACAAAGAATGCGCAATACAAGCGGCGGAATTCAGGATTGACGTAACCCCGGCATTGTCCAGCATCTCACCGGGGCCACAGCCGTAAGAGACACGTTCCCCGGCAATCCTGCCGTCCGGACCAGCCGCGACATGACGATGAATATCCTGACCAAACCAGAAAAAACCGGGATACGGGCGCGTTTTACAAGACATCGGATGATTGAGAATGACTTTGGCGATGAACGATGAAATATTCGCAGCCAATTTGTTAGTTGCCGGGCAATCGCTGCCGAATTTATCCGGCAGATTACGACAACGGAGCAATAACTTTTTATCGGGAAAATTATCCGCCAATTGCGTTGTCATTTGCTCAAAGGTAATATCTTTGTCATCAAAAATGAGCTTCCTGATAGACAACAAACTGTCGATCAGCGAACCAATACCGAGGATATTAACGCCGTACAGGTTGTAGATCGCGCCGCCTTCTTCAGCATTCAAGCCGGATTCAATACAACCGGTCACGCAGATGCTTTCAAACGGCGACGGGAATTTATCCGCCATCCCTATCCGGCGTTTTTCAAATTCCGGCAGAATAGACTGTATATACTTAGCTCTGAAAAAACTTTTAAATCCTACATAAAACTCGTCAAAAGAGTTCCAGTCATCATCATTCTGGAGGAAATCCCAAAGAATTTCCGGCAAAACAATTCCCCCGGCCACGGTCAACGGATAGCTGTTGCCCATCGGCGCCGCTTCGTAACAGCCGACAATGCCCCAGTCTTCAGCCCGGTTTCGTGGAATGCCCAGCTTCTCCAGTGACCCGGTAACAACCGGTTCGTTGAAAAATGAAGGCATCCCGGTTCCAACCGCACACAGATCAACCGCCGCACTCATAAATTCCCCGGAGGTATCCGGCCCGATCCGAACCGAAAGCGACGGCTGCCAAATCTTGAGTTCAGCCATAACCCGCAGCAACATAATCGACAACCGGTTTTCAGTTCCGCCGAGAGTCAGGTTTTGAGATTCGTCACCTTCGCAGCATTTTATGCAGAAACAGCAAATCAGTTCATAAGCTTCTTCACGGGTAATCACTCCACTATCTAAATCATTCTCAAGATACAGCCCGAGATACTGGTCCAGACGCCCGAAAGACACTGCCGCCGCATTATTTTCAGCATGCAGGAAAACATGAATAAACCAGACTAATTGCAAGGCATCATGGAACGTCATCGGAGGAGCTTCCGCAATTGAGTCACAGCCATGACGCCTGACGAACAGGGAAAACGCTTCCAGAGCCCGGTAAAACGCTTCTTTGTTGTTACCGGGCGGCATGGCTGAAATGTCAGAACGCAACCCCTGCACGCCGCGACACAAAAAGCGGCCATAGTCAACACAAATATGGCCAATATTGCCAAACGGGCCAATCTGCGTCAGTTCATCCTCGGTCAAATACTTGCGCAACTCCGGCCTTGTAAAGCGCTGAGAGCCGGCTATCAGCTCATCATTATCCGGTTCAATCGGGAATTTTTCAGCAAATTTATAGAGAAACTCGGCATATTGCAGAACTGGAGGAAGCTTTTTTTCAACCATAACCGCCCCGATCGTTTCAGCGTAGAACCGCTGTTCCGATTCACGATGAATCACCCGTTCCGAAGCGCTCTTTACCCGATCAAGCAGGCGTTGTATTCTCGCGGTGATCATATCGAGTCATACTCCGTTCGTAAAATCACTTCCTGCTGCATCTGCGGACTCATCCGGGTAAAATAGTCGGTGTAACCGCCGATGCGGACAACCAGATCATTATACTCTTCCGGCGTCTCAAGAGCCTGTTTCAAAATAGCGTTGTCAACCACGTTGATCTGGGTCTCGAAGCCACCCTGCCGCAAAAAGGTTTGGACCAGATATTTCAATTTATCCACCGAACCGGGCGCGTTGAAAACCGCTTTATTAAACTTCATATTGAAGGCTGAACCGCCGATCATCGGCGAATGATTCCATGAAGTAACCGAGTTGATCGCCGCAGTAGGACCGAGTTTTTCGCGCCCCTGGGCCGGACCCGCGCCGTCGGCAAACGGGAAACCGGCTTTGCGACCGTCAGGAGTAGCGCCACACTGTTCGCCAAGCCGCTGGTGCATCACCCAGCAAAAGGTTCCCGGCACAAAATGCGCGTTATCCGGCAACATTTTATGTTTGCCGCATTCAGCAGTGATAAAAGCCATAAAACGGGTGATTTCCGTGTCAACTTCCGGATTGTCAAGGCCGTATTTCGGGTATGCGTTCAAAAACTTCTGCCGCAACGATTCATTGCCGGAAAAATCATTTTCAAGGATGGTTTTCAGTTCGGACATAGACATATTTTTCGACTCAAAAACCTCATCTTTGATCACCTTGAGCGAATCGACCAGATTGGCCAGCCCGACAAATGAACATTCGACCCAGTTAAACCGGGCGCCGCCGTCGTCAATATCGCGACCACGAGAAATGCAATCCCGGGTCAAAACACTTTGCAGCGGATGGCGTTTGTGCATCCGGCGGCTCTCTCGGGCAATATTTTGCTGTTTGACCGCCTCAGCGATTTTCTGTCCAAGCAAATCAAAGTAGGAGCTGAGAAAGTCATCGTACGAGTCATATTCCCGGTTTTCCGCAATTTTTTCCATCAGTAAACCGCAAACGCTAAAATAAGGCGAAGCGACCCAGACGTTACTGGAACCGTACGGAGTTATCTCTACACAAGTGGAATTCTGGTAATCACAAGCATCGGCTTCCGGCACGCCGTAATGCATCAGCCCCTTGCGAATCACTTCGTTACCGAAGAACGCGGGAGTAGAATATCCCTGTGAAATCAGTTCAATTGCCAGATCAGTCAACGATTCAGGCGTTCCCTCGTGCCAGCAAACCCCGACCGTAGGATAAACCAGATTCGTTCGGCGCAGCGCCTCCAGACACAGGTAGGACAGGATATTGGTAACGTTATTGCCGTTTTCGTCTATCCCCCCAACCATGATCGCTGAAGCACCGCCGCTATGGGTAAAATCATTTAAGAGAAAATAATAAGCTTCGAGTATTTCCAAAGCTTTATCCGCAAACGCTTCGTCATCTTCGATAAACCGGGCAAAATGCCGGTCAAGCATACCGGGACAGACATAGCCGATGCGATCCCCAACCATAGTCCCGACCATCATAAAATAGACTATCTGCATCGCGTCACGGAATGTTGCCGGCGGGTCCGAAACAATGCGCCGGCACGATTCGCAAATCTTTATCAATTCAGCAGCCCGGGAAATCGAGGCTTTTTCCATCGCCTCTTCGACCGGTTCTATTGCATGCAGGATCATCTGCTGAACGCCTTCAAGCGCATAGATAAACGACTGGTAAGCGTCTTTGTTTTCGCCTTCACTGTCTGCCAGCAAACCGTTGATTTTGTCAATAAGACCGCCTATGCCGATCTCAAAGAGTTCTTCCCAGTAAAGCGCGCAATGTCCTGACTGCCCCCAGGCGCCAGGGATTTTTGCAAAAAATTCTTTTGCGGCGGTAATTTCATCATCCGTATGTTCATAAGGCAGAATACGCCCTGCCAACAGTTCATAATCGTCAATCTGGAACCGCAAACGGCTGAGAATTCCACGATTCATCAATCCCGCCCGTAACTGCTGTGATTCCAAACCGGTCAAATCACGCATTACTTCCGCCTCGATCACGGTATCCTTGCCTTTAAAGCCACGCAACTTCGCCTGGTCCGCCAGAACTCTTTTTCTGATTGTTTCAGCCCTTAAATCGCTATTCATCATGTTAATCCTTAATACTGCAAATTACTTGATTGTATTGTTTATTTTCCCATTTCCTGCAAAAAAACTTTTCCCAGTTCGGGTTTTTGATTGAATATCCTGAACGGGCAAATGCTGAACGACTGCGTACCGCAAGATCTAATTATTTTCAACTCCCGCTTGAATACGTCCGTCGGCTTGCTGAGTTCAGGTTTAGACTGGTAAATCCCGACAAAAGGAATGCCCTTGACCCCGGAATGGTATTTCTTGTCTTCACCGATCACGAATTTAGTATATTTCTCAATCTTTTCCGGTTTCCAGTAAGGTTTAAAATACCACGCGACCGTCTGACAGCAGTAATCAACGTTAAGCCGGTTCCCGTAAACCGGGTCAGGCAGATAAGTCGGGTAGATATGAGTAACGATTTTAGAACCCGGTTTTAGCTTGCGGACAAACGCCGCCAGTTCGTTGTTGAACGCTACCAGACTTTCAAGGGAAAATTTATCCAGCGCTTTTTCCCGGTCGGTCCCCGGAGGAAGTTTTTTGTAATATTCCTCAAAAAGCCGGAGCGAATACGGACAGCGGCAGCAACGGTAATTAACATAGCCGAAATAATCAAAGGCGATACCCGCAAGTTCCGGACAGGCGTCAAAGGCTTTGCGTATCTTATCCTGCATCATTTTCACCACTTCAGGCCGGTGAAAACAATAAAGGTCATGGATGAAAACATTAGTCTGTTCATTTATCGGCTCTCCCCCGAGCTGATATCCATGTTTGTAAGGGTCTTTATCCCGCCGCATATTGGCAACTTTTTCAGCGTCCTGCTTATTCATTCCCTGCAGAAATCGTTTATCCTTTTTCCGCGGATAGAGACTGATCCAGTAATAAATCCCGATTTTTTCTTTTGCCGCCTCTTTGCAGAGTTCTTTTAATTTACCCAGATCTCCGCCCTGCATCAATGCGGCAAAACCCAGTTTCTTCGCCGTAGCGATTTCCTGCTTGTAATCTTTTCCTACACCCCAGCCGCCGCGCCAGTAATTTTTTTCTCCGGCATAGAGTGAACAACTTATCAAAATGAATGATATGGCAAAAAAAATTTTAAACATAAAACCAGTCCTTTATAATAACCATTATACACTTCAATTAAAACAGCGCTATGCATATTGTCTTAAATCTCATGTTCTATTCTGGTGATTACCTCTTTCTGGAGTTTTGGATTAAGACGGTTGAAATATTCAGTATAACCGCCGATACGAATCACCAGATTTTCATACTGTTCGGGATATTTCTCCGCCATTTTCAGGGTCTCCGCATCAAGTACGCTGATCTGAACCTGCAATCCTCCCATATCAAAATAGGACTTGATCAGGCTTTTAAGCTTGGCCCGGTGTTCCGGCTCCCTGACCATCAGGGATGGAACGCGCATATTCAAAATAGTCGTCCCCAGCCCCTTATGATGCGGCAGACATGATGTGCTTTGCAGCATGGATGTCACGCCTTCAAGGTCGGTTCCCTGCATCGGTCCGCATGAATCGGCAATCGGAGCGGACGCCCTTCTGCCGTCAGGAGAAGCTCCGATATTTACTCCCTCGGGAACATAGGTGACAAACATAATAACCGAAGGAATATAAAAACCGTCACCGCGCCAGCAATTGTATTTAAGGATTTCGCTGAACGCCAAGTCGCTGATTTCACCAGCGATACTATCCACTTCTTTACAGTTATTGCCGTATTTCGGAAGGCCAAGCAGCAATTCCCGCAAATTTTCCGCCCCGGCATAATCCGAATCCATCAATTTGAACAACTCAACCGGGGAAATATCGATCTCTCCTGCATATGCCTGTTTGATCGCGTAAAGAGAATTAGCCACATTAGCAATCCCCGCCACGTTGATTACGCCGCCATTGTATTTCGCGCCGCCGGCGTTATACTCAACCCCGGTTTTCAGGCAATCATCGATAAACAACGATCTGATAAGCTGCGGACGATAGAGCGCTTTGACCTGCTGGTTAAGCTGGGTTTCCGCAATACACCTGGAAATTTCCCGGCATATATCACGCTTATACAATTCGATAAAAGAATTATAATCGGACACGGTATTCAGTCGTCCTAACGCTCCGTCCAAAATCTCAAGCAGATTCAAGCCGCTGTCAATAGATCCGACATTGGACTTGCCCGCCACCATGAATTCAGTACAACCGCCATAGGCAATTTTATCGAGATCGGCTTCATCGATTCCGGCATATTTAACCGCGCCTTTGCGATATGCGACTTCATTGTACAAAGAAGGATTTCCGGTATGCCTCGACATTGCATCAAATGCTTTATCCCAAACCATATCCGGAGTTCCGGGGTCGATTCTCATGCCGGAGTTTGGCCGCCGCCGGTCAATGGCGTCAAGGCAAAGCCCGGTCAGACGCGGATCTGCGCCTTGGCTTCCGAGAATCATGTGCCAGCCGTTGTTATCATCGACATTCTTGAAGAAAGCGTTGAGCAATTCCCTGACTTCTTTTTCGGTTATCATCCCAGACTCAATATCTTTCTGAAAAAACGGCGTCAGAAACGCATCAATATCTCCAAAAGAATCACAGTAATCAAGATAAGCGGCAAAATTGAACAACACCATTGCCTCATAAAAAGTTTCCGGCGGCCTTTCACCAGCAGCTTGCAAGGCATTACGGAGTTTGCCGTCCGCCAAAACCCCGACCGATCTTTCAAGATACCGCATAATCGCATCCAGCACCTCACTCATCGCTTCGTAAAAATCAACCTTGTCAGGATTGGTTTTCAAACCGTCTTTAATCTCATTCGCATATCCGGGCAAGCCCAGTTTCAGAAGCTTTTCATAATTCAAAATGGAGTGCGTAAAGCCTGAACCTCCGACCTTGTATTTATCAGACATGGGATTGCAACAAGTATTCTCCAGATCCATTCTTATATGGTTGGCTGTCTCCTTTTCAGCATCAGAATCGAGACATTTATTTATTTTTTCCAGAAATAATCCGCTGTTGAAAGCGATGGAATATGAATGATTATGATAACAGGCAATCTCTCCATTGGAAGCCTGCCAGATATTTGCGGGTCCCTGCGGAAATAAGTTTTCGGTCTGCTCCGCCAGTCGGCAAACATCCACTGTTTCAAGGTAGCGATAAATCGCCTTTGAAAACTTCTTTATTTGCGGCGCATTGCGATCTTCATAGAACCCCATAGCATAAGGTTCATACATCTTAGCCAGAATTTTGGCTTCCGTCGATTTCATTGTTATTCTTCAGCCTTTTTTTTATTGAAAAAGTCTCCACTATAGCCAATTTCCCGGGAAACGTTCCCGGCGCACTCAAGCACCAGTCTTTCAGCTTCCGGCAAACGTTTATCGCAAAAACGGGTAGACATCCCGGTCACGCCAAGACCGCCGACCGCAACCCCGTGCACATCAAACACCGGCGCCCCGACACAAAAGAATCCGGCATTATATTCTTCCCGGTCATGGGAAATCCCGGTTTTCCTGATTATCTCGAATTCTTTCTGCAAATCGTTTTTAGAGGTAATCGTGTTCTGGGTGCGTTTCTCAAACTTTTTCGGTAAAACATTATTTACTTCAGCCGGCTCCATAAAAGCCATAACTGCTTTGCCGTAAGCGTTACAATAAAGCTGCAGTCTGCTGCCAGGAACAACCTGCAGGAAAAAGTCCGACGGCGGTGTCACAACTTCAATCGCCAGCATCCGGTTTCCGCTCAAAATCTGTAACTGCGTTGTTTCACCGAGTTTTTCGCTCAATTGAACCAGATGTTTGCGGGCGACCCGCCTTAGTTCATAACGCGAATAAAGCTTCATGCCAAGCGTGAAAAAGCCGCTGCTCAACCGGTAGCCGCCGCTATCCGCGTCGCGTTCCACGTAACCGCGTTCATCCAGCCGCTTCATGACCCTGAACACCAGGTTGATGGAAAGTCCGAGTTCACGCGAAAGCTCGGTCACTCCGCAGAAATTCTGCTGATCCTGAGCCATGTATTCCACAATATCCAACATGCCGTCAACCGCCGGCACGGAGTAGCTGTTTTTTTTATTTTTACCCGACATTTATCTTATTAATCCTGTTCTTATAGGACTTACAGGTCTTATAAGTCCTGTAGGTCATGGTTAACTTTGCAGTTGACTCAACCGGTCGTATGCTCCACTTGAGACCAAACCGTCATAGGCGGAACAATAGGCCTGATACATTTCTTCATAAATATAGTGGTTGGACATATCCGGTTCAAGCTCTCCTGTCACATGTACCATATTATTTACCCCTTCCTCAATCGAACTGAAAATCCCGGCGCCGACCCCGCCAAGCAACGCGGCCCCGAGAACAGTGGTGTCACTTTCCCGCAAAAGCTGGACCGGACGGCCATAAACATCGGCCTGAATCCGGTTCCATAAAGCCGACTTTGCCGCACCACCGCCAAGCCGCAGGACTTCGGCTTCAAGTCCCTGATGATTCCAGCCGTCAATCATATCGCGAATTTCCAGCACCACCCCTTCCATGACCGAACGGGTCATATCGGCCCGGTTGTGCGCCAGCGACATTCCAATAAAAGCCGATCTGGCATTAGCGTTCCAGCGCGGCGTCCCGGCGGTAGCCAGATACGGCAGATAAAGCAGACCATTACTGCCGGGTTTACTTTCCGCGGCCAATTGGTCAAGCAGCACGTAAGCATCTTTGCCAAGACTTTTTGCCAGTTCCAGTTCCTTATTTCCGATCACATCACGATACCAGCGCAAAGAGCTGGCTGCGGCGTTGGACAATCCTTCGACCTCCCATTGGTTCGGCACCGCGTGATGGGTTATCATCATTCCGCCAAAACCCGGAACCGGCTGATCTACCGTCAAAATTGCCAATCCTGCCGTCCCCAGCGTAACCGTCGCCATGCCGGGCTTGATCGAGCCCATGCCGATAACACTGCAATTCTGATCCCCTGCCCCGACACAAATCGGAGTTCCGACGGCAAACCCGGTTTCCGCCGCGATTGCCGGACCAATCGTTCCGACTTGAGTTCCAGCCGGGGTTGGAGTCCCGAACATCTCAGGTGTTACCTCAAACAATGCCATCAGACGCTCATTCCACCCGCCTTGTTTGATATCCCATACTCCATAGAACGGCATACAGCTCATATCGGTAAAAAAGCCGTCCGCGCCAAATGCCCGCAAGACAATATCCTGATTCTGTACGACTTTAGCGGTTTTGGCAAAAAGTTCAGGTTCGTTTTTACGCATCCACAATATTTTCGAGATAATCCAGGTAGTACCCATCGGCAACCCGCTCAAAGCGTAATATTCATCGTCATCGATCAATTTCCGCATATCGGCCACTTCCGCCCCGGTCCTGGCGTCCTGCCAGGAAATCATATCCCGGACCGGCTCGCCTTCGGCGTCGACCGGACATGTCACCGAGCGCTGGGTTGAAAAACCAATTGAAGCAATATCTTCCGGCTTGACGCCGGAAGAGGAAATCGTTTTACGGCAGGTTTCCATACAGCGTTTGATCATATAGCGGATATCCTGTTCGACCCAGCCCGGATTGGGATAGGTCGACGGATATTCGGAATATTCACTGTTGACGCGGTTACCGTTCAAATCATAGATTGAACATCTGGTTCCGGTCGTACCGACGTCTATTCCCGCCAAATATTGCATACCCGCCTCCTCAGCCAATCAGGCCGATTGATTTCATGGTATCATAAGCTTCGACTATTTCCACCGCCGCCCGGGTCCCGATCCTGACCGCTCCGGCCTTGATGAAAACCAGCGCGTTTTGCGCCCTCGGGAACTTCACCCCGGAAACTTTAAGTTTTACACCAGTTCCTTTCAGCGTCTCTTTCATCACCAGGAACTGTTCCATCGTCGGACCGTCAAACTGTCCGGTAGACGTTTTAGCGTACTGGATACCGGCGGCTTCAATCAACTTGCTACCGGCGGCGATTTCATCATCGGTCAAGTAACAAACTTCCAGAATACATTTGGTGACCGCATTACCGGCTGCTTCCACAAACAGTTTCAATTCTTCTTCAACCACGCTATAGCGTTTGTCTTTGAGCGCGCCGATATTCATAACCACATCAACCGTGGTACAGCCGCGTTTCACCGCCTCTTCAACTTCCAGTGCCTTGACCGATGCCGGAGCTGAACCGAACGGAAAAGCGATCCCGGTTCCGATTTCAATATCATCGTATCCGCGCAATTCCTCAGCCACAACCGGGGTCCAGTAGGGACTGCTGCTGTAGAAAGCCGCGAAACGATATTTGCGCGCCAGGGCGCAGCCTTCCCGGATTTCCTGCTCCTGCGTATATTTCGGTAGAATGGAATAATCCATCATACCCGCAAGCTGTTCTTTCGTCAACGTCTTCAAATCAACCATGACCAAACCTCTCTTTTATCTGTTCAAATTCTTCCATCGATATTCCGCGTTCCCCCAGGAAACGGACTTTTACGCTGCCTTTTTTGTGGCCGGCGTGATAATCCGACCCGCCGCTGATCAGCAGACGACTAGTATATTTCGCCCGGATTTCCCGCTCTACTTCAGCCGGCGACATCGTACCTTTATAGGATGTTTTATCATAAGTATACGACGCCTCGATTCCATCAAGTCCAGCCGCCATCAGGCGCTCGATATATTGCAAGCGGGTCATTTCGTCCGTACCGTTAACCCATACCTTCTCGTCAATCAGATAAGGATGGGCCAGAATCGCGACACCGTCGCAAACATGAATAAGCGCAATAGCTTCAAGCGGATCTATTTTCCGGCGTTTGACATTCAATTCAGGATCGTCACGCACCATGATCTTGGCATCACTCCAGGTCGGACAATACCCTTTTGCGGCTATCGCCTCGAAAATATGCTTACGTTCAACTTCATCAGCGGTCCGTCCGTTGAGAATGTCTTTATCCCAGTCAATCTCCATCCCCTTTGAAGTCAAAATCCCGCACAATTTTTTATAGGCTTCGCTTTTGCTGTTCCGCGCCATGGCAACTTCTTCAGCCAAGGCCGGATGCTCCCAGTTCATCGCGTAGCCGCAGATATGTACGTCATCCACCCAGGTGTCGCAGGAAAACTCATAACCGGGAACATAAGTTATCCCGAGTTCCTTCGCCATTTCAAAAAGATTTTCATCAAGCGGCGGCGGCGCGTCATGGTCGGTGATCGCCACCACATGCAAATTTGCATCCGCCGCATTCCGAAGCAACTCTTCAGGCGTATCATTGCCGTCGGACCTGACGGTATGCGCGTGCATATCACACGGATATTTCGCTTTCGACATAATCAGGCCTTTCCCTCGCCGCCAAGCAGTGTAATATATCCGGCAATCATATCGGTAAGATCCTGTTTCGCCGCGGCCAGAACTTTCAAGATATTATATTCAGTTCGTTTGGCGTCAATATAACTGTACATCGAATCGATATACGTCTGTTTGATCTGGGTCGAAACATTAAATTTGCAGCCGCCGGCCTCAACCAGCTCCTTGACTACTTCCGGGGCCAGACCGGTTCCGCCGTGAACAACTAAAGGAAAATCGGTTCTGGCGCGAATCGCCCGCAAAGTATCAATATCAAGTCTCGGCTCAACCTTATAAAAGCCGTGAGCCGTGCCAATCGCCGCCGCCAGAAAGTCCACCCCCGACCGGGACTGAAATTCAATCGCCTCTTCCGGCGTAGTGTAGATTGCGTCATCGGCATTGACCACAATATCGTCCTCGACCCCGGCAACCAGGCCAACTTCGCCTTCGACCGCGAGTCCGGCCGCGTGCGCCGCCTCCACCACGTCTTTGCTGACCGCGATATTCTCTTCAAACGGCAGTTTTGAACCGTCGATCATAACCGAAGTGTAGCCCTCTTTAATCGCTTCCTTGATAATTGCGACATCGGTTCCGTGATCCAGATGCAGACAGATCGGCACCATGGAATCCTTTGCCGCCATTCTGGTCATCGTGACAATATCAGCGATCCCGAAACGCTTGATGGTTGCCGATGAAGTCTGAATTATCACCGGCGCTTTTTTCAGTTCGGCGGCGGCTACCACCGCTTCAATCGACAAATAATCGACAACATTGAACGCCCCGACGCAAAACCCTTCTTTTCGAGCTTGCTCCAGCATGGGCATCGGATTTACTAATGGCATGACTGTGTACTTTCAGGTTTTAATTAGAAATTAGAAATTAGGAATGATAGAAAAGGAATGAATTCCTTTTAATCCTTCTTTATCAATTACAGGAACCGGCGAGAATCTTTTTGGCATCCTCAACGTCAACCGAAACCGGATTCAACTCGGTTATTCCCTTCATATAAGTGAAGGTGTCTGCGGCCAGACGGTCAATCGCACCCGGGTCTTCTGTCAGTTTGGTTTTAAGGACATTGGCAAAAGCAAACTTGCCAAAATAATTATCAAATGCCGCAACCACGTCGTCATTTCCGGGATCTATGGAGTTGGCGATAAATTTATGCTTTTCCGCTAAAACCTGAGAATTAAGTTTCAAACTTTCGCGATAGATTGTATAGAGCGCATCACCATGCGCGATTTCTTCATAGTGTCCGCTGATAACATGCGCCATCACGTGCGGCAAAGTCACCACCGCGTTACAGATCGCAATTCCGGCGCAGGTGTCGGCTAAAGCCATACCCTCACGCGCCTCAAGGTCCAAACCGTCATTGTAACAGCGCATCAGATATTTTCCAACCAGATCCAACGCCTTTTCCGCATACATGTCGCTCATCGGCGACGCCGCGGTCGAAGTGTAGGCCTCCACCGCATGACTGAACACGTCAAAACCGGTATTGGCGGTCAGTTGTTTCGGCGCGGACAACATCAGTTCGGGATCAACCAGAGCCAATCGAGGAAGAATGTAAGGCGACCCCATCCCCGGTTTCTGGTTTGTCGCCGGATTGGAGATTACGGAAAAACAGGTGCATTGACTGCCGGTCCCGGAAGTCGTTGTAATCGCCACAACCGGCAAAACCGCATTTGTTATCTCTTTTTCACCAATGGCATAGGGCCAGACTTCGCCGCCGTGCGTCGCGGCTACCGCCGCGCCTTTTGCCGCGTCCATCGAAGACCCGCCGCCGATTCCAACGACAAATTCGCAGTCATTGGCCAGTGCCAAAGCCGCGGCCTCGTCGATTAATTTATTAGTGGGGTTCGGGATAACGCCGTGATAGATAACTGTTTTTATTCCGGCGGCTTCAAGGCTGTCCGCGACTCTGTTGGCGACTCCGCTGGTAAACGTGAATTCACAGCAGACAAGCAAAGCCCGACTGCCAAATTCCCGGCACAGTTCTCCGGCCTGATTAATTTTTCCCGGACCAAATACAATCTTCTTCGGCAGCATTAATTCAAATTCCATAATAAACCCTTTCTGTTTTAAATTTAAACTTGTAATTTAAATATAAAATACATTTTTAAATTTAAAAAATCAACCCCGTAAAAATTTTTCTTGCAAAAAACTGAAAGTGTGCAACCATACAATGGCATTATCAACCAGTCTTATCAACCTGATCATTCTTTAACCCAGCCAATCAACAAAAAATAAAAACACTAACAATAAACAACTTACAACTATTTTACAATCAAGCGTAAAGACTATTACGAATATGTAAAAATAAATTAGACGCATGGAACGATTGAGAATTTCAAACGACACAATGGTCTCAAAAGTCCCATAACTCTACATGACGCAGAATGATTTAAGGCGTGGTTAAAAGGAACCGACAAAACGTCTTGCTTGCGGGTGGACATCACAATATATGCATGCTATATTTTCTAATATTTGTTTTTAATCACACAAGGAACATGATGAGCGGCTTATTTATCACTTTTGAGGGACCGGAAGGCTCCGGGAAGTCAACCCATATCAGACGCCTGCAGGAGTGGCTGGAAAAACAGGACTATACCTGCTTGATCACTCGTGAACCCGGCGGCACCGGAATTGCCGAAACTCTGCGCGAGATCGTCAAATACCACAACAGCGATGAAAAAATTTACGATGAAACAGAAATCCTGCTTTTTGAAGCCAGCCGGGCTCAACATGTTCGTCATTTGATAAAACCGGCTCTGGAACGCGGCGAGATAGTGTTGTGCGACCGCTTTGCCGACTCCAGCACCGCTTATCAAGGCTATGCTCGCGGACTCGGACCGGATACGGTCAGGAACCTGAACGCTTACGCTATCGGCGACTGCATTCCTGATCTGACCCTGGTACTGGATATTCCGCCGGAAATCGGCTTGGCCCGCACGATTGAACGCTCGGAAGCGCGTCGGGACGAGGACCGGATGGAGGCTGAAGCATTGGAATTTCATCGCAAGGTCCGGGAAGGCTTTCTGGAAATAGCCAGACTGGAACCGGAACGGGTAAAAGTCGTTTCATCACTGGATGAAGCTGACGAAGTACATCAAAAAATAGTTGGATACGCCGCCGATGCTCTTGCAAAAGTACGCTGAACAGTTTCCTGAAGTATTGAGCTGCCTCAAGAAAGCCCGGATAACCGGTCGTCTGGCTCATGCCTACCTGATTCACAGTGACGATCCGGAAGTCAGGGAAGAATTCGCGCTTCTGGCCGCAATGATCGCCGCCTGCCCGAATATATCACCAGATGGCGCTCCATGTGAGACATGCAACAGCTGTCACGGCTTGCTGACAGATGCCTATCCGGAACTATATAGACTCACTCCGCGCGGCAAGATGTACATGATTAAAGTCGGCGACTCCCCTAATCCGGAAATGAATACTTTACGCTGGTTTGAAGAAATGTTCTACATGACCAGCACCTCGATCGCCGGGAAAAAGATCGGTATCGTCAGTGACTGCGACCGGATGAACAAGGAGTCGCAGAATGCATTTCTCAAAACCCTTGAAGAACCCCCGAGCGATACATTTTTTATCCTGACTACCGGCAATCCTCTGGCCCTGCTGCCGACAACCCGGTCAAGATGCCAACTGCTCCCCCTGCTCTGCAACCGCTGCAAATTTGAATTCAACGAGGTGAAGGATTTATTCAGCGCCCTGCATCAACTGCAGTTTTCAGCTCAGGATGCCGCGGATGCGGAACTTTGCGCGGAAATATTGATAAATGTTTATTCCAATCTGGAACGCGGAGCGAAAGCGACTATGGAGGAACGCTGGAAAGAACGTCTGGAACAGGCAGAGGAACTTGAACCACCGATAAAAAAACGGATTGTCGCCGCCTTTGAAGATGCCGCTATCGGTGAATTTATGCGGGAGCGGCAATACTATGTAGGAGCGATCCATACCTGGTTCGCGCAAGTCTATCAACTTGCCAGCGGTGCGGATATCATGACCCTGGCAAATCCCGAAATCTTTAACGAAAACCCGGTACCTGATAGTTTGAATGCCGATAGAGCCCTGAAGCAATTGCAGCAGGCGGAAGAATTCTCTATCTCGATGAATTACAACATGGGTTCCAGTGGACAGCAACTGGCAATCCGGGCTTTCTGCATGAACGCGGCAAAATGCTGAAGCTTAAAGAGTAAAGATTAAGGCTTAAAGATTAAGGCTTAAAGATTAAAGTTGAAAGCTAAGATCAACAAATATATTGCAAATTGGCAACCGGCACAGCGAAGATCATCGCTCAAGACAACTGATACTGGCAACTGGCAACTGGTAACTGGAAACTTAATATAATGTATATCCAATTTTATCCGCAGGAAAATTTCTTTCATGGCTTTCCGGTCAAAGAGCGCAAACTCTTCGCCGCAGGCAACTTTCCGGATGAACTGACCGGACAATTATGCCGGGCTTACTATATGGCTCCTGAACGCCCCGGAGTCAGGCCCGACCGGAAAAAACACGCCATATTTGTTGCCGCATTGGATGATTGTCCATTCCTGAATGAACAGTATAATCATCTTCCCGCTGCATTTCTCAAACTTGAGCCGGAATCTTTCGCGGTGATGCTGCCGCACCCGGAAAATCCGGTTATCTGGCTGGGCGGACGCAATCATGCGGGACTGCTCAAAACCTGTGAGTTTTTCGTTAAAACGCTTGATAAACTTGCTAACAAAGTTCCCTGCGCCGGAGATTTTCATATTCATACCACCGTATCCGACGGCCTGACCAGACCGGAAAATGTAATCAGCGAGATCTACGCAAAACATTTAGACGTCTGCGCGATAACCGATCACAATACAACAGAAGGGGCCGTTCAAGTCATGGCGTCCCATCCGGCCCGGATAATCTGCATCCTGCCAGGACAGGAACTGACCGACAGCCGCCATAACCACGTACTGGTCATCGGGCCGGATGCGAATAAAATCCCGCGGTCAAAACCGGCCGACGTACTAAAGGCGGCCCGGGAAAACAATGTTTTTATCAGCCAGGCCCATGCCACCAGTACGGAATATTTTACCGGAACCACCAGTACCGAAGCCTACAATTACCTGTCCAGCGCTCCGCTGGCATCCCGTGAATACCTTAAGGCTAGTGCCGACATTGCCGCCCTGGGTAATTCCGACGCTCATCTGACCGCGGACATCGGCCAGGCCAGAACCTTTATGCTCCTGACGGAGCTACGGCCCGAATATGTTTTGGAGGCCTTGAAAAGCGGCAAAACCGCCGCTTTCATGGAGGGTGATTTTACCGGTAATAAAGAACTTGTCGAATTCTTTTCGTTTATTTACAGGCACTCTGATCTACTAGACGGGAAACTGGTCCCGGCGGATATTTCCCGGCGGCGTAATCTGGCCGGACTGCATCACAACTTTTTCCCGACCGAATTTGGCCTGATCGAAAACCATACCAAAGCGGAACTCTTCGGTTATTTGAACAATCGACGTTTCAGGGTGGCAATCAACGGCCTGTGCGCATTCAGGATCATGAACAAAAACAACCGCAAAATATTTTTCGACACCTGGGTTCCCAATAATGTCAAAGTGACTCCAGGCGTCAGCCAAAAACTGAGAAAACTTCAGGACTGCGACAAGGTCTTCTGCCTGCACGAGCCATGCGCCTGCGTTGAACCCCGCTGGTCCCTCAAAAAGCTGGAGCCCCCTTACGCGATCGAGGTCGGAGAGGCGGCGGAAGGCGTTCTGAAGATTAACGACATTGCCAAACAGCTTCAGTTGCACACCTGCAAAGAATTCGATGTCCGCCATCTGCTCAAACCCGGAGAAAACCTGATCGAAACCGACAAACGTTTTTCGGCGTTGGACAATTTACGCCTTGGCTTCGGAAAAGAATTAACCAAATGGGAAATTCGCGAAAATGAAACCCAACCGTGGCGCGAGATCGGAACGGCCTCCAATCTGCAAATCCAGAACATTGCCGAACACAACTTCATCGGTGAATTTGAATACCGGACAATTCTGCAATCAGCAACAGGTAGTTCCACTCCGACCACCCTGTTTTTCCATGGCATAGATGGGATAATTGAGATTATTATCAACGACAAACCGGTTTTCAAGCGCGGCGCAAACCATTGGGAGGACCGAATGGAACTGCAATTGCCGGCCGGTTTGCAATTCCCCTGTGAAATGAAAATTAAATTAGCCAATCAAGTTGGATTGTGCGGTATCAGCAACCATGCGTTCCTGGGAGAGACGGTTAGATTATCCCAAGGCAGTAACTGGCTGACCATACCGGCTGAATATGATTTTGCCGCCATCCGCTGCGGTGAACCCAGGGTTCGGGCTCTGGTTTGTGACAAAAACGGGGGGATAATCGAGCAGTTTCTGGCCGACGGCCTGCCTCACATGATAGAGTATGACAATGCAACAGAATTGCGGATAAACTGCTTTGAAAAACTGCCGCAAAAATCGCGTCCACGAGCAATCACTTTCACCCCTTCAACCACACCTGTCCCGCAAGGCTTGTAATTTACATCACCGCTTTACCGGCAACATGGTAAACCCGGACTCCGGCTAGCAGATCCTGAATTCCGGCCCCGCAGATAAAGATCATAAGCGGAGTGAAGATGCCGAATATCAGCATAAAAAACGCAAACAGGAACGAGCGGAAGAAAAAAGCCTCGTGCGGTTCGCGTTTTCCAGGCCGGGCAACAAACAGCCCCCAGAACCACATACCGAAAGTCTGGGCAAAATAACCAATCGCAATCGTATAGTAGATTAAAACCAGAACTGCGATGATTACAACCGTTTTGGTTATCTGGGAACTGAGATCAGAAACCTTGCACCATACACCGTAACCGACATTTTTAGTCGGATCAGCATGATATTCCTCATAACCGTTGGCAAGACAAACATACTTATCACCGGTTCCGGCAACCGTCCAGGTTGATCCACGGAAATATCCGGTCCTGAAGTCAGCCTTTTTTGATGGAGGAGCCGTTGCTTTATTGTTGTCGGCAACTTCAAATTCCGGCATAAATGCCTTTTCCGGAACCTTGTTTTCAACTTCTTCCTCTTTCGGCTTAACCATGACCGGCCCACCGCCGCCGGTTCCAAATTCACTGAAGCCGGACTCGCGGCCCATTTTACGCTGCTCAGCCGGTTTATTTTTTTCTTCCGGCGTGGGTTCCGGAGCCGGAGTATACTCGGTCCGGTTTCTGGCGGCCTCGCGTTTCGCGGCATCCGCGTCTTCTTTTGCTTTCAGCTTGGCCTGTTCCTGCTGATAAGCGGAATATTCATCTGCTTTTTGAATTTTGAGCATACGCAGTGCGTATTCCTTGCCATCAATCAAACAATCAGATGCGGCCAGCTCATTATCCGGCATATTCTTCACACTGTCACTGACAACGCTGCCGATCAGGTAACCAAGTATAAGCAATCCGATTATGAAGAAAATCAGCGCGTCAAACAAAAACGCCATGAATCTGGTGGGCAATTTTGCCTTGACCGCAGCTCTGCGCTGTAGATAACCGCTGGCAGAATTTGCCTGATCCCGGCCCTTAGTGAACAACTCGGACACTGATCCGAACATTCCGCCGCCGCTTTTCTTGTCAGCCACGGGGTCCAGGACGTGCGCCTTGAGAAAATCCATATCGGCTGCATTATGCCAATTATTAACCAGTGTCGGACGAACCGGGGTTTGAGAATCTATCCTGCGTTCAGCGGCCCATTTGATCAAAGTAGTTTCATCAACCGGACCGTGTTCCACTCCGTCTTTATCTTTGATAACATATTGCATGGAATAATCTCTTTTGTTTACCTTAAATCAATTTCAATACTCAAAAAGATAAGCCGTAACCTCCATTATTTCAAACTCTAATTACAAGATATTTTGATTTTGACAAATATAGCAGAGATAAATACCAACTGGACTTTATCAAATAACAAAAATGCCAATTTCGTGAACTCCACAGCAAAAAGACGAGCACCTAAAACCATAAGCGCATTATATACAGAACATTACATTAAAACAATATTCATACGGTATGATTATTTGCAAATCTGTTTTCAGCGATTATATTATATTAAAACTAACCATTTGGAGGACTTAATGGGAATACGAATGAAAGTTAAAAAAGAAGGTTGCTATTATCATCTATATAATCGGATCGGCGGCATTAAAGGTGATCATCCTTTTTCCGAAATGGATAAAGAATACGGATTCAAATTGCTTCGGTATCTTTGTGACTACTTCTTGATTGAAGTCATTTCCGCAGCCTGGATGGGAAATCATTTTCACCTCGTCGTTTACGCACCCGGGCCAGATGAACTGCCATCACTTGAAACTATCGTCCAGCGACATAACAATTATTATAAGTCTATGAAAAAAATATTCCGGTTCGGTCCGAGAAATCCGGTAATCAAACTAGAAAATAAAGAGCAATGCGAAAAAGTCGCCCTAAAAATGATCGATATCAGCCAGTTCATGTCGGCCTATCAACGGCAGTATACCTGCGTCTACAATGAAACCCGTGACCGGACCGGACAACTTTGGGGCGGTCGTTTCAAAAGTACGATCCTTGAAAAAATAAACGCATTAGCTACTTGCGTTATTTATGTCGAACTTAACCCGGTCAGAGCCGGGCTGAAAAACACTCCAGCAGATTACAGTTTCTCAACTTGGGGGCGTTATTGTCGTAGCGGAAAACATATGTTTTATGAGAATTTCGTCAAACATATGAAACCTAATATCACTACCGGAGATAGCTCTCAATGGACAAATAATGAACTATTTGCTTTTTTCCGGGGAGAACTGGCGCGCATCGTCGCCGCGGAATCCGGCGCTTCAAGTGAAGAAATATACGCCGCCCGAGATAAAGCCCGGAAAAAAGAGTCAATGCATGTACGTTTTCTGCAACGTACCAGACACTTTACCGACGGAGTTATACTTGGATCTAAAATTTTTGTTCAACAAACCGGGAGTCGACTCGATAACCCGGAACGCATGCAGAAAAAACAGCTGGCAAAGGGTTTCAGTCCAACCGGAGCTGCAATGTATTGCTTTCGAAAGCTCAAAGAGCCTTCATAAGCCCAAAACAATTTTCCCATCTCCGGTAATAGTCTGAAAAAGCATGCTTAAAAAAAGAAAAAGGAAAGAGCCGGTCAAACTCTTTCCTTTAAATTACAGATAACGGCAATATCAAACCGTGACAACACCTTCAAATGCGGTAGTGGCTGGGCCGGTCATATAGACGCGGTTGTCATCACCCCATTCGATTTGCAGATCACCGCCGCGCAAATGAACGGTCACGCTGCGGCCGGTAAACTGGTTCAAAACACAAGCGACAGCCACAGCTGATGCACCGGTACCGCAGGCCCAGGTCTCGCCCGCACCGCGTTCCCAAACCCGCATGTCAACTTCAGTCGGCGACAGTACTTTGACAAACTCGACGTTGATCTTGTTCGGAAAGACTTCATGAACTTCAAGTTCCGGACCATGAATCAGAACTTGTTCATCCGTAATCTCGTCCACAAAGATCACCGCGTGGGGATTTCCCATCGATACGCAGGTCATAGCATATTCAAAACCATTGTTCAACGCAATCGGCTCATTTACCACCGGATTCTTATCGATATTGACCGGAATAAAAAGTCCGTTGAGTTCCGGTTCGCCCATATCCACCCTGGCCTGTTCAAAATTACCGTCCGCGTCACGCGACACAACAATATGTTTAATGCCGGCGCCGGTCATAATATCGACCTCGTCACCGGTAAGATAACCGTTGTCACACAGGAATTTGGCGACACAGCGAATGGCATTGCCGCACATTTCCGCTTCAGAACCGTCCGAATTGAACATCCGCATACGGAAATCGGCTTTGTCATCTTTCAGGATCAGGACAATACCGTCGCCGCCGATGCCGAAATGACGGTCGGAAAGCTCCGGCGCAATCTCTTCCGGATTCGGAATCAGTTGAGGATTATCGATGCAGTCGAAATAAATATAATCGTTACCGCATCCGTGCATTTTGGTAAATTTAAGCTGCATAATTATTCTCCCAGGATTTGTTCGACCAGTTCCTGCGCTGACAGGCCCTTGCGAACTAGTTCCAGATGGCCGTCGTGCCAGACTGTTTCAGCCGGCATCGGACGCAAATTGTATACTCCGCCCATCGAATAGCAATAGGCTCCGGCGTTTTCAATCGCCAGGATATCGCCTTCGCGGACTTCCGGCAGTTCGCGCTGTTCAGCAAAACGGTCGCCGGTTTCACAGATATTACCGCAAATATCATAGGTTTTGATCTCTCCGTCGGGATTCGACAGATTAACTATATGATGATAAGCGTCGTACATCATCGGTCGGATCAACTGCGGAAAACCAGAATTACAGCCGACGATTGAGCGGGTGCGATTCTCTTTAATCGTATTAACTTCAACCACCAGATAGCCGCATTCCGCCACAATATATTTACCGGGTTCAAAATACATTTCCAGTTCGCTGCCGAACCGGTCGCAGAACTCGCTGAAGAGACGCGTGATCTCAGCACCCATCGCAACATAATCGACCGCCTTTTCACCCGGTTGATAAACGACCTTGAAACCGCCGCCGAAATCGAGAAAACGCAACACGGGAAAACGCTCAGGAGTTGCCAGCGCCATAATATTTTTCATACTCTGGAAAACTGAATCGGTATGCTGCAAACCGGAACCGGTATGTTCGTGCAGGCCGACAATTTTCAGATCGTATTTCGCCGCCATCTCGACCACTTTGTCAACATCCTCCATCAGAATACCGAACTTAGTCAAATCGCCGCCGGTCATGATCTTGGCGTGCGCACCGTCAACCACATCCGGGTTGAAGCGGATACA
This sequence comes from Victivallales bacterium, assembly GCA_963676655.2. Lineage (GTDB taxonomy): Bacteria > Verrucomicrobiota > Lentisphaeria > Victivallales > Victivallaceae. The sequence goes on along the minus strand of CAXXKX010000002.1, from coordinate 913,437 downwards.
TACTTCGCTGCCGGGATACTGTTTGCCGAATTTTTCCAGACGGGACAATGAACCGATATTCATCAGCACGCCCATTTCCTTGACCATCGCCACTTCGGCATCGGTCATATTGTTGGCGGTGTAGATGATGTTCTCTTTCGGGAATCCGGCTTTCAGCGCCATGATAACATCCCCGGGGCTGACAGTATCGAGCCCGGCGCCTGCTTCGTTCAACAATTGCAGCAGACGGAAATTGTAGTTGGCCTTCATTGCGTAATGGACCTTCAGTTTGGGCCATTTGATAAAATCGTAGAGGTCGTGGTAGCATTTCAGCATTTTATCCGCATCGTAAACATAAACCGGCGTGCCATGCTGTTCCGCCGCCTGTAACAGTACTTCTCTGTCAAGCATAATATTTATTCTCCAATGTATTTGAGTTAAAATTCCAAATGCGTAATATAACCGTTTTCAGGACAAAAACAAGGTGGATTTGTAAAAACCCGGACTGACACAGACCGACACGGACAGGCACGAATGGAATATCCCATATCAAACAGGGAACATCCAATATTCAAATATTGGCCGGATGAAGTTAATTGATCTTCAGTAAAAACTCTTTTAAGGCGTCATACCAGTGGGGACGCTCGAAATTGAGCACCTGGTCAATTTTAGAACAGTCGAAACGGGAATTCAAGGGACGTTGTGCCGGGGTGGAAAATTCGCTGCTCTTACAGGGGTGAACCTTGGCCGGGAGTTCCAGTTTACGCACAATATAACGCGCCGTTTCGTAACGCGACGCATAACCGTCGGCGGCAAAATGATACAAGCCCTCCGGGTGTTTATCCAGGAAACACAGAATAGCTTTAGCAACTGCGGTCGTTGGAGTCGGCGCGCCGACCTGATCGTCAACAACTTTCAACTCCGGCCGGGATTTTGCCAGATCGATTATCTTGAAGACAAAATTATTACCGGAATGTCCGTAGGTCCATTGAACCCGGATCACCGCGTGGCGACAATCCGTTTCAGCCAGCAGTCTTTCGCCTTCCAGCTTGGTTTTGCCGTAAACACTCAGTGGATCCGGATCGTCCGTCTCTTTCAAACAGGCGGCGGATGAATCACCGAAAACAAAATCGGTACTGATATGGACAAGGTATTTTCCGGCTTCGGCGCAGATATCACCAAGGGTTTTCACGGCGGCGGCATTCACTGCATAGGCAAGTTCAGGCTCCGCTTCTGCCTGGTCAACCGCCGTATAGGCGGCACAGTTAACGATTACGTCGCCCGCAACGACCGCCTGGCGGACGTCATGTTCTCTGGTAATGTCGAATTCAGGCCGATCAAAAACGACGACTGAATAGCCGATCTGCTCGGCCGTCCATTGCAAATCACTGCCCAGCATTCCTTTACCGCCGAGAATAACCAATGTCTTCATTTACATATACTCTGCATTTTTAAAGTTTGGATGTTTCGTATCGCGCTCCGACAGAATCGGCGCTGAGACGGGCCAGTCAATTCCAAGTTCAGGATCGTTCCAGGCTATCCCGCGTTCATCCTGCGGCGACCAGTAATCGCTGCACTTGTACAGGAATTCAGCGGTTTCACTGAGAACGCAAAAACCATGAGCAAAACCTTTAGGGACATAAAGCATTTTACGGTTTTCAGCTGAGAGAAAAAAACCTTCCCACTGTCCGAAAGTCGGTGAATCCTGGCGAACGTCGACCACTACGTCAAAGACTTCACCAATCGCTACCCTGACCAATTTATCCTGACCGCGATTTACCTGATAATGCAGCCCGCGCAAAGTTCCTTTAGCGGATTTTGAATGGTTATCCTGAACCCACTGATGGTCGATCCCGGCGGCAATCATGTCCCGCTGGTTGTATGATTCAAAAAAGAATCCCCGCTTGTCGCCAAATATTTTAGGTTCAACTATCAGGATTCCAGGGAGTTTTGTTCTGCTTGCGTTCATTTTTTCCTGTTTGTAAAATTAATTGGATTTCTTATGGACCGAGGTGTACAAGTGCCGCCCCGGACTGACTAATTCTTTAAGGTAATCGGCATAGGAACTCTTGCCGAGAGCGACAATGCACTCATTCAACTGGGCGTCGGTTATCCATTTCTTCCGCCATGCAACTTCCTCAGGACAGGCAATTTTCAGTCCTTGCCGTTTCTCGATCGTCGCCACATATTGCCCGGCCTCAAGCAGCGAATCATGGGTGCCGGTGTCAAGCCAGACCGAACCGCGGCTCATCAGCTTTACATCAAGCTTGCCCTGGTCCATATAGATCCGGTTCACATCGGTTATCTCAAGTTCACCGCGATGAGACGGCTTGATACATTTTGCGATGTCGATGACCGTATTGTCGTAGAAATAAAGTCCGGTAACAGCATAACGCGATTTAGGTTGAGCCGGTTTTTCCTCCAGACTGATGGCATTGAAATTTTCATCGAATTCCACCACCCCGTAACGTTCCGGATCATGGACCGGATAGGCGAAAACCGTCGCCCCCTGCTCCATGGCTGAAGCCTCATTCAGCAGAATCGACAGTTGATGTCCGTAAAAGATGTTGTCCCCGAGAATCAACGTGCAGTTGGCTTCGCCGATAAATTCTTCGCCGATGAGAAAGGCCTGGGCCAGACCGTCGGGTGAAGGTTGTTCCGCGTATTCCAGATGAATCCCCCACTGCGAACCATCGCCAAGCAGGGATTCAAAACGCCCGATGTCTTCAGGGGTAGAAATGATTAACACTTCGCGGATTCCGGCCAGCATCAGAGTAGTCAAAGGATAATAGATCATCGGCTTGTCATAAACCGGCAACAGTTGCTTTGAAACAACTCGGGTCACCGGATAAAGCCGGGTTCCGGCCCCGCCCGCAAGTATTATTCCCTTTCGCTCCATAATCTATTCTCCAATCAATTCCCTGATAAAAGTTTTTATATCATCCCGCAAGTCATCGCGCTTAAGCGCAAACTCAATGGTGGATTTGACAAATTCAAGTTTGTTCCCGATATCGTGCCGCCGACCGTCAATCCGTCGACCGTACATCGGATAATCAGCCAGCATCAACTTCATCGCGTCGGTAATCTGAATCTCTCCGCCCTTACCGCGCGGCGTTTTTTCCAGATAATCAAATATTTCAGGCGTGAAAACATAGCGGCTTGCAACCACCAGATTCGATGGAGCCTCTGCCGGAGAAGGCTTTTCAATAAATTCATGCACCCGGTAAAGGCCGGGGCTTTCCTCGGTTCCGCCGATCACCCCGTAACGACTGACTTTTTCCATCGGTACGGTTTCCATCGCCACAACCGGCGCCTGGACCGTATCAAATGCGTCACAAAGCTGTTTCGTCACCGGAGCGGTATCGGAAGTCATAACCGTATCGCCGAGCAGAATAGCAAAAGGCTCGTTCCCGATAAACGGTTTAGCCTGAAGCACGGCATGCCCCAGTCCCAGCAGTTCCTGCTGATAGACATAGTGCAGATTAGCCAGTGAACTGATTTTCTGCAGGGCTTCCAGTTCAGCAATTTTACCGGACTGTTCAAGCCGTTGTTCCAGATCGAAGACCGGATTGAAATGATCCTGAATCGCCTGTTTACCGGTACTGATAATAATCAAAATATCCTCAATTCCGGCGGCGACAGCTTCCTCGACAACATATTGAATTGTCGGCTTGTCGATAACCGGGATAAGCTCTTTGGGCACCGCTTTAGTAAACGGCAGGAATCTGGTGCCGAAACCGGCGGCAGGAATGACAGCTTTTCGTATCCGCATTTTAAATAGCTCCGTCATCAAATTCGACATTGTAGCTGGCGGAGCGGCCGCCGCGAACGATTTCCGGCCTGATCACTTCGATATCAAATGGCTGCATCGACCTTGAGAGTTCCTCAAACATCGCATCGTCTTTGTAGGTCCCGATAATCGCCCCGCCGGAACCGGTGAATTTGGCCGAGGCACCGGCTTTCCGGGCCAACTCAACCATATGTTTGTTCTTGGGTGAAACCGAAGAACATACTTCGCATCTCAAGTCGAAATTTCGATTAATACAGGCATCCAACTCAGAATAATCATGATTATTTATCGCCTCGACCGATTTGACGGTCAGCTCTTTCCATTCCTCGATCGCCGCCAGCACCGCCTTGTCGCCGTCTTCATATTTCTCCCGGAGCCGACTGTGCAGTATCTCCGACCCCTCCGAAAGATCAGTCCGGAACGCGACAAAAAGCTTCAAATCTTCGGGAATCTCAATCGGAGTATATGAGCCATATCCGTCCTGGTCCATTTTAGCCTTATCAAAGTCCATCATGATGGGAGTATTGTATGCCTGGGCCACCCGGTCCTGCAAACCGGCGGATATCCCCAGCTCTTCTACTTCCACCGACAACACCAGGTTTGCCAGTACAGGCCGGGATATTTTTACCCCGTAAAACTGTTTAAGAGCTCGAATGCAGGCGGTAATTATCGCCGATGAACCGGCCAGTCCAAGCCGGTTCGGAATATCGCTTTCGTAACGAATCGTAAAATTGCGATTGTCCAGAGCTATTCCGTTCTCGCAGCAGTGTTCGTAAAATCGTTTGATCGTGGCTTTAAGCAAACGGATGCCGCCGTAATAACCGTAGGTGCTGACATCCGAAGCCAGATGCTCAATACTGGAAAAATGGGTATGATCCCGGAAAGACGGCTGAAGATCCAGTTCGGGTGTCTCATACAGCATCAGGTTAGCTCGATAATTACCAAAGACAAAAGCCACCGTTTTGCCGAAATATCCATCAGAAGGATTCCCGATCAACGCCGCGCGCGGAAAAGACCTGGTTCTTATTATCATATAAAGTTCCTGATTGAGCAAATTAAATTCAAATCTAATATAGCATAAATCACCGCTTAATCAAGCAGGAAAAATCAACCGGACCATGATCTTTCAAATGCAGAAGCAGCAAGGAATCGGTAATATATATTTCTTTGAATAAGTAAAAACTTTCATTTTATTTTTGAATATGCTTTTTCCTGATTAGAAAAAAATACACTCCCCAAATGATAACACCGCACCCAGTGAAATACAGGATATAAGGCAAATCCTTAAATTGATTACAAGTAATCGTCAATGTCGAGTTATAAATTCTATAATACAACCAATAATACCAGGGACCATGTCCAACATGATTCACAATTAAAAATTTACCGGAAAAAAGGATAATTATCCCAATAATCAAAGTTGACGCAAAATCGATTCGCCTTCTGGAGAATTTTATTAAGTACTTTTCAGCCAGTCCGCTGCCAAATAAACTAACTGCGACGCAATAAAAAATTTGATAATAAAAAAAATAATTCGTCAAAATATTATATTTGTTCCCTCCTCTGTTAAAACTCCACATATGATGAACCTGTTCAGACAACAGACCATTACTCATCTGGTTACCCAGAAGTAAAAATACCGTAATCAGTATTGCCAAAACTGCTCCGGCAGTCTTCTTATATGCAGGTACGTAGGCATATGTAAAAAAACCGGACGCCATGGATATTAATATCCATGTCATGGTTGTCATGAAAGGCGGAGGGAAAAAGAACATTATGAAACTGACTATAAAATACCCCAGAATTTGCATTAATTTTTCAAAGGATGAAAAGCGCCAACGTTTCGTGTTATCGATATCTTTGTGTACCCCGTTCCATTCCGGACGAAAACGACGTTCGGTTTCATAGATAGCACTGGCCAGCATTGCGTGTTTCATTTTTCTCAAATCAGCTCTTGGAGGTAAAAGGCCATGTTGTTTGGCCGCGTTGAATAAAATAGTCAAATCAGCCCGGGACGGTTTGGTCCGCAACTGCTCAAGTGTTGCGGGAGACAACTTGCCTTTGATCTTTGCCAGGCTCAATTGAAGACGCTGTTTTTCACAAGCCCGGTTATAATACATCCAGGCGTTAACGACTCTCGGAGTGGAACTATATTCAATAGCCCGACAGGCGATACGAACCAGCCGATGCATAATCGGTTCTCGAAAAAAATTATTTTCGATCAACAGGGTCACCAGCATCAGCAGCAGGATAGTCACCCGGAATTGCCAATGTTTCTTGCGCCAATTATTGAAAGCTGACCAAATAGATCTATCTTCTTGCCTATTCATCGAACACCTCCCCTGTAATTCAATTTACGGTTTAAAAACATCGACCTCTAGATTAGGAATGACTTTATAATGTTTACCGTTCCCGGTACATAGAGTCAAGTTGTTCTCAACCACTGCAGCGGCTATTAAGGCATCAGGCAAATCGATACCTGAGCTTAAACCGTATTCCTCAATATAAATCATCGCCCGGTGAGAAATATTTTCATTTATTGGAATTATCTCAAACGACAACATATGGAGAGTCTGCTTTATATTGCGCAATTCGTGCTTGTTACGCGCTCCTTTGATCAGCTCCATGTAGGTTATTGCGGAAATTTGTAATTCAAGCGTTGAATCAATCTTTTTTACCGCTTTCATATTACGTTTAAAAGCCCATATGAGCACATCCGTATCAAACAGCATCAGAAAGATCTTCCTTTACGCAAATTGCGGACAAAATCTTCAACATCTTCCAGATCGTCACGGTCGTCCCACATACCAAATGCGGAACAATCACTTATACTCGGACGTCCTTTACTGTCATTGTAAGGAATAATCATTGCCTTTTTATGACCACGATAGGTCAAAGTCACAGACTCATTTCTTTCAATGGCCGATAGTATTTTCTTCGGCTTTTTTCGCAAATCCAAAAATGTCGCATCCATAATTAACTCCATTATGCAAGTATACACTAAGAGTATACACTATAAAATGATCAAATGCAAATAAACATCAATAAATCAACTACCTCGATGCAAGCAAAAAGATAAAAAAAAGCTCAGCAAAAATATTATTTTCCAAGAACGCCCAAGAGGCGGGGGATTAAACCCGATTACTACGCCGTCCGTCGTACGGACAATCAACCGAATTCGCCGCCGGGAATGGCAAAATAAGTCTGCGGGGCCGATGCCATAACCGCTTCGCCGCGGCACATCCGGCCCAGCGGTCGTTGCGTGGTAAAACCGCGAGCCAATAATTCGGCTTTAAACTCAGTCTGCGATTCAATCAAATCAACACATACCGGTTGTCCCTTGAAACGGGCCAATGCGCAGTTCAAAATAGCTTTAGCAATTTCCGGAGATTCCGCCACCACCGGGCCGATTTGACGATAGCGCGATCCGGCCCGACCTACACAGAAACCGGCAATCCGACCGTCTATCTCGTATTTAAAAGCCCCGGAACTCCAGGTAGTCAACAGATATTCAATCAAACCTTCCCTCTTTGCGCCGAAAGCTGCCGAATCCATTTCAATCAAACACGGCAAATCAGCTATATCGACCGGTTTACATACGGATATATCAACATTCGTATCCGGCGCGGCGGCCGGACAAATATAACGCGCCAGCATATATTCAAATTCAAAACCGAGTTTTTCATAGACCGGTTGTCCCGCCGGAGTGGCGTCAAGCCAGATTCCCCGGCAACCGGATAAATTGTCCATAACCGTACGCAGCAACCGGGTAGCCTGCCCCTGGCGACGACAGTCAGGATGGACGATTACCACGCCGACCCAGCCGATCTGATCATGATAATTGACCGCAATAGCCGAACCGACCAGACGACCGTCGAGTTCAAGCACAAAACAGCCGGTCGGCCATTGCCGCATGTAAAATTCAAAATCAAATTCAAGCTGATTCCAGCCTTCGGCATTTTTCAACCCCATCAACTCCGGCACATCCGTCAAAGCCATTTGTCGTAAAGCAATATCCATTGCATCCTCCGCTTATTTCAAAAGTTTATCAAGCTCATCCTGCGTCATCCCCAGCGCGGCGGCAAGTTTTTTTTGTTCCTTCAAACGTTTATACAACCTCACCATAGGAATGCGGTAGTACAACGGAAACTGCGATATATGCATAAAACGCTCCAAATCGATCATCGCCACTTCTTTGCTCTGAGGGTTGAAAAATAGATGATTGTAATCCCAGTCTCGGTACATATAAGGGGAAGCCTGCACCAGCTTAAACGCCGCAATCACCTTACTGATGAAAAGTTTCTTATCCTGCTCAAATGCTGTTTTTTCGGCCAATGTAGCACTGTTATCAATGATCGATTCATAAGAAATATATCCCGGCAGACCGTCCAACAGGATAAATGCCCGGCGGGACTTCTTGTCAATACAGCAGGCGGAGTAACCGGAACTGGTCAACCCGAATCGCGGCAGTACGGACCGCGCCTCCAGTTCATAGACTACCGCCTTGAAGGATTTGCCACTTGACCGTTTCAGAAAATAACGTTTGCCCGCTATATCCACCTTGCAGGTATCCCGTAATATGTTTTTCCCGCTTTGATGAGCCCGCTTTGATTCGATTCCAAACGATTCGTCCAAAGTATCCTCGATATTCCAGAAATCATCAAAGGTTTTAAGCCCAACCGCTGCCAGAGTCAATTCGGTGTCGTCACTGGTAAAGTAAATTTCAGGTGCCATGTCATTTTCTCTTGGTTAGTTATAAATTTGCAACATAAAATACCCCGCCAACGTTTTATGTCAAACAAGTAACCCTGATAAATCAGAGGGATTGAGAGATTACAGCGAAAATGATGTTCTACAGGTTTTCTTCGCGCCATTTACTGATGGCGTCAAGCAGTTTTGGCAGGTCACGACTGTTTCGTGGACCGATACCTTTAATCGTTTCAGCCTCCTCCCGGGTTACCGGAGTGGCATCCGCCAGCCGCGCCAGAACCGCATTTGAAAAAATGGTGTACGGCGGTTTGCGGCGACGTCCGGCAATTTCATTACGAATATCCCGCAGAATTTCATAAAGATCGGAATCAGCGTCAACTTCTTCCTCAAAAACCGGCTTTTCAGGTTTTCTTTTCAACTTACGGCTTACAGGAAATAAACTTTCTCCCGCCAAAGGCAGTTTGAGCCCCTGACAATCCCTGGCTATCGCGCTCCAACCGGCCTGAGACACTTCCAGACAAGGATATTCATAGTGCTCAACCCGACTCAGCAATTCGGCCTCTTCAAGCGCTCTTAGCAATAAAGTCAAACGATTTTTCTTAAGTTTTTTCAACGCGCCGAATTCAGTCATATCATCCAAATGCGAAGTCGCCGCGGCTGCGGTATTAGCTCCACCGAGAATCTCTGTCCAACGACCGCGACCGAAACGTCCCGGCATATCGGCGATTGCACTCAAGGCAGTCAAAGCTGCAAATCTTTCTTGTTCATCAAGCTCACGATCGTGAATAGAGCCTCCTTTCAAGCAACTGTCGCAACTTTCACAGCGCCATTCGGGATCATTTTCACCAAAGTATGAAATTATATAATTTTGCCGACACTCCGAACTCTCAGCATAACGCACCACTTTATCCAGGCGCTCTATCTCGTAATTATGTTTTTTCCGCAAAGCGGCAAAATCAATCGTCTCAAGCGCCTGACGATCAGTCCTGACCAGTTGCACCGCCCTTCCCCGGAACGGTGCTTCATATTCCAGAATTCCAGCTTCACGAAGCGCCGGAAGAACCCTCCGCACCTGCTCCGGCTTAAGTCCGACCGCAAATGAAAACTGTGTAATCGACATCCGGACACCGCCAGTCAAACCCTCTCCGAATCGCTGCAGCATACGCGCAATAAAAATTGAACGCTGCGTTCTTTTGCCGTTATGTTCATTCCACAGCTCATCCAAAGGAGCGGTAAAACGCAATTCCAATTCATTCTCACCGGGAGTGCCACGAGTAATTATGCCATACTTTTCCAGGATATGCATTACGGTATAGACCTGTCCATCACTTTTACAGTCATCAAGTTGCGCAGCCATATCACCGGCTGAAACTTCAACGCTGTCAGCACCATTGTTCGACAAATTCAGTAATAACTCAAAAACATCTCTAATAAGCTGTTCTCCGGGATTGCTTAAATCGATCAAAAATTCCTGGGTAAAACGGTCCGCATAGGAATAAAGCAGTACGCACTCGGAATTTTCCCCATCACGACCTGCGCGACCGGCCTCCTGATAATACGCCTCAAGACTGCCTGGAATGTTGTAATGAATCACGCATCTTATATCGGGACGATCAATCCCCATCCCGAAAGCATTAGTAGCTGCCAGCACCGGGCATTTTCCGCTGATAAACTCCTCCTGAACGGCATGCCGTTGATCAGGCTCCATTCCGGCATGGTATCCTTGAATACCGAACTTATCCACCAGGGCATCAACCGCTTTCCGGGTCGAGGTATAAATTATCGTAGGTTGTTTTTTATTAATCTGCTGTCTTACAAATGAATCCTTGTCAGCAGCTCCCCCAGTTCGCCTGACACTGAATGCCAGATTGGGACGTTTGAAACCGCGGACCATAATTTCCATATTTTCGCGACGCAGATGTAATACAATATCTTTCCGGACCGTATCGGTGGCCGTCGCGGTAAAAGCGCAAATTTGCGGAATATCATATTTTGCAGCAAATTCGCCGATACGTGCGTAAGACGGGCGAAAGTCGTGTCCCCATTGACTAATACAGTGAGCCTCATCGATTACCAACATCGCGGGAGGATTATTGGAAAGAAGCCGATCAAATGAAGGAGCGTAGAAGCGTTCCGGTGCCGTATAAAGCAACTTGACTTTACCTGATCTGACATCATCGAAAACCGCATACTGTTCCACTGGAGAAAGAGTACTATTTACAAATGCGGCAGGCAAGTTTTTACTGTGCAACGCGTCAACCTGGTCTTTCATCAGGGATATCAACGGCGAAACAATCAGAGCATACCCCTCCCTAACCAATGCCGGCAATTGATAACAAAGGCTTTTCCCGGCTCCTGTCGGCATAACTAAACAAAGATCATTTCCTCCGAGAATATCCTCAATAGCCTCTAACTGTCCTTCAAGGAAAGTATTAAAGCCAAAATATTTTACAAGTTGTTTTTCGAGTTTCACGTCATCCCCGATTAATGTTAAATAATTTAGCAATAATATATCATTTTTTTCACTTGTTGCCACTCCACCATTAAAAAGACCTCAGAAAACTCCTCAAACAAAACAATCAAGAACACACATAAAACATAAGCATATATGAATCAAGATCTTAAATTTTTCTATTAAATCACATGCTATTTTAATTTGAAATTCAAAAATTCCGCTATATATTAATTTCAACAATTCACCAGGAGGACCTTTTATGAACATCTCACGCATGAAAATCAGCGACCAAGGCTGCTACTACCACCTCTATAACCGGATCGCCGGAATCAAAGGCGTACATCCATTCAACGATCGCGATAAAGAATACGGCTTTCGATTACTCCAAAATCTGTCTGAATATTTTCTGGTTGAAGTAATCTCTGCCGCCTGGATGGGCAACCATTTTCACCTCGTAGTCTACGCTCCCGGTCCGGACGAACTGCCGGATACAGTCGACATCGCCGCTCGTCATAACTCCTACTACAACAAAATGCGTCGCAACCTGACCTATGCCGGCTCGCAACTCCCCCGCCTCGATCCGCACGATACAGCAAAGTGTCACGAAACCGGCCTGAAAATGATCGACATCAGTTGCTTCATGCGCGCTTTGCAACAACGCTACACCGTCGTTTTCAATAAAAACCGAAACCGCGTCGGACACCTCTGGGCCGACCGCTTTAAAAGCGTGATCCTCGATCAAAAAGATTCACTGGAAACCTGCGTCATGTACGTGGAACTCAACCCGGTTCGCGCCGGCCTGAAAAACAATCCGGCCGATTACCAGTTCACCACCTGGGGCCGCTACTGCGGCAGCGGCAAACATATGTTTTACGATAATTTCGTCAGACACCTGAAACAAAATATCCGCGCAGCCGGCGATACTGCCCAATGGTCCGACAATGAACTCTTTGCGTATTTTCGAGGCGAGTTAGCCCGAATTATCGCGATGGAATCCGGCGCCGATACAGTGGAAATACACCAGGCGCAACAACAAGCCAGACGCGGCGAATCAATGCCGATCCGCTTTCTGCGCCGCACCCGACACTTCACCGATGGGGCAATTATCGGATCAAAACAGTTTATCCAACAAATTGGCAGTATGTTTGAAAATCCGGAACGAGTCAAACAAAAACAATTAAGCCGAGGTCTCAGTCCCACCGGAGATCCCATCTACTGCTTCCGAAAACTCCAGCGGTAACAATTACTTTGCCAAATGAATTTTTGCCAGACGGTCAATATCTTTTACGGTAGTATATGCCACCCAGGTATCAATACCATAGCGCCCCCCTCCAGCCAAAGCCGGATTGCGAACACGCATGAAATTGGCATAAATATCATCTCCGGGTTTGATTGGTTTTTCTAAAATATCAGATAATGGAAAGCTGAGTTTCAATATCCATTTATTTCCACTCGTATCGGAAACCGCCTTCAAGCCAAATGCCTTTTTTGTGTATTCAGTCGCTAAAACTCCTTGACGCCAGTTAACTTCACCATATGAGATACCGCGAATCATGGCTGTTGGACCAATCATATATTGTCTGAAAGGCTGAGCACGCTGTCCGGCCAAAAAGATTTCCCAGTCATCATAACAGGCTATTTGAGGAGATACAACCAGTTTTTTGGGATCAACATAATCAATCAGTTTCAAATAGAGATATTCTCCATCATGACAAACCTGGCCTCCCATTTTATTTACGGCAGGCAGTTTTCCGCCACGCTTATACCATTTGTCGCCAAGAGAAGCGGCTTTGTTCCAGTCTACTTTACCGACATCACCATGGGCTTTCGCTACTTTCGGAGCGATAACCTCAGGAATTGTAAAACTCATCCGATCAACATAGGACTTTCTACCAGCTTTCATGTAAGCCCAAAGCGACTCATCCCATAATTTAACCAGCTGTTTCTGCTGGTCAGTTTCAGCCAAAGCGTAAGCCTGGTCCATATAGGCTTTAAGCTGCTTCATTGTTTCCGCGTTTCCAAGATAGCCCCAGGCTGCACCAACAGTCTGGTGTCCTTTAAACGGAGAGCCATCTCCGCCTTTAGGATAATTCTCAACATTGCAATAACGATCTTCTATCAGTTCATACATTTTTCTGAGCGGTTTGCCAGCTTTACCGTAAGCGGAAAAATATTCATCCAGCAGCACACCTATGTCCAAGTCAGGATCATCCATCAGGCGGTAGGCGACATAATTATCTACTTCACCATTGAACCCGCAATGAAAAACACCCTTGATTCCAAGTTTTTTGAAATAATCATACTGCTTTTTCTGGACATGGGCAAAATGACCAGGAAACGCATAGAAGCGGCCATTATTGGCTATTTCCAGCGGGAAGGTGTTATAAAGCCACAGGTACATCGGCACATTTTCTTTATCGTACCACTCCTGAAGACGTCCAAGCTGTTGATCTAGAAACTCTTTGTTGTATGGCTGTCGGTTGGCACTAATACAAAAATGGACAACCACATTATCTTCCATTTTGAACCCAGTCGGCAATCCCTCATGGGTCATATATGCGAGTGTTGAAATCTTTTTATCAGGATGGGATTTTTTTATTTCTTTGGCCACTTTATTAACAAATGCAAACCAATAGGTACTATGCTGTGACTTGTCTTTTTTGCGTTCCGGCTCATACTGACTGGTACAGGCATCGCATTTACAAAATGCCGAATTATCCATCGGCTCAAGCGCAAAGAAATTTTCACCCCATTGGTAGCCGGGAACACCAATTGAATGCATCCGTTTTTTGTAACCGCCGTTATCAAAATAATCACGAATATCTTTGACAACCTGCTTGATCGTCGCCGGATTGCTGTAACACAATTGCGGAGGAGTGTCGCCTTTGTACCCCTGGGCGAAATATTCGGGATGATACCCTTCAAAATTATTATTTTTCTTTTTCCAGAAACGTTCGTAATAGTTGTAGAATGAATGGTTGCACTGTGACTGTTCGCCACCAGCCTTCATCCGGTACTGGAATAAATAATTCTGAGCGTTAACCGCACTTCTTATTTGATGCTTATGTTTTATATTTTTATATATGTTTTCATAGGCGTGCTGATTATATTTTTTTGCCCCGTCCGTATTATTCCTCCAGTAACCACCGTTGGTTTGATAACGATTATTATAGGCGGCAACTCCGCCGCGGAACAACATATTGGGTTTACGTTTGATTTCACAACCTGAAACAATCAGTGTTTTCTTTTTCTGAACCACGGTTCCGTAGTCAGAGGGATTGACCCAGTTGACGCCGCAATATTTTCTCAGAAAGTCATATACAGCGCACATGGTTCCATTCGCATCATAGAATGAGGGCCAATTTACCGCACGTTTATTTTTCCTGTAATCATAATCGAATTTCCCGAAGTCCGGCTTATCCTTCCCCATTAAAACAATCGTACCCGGTTCAAACTTAATGAGATATTCCTGTTTACCGAACATTTTATCGGTCAACCCGAGCTTTTTTGTCAAGGCGCTTTCCCCGACCAGAATGCGGGTTCCCTGCACTTTTTTATCTGCGGTAATGATCGGCAGAGTCGCACCGGATATCAATTTTATATGCGACTGCAGTTCAAACGCGGCAAACCTAGCGGATTTTGTCGCTTTTTGGGCGATAACAATAGTTGATGCCGGTTTACCGTTCTCCGTTAGTTTGACTTGCTGCTTCGGCGACATTGTCGCACATCCGCAGACCATGACGATTCCGGCAGATAAGATTGCTGAAATTCCAACTTTCATTTGGACACCTTTCCCTGTTTGTATTTTTTATATTCGGCTTTGTATTGAGCTAATATCTGATCAGGTCCCAACACCTTGTTGTATATGCGGACCTGACTCATTTCGCCGTTCAGATTAGTGAACCAAATATGTTTAGGACCGCCGCCAATCCGAATTCTGGCGTCAGCGGACGGAACAGAGAGCCTCGAAGATCTCATTTTTAGTCGCTCTCTGCCGTTCTCATACATCCGCAACATCTTACCGTCATTGGAGATTACCAGATGGTGCCACGCTTCAGGCGGAAGGATCGCTCCGGTTGGTCCGGCCCCGGTCCGTTTGCCTTGCGGCGTCTTGCTCAGAACAAGAATCTGATATTGCGGCTGACATATAGTAAAAAAGAGGTCTCCGAAAATAAACAGGCGTCCACCCATTGCGCTTCGAATATGTCTTTCATATTTAAACCAGCAGGAAAAGGTATAAATATTCTTGTCGAAATTATCAAGCTTTCCGGTTTCAATATAAATATGCCGGTTGACCGCTTTATAAAATTTTGCCGTATTAATTCCATCGTCATTTTTGCTTTTTACATCGTGATTAATGCCATTATGACCATGTCCGGAGGAGTCCTTAGCCAGATTTTGCTTATCCGCGAAATTCCATTCCAGATACAAATCACTCCGGATTGGAAGCTCCGCTTTGCCGGACGCCATTTTATCAAGTCTTACAACGGCGGAAACATTACCGGTATCGAACTGATTATTTGTACAGACCCAAACCGGACTGTCCATCTCAGCCGAATCATTCCGCTGCCAATTCATGCGGATGGAATTATTAGCCACAAACGGCTTATCTTTTAGTGGAATCGCAACCATGATATGCCAAACCTTGTTATTCACGTTAGATGCCGCAACCGCGCCTGAATTCCACTCCTGCGGAGCCCCTCCAACGCCCTGTTCAGTCCCGGATACCTTGCCACGGAAATCAATATTCAGCAAATATTTCATCTTACGTTTTTTATCAAAAAAAGCGATAGTCCACGAATCGCCTTTGACCGGTTTGCTTTCGAGATTCTTCTCCTCAAGCTTCAAGTACAAATACCGGTCATCTCTAAGCATTGAGGTCTCGATAATCCGCAGGCTGCTGTCTCCGTTATCTTTCCAGCAGAAATCGGTAATAGTCGCGTCATTCCAATCGACTTTGGCTGTATCTCCCTTAGGGGGAGCCGACAAGATTGCCGGACATATCATACTCAAATCCCGAGCCTTGTGTTTTTTTCCGAACTTTGCGGTCTCATATTCCTTACGGCCTTTCAACATATAATCCCATGTGCCGAATTTGAACAAATTAAAGCGTTTTTTCTGTAATTCGGTTCCATTTGCCGCCAGCTCTTTTTCAGCTTTATCGACCAACGCCTGCAACTTCTTCATGCGGGGACCGGTCCCCAGAATACCCCATTCCAGATTCGGACCTGCTATCCCTTTGGAATAATTCCTCGGATTGGCATAAATGCCAGACATAGTCAGGTAAAATTCCTTCATCGTCTTTCCTGCTTCAGTACCATACATTCTGACAAAATAATCATCGATCAGCTTATCCACATTCTGATAAGGATCTTCAGTTAATTTCAACATGAAATAGGTATCAACTTCCTGAGGAAACCCATTGAAGAAAATACCTTTAACTCCAGCTTTATGGTATTTCCGGAGGACCGTGCCCATGTAGGTCCCGGACGGTTTCGGAAACCACGGAATTACGGGCCTGGCACCGGTCGTAAGTCCTGAATAAAGCCATAAATAGACCGGCCTGCCGTCGTTCCACTGTTTCAGCAGCATGTCGTCGGACTTCAAACCTTTGGAGTTAGTCGCGGCAAAGTGCGGAAACAGGCACAGTTGCACCGCGATATTATCCTCAATCTTCATATTATCAGGACGATAGGCATAGGATGCATAGGCCAACGCTGAAATATATTTGTCCGGATATTTTTTCTTCAATGCCCGGGCTATTTTATTGATAAAGGTCCAGATGATCCGGCTGTGTTTACCATTGGTAAAGGCGCCCGACTGCAGTTTTGTCGGCGTATCGATCTTTTTACATTCCGGACATTTGCAGTAGGAAGAATTATCCATCGGCACAACCGGATAAAACTTTTCCGTTCCCAAGCGGCTTTTTTCGATCTGTGCAGCCGGAAGCGAATAGAACTTATACATATCCCTGATCAACTGTTCAGCCACTGCCGGATTGCTGTAGCAAAGCTGCGGCGGACGCTTGGCATGAGGATACCCCTGCGCAAAAAATTCCGGTCTTTTCGTTTCAAAAACCGATGGCCGCCGCGGATTTTTTTCCCAGAAACGGTCATACCACTCATACAATGAATGGTTCGTCTTATACTTTTCGCCGCCAAGTTTGCGACGCAGTAAGAACGCATAGGTCAGACTGCGTTGATAGGCCAGCCAGCGATGCGGGTGTTTGCATTCCGGCTGCGCCCTGCCCTTTTCGTATTTGATTTTCAACCATGCCTGATATTTAGGCGACGGCTCCCCCCGGCGTACGGTCCAATTGGACATCTGGCGATCGATAAGCCCCATATTGGCTTTGATTTTTGCCTCCGGATCGCGATACCTGAAAGCGGGAGCAAGGCGCAAATCCCCGGCTTTTACACTCAAAGTTTTTCCATGTGGAACATCCGTTCCGAACTCCGAGTTGTCAAACCAACGGACCCCGCAATATTTTTCGAGAAAATCATAAACCGCGTACAATGATCCCATTTCCTCAAAGAGTTCCGGCCAGGTTCGAAACTCATACGCGCCGGGAATAGTTTTTGACCAATATTTAACCTCCCCGGTATCATTATTATCCTTCCCGATCATGATGATGCTGCCCGGTTTGAATACAACCGCATATTCCTGAGATTTAAGATCCGCAGGCGCCTCGGCCGCGACTGCCGCTTTTGAATTACCAACAAAGAGTTTAAGCCCCTGCCCTTGCGGTTTGCCTTTGACTATCGGCAGTGTCGCCCCGGTAATCTGTTTAATGTGTTCCTGAAGTTCAAATGCGCCAAGTTGGGCAGCCTTGACCGGTTTTTCAGCCAGAACTATTTCCGCTTGCGGCTTACCGTCTTTCACTAGTGTGTATTCGGCTCCGTCCACAATTCGACCGCAAATCAAAAAGAGGGCGACACAGACAATTTTACTGATTCTCATAACTTTACTTTTCAACCTTTGATTTTTATATTTGTTTAATATGAAGCTTTTGGATAATTAGGCAGCAGCCAGCCTCTATAACCGTTGAGCCCGGAATTGACCGTAATCGGTAACGGAGGGGACTTAAAGGTCCCTACGTGAGAATCAAGAAAAACTATATTGGCTACTCCCTCATGGCGTTCCGTGTCGATAAAACCGCCCAAAATATCCGGGATAAATGTGGATGGAGCAAACATTGTTCCGTTTATAGCATCGCCAATATAAACTTTTCCAGTAGAATCCTTGACCTTGACAATCTTGTATGACCGGTCAAGGGTACTGACCGACGTAAGATAAATATTGATATGATATGACGGATAGTTACCGTTGAAATTTCCCTTTGGCTGTTCAGGACAAGTAAAAATATTGCCTGGAGATATAGATGGTTTAACGTAGGTTTCCAGTCCCAAATACGGGGCGGCTTTACGGCACCAGCGGTATACCGCGTCAGCATCCTGACAGGATGCAAGAACAAAACCGTCATAATCCGACTGATACTGCGACTGGGCTAATCCATGCTGTTTAAGGACATTGACGCAACCGATGATTTTTGCTCTGGTCCTGGCCTTTCCCAGTGCCGGCAGCAGCATTGAAGCCAGAATTGCGATGATCGCGATCACGACCAGCAATTCAATCAATGTAAAAGTTTTACATTTCATATACGCCTCTTTCCATTTGATAATATTAAGCATTAATCATTTATGGTAATTTTTAATTATTTAAATACTTACCTTTTTCAAAAAAACACGACAATATATGTAAATACCGGCACTATATTGTCGTGATTTTTTTATTTTAAGTCGGTATTGAATGGCGCTTCCTGCTGAGTGGTCCCATTACTCCACTGGGCCAACAGGGTAGTTCCATTCGGATAGTATACAACGTGTCCATCAGCCGACAGCAGATTGGTTCCGGTACCCAACTGGTCGTGACAGCCGAAATAAGCGGGAGTCCCGGCGACCGGCACCCGGTTGGTACCGTAGCCACCATCAGCATCGATCAACAACATAACCTCGGACGCGGAACGGATTTCGGCATTTTTTACAGGGGGATAAATAGTACCGCAGCCGCCGCCAAGACCTCGTTTAGTCCCCTGCACATTACATGGATAACCATAACCACCGCCATATTTCATCATATTGTCAAGCTGCGCGGCAGAACCGGCAATAAAGGCCAGGGCAGTCTTTTGCAGTTCAGGACAGAACCAGACCGAATTCCAGTTGACAAGCCTTATTCCGCCTCCCCCTTTATGCAGCCACGGCAAATATTGGCAGTCTATCAATGTCCAGCGCCAGTCCTTCCACGGATCGTAGGTTGTAGCGCCGGTCGGTTGCCATACCGGAACAAAATAACCATTGGAATCCCCCTGATAGAATGCAAAACCGGTACCGATCTGCTTGAGGTTGCTTGCGCATTTAATTGCCCGGGCTTTACTACGGGCTTTGTTCAATGCCGGCAACAGCATTGAAGCCAGAATTGCGATTATCGCGATCACGACCAGCAATTCAATCAATGTAAAAATTCTGCACTTCATACACGACTCTCCTTATTTGTTTTTGTTCTAAAACCGGGGCCCTAAATTATTTGATTAATCTATTGTTAAAAGCTTACAAAAGAACCAACTCATACTATAGCGTAAACCGTTAAAATTTAAGCACATATTATCCGGCATGAAAATTAATAATTATGCAATTTTTATGAACATCTAACATTAAATGGCCTCTTTCCCAACTTATCATGGTGGATAGTGCCTTTTCATTCCAGCTTTCAACTAGCCTCTTCGCTTAACTCCGGTTGGATATTGAGCATTCAATATCCCGCTTAAAAATCTCTTATTTCTCACGACTCATTATGGATATATTTTTTACTGATTGTCTTGAGATGAATTCGGTTGGAATAACATTTCTGGCTGGAACTCTTTTGCCGTTAATTTTTTTCATCAAAAGCTCGACCGCGGTTCTCCCCATTTCAATACCGCATTGCGACACAGTGCTTAACGGCACCGCCAAATGCTCAGGATACGCTATGTCATTCCCGAAGCCAATAACCGTCAAGTCGTCAGGAATCCTAAAATTCATTTTTTCGGCCATGTCATAAACCGTCATCGCGACGTGGTCATTATAACACATAACAGCCGTCATTTGCGGATTATTCCGGTAAAAATCAGCAAATGACTGTTCCAGGGTAGGCATTACATGATAACGCAAAACATAATCATCATTTAACGGAATTTTATTCTGAGCCAGACCGTCGAGATAGCCTTGATAGCGATTCTGAACCGTCGTATCATACATGTGATCGGGCAGGATAATTCCTATTTCCCGATGTCCATTCTTTACCAGATGATTAACGCATTCAATTGCACCATAGTTGTTATCTGAGAAAATGCATACTGCACCGGGTAAATCAATATCCTGGTTAAGGAAAACTATCGGTATATTTTGTTTCAACAATTTCTTATATATAGATTCTTCCCAGGATACGGCACATTTAGGAAAAGAAATTATGCCGTCGACATGATAATTCATAAATAACTCGACATCATTATCATCCAGATCACTGCTGCCGTCGTGAGTTTTGATCAAAAGCTGATAGCCTTCTGCTTGAAGATAGGTTTGGATCGAACTCAAAATATGGCTGAAAAAATGGCCGGACGAGCCCGGTACCAGATAACCAATTATCCTGGTACTGCCTTCCGCAAGAGAGTGGGCAATCATATTTTTCCGGTAGCCCAGCTTGTCGGCCGCGGCCAGAACTTCCTGACGCATCTTTTCTGAGATATCGGCAGCACCGCGCAATGCTTTGCTTACCGCAACCTGGGTTATCCCCAATTCACGGGCTATATCACTTTGTCTCACAGTTATCATAAATGCTGTTTTCCTGTTCTTGAAACTCTTAACTTATGCGGATAAGTAATTAGATTATACATTACTTATGCGGATAAGTCAATAGGGTATTTCAAGATTTTTCAGAAAAAAACCACAGTCGTCCAACAGGCGGGATATCCATGCATCATGCTATAAACACCTTGCAGAAAAGTCAATTCAAAGCATTAAATTTAAACCACTTACAGTATTTTAACTAATTACATGGTGATTATTTATCATACTAAAATAAACGTAAATGAAGCCGCTATTATTCGGATTCGGTGGAAGTTAAGTGATAATGAATTCACGAGAGAAATCTTCAAACCCGCCACCGGTCACATATTGCATTGCAAATTCTGATAACGGAGACTCGTAATCAAAATGAAGATGTCCAGTGATTACAGCCTTGACCAACGCCTGATTCCTCAAGTAATCAATGAAGGCCAATGTCGCTGGCGTAGGACGCTGCTGGATGCGTCGCTCCTCCTGATACGGCATCAGCTGCTGTTCACTGCATCCGACCAGATAAGCGCATTCCCGTTGGCGGCGTACCATCATCTCGTCGTATAGATCATCCGTGCAGATCGGATTATGAAGCAAAAGCAGAATGGGGTATCCTTTGGCAACTTCAGCTTTAAACTGTTCGAGCTGTAATTCGTTGAAATGATAATATGAATTATCAATCCCGACCAGATTGATTCCGCCAAATATTCGAGAAGCAAACAACAAGTCATTTTTGAAGACCGGCTGAACTTGCGGCATACTCCGCATTTTGTATGCGGTATCCTCGAAAGCTTCCCCGACATACAAGCTGAACTCATGATTGCCGGTTGCGAAAAAATAATCAAGGCCGGAAAATTTCCGGATGATCACCTCCAGATTCAGCCGGGAAACAAAATCAATCAGATCCCCGGTATGTAGCAGTAAATCGCAATTTTTCCCGGCATAAACAAGCGCATCATCCAGATAGCGTTCGCAATCCCCCGGCGTCGTTTCGAATGCAGCCGCTCGGTCTCGTGCCAACTGCTGCTTGCGCACGTCATCCCGGGCGTCCGCAAACGCCAGATGATTGTCGGTAATATGGAGAAAACGCAGCGGTTTCGGCAAGCCAATATCAAGGTTGGTATGGGTAATATTCATTTTTAATCTTCAATATTGCGCAGTAACGCTATTTTCACCGATATTCACCGGCAATACTATACCCGCAGCATAGGTCTTCAGTTCAGAGAGAACAACCGACTTGCCATTACAGGTCAATGAACGAGGCGTCGGAATTACAACCACCGCTTCAGGAGAACCGGTAAAGACCAGCGTCATCTGCCGTTTTTTAACGTCAAACGCACAGGTTTTCATCATCACGCCATGACAGATTTGAATCCTTGGAACATCATATTTCCATGCCATAACATTACCAAGCTCAAAGCCAAGATTGAATCCGGGACGATCCAGACGAAGGCGTTTTCCGTTCTTTATCAGTGTATCGGCGGCATATTTTTCCAGCGGCACATCCTTTTTGCAAAACTGAGCCAGAACCGTGAGATACCGGGTGCTATCGAATTTTCCTTGTTTATCGATCAGGGCCGGAATAGCCTGTTTCATGAGATATTGACGTATTTCCGGCGTAGCCCTCTGCTTGTAGAGCTGAGCTAAAGCACCGGGGAACCCCTGTGAGAAATCAAATATGTCAACAGCATCTCTGATATAACGGCTATGCTCAAGCGGCGCAACGCTGAATTTTGCCCCGTCATACTCATTGAAACCGAATACCATCGCAATTTTCCGCTTGCCGGGATTAAGCTGATTGGCCGTAAGATAGGAATCAAACCATAATCTGGCCAAAGTCGGAACCATGCTTTTGGCCGTGCGATAAAGCGCGTCGTCAGCTCCTTTTGCATCTCCTGCTATTTCCGCCAGGCGCGCATGGTAATACATGGCCGGATATTCACAATTCAACATATCCATCCAGCCGCCGATGCCATATTCACGGCAACTGCTGGAATTGAACGCCCAGTCATTTATCCGGGTATTACAGCGGACCAGATATTTGTAATGCGGCCAGGCATTACGCACCTGGCGCGCATAGCCCAAACGATCCCCCATCAACGCGGCGATCCAGCCAACTTGAGCGTAGGCTTCGTTACTGTCGCCGAAAATCAGCTTTGAACCGAATCCCGGAGCGTATTTGACCGGACTGGGATAAATGCTGCGGAAATTGACGGTATATTCAATCCCGGAAAAAGGTTCTACCCGTGAGCTCTCGAAGTTTTTGTAACGATAAAGGTCCATCGGCTCGAGAACCCGCTTTCTGATCCTTTCGTCAGCAGAACGTTTGGCGTCAGGTTCAAACTGGAAATAACCTTCAAGCATTACTCCCATCCCCATCTGCCACCCAAACGGGTCGATGTTAAAGGTTTGTAAATTTTTTCCCAAGGGTTCGACCGGATTAAAAGCATCCGCCCGCGTGGAGCGACAAGACCACTTGCAAGCGGCAATGGCACATTCATTGATCTCTTTAATGAAAAACTTGTCCTCCGATCCCGCGATTTTCGGTAATACCGGATCAACCCAATTCCCAGGCAGCGGCAGTGAATAACGAACCGCATCTTTTCCCCTCAATCCGAGCATCGGACCGAATTTAGTATTCATCCCGAAATCCTGCAATGATTCCGGAGATGCCCCGAAAATCTTGTTTTTAAGCGCGAATCCGGTCACCGGCGGCACAACCGCATAAGGCGAACATTTAGTATTCCACTCATCCTTCACCCGGTGAAAGCGGAAGCGATTAACGATATCTACCGTTTGCCGGTCGCGGTCAACCCGGTAAATCTCATCACATGCGACAGGGAAGTTGAAGGCAAAATCCAGAGCCCCGGTAACTTTTTTCACCACGTTCTCCGGCAGCTTGTTCATCCAGTTCGACGTATCAACCCTGTTTATTCCCCATGGACGGCCGACCACGATTTCGCCCAACGGTTTCGAGCCGCCATGAAAAACCAGACTGTCAACCGCCCCCATTTCACATCCGGCCCGGATTGACGAAATATTGCGCGACAACGCCAGCATCACTGGAGAGGTTTTTCCGCGCCGAAAAAGCAGTATCCATGGCGCAGCGAGTTTCCCGTCACGCTGAATATCGTAAAGTACACTCTCTTTTTTCAAGTCAACCAGCTTTATCCCGCCAACTGTGTAGTACGCGGCATACTCAGCAATATTTTCAACCCGCATTTCCGCCTGTGACTGAGAAAAATCATAAAGAATAAAAGGAGTCACCAGATTGAGAGCCAGACTATGTGTGCCATTTTTGGAAAAAACTTTGTATTTTGTATATATCCAGTTGATGTCAGTGACCGATAATTTGCGATTTTCGGTTGATGATGCGATGACCAGTTCCGGGCGCGAATTGAAACACGCACCGTGATGGAGGTTTTCTATGATGACGCGAAACTCATTCGCTTTGCCCCATTTCACTACATTTTGCGGGATGACATAACGTCGGGGACGTGACCAGTAATGCGTCACATTTTTGGCGGTTCCGCCTATGCGCCGTCCATTAAACCAGGCTTCGTCACAATCCGAAATACCGTCTTTTACCTCCAGAAATAAAATTTTACCTTTCCATTCCGGTTTCATCACCAAATCACAACGATACTCAACCTTGCCGATGCCGCGCCAGATATCCCCTGAATCAAGTTCCGTAACATTCGGACGAGGGAATTTCACTTCACCGGAAACTTTTTTCACCTGCCAGCGTTTGAGCGGTACGGCCTTCTTACCGATAACATCAAATGTATAACCTTGAATTCCTCTGGGAACATCAACGACTTTCAAAGATGAATCAATGTTGTCACAGGGCAGTCCCTCGGCGATCAAATAACCGAACCGGCCGATATTGTTATGCGACATACCGCGAGAATATTTCCGGCTGTCCTGCCGGGAAATTCCGGCGGCATCCGCCACCGCTTCAACCATGTGCCTCTCATCAGTTTCAAGCTGTTTTTTCACCTTTTGTTCATGCGCGGACAGCACCTTGAGCGCTTGCGTCGGCGTTTTGGAGCCGCACCACAAAATTGAGTGCAGCAGCAGTTTGTCATAGAAAACATCGCTGGGCAGCAAAGTCGATCCAATGCCGACGCCATATTGAAGCACTTTCCCTTTTTCCAGAATCAAAGGCCGTCCGCTGCTGGAAGTCAAAACAGTTTTCGCGCCATCGCGGAGTTTCAGATCCAGATATATTCCGAAATCGACATCATTGAATTTAATCCCGCCGAAAATGGGCTGGGTTGATTGAACAACCGTATCACGCTCCGCCAAACCG
Source organism: Victivallales bacterium (assembly GCA_963676655.2). Classification (GTDB taxonomy): domain Bacteria; phylum Verrucomicrobiota; class Lentisphaeria; order Victivallales; family Victivallaceae. Next base: position 888,322 of record CAXXKX010000002.1, on the reverse strand, counting down.
TCGAGTTGTTTGACGGAAACCCCGGCCGGCAGCAGCGCCGCCACATCGGCATCATGCACCTTGCCATAGGCTATCAGGCCGGCTCCGCGCTGGACCGCCTGAGCAATTTTCTTACCATAAGGGCTGGAATTAGTCCGGGAAAAAACTATCACATCCGCCTGGTCAAGTGAATTGACCCGTTCAATTACGCCTCCGCAATTTTGCAGTACCAGATCACGAAACCCGGCATCGGCGGTTTTCTCATAAACCGGTTTCTGATTTCTTCTGGAAAGCAGTTGCTGAAAATCGTTGTTGTCGAAATCAAAGAAAACCTTGACCGTTTTGAATCCGGCTGGAGCCGATTTCTTTTCTGCCTGCTTTTTAGTCGCGGGAACCACCAGAAAATCACCTTGCTGCAGAACAAGCTCTTCCTCGTCTGCAATCGCCACATTGGTAATATCCACGGACGAATATACCTGAGGATTACCTTTCCCGTTCAAGACAAAGCGTAAAGAGGTTATCTCATAAGAACCGGACGTTAATTTGAATTTACGATCAAAACGCAGCGAAGCCTTGCGCCATTCCGGTCCATCCGCTGAACCTACTCTCAGAGCTTTGAACGTTGATTTGTTCGTTTTCAAATTACGGACCGACAGGAAAATCCCGAAAGAAGTGGCCTGATTATTAGCTCCGCCGCGCCAGCGGAAAGTCAATCTCTGTTGCGGAGAAACCTTCGCTTTTAAATTTGTTCCGACCACGATCAAGCCTTTTGTCCCCGGCGTTTGCTCCATGATCATACGACAGCCGCCCGGGATCGTTTCACATTTCCCTTTCGCCACGCCTTCTATTGGAGCAAGTTTGAATTGCAACGCATTTTCTGATGGAGAAACCACCTTGTCTCGAACCGCGACATTAGTAATCTCGATAGACGAATCCTTCCCGGGATTATTTTTTCCGGTAAGAACAAACCGTATGCTGTACAGCTCATAAGAACCAGTCTTTAATTTAAACTGCCGGTCGAACCCCAAGGTTACCTGCCGCCATTCGGTGCCGTCGGCAGAACCGACTTTGTAAATCTTCAGCTGATGTTTTCCGGTCTTCAAGTCACGAACAGAGAGCAGCAGACCGAAAGTCGTCGCCTTATTAGCGGCTCCGCCGCGCCAGCTAAACGTCAGTTCCCGGTTCGGGCCGACAATGGTCTTCATAGTCGCCCCGGCCGCGACAAATCCCTGTGAACCGGGTGTTTTCTCCATTGAAAGGCGAAATCCCTGGGACAAAGGCTCACATTTCCCCTTGGCCGCGCCTTTCATCGGGGCAAATTTGAAGTCCATTCCATTCACCACGGAAAATATGATCATCATGTTTGCAAATAAAAATAATTTCCGGGTTGCCGCTTTCATTCTCATATTATTCTCTCTTTCCTTGTTAAATATATTATTAAATATTTTCTTCCTTATCGCCTGCCGGCAGTAAATCATTGATTGCATTGCGGTCAGTCAAAAGCAGCGGATAAGCTTCAAGCGGCAGATTTTTAAATGAACACTTCCGGCCGGCAGGAGTAAACTCCAACTCATCATAAACCTTTCCGGTCATCGGATCGATCAAAACCGGATCAGAAAAGGATGCCTTGGCGATCCAGACGTCAAGGTTGATATTTTCCTTTTTTACATCCCCTTCAATTATATTAGCCACGCGATGATAGGAGATCATCGGATATCCCCGGCGCATAAAGACTGTTTTTACCGCTTTCATCGCCTCGACCGGAAAACTGTACCGCTTTCTTTCGGCATCCTCGTCACACGAGTACAGTTCGACAACCGCGCTTTGTTCAAGTCTTGTTTCCGCGTCAAACAAAGAGGCGAGACGCTGCAATACGTAATATGACAGCTTCCGGCGCGGCGGCTGATCGAAAGTCAGAACTCCGAAATAATTCGGGTCCCGGCAGATTCCGCCGAAACTGTAAAACTTGAAATCGGAAATTTGAAAGTAACTTGTAAGATCGACATCCATTGCAAGGTCGTTGATCACATAACGCAAAAGCATCTGAGCTTGAATATCTTCCGTTACCGGAACCTGTTTCAGGGCCTGGGTCTTGCTGGTTTGGGACGGGAAACCGCCCTCCCCCTGCCACAGCTGAATATCCGGCTTGCCAAACTCGGTGAACATAGTTCGCAGTTTATGTAAAAAATCCGGTCGTTCCAGCTCTATCACCGTTTTATAATGATGAAAACTGAAAGCATCAATATAATCCGCCATACCGCACTCCAGATGCTGCCGGATCAGATCAAACCCGACCACGGTCAAACCGTTGGCGAATGCGCCGCCAATAACCGTAGCATCAGGCGCGTATTGCCGGATCACCCCGGAGGTGATTCGCATCAACTCCACATGTTCGCCGGGGTTGGCGCCAGGTTTCCAGAAGGCATTACTGTCCCCTTCATTCCAGATTTCATATAGATCAGTGCGCGGACTGAAATGCTGAACCAGCGCGGCAACATACCGGCGCCAGGCCTCCTGAGCAGTTTCACAGTGCATCGGGTGATTGCCGACACCGTCTTTGCCTTCACACTTTATATAGAGCGGATTCCCATAAGAAATACTCAACCAGGGACTGATGCCTTCACTTAAGAGGCGGTCAACAATTTTATCCAGCCAGGCAAAGTCGTAAGTCCCCGGCTCGGTTTCGGTTCTGGCCCAACCGGTTTGAACCCGGGCAAATTTTACGCCCAGCTCCCCTGCATAGCGGTAAACCTCTTCGGTATCCTCCCACATCTGGCGGTCCAGACATTCGAAGCCGATTCCTACTCGGGACGCGAAAATCTCCCGTGAGGTCTTTGTTTTCAAAATTGTAAATGATTTCACTTGCGGTCCATTTTTTTTGAATTTATTTAATTTGCGAAGTAAGCTTACTGTAAGCAAAATTATGATTATTCGGTTATTACAACAGGAGGAATAATTTCAGACATCCAGATTTTCACCCAGGTATAAGGATCATCATAGCCTTTAAGTTCGCGCTCATCCCATGGTTGCATAGCAACGGCATCTTCCGGATTCCAGCTGATCTCGGCTACAACAGGAAAAGGCGCGAATTGCCGCTTCATTGCCAGATCTTTTTGAGCTTTGGGTCGTTTTTTGATGAAGCTGCCCATTTCATAACGGAGTTGCCATGAGAGCGCCCATGCGGACCCCATAAATCCAATCCCGCCATCTTTCCAGGTGTCTTTGGCAAGGACCAACGCATCTTTGTTTCTAAACCAGCAACAGGCAATTACATTATCAAAACCTTTTTTACGAAACCATTCTATTGTCGGATACCGGTCAGGCGAGGAATAACCGTAATGCCATACTGCGATCATGATATCTTTGTCGAGATATTTCACCGCTCCTGCAGTATTTAAAGGCGGACCTCCGTTGCCGGGTCTGATCCTGGCGGGAATATTCGAAAAAATCGGTTCCTGACAACTTATAAGCATGTCATACCATATCATTGCCCGGCTCCCCTTGCTCTTAACATAATTATTCAATTCATTATAATAATCGGCAAAAAGTTTTCCTCGATCCATGCTTGCGGGCTGAGAAGCGGCAAAAAAGGCCGCTTCATCGCCGCCAAGGTGTACTATTTCCGGATAATCGAATACTTCTATCACTTCATCCAGAATACTTTTTATCATACGCATAACTTCTTTATTGCGAACCCGCAAAGTCGATTTACTTCCAGCCACATGCCTTTGCCCCTTTGCCGGCATCACTTCCGGCTCCAACAGCGGCTCAAGCCGGGCACGAATTCGTGAATATTGCGGATTACTTTTTTTAACAAAGGCTGACAGCGTATGAATATGAGGGATTACTTTCAACCCCAGACCTTTGGCTATAGCTACAATCTTTTTCACATCATTCTGAGAATATATCGGAGCCCACATATCATGATATTTGCGCAATTCCATATTAGCAGACATCATTAAAAAAACATGCGTATATTTATAGCGGGAAAGTCGGCGAAAAAAAGTCTCGTAGATTTTAGTTGCCTTTTCGATATCAGTATCAGCCATGCCGTCCTTTAAAACAGACGGTCGATAAAATGGCATATGGAATGCCCGGAATTCAAAATCGGGCCAATCATTAATAGAGACAACAGGAACCGGCCGTTTGAATTTTAGCGACTGCTCCAGTATTTGCAAAAGAGAGTTGACACCATTATAGAGGCCTCGCTGGTCAGAGGCTGTAATCGTCGCCCCTGAATCAGTTATGGTCAAATGGTATCCCTGCTTCTTTGCTGGAAATGCGGGCCAGTTGTTCGTACCCGGACTTTTTTTGTCAGAAGTAAGTTTCAAGACAAATTTATGTGAAGAACCTGATATGACAGAAGATGACGACGCTTTTAGACCCAGATATGCCAGTTCACGAGCCAACATATCCGCTACTTTCTTGTCTGATGAGAAAATGTTCAACCCTGCCCGTGGAATGAAAGCTCGCGTTGATGTAATTTTCATTTCACGCGGGGTTGGGATAATACGTAATGGAATTTCATTCCTGTTAAATTTATAGTTCAAATCACACGGAGCGTCGTAAACAACGGCAAAATCTTTAATTTCAATCGATGAGTCCTCATTGGGATTATCCCTGGCGTTCAACACCAGACGCGCAGAAATAATTTTCGAATTATCCAGCGCGGTTTTGAATATCCGGTCAAACTCCAATGTCTTTGTTTGCCATTCAGTACCGTCTGCCGAACCGATGCGACATATTTTAAACTGATTCTTGCCGGTCTGGATATTCCGGAGATTGAAAAAAAAGGCAAAAACCGTTTTTTGGTTGTCTTTGCCGCCACGCCAGCTGAATCTGATCTTACCGCCCCTTTTGATGCCTGCATCAGGTTTAGTTATCGCTTCGACAAAGTTTTTGGAGCCAGGTGTTTTTTGCATTGAAAGCCGGAACCCGCCGGGAATAGTCGTAAACGTTCCTTTCGCCGAGCCTGGCATCCGGTTATATTTGAATGTCGCCCCGTTGGCAACAGAGAGCATGACCATTAGACTGACACCCAGTAACAGCTTCCAAATACAGCTTCCTGATATCGTTTTATTTGCAGGAACATGCATTGCTTCTAAATCCGATCCATCAACTTCTATGCGTTCCGGAACACTTTGTTCTCTTATAAACATGTTTTGACGTATTTCCCTGATTACATTGATATATTTATGATTTTTATGGGCCAATTTTGTATTGGCAGAACGAAAAATTTAAAGAATATTTTCTTTCACCTGATTTAATCAGGCTTTCAAATATCATAATCTTTCTTGTCTAGACTCAACTTTTTCAAGCTGAATATGTACTTGATTTTAATATCCGGAGGTGTAAACACCCCGGTTTGGGATCATAAACCTTCGCCGCCCCAGTATGTGGAGCCCCACATATTCTTGACCATGTCGGTATTGCCGGCGTTGACCGTGATCGATTTGAAAGTCTCAACATGTCCGTCGATCACCAGAAAATTGGTAAAACCGTTATGAACCATCATCGGATAATCCTGAGTATACATATTGTAATCAAGGTCGGCGGATGAATTACTGCCCTGGACATGCAGCGCACCAGGATAACCGCGTTCACCCAACAGAATATATTTCTTGGCATGGCGGAATTGCGGCAAACGCAGATACATTTTAGATCGGTTGGTATAATCTATACATCCGGGCCCGACTGAATTCATCGAATAGCAACGCGGATACCCGACGTTCGCGGGAGTATCGCCGCGCTCGTAAGGGACTCCGGTTATTTTGACAGAAGACGGACAGAAATAAAGTCTCGAGCCTGTACCTAAAATCGCGTAGTTATATTTCTGCTGAGCCAGCGTTAAATTCCGTCCATCAAAGCCACCGCCCAAAAAGTCGTCATAAGATCTTTTATCGGCAGTGCAAATCGCCGGAAGCCATTCATCATACGCTTGAGTATAAAGCTGAAAAGCCAGCCCCAACTGTTTCATATTATTTATACAGGCGGTTTTCCGGGCGGATTCTCTGGCTTTGCCCAGCGCCGGCAGCAACATTGACGCGAGTATCGCTATTATCGCAATCACAACCAGCAATTCAATCAAAGTAAAAACCTTTTCTTTTTCTGAAATTTTATTTTCTGCTCTTTTCATTTATCCTTACTCCTTTTTTGCATTTTAGCTTGCAGTTTAATCATTCAGTTTAATAAACATCGAATTAAGATCATTTTTTGTTTTATTGGTTCCCTTTCTTTACTATTATTATTTATTACACACTATCGCGTTTTACCAGATAAGTGGGAAGAATAAATTCCATTTTCCCGCTTGATTCGTCATCGATCATTTTGATTATTGCCTCCACCGCTTTACGAACAAACAAAACTTTATCAAAACCAATTGTGGTCAGGGACGGAATTGTAAACCGGCTGAAATTCGTATTATTGTAACCGATAACCCCGACTTCACCGGGAACCTTCACCCCGGCCACTGACAATCCTTTAAGCAAAGCATTGGCCAGCGTATCATTTTCAGTCATGATCACCTGAGGCCGATTTTCCAGCGCCTTGAAATCACAACCGAACTTGTAAACGTTATCCGGTTTATTATGACATTCAACCATTTCCAGTTCCAACCCGTATTTCTTGAATATATAAACCATTGACCTGAGCTTGGGACGATCAAGAATATCAACATGATCCCCCAGAAACATTATTCTGGATATTCCTTTGGACAATAAATACTCCGCAGTTTCAATAAAGCCGCTTTCCCAGTTTTTTCCAATATGCGAAAAGCCTGAAATCGGATCTGAAAAAACAACAACCGGCACTTTATGCTTCATGATATACTCATATTGAACCATATGTTCAGGAAATATGCCGCTATCGAAATCCAGGATTCCATCACATCGGCCGCCAAGCAATAAATCGATTGCTTTACTTTTCCTGGTCTTGTCCCAATTGGTCACATAAGTCTGAACACTGTAACCGTATTTCTCCGCTTCCTCCATCAACAGGCTGGTCATTTCCCCGTAATATGGAGTATGAATTTCACCGATCGCCATGCCTAAAACCATTGTTTTACCAATCTTCAAAGTTCTCGCCGCATGCGATGGACGATAACCAAGCTGTTTGGCGGCCTCCAGAATTTGCCGCCGTTTCTTCTCCGACACTTTGGCGGTACTGCGATTACCTTTCAAAGCGGCGGAAACCGAGGAAATAGAACTCCCGGTGTGCTTCGCTATGTCTGACATTGTTACGGCCATTCCGCAGTCTCACTTTCTTTTCATTGAAATTTAATGCAACGTTGCATTTTTTATATTTTACATTATCTTTCAAGGATTGTCAATAGCCGAACAAATAAAAATTGAGATAATCAATAACAAGACGTAAGGAGTTGTAAAGAAATAAATGGAATTTTATCCCGAGGGTATCGGGGAGAAATTCCTGCTTTGTCGGCGAGGCGCATAGCCTTGGCTATGTAATGAACCGGCGGTGCCGAAAGTTCCCTTGAGACGCCAGTAAAAAGTTTCAGTTATTTTTGAATGACTCCTAAGCGAACGGGACCGGCAAAAGTCGAAGTTTTTGATTGTTTGGGACTATTGAGACTAATGAGACTATTAAATTTTAACTCAAACCCCAACCATCCCAAATCCCTGAAGCATCCAGTTTTTTGAATTATGATGTTATATTGGCCTTCATCTAACGGGACCGGCAATCATTTATTTTTGGTAAAACTGCCATATTTGCCCAATATCGGAACGGCCTTCTTTCCATCGACATGCAACTTCCAGGCTTTACCGTCGGCAATAATTGAGTTACGATCATGGATCGACGTCTTGCTGGTTGATTCAACCACCTTGAATGCCCCCGATTCATAACATTCGGCAATCGCGGTCAGCGCATTCCTCAGGGAAGGAAAAAAGCAGAAAAAGCCGGGTTTGAAGAAACTCATCACATAAGCCCCCTCTTCCGGCTTCCGGGTCAAATCGTATTGCAGGGCCAGGCTGTTATTGCTGTAAATCGACAAAAGATTACTGGTATACATATTCTCCGGCAGTTTATTTTTCTTAGCCAGAGCTTTATTTAATTCGCGGATTTTATCCAGACTGCTCATCGCGCCCTCAAGCGTCGCGAAACTATGGTCCGACGCCACTGACCCCATCGATGGAAGATTACTGCCGTCGTGCCACATGTAAAGTTTATACATCGGCTCCGGCAGCGGCATTTCATATTTATCAACCAGTTTGGCAATCTGTTCTTTTGTAAGTCCCGGACGCATCAACTTTTTCAAATCCGGACACTTGTTGTCAATCGCCTTCTGCAACTGTTTTAAAGCGTCATCAAGTGAAACCTTAACGCTTGCGGGCATATTCTGCGCCTTTGGATAGACCATGTTATCCGTATATGCTTTTAATTTATCTTTAAACGCAATCCCAACACCAATCGCAATGACCAGGACAAACCCCAGAAATAACGTTCCATAAAATTTGACATATGACAAAAAACCGTCACCATAAGCGCGCCTGCGGGTTTCATCCAGAATCTGTTTCAGCATAATACATCCCTCTTACTGATTATTGCCTCAAAAAAAGAATGAAGTAACTATAGCAGAAAAATTTAAATTTTAAAACAGGAAAAATTGTTTGTTTGTCTTAAAATAAAAAAAGCCTCCTGAAAATGGCATTTCAAGAGGCCTGAATATCAGCTACGATTTAACTTTAAACTATCTCGCTGAATTTGCTGCCGGGAACATTGCAGACCGGGCATTTTTCCGGCACACTGCCTTCTACAGTATTACCGCAGACCGGACAGACAAAAATCGGGGTAGACGCCATATCGCTGCCGGCTTTTACCGCTTCCAGAGCTTTTGAGTATAAACCATGATGAACTTCTTCAACCGCCAAAGCGTTTTTGAATGAAAACTCGGCCTGTTTATTTCCTTCCGCCTGGGCTTCCGCCAGAAATTCCGGATACATTTTCTGGAATTCAAAGCCTTCGCCCTCAATCGCTTCTTCAAGGTTTTCAGTGGTTCCCTTGATTCCGCCCATTACTCTCAAATGCGCATGAGCATGAATCGTTTCGGCGGCGGCGGCGGCCCTGAAAAGTTTAGCGACCTGCGGCAAGCCGTCTTCATCCGCTTTTTTGGCAAAAGCCAGATATTTACGATTAGCTTGACTTTCACCAGCGAAAGCTTCCTGTAAGTTGTCCATTGTAGCCATGTTGTAATTCCTTTCCACGTTTGGTTTTATATTTTGGATATTAATATTCTGCGATAATACCGGAATCGTCGGTATTATCGCAAAATAATCCGCCTGACCTTATTGATCACAAATAGTGTACAATTGAATATATAACATATTTAAATTATTGCGAACCGTTTATTGTCACAATTCATTCAATAAATTTAATTCTAATCAAATTCCGATGAAAATGTCTTGTTTACCGTCTTGAAAAAAACTATTGCTTACATATATTTATTTGTTTGTTTCGCAAAAAACCACTCATAACTTGTTCAAAACTAATTTCCGGCTTATGGATAATTTAATAAAATCGATTGAAAAAGACTTATTTTCAAAAGAGGACACAGTTTGCCTGGAACGGGCAATGCTGGCAACCGAGGCGCATAAAAAGTACTCGAATCAACCCGCTCCATTGCTTCGGGCATTAACTTTCAAGCACATTCTTGACAATATGACTTTAGACCTTGAAAGCAACTCTGTTTTTGCCGGGAATGTCTCATCCGGCCTCCGCAAATGGGTTCTGTTTCCGGAATTCGGCTTTACCGCCCGTAATCAAATCGAATTTGAAAATCCCAAGCTTAAGAATTTTCTTGATGGCAAGATACCAGTTGAGATTCGCCAGTACTGGGCGGATAAAAGTTTTGGCGGCGACTCCGGGATCGGACACCTGAGTATCGATTTCGATCTTGTGGTCAATCAGGGACTTGAAGCAATTCTTAAACGGATTGAAAAAGATAAAAACCAAGGCTTCAAAGAGAATATTCAATACCGTGAAGCAATGGCAATAACCTGCTCTGCCGTGATAAATTGGACCGGAAGATACGCGGAAGCGACAGCCAACGCGGCCTCAAATTGTCCTGACCCGGAAATCAGGCAATGCTTAAATAGAACCGCGGAAGCCTGCCGCCATGTGCCGGCAAAACCTGCACGAAATCTTTTTGAAGGCCTCCAGGCGATCATACTGGTTCACCTTGCCACTGTAATTGAAGGGCATGGCTACTCAATCTCAATTGGGCGACCCGATCGCATCCTTGCAAACTTTAATTCAGAAGTAAAAGAACGACCGGAACAAGCGGTAAATTTCATCAGGGCTTTTTTATTGAAGATCGCCGCCAATCCAGTTTGGGGAAGCGGCTCGAAGACCCAGGCCATCACCATTGGCGGTGCCGCCGCTGATGAAAATAATTTTGTTGAAACCACCCGGGCTTTTCTTGATGCTTTTGATAAAACACCAGTCAACGATCCTCAACTATTCCTGCGCTGGAACCGAGAGATAAATCCTGAAAACATGCGTAAATCAATGGAAATGCTTACGCAAGGACGTTCCATGCCGATGCTGGTCAACGACCATGAAATCATCCCGGGCCTACTGGATGCCGGTGTGACTGAAAAACATGCCGGTAATTATTGCATAATAGGCTGCAATGAATTAGGTATCCCGGGGCATTGCTGCCAGAGCGCATTTTCTCTCGGCATGGGCTTTGATGAACTGAAAGTTCTCGACATGGTTATCCGTGGTATAAGCACAAATGATATCACAACAGAACAAATCCTTGATTCATACGAGGCTCAGGTACACGAGCGTATCGAAATTGGCTTGAAAAAACGTATGGAAAAAATAGAGCGTCATACCGAAGATATGCCGTTTCCTTTCACCAGCGCCTGTTGTCATGGCTGCGTTGAATCCGGCATGGATTTGCTCAAAGGGATGACCTATTCCAATATATATGGAGTTTTCATTCGCGGGACCGCCAATGCGATCAACGCTTTGGCGGTTGTTGACTTTTTAGTTGTAAAGCACCACAAACTAAAATTATCGGAACTGATCGAGGGAGTAGACAAACAGGATTCCAAAGTTCTAAACTTGATATCCAGTGTCCCACGCTGGGGTAATGATAATGATTATGTTGATGACCTGGGAGTTGAACTTAACAAATGTCGCGACCGTGCATTGCGCAAAGTGGCAAGCGATGCCGGTTTACCGCCTTTTGCTCTTTGTCATGTTGTGCGCTCGCTGCATCATATTGACGGAGCAGGAATCGGCCACACCCTTGACGGACGCAAGGCCGGACACCCCGTTGGCGACAGTATAGGCGCGATTGTCGGCACCCAGCTGAAAGGTCCGACCTCTTTATTGAACAGCGTCTTAAAGTTAAACGCCTCACATTGGTTTTCGGGCATTTATAATTTAAACCTGACACTGCAACTGGGCCAGTTTGGAAGCGACATTCTCACTTCAACTGTTTCAACCTTTTTCAAAGCAGGCGGACAGGAACTGCAAATCAATGCACTGGATGCAAACATGCTGCGCAAAGCCCGGAATCTTCCAGAACAATATCCTGACCTTATCGTCCGCATCGCCGGACTGAATGCGCGTTTCATAGACCTCTCTCCGCTTGAGCAGGATGAGATCATCACAAGGGCGGAACAAGCAACCAGCCCCCCGTAATAATGCAGCATAAAGCATTAATAGCAAATCTATTGCATACTATTAACAAACCACATGCTGATTTATTATATTTATCTATATCCTCAAAAACAACCTGTCCGGTTCTTGATTTTTTCTGATTGCAATGTAGATTAGGGGTTTTGAAAAATCAGAATAATTAATGAAAGGTCCGTTATGAAAAATCGTAAAATCCGGTTGTTTTTACTATCTTTATGCTTTATCCTTCTCTCCGGAATCGCCACGGCAAAGACCGTTAAAGTTCTCGGAATCGGCAACAGCTTTCTCGGAAATGCAACTCAGCTTAAAGGCAATCTCAACGCCGAAGATCCGGCAAATCAGTTGCAGGTAACTAATGCCCTGATCGGCGGATGCTCTCTGGAAAAACACTGGAATCTAGTGGAAAAACACGAGAAAAACCCGAATGATCCGGCCGGAAAACCTTACAAACTAGGCAAGAAAAAAGCCTCATTGAAAGAGATGCTCCAAGCCAAGAAATGGGATTATGTTTCATTGCAGCAGCTCAGCGCCAAAAGTGATATTCCTGCGAGTTACCGACCATATGCCGCAAATCTGTATAAATACATAAAGAAATATTGTCCCGATGCAAAAGTAGTAGTTTATGAAACCTGGGCTGACCGGGTTGATAATAAACGCTTGAAAACCAAAAAGAAAACTCAGGAACAGATGTATCGAGACCTGAGTAACGCCTATCGGGGCATTGCGGCTGAACTTGGCGGACTGAAAGTAATTCCTGTCGGAGACGCCTTTCAGGAAGTAAGGGGCATCTGGAAATTCAAACCTGATCCCAATCTCGATTTAAAGAAATATAAACGTCCGGAGCTTCCAGATCAGTCAGGTACGCTGTGCATCGGCTGGAGATGGTGGAAGCACCGCAAAACCGAAGCGACAAAAATAATCTACGATCACCACGCAAATAACCGTGGCAAACTGTTGGCGGCACTGGTCTGGCGTGAATTCTTCCTGGGCACAGATTCAAGAAAAAGTAAATTTCTGCCCAAAGGCGTTACGGTTCAAGAAGCCGAAGATATCCGTAAAGCCGCCCATAAGACAGTTTCCGGCAAAACAGAATAATCAGACGACCTTATTCTCTCCGGCATCCATGGGTCAGACAATGGGTGTTTTGTGAGTTACAATGCGGACAGCGGTAGGCTTTGTCGACCGCTTCCCAGGCTTTTCGCCTGCTGGCCTTGCCTTCAATCGCGTCTTTCGGCAGGATAAACGGAAAATCTTTGTCACAATCCGGGCAGTGCCAGGCTTCGCCAATCTTTCCGCCGCACTTTGAACACCTGGCTTCTTCAATCGGACCAGTCAAGGCTCTTTTTTCATAATTGCCGCAATCAAAACAAAGAGTGATGATTTCAGACGGTTTATCTTTTTGGGAAAAACTCGAGCTTAAACGGTATACAAGAAATACCGCACTGCCTAAAATAAGCAGAAACAAGATAAGAATTCTAATGCCGGCGGCGGTTCCGCATATGTCAGAGAATTTGCTGACCTTACCTCCGGTGGTCCAGGAAATGAACCATAAAATATTTTCCTTAATTATATTCAGCATCTAAAACAATTTGACCCGATCATAACTTTTTACTTAACTATCGATTGATACCCATGAGATAATGACCTTTCACTTCGCCATCTGACAGAGCCTTGCGGTATGCAATAAATTCATCTATCTTGCCTTTGAAATGATTTCTGATAACGCCTTCCTTGGTCGGACCGTCAGGGCCGGCTTGATACCAGCGGATTGCGCCGATTATGAGTCTGGCTTCACATTTTTGAACTTCCGATATCCAGAAATTGGTACCGCGTGCCACAAGTTTCTCGCCATTGATAAACACGCTGATAGTTCCATTACCATCAGCTTTACCCTCATTCCGCAGTGCAATGCAGAACCAGTTTTCAGTATCCAGGGTGACGTTCTTATGCCCATCCTCGGTTTCATTGTCAAAACCGATACACTGGGTAGTTACATCAACTTCAAATTGGCCGGAAGCCTCACGATCGGAATATGTAGTACCATCATAGTAAAGATCGTATTGGGCAAACCCGGTTGGAGGAGAATACCAGTAAGACTTGGAAAAGAGCCCGTCCCAGCGCCTGAAACGGTCAAATTTGGCCCAGACGATAATCGTAAAACTGTCTTTCCCGGTGAAATCAACCGCCGATTGCCGATTCAGTTCAATGTAGGTATTCGAGCCGTTAAACTGAACGGCCTTTTTCTTTTTCCACCAGCGCCCCGAAGTCCACTCAAAATCACCTTTAATGACTCCGGTATAATGCTGCAGGTCAAAGCCTTTGTCTTCACAGCCAACGGCGGAATTGTTTATGATATTGCCCTCGCCTTCCTGAAAATTGAAATTGACCGAACACGCAGGATCCCTGCTGCATTGTTTGTTAAAAGCAAACCAGCGGACAAATCGAGCTCTGGTTTTGCTTTCTGACAAACTTGGCAGCAATAGTCCCATTAAGATGGCAATTATCGCGATCACCATCAATATTTCAAGAAGTGTAAAGTTTCTTCGTTTATACATGACACTTATCCAAGGTTTCAGGAGTATATGCTTTCTTAAGAGACGTTAATAATAATACAAAAATATCCATTTCAGCAGTATAAGGAAAGAAAAACATCTAATTCCACACTAAAAATGCGTAGTGCGAACGGAATAATTGAACGTTGATTATATTTCCCATTATTCAATGCTCCTTTATCAGTCATAAAATAATAATACCACTGAAAAATAAAAAAGCAATAAAAAAACATTAGAAAAGTGTTAGAAAAATAAAATTAAAGGAAAGAACCGGCGAAATAAGGTTATTTCCGGCAACCAGTCAAAAAGCAAACAACCGACCGCATTATAGCATTATAAGTTAAACACTTACAAATAAACAACCATTTAAAAAGCCAATATTATTTTCTAATTTGACTCGATCAGACAATCACCTCTTCTGTTCGAATATTTGTCATAAGGCAACCATCACCCCATTTATACATCTAACTATTTAATGAATAAATAAATATAAAATATTACCACTTTATTTACAAAGGGAATAGCATGAAAAAATGAGAACAGAAAAAAATCAAAAAGACAGACCTGCGCGGGAAAGCATAAACCATTTTGACGCAAAACTGTCAGAGTCCTCGAGGTTTTCAACAAAGAGAAGGTTTTCGCCAACTTTAAAAAAAGCCTTATCGACTGGAAATGTTTTAACACTCCAACCTTTTTCTATGAAGGGATTTTTCCCTTTGAAGACAGTATTGCCATTTAAACTAATTTGAATTGCAGTTATCCCCGATTTATCATCGTCCTGTCCTTCAATGGTCAATTGTGCCTCATTGGCCGGAAGCTTTTTCATCGCAAACGCAAACGAAAGACGGTTTTTACCCGGCACTTTACCGCCGTAAACGGCCAATCCAGGTTTTGCTGCGCACATGTGACTGTATGATTTAAAATATTTTCCGCCCCGGGCATCCTGGAGAAGATCGAAATCAACAGCAGTCATCCCGTCAACAACTTTAAGTTCTTTGCGGCCCCGATTAAGGAATTTCAGCATTTCCCGGGCATTTTTGAGCAAAGATTTAAGTTCATTTACCAGTTGTTTGTTGGTTGAATTCTTTTCAACCGCAATTATAGCTGCACTTGCTTTATCAAGGATTTTTAAATAACCAGCCAGTTCTTCATTAGTGACAACCGTACGGGCGACAAATTCTTTTTCCAACTTCTTTACCGGTTTTTCTATTGGAAACAATTCGGCTATTTTCATCAGATAATAACGGAACTCAAGCAAGGGAGCAACCGCATTCACTCCGGCGACTTTTGCCATTGCCCGACTTCGTGAAAGTTCCGGATTGAACGATTCTGGGTTCCACATAAAATCAGCAATCTGGTAAGCCTTTATTTTACGCAATTCAGTGCGGCTGAAACCGGCCATTGCATGAAAACCGAGGCATTGCCGACTCTCCGTAAGGCTTTTATAGCCCTGGGCAAAGGTTTCAAAAAGAGTAAGGCGGCGCCCTTCCCCAAGGGTCTGACAGAAAGTGTTATCGAAAATCACAAATCTCCTGCCTTCAATCCCTTGCTCGAATGCTTTAACTTTATATTCAGGATAACTCAAAGTTACGGTTGACTCCCCGGTCCACATGACTACCACGCTTTCGGGAACTCCGGTCCGGTCATAATAGCCTTTTACATCAACTCCGGTTACCGACTGATAAGTCTTGGGAACCGTGCATATAATTGTTCCCGGATAATCCTTGTTAACCCGTTTGGCAATATCCGCGACAAGACTGGCGTGAGCCTTTATGTCGGAACCGAATTTTTTCAAGTCCTGCGGCTGCAAAGCGTCTTTTACCCTGACCTGGTCGTCAAAACCGATGGTGATAACCCGGTTGCCCTGCTCCAATCCTATCTTAAACGTTTTGTAATAAGCCTCAACCTGAACCGGGTCACTGCAAACAATGTTGTTTTTACTGCGCCGGTCATACGGCTCCACCCATTGGTTGATTTGAACGCCACGGGGACGACAATATTTAATATTCTCAACTATCTGTTTGCGATATGCTTCCGGCGGATTATCCCATTTGCCCTTAATACGGTTATCCCAGGCGGGACAAAAGTTGACATTGATCTTTGCTTTGAGATTTTGCTTTATCAAGTCGATGCTGCCGCCGCCCATTGAGCGATACGAAAAGCCCGGCCAATCCCTGATACGGCAGCTCGGAATATACACTTGTTCATTTTCTTTACCTGACAGTTGGAGTAAAGTTTGAATTCCCCAGAACAATCCGGCGGTATCCCGACCGGAGACAATGATTGCGTCTTTTCCCTGATATTTCCCACATTTAATTTCATATCCTTCCGGCTGAGACGGGATTTTGACTTTCAGCAATGTGGCGATTTTATTTCGTCCCGCAATATCGAACACGATTAAAACATCTTTTCCATTTGAGTTAAGGAGGCTTTTCTTATCAAGTTTTATCCCCGCATGTTCCGCCATTCCCTCGATAAAGGTTTCAAGCGCTGCGGAGGCCGTGTCTGGGTTGATATTCTCAATATTAATTCCGACTTTCAGAGTTATATCAAACAGACAAATACTTCGCTTCCCGTACACTTCCTCTTTGGGTTTGGGAATCACTATATTATGGGATGTTTTAATGTTCTCGGGTTTTTCCGATTTCAGATTGATCCCGAAAATCCCTTTGAAAAGAATTTCCCTGAGGGCACCGCTTGTATCTTTTCCCTGCGGCCCGGTCTCGCTGATGCTGAATGCCATTTTCAATTTTCTGCCGCGTACCGGCAATAACAATTTTTCCCACTTCCCGGTTCCCTTAACGTAGCTGACAAGTCTCGGGTTGACCATTTTCCCGTCATACCACATATCGATTGTCAGAAAAGTATCAATATTGCATTTATACTCCAGAATCAATTTATCAAAACCTTTTATGTCAAGGTCATCGACCGCCCAGGAATAAATATCGCGCCCCGGGGCAGACTCATACCACAACCTTGCCGGTTTATCATTCTTAGCGTAACTGAAACCTCGTTTTCTTGCTTTGGTTTTAATATATGCGGGTACTACTTTATATTTTTTGCTTTTGGAAAAATCATAGATCATCGTCTCCCCGGCAAAGGTTTCAAACATGGCAAAGAGCAGGATCGTTAAGGTGGCAATGCGGTAAATCATATAGTTATTTCCTGTAGGATTATGGTCTTTTAACAATTCGGAAGAGATTCTGATAATCTCCGCGCATCTGGTCATAACTCAGTCCGTCAACATGACCATCGAGAAAGAGCGAGTTGCCGCGTCCTTTGTTTATCGGAATAAAAGTATCGTCGGTCTTTGCCTGTTCGTCGGAAAACTGACTGCCGTGCCTCAACCTGGGGTCATACCAGTTTCCAAGAGCCCACCTCGGCTCAATAATGATAGAACAATCAGGATTACAAGTGGATTCAGCTGCCCAAATAGTTGAAGATGCATGTTTCACCGAGGATGGCTTAATCAAAAATTTCTCACCGGTCGCATAGGAATAGTTGAAGGTTTCAAAGTTGACTCCGTAGCTGACCCGGCCGCCGATGTATACATAGTCACTGCCGCGAAGCGAATAGGTGCTTGAGGGACAACAGAAGATATTACTGGAGAACTTGCCGTTCGGCAGATACCAGTATCTTTCATCATAAGCCCCGGAACCTGGTTCCTCTGTACCGGTAGCAAATGAATAAATCAAGCGTACCCAGTATTTTCTGTCACCTCCGAATTTGCTTTTAATTCCATCAGGGGGCAAAAAACCGTTATAGGCGTCAACATAGCCCATTACCCCAAGTCCGATCTGTTTGAGATTGCTGGTACACCTGATCGCCCTTGCCCGTTCTCTGGCCTTATTCAAAGATGGCAGCAGCATACTAGCCAGAATTGCGATAATCGCAATCACAACAAGCAACTCGATCAGAGTGAAAAATTTCTTTTGCATTTTCATTCTCCTTTTCCTTTTTTGTTGTTCAAGTTATTATTTCAAAGTTACCATTTGCCGAGAGATATTTTTTTTTTGAATTCCAGTCGTTCAAAACAAATTGGACATCAAATAATTCTTTATGAATCTCGTTCGGTTTTTTCACAACATTATCAATTGTCTCAAAAATAACGTCGTAATAAGTATTAAGATACTCGGAACTGAATTCTGGAATGATTATCGGCGGCTCCTGTTGATATCTGGCGTATTTTTCCGCCTCCGGCGCAAAATATTTTTCCATCAAGGCATTGATTAAGATCGGCCGCTTCAAATGCCCGTTAGCGTGGGCCTCGGCAATATATTTCTCGTAAGTTTCAGTAATTGTTTCCGCCGGCAAATCATGAACGGTGGGAATTTCGTAAAAGGCAATATCCATTCCCTGTTTTTCCGCCTCATCAAATACCCCTTCACAAAACAATTCATAGAAAAAAGATTCACGGGACATTGAGAAAAAAGTTATTTCCCGGTAATCATTTTGCGCCATGAACTTCGCACAGTTTTTACCGATGAGTTTATTATCGCCGGTAACCAGGTTCAGCGCCATATCGTCAAGTGCTCCGAATTTTGAATCGCCGAAAAAAACAACCGGACACGGCAGCTTATTCAATTTTTTGATTTGCTCTTTTTTAAAAGGACAAGTATTGATCAGGACACATTGGATATGCGGCAGATTTCTAATCCGGGCTATTTCTCTTTCCAGATCCCCGTATTCCTCGGAGTTGGCCAGTACGGTTCGGATAAAGAAACTGAACTTGTCTTTGAGAACCGGCGGATAGCTTATTTTTATCACTTCATCAAGATAGTTGTTAGGCTCGTTTCGAAGTCCCCACAACAACATGTAGATATTGATTTCATCGTCCTGGTTGGTATCTTCAACAAAAACACCACGTCCATGTTCTCTGCGAATAAGACCTTCATTCTCAAGCAGTTCAAGCGCGCATCCAATTATACGTTTGCTAACACTGAACTGTTCCGACAAGTCACGAACGCTGCTGATCCTGGACCCCGGCAGCAGTTTACCTTTTTTGATATTGCTGCGCAGGATCTCCACGATCTGCTCGGTTTTACTGGGTGCGGTTATCAGTTGCATTTAAATCTCCAAGTGTCTCATACTGTCTCAAGTATACACGATCGATAGACACTTGTCAATACCCGCATTGAAAAAAAATGTTTTTTATCCGTACGACGAGTAATGCCTCAGTCTTTTCTCAAGGCTAATCCTGCTTGCATCCTTTGCTCAACCGTTATTTAAAAAGCTCAAAATTGCTTTTTTAAACAACTTCGCTCCGGATGAAAAGAGGGTCCTGCGGCGAACAAGTTCGCCAACGCGCTTCGCTAATTTCGACTACGTCGACCAGCGTTCCGCCGTTGGATCGCGTCCGCGTACGACGCGGAACGATCATACTGCTTCGCAGATTTTTTCTTTTTTGAGTTTGAGAAAATACTTAGGGATTACGTACGACGAATGGCGGTGAACCACTTTATACTTCGCACTACGTGCTACGGAAGCGGAAATAAAAACAATTACAATTCAAGGAGTGAATTCAATTCCCCGGAAGCCACTAACGATTATATTCTCATAGCTACAGCAAAATACTAACGTGCTTCCTCAACACTATTAAAAACTATATTTTAACTATTCACTGTTCGCGTCCATACCATATAGCAACGCTTTCGTAATGCTGCTTGCATTCGTTAGCATGGCCGGCTTCCATGGAAGCGGATAAACTCCGATGAAAAAATATTGGATCGTCTATATGCCAGCGATACACGACGAACCGACCGTCATAATAACGGTCATGATCGGTGATATTGCGCTCATAGTGGGTAATTCCGTGATCGAAAGCCTGATATGGACGATGAAATCCCCATGCCATACCGAAATAATCTTCCGTACCGGTTCCATGGACCGAGGGCGGCCACGCTTCTCCATCAATCAGGAACATGTCATCGCCTTCATACCATTTTCCCTGCCTGTCAGGATGCGATTCCACCGCTAAAACAGTACCGACATATTTACCCTGCTGATTGGCAATATCGGCAAAGCGGTAATTTGCTTCAACAGATAAATTTTTCTGTCCCCCTTTCGGCAGGTCAATATCCACGGGGATTCCCGGCTCAAGACACATTTCCGGACGAACAGCTGGCTTGGTCAGAGAATTGATATTGTAACAGGCGTGGAAATACAATGGTTCAAAATCAAAGTTATCCAGCCCATAATCAATATAATAAACTATACCGAACGGCTCATCCAATCCATTAAATATTTCTATTTGAGCGCTGTCGCAAAACGGCATTTGCCAATTAAGGTTGAAACTGCCCCTCCCCGCCCCATCCTGATCCATATTGCCCATTCTGGCACGCATAATATTGGCAGCCGCTGAAGTTAAGTCATTAACCAGCCAGGGTCCGGTTCCGGTGAACATGCCTAGCGGAATATTATCAACCGTAACCTGATTATCGAAAATAAACCTAAGTGTAATTTTCTTGAGGTAATCAGGGTTATTCGTGGATATTGTAAACCATATTCTCATAATGAAGCCTGAGGAACCCTGATGTTCCATGAGAATTCTGTTTTCTTGCGGCGGACAATGGAACACGTCAGCATTCCCGCCGGATCTGTCATAAGAAGAAGCTCTTTTACGAATCCCACTTACCGGTGCAAACAATGAATTAAGCTTGTTCTGCATTATATATTCCTTTTGGTTTGATTTGAATGGTTGCGTAAAGCAGGATCGTTTAAAGTTGCGTAGAGATTTCACCAACCACAGCACATTTGCTTCTTTAACCGCAACTCGCGATATGGCGATACTGCTTCGTCTTTGTGCATCGCATTTGCATTGCACATAATATTCCACGAACTCATGAACAAATTAAATACGGAATTCGATTTTCGACTTATCTGTTTTTCTTGATAACTTTTTTCTTCGGAGCTTTATCGGTAAACACAAGTTCTCCGAACCTTCCGGTGTCATGGTGTTTGCCGGTTCCGGCCCAGGTGTAGGACTGGTGTTTGCCGTTGCGTTTCCGGTTCCAGTAAAAATTCACATACCATTTTGAACTTTCGTCCGGTAAAACACATTTCAGTTCACTGAACGGGATCGCCATTTCAAAATACATTTTATCTTTCTGATTGATGACCTTGTAGTCAATATTCAAATTGGCTGCGATATCTTTTTTATACGCATCATATATCGAACCATCCGGGTCAACGATTATCTGATGGTACTGGCTTTGCTGGAGAAGTCCGGCCTCTTTCATGCCCGGCTGCTCGGTGGATAAAAATATTTCCAGCGAATCGTAAGCCCAAATATCTGAATCCCGGGAAGATTTTTTACCCTTTCCTTTAGTTATAAAATTATCTTTAGAGATTATTTTACCGCCAATATAAAGATTTTTGTCATCATGGCTTAAATATACCTCTCCTTTCAGGTTTTCCTGATCCCGTTTACCGTTGTCGTTCCTGACAAATGAAAATCCTTTTACACCGTCCCGCCACCAGGTGCGGGGTAAACCATCGATTTTCCCGGGCGTCCGATAATAACAGATAAGAATATATTTTTTACCGGTATCGAAATAGCGTCCGGCATCAAAAAATGGCGCGGTTCCTTTAACCATGAAGTTTACGCGCTCATTATATATCGTTCCCTTTTTAGTTTTTGCAAGGGCTCCCAGGAGAACTTTTTCAAGATGTTCCCGAAGCTTCCGGGGGTATACCTCTTTCCAATAAAAAGATTTCGGCACGCTTCTACTAAGCGGTCCTTGCGGGACTTTCTTTAATTTAGTATTTTCCCAGCGGTCAATCACCGTAGTATAATATTCATTCATTTTCGCCGCGGCCGGGCCGAACATGACCTTACAGTATTCATCTACGCAGGCGTCAACATCCAGATCAGGATTCCAGCTCATCTTATACATCATGTAAAGCATCGGCACATCCGTACCGAAAGAATAAGTACGGTGCCCGTTAAAAAGTACCCCGCTCAATTTATCCTTATTTTCCAAAAAGAATTTTCTATAATAGTGCGGCGCCAGGTAAGGCATTCTCTGTCCTGTATTTACAAAAGGAGCATGAGGATAATGAAGCCATATATACGGCTTCTCCGCCGACAATTTTCGTAAATAATTTACCATCTTTACACTGCCGGCATACATTCCGGGCTCTTTTAAGAAAGCCGCGCATGACTTATCCATTCCCGGCCTGACCGGGCTTATGAGCAGATTACCCGGATTTTGTTCCTCCACGAACTTCGGGATTTCCCGGTATCTTCCGTAAAGATGCAGCTTCACTATCTTATCCGGCCATCTTTTTTTGCATTCTTTTGCCAGTTTAAGAACATATTCCCAAATCAGCTTTGAATACATACCCCACTCTGAATTTTGGTCTGTCAGTTTACGACAGCCATCACATTCACAACCGCCAAATGCGTCCGCGATTCCCCAGCTGATATATCTCTTATTAGGAGCAAATCTTTCCGTAACAAACAGCTCTTCTCCTTTTCCGGTTTTATAATAATCGTCAATTGCCTTGATATGGGCCTGAAAACCTGCCTCACTGGAATAACACCTGAATGAAGAAAATTTGCCCCGGTCACCAACGCATCTGGTTCCGTCTTTCCGCAGCGCAAAGTATTCAGGATGCGTTTTTCCGAAAACCTTTGGCCATTTTGTATCAGTATGCCAGGCCTCCTTCATGTTAACATCGGCAAGTCTTGACAACAAGTTCCAATCTCTTGCATCCTGAACACTGGCTTTCAAAAGTTTAAAATCCAATCCACCGCCGTATCCAAGGTCACGAAAATCAAAAACCGGCGTGTCACAGTATGAAACCGGAGGAATTACCACTTCCGCCTCCCGCAAATTGGGCACGTGTATCCCTATTCCGGGAAAGTAAAACCTGACTCCGATCAATCTTTCAAGAAAATCCGTCATGGCAAAAAAAGTACCGCGACTCTGTTTGCGGTCATGAATGCTTAAAGCATTACTCTGCTTTAAACGATTTTTACAAAAAGCATCTTTACCGACCAGGACAATTCCCTGCGGGATGCTTTCAATTATAAAACTTTCGTCCGGCATCGCCTGGGCTTTTTTAAAGATTCTTTCGACATCCGGCAAGTTACAGTTGCCGATAAAAATCCCCTTGCCCTTTGCTGGTATTTTATCCGTAATGGCAAATTTCGCCCCGGTTGCCTGCTCCAGATATTTTTTCAGTAAAACCGCCGTCTGCCGATAATACCTTTCCCTTGGACAAACTATCGAGATTAAGGCTTTGCCGTCTTTGGCAATAACCAGAGGCGGCAGCTTCGCTTGCATGAAAATATTTACATGAGTAAGTCCCTTTGATATATATGGCTCCTTAATATTATACTCAGACATTACACTATCAGGGGATACCTGACTGTTCTGCGCCAATACACATGTTGATGATAAAATTATAATCCCGCTGAATAATTCATATAAAAACTTACTCATTCGTATCCCTTATTAATTCATAAACTTGTGAAAAATGTGGAGCTTATCTGACGGGAGTCCATTGAATAGGTATTCACGACAAATTTCTTTTCAGTTCCCATATGACCGTCCCAGTACAATACATTAATTTTTCCAACCGGATGAACGCTGTCATGGACGTATAAGAGTGTCGCGGGCTGCATCCAGTTTCTACTGTCATTTCCATCGGCGAGACAAGCCGCCTCCGAAGTCTTCTTCATCTTACAACGAACCGGCCAGACAACGGCCTTGTCCCCATAATCATTATAGTCGCCTATATGATGATTTATCAAAACTGAATTATACACATAACTTCCGTAATGAGAAAAATTATATTCCGTCATTGTACTTGATTTTCCCTGGGTGGGACAAAGAAATAATCTATTACAGTAATATGTTTTGTATGCGGAAAGAAAATTTCCGGTCGCCAATTCACGAGTATAACCGCCAATAGGCTTTCCATCCAATTTATAAACCGGATAGGTTTCATTATAACTGTCTGCGTACAAATTAAGTACCGTACCTATTTGCTTCAAGTTTGACGCACATGAAATGCTTTTTGCTTTCTCTCTGGCCTTGTTCAATGCCGGCAATAACATCGCAGCTAGAATAGCAATGATAGCGATTACAACAAGTAATTCAATAAGCGTAAAGATACCCGACCGTTCCAAACTTCTGTTTTTCATTTTTACCTCCTGGTTTTTAAATATTTTATTATATTAGGCCGATTCCCTTTGAATCAGTTGCGGGTCGATAATTATATTACGTTTTTCCGACGGGATATTTTCCCCGTTTATAACTTTAAGCAGCAGGTCGACCACTGCTTTTGAAATCTTATCATTATTCTGATCAAAGGTGGTAATCGACGGGGTGACCAGTTTGGCCACCACGGTATTGTCGTACCCGATCACGGAAACCTCCTCCGGAATTCTCACCTGCTGCTTTTGCAATATTTTTATGACCATTGCCGCCATTTCATCATTAGTTGCAATTATAGCGTCAACTTTTTGCTCAAATACTAATTCATTGATTGCCGGCAGATAGCTGGCCTCATTTGTCTGGTTCTCGACAGAAACACTCTGAATAAGTTTTTCATCATGCGGCAAGCCGCAGTGTTTGAGTCCATTGAGATAGTATGATTTACGGAGCCGCATCGAATCATCCTGAAAAAAACCTTTTATCTGAAGCAAACCAATTCTTCTCCTGCCTCTTTCGACCAGATATTCAACGGCTTTTTTATAGGCCTCTTTTGTGTTGACCGATACGCTGTATGAATTACTCAGACCGACAGGTTTTTCTATAAAAACAGTCTTGGCGACATTATTGAATATTTGCGAAATTTCCTTCTCCGCCCCATGATAAAGATGGGACATACAGATAATCCCCTCTACTCCATAGGCGGCAAATTCATAGGCATAAGCTTTCGTCTTTTCAATATCTTCATGCGACTGCCCAATCATAAATTTGTAACCCTTGCTCGCGGCATACATTTCCATTTGGGACAATCTTTCGTGATGAATTTGCGGCGCGCAACTATCCATCACCACCCCGATTATTTTACTTTTTTTCCCGGCAAGCTGTTGAGCTATTGAATCGGGCCGGTAATTCAAACGATCGGCAATTTCACGAATCCTGGCCGCGGTCGCCGCTCCTACCCGGGCATTCTTACCGCCGGTACGATTTAAGGCCTTAGCGACTGTAACGGTCGAGACCCCGGCTTCAGCCGCTATATCGGCAAGTCTAACTTTTTTCTGGGTGACAAGCATAAATTAAAACCTTTTTCATATTTTGATTTAGCGGTAAGTCAAAAAACACCAAAAAATTGTGACTTACCGCTAAGTCACAATTAAATTATACATTGAAATTTTATTTTTGTCAACCTGTAAAAAATAAAAAAACAAAAAAACTCTTTTGGATTAATCGGCCTGTCATCTTTTAGAGCTGCTACAAAACCTGGCACTTTTTTACTCTTTGGGTCTTACAACTATTTTGCATGGTCATTTATTGATCCTAAGAAAATCGCAAGACAAGAGGAATGTTCCTGCATCATTTGCAATGCCAGTAAATAAGAAGTATATTCAATTGAGATGATACCGGAAAAAAACTTAAATCAATGTTTTAACATCAAGCAATCAGTGCAGGAGGCATTTTTAAGTTTTTTATGTTTATTGTTCGTGAAAAATTTCGTTTTTTTGCAGGGGATAGATCTCCAACTGCATAAAACCCAAAGAGCATATAAATAATATAATTAATTGATAAACGATGGGAGAAAAATGAAAACAGCCAGCCCCGGCAAGATCATGAACATTGCATTTGTTATCTTGACTCTATTGCTGCTGTCCTGGTGCTGGCAATGGACTGCCGGTGTTTACTATGGAAATGTGAACGGGCTCGTGTTTCTGACGGTGCAGGATCAAAACTATAGCCTGCAATTCCAAGCTAGGACTCGGCCGAAGTGGCAGTGGTCAACTCCAGTACACTTCCGCTATTCAAACGTTATACTGACGCTTAAATCTGATAATCAGGAGCGAACCTTAAAGCTTCAGCTTCCTGGTCCCACATTGCCCGATGGAACGGTATTTTCCTCAAAATCACTGGGACGCTTTGTGACTAATGATTCACTGGAAAACTTGACAAACAGCAGATTCACACAGCAAGTCAACGCGCTTCACCGGATTCTCGTATCACTGGGCAACGGAACCTTCTCCAAGCCAAGGCACCATCCGTATTTTACCGAGACTCCTCTCAACATGAGCTACTCTCATTTCTGTCTTGGCGGAGGCCGCGTCCACGGTCTGATTTTTTGGGTTTTATGGCTGACATGCTGGTCCGTCGTGTATGCAGTCAGATTCCAAAAAAGAAAATCATGCAATAACGTCGTCGAGGATAATATAACTAATGCTTAAAATTTCCACAACGGACTAACATTGGATATCTCTGGAAAGGCGAGCTGAACACAAATTAAACACTGTGATAGATATGGCAGATTTAAATAACATTTCAGAAAATCATAAAAACCAAAGGCCTTGGGAAAGGTTAGGTTGTTATACATATATAGTGATTTTCTTAATAGTTGGTTGCATGATTCCAATTGCCGACCATTTAACAATATATATATGCTATGGAGCTAATGCATATCACTCAGGCCTCAGATTTACCGATTCAAAAATGGGAATTCTTTCTGACGGGACAGATTTAACTTCAATAGCTTCCGCATTCCGATACGGCTTTCTTTTTTGTTGCATGATTCTCATGTATGCCTTAGCTGTTTTAATTCAAATATACAAAGACAAAATAAATATTAAAAAAAATAATAATCAAACTAAAGTATAATGCTCCACTGTAAAAGGGTGCATATCGGGATATTTTATGTTCAAAGCAGCCCACTCTCTTATGGGATGACCGTGAAAAAAATCTTTTGAAAGGTTGAACGATCAAGGTATTTTATCTTTGTCATCTGAACAAATAAAATACAGGGCTTTATTCAAAATTATGATGATTTTGCCGGGCCGATACTGTTTCTGGGGATATTGACGATAGGCAGTTCAACAATATCGCCGGGATTGTATTCCGACCAGTTATGGATCAATTGGTGGATTAACTCGCCGACCAAACTGTAATCAGGCCGCATTACCGACAAGGTAGTGCCCAGCGAATGACAGACACTGTCGCCCGGATCATCGACCCCGATAACTGAAATATCCTCCGGCACTTTCAAATGATTTATATTGCATGTCCGGGCAATAAAATCCAGACATCCGTCATTCGAACATATCCAGGCCGTAATATTCCTGACATCAACTCCCAGTTGCGAAAAATCAAGTTCCCCGTACTGGATTATCGCATTAGGGTGAATCGGCAATTGACATTCCCGATGGGCAGTGATAAAACCCTGCAGCAACTGCCGGTAAGTGTCATGGTCAAGCGAACTGTTGATTATTCCAACATTTTTATGGCCCAGATTGATAAATTCCTTGACGATGCCCACTGTCGCCTTATACATGTTCGGGCGAATGCAAACGGCAAAATCAAAACGAGTGTCCGGCGGCTCTATTACAACCACTTTGATATTGTTTTCCGACATTACCTGCAGTTTGGCGCAGGTGCCATGATTCCTGGGGTCAACGGCAATAACCGCTTCAACATCGGGCCCGATATGATTGAGCGCGTCATCATAAGGTCTGACATCGATTATCCAGTTATCCCCGTTTCCCTGCAAGCGCAGTTCGGTAATAATGTTATTACTGTAAAACCCGCCGGCATTCTGGTCCCAGAATGGGAGAACCAGAACAATCCTCGGCGGACTTGAAACCCGTCTTCCGGCAACAGGGCTGGAGCTGCTTAAAGAGCTTATCCGGTCGCCGGCCAGCAATCCGACCCTCTTGCGGCGGATAATCAATTCCGCCTGCTCAATTTCCGTAACCGCCTTACGCACGGTACTGCGTCCAACTCCGAAGCGTCTGCTCAGTTCCAGTTCAGTCGAATAAAATTCCCCCGGCTGCAGTTTGGAACGGGCAATGTCCGCGACGATATTGTTTTTAAGTTTCCGGTAGATTGTCGGCCTGCCCGGAGGCGGTTTAAGCTTTTGATTATTCATTTATTTTTCCTGATATACAATTATCCCTGTCTTTTGTCTTCTTTCAATATATTATAATGCGTAAACGATAAAATTCAAGCATTAAAAAAACATAATATTAAAAAATATGTTTTTTAATTATATATTTTTAATATTTTTCTATGTTTTTTATAATTTTCATACTTGACAAAAATATTTTAATCCTATATAATAGCTGACATAAGCAATTTTTTAATATAAATAAAAAACATTAAAACAAACTTTATTATTTGCTTATACCGATAATAAATACTAAAAATAAAGACTTAAAAAATATGATTGATTTTATGTTTCCGGAAAACTTCCTGTGGGGAACCGCAACCGCGTCATTTCAAATTGAAGGCGCCGCTTATGACAGCGGCAAAGGCCTGAATATCTGGGACGCGCTTTGCCGGAAACTCCCGGAGGACTTTGAAGGCGGCAAAAGTCCTGATGACGGCGCGGACTTCTTCTATCATTATAAACAGGACATTGCAGACATGAAAGAGCTGGGCTTGACTTCCTTCCGGTTTTCAATTTCATGGGGCAGAATATTTCCTGAGAACATGGACGCGGTAAATCTTGAGGGAATTAAATTTTATAATGATGTCATCGACACTCTGCTGGCAAACGGCATCGAGCCTTTTGTCGATCTTTACCACTGGGATTTACCTCAATACATTGAAGATATGGGAGGATTGTTAAATCCGGAGGTCATCGAAATGTTCTGCCGTTATGCTGAAACCTGTTTTACCCATTTCGGGGACAGGGTCAAATTATGGAGCACGATGAACGAGCCAAGCGTCATTTCGTTTTCCAGTTATGAGACGGCAGGCTTTCCGCCGTTCCACGCAAATTTACAGGAAGCGCTCCAGGTAGCGCATAATTTAATTTTAATGCACTATAAAGCGATCA
This sequence comes from Victivallales bacterium, assembly GCA_963676655.2. Taxonomy (GTDB): domain Bacteria; phylum Verrucomicrobiota; class Lentisphaeria; order Victivallales; family Victivallaceae. The sequence continues at coordinate 859,148 of CAXXKX010000002.1, read as the reverse complement.
AAATATACCGTGAAATGCACCTGGACGGCAAGATCGGAGCAGTGGTTGCGTTCGTCCCCATGTACTCCGCGACCGGAAGACCGGAAGATCAGGCGGCCGCGACCAGACAGGTGGACATTGTTTGCAACTGGTGGCTGAGACCGTTTTTTGAAGGAAAATATCCTGAATCAATCTTAGCATACCCGCAATTCAGTGAAGTCATGCCGCAAGACTTTGCCGGAGCATTGCAAGAGAATTTTATCCCGGTTGATTTTATCGGCATCAACTACTACAATCCGGGTGCGATCAAACACGAAGCGGGAACCAGACTGGATTCGACTTCAGTAGAAAACTTTTATGTTCAGACCGACTACGGCTTCAGGATATACCCTCAGGGACTATATGACAGCCTTGTTTATATCAAAAAGAAATATAACAATCCGCTCGTCTATGTCACAGAAAACGGTATCGGCCTGGAAGATGCCGGAGTTGAAGACCGGGCAAGAGAACAATTTATTCAGGAGCATTTACGGAGCATTTCAAGGGCCTCACAAAGCGGGGTTAATGTCATGGGGTATTATTACTGGTCGCACCTGGACACTTTTGAATGCCGGAAAGCCTACAAATTCAAATTCGGCCTGAACCGGGTTGATTTCGATTCACAGGAAAAAACCAGAACTAGACGGGGCAGTTGGTATTATTACCAGAGAATTATCAAAGAAAATGCAGTATGCTGATCAAGGTCAACAAAGAAAAAGGAAGGAAATAACTGAAACAATATGCTGATAAGTTCTTGATCATAATTATCTATAACAGGATAACCGCAGTATTTGAACATAAATCAAAGTCTGTGATCTTATAGAAAAATAAGCTTGACCGCTTATCAATTTTTATACAAACAATTAACGAATAAAACGGAAAGGTGATGAAATGAAAAGTAGAGGGAAAAAATTCACATTGATCGAACTGCTGGTTGTGATCGCCATAATTGCAATTCTCGCGTCAATGCTGCTGCCAGCTTTGAATCAGGCGCGTGAAAAGGCGAAAGAAATTAAATGTAAAGCCAATATGAAACAAATCGGTTTGGCATTTGTCATGTACAATTCGGATAACAACGGATTCTTTCCGCGGTTATGGGGACCGTATCCGGGATATTCCGGTTCATTATTCTGGATGGGCTCGATCGCCAAATATGTGCATATCGATCCGGCATCACAGCCAAATGCAAAAATGTCAAAGGTATTCGACTGCCCGTCAAATACCGTAAACAATCCAGCCCATCGCGACGCAATGACTTATGCGGCGGTAGCGCCTCCGGCCGGTTATATATGGTCCTACGCATATCATTACTGGCTTCAGGTTGGATACTGGAACACAAAAAATACTCAGGTCAAATGGCCGAGTAAAACCATGGTGGCGGTTGAAAGCCTGGGTTCCAATGGCGTCAGTCCCTACGGAACTGTCGCTGGGCAAAACCTTCCCGGCAATCGCCATAACAACGGCAAAAGAGCTACGGTGGCATTTATCGACGGGCACGTCGGCAGTGACGACGCCAACAATATTAATGCCAACATCGGAAACACGTATTACAATAAATACTGGAATTATAAATAAATATGAAACCACTGTTTCGTATCGTTTTATTTCCACAAATAAATGGAGTATCTGATTTGAACAAGCTATTCAGAATAATTTCAGCTGTATTATTTATCCTCTGTTGCGGTTGGCAAATTTGTGCGGCCAATAAAAGTGTTGACATCTTTTCTCAGGGCAAAGCAAAAATTTATCTCGACATGGGCCTTGATAAATTTCCAGGCGGCAAACATCATCTCAACACCTCAACCATTGCTGATTTCAAGCAATATTTCAAAGAAATAACCGGAAAACCGCTGCCGACTGTCGCCGCTGACGGACTCATTCCTCTCCAGGCGGAAGTATTACCTGCAAAACAAACCGGCTCAATACAAGACTGTATCATTGATGTTTCGCCCCGGGCTATTGTCCTCAAGGCCTCGGACTCTCTGGGCATTATCAACGGCTTGTATATGATTCTGGATAAATGGGGCTGCCGCTGGGTCATGCCCGGAAAAATGGGAGAAGTTATTCCACGGAAGTCTGCTTTGTCGTTACCAGTCGGACAGGAATTGATTAAATCCGGTTTTGACAGCCGGGTCGAGAGCTCCTGGCGGCAGGGCAAAGACCATCCTGACTGGCGGCGCCGTAATCGCCGGGCGGCAAAACAGTGGCTCTCTGCTCAACATTACTGGCTTTACGCCATCCCTCCCGGTGAATATTTCAGCAGTCATCCTGAATATTATGCACTGATAGGCGGCAAACGCCGACCGACTCAGCTTTGTACGACCAACCCGGAAGTGCGGGAGTTGATGGTCAAGAAAGCACTGGAGTATTTTAAAAAACGTCCGACGGCGGCGAGTTTTCCAATGGACCCGGCTGATAATTTCGATCATTGCCAATGCGAAAATTGTAAAAAACTCGATAATCCCGGTGAAATATCCAAAGGTTATCCTTGTGTCAGCAACAGAGTTGCCGCCTTTGCGAATTATGTGGCTAAGCGGATCGAAAAAACATATCCCGATAAAAAAATCGGGTTTTATGCCTATGCCAACAAGAAACTGCCGCCAACAATCGAATTGCACAAAAACATTTTTGTTCCATATACCCGCGATTCTTCAAGCTTAATTCACTTGATGCCGGATGAACAAGTCCCGTCGTCGCAGGAATACTGGCAGTTGCTTAAAAAATGGCAGCAAGTGTGTTCAAATATGTATGCCTATGAATATGACCCGGTATCCTGGACCGGCAGTCTGCCCTGCCCAACTTATCTGGTCAGAGCGCAGGCACTGAAAAAACAATATGATATGGGAATCAAAGGCGTAATTAACGACCAGGGCCCGCGAGGCGACGCGACGCTCTTTGTCAATCGCTATATGGAGGCGCGTTTCCGGGCCAACCCTGATCTCGATCCGGAAAAAGAACTGGCAGATATGTGCGATAAATTTTTCGGTCCAGCCGGAAAAGCGATGAATCAATATTATCTTACTCTGGCGAAAGTAACCGAGTGTAAAGACGATATTCGTTTCGGCATAGCCGGATATGACCGGCTCTTTACTCCGCAAATGATTAAAAATGCCGGAAACTACTTAAATCAGGCCATCGCTATTGGCAAAAAATCCGATGCAATGATTCAGAAACGATTGGAAATGGTTAACCTTTCGCAAAATTATCTGGAACAGTACCTCCATTTTATCTGGAACCTGAAAAAGCGCGATTACAAGCTCTCTTGTCAAGATGCCGCAAAGATATACGACGCCATCGACAAACTTGGTAAAGAAAATAAATTCTATCTTGAAACCGTAGATGCAAAACGACGCATTACCACCGCGGTCAAAAAGAATATGGCAAAAGTATTTTACAAACAAATGGGCTTTATCCGCAACTGGCAGTTGGTGGGTCCGTTTGATAATAATAAACGTGACGGCGTGGTTGTAGCCAAACCTTTGGCCGTGAAAAATGGCAAATTTTATCTGGATAAGCAGTTGGTAAAAACCAAACCATACCTTTCGCCTGAAGGATTTATTGATTTCCGGGCCGCGTTCAAACAGGAAAGAGCCGCCAATAACGTTTATTATGCCTACGCCGTTACCACGGTAAACTCAAGAATGCCGCAAATCGTCCAGCTTAGAACCGACAGCTTCAATCCATTTAAAATATGGTTGAATGACCGGCTAGTCTATTACCGGGAAGGCATGGACGCGGACTGCCCGGACAAACGTCAGGTAAATGTCCGGCTGCAGGCAGGAGAAAATATAATCACCGTAATGGTTGCCCAGAATCACGAATCGCCGTTGAAACGTTGGGGCTTCTGGTTGAGAATCACTGACAGCAAAGGCAAACTGATTGACTTGAGTAAACCGGCAGAAGTCAGTCAAGAGGATCGTGAACTGCTCAAAGCGGCACAGATTCAGGCCGATAATGGAAGTATTAAAAACCTGATTCCACGTCCCGGTTTTGAAGGACTCAATAACCTTAAAGACTCGACATTCGGGGTCTGGCCCAGATCAATTAAAGCCAAAGTTAGCCTCTGTAACACCAAAACTCTTTCCGGCAAAACATCGGTCAAATTCACCGATATAAAAAGCGGCAGCCTTAACCGCTTTTTTAAAGTCAAACCCGGCGAAAAGTACCTGGCGGGATTCGACTGTTACAATACCGGCGGCGGACTTTGCGGCCTGACGGTAAGCTGGCGGGCAAAAGGGGTTTTCATGGCTCCGGCTCTTCAACGTTGCTTTTTCCCGTCCGGCAAGGCTGAATGGGCCAAAGTAGCCGGAATCCTGACGGTTCCGGCCGGAGCGGACCAACTGGTCTATTGTATCGCGGTTTCCGGCCAGAGTCCGCAGGACTCCTGTTTTGTCGACAACTTATTTCTCTATAAACTGAAAAAATAAGGCTATTCCAAGGGAAAATTAGTAAGACTCAACCAAACGGAGAGTCTTACCCTCTTTAATCGTTACAATGGCTATTACAAGAATAAACACAAGTTGAAATATCACTCACTTTTTTCAAAATAAAACCCGATTATTTTTGTCGTTTTGATCGCAGCATAAGGGTCAACCTTTGGATCTGAGCAATATGGAAATCCAACGCTCCCTATTACTCCATCGGCAATAATCCATACAGAACGATGCTTTCCTGCTTTGGCAAATATTTGATCTAATGCAGGTTTGTCGTAATTTACCCATTTCAAACCAACATAACCGGAGCTACCCGGAACAAAAATTCTATATACTTTAGTTTTTTTCGGTACACCCGGGATGTATCCCCAGTCATCGTATTTGAAAAGCTTTACCATGGCGCGAAATAAAATGGTTTTATTATTTGGGGGAAAATCAATTATATGTTCATCTTCTAAACTATCGGAAACTTTATCCAAAACAAACTTATTAGACTGTTTTAATTTAACGGGATTATTTTTAGTATATTCGTCAATCAAATGATCATTAAGAACCGGATAGTCATTAATACCTGATTCAATGATTTTATACTGATTCCCCGATCTGCAACCGGACAAGATAAGAACAATAATAACAGAGATATACAAGAATATAATTTTCGTTAACTTTATTAATAAATGCATAGTATACTCCTCGGAATTTATTAACATATTGATTGTACACAACAGCATCTCAACTTGATTTTAGCGGGTATTAACATAGCTTTATTGTTTCCATGTACCACTTTCAGAACCCGATGGTTTCTGGTTCCAACCGCATTACTCATTTTTTTCAAAATAAAACCCGATTATTTTTGTCGTTTTGATCGCTGCATAAGGGTCAACCTTTGGATTTCTGCCATAATCAAATAAAACTCTCCCTATTATTCCATCGGCAATGATCCATACAGAACGATGTTTACCTGCTTTGGCAAATATTTCATCTAATGCAGGCTTGTCGTAATTTACCCATTTCAAACCACCACTATATGGCTTATTTGTAGTAAAAATCCTATATACTTTCGTTTTATTCGGCACGCCCGGAATATATCCCAAGTCATCATATTTGAAAAGCCTTACCATGGCGCGAAATAAAATGGTTTTATTATTTGTGGGAAAAGCAACTGTTTGTTGATCTTCATGACTATAGCTAACTTTATCAAAACCAAAGTCATCAGACAGTTTAAATTTAAATGGATTATTTTCAATATATTCAAAAATAAAATTATCATTAAGAACCGGGTAGTCATTAATACCTGATTCAATGATTTTATACTGATTCCCCGATCTGCAACCGGACAAGATAAGAACAATAATGAAAGAAATATACAAAATTATAAATTTCTTTCTCTCCATTAATAAATACATAGTATACTCCCTGGAATTAAGCGCTCAATAACATAAAACAAAGTTTATTTGGGAAAATTATATTTTTTGTCGATGAAAAAACCTGTAACCTCGGTTGTTCTCAGTAACGCATAAGGGTCGTCCAGATCATAAATATTTTCAGGTATACCGAAAGTTCCTTTCGCAATTATCCAGACGGTATCATTGCTTCCGACTTTGGAAAATACTTTACTCAGCTCTTTTTCATTACAATTCAACCATCGAATTCCTCCAAGCTTATGACAGCCATAGGTAAATATTCTATATTCACTTACTTTCTTTCCGTTTTTATTCATTCTCGGATCATAGAAAGGTTCGATTATGGCCCGGAATGATAATATCCGTCTGTCACGGGGAAACCTGAATATCATTTTGCGGTCAAATAAATTGATGGTCTCCTTGGTATAATCACATCCTTTTCCGGTAATATTATCATCAATATACTTATACAGTAACTTAACATTCAGGACAGGATAAGTATTGTTTTTAACCGGAGCAATTAATTGATAGTTATATGTATTCATACAACCAGTCAAAAACGGCAGAAAAAACAGCAGAAACCAACTTTTTTTTAACATTTTTTTACTCTCATGTTACCTATAAAGCTGCCAAGCATATTTTCCTATAAGATTACAGGTTTCAATATGAGTTTGTATAGAGTGATTGTCTTGCTATAAATAATTACGATAAAATAATATACGACAAGCAAACATATATAAAAATCAATACTTACTCAACGACCAAACTTGGCTTGAAAATGATTTGTCTTTTCCGGCCGCCTAAATGAAAACGTTGTATTGCTAAATCCAGTACTCATTGGCTTTTCCAAAACATAGCTGCAATCCATTCGCCTCCAGCCTGTAATAACTCCTTTTGTAAATACTCCGGAACTATCTGCAGGAATTGCCCTCACCTGTATTTGCATGTCTTTATTTGGCTCTAGATATTTATTTAATGAAGAAGCAAGAAGTAAATAGTTATCCAGATAAGAAGTATCTAAGAAAACCTTTGTTCTTTTACTATTCTGAGAATTTGATATTATCAAAAATTCCGGATTTCCCAAATCAGGGTAACCAGATATGTTTTTGTATTTTTTGTTGAACCTTATATCTTTTGGAATATTCAAAGCCATCCCCCTTTCAGGAAGAGTTTTATATCTCACAATTTTCGCATTCAACAATTCATATCCTCTATATTTCCCCTTTTTCAACACTCCGGAAACAGTCGCATATATCGGCTTATATTGATCTGAAGAATGTGATTTAGAAGACCTCGACATAGCAAACATGCTGGAAGAAAATGAAGGTTTCTCATCAAAGAGAATATCAAGTATATGATATTTCATTAACCAGCCAGGTCTCGTACTGGAGTTACTTATTGAAGATGGATTAGATGGTAAGACAACAGATGTAATTTTGATTTTCTTGTTAAGAAATTTATCAACTAATTCAGGGTTTAAATTAAGATTATAATCTCTGGATCGACTTTTATAATCATACTTAGGCATTATAAAATAAGCTGCAGACAAAGTATTATCCAATTCATCAGATGAACCCTCATTTTGCCCCGGAGTCTTTTTGCCCGTCATTGTTATATCTTTTTCAGGAGCCGCTTCTTTGTTGGTTATTTCAGGCTTTGCTGCTGCCAACGCTTTTTCCGGTGCTGCTTTTGTCTCAGATTTTCTCTCTGCAATTAATTGAACACACAATTGATTAGCTAAACGGTTTTTTTCTGCCTCGGCTGCCTTTATTTTTTTTCCAGCTTCGGCATAAACACGCCCCCAGTTAAGCGGCGTTTTTTTAGCAAAGCGCTATATTTTTTACAACTGGCTTGATATTTATCGATTAATGAGTCCGAAGACGCTGCGAATGAGCTGATATTAATTACCAACATTACCACTGAAATGATTAAAACTGTTAAGCGATTCATTCTACCTCCTTATAGTTTATAATTATTTTAATATAATCTTTATTGCAATAACTGTCAAACAAAATGGTAATATTGCAAAAAAACATATTTAAATTACGTAAGAGCATTAGAACGTTTGTTAAGGCTTTATATTTCAACGACAATCAGGTGATTTAAGTAAATCCACCTGTCCCCAATTAAATCCAGTTAATTAACGCTTTAATATTTTTACTTAGCTGCTCACAAAACATTGATATAGCTTTTTCATTGACAGGTACATCACCTTGTATTCGGTGAACTTCCGATTGTAGATCGCAGCCCTGGCTGCGTCGGGCTGAAAACATTTGAGTGCGGTTACCGGGAGTATTTCACTTATATCGACTTTCAAATCGGCGGCGCGTGCCAGAGCGGCCGCGCCGTGGCAGCCCGCCTCTTTAATGCGGGTTTGCAGGATTGGCCGGTTTAAAACGTCGGCTTTAAGCTGCAGCCAGCTATCGTGAGTCGCGCCGCCGCCGGTGGCGATAAGTTTATCTATTTTCATGCCTGATTCCGTCAGCAGTTGAAGGTTCAACTTCATTTCCAGCAAGACCGCTTCAAGCAATGATTTAAGAATGTCATATCGGGTCGTCGTCATCCTGAGACCAAGAATCGCACCCGGAGTATCCGTATCAAAATACGGCGTACCGGAAGGCGTGAAATACGGCAGTGTCAATAAATCAGTCGGTTTGTCCGGAAGATTATCCAGCAATCGATCATATATCCGGGCCGTTTCCGTCTCACCTTGTCCGAACTGTTCTTTGAACCACTGCAGAATATTACCGCCTGTGAGAGAATATGCCACGGTGGTATATTTACCCGGCAAACTGTAATCATAGCAGCAAAGGTTGTTTTTTCGTAATTCCTGACTTAATACTTTGTCAGCAAGTACCGGGCAAATACACTCAACCGTACCGGTTGCATACATTGCCGAACCGGGCTCGACGGCCCCTGACCCGAGAGCGCAAATTGTCTGATCATGCCCACCGCACACAAGTTTCACCCCTCCCGGCAAGCCTAGCTCATAAGCAGTTTCTTCGGGAATAACCCCGGCAATGCTGCCGCTCGGCAGAGGCCGGGCCAATTGATCTTCAGTCAAGCCAGTCCTGCTTAATATCTCTTTGTTCCAACGATGGGCGCAGATATCGAACAGCATTGTTCTCCCGGCCAACGGCCACCCCATCGCCGGCTCGACTCTCAACCGGTAGTGCATCAGATCCTCAAAACAGTAAAATGCCTTACTCCGGTTCCAGATATCAGGTCGATTACGCCTTAACCAGATAAGCTTGAAAAGCGTAAACATCGCCGATGGCGAATGCCCGGTTATGCGATAGAGTTCTTCCCGGCCGAATTCATCGCTCCAGTCGTCAATCAAGTCCGCCGCCCGGCAGTCTGAAGAGATCATGGCATCAGCCAGATACCCGCCGTTTTCTCCAACCGGGGTAAATGCCTCACCCTGGCTTGATATCGCCATTGCTCTAACCTCTGAACCGGAAGACTGTTTAACCGCATTCCTGATTACCTCACAACACTTCTCAATCACCTCATTTGAGTCGAGTTCGGCATATCCCGGTTCGGGAGAACGAACCGGATAAGCCAGATATGAACTGGAAACACAATTCCAGTTTTCATCAAAGATCGCGGCCTTGCAGCCGCTGGTGCCAATGTCAAGTCCCAGATAAGACATGGTCAGATATCCATAATTTCGTATTTCAAATATCTGGAAAACGCCTCACGCATGGCGGCAGCGACAGTGCCCGGCGCGACCGCGACATGATGACGATATCCGGCATAACCGAGTTTGTTCAGTTTAGCCTGTAAATCATCTATCCGCGCAACGCCCGCACAGCCGAAAAACTCCGCCGGAATCGCATCTCCGGTAAACTCGCCTTCGCCAATATAGAATTGTAATTTACCGTTAAACGTGACCGAACTGGCAAAGGTAAACGGATTGGGCGCAATCCTTCCGACATTGCAGCCGAAACCGCAGCCGGCTCCAAGCGCCTTGGCAAACATCGGATGATCAATAACCTGGCCTTTCGCGGTCATCAGCGACTGTGCAACCGGGCCGCAGTGAAACAAAATACATTTATTCTCGTCATCGCCGTAATTGTTGTTCCAGTCCAGGCAGGCCGGGGATTTACCGGTCGCCAGGTTCAAGGCATACATCGGGATGGCGTTACAAACATCAAGTTCACACGCTGCGGGAATACCGCGGTCATTCAATTCACTCAGGAGAACACACGGGGAAATCCGTAAAGTTTGCTCAAGTTCCAGCCAGCACCGGAGCGCAATCGCGTCCATGCCGTATTCCTCAATTATCCGGTCAATCACCACGCTGAGTTTGGCTAGATTGATAAAGCTTGCTTCCGGCACACCATCCCAGTTCGTATAGTTTTTCAGCGTTGACGCCTTCCGTTTGTATTCGTCCGTATCAGTCGGCAGGCGTTCAGTTCGGAAAATCAGTTCGGAAAGATCCAGCGCCTCCACGGTAATACCATATTTCTGCAGCGTCAATTCATCAAACCGCACCGTCTTGAACGCAGTGGTACGGGCTCCCAGCGCTCCGACCGTCATGCGTTTCATTCCGTTGACAATCCGGCAAACCGCATCGAAGATCGCAATATTCTCCGCATACACGGCTGATAATGGATGGACGGTATGGGGCTTCATGGCGGTAAAAGGAATTCCGTACTGGGTAAATACGTCCATAATCGAGAATTTGCCGCAAAAAGCGTCACGGCGCGAAGAAAAATCCATTTTAGCCAGTTCATCCGGATAGGCCTGAATGAAGATCGGGACACCGGCATCTCTCATTGCCTCAACTGCGCCGGTTTCATCGCCAAAGTTCGGCAAACACAGGATTATCCCGTCAAACCGGCCTTTGTTTTCCTCAAGAAATTTCGCATACAACCCGCCTTCGGCCGGAGTCTCCACCGCGCCGTAGCGGGTGGCTGCGGCTTCCAGCATAATACATTCATGTCCAAGCTCCTCCAGACGTTCACTTACTTCCTGTCTGGCTTCAGCGATTAATGCTTCCGGAAAAAAACCACGATTCCCGAAGAACAAGGCAAAAGTTGATTTTTTACACATGGCAGACTCCTTTTTTTATTAAAACTCCGGCTGAATTTTCAATTTTCAGTTCATTTTTTATGATATTGATAATTGCGTTATACACTGCTTCCTGCGCGTACTTCACTCCTTGCGACAGCGCTTTTTCATATGGCTGTCGAATGGCGGTGGCAACATTGACCTTGGCAATCCCGTGCTGAATTCCCGCTAGTATGTACTCGGTTCGAATACCGGTGCCGCCGTGTAGAACCAGCGGAACCCCGGCTTTCCGGTTAATCCTCGACAAATGTTCAATGTCAATTCTGGCTTCAATCTTCTTTTCCTGCTTTTTAGTGGCTGAGATCGCGCCGTGAATGTTCCCTATCGCCACTGACAGCCAGTCAACCCCGCTCTCCGCCACAAACCGTTCGGCGTCATCCGGGGACGTAAACCCTTTTTTACTGGTAAACAATTCGTCATACGAAGGCATGGGACCAGCCTCGTGCCCCAACACCGCTCCAAGTTCAGCTTCGACCGGAACCTCATACCGGTGCGCCAGTTCGACGATCTTCCGGGTGCAGGCGATGTTCTCCGGCAGCGGCAGCCTTGAACCGTCAACCATAACCGATTCGTAACCGCAATCCAAAGCCCGGGCAATTACCTCTTCATAATCAACAACCAGATTATCTTCGTCAATTACCGGAACATGGTCCAGATGAAGGCGGGTATGCTCGACATCCTTGACTTTCCGGTATTCCAAGCTAACCGCTTCCAGACTTTTCGATTCGAATTTTTCCCATTCCAACCGGGCCACCATGATCAGACCGAAGCTTCCGGTATCCCGCAAAGCCCTGACAACCGGTTCCATCATCGGTAAATAAGGGATGTTGAATCCCGGCACCACTATTCCTTTGCGCCAGGCGGCTTCAATGATTTCCGACGTACTTGCTTGTTTCATATACTTCTCCTGTTTAAGTGATTCTGCCTGGATTGTACATCAGAGAAAACCGGAATTGAATGGATGAATAATTTATTCCATGTAAAAACTTGCATTAAATAGAATTTAATACATATTATTTTATCGAAAATATAATTCTGAAGGAGATAAAGTTGCCGAAATATACTGTACAAACAGAAAAGATGAACGAAATTATGAACCTGCTGTTCAAAGTTGTTGATGTTCGCATCACTTTTTTTGACCTGCAGGAAAGTGAAATGGATGATTTCGAGATCAAACAGATGTCGCCGTTCTGTCATCATTTCCGTTCATCAGATCCGGAATTCGAGCAAAAATGTATTGAATGCGACCATCATCATCTGGTCACAGCCAGGAAGACCGGACAGGTCCATGTCTATCACTGTCACGCCGGATTGCTGGAAGGGATCGTACCGCTTTACGACAAACGCGGCAATTATCTCGGGGCAATAGTCTTCGGCCAGCTCCGGGATATCAACCGGCATTACGAAGATACTTCGCCAACCGCTGCAAAACTGCTTTCCGGAACAAGAAAGATGACCGAACAACAAGTCTTTGATATTGGCAACCTGTTAAAACATATCGGTGAGTATATAATTGAAAATGAGATCATCAAACACCAGAACAAACCCTGGACCGAACGGGTTGAAGATTTCATATCAGAACATTTATCCGAAAAAATATCCCTGGCACGGGCAGCCGGGCTGATTGACCGTTCCCCTTCTTTTCTCTCCCAAAACTTTCCCCGGGAATTCGGAGTATCAATGAAAACCTACATTATGCAAAAGAAAATGGCAAAGGCAAAACATCTGCTTGAAAACGGTTATTCCGTGAAACAGACTGCTTATGACCTTGGGTTCTACGATGAATTCCATTTCTCGAAAAAGTTCAAACGCTATTTTGGCGAACCTCCGGTTGAGTTTAAGATCCGATGATCCTGAATCTGACGTAAAACATTCGATGTTCGATGCATTCGCTGTTCGGAGCCCGACTCCCCCATAATTCAAACTATTCGATCTTCGATATTAAACGTTCAATGTTCGAAGTGTTCAATATCAGTCATCCAATTCGCATGATGGCTGTAATTTTTATTTAATGCGTCCCTACTGTCCGGCATAAATTGAAAAAAGTAGCATGAATGGAAAAAACATCTTGTTCCACGGATATAGATTTGACAAAATGGTCTATAAATTACCGCCAAAAAGCTGATCTTAACTTTGCTATATGCTCAAATTAGTGATAAAACTTTTGTGAGGCCCCCAAAAGTTTACCGGACAATTATGTTACTCTGATAACTTTCTGAAACAATACAGTATCCCGGAGGGGCTGGATCCTCGGGAGAGGTGTTTTTTCTGAATTCGCGTTGGATCGTCAAACAGACTTCCAGTTTGGCGGATGAAGAGTTTTGAACCTAAAATCGCTCCTTCAGTAAAGTGCCTAGTGCGTCGCAGAAAACGCACGTGCATCGATTCTTTTTGTCGGGCTTTGTCACGCGCGGCATAGATTTCTTCGCTCGATGCTCCACTTTCTGCTGCAATGATCCGTGCCAGTTCGCCCCGGAAGAATGCAAACAGTTCGGCATCAGTCCATTGAGAGGTGTCACCAGTCGTAATGTTCGGCTTCATGTGTTTGACGAAATTCTTATAGAACATGTGTTCTCCACTCCTGCAATAACGTCCCCATGTGGTGAAATTGTAGTTTGCTGGATCGTTTTTCAGACCTGCCCGGACCGGGTTGAGTTCGACATAAGTGACGCAGGCAGCCAAGGCATGTACACATTCGAGAATCACGCTTTTGAACCGTCCGCCCCAAAGTTGTCCGGTGCGGTTGCGGATTTCGTTGTAAACGCAGGTGAATTGTCTTTGATAGGCCGACATAAAGCGGCTGATATCGATCATTTTTAGGGCGATTTCCTGGCATTGCGTTTTATTTTCAAGGCTGATGACCGGGGTTCGCGGGCCGAATTTGAAGATTTTTTTCATTGATTTGTAATAGGCGTTGTGGCGTTTGACAATGACCTCGAGTGGGGGCAATTCGTCCGGTCCTGGAGCGTAAACCACAAGGTGAAAATGATTGCCCATCCAGGCGGCTGAAATAACCTCGATCAGAAAATAATCGCAAAGATACCGAAGCAGTTTGAAGCCGTATTCTTTATCAGCATCGGAAAACGGATGTTCGCCTTTGATACAGCCTATGCGGTTATAAAGGTGGTAGTAGCAACCTTTGCCATTAACTTTCATTCGCGCTTCCATTTTCTGTCCTCCTTTTGGTTGGTTTGGAGATAATATATATGCTTAAAGCAGGTTTTTCAAATTGTCGGACGGATTGTTTTTATATAAATCATTATAGATTAATCATGAAAGACTTACATGAGTGTAAATCTTTCCAACCTGCCTGGACTATTGGCGATAAACATCGAATAATTTATCGGAGGTAGCTATTAAAAAAAGTTTGCCGGACAGTAATGTTGATGCGTTTTTTAAGTTTATTCGGTAAAGTATATTGTTTTCCATCCTTGCAAAATAGGGCAGTGCTGATATAATATTACTTAACTTTGATATTATTTTAAGGAGCGTAAGATGCGTTTATTATCTTTGTTTGCAGGGTTGTTGTTCACAGTGCTTCTGTGCGGATGCGCCACTCCGATAAAGCCCCCGTGTGCGATTGAAGAAGGGGAAATATCCGGACAGCATGCGATATTTTTGAATAATAATTTTCTCCGGGTCGGCATTATCCCCAGCTCCAACGGCCGTATTGCTTCGCTGGTTTACCGGCCGCTGGATTGTGAAGTTATGTATCCCTACAAGGAAAAACGTGAAGGCGACAATCCTTTGCTGCCGGCTAATATATCAAGCAATAAAAGCGGACATTGTGAATGGTTCTGGAACGTTCGGGAATCCACCAAAGAAATTTCCGACATGAACGTTAAAATACTTTATGATAATCCAAACCGCGCCGGAATCAGGCTGACCGCCGCGAATTATTGCGGACAAAACATCGAACTGACCCGTGACGTTATCCTTGAACGGAACTCCAGCGAAATCAAAGTCCACGTCAAAGCAAAAAACACCGGAAAATCGCCATTTCCCCTTACTTTATGTCTCCGCTCCATCCCAGCTATGTCAACGCCGAAAAACGACGATATTTATCTGCCAGGCCTAGCCAATGTGGCGGAAGTAGGTAAAATTCAGGTAATAAATCTTGATCATAACAAACTGGTTAAAGTTGGTAAAGCGGAAAAGAAAAACTGTTTTGTCGCCCCTTCCAGTCCATGGTCGGCCCGGATATCCCACTCCTCGCCGCTCATGTTCGCTTATCTCCTGAATAAAAACGACCTGATGCCCAAAGGAATATTCTATACCTGGAGCGGCAAAAAAGATAATGATTTTATCCAGACCCAGGAAGTAATCCTGAACCCGGTCACGATTGAGTCTGGAGAAACCCACGAATGGAAATACAAGATCGCGCTGTTCGGAGGCATGTTCGGGATTTCCGACATCATCAACGGCTACGCGATCAACTATCGCTACAAGATGGAACAAGATACCCTGAGAATCAAATTTAAAGTCTGCTGTGCGGAACCTCAGGAAGCACAATGGCTGCAAATCAAGATCAGGGACATCAATGACCCCGGCAACGGCCCGACATTCGGAGAAGCCAGAATAATGCTGCCGATCATGCAGCCGAATAAACCGGTCACAGTAGTGGCCGATCTGACCAAAATGCAGGAAGGGACATTCCGGATGTTTGCCGAAATCGCCAGGAACGGCTTCCGTGTGGTTCCCGGCCCGATTATCAAAATTAAAAAGATTATCCGTTTCGAACCTGAAAAATGAATAATCTACGAGTTGAAGGACAAAATTCGCTGCGAGGCGAAATCAAAATAAGCGGCAATAAAAATGCCGCCCTGCCGATGCTGGCGGCCACTCTGCTGACCGATGAAACCGTAACTTTGCATAACATCCCGGACATTCTGGATGTTCACGCCATGCTGGAAGGTTTGCGTCACCTCGGGGCCGAAGCTGAATTCAATAACGGCACCGTCAAGGTGACCGCCGGTAAATTACAGGAAACTTCGCTGTCACGCGACCTTTGTTCGCGCATCCGGACCAGTATCCTGTTTGCCGGCCCCCTGGCCTACCGTACCGGCAAATCGGAAATCTGGCCGCCTGGCGGCGATGTTATCGGCAGACGCCGTCTCGACGGTCATTTTTACGGTCTGAAAGGACTCGGTTTCGAAATCGATACCACCGCCTCGCCTTTCAAGTTTTACTGCAAAAAACGCCCGCAGGGACGCGAGCTGTTCCTGGACGAAGCCAGCGTAACCGCGACCGAACAGCTATTATGCGCCGCCGCCGTGGCGGAAGGCGAAACCATTATCCGCAACGCCGCGGCCGAACCTCACGTCGTCAACCTGGGTGAAATGCTCTGCGGCATGGGGGCGCAAATTACCGGTCTCGGCTCCAATACATTGACAATAATCGGGGCAGAAAAAATGCACGGCACTGAATGCTGCGTGTTCAGTGACCATATCGAGGCCGGCAGTTTTCTGGCCCTCGGCGCCGCCTGCGGCGGCGAACTGCGCCTGACCGGCACCGTTCCACGGCATTACTGGATGACCCGACGCGTCTTTGAACGCCTCGGCATCGAAATCGAACTTGAGCCCGACTCAATGTTCCTGCCGGGCGGACAACGCATGAAAGTCAAGCCGGATTTCGGCAACCATATCCCGGTTATATCGGACGGCCCCTGGCCGCAATATCCCAGCGATATGATGAGCTGCACCATCGTCGCGGCGACCCAGGCCGAAGGTTCCATCCTGTTTTTTGAAAAGATGTTTGAAAGCCGCATCTACTTTGTCGACCGGCTGATCGGCATGGGCGCCAACGCCATTATCTGCGATCCGCACCGGGCCATTATCAACGGTCCGTCGCAACTGCGCGGCACAAGCATATCCAGCCCCGACATCCGCGCCGGTATGGCTCTGCTGATCGCCGCCCTCTGCGCCAAAGGCGAAAGCACCATCCAGAACATCGACGTCATCGAACGCGGCTACGAAAACATCGTCGAAAAAGTCCTGTCAATCGGCGGCAAAATCAAGTTGATTTAACTCTCATCTGCCCTGATGCCGCAGTGGCCTGCGGCGCTCCCAATAATCAGCTATCAAAGACTCCGTATTATTAGTGAAATTCGTGTCATTAGTGGCTAAACTCAATGCGCTTTTCATGCGCGGCTGGAGCCACGCGCTCCCAGGATACGCTCCGGATATGTCCTCTGATTAATCAGGCAATTTCCAGGACTGTATCTATTTGCGTCAGGCATTTGCAGGAGTCGGGTTTGATCCAGACGACGTCTTCAAGGCGGACGCCGCCCCATTCGGGATAATAAACGCCAGGTTCGACAGTCACCACTTCGCCGCCTTTCAACGGGTCTTCATTGGCCGGAGAAAGGCGTGGAGCTTCATGCACGTCAAGTCCGAGACCGTGTCCCAGACCATGGAAAAAGCCGTAATTGCCCTGATCGTTTTTGCCGGTATCAAAACCATTGGATTTTAGAATCTTGAGGGCTTCCTTGTGGATATTAGCGGGAATCACACCGGCGCGCAATTGTTCTTTGGCGGTATCGCGCGCGAGTTTGACCGCTTCAAAAGCCTTTTTGACAATGGACGGAGCCCTGCCCTTAACCAGGGTCCGGGTCAAGTCGCCATAATATCCGGTCGAGTTCACTCGCGGAAAAATATCGATAATGATTGTTTTTTCAGCCATAAGCGGACCGGTGCCGCAGCAATGCGGATCGGCCCCCTGCGGACCGCAGGCGACAATCGTATCCCGGCCGAACGCGTCATGCCGCAGCAATTGAATATTGATCTCAGTTCGGACAAGCTCTGAAGTCAGGGTACTGCCCTGATAATTCAAGGTTCCGTCGTTATTGACCGATGAGTCGGCAATCATCCTGACTGCAGTCTGCATAGCGTCCTCCGTGACTCGCATGGCCGCGGATATTTTATCGACCTGATCAAGGTCTTTAAATTCACGTTCAGGGAAATAAATGCCATCGACCGGAGAGACCACCAGCCCGGCGTTGCGAATTTTCTCGGTCAATCCAAGCGGAAAATCATGCGGCACCAGAAACTGTTCAACACCCAGGCGTCCAGCCAGCCGGGAGATAACTTTATCAGCGGAAACCACTTTTTCGCCTTCAAAAAACTCTTCCATCCGGTACACCGCCACGCCATCTTTGCATTCTTTCCGACCGCGCCCGTATTCCAGCGCGGACAGCACCACGGCCTGCTGTTCGTCAGCCTCGAACCAAAGATAAGGGTCGGGGGCGTGAAAGCCCGAGGCGAAGAACATATCCGACGATTCGGAATCGGCATATATCAATTTGGCGGTTTTCATTTTAATGTCCTGTGTTATGTTCAATTCAAATTTTTATATGTCGCCCTTTCAGGGCTTGCTTATTTTTCTTATTTGTTCCCGGGGTTCAATCGCTTCGCTTAATCACCCCGGGCTATGATATATTTCGCGCTTTCAGCGCTTGATCGCCGTTCGGAGCCCGGCTCCCACAATCTTTAAGGCATCGCCGGTCGAAGCCCGGCTCCCACAATCTTTAAGACATCGCCGGTCGGAGCCCGGCTCCCACAATCTTTAAGACATCGCCGGTCGGAACCCGGCTCCCACAATCTTTAAGGCATCGCCGGTCCGAGCCCGGCTCCCACAATCTTTAAGGCATCGCCGGTCGGCAGGGGTATGCACCCCCGTTAAAAAGCCCGGCTCCCACAATCTTTAAGGCATCGCCGGTCCGAGCCCGGCTCCCACTGTATTAAAATCATTCGATGTTCGATGTTAAATGTTCGAAGCGTTTTATATCATGCGCCCGGCAAGGTACGATGCGTGATTTGAGGTAATCGAATTAACCCCCATTTGCGCAAACCGCCTGGCTTTGTCGAGATCATCGATGGTCCAGACATTGAAATCTATTCCGACCTCGGTAAAGGTCCGGACAAAGTCCTTATTCAATTTGTCGTTGGCGTGGCAGCCAATTCCAACGATTCCCGCCGCCTGCAGTTTTTCCAACAAAGATTCCGCATCAGGCATCAGTTGCCCGTCCTGCTCTTCGAATGAAGTCAGCAAATGCGTTTTGACCGCGGGAAAAAGCGCCTGAGCCAACTTTATTGTTTCAAAATCAAAGGCGACCAGCCTGATTTGCCAGAATGAAACTTTAGCTTTGTCAATGACTTCAAAAAGCGGTTCGAGAATTTCACTTGAACTTTTCAATTCGATAAATATTCTACAATCGGCAGGCATTTCATATAAAACTTCGGAAAGCCGTGGAATAGCTTCCCCCGTCCATTCGGGGTCTTTCCAGGAACCGGCATCGAGACGCCAGAGTTTATTGTACGGGGTGCGCTCCACCACATAGTCTGCGCCGGTCGTCCTCAGCGTCGACGGGTCATGCATGCAGACAATTTCCCCGTCGGAAGTTCTCCGGACATCACACTCGATACAGCGGCATTGCCGCTGCCACGCAAGCCTGAAAGCCGCCAGAGTATTCTCCGGGGCGTCAAGCGATTCTCCACGATGAGCGACAAATAACATAACCGTATCTTTCCTGGGTTTTAAGGTAATTTCAAAACTATTTAAACGAAGTTTTGGAATTACCATGTTTAAGTTCTAATCATAATTTTCTATAACAGGATAACCGCAGTCTCTGAACATAAATCGATGTCTGTAATGTTATAGAAAAATAAGCCTGACCGCTTATTCGAAATTAAAATGATAATCAAGCCCTAATTCGTCACGCATTGCAACCATATTCTTTTTCAGTGCGGCATTAAGCGGCACCCCCTTCTCCTGCCTTTCCAGCCAGGTCAAATATTCTTTTTCACCGGCGGTATAAATACGTTCGCATCCTGGCGCTTTATCTGAATTGCGCAACGCCCGGAGAATATCCCCGGCACTCTTGCGAAATTCGGCCGGATCAACAAAAGCGTTGATATCAACGGCAATAAAAAAGTGTCCCAGGCAATAGGGACAGCGCGAACCGTCAGCATTGAACCCCAGCAACCCTTTGAGAAAAGCTCCCTGCTGGAGGGCGGCTGAGAGTATTTCCACTACGGTAGCATAACCATAGCCCTTGTAACCGGCGGTATCTTCGCCGATGCCGCCAAGCGGGGTTAACGCGGCAGTGCCCTTGACCAGATCCTCCAGTATCTGGTGCGTATCAGTCCGGGTACTGCCGTCATGACCGATTACCCAGCCAGGGGGCAGCTCTTTTCCGGCCCGGTCATATACCTCGATCTTGCCACGCTGCGAAACGCTTGTCGCGCAATCAAGGAAGAACGGGAACTCCTCATCCGTGGGCATCGCAAAAGTCAGAGGATTGGTTCCCAGCATATTTTCAACTCCGAAAGTGGGAGCGATGGACGGGCGCGCGTTGGTTCCGGTAATCCCGATCATGTTTTTTTCAGCCGCCATCAAAGCATAATACCCGGCGATCCCGTAATGCGTGGAATTGCGGACAGCGACCATACCCATGCCGTATTTTTCAGCCTTGTCAATTGCCATCTGCATAGAGCGTTTCGCTATTACCATCCCCATACCGTGATGTCCGTCGACAACCGCGGTAGTCGGGCCCTCGCGGACAATCTCGAACTCAGTTTCAGGAAACTGAATTCCCTGGTTGATCCGGTCATAGTAAATCGGTTTCAAACGACCGATGCCGTGCGAATCAATCCCGCGTTTATCCGCCGCAATCAAAACGTCGGCGCAAATCGCCGCTTCTTCGTCCGGGACCCCAAGCCCTTTAAATACATCGGACATAAACCGCTCCATCACATCAAACGGAATCCAGGTTGAATTTTCGCTCATGTTATCCTCTCTTATTTCATATTTTTATAGCGTTAAAAAAAGAATATAGCATTATGCATGGAAAAGGCAAGGTTTATATTCGGGCCAACTTACTATAGAATAATAAACAATGCTTTAAAACTCACAAAATTCTCATCTATGATGAATATCCCGGGTTTCCAAAACCACGGTGGCCGCCTCATCAGCGGAGTCTATTACTGTCGTTTTACCATCATCCGCGGCGATAACCGTGGTCTGGCCTTCGGACGCCGCGGTGTTTATTTTTGTTCTTTGTCCCATCTGAACCGTCGATTTCATCGCGATCTCAGTATAGAACGGATCCAGAGCCCGCGCCACTTCCATCATATCTTTGGGCCGATCCTCCGGCTTCTTTTCCAGACACCGCATGATCAACTGCGCCAGTTCGTCATCAACATCCTGACGGAGATCTCTGATATCTTTAGGCTTGGAGGTCAGCACCATGGTGATAGTGGTCTTGAAATCTTTACCGGCAAACGGCAGCCGTCCGGTTACCAGTAAATACAATGTCGCTCCAAAACTGTAAATATCCGAATGAGCGGACGGGTCCAGCCCCTGACAAATTTCCGGCGCCATGAAACTTGGAGTACCGACGATCATGCCGGTCTGGGTCAGATGTTCGGAATTCGCGCTTTTTGCAATACCAAAGTCAGTAAGCTTGGGAACGCCGAGATTAGTAACCATAATATTACTCGGTTTGATATCGCGGTGGATAACCCCGCATTGATGCGCCAGAGCCAGAGCCCGGGCAACCGCGCCGCAGATTTTCCTGACTTCCATCGGTTCGAGGCGGCCGCTTTCCTTGAGTACCCGGTCCAGCGCGGTCCCGGTAATCAGTTCCATCGCATAATACGGGCAGCCGTTGACCTCCCCGGCGTCAACTATCCGAATAATATTGGGGTGATCAAGCTGCTGCAGAATCTCCGTTTCCCGCAGAAAACGCCCGATAGAATCTTCATCCGAAGCATACTCTGCCAACATCTGTTTAAGCGCAACCTCCTCTTTAGTCTTGGGATGAGTGGCCCGGTAAACCACCGCCATACCGCCACGACCAAGTTCCTCATGCAGAATATAAGGGCCGACTTTGGTATGCAGCACCAGCGGCTTGCGCATCCGCAGATTCACCATGAAAAAACTTAAAGGCAGCGACAACAGCGGATAACTGACGTCAAAAAATATTTCATGTTTATATATCAGCCAGACCGAGAAAGAAATGATCAAGGTGGAAACCGTGATAAAAGCCGCCCAGAAATAATACGCAGACCGGAACATCGCCAGATAACCGCCGATAACGGCCAATGCCAGAATAACCGCGATTTGCGGTCCCAGCGGGATCATTGAGACATATTCATGCTTGATCATTGTCGCGAGAATATTGGCCTGGACTTCGACTCCGGTCGAAGGATTGTCATCGAAGGTCAGCGGCGTGGCGAAAAAGTCATGAGCGTCGCTGAAGGTGGCACCTATAAAAACTATTTTGTTTTTAAATTCATCCGGTTTGAATTTACCTCGGATCACCCGGTAGATCGGGATGGTCGGAAAAGTTCCGGGGCCGCCCAGATAATCAATGAACAAACTTTCCGCCGCCGGCAGATCCGGCTTCTTATCAAACGCCCGGATATAGGTTTCCAATGAAAAGGCCGGGAATTTCTGATCATTGTGTTCATAGTAAGGCTTGAACTGCCTGACGACCGAACCGGTTGACAATTCAAGATTAACAATCCCGGAAGTCGCACAGGCCCTGAATTCCGGAAGCGGGAGCACCAGACGCTGTCCGCTCAAGCTGATTTCGTTCGTTGAAAAATCCTGATTCAGCCGTTCAAGTTTCGCGGCAATAACCACGTTGCCGGCTTTCCGCATGGCATCGGCAAACGCCCGGTCCTGCTTCGGGTCTTTGGAAGGTTCAATGAACAGCAGGTCAATGGCGATGACTTTTGCTCCGGCCTTGGACAAATTATTAACGGCTTTCGCGTAGAGCGAGCGATCCCACGGCCAACGCTGTTTGATTTCAGTCAGTGAACTCTCGTCAATCGCCACGATCACGATATCGCTATTATCCGCTTCGATATGCCCTCCCGCCCTGAAATCAAGAAGCCGGTCATAAACCATATTATCAAGGGTGCCGAAAATACGGAAAACAACCAGGACCAGCATTATCAGACAGCTCAAGCCGCAAATAATGCAGTCTATAACGATTTCTTTGCGTGAATCTTTCTGGCCGGGCATCAGATCACTTGTTTTTCCGAACGTTTTCAGCATCTCTTATCAGACGCTGGATCCTATACATTGCTTCCTCGTCATTATCACCTCCTGGCATTTTGTCGACGCCGTAAGAGTAAAGCATCAGGATTTCGGTTCCCTTCGGGGTTTTCATGAAGTAAACGCCATAGGTTCCGCCAAAAGGATCTTTCAGGTCGGAATCAATATAAGGGCCTTTCCACTTTCGAATCTTTTTTCCGGTTCGGTCAGTGTTTTTCAGAAGGCATACCAGGGAATCTCTAGCTACTTTTTTGACCTCGCGGCCGGATAATTCTTTTCCCGGATGATATTTGGTATCAGCATAAAGCCGGGCGATAGCCAGTTTTAGTTTTTTGAAATCCTGCTGGGCGATTTCACCGCCCTTTTTCTGCATTCTAACCCGGTTCAGAGTATCCCGAGCCTGATTTGTATGCATATCATTAATCTCCACCATTCCTCTGGCGGCAGGGAAAGCCGCAGCCATTCCCATATTATCGATCGCCTGCTGGAATTCCCGGGCGCGGTTAGCTTCTTCCCGGGCCATTTTTACCGGGTCCTGCAGCGGTTTATTGTATAAAACAATAATTTCATAATCGGCGTTGACCATTTTGAAACCCGGTTTGCGAGTGCTTTTGACTTCGACCGAGCCTTCCCATACACCAATTTTCGAGGTCTTACTTTTCTGTTCTGAATCAACATAGAACTGAGTACCGCGAACCGCAGCAACCGCAGCTGGAGTCTCAACCGTCATATTTGACGATTCCCCCTCAAGATTCTTTTTAAAACGGTTCCAGAGGCGACCGAAGTAAAGCTTGATCCTGATATTGAAACTTTTACTCCTTAAATCAAGTTTATCGAGTTTCAAATAGCTCATTTCATGAACCTTGACAACCCCTTTTCCGGGTATTTCCAATGAAACCTCCGATTTAGCATCGGTTTTAATCTGACTGTTTCCGGCCAGCTCAAGGTTCTGCTTTATGGGAGTCCAGTGTCCGCTGCCGCCGGTTCTATATTGAGCCGTACCAGAAACCTTGACAACTTTTACCGTAAACCTTGCCGCATGTAGATTGAAGCTGAAGACAGCCAGAGAAAAAAGCAGCAAACAACACACCTTATTCATCAGACACCCCCTTATTATGAAATTTTTATGTTGTTGATATTCAACATTTCCAATATGTCGACACATACTATTTTACAACAAATATATCCAGGTTGCAATAGCTTAATAAATTTTTCATGGTATTTTAGTTTGAAAAGAACGAATGAGGGAATATAATAGTTGGTAGTGGGGAGTGATGAGTTATGAGTGATGAGTTGGGGGTTGTGAGTTGGGAAAAGTAAATGTGGCAAGTTATCATACAAGATTATAGTTCGGCAATAACATGGAGGATTAATCATGGATCAAAGACTGACAACATTATTTAAACGGCGCAGTATTCGCAAGTTCCAGGACATGAAAATAAGTGAGACAGATTTGCAGGCGCTGCTGGAGGCCGCAATGGCCGCGCCGTCCGCCTGCTGCAAAGATCCGTGGCGGTTCGTCGTTGTCCAAAACAAAGATATGCTGAAAAAAATGGCGGAAGGCTTACCTAACGCACCGTTCCTGCCGAACGCACCAATGGGAATTGTAGTATGCGGCGATATAGAAAAAGCCCATGATAATCTCTTATCATATATGCTCCAGGACTGCAGTGCGGCAATTCAAAACATACTGCTGGCCGCTGACATTATGGGACTCGGCGCCTGCTGGCTTGGTATTCACCCGCGCGAAGAAAGAATAAGTCTATTGAAAGAGTTGTTTGGGCTCCCGGAAAACGTTATTCCAATCGGGGTTGTCGCTGTTGGTCACCCCGCTGATTCACCTGCCCCGAGAACCCGTTTCAATCCGGGCTCAGTCCACATGGAAAAATGGAGCTGATATCCTCAAGCGGAATTGACAATGGTTGAAAATAAAAAAGCCGGAATGCGACAATTCCGGCTTTTTATTTTTATGGTTCTCGGAGAACGCGGACATCTCGTCCGCATGCATTTTATCCTGGGAATGCGGACGTCTCGTCCGCATGTATTTATCCTGGGAACGCGGACGTCTCGTCCGCATGCAGGCGTCCAGCCTGCAAAAAGGGGAGGTAGAACCAGGTTAATCGAATCAATTGGACGGCGCAAGCGCCGGTAAAGATATACGGTAATCCAAGCATCTTAAGCGGGTACGAGACGTACCCTTGATGCGGACGGGACGTCCGCGCTCCCAGGAAAAACCAAGTAAATCAAAGTCATTGGACGGCTCTAAACGCCGATAAAGATACACGATTAAACAAACTCTTGAAGCGGGGACGAGACGTACCCTTGATGCGGACGGGACGTCCGCGCTCCTAGGGGGGATTCATACAAAGGACTCGGGTTCCCCTATCAACATAGTCCTAATGGGCATTCATTCAGGCTTACTCTCCGATGCTTTCGATGTTTTTCAAAAACACGAAAACTAAGATTTGACCTTGCCTCTTCAACTACTCATTTTTTTTGTTGGTTCAATATATGCAATTGAGCCCTCTAAAAAAAAACTATATTGATTGCAACCATTACACCCTTGATTTTTCCGAGGTTTCATCTAGTATTTGAATTTTTTTTTAATTTTTTTTGAAAAAAATGTTGAAATTTTATATTTAAAGTATTAATATACTAATACACTAATAAATTAAGGAATTAATACAGATGACAAATAATATTGTTTCGGGTATGGCTCTGGAATTCGATTCCGGAATTCCAATATACAAACAGGTATTCAACCAACTGGTGGCGATTATTGCGAACGGCGTCCTTAATGAGGGCGATAAGCTGCCCTCAATACGGGAACTTAGTTCTGCTCTTGAAGTCAATCCCAACACCGTTGCCAGGTCATTTCTTGAATTGGAAATGCAGGGATATATAAAAAGTCAGCGCGGTAACGGAACTTTTGTTTCGGCCAGACAAAATATCGCGGAGCTTTCGGAAGCGGAAAAAGCGGATTGCCTTGACAAACTATTCAATAAATTTATGGGCGAGGCCAATTGTCTGGGGATTTCCCGCGGTGAAGTATTCAAATATATTGAAAGCAAATACAGGTTAAAAGAAAACTCATGAATGCAATAAACAGAAATGGACAAATCCTCAAGAACTCCCTGAAGGTTTTAGCAGACAGCAAACGGTTAATCATCATTCCGATTCTGTTTGCGGGAATACCGTTTACCGCTTTTGTTATTGGGCTTTTTTCTATTGCGTATCACTGGAAATCCAGCAGCGTATTTTATAATGCAGGCTCATTGATTTTGCTTGCAGCCGTATATTTTCTCCTGATGTTCTTAGTTGTTTTTTCACACGTAGCCTTATATAACGAGATTATTCAGGCGCTGAACGGGAATCAAACGTCCCTGAAACGAGGACTGAAAGCGGCGGCGGGAAAAACCAAAACAATCCTGAAATGGTCGTTTTTTTGCGCCTTGGGAGGGCTGATCCTGAGTAAAATTTCAAGCGACGATACTCCGACCGGAAGAATTGTTTCGTCCATAGCCGGAACCTTCTGGGCTCTTGGCTGCATATTTGTCATCCCGTCGATAATACGCGAGACGAAGCCGATCGGGCCATTTAAACTTCTGAGAAGATCAGCTATGATCATAAAAAATTTCTGGGGAGAATCCATAAGCGGATTTATCGGAATGGGCTTGATTGCCGGGCTGCCGGCACTGCTGATCACTCCAGGAGTATTTTTTCTCGTCAACCACCGGCTATATCTGTTTGCCGCCGTTGTATTGGCGATGGTTGTATTATTGATGCTGCTGAATCTTATCAAACATGTTTTTATTGCCGCGCTTTATGTATACGCTACGGAAGGAGTTATTCCCGGAGACTTCAATAAGGAGTTAATGGATTCAGCCTGGAAAATAAAATAACGGATAAGATAATATCCGGAATCCAGTTTCAGATATATAAGCTGCCGTTCATCGGAAAACTGTATTGTGTGAACGGCGAATTAACCAACGGGAGAGAAAATCTATGATCATTTTATAAATCTGTTTTACGTTATATCGCAAAAGTCATTAAGAATTAAAAAAAAGGAAATTAAAAAATGTTGATAAGAATTGTTTTCTTTATTGTGCTGGCTGCCAACCTGCAGCTTGCTGTCGCTTCAGAGAGTACGGGCAAGGCCAATAAAACCGAAAAAGCATCAAAAAATCCGACGGTTTTGTCCATCTCCTTGTCTGAGATCAAGATGTACATGGAAATCCTGAAAGCGTCCAACAGCTCCAACCCGGCAGAACAGATCACCAAGACCATTAAAAAGAACGGTTTGACGCAAAAAGAAGCTGCGGTAAAAATGGCAAAGCTTAACAAAGCGTATGTCTGGTGGACTCAAAACTCTTCCGGTCACAAAAGTTCGGTAAAAGTTCCCGGATGCGACGGGCTGACGCCGGAAACTAAAGTTCTGTTAAAAAAATACGGACCGGAAATAGCCAAGTTCCTTATGGAAATAGCAAAAGCCAAACATTTAAAAACTCCGGTTCCTCCTAAGAAAATAGATACAATTGAGTGAAGTTCTATTTGCTCAGAGTTCAAAAACTTTTTTCTTGAACTCTGAGCGTTTTCCAGTATCAGCTCAATTGAATATACATCTGATTATAAGATATTTCAAATAACGCAAGAACACGCTATTTCCTTCATATCAATATTTTCTTGAGTTCATCCGGGAGCGCTGGTCCCCAGGGGATATCAGATATGTCAAAGTCATTGGACGGCGCAAGCGCCGGTAAAGATATACGGTAATCCAAGCATCTTAAGCGGGTACGAGACGTACCCTTGATGCGGACGAGACGTCCGCGCTCCCAGGGAAAACCAAGTAAGTCGAAGCCATTGGACGGCGCTAAGCGCCGATAAAGATACACGATTAAACAAACTCTTGAAGCGGGTACGAGACGTACCCTTGATGCGGACGAGACGTCCGCGCTTGTACATTATAATTACGGCTTTTCACAATAAGTCTTGATATCTGGAATAACCTGTAAGGTTCCAAAGGTATCAAGGCCTGTCTTTTTATTATGCAATTCCTTTAAGTCGCGCTACAATTAAACCGGTAAACATAAAGACGCTGAGAAAAGCTCTCATTACAAATTTCAATATGATTTTTTCTTTTTTATGCATAAAATCATTTTTACTCCTTTTTATTTCAATATTTTGGAGAATCGGGCCGCAAAAAAGAATTACTGCATAAAAAGAGAGATTAAAAACGAAATCAATAAACCTTGAATAGCTGGAAATTCCCTTAAAAGCTATTAATAAAGTTATTAGTACTAGATCGACAAACAAAAAAACATGCGTCAGCCTATAAATCTGTATATAATCAGGATTATTACATTTCTTTTCTCTATTCATCAAAATACATCTTTCCACTACACTTGTACATCCATTCGGCCTCCCTTACAAAAGTTCAAGCAACTTAATAAGAATAAGCATAGCAGATATAATAATTAAGATTACACAAGCAATACCAATAAGAGCATAAAATACATATAAATAGTAATCATTACTTTTTTCCTCAATAGCACAAAGAATTATACAAACACAGTATAATAAGAGAATAATACCTATCGTAAGCATTGAGCATCCAAGTAAAACAAGAAAAAATGGATGCTCAAATAAATCATATAATAAATAAAATATTGGACTAAGAAAAAAAGGCAATAATTGCCAACTTTTATTTATTGAATTAAAATCAGTGTATTTTTTCTTACCCATAAATTAATATCCACCATGCCAACCTATTGTGAAATAAAATCTTGCAAATAAGGTTCCCTTTGGAGGGCTTTAACGGTAATATGCACCATCAACGTTGGAATCTTATATGTATATCAAACCTGAATAGAGCGTAACATTATGAGCCGCATGGAACTGGCAAATCCCTTACATCACACAAATATAATATCATCTGTCATTATTACTATTCAAATCCTCTCTTTCTGGCGTCTGAGTGCATTGTTCTCCATTTTCTTTAACTGAATTTATAGTTTTTACAACAATATTCTTTAAGTACTTTCTCCCTATGCAGACAGACAGCATGACAATACCTAATGAAAACCAACCTAATTCAGGCCATTCCGATAATGAAGAATTAAAATATTTAAATTAAAAACAAAGGATAACTGCGATTCCCATACCCTCAATAAAGCCAAATACATACATCTTTTTAATCATTCTTCACCCCCTTAATTTATTACTTATAAATATGATCTATATTATCGTTATTAAGGGCCTGTTAGAATGCACAAAATCAACCAACACTCACAGATCCCCCTGCCCCCGATTACTTTCAGTCACTTCGTCTGAACTCGCTTCCTTTGAATACATGACGTCATATAAATATTTGATAAGCACACCTAACAAGAACCAATATATTACCATGCATACATAATATCCAATAAAAATACATTGTTTGGAAGCTCAATCAATGACGATGAAATTGAAGCGATAACATTTGGAATAATATTCAAGACGTTAAACCATGCCCAAATATCCTGATCATCTGAACGATATGTATAGATCAATAATATCGTATTTACAATTGTAGATATCAATCCAAATAAAACGTATTTCTTCATAATTCTAATACAAGCGACCTTGAATAATATCATCAAAGAAAGGATTATTTCAAACTTAGCCGTATGCCGGTCAGAGAACCAGCGCTCCCGGGTATAATAAAACCCATATGTGATGTTTCCCGTTTCCGCAGCGCAAAATGCAATTGCAACGAAACATCGCACCGTGACGTCCCCCGGCGTCATCCGTCTTACGGATTTATTTTTTTACAACGGGCTTGGCCGCAGTCTGTTCTTTGGGCTTGGCTTCGGTTTTCTCTTTAGTTTTTACTTCCGGTGACGCTTTTGCTTGAACATTTTTACGCGGGATGGTAACGGTCAGGACATTTGCGGTTTTGTCCATTTTCAGTTTTTTCAATTCTGCATCCGCCGGCAGCGGGATTGAATACGCAAAATTGTGAGCAACCCGGGTTTCAACCGCGGATTTCGGAGTTTTAGCTTTTTTATCTATCGCGGCGCTGCCGTTGATGGTCAGGCGGCCGGAATTTTCCTCCGCATCCAATTCATACTTATTTAAAAACGGAACAAAAATACGCAGAGTAATTTTTTCAGGAGTTTCGCTCAACATCGGAGCGGCCCCACGCTCGTTTGACGCAAAAAAATCAATCAACTCACTTGCCTGCTCGTCGGTCAGACCGGCAAGTTCCGGATTTTCAGATTCCAACGCTTTCAACGGTTGAGAATGGTTTATTATCATCTGAGCTTTTTTCTGGTTGGCATAGTACATCTGGATGTTGAACCAGGATACAACCAGCAAAAGCACAAACACGGCAAGTTTCCAGAAATTCTCCCGGGATCTCATCAGGTGGAGCGGGACCAGACGTAAGGGTTTGGGTTGGGTAGAAACATTACTTTCAGCATTTTTGTTTTCTTCTGACATAACTCTTCCTCTTCAATACGTTTATGATAGTGAAAACCATAGTATTAAAACTAATATCAAATTCAGATTTTGTCCAGTAAAAAAAAAGAAATAATTGAAAAAAGTGCACTGTCTTAATGGATGATCCGCAGAATACGTTATATTTCAAAATCATGATTGAAGCGCTCCAGGCCAGTGTGGCATTGATATCGATATATAATATTCATTGAAATGACGTTGGAAACATTTTTTTGTGACAATATATACGGTCGTGATTTTTTGTACATCTGTGAAATGCCGCAGTGGCCTGCGGCGCTCCCATAAAAGACTCTATTCAATCTTAATTCTAAAATGCCGCAGTGGCCTGAGGCGCAATGAATATTTTCCGCAAAATTTGCAAACAGCGCGACCATCCGTTATATTTGCAACGTTGAGATCAATGTGCATAAATATGCCGTTGACTATCAGAGGAGGAAAAAACTTCAAAAAAGAGCTTGAAAAAATAAGGTAACCTCTAAAAATACGTTTTTTAAGCTTTGAAAATTAAAACTTGGAAATAGAGAATGAAATCAGTCAATCAAAATAAGAAATTAGTCTCTATTGCCGTCCCAAATGGCAATAGTTGGATGGCTTTTTCTGATGATTTTACTGATTTCGGTCCCATTTCTGACATATCCTCATACTTTTGCTTTCAAAGTACCAAAACGGTCCATGTTGAAAGCAATATTTCGCAAGCCAATTTTTACTTTGGCTCTCGAAATTCCTATCGTTCTCATAATCAAAGTTCCGGCTTTTTGCGACTGAACGCCAAAGATATGTTCAACTCTGGCGCGGACCTTCGCCCGAGTCTTATTTCCGCACTTTTCCCAGTTGGTCAGCTTGCGGTTCCGGCATCCCTTACGCTGCAGATGCTCGCGATATCCAAGCTTGCCAAGTTCGTTAAGCCGGGCTTCAGACCGGTATGCCGAGTCGGCATATACATCACGGCTGGAATTGCTCTTATCAAGCAGTTCAGCAAACACCTGGCTGTCATGGACAGAGGCATCCGTGACGGCGTATTCACGAATGAATTTGTGCTTGACATCGATTTGTATATGGTTCTTATAGCCATAATGATTTTTACCGTTTTTCTTGATCCAACGGGCATCGGTGTCTTTTTGCCGCTGCTTGTTTTCGCTCCAATCTTTGGGTACTTCTCCGTCTTTGATTTGTTGATTTTCCTCACGGCTGTTGCGCTGCCTGGGCGCGGAAATAATCGAGGCATCAACAATCTGCCCTTTTTTCGCGGTAAAACCTTGTTCCCGCAAATAACGGTCGAACTGGGCAAAGACCTTTTTCTCAAGGCCAAGTTCCCCGAGTTGTTCGCGAAACAGCCAAACCGTCTTGGCGTCGGGAACGCGGTCGTCAAGCGCAAGTCCGAGAAAACGCATGAAGCTCAAACGGTCCCTTACCTGATATTCGAGCGCGTCATCGCTGAGGTTATACAGCGACTGCAAAATCAGCATTTTGAACATCAGAATCACGTCAAACGATTTTCGTCCGGCATTGCTCTTGCGATTCTTTTCCCGAATCCTTTCGAGGTCACCACGAAAAGCATTCCACGGAATAACTTCATTAAGTTTAGTCAGCGGGTCGCCGCATTGATCAAGTTGTTCCAGGCGAAAATCTATGTCGAAAAATCCATTGAGCATCATAAATCCCTTATCAAATTGCTGAGGTTTTCAAAAATACAGCAAATAATATATATCACATCGGACCAATTACAGGTCATGAACTAATTTTTAGAGGAACCCATAAGTGAGATTTTGGCCAGAAACGCAAAAGATAAGGTTTGCCTCTAAGAATTAACATTGACCCACAGAATTAACATAAAGCTGAATTAGCAGGATTATGGCTTATAAATACTCATAACAGATTATTGTAAGAGTAAAATTTAGGATAGATTATGGCATTAGTTGATGTAAAATGTTTAAATTGCGGTGGAAGCATCAGGACTGATGATGCTTTGCAAAAGTCTTTCTGCATGTATTGCGGAAGTGAATTTGAAGTAAAACAGGCTGTTAATCAAGTCAAGTTGGCTGGTAGTGTTGAGGTGAACGGTATTGCCAGTCGTGATAAGCTGTTGAAAAACGCATTGCAATTCATAGAACTTGAGGATTTCCCAAAAGCACTGGAGCTGCTAGACGAATTCACGACTCAATACCCGGAATATTTCTGCGGTTGGTGGTATACTGCGTGTGCTAATTGCAAAAACTGGAGTGTCTATCCTATATCGGTATATTCTGCTGTTAAAATGTTGGAAAATGCTCTCAATACAGCCGATGATCCAACCATAAAAGAGCTTATTCAACAAAGTATATCCGAATATAAAAGCGGAGCTGATGCCGCACATAAGGTTCGCAATATATTTAGCAAACAGAAATATGAACAAGAAAGTTGTGATCGAAAAATAAGTGGAGGTTGTCTGCTGGTTATTTCATTTGTTATATTGTTTGCGTTGGCCTGTGTTTTTGTATTTATACCCATTGTTAGTGGCATCTTATTGATTCTAGCTTTCATTGTTCCACCAATATTGACTTCTAAATTGGCCAAACAAGACAAAAAAGACGTCCACCAGAAAAAGAAAGATCAAGCTTCAAAATACACTCCACAGATTGAGCAAAGTTTGAAACACATACAGGAAAATCAGGCAAAAATAGAAAAGGCATTAAGCGATCAAAAGTAATCATGATTTTTAGATTTTATTTGCAAGTTAAAGAACCTGATGACCTTGATACAACAGAAAAAAATGTTTTTATTTATATAAATCAGATGAAGTCCTATAATATCACGAGCCTCGATTTATCTTCAAATACTGTGGTTATCCTGTTATAGATAATTACGATCAAAAACTTATTCATGCTTCAGAGTTGAATTTCTCATCAAAATATTATATAATATGCGTATGAACGTTTTCCAACCAGTCATCTAAATGAAGGAAAGGGAATATCATGGGCAGAAAATGGAACTGGATTACAGGGACCATCAAGCAGATCATCAAGGCGGCAATTATTCTGGCAATCCTTGGCGCAGCCGGTTACGGCGCATGGTGGGGCATCAGTAAATTCGCAAAAAAAACCCAGCAGAAAGCCGGCGGCTTGAGAGATAACCGCGCCAAGGCACAGGAGCGCCAATCCGGCTCTAAACTGAAATAATTATGAATTTGTCATAATTTGAGCTTGATTTTACAAAAGCCGATCTTATTATAGTAAAGTCGGTTTATTTAGATTTAATTATTATTTAATACTGTATTTGAAAAAATTAATCCATCAATGCCCGAAAAAACAATAATATCCGCCCAAATGAGCGAAGATATTCTCAATCTACTTCAAGACCGCGGCTGGCCGGTGTATGAATATTATAAACCATCTTCAATTAACCGGCGGTTACAAACCTGCATCGAAATTATCAATAAAGAGCCTTTGGACAAATATTTCAGCAAGCTGGAATCAGATCCGAACGAAGTTGACAAACTGGCGAATGCCATTCTGGTTGGAGTAACATTATTTTTTAGAGACATCCACGTTTTTCAGGCTGTTCGCAGGCAGGTTGTAATTCCTTTACTGAAAAAACAATTGCAAGATAAAGAGGAAATCCGCATCTGGTCCGCTGCCTGCAGCACCGGACAGGAAGCGTATTCCCTGGCGATTATGTTTCTGGAAGAGGCGGAAGTCCTTAATATGAAGCCCAATATCCGCTTTTTTGCCAGCGACGTCTCTTCCGATGCAATAAAAGTCGCCTCGCTCGGAGAATACGACGACAAATCTCTCGAAGGCCTGTCCGCAAACCGTCGCAGGCGCTGGTTTACTCAGGAGAGCAGTTGCAGTTGGAAAGTCAAACGAGAACTGCGTCGCATGATTACCTTCGTCCGCCATGATCTGA
Organism: Victivallales bacterium; assembly: GCA_963676655.2. Lineage (GTDB taxonomy): Bacteria > Verrucomicrobiota > Lentisphaeria > Victivallales > Victivallaceae. The sequence continues at coordinate 824,776 of CAXXKX010000002.1, read as the reverse complement.
CTCGGGATCCTCCGTTTCCCAGAATGGACCTGATATTTGCCCGCAATCTGCTGATTTACCTGAATAGCGCGGGACAAAAAAGACTGCATTCCATATTTCATTTTTCGCTTAAACCGGACGGAACTCTGGTTGTCGGCGATAATGAGATGACTGGAGCCCATAATCCGTTGTTCATTATTTATGACGCGAAAAATCGTCTATTTAAAAAAAACAATGACATCAAAAAGGATGAACAATATCACCGCTCCATCAGTACAGTAAAAAAAGCGGATATCCCGATTTTTTCCAATACACAGAATTCAAAGCAAAATAATAACATATACAGGGACAGGAGATATATGAACAATCAAGGGCTCGAAATTACTGAAACCTGGCTCAGTCGGCACGGACAGGCTGGATTGTTGATGAACGACGAGGAAAGAATATTGTTCACATTCGGGGATATATGGAATTATATTCCGCCGCCGCGAGGTTTGATGACCGATATATCACTGCATCATTTGCCATGTGATACAATGCGAATCACTCTGCGTGAGGGAATTCACCGGGCAGCGGACAAACAGCAGGATGTTGAACTGTTCATAACCAATGAAAATGAAGATCAGAAAATCATTATTCGCATCGAGCCGTTTAAGATGCCCTGGGGAGACAGTGCCTACGCAATAGTATTTCATCATGATGACGGAACCACCGTAAGCTCCGTATTCAAAGCCGGCAAACTTGATATGGACGAAGCCACCAGGCTCCATATAAAATCCCTTGAGGAAAGCTGCTCAAGGCTCAAACTGGAACTTGAATCCGAAAGAGAACAGCGCGGAGAAGACGAAGAAAAACTCCAGGCGGCCAATGAAGAGCTGCGGGCATCGAATGAAGAACAGCAAAGCATCAATGAAGAACTGCGGGCCACGACTGACGAATTGACAACTAAAGTAAAAGAGTTGACCGCAGCAAATATTGAAATCAAGCGGCACCGTGACCTGGTAGCGGAGATGGAGTCCGAGAAATCCGCTATCCTGACACACCTTTCTGAAGGTATTATGTACCTTGATAATGACTATAGTTGTCAATGGGCGAATCCCGAGCTATTGAAGATGACCGGGGTTGATGACCTCACTAAGCTCAAAAGTTCAAAATGTTACAAATTAATGTTCAACCTGGATAAACCCTGCCCGTCGTGCCCGGTTAAAAACGCCATAAAAACCGGCAAGGTCCAGGAAGTTCGCAATACCTGTTTGCCGAACAATCGCAATTACTGGTTGACCGCTGTTCCAATCCTCAATGAAAACGGCTCCGTCCGTGGAGTCGTCCAACACTTACGCGACATTACCGAGCAAGCCAAACTGATCGCCGATCTTCAGAAAAGCCGGGAAGAGTATGCCAGCATTATCCAGGACCAATCTGAATTTATCGTTCGTTATGACAAAGACATGCAAATACTCTTCCTGAACGACAGTTATCGTGAGTTTCTCTCGGCAGGCAGGAAAAAATTACCTAAATGTAATTTCCTTGACAACGTACCGGGTAAAAACAGAAAAACAATTATATCTGAACTCGCGGCTCTCACCCCGAAATCTCCAACTATTACTCATGAATACCCGGTAGAACTTGAAGACGGTTCTTCTGGCTGGCAGCACTGGACTACCCGGGCCATTTTCAATTCATCCGGCGCACTGCTGGAATACCAGGGAACCGGACTGGACCTGACCCATCGCCGGCATCTAGAGCAAGATCTTACTGAACGGGAACGACTGTTTCGCGGGATATATGAATCGTCTCCGATCGCAATCGAGCTTTATGATAAATATGGAAAACTCCAGCACGTCAACCCTGCCTGCATCGATATGTTTAAAATCGTCGGCGGGGAAGAACAAGTTCAAGGCTTTGACCTTTTTTCCGATCCGAACATTTCTTTTGAAGACTGCGCCAGAATCAAACACGGTGAGATTGTCCGGATTGAATCTGAATTCGATTTCGATAAAATACGGCAGCTAAACCTCTACAATACCTCCGGTACCGGAAAAATGTGGTGGAATTTGACGGTATCACCATTACTTTCAGGTCAATCACCTCAACCCGAAGGTTATCTGGTTCAGATAGTTGATATAACCAAACGCAAACGGGCGGAGATGTCATTGCGTGAGAGTGAACAGCGCATGAAACTGGCAGTTGAAAGTACCGGTCTGGGAATGTGGGAGTGGCTGCCGAAAACCGATGACACCATAATCAGCGACAAACTTCTGCAACTGACAGGATACACCAGAAAGACCTATCCGTACACTCGAAAAGAATGGCTCAACTGTATTCACCCGGAGGACCGGGCTCCGGCCTGGACGGCAATAGAAGATCATCTGACAGGACAAACGCCGATGTATCAAATCGAACTCCGGTTCAAACACGCAACAAAAGGCTGGATTTGGCTTTATGTCCTCGGATCAATAGTGGAGTTGGATAATAATGACCAGCCGTATAGAATAATCGGTTTTATGCAGGACATAACCCCGTTGAAAACCGCGGAACGCCGCTGGCGCGACGCTCTTGAAGGAGTTGGCGACGGAATCTGGGACTGGAAGTTGGATAATAATGAAATCTATTTTTCATCCAACTGGTATACCATGGTCGGCTATGTTCCGTACGAATTTCCCGCGACTTACGAAGAGTGGAGAAAAAGGGTCCACCCCGATGACATCAGGCAGACTGAAGAAATTTTTGATGCGTATAAAAATGAAAAATTACCGGAATATCACGTTGAGTTCCGCTTTATGTGTAAAGACGGCAGTTGGAAGTGGCTATTGACTCGCGGCAGCATCATCGAACGAAACAATCAGGGAAAACCAACTCGTATGCTGGGAACCCACCTGGATATCAATGACAGAAAAAATAACCAGCTGAGGTTGACTCAATACACTGAACAATTACAAATTGCCCAGCGACTGAGTAAAATAGGTTATTTCCAGCACGAAAAAAATAGTGACTCCCTACATTTTTCTGAGGATTTCCCGGATATGCTTAATATATCTTCTTTGCGCGGGAACGTTAAGGTTTCCGAGATAATTAAACGTATTCCGTTAAGCGAACGAAAAGATTTTCTTAAAAAAATAGAGAAAGTCAACAATAGCAAAACACCATCATCCTATGAAACTCCGTTACAAATTATCGATGATGACGGCAACCTCCGATATTTGCATGCTTACGGACAGATCAATGAAGATAACAATCTGGTCTACGGTGCAATCCAGGATGTAACGGAAAAGAAGAAAACAGAACTTATGCTTCGGGAAAGTGAAAAGCAATTGCGCAATATCTTTGATAACGCTCCGATGGGAATTGCTCTTTTTGACAGTGCCGGCAAAATAACTATCTGTAATAATGCCCTGGCCAAAAAACTCGACTACAGCCAAAGCGAATTGTTGCAAATGGATTTTCAGGCTATTACTCATCCTGATGATTTGGAAAGTTCAAGCAGATTGTTCCACTCTCTGTCACCGGAAAATCCGGCATATGATATTGTAAAAAGATACATCAAGCGCAATGGCGACATAATCTGGGCCAGCCTCAGAATTGCGCTACTGCAGACTGAATCAAGTTACTGTATTGGGCTGATTACGGATATTACCGACAAACTGGCCCGCGAAGCGGAAATTGAACGCAATAAAAATGTCTTGCGGGAACTGCAACGAGGTCTGGCTGACGTAACCGGCAGAGCATTCTTCGAACGTATGACCCTTCTGCTGAACGAAAATCTGGGAATAGATTATTGCATTATATCTGAAATGCAGCCGCATTCCGCGAACTATGCCCAGACTCTGATAATCCGCGGTCCGGAGGGCTTGCTCAACAACTTTAAATATCCGCTCAGGAATACCCCATGCGAAAAAGTCTTTGACGGCCTGAATGTTGTATGCATTGAACTTGTCAAGGATAAATATGACCTCCCTCCGTCCATATCCGATCTCAATCCGTCAGGCTATATCGGTATCCCGATGCGATCACCAAACGGAAAACTGCTGGGCATTCTCTGGGCGTTATCGATGAAGCCGGTAGAGAATCCGGATTTCATCGAACAAATCATGTCTATTATGGCTGTCCGTGCTACTGCGGAACTTGAACGCCAGACCTATGAAACAGAACTGATTCTGGCCCGTGAACACGCGGAAGCGTCTAACCGGACCAAGAGTTCGTTTCTGGCTAACATGGGACATGAAATCCGTACTCCTTTGAACGCCATCATCGGCTACAGTGAACTGCTTGAACTCAACGCTGATTCGCCAAGAGTCAAAAAGGAAGCGCATTCGATCCTGACCGCCGGCAACGCCCTGCTCAAACTGATCAATGATATCCTTGACCTCTCAAGAATTGAGGCCGGCAGAATGGTCATCAATCAGTCCCCGACCAACTTCAGCCATATCCTGGCCGAAGTCAACGCGATCTTCCAGCAGCAGGCGATCAACAAAGGCATCAGCCTGAAAATCTTTTATGACCGCAGTATTGAAATCCTCATGCTTGACCAGCACCGGTTATTGCAGATTTTTATCAACCTGATCGGCAACGCCATTAAATTTACCGAGCAGGGGTCAGTGACTATCAACGTGCAGAAAGCGGCTGAAACTGAAGACACCCAGACAATCAGAATTTCAATTGAAGATACCGGAATCGGCATCGCAGAAACTGATCTCGAACGTATTTTCGACAGTTTTGAGCAAGCTGACGACAGCCCGACCAGGCATTATGAAGGAACCGGCCTCGGCTTGACTATTACCAGACAGTTAGTTGAATTAATGAGCGGCACGATTGAATTATCCAGCCAGCTTGAGCGAGGCAGTACCTTTACCGTTGAAATTACCGCAGAAATATCCAAAGGGACCGATAACGCCAATGTCTCGTTTTTGTCTGATCATAAAATCACCCGGCGTTTTGAAGCAGCCAACGTATTACTGGCCGACGATTTTGTGGACAATCTGACGGTTATTGGAGCTCAGCTTGAATCACTGGGCTTGACGCCGCTGGCCGCGTCAAGCGGCAAAGAAGCCCTTATGCTGGCGGCGGAAAACAACGTGGACCTCGCCCTGGTTGATATCAGGCTGCAGGATATATCCGGTATTGACCTGGTGCAGCAATTGCATTCGATCAATAAACTTGAAAATCTGCCGGTGTTGGCAATATCCGCCTCATATGATTCAAAAAATAAGGCTTCGAGGAAGTATTTTACAGAAGTACTTGAAAAGCCGATATCAATCAGCACCCTGGCAAATGTCCTCAGTAAATACTTATTAAGTTTCCAGACCTCTACCGACATCACGACCATAACCACCAGCCTCGACTGGCTCCTGCCGGTGGAATATAGCGAAGCCGCCAGACTGGAGCTTTTGCCTTTACTGGACGAGTTCGATGGCGGCCTGGCAGTTAATAAACTTAAAGATGTCGCGGCAAAAATAAACGCCTTTGCCGAACATCATAAACTGCCGCCGATGAAGAGAATCTCTACCAAGTTGTATGACGCGATTGAAAACTTTGATATAGCGGGAATTGACGCGATTAAAGAAAAATTGCAAACAATTCTGGAAGATTAGCCTGAACTATTCATAAAAAATGGATGAGATGTGAAAATATGCTCAAAAAGAAAGTTTTTGATTATCCCGCAGGCGTAGCAGCGCTACGTCGATGACATAAGCAAATGCTTTACTTTGAGTAGATTGTAACAGATCGCCATAAATTTGTGAATAATTCAGGTTAGCCTTATTGTTTAAGAAACTCCATCGTTGCCGCAACCATAAATGTCACAGCGTTGACCAAAGCGTCGTCATTGAAATTAAAATGCTGATTGTGCAGCGGCGGGGAATCTTCTCCCATACCGACATGGAGTAAAGCGCCCGGGTATTGTTGAATAAAGTAAGCAAAATCCTCCCCGCCGGTGCTCGGATCTTTCATATCAATCCAGGCCTGTTCCCCCAGATATTCAGTCGTTATTCTCCGGGCAAAGTCCACCATGTTCTGATCATTGATAACCGGAATATAAGGTTGTTCGTATTTGAACTCATAATCGGCACCGAATGCCTCGCAAATTCCGGCAATTATTTTCTCCATCATGGCCGGAACCTGTTGACAGTATTCCGGCTTGAAATAACGGGTAGTTCCACCGATAACCGCTTCGGATGGAATAATATTACCGGCATCCCCGGCATGAAAGGTGCAGACATTAACGACAATCGGCTCCAAAGCGGAAAGCTGTCTGGCCGGCATCGACTGCAGTGCGGTCACGATATGCGCTCCAACATTTATCGGGTCGATTGCCGTTTCAGGTTTGCTGCCGTGGCCGCCTCTCCCTTTAATCTTCAAGGTAAAAAAGTCTGATGCAGCCATCATCGCCCCGGTTTTCGATGAAATAGCCCCGACCGGCAGACAGGGAAAACCATGCAAGGCAAAAACCGCATCCGGCTCTGGCTCAAGCAGAGCTCCGGCCTCAACCAAATCTTTACCAAGGGCCGCAATTTCTTCTCCGGGTTGAAAAACAAACCGAACCGAACCGTTGAACTGGTCATGCAGTTTGTCAAGCACCATTGCCGTTCCCAGTAACAAAGCAGTATGACCGTCATGGCCGCAGCCATGCATCATGCCGGGATGAGTCGAATTATAGGCAAAATTATTAAGTTCGGTTTGCGGCAAAGCGTCCATATCGGCCCGCAAGGCTACCGTGCGTCCATCCATCCTGCCCTTAAGCAAACCAACAACATCGGTACCGATAAAGGGTTCGAGCAGATCAATGTTTGACCCGGCCAGGGTTTCCCGGACTAAGGCCGATGTTTTGTATTCCTTTCCGGCTATTTCCGGTATCTGGTGCAACCGGTGCCGAAGTTCAATTATTTCAGGAATAATTTCTTTCACAGTATTTTTTATAAGATCGATCATCTGGTGCATCTTCCTCAATAGTTATCAGAACTGCTTTGGGCTTTACTATATACTCTTATCGGTAGTTCTGCAAAAGAAATAATTTTGTTTTGGCAACTAATTTAGCCGGCACAACAAATACAACGTAAACAATTAATATTTAAGACATTAAAAAAATATAACAAATCACATGATGATATTTTATTAATTTAAAATACCAAAACAAAACTTCATGTTAAACATTGCAATCGAAATAAATTACTGCTATAATATAAGCGATCAAGCTTATTATTCTATTAACATCACAGACTTCGATTTATGTCTAAATAGCGCGGTTATCTTGTTATAGATAATTATGATCAAAAACTTATTTAGGAGTTGTGAATAAATAAATGGAACTTTATCCTGAGAGTATCAGGGAGAAATTCCGGCTTTGCCGGCGAGGCGCATAGCCTTGGCTATTTAATGAACCGGCGGAGCCGAAAGTTCCCATGAGACGCCAGTAAAAAGTTTCAGTTATTTTTGAAAGACTCCTTCGCTTTATTGAAATATTGATGATGGGGTACAATGAAAAATATTTCCTGGAAAACAATTCTTTATTTCATTTTCACCTGTTTGTTAACCGCCCTAGCGGTTTATTCCGCATCTCAGTGTGAAAGTTTATTAACCGGCATGTATCCGGCATGGGAACATTCCAATGACAGGTCATATTACAGGTATAATAGCAAATATCTGAAAAAACTGGCAAAATCACTAGCCCCGAATGACGTTCTTTTTTTTGATGGACAATATGATAATTATTGGCAGGATGACTGTTCTTTTAAAGACGATTCTTTGAAGAAGTTAAGCGATACCGACACCCGACTTATCAAAGCGGCATATTTTCAATACTGTTACAAGCGAAGCAGCTTCTCTACTTCAATAAATCAGAAGTGGCTCGATACAGCCCGGAAAAACGAGACCGGGAACGGCTGGTACGACATGATCCAGGCAATATGTTTCTTTGAAAAAGCGACTAATTACGACAAGAAAGTCTGGGGCATTGACAAAACGAAGGCAAAGCCGGAGATTACGGATATGGCCGCCTTTGAAAAAGGTCTGGAACTATATTTCACCGCTTTGAAAAAACCGCAATACAATCGTTATGTGGAAGAAGTCAAAAATAGACGAAAACTGGCGTTGCCGGTATCCGATTTCAATTCTCTCTACAAATATACCCGTTTATACAACAGTTTTAAATACTTCTCCGCCTATGATCGCCAGCTAAGCATTCATATAATATTGATGGCCTATTGCAAAAAACTGCTGAAAAACAAAAAAAATCCTAAGGTGGAACGCATTCTGGATACCTGGCAGGATTCGCTTAAAGTCGAACTGAAATCCGGTAATCGGATTATGTATCATGACGCACAATGGTTCTGGCAGCAATGCCGGAAAAATATTCCTCCGCTCTATGAAGCGATCGGCAAACCGGGCAAAGCCTCTGACGCAAGAAATAAAATGAAAAAAATAGTTGAACTATATAGAACTGCAAGAACTGCGCAGCTTAAACAAATTAAATCAACTCTATTGTTCAAAAAGTCAGGGGAAAAACGCGGCAGTCACTTCTTTTCTTCTTTCGCATTTAAAGAGTTTCATAGTAACCCGTTGTACCTTAAACTAGAATATCTGCTTTTTGACCAGACGGCAATTCTCTTCGTTATCCCTGCCCTGGCAACGTTCAGTGTAATTCTACTTTTGGGGGGAATTTTCGGCTGTATCAAATGGTCCGACGATATTGAATTTAGCATTTCAAAGCGTCAGGCGGCTATTATTGCAGGCTCGATCATTCTGCCTTTCACTCTCTGGTTGCTCGTTACAAAAATCCCAGCAATAAACAGCCGCGATTACAATATCCGGGCCAATGCCTGGGGATTCGCGTTTCAGTCATTATTACTCTTCTGGACCACATTGGCTCTTCCTTTCACCGCGGCAGGATTCTGTGCGCGAATGCCTGCGGATAAAACGGAACGAACGGACCGGTGCTACATCTCATGGGCAATTTTCTCTTTATTACTGACCGGCTGGCTCATTATCGGGGCAGTCATGCCGCGGATAGTAGACTTTATTCCCGACATGTCAATTACACAGGCTCATTTCGGATCGATATCTCTTTTTCGCCATCGCTATCCCCTAAATTATCAAATATATCAGATTATTTTATTCAGCATAGTTGTCGGAGCGATAATATTATGTTTGCTCATTATGTGGGAAATATCCTCCCTGATTTTAGCTCGGCAAAAATTCCGGAAACGGGCATTACTGACTATGCTCTATGCCGCCCCGGCAATAGCTGTTTCAACCTGCCTGTATTTTTTCTGCGTTTACAATTATTACAAACACCTAGAATATAAGATCATTCCTGAGATAAAAAACTTGAAATTCGGTATCATGGATGATTATTGGACAAAACCGCCGGACTTCAATAGTAAATTACGCGCCATTATGAATGAAAAAGAGTAATATGAACAAAATGCATAAAGTCATAATTTAGATTTTATTTTCATCGCTCCGCAGCTTCCATTATGCAGGCGATTACCCGGTTTTAATTGATTGTAACTTTTTTTCTGCTTTTTTAATTGCATTTTCTTTAGAAGTATTATATAATAAATTATTCCAATTTATCCGACAAGGGGATTTTATGGCGGAAATTGAAAATATTGATTCAGAATCATCCGGGAAGGATTATATACATAATGAACTTCCCGGGTTAATGACATACCGAACGGTCAAATTGACTGTTTATTTCTTTCTTCCTGTTCTGATACTTTTATCTTTATATTCAATCTGGCGATTCAACCAGCACGCAGACCCGACTGAAATTTTTATTTTCTCCTCTAAGCGCTATAATCCGGAGCGTCCGCAAAAAATACTTATTCTAGTGAGAAACGCGAAAAATAACACTCCGTTATCCAGGCAAAAAGTCAAGCTGGGCTTTGCTCCCGTCGGGAAAAACGGGAAATATCAACCGCTGCCTGACGCGACAACCAATGACGAGGGTATTGCATTGATAACTCTGCCGCCGCGGCAAAATAAAATATGGCAACTAAAAGCTGAAGTCGGTAAAATCCATGCCACCCAATTTCTATCAGTCCTGCCTGAAACAAAATGTCAACTGACCACTGACAAACCGGTCTATCAACCCGGCCAGAAAATATGCATCAGAGCTCTGACTCTTGACACCGTCACAAACAAGCCGTACGGAGACAAAAAAGTTGATATTTCGATTACGGATTCCCGTGATAATATTATTTTTGATAAAACATTTAACTCCTCAGAATTCGGTATTGCCGACACCAATTTCAAGTTAGCCCAACAAGTCAATACCGGCACCTATAACATTAACGTTAAATCAGAAAGTTTTAATACCTCAAGACAAATCGAGGTAAAAAAGTATCAACTCCCGGACTATAATACCACAATCTCCACTGATAAGCCGTTTTACGCGCCAGGTGAACTAGTTAAAGGCACGATCAATACTAAATACATCTGGGGCAAGCCCCTGGCAAATGCCGATATAAAACTCACCGTTACAGCAACTGAAATAATTCCGGTTAAAGTTAAATCACGCCAATACAGGTGGGAGAAAGACATATATGAAAATAAAGAACATGAGAAACATCTGACAACCATTGAGCTGAAATCAGATATGGATGGAACTGCAAAATTCAGCTTCCAGTTGCCGGATAAACTTGAGGGAATTGACTTCAACTTTGAGGACTCACGCTTTACTTTATCAGCCTCAGTAGTCGCCCCGAACTCCCGCCGCAAAGACAGCATCTTTAAAAAAACAATTTCAAAACAACCTTTACGCATCCACTGGCAATTTGCCCTGGCCGAACGGCTTCCGGAAATTCCAGCAGACGTGTTTGTACACACCACCGATCCGGACGGAAGACCGGTTAAAGCAGAGTTGAGAGTCAACGGTCAATCAGTCAGGTCAACCGCTTCGGGCCTTTCCATCTTGTCGCTGCTCCCGCAAAAAAAGCCATATACACTAACAGCGACCTATAACAATCATAAGGTAAATGAGAACATTCATTTATTCCCGAATACTCATAAAAATGTTTTCAACCTGAAAACCGCCAAAGCCGTCTATCGTTCAGGTGAACCGCTTGAAATAACCATCGAATCAAACTCAATCAATCATAATATTTATATCAATATTGTCAAAGACAAAACCTGCCTGACAATGTTTCCCGTCTTCATTAAATCAAAACAACAGCGATACCGGTATATAATCCCCAGGGACATCTCTGGCACACTCCAGATTCACGCCTACAGAATCCTGCCGGAGGGGAATATCGTCAGTGACATGCGGATAATACAAGTTAACCGCCCACCGCTGAAAATTACCGCCGATTTTGACAAGCGGCAATACCGTCCGGGTCAATCAGCAAAAGTCAAGTTTACAGTTACCAACTCAAACGGCAGTCCGCAGCAAGCGGCGCTGGGGATATCAGCTATTGATGAAGCCGTTTACTCGTTGCTCCCGGAAGACACCTATTCGGCCCGCTATTATTTTACGCTGCAACAAAACTTATTTGATCTTAACTACCAGCGTCGGGCGAGAAGTCTGCTTGCCCGTAACAACAATCCGCAGGAGGCCGAATTTCTGGTCCATAAGATACGCTCTGTAAACAATCTGCAACTTGCAATGTCTGAAAAATACAGTACAAGGGAAAATAAAATTATTGAAGCTAACATACGGTATGGCAACACATTATTCGCCTGGTTTTTACCATTTTCAACCCTTCTTTACCTCTTATGGAACCTGCCTTATCTCATCCTTGCGTTCACCGGCAATGTTAAAGCGGAGCCGATCATAACAGATATTGACAGGTTGGTGATACTTAAAAAAGAACTTACTAAAAATACCATATTCATGGGTTTGTTTTCGTTCATCTACTGGATGGCGTTACTGATCAATTTAACCAATTCCAATAATATTTTATCCGCAAAAAATGTTTCCGCTGGACTTGCCCTATGCCTGGTTTGTCTGTTTCTAATGGCATACTTACTCATATTAATCTACAAAACCAGAAAAAAAATCAGCCTTAATCTGGTAACGGAAAATCCAATCACCTCAAACTATTTGAACTGTCTTAATATTCCCCTCCCCTCATGCGGATTACTCATAATCATTTGTGAAATATTCTTTATGGGCTGGTTCTTCTTTCCCAACACTCCCAATCTCAAATTATTAACCATTATTTTTATGGCTTTTATGATTATTCCGCCTCTCTGCATGAATAGCCTTGACAGCTTTATATTTACCCGGGAGAGTTTCAAATTGAGGTTGGATTCGCGCCCGGGACTGGGAAGGGGCATCGGCAATTACCGCGAATCCAATTCCAATATATGGGTATTCGGCAGTCTTCTTTACTATGGCCCCATAGCCCTGGTATACATTGGTCTGGCGTTAGGTGTTATATCAATGTTTCTCCCATTAGTAAAAACGATTGAAAAACTTGACGGAGGAGGATTCTCCGGCGGGTCCTACCCTGCTTCTGCCAACAGCGAAGAATTTTTCAGCAACTTAAAAGATTCAAACTATTTCAATCTGGCGGAAGGCGATTTAAGCGAACTTCCCGAACCCAGGATAAGAAAAGATTTTCCTGAAACCCTGTACTGGAACGCCCAGTTAATCACCGACCATCGCGGAGAGGCGGAGATTTCTTTTAACGTTGCGGACTCCATCACCAATTACCGGTTCGGCGCCAATGCCGTATCGAAAAGCGGCAACCTTGACTATATTCAGAAAGAACTGAAAGTTTTCCAGGACTTTTTCATCAACTTCACCCCGCCGGTTAAAGTTACTGACGGCGATATTATCTCCATGCCCGTAACTTTGTATAATTATCTGAATACTCCTCAGAAAATATCGCTTAAAGTGGCTGACGGCGACGGCTATACAATACTCCAGCCTGTTCCCGACCAGATATTACCGTCCGGGGCGGTTAAAACTATCTATATAAAAACCAAATTTACCAGCCCCGGAACCTGTAAAATACTGATGAAGGCTTACGGATCTAAAACCAGCGACGCCATTGAACGCAGGATAGAAGTTCTGCCGAACGGCAGAAAAGTCACAGTGGAAATCGGCGGCACCGTGGACCGGCTTGCCGAACAAACCTTTTCCGTTCCGGCCAACGCGTTGAAGGAAGGTCGGGATATATATGTCAAGCTTTACCCGACGCCTTTACCGCAAATGCTCGATACTTTATCCGGAATGCTCCGCAAACCCTACGGATGTTTTGAACAAACCTGTTCCGTTGCTTACCCGAACGTCCTGGTGCTGGGTTATCTGCACGCTTCCGGCGAACTAAATCCGGAAATCAGGAAAGAAGCGTTGTTGCGTATCAACGAAAGCTACCAAAGGCTGTTGACCTTTGAAAGCCGCAGCGGCGGCTTCGGTCTGTATCCCGGAGAAAAGCCTACAGATAAACTTACAACCTGCGGGCTGCTGCTTTTAAACGACATGGCTAAAGTTTTCATGTCTAACCACAGTACAATAGATCAATCAAAAAAATATCGAAAAGTAATCGCTCGCACCGCGCGATACCTGGAAATAACGCAAACTGGCAATGGCTCCTGGGAAAACTCTTTGAAGATCACTGCATATTGTACTATAGCCCTGCGTGAGGCCGGATACAGCAACCAGACCGTGATTAAGGCTTGTGAATATATCATCAGACATGTCGGTTCAAACGCTAATCCATACATCATGGCGCTTTGCGCCAATGCGTTATCCGGAATAAAACCGGATGAAACAAAAGTCCTTTTAGACCAACTGTACAAAATGATGAAGAGTAACCAAAAGTACGATTGGTGGGAGTCACATGCAGGTTACGGAATATTCTATTCATCCGGAATCGGTCTTGATATAACGACCACAGCACTGGCGGTTTCAGCCTTTATGAAAAACAACACGTATCCGGATTCAATCCATCGCGCCATGCGCTGGCTCTATGCTCAAGGACTGGATCACGGCACTCAAACAACCATAATGTCAATGCGGGCAATGATTCAATATGCGAAAACAAAAGCTGAATTACACACGAAATTTAAACCTTTCACTTTCTCGGTTGACGTAAACGGACAAAAGAAAACTGCGGCTATCAATCAACGCAACTATTTCCTCATGCAATACTTTCAATTTAATGACCATGTAGTAAACGGCGTAAACCGGATAACCACCAGCGGCATAACTAAATCGATGATGGGCTACAATATCGTCGCAACCTATTATATGCCCTGGCCGCCAGTTAAGAAAAAAACGCCGCCACCGCGTCTTCCCAAAGAAGATCTGATTGAATTAAGCGCATCATATGACAAAACCAATGTTAAAGTCGGGAAGAAGGTAAACCTGAATATCTATGTCAAGGGCTTGAAGAAAGCTCCAGTGCCTATGGGAATGGTTGCTATCCCGATCCCGCCGGGTTTCGTACCGGTTATGAAATCGCTCGATAAACTGCGGGAGCGCAAAGTAATCGACCTGTATGAAATAAAAGACGGCAAAATCATTCTGTATTTCCCGCAATTCAGTCGTGACGCAATATTAACAGGAATTACATTATTGGCGGCATATCCGGTTGAGATATCTGCTCTCCCGGTTTCCGCCTATCCATATTACGAGCCGGATCGGGTCGTGGTCGACAAACCGAAAAAACTGACAGTAACCCAAGCTCACAGGAGTTCTGAATAATGAAAACCAACCTTTATGAGATTGCCGATTTTTTTAAACAACTGTCTCTGCTGACCAAATCAGACTTGCCGATCCCGGCTACGATAAAACAGTTGTCAAGGGATTTCAAAAACCGGGAAATGCGAAAAATTGTAATGAAAATAGGCGAAAACACCGATAACGGAAAAACCTTGTCGGAATCCCTGGCGGAATATCCCAAATTATTCCACCCTTTATATATAAGAATGATCGCATTGGGGGAAAAAGAAGGTTCACTGCCGAATATTCTCGCTGAATTATCCAGGCTTTCCCGTCTGCAATACATGCTGGCGGGCATGGTCCGGGACATTTTGCTTTATCCATTGATAACTATAAGCTTAGCACTTCTCATCTTCCTTTTCCTCGGTGCCGAGGTCATTCCACAATTCAAAAATATCTTTGATGAATTATTATGCGGCGAACCGTTACCCGGATTAACGAATATGGTTATCGGCATATCAAATATTATTAAAAACAACTTAACTTTTTTCATCGGGTTGTATGTTGTATACTTAATGTTTATTATCTGGATTCTTGCCGGAAGCAGAAACGCCACCAGAACGATGTTGCTGTTTATTCGCAAATTGCCGTTCTCCGAAGTGGTGTTTTATAATTTCGCAATGGCCAGGTTGTGCAATATTTGGGCCATGATGATGAAACGCCAGGTCCCGGCTGAAGAAGCCCTCCCGGTCATTGCGAATATTATTGATTTCCCTGAATTGAAAAATGCCATTCTCAGGATAACGGAGAAATGCCGGAACGGAGGGGATATGGTCGAAGCAATGAAGGACGAACCGGATATCTCAAACTTATTGATTATGACGCTGGAAAACAGCGCTGGAAAAAATCTGCCGGAAGAACTGGAACAACTTGGAGAATTGTTTCAGGAGCGCGGTAATTTCGGTTTTCGTAAAACCGGTATAGCCTGGGAGATGATGTCCGTGTCAGGAATGATAACTATTGCCGGCATCGTAATTATTATTCTTTTTCTACCTTTAATATTAAGTATGTTCAGAGGCTGGTAACCATGATTTCCTTTGAACAAAAATACTCTGTTGGACAATACAATGAACTGCCGGAAGGCACTCTTTCAAACAATGAATTGTCTCTACTTGCAAGTACTTTGGCCTGGGCGGCTAAAAATGACGTCCCGTTCCACGAGGCCATTCAATCCCTGACTGAGACCGGCACCGATATTTCAGGCTTCTTCGAAACTGGATGGAACCGGCCGATTCTCTTTCATATTTTTCCGGATTGTTACAGTTGGAACGACGCGCTGATGTTGGCCTGCCGGGATTTGATAGGCGGACATCCTCTTCATACGGCATTGCGAAATAATCTGAGTTATTTTATTCCGGAATACTATCTGCAGGCAGTTGAAAAGGCGGAAAAAGCCGGGAATCTGGCGGAAATACTACCTCATTTCCCCAAACGCCTGAACATGTCATCAAAGATCAATAATATTTACCGGATTGCCGTGGCTACGCCTTGTGCCGAATTCATTGTGGCCTTCGGCGTTCTGATTTTTATGTCAATCTTTATATTCCCGAACTTCAGAAGATTATTTGACGAACTTGCAGCCGGCGATCCTATGCCGCTTGATTTTATTTATGATATATCTGTTGGCAGATGGTTTTCGTCATTATCCGGCTATCAAATAATGTGCATTATATTTATTCCAATCGTTGCTTACGTCATTTATCGCTGTTACCGGACTAAAATTCTAATGCTGCTGGAGGAGGTCATAATTCTGATTCCATATATCAGGCCGCAATTACAGGATATAGCAACAATGGAACTTGCCGCGTCCCTGGCGTCTTACCTGTCATCCGGGGAAGATATCGTTTCAGCCGCAAAATTCAGTTATGCGGCATGCCGTCATTATTGGATGCGTCGCAAACTGAATAAATTCATTAATCTGATCGAAAAAGGAATGCCCTGGCTCGATGCCTGGCGAAAAGCAAAACTAAGCCGTCCTTTAAATGAATCAATTCTGCGTAATGCCGCCGCACGTGAAAATATCATCGACGGGTTTGACATTATTACGGACTGGCTTTTCCATCGCACAATACGTAACACCAGAAATAATTCCGTCTGGCTTTACATGTTATTTTTATGTATTACTGCAAGTATTGTTTTTATTATTGTTTTCGCGGTATTTTCCGGTTTAATTAAAATCATCGAGGCATTGTCATTATGATGAATAATAAAAAATTAAAGAAAAATCATTTTCTGCTGCTTGAAATCGTGATGGCGATCGGATTGCTGATAATCCTCACCGCCGGATTCTTCGGCGGACTGAAAACCTTAAAACGAATGGACCGTTCGTTCAATAATGAACGTCGAGCCTTGATGGTTATCGACAATACCCTGGAACGGCTTCAGAAGAAAAAACATTACGATTCAGCCGGGGTCGAACGCATCTTCAATGATGAATATGCTAAAGCCGGTTTTGCGCCAAACTCAAAAATAAAATCAATGATCAAAGAGGAACCTAACCAGACCGTCTTAGCGGTCCTGAAACCCAACAGTAAACCTTTTATCGAGGTAAAAATAAAAGTCAAAAGTCTACAGTCAACAGTCAACAGCAAGAGTGGTCAGGATAAACCACAAACCGGAGAGGGGCTGAAAAAATGAAAAAAATTAAGTTAAAAGTCCACAGTCTACAGTCAACAGTAAGAGTGGTCAGGATACCCCCTCTAGCCGGATGGGTTGTAGAAATGAAAAAGAAAAAATTCAATACTTCAAGCTTTAATACAAGCATCAAAACTCAGCAAAATAATAGAAAGTCCTCTCGCAAACTGTATTTTCCGCTGTGGACTGTGGACTGTGGACTGTGGACTAAAAAAAATTATACCCTGGTCGAAATGCTTTTCGTCATCCTGCTTACCGGAATAATCCTTAATGCCGCCACCTCGTTTTACTTCAAGGGAAGGACCGTTACCCGGAAATACGTCGATAAAGCGGTACAAACCCGGACCGCCAGCATAGCCGCCGATTACTGGCGGAACTTCGTACACAAAAACGGCCACGCCGCAATCGTGAAACCGGACAAAATCGTTTTCAACAATAAATCGACTATTGCGGTCAAGAAAAACATTCTGACCTTTTCAGAACATGGCAGCGACAAAACCCTGGCCCTGGCCAAAAGTTATTCAGCCACCTTCGACCGGGAACAGCCGCCGGGAGAAGCCCCGCTGCTGGTGCTTTATCTCCGGCCCATCGGCTCAAAAGGACAAGTATTAAAAGACAAGGCAATCCGCATTGTCGCCTCGGCTGGAGGTAAATCATAATGAAACAAGGAATCCACCGCGAAGACGGTTATGCCACATTACTCGTACTGATGCTTGCCGTCGCCTTGTTCCTGATCCTGGCGACCGCCATGAAGAACATGTATTCGGCCCACAACCAGAACAAACAGGATAAAGCAAAAATCCTCCGCAAAGCCGAACAACTCAACCAAACAAATGCGGGAAAATAAGTCAAAGCCAATTATATATTTTATGCTTACCGGAATGCTCGTTCTGATAGCCGGAGTTGTTGCTGTTTTTGGCCTATCATCGGGTATTCGTATAATCAAGGTCATCAGAGCACCTTATTTGGACGAATTGCAACCATACAATATATTCATCGATGAATTTGATAACTCTCAAAAACTGTATTTAATTGATTACGATGCTTATGAAAGGAATAAATTCACAGAGCCGGATTTAGATCAAATTGCCCCGCCCCGGCTTAAACTGCTGGTTTCCTGTCTGGCACACAATAAAATCAACCCGATTAGAAACGCCGGAGCCGCCGCTCAATATATTGGAAATATTAAACATTATGATCCTGACAACGGCTGGTACGATATGATCCTGGCAATCCTTCTTTTTATGGATGATTCACCAGAGGCGCTCAAATATTATTACCAGGCGTTTGAAAAAATGGAATTCAATGAGTACTCTCAGGAACGCCTGGCTGTCAAAGAAAACTTATTCGGAAGTAAACCAAACTTCAGGAATGTCCTGAGACAAATCTTTTTAAGATATGACTCTGATTCTTCTTCAGTTCATTGTCATCTGAACGATATTGGTAAAAAAATAACTGATACCGCAACAAGACTCATCAAAGAAAATAAACCTGAAGAGGCGGAAAAGCTGCTGGACTCCTACGCAAAATTCCTTATACTGTGGGTCAACGACTCATCCAATTTTGAGTTGTATTGTACAATGCAATGTATAGGGCATTTCAAAAAAGAACTGCCGAAGCTATACCTTAAAATCAATCGACCAGACAAGGCAAAACTTGCCGGGGATAAGTTATCAGAGATCATCAGGCTGGATAAGAAGGCCAACGATAAAATATCTATCATATATTCTTCTAATCGCAAATTTTACGAAACCAATCGCAAAAAAAACGGCTATCTGCTGGACTGGCTGCCCCTTTCATTTAAAATTGACCGGGTGATGACCAGCGCCAGACGCAAAATTGATTACATCATTGCCGAAAAACTGGTAATCATGCTGTTGACTGTTATCTTATTTTTGTTCTCAGTAAGCATTTTTACTGTTTTAGTAATTAACTCAATCCGGTCTCCCAGTGAAAATCCAGCCACCCTCCCTGATTTCAAGATTACTTGTCTTGTCATTTCAGTTTCACTTGTTTTACCTACAGCGCTATGGCTGCTTACCGGCAGTATTCCGGCAATTAACGGCAAAAATGTTAATATTTTAAGTAACGCCCTGGGATTTTCCTGCCAATGCCTGTTGCTGATGACAACGGCAATCACCATTCCCTGGTTATGTTCCGCCTTTTTTTCAAACAACACATGTAAAAGACAAAAATATCCCGTCCGTAATGTAAATTTATTTGTTTCCGTAAACTTAATTGCCGTATTATTTATTCCATGTATATTAGCTGTCCTCGTCATGGAAAACCATGGCGTCATGGGATCAGATTTTCTGCAAAGGGGACTGTATCCTTTTGTTCCGCACTGTTATCACAACTTAAGGAATCCACCACCCTGTATATGGTGCAGCTTACACTCGAGGGCTGTTTTCGGCATCTTTGCATTACTGCTGTTGCTGGTGCCGATCGAGGTAGTAACGGCAAACATCATCACTTACGCTTTAAAAAGAAAAAAACACCCTGAAAACACAAGATTGCTGTTTGCGATGGCCGCACCGCTGTATGCAATAGCTGCAATCTTTTTCTATGTTGTTTTCATTCCTCATTATGAACGTTTTGAAGCAGAAACGATTATCAAGGGTGATCTATTGAATGTCGACCGGGAAACAGATATGGATCAGGAAAATCTCCAACGGGATACCTGCAAAAAAATAATTGAAATACTACGAAAATAACCAGGCGAACCAGGCAAATGCGGGAAAATAAGTCAAAGACAATTATATATTTTATGCTTACCGGCATGCTCGTCCTGATAGCCGGAATCGCTGCAGTTTTTAGCGTATCGTCGGGTATTCGTATAATCAGGACAATCATGGAACCTTATCTGGAAAAATCCTCCAATAACAACATATACATTGAAGAATTCGACCATCAGGAAAAATTGTATTTTGTTGACAACTATTACTTCGCTGAAAAAAAATATACTGAGCCTGATTTCAATAAAATTGAACCAGCCCAACGAAAACTACTGCTTTCCTGCCTGGTGCATAATAAAATATTCACAATTGAAAAGGCCAGTGCGTTCATTCAATATATCGATAAAGTTAAACATTTCGACCCGAATAACGGCTGGTACGACATGGTGCAGGCTATCCTTCTTTTTGAAGACGGTTCACCATCTGCGATCAACTATTATTATCAGGCTTTTGAAAAGCCCGAATTCAAGGACTATTCCCGGGAACGCCTGGCAAAAAAATATAAATTATTCGGCGAAAAACCAACATTCAGAAACGTCATGAGAAAAGTTGTTTTAAGATTCTGTTCGAATAACTCTTCAATTGATTGTCGATGGCATAACATCGACGAAAGAATAACAGATACCGCGAAAAAATTCATCCGGAAAAACAAACACGATGAAGCTGAAAAGCTACTGGACTCCTACACAAAATTTCTTATATCGTGGATCAACAGGCTATCAAATACTAATATGTATTACACTATGGAATGTGTACAGAATTTCCAAAAAGAACTGCCGGAACTCTATCGCAGAATCCATCGACCAGACAAGGCAAAACTTGCCGCTGATAAGCTATCAAAGATCATCAAACTGCACAAAGAAGCCAGCAACAAATGCTCGGTCATGTCTTCTTCAAATTTTAAACTTTACATAGCCAGTCATGAAGAAAACGGCTATCTGCTTCGTTGGCTGTTCCGTTCATTCAAAATTGAACCGGTAATGACCGAAGCAAGACGCAAAATTGATTACATAGTTATCGAAAAAATGGTAATCATGCTGTTGACTGTTATCTTATTTTTATTTTCAGTAAGTATTTTTGCTATCTTTGTTATAAACTTTTTCCTGTCAACCAAGAAAAATCTATCAGCTTCTTTTGATTTCAAATCCGCTTTTTTAACCATTGCGGCATCACTTGCTTTACCGACGGCATTATGGCTGCTGGCCGGCAGTATCCCGGCAATTAACGGCAAAAATGTAAATATAATATCTAATGCCCTGGCATTTTCCTGCCAATGCCTGCTGCTGACAACGACGGCAATAACCATTCCATGGGTTTGGTCCGTTTATTTCGCAAACAGAACTTGTAGCGAACAAAAACATTCCGTTTACAATGTGAATTTCTTTGTCTCCGTAAAATTCATAATCCTGTTATTTATCCCTTGTATAATAACTGTTATTGTTTTGGAAAGCCTTGGAGTAATTGGAAATGACTTCCTGCAATCAGGATTAAAAATGTTTTTTCCATCACATGGCCATGGATTGAGAGATCTCGACACTCCCTGCATATGGTGCCGCTTCCACTCGAGGGCTATTTTCGGCATCTTTGCATTACTGCTGTTGCTTGTTCCAGTCGAAGTCGTGTCGGTAAACATAATGATTTACGCTTTAAAAAGAAAAAAACACCCTGAAAACACAAGATTACTGTTTGCGATGGCCGCACCGCTCTATGCAATAGCGGCTATCTTTTTCTATGCAGTGTTCGTTCCGCATTATGAACGTCTTGAAGCAGAAACGATCATCAAAGGCGATCTATTGAACATCGACCGGGAAATAGATATGGATCAAGTAAATCTCCAACGGGATACCTGCAAAAAAATAATTGAAATACTACAAAAATAATCAGGCGAACCAGGCAAATGCGGTAAAATAAGTCAGGTGCTTAACTGTACCTATATGACCTATAAGTCCTATAAGTCCTATAAGCAAGCGAAACTTACTGTTAAACCTTATGCCGGGTGAAGTTGGTGCGGAAGACTTTCGGAGTCATTTTCTTGAATTTCATGAACTGGCGATTGAAGTTGGACAGATTGTTGAAACCGCAATCATAACAGATCTCAGCAACCGTTCTATCCGTATCAATCAACATCCGGCAGGCGTTGCCGATCTTCACTTCGTTGATATAATCAATGAACCGTTTGAACGTGGTTTTGCGGAAGTAGCGGCTGAACGCCTGCGGATTCATGTTGGCTTTCGCCGCCACACTATCCAGCGTCAGTAGTTTGCCTTTACCAAGCCGGTCATGCATGTACTGGAGAATTTTATTCATCCGGTGATCCTGGCCGTACGACTCGGTATTCCGACCAGAAACCGTAGAAAGAGTTTTATATTCGGACGCGGACAATAACGCCCATAGCTCCAACAGCAGAGTAATTCTGGCCGGGCCGGTCGCGGTAAACAGCCGCATGATCAGCGGATACGCCGTCTGAACTGTCGCACCCGGAAATTCCACCCCGTAACTAGAGGCTTCAAACATCTTTTTCACTGCCTCCATCTCTGGTACGTCAGTCAGGAACTTCATGGCGAAACCCTCGCGAAACTGGATCACCCGGGCATGTCCCCACTTCGGAGAAGCGCTGTCCTCGGGCCGGTTGTAGTAGTGATGCGGCACCATCGGCCCGATCAGCGCCAGATCCCCGACGTTGAACATGGATATATTATCCCCGATGAACCGGGTTCCGAAGCTCGATTCGATATAGATCAGCTCATATTCAGGATGCACATGAAAGGTGCAGTCGATCACGTTACCCACCTCGTCGTGAGTCGTAAATGACTGCCCCGGACCGGTTAAAATCTTTTCATGCAGATACTTCATGTCATAATAGTATCATAATTTGCAATTTTTTCAATAGTATAATTACGTCGATAGTTATATATTGACTATAAATAACCCGTATTTTGACAATTAACCTGAAAACAATGAGGATACTATTATGACCAGAGCACTCAGTACAGTCGCCCCGCAATGGTGGGATTACACCACCCTTGACCGTGAAATTCTTGACGACGCCGCCCGTTTAACCCTCGAGGACCTGCCGGGTCTTCAGCGTGAAGGTTTCACCATCAAGATCTACGACACCGTCGAAGATTTCTTCATGGCCGAAGCGCTCGAATACATCACCGCCTGGAAACAGGCCACCGCGGACAATCCCTGCGGAATCTGCGGCCCGATCGGCCCGACCGAACAGCTCCCGCTGGTTGCCCGTTTGGTAAACGAACTGAATATCGATCTGCGTCACGCCCATTTCTGGGGCATGGACGAATGGATCGTCGACGGCAAGGAAGCCGGCATGGATTTTCCGCTGGGCTTTGCTAAAGCCGACATGGACCTCTGCTTCAACCGCATCAAACCGGAACTTCGCATGCCGATGGAAAACATTCATTTCCCGGCCGCGGATGTCAGCAAATATGTCGCATCCTATGACCAGGCGCGCTGTCTGGTAATGCAGGGCGGCCAGGGCGAAATCAAGCACTGGGCTTTTAATGACCCGTTGAAACGCGAAGGCAAATACGCCGACGTACCCCCTACCCCGGAAGAATACCGTCAACTCGGAACCCGCGTGGTCGATCTGCATCCGATGACCCTGATCCAGAACGCCCGCACCTCCGGCGGCGGCGTGGTCCAGAACGTCCCGACTAAAGCGGTCACGGTCGGCCCGAGAGAAACCTGGAAAGCGGAAAAAGTTTCAATCTGGCATCCGGGACATCACGACAACCCGTTCGGCATGCGCTTGAGCACTTTGATGATTTCCAAGCAGATTCCGGACGCTGCCGTTCCGATGTCGCTGCTGGCGGACCACAAAAACGTTCAGTTCAATTTCCTTCGTGGCGGTTTCGGCATCTGCGAAGTTGAAATGCACTAAGCCGGTTGAAAGATTAAAGTTGAAAGTTGAAAGTTGAAAAATGACTAAAAGAGCATTTGCTGTCGGCTGTCATCCGGATGACATTGAGTTCATGATGGCCGGCACCTTGATCCAGCTCAAGGAAGCAGGCTACGAAATCCACTATATGAACGTGGCAAACGGCTCCTGCGGCACCAATCAGTATGATCGTGAAACCATCATCAGGATGCGGCGCCAGGAAGCGATAGATGCCGCCGCCATCATCGGCGCGGTATATCATGAAAGCCTAGTCGACGACCTTAAAGTTTTTTACGAGCCAAACCTTATCGCCCGGATGACCGCGGTTATGCGTGAAGTCGCGCCGGAAATCGTCCTGACTCACGGTCCTTATGATTACATGGAGGACCACGTAAATACCGGACGCGTCGCGGTGTCATCCGCGTTTTTTCGCGGTATGACCAACGCCGATTGCGAACCGCACGTGAAGGAAACCGCGCAAAACGTCACGATCTATCATTCGATGCCGCATTGCATCTCAGATCCGTTGCGCAACCCGGTAATTCCGGATCTTTATGTGGACATTACCTCGACAATGTCGATCAAACGCGAAATGCTGGCTCAACACCGAAGCCAGAAAGAATGGCTCGATGTCAGTCAGGGTAATAACGCGTATCTGGACGATCAGGCTGAAAGAGGCCGGATATTCGGAACCAGGTCCGGTAAATTTGAATTCGCCGAAGGTTGGATCCGCCGCACCAACGTCGGATTCTGCGGCCCGGACGACAACCCGCTGGTTGACGCTCTTGGCGATAAAGTTCTCATCGACCTGGAAGCCATAAAAAATAAAATATAATTCTAAAATCGGATATCCCACTTCGATTTGCCCTGTCCCTAAAAGGACAGGGATTTTTTTGCCTCCGACATGGGCAACAGGTCATACAGGTCGTACAGGTCGTACAGGTCCATTCTTAATTAAATTTCCAGACAGGATGCAGCGTTTCAGCAGGAACGCCGGGATGACTCAAACGCCGCCGGAGCAATCGCCATATTTTATTGGCCGCGTCTTCCAGATCGTAATTAAGGTATTTCAACGGATAGATATTTAATTTATCACAGCTCTGTCCACCGGTTGTGACAATTGGA
The DNA here is from genome assembly GCA_963676655.2 of Victivallales bacterium. Taxonomy (GTDB): domain Bacteria; phylum Verrucomicrobiota; class Lentisphaeria; order Victivallales; family Victivallaceae. Next base: position 799,737 of record CAXXKX010000002.1, on the reverse strand, counting down.
ATCGGATCAATTTCATGGATTTGCGCGGCTGCCATCGCCACCCCGTTGCCAAGGGCATTATTACTGGTGATGATCGCGTCAGGAAACTCCAGTTCGATCAAACTAAGGGCGGCATCAAATCCAGCTTGCATCGTTGCTTGCCGACAACTTACCAGCAACCCGCCATGAGGGACCATACCCTCCTCCTCATGAGCCGACTTCATACCTTCGATCAGCTCGATATTCGTCATTTCCGCGACATCTCCGGTAATCAGGGCAAGACGCCGGCAACCCTGCGCGATAAAATAACGGGCCGCGCGATAACCCCAATTATACCAGTTAAGACAGCAGCAGTCATATTTGTCCCGGGGCGCCCCGACCGACAACTGTGCGGTCCACAAAACCGGAATCTCCTGAGCTTGAATACACTCGGCGGCAAACGGCGTGGGGAGTCCGCATAAAACCGCTATATCCGGTTTCTCAAAACGTTTAATCTCCGGCAGCCGCTTCTGCATTTCAGACGAGTCGGCAAAATACTCAATGAACAAATGATAGTCATGAGCGGAACATAATTTACTTAGCTCCGGCAGCAAACCGGCATCAGCTTCTCCGAAAATACAATAAGCAACGCGTTTGCGTTCCGGGATAACCTCCGAAATTGACGCACCGCCAACAAACGTTCCCTTGCGCGCGACGCGGTGGACCGCCCCGGCTTCCAGCAATAAGCCAATCGACTTGCGGACGGTAACCCGGCTGACGTTATAACGTCCAGCCAATTCCCGCTCTCCCGGCAATCGGTCATGCAGTTCCCCGGCTATAATCGCCCGGTGAATCTGCTCCGCAGTACGCTTGTAGATTGCCGCATCCTCTCTAACCATAAGAAAAATCCAATCTGGTATTAATAATTAATATATACCAGATAATACCAGTTTTTTATATTTTCAAGTTAGAATACTGAAAAACAGACAAAAAAATATTTTTTCAAGTTCAATTTAAATTTTTTCCGAAAAAGTATTTGTATCAACTGGAAATTTGCGTATTGTCCATAGTATTGAAATTTATTTAAAACTCTATAACAACAAGAAGGATTGCACAATGGCAGAAGTAATTCTCACTGGCGTCTCCAAGATTTATCCTGGAAATGTAAAAGCGGTAAAGAACATCGATCTGGAAATCAAAGATCGTGAATTCATGGTACTGGTCGGACCGTCCGGCTGCGGTAAATCAACCACCCTGCGCATGATCGCCGGTCTCGAAGAAATCTCCGAGGGCGAAATTCGCATCGGCAGCCGCGTCATCAACGACGTGCCGCCGAAAGACCGTGACATTGCGATGGTGTTCCAGAACTATGCGCTGTATCCGCACATGACAGTTTATGACAACATGGCGTTCGGCTTGAAACTGCGTAAATACAAAAAGGCCGAAATCGACCGTCGTGTCCGTGAAGCAGCCAGAATCCTGAGTATTGAAGAATATCTGGAACGCCGTCCGAAAGCGCTTTCCGGCGGTCAGCGCCAGCGCGTCGCGGTAGGTCGTGCGATTGTCCGTAAGCCTGAAGCATTCCTGTTCGACGAACCGTTGTCAAACCTCGACGCCAAAATGCGCGTACAGATGCGTACCGAAATCTCCAAACTGCATACCCAGCTTGAAACAACCATGATCTACGTTACCCATGACCAGGTCGAAGCGATGACCATGGGCGACCGTATCTGTGTAATGAAAGACGGGATTATCCAACAGGTAGCCGACCCGATCACCCTGTATGATACACCGGCCAACTTGTTTGTTGCCGGATTTATCGGCACTCCGCCAATGAACTTTTTCAAAGGCGAACTGATCGATATCAACGGCAAAATCGGCTTCCGGGAAGCAACATTTGAATTCGCACTGCCGGACGAGTGGCAGGACCAGCTTAAAGAGCTCGATACCCCGAATGTTGTCTTCGGCATCCGTCCGGAAGATATCGGTTCGGAACAATCCCATGCCGCTGATTACCCGAAGATCAAGGCCGAAGTTGAAGTTATCGAGCCGATGGGTGCGGAAACTTACCTGTACCTGAATACCGGCTCTCACTCTTTCATCGCCCGGGTCGATGCCCATACCAAGGTAAAAGTCGGCGGATCAATCGAATTGCCGATCTATATGCCGAAATCACATCTGTTTGATTCAGTCTCCGAGAACTTGATCGTTTAAAGCTGAACGACATTGCTTTACCAGCCGGTTTCGCTCCTGTAGCGAAACCGGCTTTTTTTATCCTTGTCAATAGCATAAAAAAAACCGGCGTCTGTCAATTGTCAGACACCGGCTTGAAGTAATATCTGTATACTTAATTATTTTGATTTAAGCTTTTTATCGATTACCGCGATTTGCTTGTCTGCTTCTTTTTTCCACCATTTGCCGTATTTCAGGCATTGTTCCCACATGGCTTTAGCTTCTTTCAATTTTCCCTTTTTTTGCAATACCCTGGCTGCTCTCAGAGATCCGAGCGATTTCCAATATTTATTGTTATCTCTAATCGTGGAGACTTTTTCAATCCACTCCATCGCTTCATCCGGTTTACCGGCATGATCCAGCCTCTCAATAATGCATACTATTGCCACTTCTTTTTGGTTCGGGTGTCCCTTTGGAATATTATATGCGGTAATATATTCAAGAACTGCTTCATCGTATTTTTTATTATAAGCTTTAATTCGCCCACGTTCCAAATACGCTTCACCCTGCCAGTATGGATGCATTTTTGCGACAGCCTCTTTGCTCAAAACAGCATCGGCTTCATCATATTTTTTCATCGTTCTCAATGCCTGGGCCTGATAAATCAAGCCACGGTCATGCCATGTACCTGATGGCCATAATTCCTGCATTTTTCGGGCCCATTTTATCTTATCCTCATTTTTATTCAGATTACCTGAAGCCAGACAAGCAAGATATACGCTGGTGGTTTTAATATTTTTTGAAGCTTTTTCATCAGCGAGAGTTTTTTCTGCAATAGCAACTACTTCCTTGTAGTTTTTTCCCCAATATACATTATGCAAATACTGACTGAAAGCTTTATCTTTTTGAGCCTGGGTAAGTTTATCAACGTTTAAAAGCTCCTCATAAACCTTTGCCGCATCAGCAAACTTACGTACTCTTTGTAAGGCATATCCCTGATGATACATCGAACTATATTTCTCAGCAGGCGTTTTGGCCAACTTGACGGCTTCACCTAAAGTTACCGCCGCTTCTTTATATTTTTTTGCTTTGTACTCTTTATACCCCTTATCCCAGGCTTCTTTGTAGCTTTCTGCCGCCATAGACGCAGCAGCAGTGAACATAAAAGTCGCACCGAAAAGAATATTGCGCATTTTCATCTTTTGTCTCCTTGTTTTATTTCCGTTTAATACTTATCTGACCCCATAAAAATGAGTTCCGGACAAGTGATTTTAACACGGAACCTCTCATAATTCAAGTAATTTTTCTTCCGGTTAATAATAATTCAAAGAAAATCAAGCTTTTTCTCTTGTTCACAGCAGAAAAAAAGCCGGTATCCGTTGATATCAAACACCGGCATGAAAAGATTTTTTTGTCTAATTATTTTGCATTAAGCTTTTTATCGATTATCGCAATTTGCTTGTCGGCTTCTTTTTTCCACCATTTTCCGGTTTTCAGGCATTGCTCCCATTTAGTTTTAGCTTCTTTAAGTTTTCCCTGTTTCTGTAACAATTGTGCGGCGCGCATAAAACCTCGCGCTTTCCAATACGTGTTTTTGATTGTATCAACTTTTTCAATCCAAACCGCTGCTTCATCCGGCTTTCCGGCACTATTCAATTTTTCAATTACATAGACAATTGCCATGCCTTTGTGATATGAATTCGCTTTGGGATTTTCATATACCGCGGTATACTCAACAACGGCTTCGTCATACTTCTTTGCGTAAGATTTAACGTGTCCGAGTTCGAGACAGGCTTCTCCCTGCCTCGAAAGAGGCATTTTTGAAATAGCTTCTTTGCTCAAAACGGCTTCGGCTTCCTTATATTTTTTCAGACTTCTCAAGCCCTGGGCCTGATAAATCAATCCACGATTGTACCATGTGCCTGAAGGATTTAATTCCTGTAATTTTTTGGCCCATTTAACCTTGTCATCATATTTCTTCAGATTACCAGACGAAAGACAGGCAAGGTAAGCGCAATTACTTTTAAAGCTGTTAGAGGCTTTTTCATCAGCAAGAGTTTTTTCTACTATAGAAAATAATTCTTTGTAGTTCTTGCTATAGTAAATATTATGCAAATATTGACTGAAAGCGTTATTCTTCTGACCTGTAGAAAGTTTATCAATCTTCAAAAGATCTTCATAAACTTTTACAGCATCAGTATATTTTCGTAACCTTCTCAGGGCATATCCCTGATGCATCATAGCAGTATATTTCTCTGAAGGGGTCTTTGCCTGCTTAACGGCCTCCCCCAAAGCTACCAGGGCTTCCTTGTATTTTTTTGCTTTATATTCTTTATACCCTTTTTCCCAGGCTTCCTTGTAGCTTTCTGCCGCCATCGAAGCAGCAGCAGTGAACATTAAAGTTGCACCTAGAAGAATATTGCGCATTTTCATCTTTTGTCTCCTGTAATAAATTTACGTTACATTTTTTTCTTTGCAGTTGTTCGTTATTTCTAACGGATTTGACTTTTTATCATTTACCAAATGCGGATTTTAACGACAACTCAACGGGCGTTGCCCGTAATTCAGAATATCTTTTTACGTAATAATACCTCCTGTTATTTGATTTATATTATTTTACAAAACAAATAAAGAGCCAAGTATTTTTTGAATTGGAAATTTATTTATCCAATCCAACTGAAACCGTTTTCAGTATATCCAATCTATTTTTTGAATGAGACAGACAAAGTCTGAAGCAGACGTATGTTCTAATATTGGCGAAGAATATTTAATCCAAATAAAAAGAACATAAAAGGATAATGCACTTTATCACGAATCAGGAGAACTTTCAAGTAATTTTACGATAAATACCGGAAACTGGTATTTCTTCATAGAAGTTTATACCAGTTTCAGTCAGACAAAAAGTTTGCATTATCGCGGAAAAGGGGTTATATTACTTATACAATTAAAACGATCTTCGGGGCAAGGTGATTCCGAAAGGAAAATTCCTGACCGGTGGTATAGTCCACGACTCCCGTTAACGCGGGATTGACATGGTGAAATTCCATGACCGACAGTAAAGTCTGGATGGTAGAAGGTCACAGAGAAGCGGACCGTATTGGTTTCGTTTGGAAAATTGCCCCGATATTATTTATTGGGGCATTTTTATTGCCTCGAAAACAATTTTCAAACCTGATGAGGTAAAATATGGCAGTTCAATTCGATCCGATTGAAGAAGTTGTAGCCGCGCTGAAAAAAGGCGAAATGGTTGTAGTAACCGATGATGAAAACCGCGAAAATGAAGGCGACCTGATTGCCGCCGCCGCTAATATTACGCCTGAAATCATCAATTTCATGGTAACCTACGGACGCGGCCTGGTCTGCGTTCCGTTAACTGAAAAAAGAGCAAACGAAGTCGGCCTGTTCAACCAGTGTCTCGACGATCCCTTTAAAACCGCGTTCACCCAGAGCGTCGATGCCAAAGAAGGTACGACAACCGGGATTTCGGCGTTTGACCGCGCCACTACAGTGAAAGCCCTGATCGATCCGGCCAGTTCCGCCGATGACTTTATTATGCCGGGACATGTTTTTCCGCTAATCGCCCGTCGGGGTGGGGTTCTGCGTCGCGCCGGCCATACTGAAACCGCGGTTGACCTGGCCCGTCTGGCCGGACTCGAACCAGCCGGAGTTATTTGTGAAATAATGAGTGAAGACGGTACCATGGCCCGGGTTCCGGAACTCGATGTCTTCCGTAAAAAACACGATCTGAAATGGTGCAGCGTCGCCGATCTGATCGCTTATCGCCGGAAGAGTGAAGTATTGATCCGGCGTGGAGAAACCGCCGAACTGCCTACCCGCCACGGCGTCTTTAAAATTACCGTTTACAAATCAACGGTTGACGCCCATGAACATGTGGCGCTGGTTTACGGCGATGTGAAAGACCAAAAAGATGTTCTGGTCCGGGTTCACAGCGAATGTCTGACCGGCGACGTATTCGGCTCGTGCCGCTGCGATTGCGGCGAACAGCTTGACGCGGCAATGGATATGATCGTGAAAAACGGTTCCGGCGTCGTGGTCTACATGCGTCAGGAAGGACGCGGCATCGGCCTGGCCAACAAGATCCACGCTTACAAGCTCCAGGATGAGGGCCATGACACAGTTGAAGCAAATGAAGCTCTAGGCTTTGACGCCGACCTGCGTGAATATGGTCTCGGAGTTCAAATCCTGCTTGATCTGGGTATTCATTCCGTCCGGCTGCTGACCAACAACCCGCGCAAACTGGCCGGTCTAAGCGGCTACGGCATGACCATTACCGAACGGGTGCCGCTGGTCATTACTCCGGGCGAAAAAAACAAGAGATATCTTGAAACCAAAAAAGACAAACTCGGGCATATGCTTTAATAGTTGTAAGTTGATGGTTGAAAGTTGAAGGTCATCGTCTGGTTGGTTATTATATGGCTGGAATTGAATAAACTGATACATAAATTTTAAGCGGCGTTTGAATAATCGCTAAAAACTATTAATTTACATAATTAAGATTTGAAGTAATAAATTCGTAATAAATAATATAAACAAAAGAGTTCCGGATTGCGGGGGAGCGGTTCGACCTCGGTATTTTTACCGGCAGCCGGAAACTTTAAAACAGGAGTTGAAAACATGAGTATCAATGTATTGGAAGGTAACTTTTGTGCAGAAGGGTTGAAATTCGGAATCGTCTGCGGACGTTTTAACGAATTTTTCACCAGTAAGCTGCTCGAAGGCGCGGTCGACGCAATCGTCCGCCACGGCGGCAACAAGTCAAATATCGACGCAGCCTGGGTTCCCGGCTGCTACGAACTACCGTTCGCGGCCAAACAATTGATCGAATCAGGTAAATATGACGCGATCATCGCTCTTGGCGTCGTCATTCAGGGGGCAACTCCGCACGCCGGTTATATCAACAGTCAGGTATCCAAGGCATTGGCCGAATTATCTCTGGTCAGCAACGTTCCGGTTGCCTACGGGATCATTACCGCCGACAATATCGAGCAGGCAATCGAACGCAGCGGCACCAAGGCCGGGAACAAAGGTTTTGACGCCGGAGTAAGCGCAATTGAGATGGCCAACCTGGTAAAATCAATCAGTCAGGGCTGAATCCAATGACAATAGAAAAAAAGCAAAATACGCCTCGCGTTCATCATCGTCACCTGGGACGGGAGCTGGCTATGCAGATGCTTTTCCAGCACGACCTGTCAGATGAATGCAGTACGGACGGCGAGGCAATTGAAAAATTACGTCTTCAACTGGAAACCGTCGAGCAGATGCCGGACAAAAAAACCTGCCGCCGGGCCCGGAAATACGCGGAAGAACTGGTCACCGGAGTTATTAAAAATCTGGCCGAAATCGATAAAGATATAGCAGATCACGCCTCCGGTTGGGAAATGGGCAGAATGGCCCTGGTTGACATCAATATCATGCGGGTTTCAATTTATGAGATGCGCCATGTTGCAAAAGTTCCGCCGGTAGTAAGTATTGACGAAGCGGCCTGCATTGCCCGGGATTTCTGTAGCCCCGATTCAATTGATTTTATCTGTGGATTGCTGAACTCGATCAAAGATACTCTTGACCGGCCTGACAGGGAGGCGGTTGCTGAATTATGAAATCTCTGTTTTCAATATTTAAAAAAGGACTTCAGAAAACCACAACCAAGGTATCCCGTTCCGTCAGTTCACTGTTTCTGGAACGCGCGGAATGGACCGATGAAATGTTCGAAGATCTGGAAGCGGCCCTGATCGGTGCCGATTTCGGGGTCAAAGCCGCAATGAATATTGTCGCATATATTAAGGACCGCTATGAGTGCGGCATTCTCAGTTCAGATCAGGATATCATGAAAGTGGCGGCAGAGGATGTTTGCGAAATTCTGAGCCGCAATAATCGGCAAATCGCATTCAATCCCGACGGCCCGACCGTTATTTTATTCGTCGGCGTCAACGGCAGCGGCAAAACCACTACCGCCGGTAAACTGGCTTACGACTGGAGCAAAGAAGGTAAAAAAGTCATGCTCGCCGCCTGTGATACGTTCAGAGCCGCGGCGGTTGACCAGCTTAAGCTTTGGGGCGAACGGACCGACTGTTATGTCGTATCCGCTCAGCCTGGTGCTGACCCGTCTTCGGTAGCGTTTGACGCGGTCAAATCGGCCCAGGCCCGCGGTTATGATATTTTGCTGATCGACACCGCCGGACGCCAACACACCAAAAAAGGTTTGATGGATGAACTGGCCAAGATGAAGCGTTCTATCGACAAAGCCATGCCGGGAGCACCGCATGAAGTCTGGTTGACCGTTGATTCAAGTCTTGGGTCAAACGCGATCATCCAGGCTCAGGAATTCGGTAAGGTTGCCGGCATCAATGGACTGATTCTGACTAAACTTGACGGAACCGGCAAAGGCGGTATGGCCGTGGCAATCATGCAGGAATGCCAGTTGCCGGTATTCTTTGTCGGACTCGGGGAACAGCTCGACGACCTGCAGCCGTTCGATCCGGAATTTTATGCTTCAGCCCTGTTCAACGTTGACCTTAAAGAGGACCAGATTCCATTATAAAATAATTTTACGGGAGATATTTGAATGAATAAATACGGGGAGAAACTGGTATTATTGTTTATACTTGCAACCGCCGCCATGGTTAACGGCGCAGATTTATCCGCGCTGCTGAAAGACCGGGAAATATTCAAAACCAACTCCAGAACATTCATTGGCAAATACGCCGACGGTAAATTCAAATGGAATGACCGGGATAAAACCGAAATGGTTTCACGACAGCCCGGAAGCAGCCTCAAGCTGTTCGGCATGCCTACATGCAGCACGATTGTCCGGCTCACAGACAATAAAGTCTCGGCTATCGATATATCTATCTACAATCGCGGCGATGCCAGGCAGATATCCCAATCGGATTTCTACAAAATACTTGCGGATGTCAAACAACAATTGAATGTGGCATACGATGTCAAAGGAACCGGCAACCCGTATAAACGTCTTGCCGGCAGCAAAATATTCTCCATGACCTGGAAGACTCCGGAACAGACAGCCATGCTCGAGTGGAGTACCAGCGGCAGGCTGAGAAGCGAATTCAAAGCCGAATTTATCCGGCTGAAAATAACCGCGAGCGGTTCATCCGCCGCTGGACCGCAACTTCGCTCCGGGATCAAAAGCAGCGAAGAACTGATCAAACGCATACAACGCAAACCGGACGGGTCAATTTATCTGGAACTGCCGATGGTTGATCAGGGTCAAAAAGCTTATTGCGCCGCCTCGTCGGTTGAAAGGGTGCTGCGTTATTACGGATCAGACGTTTCACAACACCTGATAGCCGAACTATTCGGAACCAGTTCGGCCGCCGGCAGCAGTCCGGAAAAACTGCTTGAAGCCCTGAAAAAAGCGGATGTAAAATTAGGCGTCAAGGTCCAAACCTATGATTGCGGCTTTGAGATGAACAGTTACAGTCAATTCAAAAAATTCCTGCGCGATTACAATAAAGCGGCAAGAAAATTGAAAGACAGGCAGATCAGCGAAAATGATATTAGAAGAAATCCCCGGATTATTTTCAACATGATGCGTTCTCCGGCATTTGTCTATATGCGCAAGAAAAACCGTGGGGATTTCAACAAATTCCAACGTGCTATCCACACTAATATCAATGAAGGCATTCCGGTTTTCTGGGGCATGATCTACGGTCTTATGAAAGAACAGCAACAAGTCCCCGGCATCGGCGGCCATCTGCGGGTGATAACCGGCTATAATGACCGGAAAAAAGAGATAATTTACACCGACACCTGGGGCGCCGGACACGAATTCAAGTCAATGAAAATAGAAAACGCCTGGGCCGTCACTATCGGAATATTCACCCTGAAACCAAGAACGAAAAGATGAGTAAGTTGAAGGTTGAAGGTTGAAGGTTGAAAGCAGGAAGAGTGTGAGTGGGGAGTGATTAGTGATTAGTTATGAGTTATGAGTGATGAGTGGGGAGTGGGGAGTGATTAGTTATTAGTGATGAGTGATGAGTGCCGGATCGGCATTTCAAAAAAACTTTAAACAGGATAATTGAATTTTATGATAAATGACCTGCACAAAGCAATGATGCATATCGCAATTGACCTGGCCCGGAAGGCGGAAGGGATGACTTCACCCAATCCGCTGGTTGGCGCGGTCGTGGTCAAAAAAATGCAGATCGTCGGAGAAGGCTACCATCACAAAGCCGGAACCGCCCACGCCGAAGTCAACGCACTTAACGACGCCGGGGACAAAGCATCCGGATCCGACATTTATGTAACATTGGAACCCTGCTCCACCACCGGACGCACCCCGCCCTGCACCGAAGCGATCATCAAAGCCGGAATAAAAAGGGTATTCATCGGCAGTCTCGACCCCAACCCGGCCCATGCCGGACGCGCGGTCGATATTTTGCGTAAAGCCGGAATTGAAGTGGTAACCGGAATTGAAACCGCCCTCTGCGACTCCCTGAACGAGGCATTTTTCAAATGGATCACCTCCGGCAAGCCGCTGGTTGTCCTGAAACTGGCGGTCACCCTCGACGGGCGCATTGCCTGCGCCAACGGTCAGTCGCAATGGATAACCGGCCCCGAAGCTCGCGGCCGGGTGCAGCGGCTGCGTCGACGCGCCGACGCGATCATGGTCGGCGGCGAAACCGTCCGCAAGGACAAACCGGGCTTAATCGTGCGTGAACCGGAGGACTGGCCGAGACAACCACGCCGTCTGATAGTATCCCGTTCCATGACGCCTGACCAGGCAAAAGAACTGTTATGCCCCGGCCCCTGCCCTGAAATAATCGCCCCGGATTCACCGGAAACCTGGCAGGACTTAATGCAGCGTCTCGGTTCCGAACAGGTCACCGAACTGCTGATCGAAGGCGGCGGCGAACTGGCCGCGGCAGTATTGCATGCCGGAATCGTCGACATTGCCGAGTTCCACATTGCCCCGAAAATCTTAGGCGGCAAAGGCAGCCGTCCCGCCGTTGGCGGCGCTAACCCGCTATCCCTGGCCGAAGCGTTCAACCTGAACGACGTCACGGTTGAAACATTAGGCAAGGACATTATTGTCAGAGGAAAAGTGAATTGATTTCTTATTTTTTCAATGTTTTTCATGCATGGTTGCTACCTAGCCAAAGAATTTACGTATAAACAAAATGTTATAATTAGTAATCATCCGCCGAATGATTCTTTCTTTACCGAGTTCTTCCCGTTGGGAGCGCGTAGCTCCAGCTGCGCATGCATTTCTTTCCCGTTGGGAGCGCGTAGCTCCAGCGGCGCATGCATTTCTGTACCGTGGGAGCCGGGCTCCGACCGGCGATCTTCCCGTTGGGAGCGCGTAGCTCCAGCTGCGCATCAGGAGTTCGCTTTATCGTGTATCTCTACCGGCGCGTTGCGCCGTCTGGTATAGTCAACTTATCTAATTCCAACCTCTTTTTGCAGGCATCCTGCCTGCATGCGCAGCTGGAGCTACGCGCTCCCAATGTTTAATAAGGTCGCCGTAATGGAACGTGGCTCCCACTGTTTGGAAAAGATAGCGGCACCGACAATTAAGAAGAAAAGCGCCGGAAGTTGAAAGGCTTTAAGGCTAAGTTTGTTTGGTTAATATCAAGCATTGAATTTTTCGAAATGCGATATTTAAACAGTTTTCTCGTGGTTGCATTGTCGTTATATCATGCTACAGTATTACGATTTTAAAATTCGTAATAAATTTTAATCAGGAGGATACTTTATGTCATGGTTCGGAAAAACCGGAGAGATTTCGCGCGAAGAAATGTTAATTCTTGTCAAGAAAGCCGCGGAAGAGGCTAAAAAAAGAATATGTGCATACCCTAAAAAAGTTTTACTGCTGCCGCCGGATATTACTCGGGCTCACAGCGGTTCCGGCTGGATAGCGGAAGAGTTTTACAAGATTTTTTCCCGCGAAGCGGAAGTATGGGTTATGCCGACCCTCGGACAGCATCTGCCGCATACGCCCGAGGAAAACCGCTGGATGTTCGGGGATATTCCGGAAGAACGAATTCTGGTCCATGACTGGCGCGACGACTGCACCACTCTGGGCGAAGTTCCCAAAGAATATGTTATGGAAGTTTCGCACGGAAAAGCCGACTGGCCAATTCCCGTCTGCGTCAATTCCATTCTGTGCGACAAATCGTGGGATATTATCATCAACATCGGGCATATTGTCCCGCACGAGGTTCTGGGCTTCGCCAACCATAATAAAAATTACTTCATCGGATTAGGCGGTAAACCGATGATTTGCGCGTCGCATATGATGGCAGCGTGTTGCGGCATCGAAAACAATCTGGGGCGCTTGGTCACACCGCTTCGCGCCTGTTACAATAAGGCGCAGCAGGATTATTTAGGCAGTCTCCCGGATTTTTTCTTTGAAGTTGTCATGGCATATAACAATCAGGGAGAACTTGAGCACACCGGCGTCTTTGTCGGCGATGACCTGGACACTTATTTTGATGCGGCAAATCTTTCAATGCAGCAGAACATCAATATTGTTCCACCACTGAAAAAAGTCGTCGCAGTCATGCAGGGTGACGAATTCCATAGCACCTGGGTAGCCAATAAAGCGATTTACCGGACCCGAATGGCGATGGCTGACGGCGGCGAATTATTGATCATCGCCCCGGGACTTTGCCGCTTCGGAGAACAGCAGGAAGTCGACGACCTGATCAGACAATTCGGTTACTGCGGTACTCCGAAGGTGCTGGAACTCTGGAAAAAAGAACCGGTATTGCAGGATTTGACACATGCCACCGCGCACTTGATCCACGGATCATCGGAAGGACGATTCAAAATAACTTACGCTCCGGGACACCTGACCAGGGAGGATATCGAACAGGCCAATTTCAATTACGCCGATCTGAATGAGACGCTTGCAAGATATGATATATCAAAGCTGAAAAACGGCATAAATACAATGCCGGACGGAGAGGAAATTTTCTTTATATCCACCCCGTCAGCCGGACTTTGGTCAACAAAAGAAAAACTCGAACGCAAGTAACCATCAAAATCTGGTTCCTTAAGTGTTTTCCTGGATATAGATTACGAGGGCCTTTTGCTGCAGGCTTGCTGACTGAAACAGAAAAAAGCCGGAAAGCCTGGGGCTTTCCGGCTGGGGTAGTTTGGATTTAGGTCCGACTTATTTTTTATCGATACCTATACAATACTGCTGAGAAGCCAGCGGAAGTTTTTTGCCGCCGACACCGATTTTAGAATTCAGAGTATCAATTTCAGCCTTGATCTTTTTGTCCATCGCGGCATCCGGATTCTGCATTCTGCATTCCAGAACCATGACCAGACGTGAACGCTTGGTGGTCGGGGATTCAGTTGAGAAGAGATAACCGAGGAACGGGATATCCTTCAGGAACGGAACACCGGTAACGGTGGTGACCAGCGAACGTTTTTCCATCCCGCCGATGACAAATTTCTTGACATCATTGTTAACCATGACTTTGGTATTGACCGAGGTGTCACGGGTGATACGCGGAGAACCATCGGATTTCCAACCGATAAGGCTGTCATTGGTCATGCTGAGGTCAATAGTACTTGAGTTTTCATTGACATGCGGGCTGATGGTCATAGTGAAACCATAATCAGTATCAGCCGGATCAGTTACAGTTTTGTAACCTTTCTGGATAGCCAGATTGATTTCGTCACTCCAGTTTTCAACCGGAGACCAGATATAAGCACCAGTGCTGTCTGTTGTGCAAACTTCCATGCTGAATGAGAAGGCTTTGCTTTCCCAACCGAGGTTTTTTCCGCCTTTGACCAGAGATCCGGCCGGGGTCGGGGAAATTCGCATAACATAGTAGGTAATGTTGCCGGCAAGCAGGCGGGTAACTGTGAATTTACCGTCAAACGCGGCGGCAAAATCGATCTGAGTACCGCCTGAGTCATAGGCGCTGATGCGATATGCGCCATCAACCGTGGCAGATGCGGTAGTTCCGCTGAGAACGTAGCTGCCGGTCGTCGGCAGAGCGCCGGTAATGACGCCTTTTTCTTCAATCTTTTCGCCGCGTTCGAAGTTGAAAATATTATTTTTAACCTCAATAGTCGCAGTAGTGTTAGTCATGACCAGAACCTGACCCTGAGTCAGAATTTTGCCCTTGCTTTTGGACGCGAGGAAATCGAGATAACGGGTGTTCCATTTGGGATTGAAGTTCAGGAAGCTGGTATTGCTTGAACCGCTTTTGTTCGCTCCGCCGCTCCAGGTTGCACTCCAACCATCACGATAACGTCCGCCGACAGAGAACAGGTCGGCGCCGGCATTGTTTTTCCAGGCCTGGAAATCAGCGCCGATTTTGGCATCGTTTTCAGCATAGATTTCGTAGAGTTTATAGGTAACTTCGATATCATAGGCCGGGCAATCATAAAGATCGATCATTTTCTTGATGTTCTTTGCACTGTAACGCGGAACATACATCAATACGGCGTTGAGGCCGGTATCATACTGGATGCTGTCCATACCGTACTGCAGTTCAACGTCATCGCCGAAAACGTTGGCACCGACATTGGTGACCAGCTGAGCCATATCACGTGCGGCCCAGTATTTCGGGAAATACAGAAACGTAGTCTGACCGGATGAAGAAACCAGTTTAGGCTTGTCGAGCGAGGCAACGACCTGATCAATAGTCATACCTGATTTCAGTTTACCGAAGCGATATTCTTCAGCAGAAACCACCAATGCGCCAGTACCGTCATTATATTTGATACACTCAACCGTGGTGTTATTCGAGGAAACCCGGTTCGACTGAACCGCTTTCATGACGAAAGGTCTGATTTCATACGGATCAGCGTATTTCAGAATATAGGTTTTGGTAACGACGTAAGGGTCGTTGTTATCACGAATGAAGTGAACCTGTTCAGTATCTTTGTCAATGTTCATCCGCATCTGGGCCTGAACCAGAGTATTTACATACGGATTGGTCGGCGGATTGGAGTAATGAGGCTCAGTAGTCCTGCGGTCTAGTACGCGATACGGGATCGCCCGGTAGGACTGTGCTGTCGCGGTTGTAAAAGCAGCGCAGCAGAGAACTGGGATTATTAATGCGAACTTTTTCATATTATTAATCTTCCTTCAAATTGGTTATCTGATTATTTAGCGACCGGAGGTGCAGCTTCTATTTTCGTTTCTTTATCGACTGTAGCTTTGGGCGTGTAATCCATATGACCGGCCGGCAACGGCATCTGTTCAACGATCTTATTGGTGGTCAGCAGTTTACCGGCCCAACCCGCCAGTTTGGCGTCCGGATTGATCCAGTCGGCGCGAACGGTGACGATATAGCGAGACGCGGTTTTAACCTTGTCTTCAGTTCCGAATAAATATTTTAATCCAGGAATATCAGAAAGGAAAGGCATCCCGGTATCCTGCTCGACTTCACTGGTTTTATCCCAAGTGGCAAGAACGCGCTCAACCCCGACATTCAGGGTCAAACTTGAATTGAATACCGCGTTTTCAGTCAACTCGGTTCCGAGATTGTTGAATTCAACCGGGCTTTCGATATCCAGGTTGTAGTTGAACATGATAGTACCGTCAACGGTGGAAGTTTTTTCCTCATTGTAACGGTAACCGTCCTTGGTTTCAGAAATGGTATTTCCGGCGCTTTTGAAGCAAATAATCGGGCCGTTAACATCAAGGCTGAAATTTGAAGAAGTAGTAGAATCGACCGTAGTCTTATCTTTATCGGACTTGATAATTTTCTGGAAGTCCGGAGTGAATTTCATATTATAGGAACCGTCAGGATTGTTTACCATGGTGATAGAACCGGAGGTAGCAACTTTCGCTTTACCGTTCTGTTCGAGCAATTTCAGGAAACTGAAGTCGATCTGCGGCGCAAAGAACATGCCGCCGAAACCTCCGAACGAGTTTGAAAGGAAGTCAAATCCGCCTGAAGTGGTAAAGTCCATGATCTGCTCAAGGCCCTGGATAGACAGGCTTTCGAGGCCGATTCCGAACAGGTCAAGACCGGGACCGTTTTTCCATGCAACATAGTCAAGGCCGAGTTCACGCAAATCACTGTCACGTACTTCGTAAACCTTCATTACCAGCTGAACCTGGGGAACTGGACGGTCCAGTTCGTTGATCCAACGCAAAATCTGTTCACCTTTGGCGCGGGAGCTTTTCCAATAAACCATAGAAACGGTCATATCGATATAAGCTTTACCGGTATCAGGAATCAGGTTGGCGGCAATGATTTTGCCCATATCTTCGGAAGTACGGTGTTTCGGGAAATAAACAAAACGACTGATTCCGGTGCCCTGGATCAGAGATCCTGATGCGTCGCGTTTGCCCGGACGGTCAATTTTCTTAATCATGTCATCGACGTAGGGCATCATATCCTGAGCGGTCGAGACAACGAGATATTCCGCTTTTTTATGCGGATATGTCAAACGCTGCACGTTTGAATTTGCATTATAGCGTTTTACCGCACCTTCAACATAAGGAGTAATATTAGCAGCTTTTACATGTTTCAATTCATAAACTTTTGAAACCATATAGCGCTGGGCGTCATCCTGATTCCACAAGATGGTCTTGACTTTCTGAGCATTTGTCACTGCAGTCACGGCCAAAGCCGCGCAGAGGACAGTTATCTTTCTGGATGCCATAATTTTCTTACCTCATTTTTTGTTATAGTTAATCCGGGCCGCCTTGCGGCGGCCCGCAAAAAATACTCATTTATCCGATTGCATCGTTTCCGGTCTCTCCAGTACGGATACGGATGCATTGTTCAAGAGGAATAACGAATATCTTGCCATCACCGATCGTATCGGTCCGGGCGCCTTTGATAATCGCGTCGATAGTCGGCTGAACAAAATCAGCGTTGACCGCGATCTCAATTCTAACCTTTTTCAACAGATTAACTTCTACATCAACTCCACGGTAACTCTCATGGTATCCCTTCTGCTGGCCGCAGCCAAGGGCATTGGTTACCGACATTTTGAAGATTTCGTTTTCATATAAAGCCTGCTTTACAGCATTGAGCTTTTCAGGTTTGATATATGCTACAACTAATTTCATTTTATTTTCCTTTTCTTTTTAGTTTAGTATTTTCGTCAATTACTGGTTAAAGAAAATCTGGAAACCGTTGTAAGCCTCATTGCCGTGTTCAGCGATATCCAAACCACGCAATTCTTCTTCCTCAGAGGCACGCAATCCAATCGTGTATTTGATCAGAAGGAAAACGACCAAACCAAAACCGAAGGCCCATGCAAACATCGACGCCACACCGGTCAACTGGGTAATGAAACTGGCACTGGAACCTTCTTTCAGGAAGAAGCACAGAGCAAGTGTTCCCCAGGCACCACAGACACCGTGAACACTGACAGCACCGACGGGATCATCAATTCTGAGTACTTTATCAATAAATTCAACCGAGAGAACAACAAGGATACCGGCAACACCGCCGATAATGATCGCACCAACCGGGGTGACATCGTTACAACCGGCAGTAATCGCAACCAGACCGGCCAGAACACCGTTCAAACTCATTGATACGTCAGGTTTTCCGAAACGCAGCCATGATATAATCATCGCAGTAATCGCGCCGGCAGCAGCAGCAAGGTTTGTAGTAACGGCAATGTAACCAATGCTCGGATTGGCTTCAACCGTACTACCGGGGTTAAATCCGAACCAACCAAACCACAGGATGAACACACCCAAAGCAGCGATTGGAATGTTGTGACCGAAAATCGGACGGCTTTTGCCATCTTCAGAATATTTACCGGTACGGGGACCAAGAACGATAGCACCGGCAAGAGCCAGCCAGGCACCGCAGCTGTGAACAACAGTAGATCCGGCAAAATCAACAAATCCCATATTGCCTAACCAACCACCACCCCAGATCCAGTGACCGCTTATCGGGTAGATAACTGCACAGATAACCGCACTGTAAGCGAGGTATCCGGTGAATTTGGTACGTCCGGCCATCGCGCCCGAAACAATTGTAGCAGCGGTACCGGCAAAGACGCACTGGAAGATCCAGAAAGTCCAACCAAGGTCACCGTTGATTGTTTCAATCCCGTTACCGAAGAAACCGGCACCGTATCCAAGGAAAGCGTTGCCAGCTCCGAACATCAGTCCGAAACCAACGACGAACCAGGCAATCGAGCCGATTGAAAAGTCCATCAGATTCTTCATCATAATGTTACATGCGTTTTTCGCCCGGGTGAAACCACTTTCAACCATCGCAAATCCCGCCTGCATGAAAAATACCAGAAATGCCGCAATACAGGTCCAAACAATATTCATGTTCACTTGGATACTGTTAGCCGTTTCCAATACTTTTTCCGGAGTTAAGGGCACCTTCGGCGCTTCCGCGGCAAAAGCAGACGCGGCGATTGTCAGCCCCCCGAGAATTACCGGTAATTTAGCCCAGTTCTTTCTCATAATTCGTTCTTTCCTTTCAATTAACTTGTTTTTTGATTTACACTCGTTTGCAAATCGGATATCCTGCAATCTCTTTACGCAAATGCCGTGCCACATTTTCACCACAAACTCATAAATAACTAATAATAAACAAAGTACAAACACAAAGTTAAATTACCATAACGTAAACTAATGAAATCATATATACAAAAATGTGCTTTATTGCAGATATATTTCATTTTTGTAATATTATAAGAAGACAAAAAAGAAAGTCTTCCGTTGGAAGCTGCAAAATAATATCAATAAGAACATGAATGCAATATATTAAAGGCCTCCCATTGTTTTTGACCTGCTTCGGCATCCTAAACTTTTTGGATAAAAGAAATGCCAACAAGCCATTAATCTGTCCCAAACGTAAAAATTGTTTTTTCAAAGAAGCAATATTTCAACGTTTTAATAAAAAAATGACTGAAAAAAATCGAAAGGAAAATGATATAAGGTTTGCATAATCATCCAGACAAAACTATATTGCAAGGTGAGTAATTTACTCATTGAAAACTGTGCTTTAAAGAAATAGGAGTTAGCAATATGAAACATCATGCTTTAGGAATTCTCGCTTTTGCATCAGCATCTTTGATATTTACCGGATGCAGTACTGTTAAAAAGACATACAAAGATGTGAAAAAAGATACCGGAAACTTTACCGGCATGAAAGAAAAACCCGGCAATCCGGAAGCATTACTGCAACCGCTTCGCCAAGGGGATAAAGTTATCGTCAGAACCGCTTTTGATGTAAAACCGGTTAAAAATGATGTTACCCATGGCAAAATCATGCAGTTATTAAGTCCTTATAATGAGAATGTCGATATTAAATACAGTCTGACTACCGTATCCCTGGAACCAAAACAATACACCGTTCTCCATACCCTGAAATATCCTGAAACATTTTACGTCCTTGAAGGCAGCGGCATTCTGAGAGTCAATGGTAAAGACTACGCCCTGCGCAAAAACAAACTGATCTATGTTCCCGCCAACCAGCAGCAGACAGTTATTAACAATACCAAGGACAATTTGACTTTCCTGTCGATAATTTCTCCCGCATATACACCATCTATTGAAAAAACACTCAAAAAACTCAAACCGCTTAAAAAGACTAATGACGGTCCCGGCAAGGATGGTTTATTCTCCGGCAAATACAATGGTGAGACACCAATGAATATGGGTAAAGATAAAGATCCCAAGATTCAAACCCTGACTCCTAAAGAAAACACAGAGCCTAACATTAAATAACAGGCGGATTTCTTATACTACATGATTCTCGGTATAATATTCGGACTGGGAGCGGCTGTCTCCCAGTCTTTTTCTTATCTTAGTTCACGCGCTTATTTGAGCAAATACGGCAGCTCATTTGAATTGCTGGTGGTTTCCCATATAATGATGGGGATTTTCTCCCTGGTAATCCTGCCGTTCCTGCCGACCGGGCATATACCGGAATTCAAAGTGTACGCATGGCCCCTGGCAGCTTGTGCCATAGCATATTTCTGGGGACAATTCTCATTCTTCATGACCATTCGTCATCTGGAACCATCCAGGGCCGCTCCATTACTGGGCTTGAAAATCATCACAGTAGCAATGTTCAGCGTACTTTTTTTTAACGGCCACCTCTCTTTGTGGCAATGGGGTGCTGCCGGACTATGTCTGATCGGCGCCATAGTGTCCAACTGGAGCGGTAAATCAATCTCCTTTTCCGGGGCATTATGGCTGCTGAGCACATGTTCCGGCTATTCATTGTCCGACCTGTATATTCGTGAACTGGTTGATGCTCTCGGACGGGATAAACTCATCCTTAACTCCGTAATTGGGGCCGTATACGTCTATATTTTTTGCGGCATAGTCGCTTTGCCGGTGATATTTTTTATTTCCGGGGAAAAAATAAAGAAATTCAAACTGGGATTGCCTTTCGCGATCTTCTGGTTCGGGGCGATGCTGATGCTGTTTGCATGCTTTGCGCTGATCGGGGCAGTCTATGGCAATATTGTTCAGTCAACCCGCGGAATCATTTCCATTCTACTTGGAGTATTGATTGCACATTTGGGTCACGCTCACCTCGAATCAAAAATTTCATCCAGCCTGTTGGTTCGCAGGATCATCGCCGCTTTCCTTATCCTTGGCGCAATAATCATTTTCAGCAGAGGTTGATTTTATCGCATCTCGGACTATATTTATCCAATATGACAATATAATATCTGGAAAGTTAAATGCAGTCGCTGGACCGAAAACTTATTGAACAATTAAAAGAAGACAACACGGACACTCTGGTCGAACTGGACAAGTGCGGCTTGCTCCCTGCCCCTGGGGAAGAATTGGATTCATTCAAAAAACGTCTGCTTGAACTGCATGTGCGTCTGCAAAATTTCCATAAGGAACTGAACGATAATGGCAAAGTCGAATTATTTCCGGGCTTTCCACTCAAGAAAAAAGAGTTAATCAGCAAGGAAATAATCAGTGAAGCAGCCGAAATAACTCAAACTTTGTTCGCATTCTCGGTTGCCTGGGTTCCCGGTTTTTTTCTCTCTAAAAGCCTGGGCCTGCTTTGGGGCGGCTGTGCATATACCATGCCGGGATCACTCTTTTCAGTCTTCCTGATCCGGCGCAGTTTCGCAGACCGGCTGAAATGGTTTATTTACCGGCGCGACGAACTGTTGGCGCACGAGCTGTGTCATTCCGCCCGCGGCCCGCTGCATGATATGATTTACGAAGAACACTTCGCCTATATGACCGCGCCAAGCCGGATTCGACGTTATATGGGCAACTGCTTCCGGACCAAATGGGACGCTATGTTGTTCCTGATTCCGGTCCTGGTGTTGCTTTCAGCCCAAAGCCTGAAATTCTTTGCCGAATATAAATATGAAATCTGGCCGTTCTGGATTGCCGCCTTTGCCGGCCCGGCCTGGCTGCTTATTCGCAACCAGCTTTGTCGCCTGACTTATTTCAAGGCGGTAAAAACGCTCAAGAAAATGGGCGTTGCCAATCCGCACGCGGTACTGTTCCGGTCGACAACCTCTGAAATGCAGGAAATAGCCAAAAGCAAACGCAGGCTCGACAGCTTGAAAATTTATTTCAGAAATAAAGCCGGCAGTGAACTGCGCTGGAAAGTCATAATGACCAGATTCATAAACCTGGACACCCCGAAAACTGAGGATCAGTAATTATGGAACTGAAAGAATTAACCGGATATCTCGACAATCGCCTGAACCTGTCCATCGCGCCAAACGACCATTCCAATAATGGTTTGCAGGTCGAAGGTTCCAGGCACGTAAAAAAAGCGCTATTCAGTGTTGACGCCTCTTTAGAACTATTTGAACGAGCCGCTGCCATCTCCGCCGACTTTATTTTTGTTCACCACGGGATCAGCTGGGATGCGTATCCGAAGCGTTTTACCGGCTCAGTCGCTAATCGACTGACAACTCTTTTTAAAAATGATATTTCATTATACGCGGTTCACCTGCCTTTGGACGCACACCCCGAAATCGGTCATAATGCGCTGTTGGCGGATATGCTGGATCTGGTCAACCGGAAGACGTTCTGCAAATACAGCGGAATTGACATCGGAGTATGCGGGGAGCTCCAGAACGAGTCAACTCCTGCCGGAATTACTACCGTTTTTGAAAAAGAGCTGCACTGTTCGGCTCGCATCTTCGGAGATCCGCAAAAACGAATCTCCAGCGTTGGAATTGTTTCCGGCGGCGGCGGCATGGATGGTTTGGCGGCAGTTGAAGGAGTTGGGCTTGACTGCTATGTTACCGGGGAATTTTCTCACACGATGTATCATCCGACCAAAGAAAGCGGAATCCCGGTAATCACTCTTGGGCATTACAAGTCTGAGACCCCTGGGGTCATGGCGGTAATGCGTGAACTGAATAAAGAATTTGATCTCGAATGTGTTTTCGTCGATATACCAACAGGTCTTTAAATTTCAGGAGTTTAATCATGGGAAAAAAAATATCAATATTACTGGTATGCACCATTTCTGTTTTGATTTTCAACGGCTGTAATTCTGTCGGCCCCGGCAGAAAACCGCTTGATCTGACCGAAAAACAAAAAAATGATTTAATCGACTATGTCAGATTTATGATTATCCGAAATCGTAATATGGTAAATCCAAAAGAAAAGGAATTGATTAAAGTAATGCCGCCGATGTTCCGCTATACCGTCGATTCAAACGGCTATGACGTTGTCGGTATCAGCTGGAAACTTAATACCCATAAGACAATCAAAGCCACAGGAGAAGGCATTCTCTTCACCCGGAATATGGATTGGCGCGTGGGAATTACCAACAAAGCCGAAAATATCTACAGGGACAAGGCAACGGTCAAGAAGTTCGGATCTCAAAGGGATGACAAAGCAACTTTCAAGAGCTTCCTGCCGTTATTAACACAATAACAAACCAAATAAAAAACCACAAACAACTACACAACAATTACTTAAACATAAACAAAAAATCAGTTGTTAATTATTTTATTTCTTTACAACGCACGGATCACTGTATCAAAATAGCGTTCTTTAAATAACGCAAAATGCTTGACAATCGGCAGATCACGACTATTTTATTTGTTTAAATTTATATGCTTGATTTTTTATTGCAAACTGGAGATTTTCTATGAAAGTATTAGTTGTCGGCAGCGGCGGACGCGAACATGTTTTGTGTTGGAAACTGGCCCAAAGCCCGAAAGTTGATAAAGTTTACTGCGCCCCGGGAAATGCCGGAATCGCTCAGGATGCCGAATGCGTTAATATTGGAGTTGATCAACTTCAGGAAATGACCGACTTTGCCGTTTCAGAAGGCATCGAGTTTTGTGTCGTCGGTCCGGAAGCACCGCTTTGTGACGGAATGGTCGATGTCATGCGGGCCAGAGGACTTAAAGTCTTCGGACCCGACAAAAAGGCTGCCCAGCTTGAGGGGTCCAAAGATTACGCCAAGCAATTTATGATCAAATATGGGATTCCAACTGCCGAATCCGAACTTTTTACCAGCGTCTCCCCCGCCGCGGAATATGTCAGGCAACAATTCGCCAAAGGCAAAAAAGGCATAGTAATCAAAGCTGATGGACTAGCCGCCGGCAAAGGCGTCCTGGTCGCCTTCTCCGCCGATGAAGCGATTGACTTTATCAAGGGATGCTTTGAAGGCGCATTCGGCAGCGCCGGAGCCAAAGTTCTGGTCGAAGAATGCCTCTTCGGAGAAGAAGCCTCCATTCTGGCTATGACCGACGGCAAAACGATTCTGCCGCTGGTTTCATCCCAGGATCATAAGCGCGCTTTTGACGGCGACGCCGGCCCGAACACCGGCGGCATGGGCTCCTACTCCCCTGCCCCGGTGGTAACCGAAGCGATGATGGACCGGATCAAAACGGAAATACTTGATCCGTTCCTTCAAGGCATCAATGCGGAAAATCTTGATTTCCGGGGTTTGCTGTTTGTCGGTATTATGGTCACAGAGGATGGACCGAAAGTTCTGGAATTCAACGTTCGCTTTGGCGATCCTGAAGTACAATCGGTGATGATGCGCCTTGACAGCGATCTACTTGAAGCAATGGAAGCGGTAGTCGACCGCCGGTTGTCGGAAGTACAACTTGATTGGTCCGACGATACTGCCGTCTGCGTGGTATTGGCTTCCGGCGGCTATCCGGGATCTTATGCAAAAGGTCACCCGATCCTCGGACTCGACGAAGCCGCGGCCGCAGGCGCGGTTGTGTTCCACGCCGGAACAGCGGAAAAAAACGGCAAAATAGTCAACAGCGGCGGCCGGGTACTTGGCGTCACCGCCCGCGGAAAAGATATTCGTGAAGCCTTGAACAAGGCCTACTCCGCCGTTGATAAGATTTGCTGGGAGGGATGTTTTTGTCGTCGCGATATTGCCTACCGCGCAATGGAAAGACTTAATTCATAAACTTGAAAAAAACAAAAATAAGATTAGTGTATCTGCATAAATTTGTTTGAACAATTACAACCCTAAATATGGAGTTAAAAAAATGCTTAAAACCGCCTCTGTAACCTTATTCGCCGCAGTGATGCTGCTGCTGGCTGGTTGTTCATCGGTCGATACTTCAGAGAATTTCAACAGTATGGACGTATCTATCGACCGTTCCACCCCGATTATCCAAGTTCACGGTATTATTTCAGGAATATATCTGTTCAATGTAATTCCTATTTTCTCCGGCAGCTATAATCATCCAGGTAAAATCATGGTTTTCCGCGACAGCTGCACGCTTGAAAACACTATGCTGATGACTTTCCGGACCGCTCGCGGAAGAAATGCTTCCAAGATCATAAACCTTGACTCCGATTACCAGGAGAAATGGCTTTTCTGGTCCCTGATCCTGTGGTCCCGTGAATGGCAGGTTTCCGGAACCGGCATCAAATAAGCGCACCATTTATTATAGCGGACGGCAGCCCCGTCCGCTTTTTCATTTAGAAGTAAAGGATATCCGGCATGAATAAAAAGCTGTTACAAGACATTGTAATCTGGGTAACTGCCACGTTTACATTTATCATGCCGTTGAAACTGGCCAGCATTGTAGGCATCCCGGAAGTTGCGCCCATGTTTCCGCGCGATCTGATCTCTCTGACAATCATCACCTGGCCGCCTTTGCTCCTGGCATTCTTCTCCAGTATCCTGCTGGTTGTCAGTGTTATAATCATGCCGCCGGACTTCTCCAGACACCGAGACCTCTGGATTGGAGCTGGATTATGGCTGCTGACTTTCGGGTTGTCATTCCTCGGCTGCATCAATGCTTCAACCTATATTTCACCGTATATTGAGCTGACTCACATGGCCGGAATCATTTGTTTTATGTTGACCGCAACCCTGGTACTGTCGGCCCGTCCCGACGCAAAAAAAATTCTGGCTGCAGCTCTGGCAATTGGCCTGGTAACGACTCTGCTGCTTGGACTTGAGCAATATTTTCATGGCTTCAAAGACACGATGGAATTCATCGAACAGCGGGAAAGCAAAACCGGAGTCGAACTCGCCGGAGACTTCAAGGTGAAAGTTGGCGATATCAGAATATTTTCCACTTTCGCATCGAGTAACGCCCTCGGGGGCTTTATTTTATTGACTTTTCCGCTGGTTCTTGCCATTATCCATAAATTCACCGCCAAAGTCGAACCGGTAAAAATATCGCGCCCGTTGTTCATGGTACTTTTCGGAATCCTTGCTCTTTTTGTCTTTGGCTACACTCGAAGCAGGGCCTCATACCTTTCTTTGATCGCCATGATGTCTTTCTGCATTATCCTTTTTCCTGTAAACAAAAGACTGAAAATTGCTACTTGCATTCTTGTCCCGTTAGCCATCATAGGCGGAACGGTATACATTTCCACGACGGAACGAAGTTTTGCTTCAATGCGAGTCAGAATAGACTATATTTTGAGATCCGGCGAGATGATGCTGGCTCATCCTTTTGCCGGAACCGGCTGGGGTGATTTTTTTCACGACTATATGAAGATCAAGACCTATCCGACCTCTGAAGCACCTCACATGCCGCACAACATCATCATGGCTTTTGCTGCTCAGACTGGAATTTTCGGTGGCCTGGCGGTAACTGCGGCAATTCTCTGGCCGCTCTTTGTCCTTTGGAAAAAAATACGTCATGAACGTCTGTTAAAGGCGATATTCACTCTCGACGGGGCTATTTTCTGTGGACTGCTTGCCTTTTTCATTCACTGTATGTTCGATGTTCACCTGCAAATACCCGCCTCGATGTCGGCGGCATTGCTTTTATCAATGATGGCGACAGTCTCCAGCGATACGCAGGAATGCCTACCTGGAAAAACAAAAACATGGCTGAAGCTGTTAACAATCGCAGGATGCTTGGCACTGAGTTCCCTGACGTTCTATCACAGCCGACAAATCCTGCGCTATCAGGAAGTTTTTGAACGCCTGCTTGACCTTTGCGACCGCCGGACAAAAACACCGGAAGCATTCATGCGTGTTTCTCCTGAAAAAGTAACCTCTCTGCTCCGGCAATGCGTCGATCTCCTGCCGCAATCACCTTTTCCATGGTTTACCGCCGGTGACTTTATGATGAGTCACAACAACCCATACGAAGCGGAACAAATGTATATGAAAGCACTAGCTCTCTCTCCAAAACGAGCCGCTCTATATATTCGGCTCTATCATATCAACAAGATGCGCGGCGACCAAGCAAAAGCAAGACAATATTTAAAAACCGCCCTGGATTTATTTCCATTGCACGAAAGATACATAGAACTGAATAAACTCGAAAACGGACAATAAAAAACAACATAATAACTTAACTTGCAATGCTTTAAGAAAATATATTAAACCAAGTTATGGTATAATCTAGTCAACAACGGAGGAAAAATCATGTCTGGACGCGGAACACGGATGAAAGTTAAAGGCGAAGGCTGCTATTATCATCTGATGAATCGAACCGCCGGCTGCAAAGGCGAAAAACCTTTTAATCAGGTCGATATGGAATACGGCTTTCGATTGTTGCAGAATCTTTGTGAATATTTCCTGATTGAGGTGATATCAGCCGCCTGGATGGACAACCATTTTCATGTGGTCGTTTACGCTCCAGGCCCGGATGAACTGCCGCCAATTGAGGATATTGCCAGACGTCATAACAACTATTACAGCAGCATGTTAGATAAGTTTACTTACGCGCCGAAACAAATGCCCAAAATCAATCCAACCAATCCAGAAATATGTCGCGAAGTCGGCCTCAAAATGATCGATATCAGTTATTTTATGCGGGCTTTTCAACAACGTTTCACCGTCGTCTACAACCAATCACGCGACCGTATCGGTAAACTCTGGGCTAATAAATTCAAAAGTGTTATTCTAGATAGTCGCAATTCACTGGAAGCGTGTGTCTTATACGTAGAATTGAACCCCGTTCGCGCCGGACTAACAACCAATCCAGCTGACTACCATTTCACGACCTGGGGACGCTACTGCGGGACCGGGAAACACATGTTTCAAGCTAATTTCGTCAAACACCTAAAAGAAAACATCTGGCATCGCGACACCTCGGAATGGACCGACAATGATCTATTCAGCTATTTTCGCAGTGAACTTGCGCGAATTGTCGCGGCGGAAAGCGGTGCCTCCAGCAAGGAGATATTTGAGGCGCAGGAACAAGCCAAACGCAAAGAATCAATGCCGGTACGCTTCCTGCAACGCACTCGACACTTCAGCGACGGAGCGATTCTTGGCTCAAAATTGTTCATTCGGGAAATGGCCCACAAATTTGATAATCCTGATCGTGTAAACAAGAAACAATTGAGCCGAGGGACAGGACCGGCCAAAACCATAATATACTGCTTCAGAAAACTACAAAGTTGATATAATCTCTATAACCAAGAGGCAATATATTTAAATATATCAATAAATATTAACTTATGTCAATTGATTAGATGTTTATTTGGTAGTAATTTATTTTCACCCTGTAATTATTGTAAATAATCGTCAACAAAAAAGGAGAAGATTATGTCTATTGAGTTTGGCGTTCAAAGTTTCTGTTTCAGAAACACCAAGGACAATGCCGTTGTCGCGGGACTGGTTAAAGAAATCGGCCTGGATGCTATTGAATTATGTCGCATCCATGTGGACTTTGACAACCAGTCAGTATATCAGTCAATCATTGACGCTTATGCTTCAGCCGGAGTCAAAATTATTTCAACCGGCGTTAATAAAATCAATGCCAATCCAGCAGACAAAGCTCTTTTTGAATTTACAAAAGCTGCAGGCTGTGAATATATGAGTGTAAACTTTTCCATGGCAAACATTGATGAAGAACTCAAATCAGCCGAGGCGCTGGCCGAAGAATTCGACTTAAAACTGGCGATCCACAACCACGGTGGTTATCACTGGCTTGGTACAGCTGAAGCCCTGGCATGGGTATTCAGCAAGTCCTCAAAACGGGTCGGCCTGTGTCTCGATACCGCATGGGCGATGGATGCCAAGCAAAACCCGCTTGAAATGGTTGAGAAATTTTCTGATCGTCTTTACAACGTTCACTTTAAAGACTTTACTTGGAACTCAGATCGCAGTCATAATGACGTTCCGGTCGGCACTGGAAATCTTGATCTTCCCGCATTGCTGCAGACTCTTGACAAAGTGGGCTTCAGCGGCATAACGGTTCTTGAGTATGAAGGCGACCCGGAAAATCCGGTTCCAGCCCTCAAAGAATGTGTTGCTAACATGAAAAAATGTATGTAATTTAATTTTAAGTCCGGAGTAATCATCATGGAAAAAATCAGATTTGGAATTTTAGGTTGCGGCTTTATCGGCCGGGTGCATATTAAACAGATCATCGCCCAGGAAGACGCGGAAGTCGTTGCGGTATTTGACCCCAGCGAAGCCCTTGCCAAGCAGGCGGCGGAAATGAGTGGCGGAATTGTAATTTCAACCGCGGAAGAATTGATATCCTTGAAAGAGGTTGACGCGGTAGTCGTTGCTTCTCCCAATAAAACCCATGCCGATCTGGCTATCAAAGCTTTAGAAGCAGGCAAACACCTCATTTCAGAAAAACCGTTGGCATTAAGCGGCAAACAGGCAAAGAAAATTGCCGATGCGGCGGCAAAAGCCGGAGTTACGACAATGGTTCCGCATCAGATGCGCTGGGCCGGTTCATCGCAGAAGATCAAAGAGCTTTCCGACAAAGGCGAGCTTGGCAAAATTTATTATGGCAAAGCATCCTGGCTGCGGCAGAGCGGAATTCCCGGCTGGGGCAGTTGGTTCACCCGGTTCGATGAATCAGGCGGCGGCCCGTTAATCGACATCGGCGTTCACATGCTGGATCTGTCATTGTACCTGATGGGCAACCCGAAGCCGGTTTCTGTTTATGGCTCTACTTACGCCGAATTCGGTCCGCGCAAAATGGGTTGCGGCTCCTGGGGCACCCCGGAATGGGATGGGATTTACGATGTCGAAGACCTGGCCTCCGCGCTGATCAAAATGGACAACGGCGCTACCTTGCTGCTGGAAGTAAGCTGGGCGGCAAACGTCAGTGCCAATGTCAGCAAACCCAATGTAACCCTGCTGGGAACCGAAGGCGGCGCAACCGTTGCTCCCGGCGGCAGCGAACTGGAACTGACCGGAATGAAATTCGGCCAGAGCTTCTCCTGCAATGCCAATGTTCCGGATGTTGATATGCGTGAGCAAATGATCCGCCACTTCCTTGATTGCGTCAAGAAAGGCGAACAGACAATCGCTCCGGTACATTCCGGAATGGTCAACAATACCATCCTCGATGCCATTTACGAATCCGCCAAAACCGGTAAGTCTGTGGATATCAACTGGGATTAATCCCCGGAATAACCTACCAAATACGAAGCCCTTCGACTGTTTTAGTCGAAGGGCTTTTTTTTCGGGGTAAAAAGTTGCAATAACAGCCAGATCAGACTATTTTATAAAAAGAAAATAAGCAGGGATGGATTTTGTGAGCAGAATCGATGATTTTAAAATTATAGAACACCTCGGCCACGGCGCGATGGGATCTGTGGAAAAAGTGGAATCCATTGACGGTCGCGTTATGGCCCTCAAGACCCTTTCCCCACATCTTGCCCAGGAAGGTGATTACGTAAAACGCTTCATACGGGAAGCCGAAATAGCTATTCAGTTATCCCACCCCAATGTTGTTCGTGTATATGAGGTGGGAGAGGATCAAAACGGTCTGCCGTTCATCGTCATGGAATATGTTGAAGGCAAGACATTGGATGAGATCATGCAGTCCCGCGGCATGATAATGATGAACGAAACAGACATCACTCTGGTTGACGACACCGAGCAAACGTTACAGTCGTCAGTTGTGCATGAACGCAGTTCAGCCGAAGAAGTAAAAAATTTTACGGCAGAGGAAACTATTAAACTGGGCCGTCAACTGGCCGGAGTGCTGCAATCGGCTCATGACCTGAATTTGCTGCATCGCGACATCAAACCGCAGAATATAATGATTGACAAAAAGGGCAACGCTAAACTGCTGGATTTCGGGATAGCCAAAGCCCTGGACGGCGTCTATTCGGCATTAAGTTTAACCGGACAGGCAATCGGTACTCCGGCTTATATGTCCCCCGAACAATTCGCAGGCTCCAGCGATATTGATATTCGTTCAGACCTTTATTCGCTTGGCTGCACCATGTATCATATGCTGACCGGACGACCTCCTTTTCGCGGAGCATCTTTAACCGCATTGGCCAATATGCACTTAAATACATACGCTCAACCGGCCTGTGAAATAAATAAAAATTGTCCGCGCAACCTTTCTCAGGTAATTGACCGTCTGCTGGCTAAAAAGGCAGAGGACCGCCACAAAGCGCCGTTTGAACTGGTGGAAGATTTAAACCGGGTTGAACGTGGCGAAGTTCCGCTTAAACTGCATAAAATAAGAAAATCCCGTGACCATAATCCATTAAAAACCTGGCTCTATGTTGGGCTGACTATCGCTGTCTTATCCAGCGGATTCGCATTTTTCAGCGCATACAAAAGCAAAAAAAGTAAAACTCTACTGGAAAACGAAATCTCGGATGCACGTCAGTTGGCCGTAAAACATCAGTATGATCGAGCCAAGGAAAAACTTGACCAGCTGATTGCGGATAATGCCGACGCTCATCCGGTCATAGTTGAAAACGCAAAGAAGTTAAGACTGGAAATACTCAATCAGCAGGCCTCGTACATTACAGCGGAATCGGAGAGAGAGCGAAAAATTGCCTTGGAACGCCGCCAACAGTCAGAGCGAAAAAGGCTTGAAGCAGAAAACGCCGCAAGAATAGGTGAAATTTATGAATCAATCCGCCTGGCCCTGCACAAAGCGCAAAATAAAGATACAATAGCAGAATCAGAAAAACATTTGTCTAAAGCACTGAAATTATGCCTGAACGAACAGGAAAGACAAAAAGTTCTAAATGCGGAAAAGCAAGTCAATGTGGCTCGTGATCACTATCGTAAAGAAGCTGAAAAACAAGCTGAAGCAGAGCAGTTGAGAAAATTGGAAGCCGCCAGACAGGCAAAAAAGAACGCGGAAAGAATACAGAAGTTGAATGACTCAATCCGTCTGGCACTGCAAGCAGCCAAATCGGAAAAAACATTACAAGACGCTGACAAACAGATTAATGATGCCTATGATCTTTGTATGAATAACGATGAACGTGCAAAAGTCAGTTCAGCTGAAACCAAAGTAAATCAGGCTCGAACAGCTTTTGAACAGGAAGCGGCCAGGCAAGCTGAACTAAAACGTAAACGGGAAATTGCGGCCGCAAAACTGGCCCGGGAAAATGCCGAAAGAAAAGGAAAAATCAACGAGTTACTCCGCCAGGCACTGCGTCTGGCCCGAGATAAAAAAACCATAAAAGAATCCAATCAATATCTTGATCAGGCTTACAAATTATGCAAAAACCTTGACGAAAAACAAAAGGTTGTGACAACCGAAAAAAATATTATTGAAACGGAAAAGCAATATCGCCAGGCGGAACTGCTGCAGACTGCAAGTAAAAAGAAAATAACCGAACTGAAAATCACGCCAAGGCCGGGCAGTGAGTGGATAATCCCCCGGCTGAACATGAAATTAGCATATTTGCACCCCGGGTCATTCATGATGGGATCGAATGACGGCGCTCCTGATGAAAAACCACGCCATAAAGTAGAACTGACCAAAGGATTCTGGATCGGCATCCATGAAGTTACTCAGAATGAATATGAAGTTGTAACCGGAAAAAATCCAAGCAAGGCTGCGGGGGCAAATCTTCCGGTCGAACAAGTCTCATGGAAACAAGCGGCCGATTTCTGCAAACAGCTGACAGAGCTCGAACGAAAGGCCGGGAGACTACCCGACGAGTATGTGTATCGTTTGCCAACCGAGGCAGAGTGGGAATATGCCGCCAGGGGAAACGGTGACGAGTCATTCAGCGGCTCCAACCAGATTGAACACGTAGCCTGGTATTACGGCAACTCCCATCAAAAAACAAGGCGGGTCGGCACCAGACGACCAAATGATTTCGGGCTTTACGACATGACCGGCAACGTTTGGGAATGGTGCCTGGATACATGTGAGACGAATGATAATCGCGAAGTAGTTACCTCCACCTATAAAGATGCGGTCAAGGACCCGGTTGGGACAAAAGGCAAATACCGCATTTATCGTGGCGGCAGCTGGGGCAGTCTTTCAACCAACTGCCATGTTTCCAACCGCCGTCACAAACTGCCGAACGCATCAAACGCTCTGCTGGGATTCAGGATAGTCCTGGCCCCGCCAAGATAATTATTTATTCAAGCCAAGCAGACAGCTGATGATCCTGTCACGTCCGGCGATAATCTCGACGTTTCCAGTCGAACCCAGTTTCAACGGTTTGGGCTCTTTGGTAACAAGAATTTTCACCGGATAAAAATTGGTATTTCCCTGTTTGACCGGCAACTGCTCAACATCGATAACCTTGCCATAGAAATAGCCGTAATCAAAATAGTTATACTGGCTGCTGGCAATGCGAACTTTCTGTCCCGGCTGGACCTTGTATATCTGCTTTTCACTAACCATGGCAACATATTTTTTGTCCTGAGTCGCTGCCATCGTAATAGCGATGTCGCCAGTCTGAACGTATGCACCAGGTTTATACGGCTGGTCGGTAATGACGCCAGGCTCCGGAGCCTTGATCTCATAGTCATCAAGATGGGAAACCAGCATTGCCTTTTTGCGTTTAGCACCGGCAAGCCTCATCTTCAAAAGTTCAATTTCACATTTCGCTTTTGCCAGAATCTTACTGCCGAGACCTTCACGGACTTTCTTATAGTCCGACTCAGCTCTTTGCAACTGGGACGAATTGGTCAGATGTTCCATTTCGATTTTCTGGAATTCCCGTCTCGATACAACCTTCCGCTCAAACAAGCGAGTGTAGATTTCAAGGTCGGCTTTACTTTTCTGGGTTTTCGTCCGGAGCTCTTCAAGAGCAATTCTGGCATGACGATAATGCGTCGGCAGAGGGTCATTCAACAGGATCAGATATTCCTCCTGCTTAACCTGAATCTGCGCATCTAGTTCAGAGATCACATTAGTTTGCAACAATATCTGGTCATCCACCTGTCTGGGATCAAGACGCAATAAAACATCACCACGTTTAACAGTGTCGCCTTCATGTCCCGGAGCGTCCAGGACTTTGCTGGTAACCATCGACCTGAAGCGATATTCGCGGATGCCCTCGACGCGCCCTTTTGCGTCGACCGAGTCTTCCATTCTACCCAGGGTTAGCAGAGCCAGCGCCCCAATTACCAGAATCAGAATAAGGGCCGCAAGCCAACGAAATACTTTGAGTTTGTGATGTATTTTTGTCCGCTGATCATTTTTCTTTTTCATAATTACGCTCTTTAAAATGTTTCCTTGTTTTTCTGCCATCGAAAGAATTCAATGTTTTTAATCATGTTAAGTTTCAAATTAGTCTCCTGTTGTTAATATATTCTTAAAGTTTACAACCCGGTCACCTCCCGGGTAGCCTTTTCCTGTGCCGTGTACATTTCCTTGTAGATGCCGTCGACATCCAGTAGTTCCTGATGTGATCCTTTCTGTTTTATGCGACCGTTTTCCATCACAACAATGATATCGGAATTGCGGATAGTCGACAACCTGTGCGCAATGATAATTGTTGTTTTATTCTTCATCAAATTATCAAGCGCTTCCTGAACCAGATGTTCAGAAACCGTATCCAGCGCGGAAGTAGCCTCATCGAGAATCAGGATGGTCGGATTGCGAAGGATAGCCCTGGCAATAGCAAGACGCTGCTTCTGACCACCGGAAAGGCTGGCCCCGTTCTCGCCGATCTCAGTCTCCAGGCCATCGTCCAGCTTACTGACAAACTCTTCAACATTCGCCATCCGGGCGGCTTCTTCAATCTCTTCATTTGTCGCCTCTTTTCTGGCATAGGCGATGTTTTCCCGGATAGTACCGCTGAACAAAAACGGGTCCTGCAAAACCACGCCGACATGGGCGCGATATGATTCCTGAGTCATTTTCCGTATTTCAAGACCATCAATATATATCTGTCCTTCAGAGATATCATAAAAGCGCAACAACAGGTTACTGATAGTCGACTTACCGCAACCACTCGGACCAACCAGCGCGACTTTTTGTCCGGCTTTGATCTTAAGGCAAAAATCACGGATTACCGGTTTTTCATCATACCCGAAGGTGACGTCACGAAACTCAATATCTCCTTTAATTTTTTCAACTTTTACCGCGTCACTGCGGTCTTCAATATCTGGAATCGTATTCAGGAGCTTCATAATTCTGGTACATCCGGCCAATCCCTGTGAAATCGCAGTGGACATAGTTGTTAAAACATTGATCGGTGCCAGCAACATGCCGACATAAGTATAGAAAGCAACAAATTCACCTATCGTCAATTTTTCATCACCAATCATCGCGGTTCCGATGATCATAACTAAAAGGATGCAAATTAAGCTCAACACATCAGAAATAATCGCGCAATACACCCCCTGCATATTAACTTTCATTGACATATCCAGAGTCGGTCGCAGATTTGTGAAGAAATTACGACACTCAGAACGCTCCATCGCAAAAGATTTAATCACTTTTACTCCGCTCAATGTTTCAGCCAGGTTTGCCGAAATTTCCGACATTTTTTCCCGTAAACTAAGTGTATCGCGCTTGATTACACGTTTAAAATAATAGAAATTCGCCACCTGGAACGGAATTATAACCACAACCAAACATGCCATCTTAAAGTTCATAAAGAACAACACTGTCAGAACGACGACAATCAAAAAGAATTTATCCGCCATCTGCATAGATATCCCGATCAAACTCTGCATCAGCGACACATCGGTAATTACATTACTAATCAGTTTCCCGGTCCGGTACTCCTCATAAAAACGAAGCGACAGAGTCTGTAAATGGCGAAATACCTTATGCCGCACATCAAGCAACACCCGCATCCCGGAATATCCGATCAAATAGTTGGCAAAATAAAGCATAATCGAGCGAATAAGATAAATAATCATAATCACTCCGCTTAAAACATACAACAATTGAAAATCACTGGACGGCAAAACCTTGTCAATAATGATCTTCAGCATCCACGGCACAGCCAGGCCCAGGTTTGAAAAGAGCATAAGGCTCAATATCGCGCCCATGACCAGGAACTGATAAGGCCTTACCAGTGAATAAAAATTTAGCTTTCTATTTGCCATACTACAAAAATATCTTTCTACAACTTATAAAATTAATAACACATGTGTCATTTCTTTATAAGCACATACCGGGCCAACTTTACAAAACAACAAGCTATACCACTAACTACAAACAACTTAAAGATACAAAAACATTGCATCACACTTTTTCACACATGAATGAATTGTATCTAACATGACACACTTAATACAAAAATAAAAAAGCAAAATAAAAGTTAAAATACTTGCATAAAACAACTTATACACAAGGCACATTTGACACACTTTGTCTCACACATGATACACTTTACCTAAAAAAAACAGCCTAAACTTAATCTAATATATATTTCCCGGTCATTTGAACCAGATAAATCTTAAAAACAGAAGTCGAAAAATCGAATTAAATATTATATCCCGCTTGAAATGGTCATGTTGAAATATTATTGTAGGTTATAGGGTAGCGAAAGGTGCAACTCAGCAGTTTTCATCGCTTCGCTATTCAAGGATTACAATGAACAGGAACCAGGCAAGCATGTTAAAAAAAATATTTATAATCTTATCAATGACAATTTTCATATTTCAGGCTGAAACCCGAGGAGCCTTTGATAGTCCTGATGGTGAGTTTTTCAGCGAAAACAATGCTGCGCAAAACAGCAGACTGCCGATTTCGGATAAATCTCTCGCGATACTCGCCAACTCAGCCCGGGTGGTTGCCCAAAGACTGCTGGCCCGGAATGCTACGGATAAAAAAGGGCTGCTTCTGTTAAAGTTTGCAAATCATATCACCCCGGAGAACCGTGAAATCCTGTTGTTGCGCGGCCAATTGAAGTTCAAAGTAAAAATCGAACCTCCAAAAGAAAAAACAACCCCTGAAGACTTACTGAAACAAGTCAAACGCGCCGCCAGTTTCACCTACCGTACTAATGATGCGCTGGGTCGTCACTTCCTGACCGTCCTCTGCCAGGTAATCCGCCTTTTTGAGCCAAGCAACGAGGGTGCAATCATTACTTTGATGAACTTTGAAGATAAAGGCTTCAATACGGACCTGAACGAACTGCTGCAACAAAAGTTAACTGCAACAATCGACGTGCAATACGATCCCAAAGATCAACGTTACGTGATTTCAAATGTCAAAAAGACAATCTTCATTCCGGCGAAACAACCATGGACTGACACCTGGATCAAAGTCAAAGAAGGCAAGATCATTCGGGTCAGAGCCAAACAGCAATGGAGCATGGGCTTTACAAAAAACCGGGCATCATTCCCTTCCTGTGGAGGAGACGGTTATAAGAGCCTTGAGATCGACCAGCTGGTCACAACGACAAAAACAACTAAAAAGACAACAACAACCAAACAGTTTCAAAAGAGTTCGCTGAAAGGGAATCCCGGTTGTCTTTTAGCAAAAATTGGAAATAAGGAATATGCTGTAGGTTCAGAAGCAATTTTCAGGGCGGAATCGTCCGGAATACTCTTCTTTGGACCTTATGAGTGGTCTGACTACTCGGATAATCTCGGCAGCCTGAAGGTTACCGTGCAGATATCTGACAAGTAGACTCCGACCGCATCAGTGCTTTGATATTATTCAAAGTGCCGGAAGCAACGATAACAACCCAGGGAGACTTGAAAATTGGATAACATCTCACTTCCCCGTTTTATTCGAGGAGATTGGATATGGAAAAAATCCTTACTTAAATCACAGGATTGTTTTCTTTTTGCCAGGAAAAAGGTTCTACTTGAAGTAGGAGAAGGCAAGGCAGAGTTCTGGGTTACAGCTCATTGTTCATATCAACTTTTCTTTAACGGTCGACTGATCGGCTTCGGCCCAACCCCGGCAAGACGGGAAAAAGTCTACGTAGATTATTATGACTTGTCATACTATATTCAGACCGGCTCAAATGTCATATCTCTTCTGATCTATCATACGGCGCCGGATTACGGAACCTGCGATACCGATCAGATTCCCGGCTTCTGGTGTCAGATGAACTACAAAGATCGGCCACTGTTCTGGTCTGACCGGGAATGGCTGGTCTTTGAAGGCAAGGCTTTTGATCTGCCGCGTTGCAGAACCGCCCCCGCTCTGGATCTTAATGAGGCAATCGCGCAGAAATTCTATCCTAAAGATATTGATCCCAAGACAAGAACATCCAAGCAATGGATTCAGGCTGATTTCAGTGACGCCAACTGGTCACATGCGGACTACTCAATCGCGCTTAAAGATACCGGAATGAAACTGGTTCCGTCTCCATTCAGCGCTAATTACTGCGAGGAAATAAGCGATATCAGACCTCTGTTTAAAGGCAAATTATCTCCCAATCTTGATCATACTCATGTTGTCTTTGACAAAATCTTCAGTAAAGACGGAATCTACGCGGCAAAAACCTTTTTCTACAGCGAGAAAGAGATGGAAATATCCGTCCGATTCTTCTGTGATGACTATTACAAATTCTTCTGTAATAATCTTTGTGTATCTTCAATACTGCCTTATGGCGAAAAACCTGGAAAAACTCACAATCTTGATCAAACGGTTCACAAGATACCGGTCAAAGAGGGATGGAACAGCCTCCTGGTTATTCAGGAATGCCACGCCTACTCGATGGGATTTATGCTGCAATATGTTGATACCGGTGGAAAAACGATAGTTCTGCATCAGGACACAATGGAAGATTCCGTATCAAACTGGAGCGTTGTCGGCCCGCTGAAGCTCCCACTGAAAGAAGCGACTCCGTCGCTGAAATTTGAATGGCTGAAGGTCAGCTCATTTCCGCCGATGCCACCGAACATAATTGATGTTGAAACTTTTCTCAATTCGCATATAACCCGAAAGGTTGCGGATCTCGATGACGATTACTTTGTGCTGGCTCAGGGAGAATATGCCGTCCTCGAACTCGATATTCTGCAGTACGGTTTCCCTTATGTCGAGTGCTATGGCAGTGAAGGTGATATTCTTGACGTTAATATAGGGATTTCTTACGACCCTGAATTCGGGCGCCCGGTGTCCCGCTCCGGACGAGGCACCCATACCATCTATCTTGAAGGAGAAACTTGTGAATGGCTGAAGTTCTCTCCTGTTGAAACCAAGTTTATAACCCTGGTTGCCCGCAACGCTAAAAACGGAATAAAAATTCACCGGGTCAGTTTCTATAATTTCTATCGACCGCAACGCAATGAAACCAGTTTCTTCTGTTCGGACGAAGAATTGAACCGTCTGTGGCAAATCGGGGTGAATATTCAACGCACAACCGCCCGCCGGGTCATGATGGATACGCCCGGGTCAAGACAGCAAACTTACCTGATAGACGCATACATGCAGAGCGTTTGCGCTGCCAGCGTCTTCGGGGATTATGACCTTTCCGAAAAGACAATCCGGGAATTTGCAGACTCACAGTATGAAAACGGCGACATCCCCGCTCTGG
This sequence comes from Victivallales bacterium, assembly GCA_963676655.2. Classification (GTDB taxonomy): domain Bacteria; phylum Verrucomicrobiota; class Lentisphaeria; order Victivallales; family Victivallaceae. The sequence goes on along the minus strand of CAXXKX010000002.1, from coordinate 760,619 downwards.
CACAAGGCCATGACAACATATCCCAGGTCGACCACCTTTTCCTGCTCCCTGCCTGGTTGATCTGGCACTACAAATCAACCGGAGACAAGAACTTGCTGCATGATATGCTGCCGCATCTTGATCTGCTGTTTGAGTACTATGTTTCGCTGCGTAACGAAAAGACCTTGCTTCTGGAAAATCTGCCACCGGAACTATGTGCGGTATCCCACCTCAGTCACCGAGCCTTGAAAAGTGGAGGAATCTCTACTGCATTAAACGCCCTTTATTGCCGCTTCCTGCTTTCCAGTCGGGAAATCAACGAGTTAGCCCAGCGTGATGACGTTGCCTACCGTTGCATGGAGGAAGCAGCAATGGTCGGAAACAATTTGATGAGCATCGCTTATGACAAAGATAATAAATTATTTCATGACTACGTTATTGATGGAGAAAAAAGTCAGGAATGCGGCGTCTTTACGAATTTTATTGCCATGTACTCAGGCCTGGCTGAGTTTGAATATTTCGAGGACCTTTTCTATCGTTATTTCCATTACAATCCTCCATTCTCGAAGAATCCTGAAGAAACAGAGAACCCTTATTTCTCAATGTTCTTCCTGATGACCCTGTTCAACCTTGGGCAAACCGACTGGGCCATTCGATATATAAAAGATTTCTGGGGAAGACGCATAGACGAAAGCTCCGGGAACTGGAAAGACATTAATGCGATCGGAGAAGCCGAATACTCTTCAACCGGCAGCCATATCATCTCACCAAATTCGCTGCTGATAAGTGAAGTAGCCGGACTTCGTGAAGCGGAACCGAAATTCCAGGCCGCGTACTTCAATCCGGCGATCACCTCGGTAAGTTCATGCAAACTGATATTCCATACCATCGCCGGCAAAATATCATTAGACTGGGAATTACTGGAAGATGAAAGTTTCAATGTTCGAATTGACTCATCATTCGCAATCAAAGTCGCTCCGCAAATCCCGATGGAAATCCTTGATAATTCAACATTTGAATTGGGCGAACTGGTTACCCTGCTCGAACCTGGCAATATCGAGTATATTGATCAACGCGAACTTGATGTTGATGACGAAGAGCAAGATGAGGAGGAGCACGTGGAAGAGTAAAATCCATGCCCCGGATTGCTCCTAAATAGCCTGCCGGGGCATGTTCCATATTTTATTCAAGACACTCAGAATCGTTTTTTATAGGCATGACAGTAAGGAGTTGTGCCTTTGCGAACATAATGATCCTGATGATAACGTTCGGCTGGCCAGAATCTAGTTACGGGCTCCAGTTTTGTCGCGACCTTCAACCCTTTGTCCTTTAATATTTGCAAAAGTTTTTGAGCAGTTTTCTTCTGCGCATCAGCAACATAAAATATCTCAGAACGATACTGTCCCCCAATATCCGGCCCCTGACGATTTACCTGAGTCGGATCGTGTATTTCAAGAAACAGTTTAGCCAACTTTTCAAAGTCAGTTTTGGTTTTATCATATATCACCTCAACCGCTTCGGCATGACCGGTGGTTCCGGTACAAACCTGCTTATAGGTTGGATAAGTTTTTTCCCCGCCAATGTAGCCGGAAGTAACCGCCAGTACACCCGGAGCTTTTTCCATATAATACTCCACACCCCAAAAGCAGCCGCCGGCAAAAAAGGCCCGTCCCAATTTTTTTGAATCAGCACCTTCAAAAGCCATTGAAATTGAATTTACGCAATGCCGGGTACCTTTCGGGGTCAAATTTTCTCCTACAAAGACATGACCAAGATGCCCGCCACACTTGCTGCAGGTAATCTCAACCCGTCTGCCGTCGGCATCAAGAGTTCGTTTAACCGCCCCCGGCAACTCATCGTCAAATCCGGGCCAGCCGCAGGTAGTCTTGAATTTGTCATCGGAACGATACAGCGGCGCACCACACTGGCGACAGGTGTATATCCCGAACTGAAATTGGTCGTTATACTTACCGGTAAAAGGGCGCTCTGTGCCTTTCTGTCTGATGACACGCGCCTCTTCCGGAGTGAGCTTATTTAATGTCAGTTTCATTTTCCGTTCCTTTTTTTCAGTGTTACTACTGCCGGCAAAAGCCGTTGACATCACGAATACTGATAATATGATTAAAACTAGTGTTTTCATAGTATTTTCCCTTAATTGTTGCTTTTATAAAAAGTATACGTGCCGCTATCGGAAAATGCAACATAAAACCCTCTCTGGAAGAACAAAAAAGGCTTTCGGAACGGACAGGACTGTCCCCGTGTAATATACCCGGAGACAGAGGAATTTTATGCAGACAGATGATTACAAAAGCAACTTACAATCTCTATATAAGCCTCACCCAATACTTTGGGTGATATCCAGTTCATATTCAGTGTTCTTTTTACCTTTGCCTTTATCAGCGGATAAGACTTCGACATAATAAAGGCCGGCATCAAGACTGAGATTATCAAGACTGGCTTCGCCGTATTTAAGCTTGGCGCTCTTCAATTTCTTGAGTTTTCCTTTGGCTTCGTTCCACTCATATACATTGAGTTTCGCATTTTTGCCGCTTCCGGTCAAATCGATGTCGAATGAAGTTAAACTGTCAACCTCAAATTTATAGAAGTCGCTGGCATCGCCAAATCCGACAAAGCCGTCAAGCTGGATTTCGGGAGTAATTTCCGTAGCATTCTGCCAAGAGTTATTATCTGTTGCATCCGGGAAATAACCAGGCGTAATATCCAACGTGTAATCTGTATTGCATTTACCTCTGCCTTTGTCACCAGAGAGTACCTCAACATAATAAGTGTCCTCATCCAGCATCAGATTATCTATATGAACTTCAATCAGCCCGGTAGTCCTGTCCAACCTGGAATTGGCTCCTTTCAGCTTCTTATATTTTTTGCCATCCCAGGTATAAAGGGCAACTTTAGTTTTAGCGCTGAGATTAGTCAAGGCAAGGTCAAACTCGCCGGGACTATCAACATCAAAGCAATACATGTCACACGGGTCCCCCTGACCGACATATTCATCATAATGATATGCTTCATCAACATTTATTAACTTGGCCTGGTCATGAGTATTACCAGAAGTATCCCCGGTGTCAAAGCTTTCAGAAGTTGACCATTCACTCCAGTTATCGAAACTGTCTCCAGCTTTTACCCGCCAAAACCAGGTTCCGTAGGTCAGATCGTTCAACACAAGTTCACAATCAACTGTCTGTATCAAAAATGAATTATCAAAGTTCAAGTTATCAGCGTATTCTATAATATATCCGTTAATGTCGGAAAACTCATCAATAGAAGCAGTCCACTGCAAAACGGCAGTTACTCCGTCAATATTTTCACGCAATTCGGACGGGCTTGACGGGACTGTTGTATCCAGTTCAAATTGACTTTCGATCCATCCCGACTCGTTGCCGTTGTTATCGATTGCTTTAACCCGCCAATGATAGACGCCGTCGGCCAGGTCAGTCAGCGCAAGATTGCTGATAGTAGAAGTAGCACTGGTTGCCCCGCTGAAATTCTGAGCCAAACCGTACTCGACGATATATGCGCTTATCCCGGTTAAATTGTCCAGCGCATCATTCCAGTCCAGGGCGATATCATTACCGGTTATTGTCTGATCCAGGCCCGACGGGGCATCCGGAGCGGTCGTGTCAACAACAAAACTGTCAACCTGGCTCCAGCCGGATTCGTTGCCATTGTTATCGACAGACTGCACGCGCCAGTAATACACGCCATCAGCAAGATCGTTCAAGTCCAGTTCACTGTCGACGACATTGAATGAGTTGTGTCCGGAGAAACCAGTATTATCTGCATATTGAACGACATAGCCCTGCATGCCGGAATAATTATTATTTGCATCATCCCAATCTAACGCGATGTCATTGCCATTTACCCCGGATGCTAAATCAAATGGTACTTCCGGCACGGTGATATCAATCATGAAAGAGCTTGTTTCACTCCAAGCCGATTCATTTCCGGCATTGTCGACAGTTTTAACCCGCCAGTAATAATTTCCGTCAGGCAACTCTGTTAAGTTAATTGAACTGGAAGCGGATGACTGGCTTGTCGCGCCGGTAAACACATCGTTGTCGGCATATTCAACTATGTATTCCTTAATTCCTGACTTGTTATCGGCGGCATCGGCCCAATCCAGGGAAATACTGTTGCCTGAGATCAGGGATGTCAATCCGTCCGGCTGGTCCGGAGCATTGGTATCCGGGATATCGATGCTGAATGACTCGATCCCGCTCCAGCCTGATTCATTGCCGGAGTTATCCACGGCCTTGACCCGCCAATAGAAGGTTGTCATGTCAGTAAGACCACTGAGGTCCAATTCACTGATCGCGACAGTTTGGCTGATGGCAGATGTAAACTGATCATTGTCGGCATATTCAACAACATATTCTTTCAGGCCGTCACCACCAACGTTATCCTCAGAATCAGCCCAATCCAATGATGCGCTGTCATTCGTCACACTGTCGGTCAAGCCAGTTGGGACATCCGGCGCGGTCAAGTCAATAAATTCATTCAGATCAAAAATATATGCGCTGCCGGAATCAGATCCATTGTCATCATCACCATACGCCCCAACCACGACTATATCGCCGGAAATGGAAACGGATTGGCCAAAATAATCATAAGAAGCGCCATCTGGAGCGTGAAACTTATATTCATCATATCCTGTTCCATTCCAACGATAAACATACACACTACCGGCATAGTCGCCGTTATTATCTGTGCCACGAGCTCCAATCACAACATAATCACCATCAATTGCGACAGAAGTACCGAAGTTATCATATGATATGCCGTCAGAAGCTGTCAGTTTGTACTCGTCATACGCACTAATCGTGTCATTCCAACGGTAAACATAAACGCTACCGGAATCATTTCCTTTGTCGTCATCTTCACTAGTCCCTACCACTACTGTATCACCGGAAACCGCGACGGAACGACCGAAGTGATCACCTACCGCTCCATCGGACGCAATAAGTTTATATTCGTCGTATACACTGGTTGCATCATTCCAACGGTATACATAAGCACTTCCGGAAACAGTGCCATTGTCATCATCGCAATATGCTCCGACCACAACCACATCGTCAGAAATGGAAACGGAATTGCCAAATTCATCAAATATCGCTCCGTCGGATGCGGTTAGTTTATACTCGTCATAGCTTGTACCATTCCAGCGGTAGACATACGCGCTACCAGAATTGCTGCCATTGTCGTCATCCTGAGTTGCTCCGACAACAACTGTATCACCAAAGATTGAAACAGAAATACCAAAGTAATCTTCAGATGCCCCATCGGACGCAGTTAGTTTATATTCATCATAAGAGATTCCATTCCAGCGATAAACATACGCGCTACCGGAAAAATAGCCGTTGTCATCATCCCCATGTGCTCCAGCTACAACAGTATTACTGGAAATAGCGACGGATTCACCGAACCAGTCATTTTCTGCACCATCAGAAGAATTAAGTTTGGTTTCATTGTATGTGCCGGTTATAGAATTCCAACAATAAACATACACACTGCCGGAATAATTGCCGTTATCATCATCATATCGTCCCCCTATCACTACATTGTCACCGTAAATGGAAACAGAATATCCGAAGTCATCTTCCGCCGCACCGTCGGAAGCCGTGATTTTTGTTACTCCGTCAGGCATAGTCCCAAAACTATTTATCAGGCTCCACGCTGATTCATTATCCGCATTGTCAACAGCCTTCACTCGCCAATAATAAGTTCCGTCAGTTAAACTGCTTAAATCGAGTTCGCTGGCGATAACTGTTTGGCTGACAGCCGATGTAAACTGGTCATTATCGGCGTACTCAACCACATACTCTTTTATTCCTGATTTGTCATCTGTTGAATCATTCCAGTCAAGAGAGGCACTGCTACCATTGACAGAATCTACTAAACCATTAGGAACACTTGGAGCCTGAGTGTCAGGAAAATCAATTATGAAACTGTCTGTCGTGCTCCAGACGGACTCATTATCCGCATTGTCCACGGACTTGACGCGCCAGTACCAGGTGCCATCGGCCATGCCGGTGAGATCAAGCTCGCTAGCGGCTACAGTTATTTCAGTCGCGTCGGTCATATCGGTATTGGCGGAGTAAACTACAATGTATTCTTTTATCCCTGAAACAGAGTCAAACGAGTCGTCCCAATCGAGTGCGACACCATTGTCAGTGACTACTCCTGTCAATCCGACAGGGGCATCCGGCACTTCCGTGTCATAGTAATAAACTTCCGTATCACTCCAATCTGACTCATTTCCGGCATAATCAACGGCTTTAACACTCCAGGAATATATCGCATTATCCAAGCCGTCTATTTCAAATTCGCTTGCCGTAACAGTCTCGGTTTGCGGCATCTGGACATCTGAAGCATAGCTCTTGCTGTAACGAATATAATATTCTTTAATGCCGGAGCTTGTATCAATGGAATCGTCCCAATCAAGTAAAATACTATTATTCTGTATAACAAACGCCAGTCCGGTTGGAACAGAAGGTGGAGTTACATCTTCCGTTAAATTAAAAGCCAGTTTATCATCGACAATGCTCAGTGACCATACAGTATTCCCGTCAATAAGATTATTTTCGAGTGATACTGTCCCCCAAATATTGCCATCATCGTAAACTGTAATTGTATCGTTGAAATCAGTCGCATTTCCGGCCAATATGTATGAACCGGCATTATGAGAACTGTCCATAGTAACCGTAATGGCATCAGTTGTTATGTCAGTGATATCAGTCAACATAACCTCTGTATTCGGTTCAGCAAATTCAGTAATAATAAAGTTCAAGGCTCCACCGCCGGAAATGGTTATATTGCCGGCAATGTTTTGTACCCAGGAAACATTTACATTTCCGCCGCCGGTTATTGCGACCTCGGCACTACTTAGATCTGTATAACCCATCAGATCAATTTGATCCGTTGCTTGAGACATAGTAACCAGAGAATCGGTCTCAACTCTTCCGTCTATAACACCCCAATATCCACTTATTTGCCCGCCTGATTCAAAATATAAAATACCCGCATTGCTGAAAACATTACTCACATTACCCCTCACGTGCAGGAAACCTTCCTCAATCTCAACGTCATTCATTTCTGCGCCAGCATCGACAAATGAATACCCGTTGAAGCCGATGTACACATAATTTGCAAAGCCTCCAGTTAAGATTTCCTGTGTGCCTCCATCAATATTAGTGTCATATGCACTACCCCCAGAAGAAACAACTTGACGTCCTCCTAAATTGATATCAGTGTTATATGCAGCCCCACCGATATGAACCTCTTGCGTCCCGCCATCATTTACAGTGGTATATTCAGCAACTCCGAAATCTTCTATTACCTGCAAACTATCGTCGAATAGTTGAGTATTGTATGCGTCTCCACCTGTTATTATCTGCATACCGCCGTTGATATCGATATACTGAACGAAACCATCGTAAGAAACAGTTTGAATTCCTCCTGAATTGATATCAGTGTTATTTGCACTACCTCTAATATTTACCTCCTGCATTCCTCCTGAATTCACGGTGGTAGATTCAGCAATTCCACCTTCATAAATGTCCTGAATTCCATCATCATTGATGGTTGTGTTTTCGACAATGCCTCCAGAATAAACAGACTGTGATCCACCGGAATTTATGCTTTGACTTGTCGTCATACCACTATTTAAAACAGTCTGAGTTCCATTAATAATATTCTCATTGCTGACATGCATTCCTGAACTGACTATGGGTGTATAAGACAAAGTTGAAACTATGAATGACTTGGTCATGCTCCATTCAGATTCATTATCCGCATTGTCAACGGCTTTTACGCGCCAATAGTAAGTTCCCTCCGCCAGAGAAGTAAGATCCAGCTCACTGGCGGCGACGATTTGACTGGTCGCAGAAGTAAACTGATCGTTATCGGCATATTGGATCTGGTATTCTTTTATCCCTGAAACAGGGTCAAACGAATCGTCCCAATCGAGTGCGACACCATTGTCAGTGACTACTCCTGTCAATCCGACAGGGGCATCCGGCACTTCCGTGTCATAGTAATAAACTTCCGTATCACTCCAATCTGACTCATTTCCGGCATAATCAACGGCTTTAACACTCCAGGAATATATCGCATTATCCAAGCCGTCTATTTCAAATTCGCTTGCCGTAACAGTTTCGGTTTGCGGCATCTGGACATCTGAAGCATAGCTCTTGCTGTAACGAATATAATATTCTTTAATGCCGGAGCTTGTATCAATGGAATCGTCCCAATCAAGTAAAATACTATTATCCTGTATAATAAACGTCAGTCCGGTTGGAACAGAAGGCGGAGTCACATCTTCCGTTATATTAAAAGCCAGTTTATCATCGACAATACTCAGTGAACATACAGTATTTCCGTCAATAAGATTATTTTCGAGTGATACTGTCCCCCAAATATTGCCATCATCGTAAACTGTAATTGCATCGTTGAAATCAGTCGCATTTCCGGCCAATATGTATGAACCGATATTATGAGAACTGTCCATAGTAACCGTAAACACATCAGTTGTTATGTCAGTGATATCAGTCAACATAACCTCTGCATTCGGTTCAGCAAATTCAGTAATATTAAAGTTCAAGGCTCCTCCGCCGGAAATGGTTATATTACCGGCAATGTTTTGTACCCAGGAAACATTTACATTTCCGCCGCCGGTTATTTCTATTTCAGAACTACTTAGATCGGTATAACCCATCAGATCAATTTGATCCGTTGCTTGAGACATAGTAACCAGAGAATCGGCCTCGACTCTTCCGCCTATAACTTGCAAACATCCACTTATTTGCCCGCCTGATTCAATATATAAAACTCCCAGATCAATGAAAACATCACTTACATTGCCCCGCACTTGCAGGAAACCTTCCTCAATATAAACGTAATTCATTTCTGCTCCATCATCGACAAATGAATACCCGTTGTAGCCAATGTTCACATAATCTGCAAAGCCTCCAGTCAATATTTCCTGTGTCCCTCCATCATTATCAGTGTTATATGCACTACCCCCAGAAGAAACAACTTGTCGTCCTCCTGAATTGATATCAGTGTTATGTGCACTACCTCCAATATTTACCTCCTGCATTCCTCCTGAATTCACGGTGGTATATCCAGCAATTCCGAAATCTTCTATTACTTGCAAACTATCGTCGAATAGTTGAGTATTGTATGCCTCTCCACCTGTTATTATCTGCATACCACCGTTGATATCAATATACTGAACGAAGCCATCGTAAGAAACAGTTTGAATTCCTCCTGAATTGATATCAGTGTTATGTGCACTACCTCTAATATTTACCTCCTGCATTCCTCCTGAATTCACGGTGGTAGATTCAGCAATTCCACCTTCATAAATGTCCTGAATTCCATCATCATTGATGGTTGTGTTTTCGACAATGCCTCCAGAATAAACAGACTGTGATCCACCGGAATTTATGCTTTGACTTGTCGTCATACCACTATTTAAAACAGTCTGAGTTCCATTAATAATATTCTCATTGCTGACATGCATTCCTGAACTGACTATCGAGGTATATGGAAGAGTGGAAACTTCAAAAGTCTTTTCGTCACTCCAGTCGGAAGCGTTATCATTGTTGTCAACGGACTTAACCCGCCAGTAGTACGTGCCAGCCGCCAGGTCGCTCAAATCAAGTTCACTGACAGTAACACTCTGAGAAGTTGAGTCTGTAAATGTATCATTATCCGCGTATTCAACCACATATTCCTTGAGCCCTGATAAGTTATCCGCCACATTGAACCAGTCAAGACTTGCACTGCTGCCGGTAACACTATCGGTCAGTCCGATCGGGACACCCGGGGCTCCGAAACTGTAAACATAAGCACTGCCGGAACCATCGCCATTGTCGTCGTCATAATGTGAGCCGACTGTAAGTTTATTACCGGAAAGAGCAACGGAAACCCCGAATCCATCATCCACCGCTCCATCAGAGGCGCTAATCTTAACTTTTTCCTGATAAGAGGTCCCGTTCCATTCAAACAAGTAAACACTGCCATTGTCATCTCCCCTGTACGCTCCAACCACGATCAGGTCTCCCTGTACGTCGATGGAAAAACCAAACAGATCATCCGCTGTGCCGTCAGACGCATTTATTTTGTATTCATCGTAACCCGTTCCGTTCCAACGGTAAACATACGCGCTGCCGGAATCAATGCCATTATCATCATCTTGATAAGAACCGACCGCTATTACATCACCATCAATTGCAACGGCCTTTCCGAAGTAGTCATACGTTGCGCCGTCCGACGCGGTAATTTTGGTTTCATCGTAGCTTGTGCCGTTCCATTTATAAACGTAAATGCTGCCGGAATTCGTTCCATCGTCGTCATCGTGCCAGGAGCCAACTACGACTGTGTCACCATCAATCGCGACATCTCCACCGTAGTAATCAGCCGCCGCACCATCGGATGCGGTCAGTTTGATTTCTCCGTAACTTGTCCCATTCCATTTGTAAACGTATGCGCTGCCGGAGCTTTCGCCATTATCGTCGTCCCACATGGCCCCCGTTACTATGGTATCGCCGTCAATCGCAACAGATATACCGAAAAAATCCTGCCCTACACCGTCTCCGCCGTCCGATGCAATAATTTTGGTTTCATCGTAGTCCGTCCCGTTCCACTTATAAATATACGCACTGCCGGAGTCAGCTCCGCTGTCGTCATCGCCGTATACCCCGACGACTATAGTCGAACCGGAAATCGCAACATCGCTACCCATAAAGTCAGTTGTCACTCCGTCCGATGCAACCAGTTTAGTTTCGTCGTAACTTGTACCGTTCCATTTATAGACGTATATACTGCCGGAATCCACAGCTGGACTATCTGAATAGAAAGAACCCACAACAATTGTATCTCCGTCCATATCGACGTGTCCGTATCGGTCTCCCGCCGCGCCATCACTGGCAAGAAGCTTTGTTTCACTTGGGTTGAATACCTGGAAACTGTCTGTCGTGCTCCAGCCGGACTCATTATCCGCATTGTCAACGGCTTTTACGCGCCAATAGTAAGTTCCCTCCGCCAGAGAAGTAAGATCCAGCTCACTGGCGGCGACGATTTGACTGGTCGCAGAAGTAAACTGATCGTTATCGGCATATTGGATCTGGTATTCTTTTATCCCTGAAACAGGGTCAAACGAGTCGTCCCAATCAAGTAAAATACTATTATTCTGTATTACAAACGTCAGTCCGGTTGGAACAGAAGGCGGAGTTACATCTTCCGTTAAATTAAAAGCCAGTTTATCATCGACAATACTCAGTGAACATACAGTATTTCCGTCAATAAGATTATTTTCGAGTGATACTGTCCCCCAAATATTGCCATCATCGTAAACTGTAATTGTATCGTTGAACCCAGCCGCATTTCCTGCCAACATATATGAACCGATATTATGAGAACTGTCCATAGTAACCGTAAACACATCAGTTGTTATGTCAGTGATATCAGTCAACATAACCTCTGCATTCGGTTCAGCAAATTCAGTAATATTAAAGTTCAAGGCTCCTCCGCCGGAAATGGTTATATTGCCGGCAATGTTATGTACCCAGGAAACATTTACATCTCCGCCGCCGGTTATTGCGATATCGGCACTACCTAAATGAGCATAGCCCGTCAGATCAATTTGATCTGTTGCCTGAGACAGCGTCACCGTGGAACTGGTCAAAACAGAACCATTATTAACTTGAAGCAATCCACCTAACTGACCACCGGATTCAATATACAAGATCCCCGTAGAATTAGTAACATTAGTCACGTTACCAAATACCCTTTGAACCCCTCCGTTAATCACAGTGTCAATAGCACTTCCCCCTGCATAAATGGTTTGACTTCCCCGCAAAAATTGCGCGTCCCCATTTTCAAACACCCATCCACCACTTATCGTCGTTCCGGATGCGACTCCTCCCGAGTGAATTACCTGACCGCCATTTTCATTTACCATTGTCGCGGTTGCAATTCCATAAACATTCTGGGACCCACTTTCATTTACCGTTGTCGCGGTTGCAATTCCATAAACACTCTGGAGCCCACCGGAGTTGATGATCGTACTATCAGCAACAGCCCCGAAATCCACTTCTTCTCTTCCACCACTTATGTTTGTGTTAAAGGTAGTTCCGCCGGATGATACACTAAGTATCCCGAAGTAATCAAGAACAGTATCTCTAGCCACCCCTCCTGATTGAATGTACAGAAATCCTGGGATAATGTCCACAACATAACCATCATCATGGTAACCTTCCTGGCCGACAAAAATATTGTTTGCCGAATGCCCACTAAAAACAGTAAAACACCCACTTTCAATTAGTATATTTTCCGCGATACCATCAACTATTGAAAAATTGCTATATCCATCAGTTCGCGCATTGACGCCACCGGTAATAGTAGCGCCGGTATTGGTGTTAATTATTCCTCCTTTAAGCTGATTAATCCCTGTAGCGACGCCACCAGAGGAAATATTCATCGATCCACTACTATTAATGATTGTATTGTCGGCATAGCCACCGAAGGAAATAGTCATAGATCCCCTACTGTTAATAACAGTATTGTCGGAATATCCGCCGGAGGAAATAGTCATAGATCCCCTACTGTTAATAACAGTATTGTCGGAATATCCGCCGGAGGAAATATGCATATCGGTATAAACTATAGTATTCAAGGCGGAATGGCCTGATTCAACATCAATTCCACCTATTATATTAGAAGCTATTCCATTGCTGATATTGAACGTTCCACTTTCATTATTGCCGCCAGTAATAGTCGCGCCTGTATTGGCATTTAGTACTCCACCGGCAAGCTGATCAATCCCTACAGCAACGCCACCAGAGGAAATATTCATCGATCCACTACTATTAATGATTGTATTGTCGGCATAGCCACCGAAGGAAATAGTCATAGATCCCCTACTGTTAATAACAGTATTGTCGGAATATCCGCCGGAGGAAATATGCATATCGGTATAAACTATAGTATTCAAGGCGGAATGGCCTGATTCAACATCAATTCCACCTATTATATTAGAAGCTATTCCATTGCTGATATTGAACGTTCCACTTTCATTATTGCCGCCAGTAATAGTCGCGCCTGTATTGGCATTTAGTACTCCACCGGCAAGCTGATCAATCCCTGCAGCAACGCCTCCGGAGGAAATATTCATTGCCCCCCAATAGTTAATAACAGTATTGTCAGCATATCCTCCAGAGGAAATATGCATATCGGTATAAACTATAGTATTCAAGGCGGAATGGCCTGATTCAACATCAATTCCACCTATTATATTAGAAGCTATTCCATTGCTGATATTGAACGTTCCACTTTCATTATTGCCATCAGTAATAGTTGCGCCCGTATTGGCATTTATTACTCCACCGGCAAACTGATTAATCCCTGCAGCGACGCCCCCGGAGGAAATAGTCATAGATCCGCTACTATAAATGATTGTATTGTCGGCATATCCTCCGGAGGAAATATGCATTGATCCCCCACGGTTAATAACAGTATTGTCAGCATATCCTCCGGAAATCACCCCCATAAATCCACTGAAAGAAATGGTTGTATTGCTGGCTTTTGCGCCGGAAGAAACGGTGGCTGAACCTCCGGAATTTATGGTTGTACTATTGGCGGTTCCGCCGTTCAACCACATATAGCCGCTGGAATTGACTGTTGCATTAAGCACATATCCCCCTGAAGATACATTCTGGTAGCCTTCATTAATAATTGTGGAATAGGCAACACCTCCGGATTCAACGAGTTCATATCCTCCCATTTGGTTAACTATAGTGTTTACCGCGGAATGTCCGCTTAAGATTGATAAACTCCCTCCGGAGTTCATAATGAAATTACTCGCTACGCCGTTGACAATCGAAAAATTACTATGTCCGTCTGTACGAGCATTGACGCCTCCGGTAACCGTTGCCCCTGTAGTCGCTTTTATCGTTCCTCCAGCAAGCTGATTGACTCCAATAGCAGAGCCGCCGGAAATAATATTCATGAAGCCACCGGAACCAATGGTTGTATTGCTGGCTTTTGCGCCGGAAGAAACGGTGGCTGAACCTCCGGAATTTATGGTTGTACTATTGGCGGTTCCGCCGTTCAACCACATATAGCCGCTGGAATTGACTGTTGCATTAAGCACATATCCCCCTGAAGATACATTCTGGTAGCCTTCATTAATAATTGTGGAATAGGCAACACCTCCGGATTCAACGAGTTCATATCCTCCCATTTGGTTAACTATAGTGTTTACCGCGGAATGTCCGCTTAAGATTGATAAACTCCCTCCGGAGTTCATAATGAAATTACTCGCTACGCCGTTGACAATCGAAAAATTACTATGTCCGTCTGTACGAGCATTGACGCCTCCTGTAATCGTTGCGCTAGTGTTAGTCGCAAGAACACCTCCTGATTGCTGGTCAATAATGGTAGCGGTTCCCCCGGCGGCAAGTTGCATATAACCGCCTGAATTGATTTTCGCTCTACTTGCATGCCCTCCTGAATAGACAAATAAAACACCATGATCATTAATGGTTGCATTAAGGCCTCTTCCCCCGGTAAAGATATTCATAGTTCCATCATAATTGACGTATGTAGAATTGGCAATCCCTCCAGAAGAGACATTTTGAACGCCATCGGACATAATCTCAATTGAACTGGTGAATCCTCCAGCATAGATTGTTTGTGTTTCATTGGCAAAAAGAATTTCGTCAACAATATACATACCCGAACTGACAGATGATGTAAAACTCATTTTTCCCCTCGCTTATTTATTCGATATTCAAACTATATTTTCATATATGCTTTCTATTTATTGTTTAATTAAAACCTGTCAAAATCATTTAATTGTTATTCGTAGTGAGTATATGAATCTAACGTGTAAAAAAATAGATATTTTAAAAATATTTACAGTTCACTCCTAAAATAAATCGCTTTTTATTGCACACTTACAAGCAAAAGATTCGTCAATCAACAAAACAATATACAATACCGTTAGCCATTAAAGACCAGATCATTCAATTCAAATGAGGTAAAGATTGATATTGTGTTGAAAGCACATAAATACCCCCGAGATCTCAAGCATTTATTTAAATTCACTATAAACACCTGATAATCCTACACATACACATTATACCCTACATGTCGAATATAAATATGTCAAGAAAAAAAGAAAATTAAAACAATTTTCAAACAAAGTGTATACGAGAAATAAATTTAAATCATTCAGAACGTAAAATTATTAGTGCAAAGAAGAACACGCAGCAAGTATAAGACATTAAAAATTTCATAAAATCTCTAATGTCTTTGTAAATAAATAATAATTTTAAAAAAAATCAGTCTTACAAGCAAGTTTCACCGGTCAGTCAAAACACTCCATTTTGGGTAATATCCAGTTCATATTCAGTGTTCTTTTTACCTTTACCTTTGTCGGCGGATAAGACTTCGACATAATAAAGGCCGGCATCAAGGCTGAGATTATCAAGACTGGCTTCGCCGTATTTAAGCTTGGCGCTCTTCAATTTCTTGAGTTTTCCTTTGGCTTCGTTCCACTCATATACATTGAGTTTCGCATTTTTGCCACTTCCGGTCAAATCGATATCGAATGAAGTTAAACTGTCAACCTCAAATTTATAGAAGTCGCTGGCATCTCCGAATCCGACATAGCCTTCTACCTGTACATCCGGAGTTATCTCAACAGCCCTGCGCCAGGTATTATTTGCGGTTGCCTCAGGTAAATAGGATGTATTAATTTCAAGCGAGTAATCGGTATTGTATCTTCCAGCGCCTCCATCCTCTGACATGATCTCAAGATAATATATTCCGCCATCCAACAGAATATTATTCATAGCGATGTAAGATGCATTTTTCGACTTAATTCCTTTTACTTTTTTATACGTCCCGCCGACTTGCTCATATAAACACATTCTTACTTTAGCGGAAAGACCAACTAATGCAAAATCGAATGTTCCGGCGTTCTCCGCGTCAAACTGATAATAGTCGTACCCATCACGTTTTCCAACGTATTCCTCATATACAAAACTGGAATCGCACACGATTTCCCTTGCCTGACTAAACCGGTTTCCGGCAGTGTCGCCAGTTGAGAAACTCTCAACGTCTGTCCATGCGCTCTCATTTCCCTCGTCATCTATCGCCCTGGCCCTCCAATAATAAGTCCCGTATAATTGATCCGTCAAGTCAAGGTAACTTTCAGATACAACAAATGAAGCAGCATCAAGAAAGTCTGCATCAGAGGAGACCTGAACCAGATATTCTTTTACTCCGGATAAACTGTCCGTGGAATTTTGCCAGTCAAGAAATATGTCGCATCCATTACTTACAGACTTCAAGCCGGCAGGAGTTTCAGGTGAGGATTGATCAACCAATAGTTCAACTGCTTCACTCCAGGCGGATTCGTTGCCGTTATTATCAACCGCCTTGACCCGGAAAAAGTTACTGCCATCCGGCAGGCTGTTTACAAGCATTTCACTGCCGTAGGTAACATAACTTGTCGCATTGCTGAAGAGGGCATTGGTTGCGTATTCAACAACATATTCCTTTACCCCGGTAAGATTATCACTCGAATCATTCCAGTCGAGCAAAGTGGTACCGGCATTTTCAATTATGGCAACGCCAGTAGGAATCGCAGGCGCCGAATTATCAATAACGATATCTTCGCCCAGCAC
Organism: Victivallales bacterium; assembly: GCA_963676655.2. GTDB lineage: Bacteria > Verrucomicrobiota > Lentisphaeria > Victivallales > Victivallaceae. The sequence goes on along the minus strand of CAXXKX010000002.1, from coordinate 743,925 downwards.
CCAAGCTGTTTCATTCCCGCTATTGTCAACTGCTTTCACGCGCCAATGATAGGAGCCGTCAACCAAATCCCAAAGATTACAAGCGCTCTCTGAAGTTGAACTTATAATCGCATCATTGAAATCAGCTCTGAAACCGTACTCAATAATATATCCGGATACTCCTGACATATTATCAAACGAATCACTCCAGTTAAATGTAACATCATCATCGTCAATAATAAAACTCAGCTGAGACGGGGAATCCGGCGCGGTCAAATCTACACTAAAAGAGCCGACAGAGCTCCAATCAGATAAATTGCCATTGTAATCGGCGGACCTGACCCGCCAGAAATAAACCCCATCAAGCAAATCAGTCAAAGTAATCTCGCTCGAAGCCACAACCTGATAACTGGCGCCGGCAAAATTTTCCCGGGTAGAATATCCGAAAATATATTCTTTGACTCCGGTTTCATCGTCAGTAGAATCACTCCAGTCCAAGAGGACATTCCCGGTAATGACATCGGAGACCAAGTCATCCGGTGCTTCAGGGGCAGCGATATCCTCATTGGCAATAACAAATGATTCAACATTACTCCAACTACTTTCATTACCGGCACTATCAACTGCCGTAACCCGCCAATACCAGGTATCGGCTGCAAGGTAATTCAAGTCAAGTTCACTGTTGGAAACGGTTTGATATTGTGAATTAACAAAGGCTGAACTTGTCGAATACTCGACAATATAACCTGTAACATCGGATTGACTGTCAATGGAATCAGTCCAATCCAAATGAACACTCATATAATTAACCGCGTCAGACAAGCCGCCTGGAATACTTGGAGGAGTGTTATCTGCTGTAGATATAACAAAAGTACTAATACTGCTCCAATTGCCTTCATTGCTATCATTATCTACCGCCTTTACCCGCCAATGCCAAATATTATCCATTAATCCAGCCAGGACCAGATTACTGGAATAAACAGTTATCGTTTCCGCGTTATCAAAAGCTACACTGGAAGAATATTCAACAATATATTTATTTACCCCGGATAAATCATCAGTGGAATCCGCCCAGTCCAAAGCGACACTGTCACCTTCAACATCCTGGACCAAATCAACCGGTGTACTCGGACCAGTCTTGTCAACAACCGGAATATAGAATGATTGATCTGAGCTCCAATCGCTTTCATTTCCTACATTGTCAACCGTTTTTACGCGCCAATACCAAGTGCCGTTCGACAATTCATAAATGGCTGTTTCACTGGAGTTAACGGTTTGTGACAATGCTTCTGAAAAGTCAGAATTCAAGGAATATTCAACCAGGTATTCTTTTACCCCGGACAAATCATCCGTAGCGTCCGCCCAATCCAAAGTCACATTATCAGAGACAACCTCACTGGTTAAATCAGTCGGAATTTCCGGCGCGACAATATCAATTGTATATATCGTGTATGAGTCAGCAGCACTCCATGCACTTTCATTATCGGCGTTGTCAATTGTTTTAACCCGCCAATACCAGGTGCCATCAGCCAAATCACTTAAATCAAGTTCGCTTGAAGCAGTAATTTGGGATGAGGCACCGGTAAAATCGGCATTAAGGGAATATTCAACGACATACTCTTTTACGCCGGACAAGTCGTCGTTTGCATCGTTCCAATCCAACGCAGCATTTTCAGCATCAACGTTACTTACCAACCCGTCAGGGACTTCCGGGGCAACAATATCGATTGTATATATAGTGTAAGTGTCCACATCGCTCCAGGCGCTTTCATTACCGACATTATCTACCGCCTTGACGCGCCAATACCACGTACCGTCAGCCAAACCGCTGAGATCAAGTTCGCTGGTGGTCACTGTTTGAGATATCGCGCCGGTAAAATCTGAGTCAACCGAATACTCAACAACATATTCTTTGACGCCGGAAGCATCATCGGTTGAATCATTCCAATCCAAAGCAACATCCGACAGGGTTACAGAATCAACCAATCCATCCGGAACACTCGGGGGATCAATATCCGGATTCGATGCAGTGTAAAAAGATTCTGAATAGCTCCAGGCGCTTTCATTGCCAGCATTATCCACCGCCTTAACGCGCCAATACCAAGTACCATCGGCCAAGCCGCTAAGGTCAAGTTCACTGGGTGTAACAAGTATTGATACTGCATTGGTAAAGTCGGAATTAACCGAATACTCAACTATATACCCCTTAATCCCCGAATAGTCGTCGGTAGAATCGTTCCAGTCCAGGGCGACATCTGATAAATTAACAGTATCGACCAAGCCATCCGGAACAGAAGGCGCAATATCGTCTGGGATGTAGCTGCTGACATTCAGCACCAAACTATAATTTTCGAGGTCCAGGGAGTAGGTCTGATCATCGGTATGATAAACGTCATCCAAAGTAAGGCTGCCGACCAGAGTATCATCACTATAGATGCTCACAGTGGAATTAAAGTATTTTGCAACATCAGCCAACAAATATTGCCCATTGCTCTGTTCTGAATCAATGGTAATGGCATATGCATCGGATGTCACGACATCAATGCTGTTCAGCATATATTCGGTATTTGGAACTGAAAATCCGGAGATATCGAAATTGAGCATCCCCCCATTGCTTATTGTCATATCATACAAAGTATTATTGGTCCCGGCGATATTGACGTCTCCGCCCCCGGAAAGCTCAAATGTCGCGCTGCTTAAATCCGCGTCTCCAAGCAGGTTAATGGTATCATCGCTCCCGGACATTACATTTGTATAAATCGAGGGATAAAAAGTGCTTACGCAACCGCCATTTACGTTCAGCTCGCCAGATATTCTGCCGCCGAGAGAAACGAACATCGAGCCGCCGGAATTTATTGTATTATTAGAAGCGGTTCCACCGCTATTCACCCATAATATTCCGCCGGAATCGGTAACCGTATTCAACGCATAACCACTGGAATTTACATACATACTGGTCAGCACAGTGGTATCAAGGGCCGAATGACCTCTGGAAACAACGAGTCCGCCAATAATATTAGACGCAACTCCATTGCTGATATAGAACGAACCATTGGCGTTTGATCCGTTAAGTACGGTTGCACTGGTATACGCATAGAAAATTCCTCCGTCAACCTGATTTATATCAGTTCCAGAACCATTCAGTATGCTCATTCTCCCACCGGAACCAATTGTAGTACTGACAGCTTCACCACGGGATATAGTCATATTTCCGCCGGAACTAATCATGGTATTTTGCGCAAATCCGCCGGAAGCAACATACATTGACTCAAGCACGGTAGTATTCAGAGCGGAATGGCCGGAAGAAACATCAACGCCGCCGATGATATTTGAAGCAACTCCGCTACTTATATAAAAAGCACCTTTAGTATTTGAACCGTTGAGGACAGTTGCCCTGGTATTTCCATGGAAAATTCCGCCGTCAATCTGGGTAACGCCATTTGCATAACCGCCGGAACTGACATACATGCTGGTTACAACCGTTGTATCTAATGCCGATCCATTGTAAGCGACATCTATACCTCCAATAATATTAGAGGCCACTCTGCTGCTGATATGAAATAAACCTTTGGTATTAGAACCATTGAGCACTGTTGCGCCGGTGTTACCATAGAAAATTCCCCCATCAAGTTGAGTTACACCATCGGCATAACCGCCGGAACTAACATACATGCTGGTCACCAGAGTCGTATCCAAGGCTGAATGCCTATAGTAAACATTTAAACCGCCAATAATATTGGAAGCAACCCCGCTGCTGATATAAAATGAACCGCTGGCGTTTGAGCCATTGAGCACTGTTGCATTGGTCATCCCATAAAAAACTCCACCGTCGACCTGAGTAACGCCACTGACGGAAGCATAGCTGGAAACATACAATCTCCCGCCGGATTGAATGGCAGTATTGTCAGCACTCCCACTGCTAAATACAATCATTTCCCCTCCATCGTTGATGGTAGTAGAGTCAGCGATACTTCGACTGGAAACACACAACAAACCTGCTGAATTAATTGTCGTACTAATGGTTTGTCCGGAATAATTAGCTTCCACATATCCGCCGGAATTAATTATGGTGTCAACAGACTGTCCGGTATAAGCAATGCTCACATAACCGCCAGAATTCACTGTCGTACCAGCAGCAGTTCCAGATACATAAACCTGCCCACCGGATTCTACTGTTGCATCAATCAACGATCCCCCGCTGCTTACCTTCATTGTATCGGTCGCAGATATATTCACAGCGGAATGTCCGGAATATACATTAACCCCTCCAATGATTCCGGAGGCAATTCCATTATTTATAAAAAAAATACCGTTCGCATTCGACCCGTTTAGAACCGTTGCTCTGGTATCCCCCATGAATACCCCGCCGTTCGCTTGAACAACACCGAAGACAAAAGACTCACTCCCAGCTACTATTTTTCCACCGGACTCAAGTGTATTATCTGTTGCTGATCCGAAAGATACAAACAACTCTCCACCGGAATTTATCGTGGTATTACTGACGGATCCTCTATAAATACACATTTCCCCGCCATTGTTTACGATCGTTTCATCAGCATGACCCAAAACTTCAAAATATCCGTTAGAATTAATAGTATTACTGGTCGCTGTTCCATATACCTCCAGGGTTCCACCATTATTCACTATGGTATTATCTATTTTCCCAGAAGTAGCTACGTACATCGACCCGCCAGAATTGATCATGGTATCAATTGCAGTTCCGCCATAAACATTCACGCCGCCGCTGGAGTTAATTATCGTATTACTGACAGTCCCATCTTCATATACATGCATGTTGACTAAAGCTGTTGTGTTATAAGCAATATGTCCGGATGAAACGCTTAGCCCGCCAATAACATTGGATGCGATACCATTGCTAATATAAAAGGCCCCATTGCAATTTGAACCGTTTGTAACTGTATCATCAGTATGTCCATAGAAAAATCCACCCTCATTCTGGATTACTACATCGGTTTGAGTTTCACCACATAAATCCATTAATCCACGGAATTTGATTAGAGTATCGTTAACGATACCATTGCGGGAAACATACATTTCTCCTCTGCTATTGATGGTAGTTTGGTTAACCACTCCACCACTGGACACATACAAATCAGCGGAACTCTGAATCATAATACTACTTGCCGTACCGCCGCCATTAACATGAAATCCCCCATAATTGGAAATAGTAACAGCAGTTACTTGACCTCCACTATATACATAGCCGGAAGCATCATCAATTGTAACATTGCTGGCAGTAGCACCGCTGGAAATATACATTGTAGCACTATGTACAGAAGTATTATTTGCAACGCCACCTGAATTTACATATAATTTGGCAAAAACACCACTGACAATTGTATAATCAGCCATACCGCCATTTGAAATATTCATGACTCCGGATGAATCAATCACAGTATTTTCAGCAGTCCCACCACTGAAAATATTTATACTTCCACCATCCTCAACTTTTGTATAATCCACGGTCCCGGCCAAGACATTTACTTCTCCACCATACTTAATCGTGGCACTGCTGGCAAAACCGCCGCTCGAAACGATCATTAATCCGTCATTATGAATCGTGGTGCTGTTTGCTGTACCGCCATTTGAGACTATTTGGGTGCCGTCAGTTACAACCGCTGTCATGCTTGTACTGCCGCCGGAACTGACAACCTGAACTCCACTGCTCACAGAAATAAGATATGTGGAACCGCCATTGTAAACGGTCTGGGTTCCCCCGGAAACTAATTCAGCGGTAACAATCATACCCGAACTGACTGATGAAGTAAACAAAGCCATTTTCTTATACCTCCAGATTATATATCATAATTAACATTTCATAATTTTAGACTTAATTTTTCTCATGTTCCTTGAAAACCGGAATCTTTTCGATTGTATCAATTACATGGTTGACGGAAATCAGCCTTGAACATTCAAACTGGCGTTCAGTGTTTTTATGACGAGGACACCAGAGAAAATCGAAATGATCGAAGTCGCAGCGCATATCGTTCCAACAGCTGTGACAGGCGTGATAATTAATGACCCGGTAAGGCGTTTCAAATTCGTTGGTCGGATGGGTGAATCCGCTGATCATAACGACCGGGACCTTGCAGCACCAGGCAATCCAGGCCAGACCGCTGGACAACCCGATGAAGAAATCGGCATCCTTGATCAGATTAACCCGTTCCTGCAAGGGGATATCGCCGGTAAAATCTTCGGCTCCGTTCGGGATGTGATTCCAGTTAATGCCGCAGCCGTTAACCGGAGCTTTATCGATGCACAACACACGATAACCGCTGTTCTTCAGGAATTTGACCGTTTCAATCCAGCCGACCGGGTTGTTCCAGTATTTAGCCTGGGTACTGCTTTGCACCGCGATGCAGACATAAGGTTCTTTGATTTGGCGCGGAGCGCTGAGATCAAAACGCGGCGGCAGATCGGATGGATCAACGCCAAGAATATAACCGGCCGTACGGTGCAGGCCAATATAACGAAAATCAATCGGCTGATTATCGACGTTGCCCTGAAAAAACAGTCCCATATAGTAACAGGCGTATGGGGAGTATCGCAGCGTATCTTCTTTGTTGATAAAGGTTATATCGGGATACTGGTCGCGGACCAGATCGGCTATCCACGGCGTCATAACACAGATTACTTTACAATCGTGTTTTTGCTGAAAACGCTCGACATAGGAAAACCAGCCAATCGAGTCGCCGATAGTGCCAACCGGCAGTTGAATCATTACTTCCTTGTCTTTGGCATCGTAGTCATGCTCAAAAATCGGTTCAGAACCATCTTTGCGAAATAACTGAAGTCGAAATTTGATATAAAATTTCTTGACACTGGTAACCATTGCTTCCTGATTAATGTCAGCATTATAGAGAATGGTTCCGGTTTCAATATCTGAAAAACAGATGCGATATCCTCCCTTAGGGAACTTGACGCGGATGCCGTCGTTAAAGTCAAAACGAATTCCCTCTATTGCTTCCTGAGTCGGAAGTTCGGGGATATTACCATAGATTGGGGGCTGAACCGGTTCCTGGGGAGCCGCTGCCTCCGGAGCGTTTTCCGGGCCTACGGTTATGGGGTCCGGAGTAACTGCAAATGAATCATTATTAAGCGACTCCGGCATAACATAAATATTGTTGGAATCCAAGACTTCCCCTCCTGTAATGTATATATAAATTTCACCTAAATATTATTATCAGTAATAGTAATATTTTACGTGCATTCCCTGGAGATGTCAAGCAAAAACAATAAAAAAACAAGTCTTTTCTATCCAGACATTTAGACATAAACCATATAAACCAAGAAAGGATTTCCTCTGTTTATTGCAAATATAATAGAACAACAAATATAGCACTGTGTCGTGTCGTGAATATATTAGAAAATCAAGTCCACGAATAGAAAAACCAATCAGGGCTCGCGGATGGATTCGTCCAGGGACTTGATAAGAGGATGAATGATGTATTCAATGATGCGGCGCTTGCCGACCTTTATCTCAGCTTTCAGTTCCATACCGGGAATCAGCCGGAACTCCTTCGGAACATGCTCCAATTGACCGCTGACGGTAAGCCGGCCGTGGTAAACCGCCTTCTTCTGACCCATTGCGCCCTGCTCGGTGAAGGTATTCTCCGAAGTCAAGGTCAACTTTCCGTCCAAAGTCCCGTATTTCTGGAATGGAAAAGCATTAAGCTTGATCCGGGCAAAATCGCCAACCTTGACTTTGCCGATGTCTTTGGGAAGGATATTAACTTCCGCGTCAATTTTACCTTTGTTCGGAACCAGGGTAATCAGCGGCTCGGCTTCGCGCACCCCGGAACCTTCCGAGAATGCCGCTATTTCATGAACCACAGCATCACACGGAGCTTTAATGTAAACATATGAATTAAGCCGAATTGACTTCTCCAACTGCTTTTTAACATTGGTCTTTTCCCGTTCCACCTTGACCATTTCCTCAGAAACAGTTTTATCCCATTCCTCGATAAACGAGTTTTTATTGGCCACGGCGGAAAGGCGTTCGTGTTCAAGTTCAAGTTTGCGGTTCTTGAGGTTATCAACTTCACCTTCCATCTGCAAACGCGAAATCTGGGTTTCCAGAAACTGCTTCAAAGACACGGCGTTCTTTTTATGCAGCCCGGCCAGCATATCTTCAATCCGCTTCAAAGTCTTCAACCGGTCCTGCTGTTTGACATAACTTTCATTCGTGGTAGTTACCGCGGCTTCCACCCGCTTTATGTTTTGAGAAAAATACTTGAGTTTTTCCTGATAAAATTTTTGTCGCTTCTGAAAAATAGCCGCCTGCCATTTTTCATCTTCAGTTTCAGCTTTACCTTTGGGATATTTGGTGCCGGTAAATTCCGCTTTCAAGCGCTGGAACTGAGCGGTCAAGCTACTTAAATCTTCTTCCAGCCGCTCTTTTTCAGCCTGATTAAACGTCGGATCAAAGGTTATCAGGACGTCGCCTTTTTTGACATTATCCCCGACCTTGACATTGATTTGTTTGATTACCGTGCGTTCGAGCGGTTTCATCACGATATTCTGGGAAGATGACACCAGTTTGCCATCAGCTTCAACAATGATGTCCACTTTACATACACTAGCCCAGATTATCGCGACCACAAAGATCAGCAGCGCCAACGGAATTCCCATCCGGCCGAACCATGGCAGTTTTCGAGCCTCAAGTTCAAGAGCATCAGACTGGTATTCGATTGCTTCCGGACAAAGGTCTATTTTTTTCTTTTCCATCAGTTATACCTCCCCATCTGCTGCTGCCAGAACTCTTTATAAACCCCAGGCTGCTTAACCAGTTTGTCATGCGGCGCCAAAGCGCTTTTCTCGCCTTTGTCCATGACCAGGATCATATCGCTGTCATGCACCATGGAAAGGCGGTGAGAGATAATTAAAACGGTCCTGCCTTTACAGATATCTTTCAGGTTCTTCTGGATCATGGTCTCACTCTCCGGGTCCAAAGCACTGGTCGCTTCGTCAAAAATCAGGATCGGCGGATTGGTCAGCAGCGCCCGGGCGATAGCCAAACGCTGTTTCTGGCCGCCCGAAAGGTTGGAGGCGTTTTCTTCAAGAATTGTATCGTAACCTTTGTTCAGTTCCTGAACGAACTCATCGGCCCCGGCCAGGCGGGTCGCATAAATAATTTCCTCCATAGAGGCATTCTTCTTGGTCAGGCAAATGTTTTCTTTGACCGTGCCGTGGAAAAAGTAATTTTCCTGCAGAACAACCCCGATACTGGTCCGTAAATGTGCCTTGTCGATTTCCTTGATGTCGATACCGTCAATTTTAATCAAGCCACTTTGCAAAGGATAAAGTCCCTGGAGCAGCTTAGTCAAGGTAGTTTTGCCGGAACCGCTGCGCCCGACGATACCAAGGGTTGCTCCTGGCGGAACATTAAGGTTGAACCCTTTGATTACTTCAGGCGTATCCGGAGTGTATCTGAAGTTAATATTTTCAAATGCGATATTACCGCGAAGCGGATTATGAACGCCGCCGCCGGCATGTTCACGCGGAGTATTCATAACATTACCCAGCATGCGAACGGATAACGCGGTTTGCTGGTATTCGTGAACCAGGGATACCAATCTGACCAGAGGCGAGGTAACTCGTCCGGAAAGCATCTGGAACGCAATCAGCGCGCCGACGCTCATTGTCTTGTCAAAAACCGCCAGGGCGCCGATCCAGATAATCGCCACGGTCATAGATTTTTCAAGGAACTGGCTTATGGTTTTAGCAGTCAAAGAGATTTTACCAACCCGGAAATAACGGGTAATGGCGAATGCAGTAGAGTCGTTCCAGTTTTTCTCCTGCACCGGTTCAATCGCTAAAGATTTAACGGTCCGGATACCGTGGATCGCTTCAACCAGCATCCCCTGCCGTTTACCTTCGGCCTGGTATAGTTCGTGAAGCCTGGACTGGAACGGTTTGATCAAAGCGGCAATTACCAGCGCCATCAGAAAAGCAAAGCCCAACACCACCATGGTAAGCTTGACGCTGTAAATCATCATGAACGGAATAAAGACAATCAAGGAAAACAACTCGAGAATCGTAAAAAACAGATTACCGGAGAGAAAGCCGCGAATTTTCTCGGTCTGCTGCATGTGTTTGATCAAAATCCCGGACGACATCCGCTCGAAAAAATCAACCGGCAGCCGCATTAAATGCTGAAAGGTTTTGGTCGCGGTACTTATATCGATCTTATTGGTTGCAAAGATCAGCAGATAACCGCGCAAAAACTCCAACAGCGAGTTAAACAGCAATGCCAGCATAATGCCGACACCAAGAACGTTCAAAGTAGTATAACTCTCGTTCGTCAACACCTTGTCAACGACGATCTGGAAAAATAGCGGAGTAACCAATGCAATGCCGCTGATTATCAGGACCGCAATGGCGATCTGCCCGAACAAACCTTTAAGTTTCAGAAATTCCGGAATAAACCAGCGCAGTCCGAAAGGCTGATCTTCATCCATCAAAGAATAAATACGTTTAATAAAGTAGCCCTGCCCGGTACATGCGTCTTCAAACTCTTCCCGTTCCCAGAAGATGAACGGCTGGCCCGGGGTCTTTTCCGCTGCAGGATCGATAATTGCAACCCGCTCCTTGTCCTCTTTTTTCTGATAACCGCAAAGAATAATATATTTGCCGTTCTTCAGACAGGCAACGCAGGGAAGAGCTTCTCCCATCCGGCTGAATTTATCCCAGTTCAAATTAACCTTTCTACACTTCATTTTGTAATCTGAGACAATCTTGTAGAAAAGTTTTTCCTCGATCTCGTCTTCTTCCACCGCATACTCATGCAGCAATCGACGCATATCGATATCGACTCCGTGATGCTTACCAACCGATGCCAGGCAGAACAAAGCAGTATTGGTCCCGTCATCCTTGATGAAAAGATTGTTGAAACGAATGGCCTGTCCACCCCAGTTTGACTTGAATTGGTCGAGTTTGACCTGGATAATTTTACGCTGACCGTCCGCCAAAGGATCAAAAATGGCGATTTGTTCGTTTTCTGCAATCGCTTCTTCGGCTTTAAGAACACAAACCCAGTTGCCGTTATTCAAACAACATAAAACCGGCCCCATACACTCACTGAATACGTCTTCCCACTGAGCGTCAGTAAAAAGTTCCGGCCCCACATGCAGGCCGTCGCAGATATCAACCATAGCTTCAGCCGGTGACTCTTTATAGCGCTGCATTATCTCGCCATTGAGCAGCGCGTCAAAATTAATGTCGCGGCAAAAAGATACCGCCAAACCGCGCAAACACTCAATTCCAGTGTTTATCGTTTCATTGCTCTGCATATATTATCTGTTTCCGTTTATATTATGGTATAACCGGAGCTTTCAACCACCCCGTCCTTACTGGATAAACCAGTTCAATTACCCCAGTTGGGAGAAGTATTATTTACCGAACCTTCTTTGATTACCTCCGCGTCTTGAGCGGCGGAATTATCATTTCTGCGAACGACTCCGGCCTGTTCCAACTGCTGAACCAGATTCTGCATAGCTGAAAAAGCCCTGAGGAACCCCTGAGGAGTCAATATCAGTTCTTCGGTGATCTCAAGTTCAGGACGCTGTCCTTTTTCTTTCTGAGAACCGGCAATGTAGTTAAAAAGCTCCAGGTGAACCATTCCCTCCATAAAACTGATCGATTCAATCCCATCAATAAATCTGCGTTCTTTCGCCATAACTATCGTCTCCTGTTTATTTTTACAAACTTTATTACACTATATCAAATTTAAGTATTTACAAATGGAATAACCTCAAATATACGCCAAATACTCTAAAACGGCAAACTCCATAAAAAAAGATATCATTCAAGGACAGAAAAAAATGAAATGTTCCTGATTCAAGCACATAAGCTCAATCAGGAACATTACCAAAGCGGGCTAGAAAGAGACCGTCCCCTAAACGGCTACTCCCTTAGCCAAAATTACCGTATCCCGGGATCAGCTCCAGGCGAAACTGACAATAGCGGCATCGCCTTCTCTCTGGGATTTAATCTCAACAGAACCTACCGGAGTAGTAGCGGCTGAACTCTGCTCTCCCGGACTGATGGTTTTCTGAACCGTATTCTCCAGTTCACCGGTGTTGATATTTCTCAGAGCAACGGTCAAGGTGGCCGGGCCATATCCATCATGCGGAATATACCAACCAGCCATCATCGATACGGTCGTCGTCCCGCTCCACATTCCATCGTCAAACGCGGAATTCAAATCAACCACAACCTGCTCACTACCGCCGGCTGAAATATCGTCACCTGACCAGTCCAAATATTCACCGGAACTGTTCCAACTCCAACCGACGGTGACCCCCAGAAAAGCTGTTCCAGTATCGAGATCGCTAACGTTCTGCCCCCATTTATACTCGATCCACAATTCGTGATCGTTGAGCAGGATGCCGTCAATCGGCAGCGTGGCATCTTCATCGCCGATATATTCGAAAACAGCGTAGTCGGGAGCACTGTCGGTATCCCCCAGATCATCAAGTTCGCTCACCGTATCCCCGTCAACCAGCTCCACAAAAGCATCCTTGCCATGATTATAAGCAAAAGTATAACCGACATAATTATCATACCCGATATAAGCACCGGCGCCAGCGTTGATAAAGGCATTCGCCATTGTGCTGTTATAAGTTGACCGGCATGAACCGACATAGATAATTGAATCATCAAAGCTGCCGCTGTAGTAGGAAATAAAGCTAGGGGTAATCGCAAAAGCATTATTAATGAGCATGGACCTGCCAGTCGCCAGGTCGGTAAAATTGCTGATCAGTTCACCTGCGGTAGTCATTCTGTCGTTGGTACAGATGATGACCGATTCGCGGTTATTGACCATTGCCGTATCACCGTGCGAAGTAATGATAACAGCCTCATATTGACCGAGATTTTTAAAGCTCGAAATAGAAACTGTTTCAACCGCGCTCGAAGTATTGTAGACGGTAGTAACATCCATACCGTGGTCAGAGAGCATATCCGCTATTTCATTTGATTCGTCAGTCGGCTCGAAATCGTATTTGAAAGGCGCGATGACAATGGCCTCGCCAACCAGCACCAGTTCTTCATCCAAAGTAGCACTGAAGCTCTGAGAAAAAGACGCGGCATCGTCACTGGTAAGCGTGTACTCACTGGCTCTTTCCTCTTCCGGAAACAATGATACGCCATAATTGATTCCAAGCGAAGAAACCCATCCGGCAATATTATCATTATACCATATGGAATCCGTAACGACACCTGGAGCTGACTGCAAATACTCAAGCACATCATCCAGCGCTTCCTGATCGCCGGCTCCACCTTCCAGACTGGCGGTAAGAACATTCTGCACTGAATTGTAAAAATCCAATTCAGCCTGAGCCTCTTCAAGAGACGGAGCTGAAACAACATCAACAACAGCCGTATCGGAAGAAGAGGAATCCACCACTCCGGCAAATCCTAATGATTCCCCCGCGGTATCTCCCTGGACCGCAATGATGTTGGAATAAATACCATCACCGGCAACGGTATCGCCGTGGGAAGCATTACCGTCATCATAAAGGTTCAACAGGAAGTCTCCGCTCTCCCAATCAAGATCAACCGGGTCTACTTTATATAATCCAACGGTATGTCCGGTTGAGCCAACATTATATGTAAAGTGAATATTTTCCGGAATTCCCTCGACAACAACATCAGTACTGCTCGTGAACAAATGTTCTGACGGAGAGATCACGTCAATGGTTGCAGTTTGTGACCTTGATAAATTCACTACCCCGGCAAATGCAAGTGACTCTCCAGCAGCATCACCTTGGACATCAATAATGTTAGAATATATTCCATCATTGGCGGTGGCATCACCGTGCAAATAATTACCATCGTCATAAAGGTTTAAGAGGAAATCACCGGAAGTCCAATCCAAGGCAATGGGGTCGACCTCGTATAACCCGACATCCCGCCCGGTAACGCCCAAATTGTACGTAAAAATGACATTCTCTATCTGCCCCATAACTACACTATCAGTACTGCTGGAAAACGACGTACTAAAATTTGGAACAATCGTCGTATACAACGAACTATCCTGCGGTGCGCTTTTCTGCTTGTTTACTGATATTGATTTAGGCGGATTAAGCGCGATAAGATAACTGTCTCCAGTTATGTTTCCGTCAACTTTAAATGATTTAACGGCATAGTCTTTCGGACTATCTGCCCCAGCGAGAACATCATCGCCGTTGAATAAAATACCGTCAACCGGGTTGATTCCGGAGCCGACAACAAGATTATGAGCGTCGCCCTTAATAGCAACTTTGACCACCCCGCCCGGCAGATCAGCCAGCCAGTCATCGCCGCCGCCGAACTGGTTATTCAATCCCAGGTTCGACCCGCCCAGGATGAATACATCGGTCGCATCACCGCCGATTGAAACATTTTTAATATAATCTGCGGCAATAGTGCCGGTAAAATTATTTTTCGCGGAAAACCCGTTTACAAATAATGAATTAATAGTGGAATCAACATCGTTTTTGGCGGAAATTTTTCCGATCAAGTAAGCAAATATGTCAGCTTCAAGATTATTTGAACTCTGGATACCGGAAATTAATGCCGCTTCAATAGTTTCAACCGTAGAGTTGCTGTTAGTCCAGTCGGCAACCTTGACTTTTATAAGATTATCAGATGCATCAAGACTGACGTCTTTGAAGTTTTTTCCGGAAATTGAGGTCTTATTTGAACCGCCAATAACTATATTATGGGTCACTCCATCATCGGAGGATATATCACCAATGGTCAACTTCGCCAAACCACCCTGAACATCGATATCTCCGGTAACGTTGACGTTTGCCGCGGAAATCTGTTTCAGAGCATTACCCTGGGAATCAATATTCTGAACGAATGCGCTACTGCCTTTTTTGCCATTGATTTTCAAGGTTGTTTTTTCAGTTGTTCCGTACAAAACGACCGACCATGCATCATCATCCCCCTGTTCAACCACGCCATATCCCGGACCTGACAACTGAAATTTAACCGGCTCTCCATTCCCGTCATTGAGGGTCAAAGTTGTTTTTTGCACCTTGCCGTGAATATCGACAAGATTACCGAATTGGCCAATCTCGATTCCACTTGTCAGAGGCATGGCGGAAAATGATCTGGTCGGTTCGGATGTTGTCACCGCATTGACCGATTCATCAGGCAATGAATCCGGCAGACGACTGCCGATTCTTTCGGTTGAACCGACATAAGTGTAATTGTCTTCCAATGCCAGGCTGTCTGTAAACAGCTGCGGAATTTGACTTGTTTCGTACTCGTAAACAGCATAATCACCATTTACTGCAGTTCCTGTTGTAAAAACAGTGTAACCATCAGAAGTTTGCGTTGACATTTTCTTCACCCTTTATTTTATTGTATTCTATAGACTAATCATATAGTTTCTAAATTTTCAACAACCTTATTTCAATTACAGTAATTCTTATATTCTCAAAACTCCATTTAAGGCTTAATGAGCACTTTCAATCATAAAATTACAACCCTAAATAACACACCACGCAAATAATCACATGTTGTTCGCATACAACGATTAACATTTGCATGACCGAAAAAATTTTATACTAATGTATACTCTACAACTTGGAGTTTTTAATTTCAACCGGGAATAGAAGATTAGTGAATAATTTTTCAAAGAAAATTCCCAAAAGGTATAACTATGGAAGCAGGATTACCCAATGAAAACAAACAGAATGCAGAATGTTTTACTGGACATTATCCAATTTCAGCAGTTGAAATATTCAGCCCATATTCAGTATTTTTTTTGCCACGCCCCTGGTCGTTTGAAATAATTTCAACATAATAGAGACCGGCATCAAGTTCAAGACCGGCAATTTGGGCTTCGCCGTGACGCAAGTTGGAGTTAGCGACTTTTTTGTACTTGTTCCTGGCGGCGTCCCATTCATATATTGTCATTGCAGCATTATTACTTTCACCGGAAAGATTAAAGTCATATGAATCCGGCATCAAAACAGAGAACTTATACAAGTCAACCGGATCACCGAAACCGACATAGCTGTCAACACTTCCCAGGCCGACCTCAACTGCGTTATCCCAGTTATTGTTATCCGTTACTCCATTCAAAAAAACACCATCAACTTCAATGTCGTATTCAGTATTAAATTTACCTCTGCCTTTATTACCGGAAAGCACTTCAATATAATAACTTCCGGCATCAAGCAGGATGTCATCAATAATAGCCATGGAGTTTTTAAATTTACCTGTCTCTATTTTTTCATACCGTAATTTACCATTTTTTTCATACTGGTGGTAGAGATTAATTCGAGCTTTGGCACTTAAGCCAGTCAAGGCAAAATTGAATTCCCCTGCGGCGGCAAGGTCAAACCTGAAAACATCCTGGCCATCTCCCTGCCCCACCCAGCCGGAAGCGGAGCCGGATAACTGCCCTGCGTTATCCGCCATAGTCACCAGAGCCGGGTCTCCGTGTCCAGATTTAAAATTAAACTCGTCAAGAATTTGCTCAGGTAAATCATCTTTTTCAACAATCAGGGTATAATCTGTTTCAGACCGGCTGCTCTTGCCCCGGTTTCCTGCGATAACTTCAATATAACAGGCAATATATTTGGTCGCGTCAAGAAACAGATTTTCAATCTGGTTTCTAACAATGTATTTTGACGGATGAAGCGGGTTTATCCGATGACAACTATGAATATAAGCAAGTTTATCCTCCTGCAATATTCCTTTATCATCATAATAAGCACCGTAAACATACACTGATGTTTTGGCATCAAGGTTGTTCAAGCTAATATTGTAAGTTCCAGAAGCTTCCGGGGTTATTTCAAACATATCAACCCCGTCTCCAATCCCAAGACTGCCGCAGACTTTAGCTTTATCGTCCTCAAATTGCAAAACAGTTGGAGTGGAGTTGTTATCCGGCTCAATATCCGGATTGAGAAACCCAACCCCAATATCAGATGGATTACCGGCGGTTGATATACTTAAATCATATTCTGTTTCATCCGAAACCTCAACCCCGGAAACAGCAACCCGCCACTGACCGGCGACAATATTTGAAACCCTGATAATTTCATATGTTCCGTATTCAATCAAACGGATATCCGACAAAGCGGCAATAGCTTCGTGATCGTAAATCGAGCCGTCAGGGGCAATTAATTCAAGATCAAGCTCGCCCGAGGTCCAGTCAATACGCCAGATCAATTCAGTTCCCTCGAAAGCCTGATCAACCTGAAATTCGTATTCATCAACCTCTCCAACGGCAACTGTTCCGTTTTCCAGTAATTCCTGAGTCTCGCCTCCGGTGATAATGCTCAAGTCTCGATATACCCGCTGGAGCTCAAGCGAGGAAAACCCTGGTTGCGGCTCCGGGTCCGGCCAAATAATCGAGGAACTGTTATATGAGGCAGATGTCAAATCATACGACATGCCCATTCCGGATCCGACATCATTGGCAAGATACGCCATTTGTCCGGGATCGGCCTGTCCGATCGCAATCGTATAAAGATTGATATCGCAACTGATTTCCGGAGTAACGTCTTCAACCATAGGTGCGGTATTTTCCATTCCGTCCGAAATCAACACAATAGCTTTATCCTGCCCCCAAACAGCATCAAGGCAGTCATCCGCCAAAAGCAGGCCGGCGCCGATTGAAGTCATGCCGCCGGCATCAGCCTCGTTTATCACAGTTTTTACCTGATCGGCAATTTCAACGTCAGCAACCTCGGTCAACACGTAATCGAGAGACGCGTCCTGATTGAACCAGACGACCCCGATATTATCTCCGAAGTCCATCATGTCAACGAATGAATTTGCAGCGGCTTTCAACTGCATCAAAGGAATTCCGGACATGCTGCCTGAATAATCCAGAACCAGAACAACTTCGAGCCCGTCGTTGTTCACATTAAAAAGCGAGGTATCATCTCCCATAAAAAAAACTCCGGAATATTAAGCTGTGGTTATATTCAATTCGTATTCGGTGTTGTATTTGCCCTTGCCTTTATCTTTGGACAGGACTTCGACATAGTACAAACCGGCATCCAGCGAGATGTCGTCAAGCATCGCCTCGCCGTTTTTAAGGCTGGCAGTTGCCACTTTCTTGTACTTATCTTTACTTTCATCCCATTCGTATACAGTCATCTTGGCGTTTTTATTATCACCTGCGAGCTCAAAATCAAATACATCCAGAGAATCAACCTCGAACTTGTAATAATCAACCGCATCGCCAAAGCCGACAAAACCGTCAAGGCTGACATCGGGAAAGATTTCCGTCGCATCCTGCCAATTATTATTATCCGTGGCTTCCGGTAAATATGACGGAGTGATATCCAGGGAGTACTCGGTATTACATTTACCCTTGCCTTTATCACCCGAGATGATCTCAATGTAATAGGTATCTTCATCCAGCATCAGATTATCGATATGAGCTTCGATTTGATCGGTTATTTTGTCAAATTTAGAACCGGTGCTTTTAATCTTCTTATATTTTTTGCCGTTCCAGACGTAAATATTTAATTTGGTCTTTGCACTCAGGTTGGATATGGCCAAGTCGAATTCGCCGGCCGAAGCGACATCAAAACTATACATATCACAGGCGTCACCAATCCCGACATATTCTGCCTTGCTATAGGCTTCGTCCACATTGATGACTTGGGAATCAGCGAAAGAGTTCCCGACTGTGTCGTCTGTTACAAAAGTATCGGAAACGGACCAGGCGCTTTCGTTGCCCGAACCATCAACCGTCTGAACCTTCCAGTAATAAGTACCATAGTCTATGTTGTCCAGTTGCAGTTCATTCGTATCAACGACCATTTTTACCGCAGAATCAAAACTGGCATTATCGGCATATTCCACAACATATTCCCAAACGCCACTGCCGCCATCAGTATCGGACGCAGCATACCAGGTTAATGAAACATCATTGCCATCAACGTAATCAAAAAGCCCCGTGGGAACTGACGGCGCAATCGTATCGACAATAAATGAGTCTTCTTCGCTCCAATCAGAATCATTCCCGTTTCCATCATACGACTTAACCCGCCAATAATATACGCCATCAACTAAACCGCCAAGGGACAATTCCGAGCTGGTCAAGGTATTTTCAAGCGCGCCCGCAAAGTCGCTGTTATCGGCATATTGAACAACATAGCCGCTCAAGCCTACTCCGGAATCGGTGGAAGCACTCCAGTCCAGGACAACAGAGTCTCCGTCAACGTCATCTGAAACTATAGTCGGAACAGACGGACCAGAAACATCAACAAAGAAGTTTTCGCCCTGGGTCCACGCCGAAAATCCGGCATTATTATCCTCAACCCTCACGCGCCAGTACCAGTTGCCTTCAGCTATATTCACGATATTCAAAGCACTTGCGGTGGAGGTTGTTTCAACCGGAGCGGTAAACGCGGCATCCTGAGAGTATTCTATAATATAGTTTTTCACGCCGTAAACAACGTTCTGGGCATTATCCCAGTCGAGGGAGATATCATCACCACTGACCGTTACCGCCAGACCGGTTAAAGAATCAAGGGTTTGAACATCGACTTCAAAGGAATAAACCTCACTCCAGTCGCTGACGTTGGAAGCCACGTCAACCGCCTGAACCCGCCAATACCATGATCCATTTTCCAGACCGGACAGGGTCAGCTCGCTGTTAACAACAATCATTTCATTCGTATTAATGAAACTTAAGTTATCAGCATACTCTACAATATATTTACTGACACCGGTACCTCCACTCGCATCAACTGAATCACTCCAGTCAAGCAACACTTCATCGCCCAGAATAGTTTCAACAAGGTCAGCCGGAACATTCGGCGGGGTACTGTCAATAACTGTATCCAGTTCAAACAAATAGGCACTGCCGGAATCATCCCCGGCCGCATCATCTTTACGGGATCCAACAACAATGGTTTCGCCGTCAATATCCAATGACCAGCCAAAATTATCATTGGCCTGGACATCTACCGCCGAGAATTTTGACTCGATCCAGCTAATGCCATTCCACTGGTAAAGATATGCACAACCCGAATCAGGTCCATTACAGTCAAAATCATGAGCCCCGACGATAATCGTGTCAGTATCACCATCAGCCACCGCAACCGACCAACCGAAATTATCATTCGCCTGTCCATCTGAAGCGGTTAATTTTGTTTCTTCCCATGTTTCGCCATTCCAGCGATAAATATAAACACTGCCGGAATTCTCTCCGTTGTCGTCATCACCACTGGCTCCAACGACGATAATATCACCGTCAATTGCCACCGAACCGCCAAAAAAGTCTTCCGCCGCGCCGTCAGAAGCGGTAAGTTTGGTCTCGTCCCAGCTTACGCCGTTCCAGTTGTAAACATACACGCTACCGGACTTTGAACCTGCAGCATCGGAATTACGAGCTCCCACAACCATTGTATCGCCATCAATATCAACAGATGATCCGAAAGCATCCTTATTGGCCCCGTCGGAAGCAAGTATTTTGGATTCGTTCCAACTAATTCCATTCCATTCATATACATATACAGCTCCGGCATCGATACCGCTGTCGTCATCATATCTGGCTCCGACAATTGCCCGGTATCCATCAATAGCGGCGGACCAGCCAAACTGGTCACCGCCTTCACCGTCTGAGGCGGTCAAAACCGTCTCCACCCAGTCGATTCCGTTCCACTGATAGATGAAAGCACAGCCTGCATTGTCTGTAATATTGCTGTCACCTTTATTCCCGACAATAACCGTTTCACCGGACAGGTCGAGATAGTTACTCCAACTGGATTGCACGTCAGACACATGAATCAAGGTTTCATCCCAATTCTGCATGGAATCATTCCAGGTGTAAATATAAATATCATTGGCGGGATTGCCGAGTTCGTCAAAACCGGCACCTACAACAAAAGAATCGCCGTCAACCGCCACGCATTGTCCATAGAAACTATCCTCGGAAATACTATCCGGGATAAATTTGTCCTCGCCGTCCGAAAATAACGTAAAGGCCCCATACGCCCAGTCTGACTCGTTCCCAGTTTCATCGACAGCACAGACTCGCCAATCATAAAATCCAGGCTCCATGTCAGATAACACCAGTCCGCTGTTGGATGTCAATAACGACGTTGAAAATAGTCCGTCCCGGTTCAAGCCGTATTCAACCCGGTATATCACATCTCCGCCAAGGTTGTCAATGGAAACACTCCATCCGAGGAAGGTATAATTATCCAGATAATATGCGGTGAGAGAATCCGGGACTTCGGGAGCAGTAGTGTCAACGGTAAAGCTCTCCTCTTCACTCCAGCCTGATTCATTTTCAAAAACATCAACTGTTTTGACCCGCCAATAATATATTCCGTCAGAAATCCCTGAAATATCTATCTCGCTATCATATGAGACGTAACTGAAAGAACCGCTAAAATTGGCATTGTCGGCATATTCGACTATGTATTTCCGAACTCCTGAGCTGTCATAAGAATCCCCCCAGTCAAACGCCGCATCACTGCCGGTAACAGTAACACTTAAACCGTTCGGGACAGAAGGATCTATACTGTCCGAACCGAGGATAAAAGTATCAGTATCACTCCAGCTCGATTCGTTTCCTTTCCCGTCAATAGCTTTCACCCGCCAAAAATACATTCCCTCATCGATGCCGTTGAATTCAATATCACTGCTTACCGATAAGAGAGTCGTCACATCATTGAAATCAGCATACTCTGAGTACTCGACAATATAGCCGGCAATTCCGGACAAGTTATCAGTGGCATCATTCCAGTCAAGCTGCACCGACTCTTCGTCCTCGGATCCGCTCAATCCGGCTGGAGCGGAAGGACCGGTAACATCGACAATGAAATAATCACCTTCACTCCAGGCTGATTCGTTAAAGTTCATATCGACAGCTTTCACCCGCCAATAATACATTCCTTCCGCGATGTCGCTTGCAGATAAATTATTAATGGATGTATCAAGCGAGACGGCACTGGTAAAATCAGCATTAAGCGAATATTCGAGGACATACTTGCGTATTCCGGCATCATCTGCTGATTCAGACCAGGTAAACAATGCGCTCTGCCCGGCAACTATTCGCTGCAAATCACCGGTTTCTGTCGGCAAAGTTACATCTGATTCATCTACTTCATATATTCCGAAAACCAACTCATTATCGACAATATCCAGAGAATAAACCAATCCCGCGTCTCTCAAAATCAGGTCATTACTTAAATCGACTTCTCCAAGCTCGAGATTATCGATATAATCAAAAACGGTTATGGTCTGGTTAAATCCCGCAATATTACCGGCCAGGATGTAATCCCCGGCTCCGGCATCACCAAGCTCAACTGTAAAGTTGTCAGTGGATACCCCGGACAGATCGGTCAACATTGCGTATTCATTTGACTCATCAAAAGCATCAACGGAAAAACATACTTCCCCGCCATCGTAAACAGATATACTGCCTACCACATTATTTTCTCCGGAAATTATTAAATCAGCACCGCCGGTCAAAGAGAATGAAGCATAATGTAAATCAGCATAGTCGAGAAGAGTTATATCATCATCTTCATCCAGCATCTCCAGGGTCATGTCAGTCAAAATATCTCCATACAGAACAGTCAGACCGCCTGAGATTGTCCCGCCGGCATAAACAGTCAGATCACCATATGAAACGAATGTATTCACCGCACTATGACCGCTTAAAACGTCAAGCGTGCCTCTAACAAAGAAGTTTGTAGCAACACCGTCAATGATGGAAAAATTATTGTATCCATCAGTCCGGACATTCGTCCCATTGGTTATTGTCGCCCCGGTATTTGTATGTACATAGCCTCCGGCAAGTAAATCAAAATAATTAGCTGAAGCGCCTGATGAAATGTAAACGCTGCCTCGATTTTCAACTGTTGTATTATTAGCCTCACCAGACTCCACATACATTTTTCCAAGAGAATTGACACTGGTATATCTAGCAATCCCCCCGGTAAGCAACATAGATCCGTTTGAAGAAATACTAGTACTGCTCGCGGACCCGCCGTTAATGAATACGCGACCACCGGCAATTTCCGTATTTTTTACTAACCCGGATGAAGCAACCGTCATTGTTCCGCCGACAACAACTTTAGTACCCAAAGCCGAATTTCCGGCTAAAACAGCAAGCCTTCCGCCAATAATAAAATTTGTTGCAACACCATTGACCAGGGAAAAATAAGTAGTTGTTCCGGCAACGGTTTGAGTCCCGTTCTTAATCGTTGCGCCAGTATCAGCATACACGCCTGCCCCTTCTCTCAGATAGAGAAATACAGCCGAGCCGCCGGAATAAACTTCAATATGTCCACCTGAGGAAACAGTTGTTACGCTCGTCAGGCCCCCATCATAAACCTCCATTTTACCGTCTGAATCTATTATTGAGGCTGAAGCTGTCCCGCCACTGTAAATATAAATCTTTCCTTCGGAATCAACTTTCGTTGCCGAGGCGCTCCCTCCGTTTGAGACGATCTGCAGTGCCCCGTCACCAGTCACAGTGGTACTGACAGCTTTCCCCCCGCTGGTTATTATCTGGGTTCCGCCTGTGACTGTTTCTTTCGTCACTGTAACACCATTACTGACTGCTGAAGTAAATGACATTTTCCCGCTCCTGTTTTATTTCGTTACTATTTTATATTCTAACTCATTTATATATTTTTAATACAAAAATTTCACACAATACAAATAATTTTTTAAAATTTCATCCGGGATGAGCACTTTACCTTGATACGACTGGCATAATATACCTTACTTAAAACGACTTCCAAACCTCAGTAAATCAAACTTCCCGTCACGTATACACATCTTTTGTAGGAAAAAAGAACATATTTAATGTATCATACCTCCAAGATAACTTAAAGTCAAGCAAATTAATGAGATTAATTAATAATAAACCACAAGGTTTTCGACAAGTAAAACAGACATAATGTTCCCGTGTAAATAATATTTTTTAAAGTAATTACGGAATACAATTTAGAAGAGAAAGACAATATTCCAGACAGGAATTAATCACTGCAATAAACGGAACAGCCAGTCAACCGAGGAAAACCATCCTGAATTTATGCCGCTGACAGGATACACGCTCTGGGTAAAACCGACACAGGCAAGTCCGGTCAATTCGTAATTTAGGTCACACCAAAATTGAAACAGGCAAACCGGATATTATCACAAAACATCCATCTGTCAATAAATAAATTCGCAGTAATTTCCAACTTTTACAACAAAAACTCCCAGTACCTGAATAAATCAGGACCAGGAGTATTCAGGTTCAAAAACACAGTTATTTATTTTTCAGATAAATTAAGCTGTTGTGATATTAAGTTCGTATTCGGTGTTATATTTGCCTTTGCCTTTATCTTTGGACAGGACTTCGACATAATACAAACCGGCATCCAGCGAGATGTTGTCAAGCATCGCATCGCCGTTTTTAAGTCTGGCGGATGCTACTTTCTTGTACTTATCTTTATTGTCATCCCACTTGTATACAGTCATCTTAGCATTTTTATTATCACCGGCAAGCTCAAAATCAAATACATCCAGAGAATCAACCTCGAACTTGTAATAATCAACCGCGTCGCCAAAGCCGACAAAACCATTTTCCATATTAAAGTCAAGTGTAATTTCTGTTGCAGTTTCCCAACTGTTATTATCCGTCGCTTCCGGGAAATAAGACGGGGTGATATCCAGGGAGTATTCGGTATTGCATTTGCCTTTGCCTTTATCTCCAGAGATGACCTCAACATAATAGGTATCTTCATCCAGCATCAGATTGTCGATATGAGCTTCGATTTGACCGGTTATTTTGTTAAATTTAGAACCGGCACTTTTGATCTTCTTATATTTTTTGCCGTTCCAAACGTAAATATTTAATTTTGCCTTTGCACTCAGGTTGGATATGGATAGATCGAACTCGCCGGCCGAAGCGACATCAAAACTATACATATCGCAGGCATCGCCTTGGCCGACATATTCATCATAATGATATGCTTCATCAACATTTATCGTCTTGGCCAGATCATGAGTATTACCGGATGTATCGCCGGTGTCGAAAGTCCCCTGGGACGACCACTCGCTTTGATTACCGAAGTTATCCACGGATCTTACCCGCCAGAACCAGGTTCCATACGAGAGGTCGGAGATGTTTAGAACACTATCGGTTACCGTCTGGCTGACGGCATTATCGAATTCGGCATTATCGGCATATTCCACCAGGTATGATTCAACGCCGGAAAGGTTGTCCGACACATCATCCCAGTCAAGAACAATATTTTCCCCCTGAAGCGTTTCAACCAGGTTATCTGGTGTCGTCGGGGCGGTAACATCAATCATGAACTCGTCCCCATCGCTCCATTCGGACTCATTGCCGCTGCCATCAACGGATTTTACCCGCCAATAATATACCCCATCGGTCAAACCGGCCAAATCAAGATTACTTCCGGTTGTTGACTCGATATTCGAGTCGCTGAAATCAACGTTAATGGAATATTCAACAATATATTCGTCGATCCCGGTCAGATTATCCAGAGCATCCTGCCAGTCGAGCGCCGCGTCATTACCGGTTACGACCGCGTCAAGCGAGGAAGGAGCGTCCGGGGCGGTCACATCAATAGTAAATTCATAACCGGTGGTCCAGGATGATTCATTTCCATTATTATCAACTGACTTGACCCGCCAGTAATATATGCCATCCGCCAACCCGGAAAGCTCAAGTTCACTGATACCGACAATCAAACTGGATACGGAACTGAAGTCGGCATCAGTCGTATATTCAACCGTATAACCGGCCACTCCGCTGAAGTTATCGAGCGCATCGGCCCAGTCGAGCGAAACATCATTGCCGGTAGCGGCAGCATCCAGCCCGGTCGGATCACTTGAGGAAGTCGTATCAACATCAAATGTCCCTGCAGCACTCCATTCGGACGCGTTGTCATTATTATCAATGACTTTGACGCGCCAGTAATAAGTTCCATCGGACAAACTGGACAGATCCAGTTCACTTGAGGAGACAGTCTGACTACTCGCCCCGGTAAACTGATCATTGTCGGCATATTCGACAACGTATTCTTTGATCCCGGTAAGGTTATCATTTAAATCATTCCAATCCAATAATGCGCTGTCAGCAGTAACGGTGACGGTCAGACCGGCTGGAATATCCGGCGCGGTTATATCAACCATGAAGTCATCGCCCTCGGTCCAGGCTGATTCGTTCCCGTTTTCATCCACGGATTTCACCCGCCAGTGATACACGCCATCGGCCAGATCAGTCAGGTCAAGTTCGCTGACGCTGATCGTTTGGCTGGAGGCTGAGTCGAAGTCATCATCGGTCGTGTATTCAATGACATATTCTTTAGTGCCGGTGAGGTTGTCATTCGCATCGGCCCAGTCGAGCGAAACATCATCGCCTACGACGGTCGCATCGAGCGAGGAAGGCACATCCGGAGCGGTGATATCAACCGTAAAGTCTGTTCCCTCGGTCCAGTCTGATTCGTTCCCGTTTTCATCCACGGATTTCACCCGCCAGTGATACACGCCGTCGGCCAGATCAGTCAGGTCAAGTTCGCTGACGCTGATCGTTTGGCTGGAGGCTGAGTCGAAGTCATCATCGGTCGTGTATTCAATGACATATTCTTTAGTGCCGGTGAGGTTGTCATTCGCATCGGCCCAGTCGAGCGACACATCATCGCCGATGACGGCCGCATCGAGCGAGGAAGGAACATCCGGAGCGGTGATATCAACCGTGAAGACCTCTCCCTCGGTCCAGCCGGATTCGTTCCCGTTTTCATCCACCGATTTCACCCGCCAGTGATACACGCCGTCGGCCAGATCAGTCAGGTCAAGTTCGCTGACGCTGATCGTTTGGCTGGAGGCTGAACTGAAGTCGGCATCAATAGTGTATTCAATTGTATATCCAGCCAGTCCGCTGAGGCCATCAGTTGAATCAGCCCAGTCGAGCGACACGTCATTACCGGTGACGGCAGCGTCCAGCCCGGTCGGATCACTTGAGGCAGTCGTGTCAACATCAAATGTCTCTGACGCACTCCATTCGGACTCGTTGTCATTATTATCAATGACTTTGACGCGCCAGTAATAAGTTCCATCGGACAAACTGGTCAAATCAAGTTCACTTGAGACAACAGTCTGACTGCTTGCGCCGGTAAACTGATCGTTATCGGCATATTCAACAACGTATTCTTTGATGCCGGTAACATTGTCGCTTGAATCATCCCAATCAAGGGAGGCGCTGTCAGTGGTGACGCTGCCGGACAATCCATCGGGAGTTGCCGGGGCGGTTGTATCAACCGTAAAGTCTGCGCCCTCGGTCCAGGCTGATTCGTTACCATTTTCATCCACCGATTTCACCCGCCAGTGATACACGCCGTCGGCCAGATCAGTCAGATCCAGTTCGCTGACGGTGGCGGTTTGACTTGAGGCTGAGTCGAAGTCATCGTCGGTCGTGTATTCAATCGTATATCCGGCCACTCCGCTGAGGTTATCGGTCGAATCCGTCCAATCGAGCGACACATCATTGCCGGTGACGGCAACGTCCAATCCAGCCGGATCACTTGAGGCAGTCGTATCAACATCAAATGTCTCCACCGAACTCCATCCGGACTCGTTGTCATTATTATCAATGGTTTTGACGCGCCAGTAATAAGTTCCGTCAGACAAACTGGTTAAATCAAGTTCACTCGCGACAACAGTCTGACTGGTCGCACCGGTAAACTGATCGTTATCGGCATATTCAACAACGTATTCTTTGATTCCGGTAAGGTTGTCGCTTGAATCGTCCCAATCCAGAGAAGCACTGTTAACGGCGACGCTGCCGGACAGGCCATCGGGAGTTGCCGGCGCGGTTGTATCAACCGTAAAGTCATCGCCGGAGGTCCAGCCAGATTCGTTACCATTTTCATCCACCGATTTCACCCGCCAGTGATAAACGCCATCGGCCAGATCAGTCAGATCCAGTTCGCTGACGGTGGCGGTTTGACTCGAGGCAGAGCTGAAGTCGGCATCAGTCGTGTATTCAATCGTATACCCGGCCACTCCGCTGAGGCTATCGGTCGAATCAGCCCAGTCGAGTGACACATCATTGCCGGTAACATCAGCATCCAATCCGGCCGGATCACTTGAGGCAACCGTGTCAATATCAAACATTTCGGTTGCACTCCATTCGGACTCGTTGTCATTATTATCGACTGCCTTAACCCGCCAGTAATAGGTCGTGTCGGTCAGACCGGACAGGGTTGCAGCACTGTCGGTTACCGTACGTGAGACCGCGCCGGTAAACTGACTGTTAGAAGCATATTGGACAACATAGTTCTCAACCCCGGATTTGTTGTCGGTGGAATTACTCCAATCAAGTGACGCAGTGCTGCCGCTGACACTATCGGTCAAATCAGTAGGCGTTGACGGTGCGGCCGTGTCCGGGATATCGATGCTGAAAGTATCGGTTGAACTCCAGTGGGATTCGTAACCGTTCCAATAGACCGTCTTAACCCGCCAGTAGTAAGTCGTCATGTCGGTTAACCCGGTTAGATCAAGGTCACTTTGGCTTACCGTAATGGAAATTGCATCGGTAAACTGACTGTTCTGAGCGTACTCAACAATGTAATCTTCAGCCCAACTGACATTTTCCCAATCTAGCGAAACGGAATCTTCGTTGACGCTATTGGTCGGGAAAAAAGGCCCATCCGGGGAAAGGTAGGGTTCTGTAGAGAACCAGATTTCATCACTCCAGGCAGATTCATTCCCATAGTTATCAATTGCTTTAATCTGCAACACATATTCCTCCCAACGATCCAAATCACTCAAAAAAAGTTCGCAAACGCTTACAGTATAAGAGACCGCGGTGCTGTAATCGCCCCGGAACCAATATTCGACGACATATTCTTTGGTGCCGCTGAGATTATCGGCACAAGCCTCCCAGCTAAGATTCGCCTCGGTCATACTTGACACGTCAATAAAACTTAAGTTAAGCCCAAACGGCACATCCGGCGCGGTTGTATCAACCGTAAAGTCAGCGCCCTCGGTCCAGGCTGATTCGTTACCATTTTCATCCACCGATTTCACCCGCCAGTGATAAACGCCGTCGGCCAGATCAGTCAGATCCAGTTCGCTGACGGTGGCGGTTTGACTAGAGGCAGAGCTGAAGTCGGCATCAGTCGTGTATTCAATCGTATACCCGGCCACTCCGCTGAGGCTATCGGTCGAATCAGCCCAGTCGAGTGACACATCATTGCCGGTAACATCAGCATCCAATCCGGCCGGATCACTTGAGGCAACCGTGTCAATATCAAACATTTCGGTTGCACTCCATTCGGACTCGTTGTCATTATTATCGACGACTTTGACGCGCCAGTAATAAGTTGTAAGGTCAGTCAGACCGGAAACATCAAGGTTACTGGAATCGACCGTTTGTGAATTTGCATTGGTGAACAGATTGTTATCAGCATACTCGACAATATATTCTTTGATCCCGGTGACATTATCAACGGCATCGGCCCAATCCAATTCTACATTGGTACCGGCAACGCTGTCACTCAATTCATCCGGGGCATCCGGCGCGGTTATATCGACCGTAAAGTCACTACCGCTGGTCCAGTCTGATTCGTTCCCGTGATTATCCACTGATTTTACCCGCCAATGATAAATACCGTCAACAAGATCAGTCAGGTCAAGTTCGCTGACCGATGTCGAGGCGCTTACCGCCCCGGTAAAGTCGGCGGCGGTGGAATATTCCACCGTGTATGAGCTTACACTATAGTTATCCGTACTGTCACCCCAGTCCAAAGCAACATCATCGGATGTAACCACAGCGCTTAAAACGCCGGGTTCGCTTGGCGGAGTGCTTTCGACACTGAAAATAGCACGCAAATAGGTGCTGCCTTCACTTATTTCAAGCGACAGAATATCTCCATTGGCAAAAGTATAACTGGAACCGACAGTTATACTGACCGTCTGGTCATTGTCTGTAACCGTAAATGCCTTGTCGCTCATGTCATCGAGATCTCCGCTACAAAGAATATAAGTTCCTAAAGCGGCATCATCCAAATTCAACGTATAAGTTGTTCCACCTGCCCCTAATGCTCCACTCCAAAGACTTAATAGAACATCATTAGCCTGAGCGTTTTCCAGTTCATAACTGATCGTCGTCAGGGTGTCGGCGGCGGATGCGTTGTAAAATGTCACATGACCTCCCGCGATGGTCAGAATTCCAGCCAGGCTGCCGCTGGTAACGACAGTCAGGGAACCGCCATAATTGACTGTGGTGTTACTCGCAACCCCGCCAGAGTCAACCGACTGATAGCCGCCGTTGATCACGGTGGAGTTGGCAACCCCGCCGGAGGAAACCCACTGATTGCCGCCGTTTATCACGGTAAAATTGGCAACCCCGCCGGAGGAAACCCACTGACTACCATTGTTGATCACAGCGGCGGAGGCAATTCCCCCGGATTCTACATACTGTAAACCATCGTTGATGGTGGTGGAGTTGCCCACGCCACCGGAATATACAACCTGGTAACCATGGGAATCGAGAACTGTGGCATTAGCTACCCCACCGGAATAAACATATTGGTACCCTTCATAGTTGGTAGTTGCATTGGCAATCCCACCGGAGGAAATATACTGGCTGCCCCGAGAAATGACGGCTGAATTGGCAATCCCTCCTGAAGATATATACTGCTTGCCCCAGTAGATGGTTGTGGAATTTGCGGTATAACCGGATAACACGAATTGACTTCCCATCTCCAAATAAAAATTATAACTGATTTGAGAATCACTATTGAAAACAGAAATGCCGTTGCTGGTCCCGATGAATGACGCATTGAAATCCCAGCCGAAAATTCCACCTGAGGCAACAGTAAAGTCCAAAGCTGAACCGCCATTGCCGATCATCATAATCCCCCCGCTTTCAACAGTTGAACTGCGGGCAAGTCCCAAGACAAATTGAGATCCGCCGGAGTTGATCGTGGTTGTATAGGCAGAGCCGCCATCTATATACTGTTCCCCGCCGAAATTGACGGTAGTGGAAACGACGACTCCATAAACTGCTTGACCACCGCCGGAGTTGATGATGGTACCGCTGGCTGTCCCGCCGGAAGAGACATCCTGGACACCACGAAAGTTGATGTGGGTGTCGTAGGAGAGTCCACCGGAATACACGATCTGCGTTCCTGCTGAATTAACGATAGTTCCGGCAGCTACTCCTCCTGAATATACATTCTGTATTCCATTCCTGTTAACGATGGTGTTGTTGGCGTGCCCGTCTAACCAGACATCCTGACTACCGTTGGCATTTACAGTGGTTTCGTTGGCCACCCCATCTTCTAAAACAAGCTGAGTTCCGCCAGCGAGAGTAGTGGAGTTTGCAACACCGCCTGAAAACATCTCCTGTCGGCCGCCTGAATTAATCGTGGTGTTGTTTGCCACTCCATCAAAAACCAAAGATTGATATCCACCGGAGTTAATCGTGGTGGAATTGGCAATACCGCCGGAAAGAACAGACTGGGAGCCACGAGAATTGATCGTGGTGGAATTGGCGATTCCGTTATAGACGTCTTGATCACCGCCGGAGTTAATAGTAGTGAAATTTGCTTCTCCGCCCGCATATACCGTCTGAGTGCCCCGATAGATGGTGGTGGAGTTGGCGACCCCGCCGGAAGAGATATACTGCGTTCCGCTGTCAATGACAGTCGTATTGGCAACCCCGCCGGATGAGACATACTGCTCGCTATATGCATTGAGGGTGGTAAAATTAGCTTCCCCTCCAGACTCAACGTACTGAGCACCGTAATCAATAGTCGTCGTGTTGGCAACCCCGCCGGATGAGATATACTGCATTCCACTGTCAATAACAGTCGTATTGGCAACCCCGCCGGATGAGATATACTGGACTCCATAATAACCTGAAATAAGGGTTGAATTGGTTTCCCCGCCTGAGATGATGTATTGAGTCCCGTCAACGGTTTCCCCGCTTACTACTGCTGATACGACTTCTGTAAAGGCCATTTCCCATCCTCTTCATTTAATGTTAAATTCATTTTTAGTGCCCATTATTATATTATTTTTACTTTTCTCTGGTTGCAGCGCCAACACTTTCTCTATGATGTCGATGACGCTCTTGACGCAGGCTAGCATCCTCCCGCACATGAAAATCAAAAAAATGGAAAAATGTATCCCTGATTGGATTGAGCAACGCCTGAAACTGAAACAAAAAATCCCCGGTGAATTCATAACAACCGTTAAGAATCACTGTTCAGTTGATCTGCCTCACCTCCTCATATGCAGGTATACAGGTATTAATTACATATATTAACAGGGATTCAAGATAGAATCATCCCCCTTTATTCCACTAAACAAACATAATTTATAGGGACACTAATAATAAAGCAAGCATCAATTAGGTAATTTTATATAAATTTATTCAAATTTAAACACTTGTCAAACAATTCAACATCAGAACATAGGAATAATGTTCTGCCGTCTCGAATCATTTAGGCCCGTTATCCTGAGCCCGGCATTGTTTCTCCTCCAGGGTTGATTTGTTCAATCTGACGAACCCTCCCTGCTTATTCTTTTCCGCAACGCATTGTTTCAACACACTAGAGGAACGATTCTGAGATGCAAAGCCACACAATCCATTACCACGCGACTGACAGTATTCAGCCTCCAAACACGAATCATCAAAACTGACAAATCCGCTTTGTTTGTTTTGTTCAGCAGAACAGTCTTTCAATACACTACGGGAACTCCCCTGAGATGCAAAGCCACTAAACAAGTTTTTCTGAGCTCGGCAAGAGGTTCCATCCAGTCGGGAATATTTAAAACTGACAAATCCGGTTTGCCGATTGTTAACGGCTAAACATTCTTTCAACACACAACGGGAACGTTCCTGCAATTCAAAGCCATGCAATCTATTACCCCGAGACTGACAGTATTCAGCCTCAATACAGGAATCACCAAAGCTGACAAACCCGTCATATTGGTTATTCTCTGAAATGCAGTGCTTAAACTCTCTGCGAAAACGTC
Organism: Victivallales bacterium; assembly: GCA_963676655.2. Taxonomy (GTDB): domain Bacteria; phylum Verrucomicrobiota; class Lentisphaeria; order Victivallales; family Victivallaceae. The sequence goes on along the minus strand of CAXXKX010000002.1, from coordinate 710,934 downwards.
TCTGCGATGCTATTCCAAACAACCATTTTCCCCAGGACTGGCAAGTGTATCCAGGTGCATCAACGAAGTCAGTGAAACTGGTCTCTGGAGTGCCTTCGTCTGATATGTCGCTTGACCTTCCCGAAGATGCAATTCCATTCCCCCCATTTTCAGACGACCAGCAATACTCCGCTTTCATCCGGGAATCGTTATAACTGGTAAACCCGGTCTTTTTATTATTTCTAGCAATACAATGCTTAATTGCAGCCCGGGAACGGTGATTAGAATCAAATCCATTCAACTCGTTACCAACTGCCAGACAATACTTTTTATCCGTAATGGAATCATGAAAACTGACGAATCCACTTTGTTTGTTGTTTTCGGCAACGCAATATTTCAAGGTACTTCTCGAATGCTCCTGCGAGGAGAAACCATGATATCTATTACTCCGCGACCGGCATGCAATCACCTCCATGAGAGAACCATCAAAACTGATAAATCCAATATGTTTGTTGTTTTCGGCAACACAATATTTCAAGGAGCTTCCGGAATTATCCTGCGAGGCAAAGCCATTCACGTTACTCCGAGACCAACATGAAATTATCTCCATTCGAGAATCAGAAAAACTGACAAAGCCACTGTATTTGTTGTTTTCGGCAACACAATATTTCAAGGTACTTCTCGAATGCTCCTGCGAGACAAAACCATACATCCCGTTACTCCGCGACCGGCATGAAATCACCTCCATGCGAGAATCGTTATAGCTGGCAAATCCAGCTTGTTTGTTGTTTTCACCGACACTGCATATGAAACGGGCTGATGCCTTATTGCTAACAGTAAAACCCGACAGTGTATTGGATTGAGCCTTGCAAGCGACCACAGTCGCCTCACCACCAGTGACACTAAGCGCAAACCTGGTACCCTTTGCCGATACGAAACGAAGAGATAAACCGCATAACAGTACATTACCTCCGTTAATCTCAACAGGGGGGAGTTTTCGACCTTTAACAACGACGTTGCCCAACCCGATCAGCATGATATCCGTCGCCACTTTGACCTCCCCGAGGTACGACCCGGGTGAGATAGCAATGACTTGACCAGGGTGTGCTTTTTTAAGCGCTTTAACAATGGTATCAACATCGCCGCCTTTTCCAACCACGATGTCTGCCAACGGTCGCAGCAGTTTGACGTCGGGAACACCATCCGGACCGAGATTGGCGTAGTAAGCCGCCAGCATAGAGCGTTTGTCCGCCTTTGCCAGGCGCGTCCAATCCGCCCTGGTTTTCGGATTAGCCTTTACGACAGCCGGAAAAGAGTCGGCAAGCGCGCTCAATTTGGTCATCTCCGCTTTAACCGGCGTTGAATTGCTTCCCGGAGCCCACGAATTGCTGAACATATCGAAATATACTCTAAGCAATTTCGCTTCATGGAGCATTCCAGCCGGCAGTGTTTCTCCGGATTTCTCCGCGGCTACGAGGGATAACATCAAGCTCCCTGAAAATAAAAAAATGCATATAATCTTCATTTTATTCCTCCGGAAATGACTTAGATTGTTTTTAAAGTACAGAAGGTACATCCGGTACATACGGTGCAGGTACATCCGACACACCCCACACACCCCAGACACCCCGTACACTGCGTACACCCCGTACAACCGATGCAGGAGGAAGTACAGGAAGTGTTGCAATACTGTTGTTTGCGCCGGGCAAAAGCGTTCCTGACGCGGAAACTGATATTGCTGTTCTTATTCGCATACAGCGCATTGGCAATTGATTGTGCAGATTTATTGGGGCTCTGCCATACGCCGGCCGGACAGTTCCAATATTTCAGTAGAACCGGTCCGTCAAGCAGCAGATCGACAACCTTAGACGAGGAAGCGGAATTCAAGGCTAACGAATATTGAACTAAGATACTCGAATCGTACTGAGCCAGAAATTCAAGAACCTTTACCGGTGTTTCAGAGCGCAATGCAACGGCGGCCCGGACAGATGCGCTTTTATGGCCGGCAAGCCTGATTAACAGAGCGCTGGAAGTAATTTTCCCGTTCTTAATTCGTTCGACAAGGGCGTCTGCACTCATAGCCGGATTACTGATAGCGGTTTCGCGCATTTTCACGTCTTTGCCATCCAACAAATTCAATAAAACATTGATTGGGGTCGAGGGGTTGGCGGCGGCGGCAAGCCGAACATAATCGACCGGATCGCCGATCAGTGCGGCAAGCGTGTTTGGCGGCGTATTACGGCGTGAGGCCACCTTGCCCCGTACCGCAGCCGCCCCGTCATAAGCCATTCTGCCCAGTAACGACGCGGAAGTCGCACTGTTCGAGGCAACCCTTTCCCTGACCATTTGGACTTGATCTTTCGCCAGTCTGTTAAGCACAAACGCGGATGCCGACGGATTGCCCGCGACTGCCGCCCGAACCGAATATACCTTATCCGTGCCCAAAGCGGTCAAAGCTTTCCCGGGCGACGCCGTATTTCCCGCCACTGCAATCCTGATATCCAGGTTAGGGTCGTCCGAAAGCCCCTGTAAAAGTGCCGGAGACAAGGCTGAATTCTTCAGTACAGCCAGCCGCACATTGAGCTCCGGATCCTCGGCCAGCAACAGCAAAGTTTGCTGCGGCGTCCTGGAAATCCCTGCCACGGCAATCCGGATTTCCCGGGTACGATCATCTGAAAGCCCCTGTAAGAGGGCCGGTGAAAGGGCTGGATTCTTCAGGATAGCCCGCCGCACATTGAGATCCGGGTCCTTGACCAGCAACATTAAGGTTTTCTGAGGCGTCCTGGAAATCCCCGCGACCTGACGACGTAAGTCAATCCGGTCAAGGGTCGCAAAATATGCCAGACAGGAAGGCGAAGCTGAAGTAAAAACTTGAGCCCTTACCTGTTCATCAGTATCATTTGACAAGTTCAGCATCACAGAATGGGGAGTAGACGAGTTTTGGGCCACAGTCCTTCTGACCGTGCCGGCCGAATCAGTCGCCAGTTTTGCCAAAATCCCGGATGGCGTCCTGTAATGTTCAGCAACCCGGACCCGAGTTGCGGAATTGTGATCGTTCGCCATCTCTGACAGAAGAAAAGCCGAAGCGTGTTTCCATGCCGCGTCACGAACACTGCTGTCTGCGTCGGCAAACAACACGCGCCGCAGTCCGTCCGGCAGCGTACCGTATGCCGCAACACGGCAGCGAATCTCCGGCAGAGGATGCTTGACTAAAGTCCCCAGTCGCTCAACTGAAAGACCAGACCGCCGCAATTCAGCCAGCCGGTCTTCCCTCTCTTTATGCAAAACATTATTATCCTTAGCAGCCGCCGCGACCGTCGGCTCCGAATCATTCATCAGTTTGAATACGACTGAAAGCGGCACTGATGTATTTGCCGCCACCCGACGACGGACGCCGTCTGACGCGTCCGCCCCCAGCAGCACCAGCAAATCATGCGTGGCGGTGGTGTTTCCGGCAACGGCCATGCGAACAAGGTCCTCCTGATCTTTTGCGAGACGTTTGAGCAATTCCACCGGCGTGTCCTGACGATATGCCGCCACGACCCTGAGGAATGAGTTGGAACTGGCGGCCATTTCCCGGATTTGCGCCGTAGTTAATGCACGAATGGCCAGATTAGCCGAGGCAAGCTGCGCGGTAGCCTGGTCTTTTGATCCGCAAAGCATCACCAGAGTTTCGACCGGAGTGGAAGGGTTGGCCGCAACCCTTTCCGTTGTCCGCGTATCGTCGTCCTGAGCCAGTTCGGCCAGTTTTTCGGGCAAAGTGCCTGGATCGCCCGCTTGAGCGATACGATACGACGCACAACCGGAAGAGAACAGCGATACGGCAATGACAGCGCCACCGACAATAAGATCGTGCCGGGCATTCCTCCAGGGCTCCCGCATCCAATCAATCGCGCCGTACAGATCAGCGGCAGTAATGATTATACAACGTTCGGGCGTTTGCCCGGACGCTTCATTCTCCGTTTTTTTCATTCTCACACTCCTGTTGTATAATTTGCCACAGTTGTTCAATACAAATTGGCTCCGCTTCCATCACTTCAGCCTGCAGCTGATCCACCGGAAAAATATCAGGCAGTTCCTTCTGCCGTTCCAGGTCACGAGTCGCGCTGCGGCCCGCATCAAAAAGCAATTCACTAAAAACTCCTTGCAAAGTAGCACAGGCGATATCGCGTGTATACCGCTTCGCCCAGTCAGCAGTTCCGGGATGCAGAAGAATGCTGAACAATCCAACCGGACAGCCACCGCCGCAGAGGTACTGGAAAACACAATTACGACAAGCTTGTCGATTTGTGTCTGTAACCTCACGCATCCGCCGCAGCACCTCCTCGCGAGGATAGTCGCCTTTTTCCACACAACCGGCCTCAAACGGCGGGTTGTTGACCAGATAGATACAGGTAAATATTTTGCCGTCGGCAGTCACGGCGGGAGTGTTGCCGAAAGGCGCTCCGCAACCGTGGTTCATACGAATCCCCGGAGAGAAACGATTAGCATACTCATTGAATGGAAATAATTCTTTCAGCGGCCAGATGTCGGCATGATAAACTTCTTTCAGTCCGGATTTGTAGATTTCAGGGTCCGGACACAGCTCTCTTGGCATAATCCTGCCATCGGAATCCACCGCGTTGAGGGGAACAAAAGCGGAACTGGTGCCTCCCGCCTCTCGATGGAAGCGCGATACCTCAAGCATGCGGGAGTGGTTGTATGAGGTGACGGTGGCACGCAACGCGACATCAATATCCGCGGAACGCAGCCGTTCGATATGGCGCAGCGTGTCGGCCAAAGCCGGCAGCCCGGACCGGTAAGGCCGGGTCAGGTTGTGGATATCCGGAGGACCGTCCACGTCAACAAGATAAGTGATCCCGAATTCTTTCGTATAATCAAGCAGATCTTCGGGGAAAATGGTCAGGTTTGTCGTCAGATGGTAGTGAAACTGCAAGGATGGGAATTCGTGCTGCAATTCAGTGTCGGCCCACCGCATAATCCGTTTTGCCAGGGGCCAGTTCAGCAACGGTTCGCCGCCGAAAAATACTATTTCAAGCCGACCGTTCTCTGTAAGGCTTGCGGCGACTTGCCGGAGCGCCTTGAACGCGACATGATCGGTCATCATGGCAGCCGAAACCGTTCCATAGGTTTCACGACCGTTCAGGCAATAGATGCATGACTGGTTGCACCCGTGCGTCAACAGTAAATAGACGGAAGAGAACTCCCGTTTAGCTCCGTGTCCGCCACACATTTCGCAGCCTTTTTTTTCCGGCAACACCGGAACGTGGTCAGGCCCACGACCCATTCCATGCGCCTGCATATACAAGAGAAATTCCTCGTTCCCGGCCTCGGAGGACAAATGATCTTCGCCCCGCATGTAAACGTCAAGGATACTCCGTTTTTCTGCAGGAATAAAGACAGGGTCCGGTGCCTGCACATTAAAACAAACAGTATCTCCATTATCAACAAGCAAAGCTATGTTGCGGAATTTCTCAATTCTCATAACTCACATTTCCGTGGTTGTTTTTATTATTCAGCCGCATTGATTGCAGTTGAATTGGCAATGCCTCTTGAGATGCCTCCTTGATACCCGTCAACCGTTTCCCCGGTTACTACCGTTGACACAACTGCTGTTGAGGCCATTTTTCATTCCATTCATTTAATGCTAAATTCATGTTCCTTACCCATCAGTATATTAATTTTACTTTTCTCAGGTTATCGCGCCAACACTTGCTTTATGGTGTCGCTGACGCTCTTGGCGCAGGTTATCAGCCTCCAGCAGATAAAAATCAAAAAACGCTGAAAAAAATATCCCCTGCCGGATTGTGAAATGCCTGAAACTCAAATAAAAAATAATTCGTAACTACCCTTAAGAATCGCATTTCAGTTGATTTATCCCACCTCCTCACATCCAGGCATACAGGTATTCATTATATATTTTGACAGGGATTCAAGATAGAATCATCCCCCTTTATTTCAAAATGCCAACATATTTTATATTAATACCAATAATAAAGCAAGTATTAATTGAATAATTTTACCATAATTTATTCAAATTAAAAAACTGTTAAAAGAAGTCAATGCCGAAGCTAAGACAAACATATAATGAAGTGATTATCCGCAAGATAAGATTTTTTAGCAGAATCATCCATCCTGTTCAATGGAAATCAGACACAACACGAAATCACGGAATATAGACAGGAAATAATTGCTGCAACAAAAAGAGCAGTCATTCAGCCGAGTGAAACCAGCCCTTTTTATACAGTTGTGATATTAAGTTCGTATTCGGTGTTATATTTGCCTTTGCCTTTATCTTTGGACAGGACTTCGACATAATACAAACCGGCATCCAGCGAGATGTTGTCAAGCATCGCATCGCCGTTTTTAAGTCTGGCGGCTGCTACTTTCTTGTACTTATCTTTACTGTCATCCCATTCGTATACAGTCATCTTAGCGTTTTTATTATCACCGGCAAGCTCAAAATCAAATACATCCAGAGAATCTACCTCGAACTTATAATAATCAACCGCATCGCCAAAGCCGACATATCCATTTTCCATATTAAAGTCAAGTGTAATTTCTGTTGCAGTTTCCAAACTGTTATTATCCGTCGCTTCCGGAAAACAGGATGATGTTAATTCAAGCGAGTAATCGGTATTGTACCTTCCTGCACCTTTATCTTCCGACATGACCTCAAGATAATACGTTCCGCGCTCCAACAGAATATCATCCATTGCTATGTAAGAATAGTTTTTCGACTTAATTCCTTTGACTTTTTTATATGTATTCCCGACCAGCTCATACAAGCACACTCTAACTTTTGCTGAAAGCCCCACTAGCGCAATATTAAATGTTCCGGCGTTCTCCATGTCAAACTTATAATAGTCGTACCCATCACACTTGCCGACGTATTCATTATATACAAAATCTGTATCGCATACAATTTCCAGTGCCTGACTGAACTGGTTTCCGGCAGTGTCTCCTGTTGCGAAACTCTCAACTTCTGTCCACTCACTCTCATTTCCCGCGTTATCGACCGCCCTGGCTCTCCAATAATAATTCCCATATGCCTGATCTGTCAAGTCGAGGTAGCTTTCAGATACAACATATGATACGGCATCAAGGAAATCAGCATCAGAGGAGAGCTGAATCAGGTATTCTTTTACTCCGGATAAGTCATCCGTGGAATCCTGCCAGTCAAGAGAAACATCGCCTCCGTCACTCACAGACGTCAAGCCGGAAGGCGTTTCAGGAGAAGATTCATCTATCTGCAATGCAACCGTCTCACTCCAGGCTGATTCATTTCCGTTATTATCAACCGCTTTTACACGGAAAAAGTTATTGCCGTCCATCAAGTCGTTTATAAGCATTTCACTGCTGGCGGCAACATAGCTTGTCGCATTGCTGAATAAAGAGTTTGAGGCGTATTCAACAATATATCCTTTTACTCCGGTAAGATTATCATCCGAATCACTCCAGTCAAGGCGAGCGGAGTCATCATCTTTCATTATGACAATGCCCAAAGGAACTGTCGGCGCTGAATTATCAATAATAATATTGTCGCCCTGCACCCATTCTGTTTCATTTCCGTTGTTGTCAACAGCTTTCACGCGCCAATAATAAGCACCGTTGACCAAATCCCAAAGATTGAAAGTACTCCCTGATGTCGAACAGATAGTTGCATCATTGAAATCAACATTGAATCCGTACTCCATTATATACCCGGATAGTCCTGACATATTATCGAACGAATCATTCCAATCCAAAACTACATCATCTTCATCAACCATGAAACTCAGCTCAGACGGAGAATCCGGCGGGGTCAAATCAATACTAAAAGAACCACCTGAGCTCCAATCAGAAACATTGTCATTATAATCTACGGCACTGACCCGCCAGTAATAAACCCCATCAAGCAAATCAGTCAAGTTGATCTCACTCTCCGCCACAACCTCATAATCGGCACCGGTAAAACTTTCCCTGGTAGAGTATGCAACAATATATTCTTTCACCCCGGTTTCATTGTCCGTCGAATCGCGCCAATCCAAAAGGACACTCCCGGCACTGACTCCAGATGTCAAATCGACCGGTGTTTCCGGCGCCCCTACATCCTCATTTCTAATGTCAAATGACTCGACGTCGCTCCAATCACTTTCATTTCCAACACTATCAACTGCCATGACCCGCCAATACCAGATATCTGCGGCCAAGTAATTCAAGTCAAGTTCACTGCCGGAAACGGTTTTATATTGTGAATCAAGAAATTTGGAACTTGTCGAATACTCGACAATATACCTTGCAACACTTGACTGACTGTCAACAGAATCAGACCAATCCAAATGAGCACTCATATAATTTACCGCATCCTTCAGGCCAACGGGAACACTCGGGGGATTATTATCCGATATCGATATAACAAAAGTACTAAGGCGGCTCCAATCACCTTCATTACCATCATTATCAACCGCCTTGACCCGCCAATGCCAGATATTGTCCGTTAATCCGGTCAAGACCAGATTGCTTGAATAAACTGTTATCGCTTCCGCGTTATCAAAAGCTACACTGGAAGAATATTCAACTATATATTTATCAACCCCGGATAAATCATCAGCAGAATCGTCCCAGTCCAAAGCAACACTGTCGCCATCAACATCTTGGACTAAATTAACCGGTATGCTCGGAGCTGTCCTGTCAATAACCGGAATATAGAATGATTGACCCGACCTCCAATCACTTTCATTTCCGGCATTGTCAACGGCTTTACCCCTCCAGTAATAATCTCCGGTATAAAGCCTGTCCAGACTTAACTCACTGACCGAAACGGTTATCTCAACCGCATCGGTAAAGTCGGCTAATAGAGAATACTCTATTACATACTCTTTCAACCCGGATTTATTGTCCGTCGAATCGGACCAGTCAAGAAAAACATTATCTTCGTCAACAACCGGGGTAAGGTTATCCGGTACATCCGGAGCCAAAATATCAGGAAGGTCCACCTCAAACTCAGCCGTTTCGCTCCAGTCTGAAACATTGTCTTCCAAATCCACCGCCGCGACCCGCCAATACCAGGTACCGTCGTACACATCGCCAACGGTTATTTCACTGACTGAAGAGGTAGTTAAAGTAGTGCGTTCAGAAAAATCAGACATCTGAGAATATTCTACCACGTAACCAGCCACAACTCCTTCCCCGCCCCCGGTTATTAGATCGGTAGAATCGCTCCAATCCAATAGAACAGTGGCGGTATCATTATCGATAGTCGCAGTTAAATCAAGAGGAATGCTTGGAGCGTCAATGTCATAGGACAAAACGGTTAAAACCAGCGTGTTTCCAGCAGAAACATCAAGTTCATACTCGCACCCTCCCCAAATAATACTGTCACCTCCGACAATCAATTCGGCCAAATCGTTAATTAAAAAAGTCTTTCCTGAATAAAAAGAAGAAATATCGCTGGTACTGTTTATCAGGTAATATTCACCTGCAACCTGTCCGCTATAATCAACATTCAAACTGAAACTGTCGCCAAAGCCATCAGTCAAAATATCAAGAAAAGACGAATCAGCATCAGCCGTCGAAATATCAAAACCCAAGGCCAGGGTGCCGGCACTGGACAGTTCGCCGCTTAAAGAGGCGGCAATGGTTGATTTACCGATAACAGTGAGGGTATCGTTCCCGTCTCCGAAATCAATATCATCGGAGAAAGCAAGACCGGCTTCAATTGTCAGATTGTCATCTCCATCATTTAACACGATGTCTCCGGTTATCTCGGCTGTTGAACGTAAAATGACTGAATCGTCCGCGTCGCCATAAGCATATAAGCTGCGGTAAGTTCCACTCTCATTCGTTCCGGATGCCGAAACCGTACCGTAGATATCAAGGTTCATGCCGCCGGTGGCGACAATCGCGTTGGCGACCGTGCTGGAGTTGCCGATGGCATACGCGGCCACGACCGCATCTCCGGTAATAACCAACGCCGCACCATCGGTTCCGGATACGACATCACCCCTGACCGCATTTGCCATTGTCACGTTGGTCAACAAATCGGTTTGAGCGTAAGCGGTAACATTCCCGGATATTTCAGCTATCGTCAAATCGCCGTTTGCATGAATGGCCCGGGCATATGCCTCGCCGGATTCACTGTAAGCGGAGGATTCAACGGTACCGGTAATAGCTCCAAGTTCCATTGTTCCAAGTGCATATAATCCATAAGCGTCGGCATATGCATTATTTTCGGAAGTCGCGGTTGACGAACCGGAAACGGTTCCGGAAATATCCTGAATGACCATGTTTCCCTGGGCATACAAGGCCCGGGAGAGAGAATTGCCGCGATTATAATAGTCATACAAAACAGTATCAACATTTCCACTGACCGTGATCGTTCCGGAAATGTCAGCAGTAATTAAGTCCGACAAAGAAAATAAACCGTATGAATGAAATTTATCGGCAAAGAAATAATGAGAAAACGTCGCATTTTTAACAACGTTTATATTACCGGAAATATCTCCGCCGCTCAAATCAAGCAGAACTCCCGCAATCGCATACTCCTTAATGGCTTCACTCTGTATCGAAATCTGCCCGGCGATACCATCGGAGGTCAACTCATCATATGAATAGACGCCAAATGACTTAACTGAATCAATCGAAACAGTAATGTCCATACTTGCATCTTCATGCAATGTGAAACTTCCGCTGTTCGCGCCGAAGTTCACAACATACAGAGCAGCATCCACCGACGAACTGAAACTTATATCTCCATATACATTAACTACACAGCCATTCGCTTCAAAAACCAGGCCTTCCTTCTCTTCGCTAATATCCAATCCGTATACATCAGCATCGCTTGTCAAGGATTGCGTTTCAGTCTCACCGGATATTTCCTCCGTGCCTGAATCTTTTGTATCACCCTTAAAAAATCCATAGGTATACATCGTGCTGGTTTCAGCCTCGTAGGTGGTGAAATGGCTGATATCTATTGTTTTCAATTCATAGTCGGTACTTCCGGAAAGGGTATTGATTATAGTCTGAATATTATACTTCATTAAACTGAAGTTTGTTCCATCGGCCCAATCTTCCCGGTCGGAAGTGGACCACACCGACATAAGAACCAATTGGTCATCCACTATGATAAAGGAGGGGTTCCCGGAGTCTCCTCCGACAATAGCTTCTCCATGTTCAGCCCGGGTATCATCGGAATCAGGAACCGTCGTCCAATCAACCGTCTTGCTTGATTCGCTGGTGCTGCTGATTTCCCCTACTATCGCATGCTCCACCTGGTCCAAAAGTAATCCTGGTATATTCGCCGCTCCCATACTGGGCATCAAGGTATCGAAGTTACTGGGAAGCAAATTCGCTGAAGTTATTGAATCAGGAAGTTCCTCGTCAAACTCCGCAATTGCGTAATCAGAATCGGAACCGTCCCTGTCCGGAGTATTTTTTACGGAAACGATAGTCCTTTCAATTACTTCGTTATCCATGGTTACGAAACGCACCACGTCACCGACATACAGTAAAAGATGAGCCGCGAAAATTATATGCTTTGCTGTTATCAAAGTCCCTGCCCTGACATTTGCACCATAATCATTCCAGGGGGAAATACAGGTAAGATCCACGTCTCCGGTCCATACGGAAGTGTTTCTGATGTATATGCCATTGTCATGATCCTGCAAAGAAAAAATCAGGACAGAGTCATCGATTGATGATACAGCCAGTCTGTCATCCACCGCATTTATGGCATTCGTCACCATTGAATACGTTTCATAATAATTAATTGCCGTGACAGATGCTTCGGCGAAATCATAGATAGAATCAATTTCATCGCCGCTATGTTTGAAACCAAGCAAATGCCCGGTTTCATGCACGATAGTCGATATCAGAGACTGCGCATTATCGACAAAAACAAAAGCATTGTCGTCCTTAATCCCATTTCCGGCATCAATAGTTTCGGAAAGCCCGGCAAAACTGCCGAGATCGGAAAAAACCTCGCTATTGCTGCCGACATAAATAGTCGAATATTCTCCTGGCGCAGGGGCTGTTACGGTAAACGATATTCCGGTTCCGGCAAAAATTTCATTTAACTGGCTGATAATCAACGTCTGTTCAAGACTGGAAAGACCGGAATCCTCAATCGTTATGTTCTCAATACTTATAATAAACGCATCGTTGATATAAGATACGTTATCCGCACCATCGAAATCGATATAGAATAATTGACTTTCACTGTAATCCGCGTTGGTATCGACTAATTCAAGCTCAGGCAACTCCAGTTCTTTCAGATCCATTTTTTGCTCCTGTATAAATATATTCAACTTTTTATAAAAATTATTTCGTAATCCTGTTCCGGGAATAGACTATCCGGTGCTCGATACATGAACATTTCTTACGAAACACTCTTCTGCGGGTTTAAGGACAACTAATTTCCTGAATTACTTCAAAAGCTTGTTCTTCGATCAATACAAAATCTTTACGAGCAGACTTCAGCAAGTTCCATGAATAAAACGTCTATTCTTTTAATTTTGTAACAAATACTACAAATTCTATTAACTTAAAATTTTCCCTGCGCACGCACTTGGGCTACAACACACTAAACATACCTAAAAGATACCATATGCCATTCTATTTGTCAACCCCCAATCCTATAAATCTCTCAAATAAAAATAAAATTTATTAACATTGAAGGTCCTATGTACGCAGAAATCAATATCAAGCAACTAGAAATCACCAATGAGTCTATTCTCACCTGAATATGAGGGCTGTCTTCAGGAAGAAAAATACTTGATTAAGAGATTAGAGGAAAAGTGACGCATTGAGCTGAAATCTGTTTATCAAACTGATTCCAATGAGTAATCAAATAAAGATTTTGCAGTATTAATTACAGACTTTTTTTAATAAAGCGGACAAAAAGCTTTGTGAATGCATTAAGGAATATAGCTTAAATGTGAAATGTAATACCCCAGACAGGATATAATCGCGGCAATAAACGGAGTAGCCAGCCAGCCGCAGGAAACCCGTCCCAGATTTTTATAGTTGACCGTATGCACACCTTTGATTAAACCGATGCCGAGAATCGCCCCGACAATAGCCTGGGAAGTCGAGACAGGGACCCCGACAATCGCGAAAATGTGTACCGTTACCGCATGGGCAAGAACGCAGACAAACGCGGTAAATGCGTCCAGTTTGACAATCCCTTCGCCAACCGTATACATTACTCGTTTGCTGTAGGTCAAAGCGCCTATTGCAATAGCGATCGAACCGTACAACGCCGCTTCGTTAACCGTGAGCATTCCCTTACCGACAAATACCCCTGACACGTTGGCCACATTGTTTGCTCCAAGCGCGTAAGCACCGTAGCAACCGGTGATAATCAGCAACAGTGACATCAGCGGGTCGTAAACAAAAACCGTAGGTTTCCATTTGCGCAGCACCCAACTGAACATCCAGTAGAAAATAACCGAGAACAGCGCGCCGCCTACCGGCGTTCCCAACCAGCAGATAACGACTTTACCCAACTGGTAGAAATTAGCATTCCCCCGCATCAGTCCAATCCCGATAATTGCTCCGACCGCAGCCTGGGAAGTTGATACCGGAAGTTTGGCGATTGTCATCAAGGTTACGGTTATCGCCGCTGAAAACGAGATAATTATCGCTTTCTGAAGGAGCTGTTTCTTGTAATCGGCTTCGATTAATTCCTGTCCGGCCCTGGCATATATTATTTCATCATTCGTCAGTTTTTTACTGTAAGTGACAATCCCGCTCCGGCCCTGCATAATCGCGCCGATAATCACAAATATCGAGGTCAAAACAATCGCGACCCGGTATTTGACCATTCGCGAACTGACCGCGGTACCGAAAACATTCGCCGAATCATTGGCCCCGAGGCTCCATCCAAGAAAAGCCCCGCCCAGATATTGAATCAAAACAATCATCAGACATGCCGTTTCACACTGCAGATAACAATCCGGTCCATGACTTTTTCACACAAGTCACAGATATCACCGAAGGCCACAATAAACTCTTTCTGCAAAATTTTTTCCGAGAGCTTCAAGTCGGAAGCGAAGACTTTGGTAATCATCTTGCGTTCAAGATGATCTCCCAATGTTTCAAGATTGTCAATTTTTTGTGCCAGCTGTCTGATTTGCGTAGCGCTGCCGAAGCAATCCAACGTGGCAACGGCAGTTTCATCAAAAGTTTCTACTGAAAGTTTCAGCAGTTCTGCCAGTTCATTTTTGATTTCCGGAAAAATTTTCGTTTTTTGAGTTTGGTACATGTAAGCGATCTGCTGTGCCTGATTGGGAACGCGGTCGATATTCTCGATTATCAAAAGTAAATCACGCCGGGTCTCCGGTAATAACGATTTTTCATAAAGGAACACCTCTATCTGCCTGCGGATATCATCAGCATTGGATTCGTACTGGTGAATCTCTTCCGCCAATAAATCGAAATGCTCGTCAACATCATGTTCTATCAAATACTCTATCGCGGTTTTGAAATGCCGTACCGCGTTCTGAGCGATCCCCACATACTCCTCCAGCATCTCTTTGACTTTCTGATTCTTTTTAAAAGCAAACATCTTTTTCCCTCGGCTTATTTATCTGTCTGTATATATTCTACTACATACAAACGCAACAATCAAGGTCTCGAAGTAATTTCTTAGGACGGCATAACATTTTTCATTTGCTTTTTTGTCAATCATCATCAGAATAATAATTTAAAGCACCAACTGATTTATAAAAAGAATATAAGATGTTTTAATATATACACTTACTACTTTTTAACAATCAAACAGGGTAACTATAAAAACTGACGATAAAGACTCCAGACTGCGCAACGCGTCCGTCTCAACGGCGTTTCGCCCAAGGAAGGAATGAATGACCAAGTATAAAGTCGTCTAATAAATTCATTCCCGGCTACCCAAATTTATATTTTGCTCTAGAGAAAATACCACTGGACAACTTTTTTCATTTGCTTTTTTGTCAATTCAGCATAAGGTAATCAAAAAATCGGAGATTACATTAATGAAAAATATATGCGTTATCGGAGCCGGCGGCCATTCAAAATTCCACAGTGCCGCGCTAAGGGAACTTAAAGCCGCAAAACCTGAGTTGCTCAACCTTGCCGCTATCTGCGACATTGATGAAGCAAAAACTCATAAATTTCAAGTTGAATACGGTTTCGCAAACGCCTATACCGATTTTAAAACCATGCTTGCATCGGAACAACCAGACGGCATAATGGTGATAACGCCGGTTCATTTGACCGAAAAAATAACCTCGGAACTGCTCCCGCTTGATATTCCCCTGTTAATCGAGAAACCGGCCGGAATAAATTCAGTGGAAACCAAACGCCTGATTGCCCTGCATGACCAATATAATACCCCGCACATGGTTTCAATGAACCGCCGCTTCACCCCTGCACTGCTTAAAGCCACCGAATGGCTGCGGAAAAATCATGATCCAGCCATGCCTTTGTACCTTAACTCCCGAATCCTGCGGTCAAACCGCCTCGAAGAGGAATTCGTTACCGGTACCTCGATCCACTTGCTCGATATCGTCCTGCATTTGCTGGGCTATGAATTTGACGTCGTGGAAAACAAAGTAATTAACACCTCAAACCGGTGTAAACATCACTATTCCTGCATTTCTTTTACAAACGGTTCGTATTGTCATTGCGCTATTGCCCCGGATACCGGAATGCTGATTGAAACTCATGAACTCCACGGCAACGGCTGGAGTCTGCAAATCGATATGCAAAATAATCTATTGAAGATCATGCGTGAAAGAGCCGTCATTATGGAATACCGGCCCGAAGCCACCGACAGCTATGAACTTACCAGCGGACATTATTATGAGGCCATCGCGTTCCTCGACCTGATCGACGGCAATCGCCCGGCAATCGCGCCGACGCTGCAGCAAGCCCTCCCCCTGATGCAGTTGGCCGAACAAATCAGATACGGCAGTTGATTATTGCTTTCCCTGGGAGCACGTAGCTCCAGCTGCGCAAAAAAGAGGTTGAAACAAGCATATTAATTCTCATAACCGGCTATTCGCAAGCAAAGTCGAAAATGAAGGTTAAAATCCAGAAATCTACTTGACACGACAGTTTACGCCACATGCTCTATGGACAATGAGATACTTTCCCATGCGCAGTTGGAGCTACGCAATGTATCCTCTCCGCAAAATTTGCAAACAACGCGACCACCCATTATATTTATGAAGGTGGGATCAATGTGCATAAATATGCCGTTGAAGGTCAAAGGAGAAAAAAACTTCAAAAAAAAGCTCGAAAAAACAAATGAGACTTTGATAGAAAACACGAAAACTAAAGTTTACCCCCGTGAGTAATAACCGTATGCCCCAGTCAGCCTCATCGTAACCTGGCTACTGGCTTCGCTTTTTCTCCTGTTCGGCTTCAGCCGGGAGAAGTTTCTTTTTCTTGGGAGCAACCGCTTTTTCATTTTTCACAAGAGTTGCCCTCACAATGCGGAAGCCCAAGTAATTTAAGCTGACGGGCGGGAACACGAGACATCCCGCGGAACTGCAGTCACTGGCGCAACTGTTCCAAGCCCCACCACGAAAGACCCGCCTCAAGCCCGAGGATGCCCCCGTATAGGTGTTCTGACTTCCATTCATGTCATGGCACAACTCCCAAACATTACCACTCATATCAAATATACCCAGTTCATTGCTGGTCTTCGTACCAACATCATGAGTCTTTTTTCCTGAGTTACCCTCATACCATGCCACATCATCAAGATTATCGCTGCCACTGTATTCATAGTTGCGACTCTTTACTCCACCTCGTGCCGCAAACGTCCATTCAGCTTGGGTCGGTAAGCGGTACTCGTAACCTGACGTTAAACGCCCTGCCGCCCGTTCGCGTGCGGTCAGCTTCTGACAAAACTTTACAATATCTTTCCGGCTTACATTTTCTACCGGTTTATTACTGCCTTTGAAATGACTGGAATTTCTACCCGTAACAGCTTGATATTCGCCTTGCGTTACTTCGTATTTACCGATCCAGTAACCACTGCTGACAGTCACCTTGCGAACTAGCGTTTCATCGCTATCAACATTGCATGAAACCATATAAAAACTACCAGGTGCGACATACACAAACTTCATACCAAGTTTTGGCGGCGTCCATGGCTTTTTATTAACGTGCTTAGCAGATGAAAGACTAAGTGCATTCTTCTCTGGAGTTGTCCTTGCAATGCGGAAACCTATGGTACTTAGGTAAATTGGTGTCTGAAAACAGGCACGATGAGCGGAACCGCACTCTCTGGCGTAGCTGGTCCAACCACCACCTCGGTAAACCCGACTCGCGTATAATAACACCCCAATGGGGTCTGTTACACTACCCCTGGGGTAAATTCCATACCAATCATCACACCATTCCCAAACGTTGCCGATCATGTCATAGAGGCCAAATGCATTGGGAACTTTACCACCGACCGAATGTGTTCCAGCATTACTGTGAGAATATTGCTTTTCTTTCCACTTTGATAAGTTATAGCCACCAGAGTAAGACACCTCACTGTTGCCCCCGTACCAACCTATCTCTGATATCTTTGGTCCATTGTTAAAGCCTAGAATTTTTAAATCTCCATTGTAAAGGCTTGTACTGGTTCCAGCCCGGCATGCATACTCCCATTGCGCTTCGCTCAAGAGACGGTATGTGCCATGCGGCACCCCTTCCAGTTCACACAACTTAGCCAGGAACTTCTGGCAATCGTCCCAACTTACATCCTCGACCGGGGCATTGTCTCCAGCTTCGTTAAACTCACTTGGATTACTGCCCATTACCCGTGTCCATTGTCCCTGCGTTACTTCATACTTTCCACAGTAAAATGGTTTTGTCAAGGTTACACTGTGTTGCGTTTCATTTTCATACCATCTCATCTTGCCACCGCCCTTGACACGTTTCTGGCGTTCAGACATGGAAGAGCCCATCGTAAACGTCCCTGGCGGAATCAAGCGCAGTCTGACGCCGACTTGTCTTGTTTCCACTTCCAGCGGCAAACCAAGTTTGCGTACCCATACCTTTTGCCGCTCCTGTGCTTCACGGCTGCCGGGAGCAAGACCTTTCAACGATGCATACGTTGCACTTGGAACAGGCTCCAAATCTTCTGCGTTGTCGGGGCTCATGATTGAACAGCCTGTCAAAATGGTAATCAGTCCCCCCGAACATAGCATCATTTTAAGTTCATGCTTCACGATTTCCCTCCTGTTGTCTCCAGGCCAACAACCTGCCGCTGGCTTTTGCGTCGGTTAAATTAGCCTTGTCATGTAGTACTCTATAGTTGACTGTGAAATATTCCCTGTTTTTAATATAACAGAGCAATATGGCTTGTCAATCCATTATAGATACTTATATGCGATAATGCCACGGTCTTTTTTTTATTAATTAAGTGAGTCCGGTCAGTCTTATGTGAAATGCCGCAGTGGCCTGCGGCGCTCCCAGTGAATCCTTTCTGCAAAATTTGCAAACAACGCTACCACCCATTATATTTATGACGGTGGGATCAATGTGCAGAAATATGCCGTTGACGGTCAAAGGAGAAAAAAACTTCAAAAAAAAGCTCGAAAAAACAAATGAGACTTTGATAGAAAACACGAAAATTAAATATTGCTCCCAAAAGAGAAAAATATTCTAATAGGATAAGCATATGGAATTCAATGAATATATAGAAAATTGTTTATCAATGTTAAAAGATATCGAACCACAAAAAAGGATTGCTTTCGGGGCAATATGCTGTGAAAGCCTCAAACCTTTTTATAAAGTGTTCTATGATAAATATTCTTGGGGTGAATATAGGTTTATTGAAAGATGTTGTGAAAGTTTTTGGGATTGTATAAATAATAAATATGTTGATACAATTTTAAGAGCTGAAAGAGAATATTTACTTAAAATAACTCCTGGCGATGATAAATTCCCTTTCTTATTTGGGCAATCTGCTCAAAAAATCGGAGTTGCTTACTATTATATGTATGACTATATTTTATCAAATGACCTGAATAGCTTAAAAGATTCAATAATAGTGCAATTTGAGTGTATTGACTTTTATGAAGAGCGTTTTGCGGAAGATGATCTGTTAGAGTTGGGAATAACCAATTTGTGTGACAAACAATATGATCTTAATTTGAGCAATATAAAATACTTAAAAAACTTAAAAGGCATTGATGGAAAATTAAATATATCTGATCTTAAGTCAAGATGCAAGGTTATTGTCGACCCCACATTACTCATTGAATATGAAGGTAATGCTACATGTGAAGAAGATATATTATCAGAAGAAATGGAAATGTTGTCGAAGATAGGAGTGGTATATGGAGATACCATATTTTATGATTTGAGCTCATATAATAAAAAATCATTTTTATCAAAGTTAAAATCTTTCTTTTTATCTGTAAAGTCGAAGCATTGTAAGGATCCAGAGAGTTCAAAATGAGAAAAAGACTAATTTTAGATAGGAGTTTTTTGGGGCCACACCTCCACTATTGCCTTTATTGAAAACAATGATCATTAATACAAATTACGCATTAAATTTTAATTTTAGTTCATAAAACAATATATGGGAAACAGGACAGTTAAAATGAAGTTAGGGGAGCCAATAGCGGAGGAGTAACCCTGTGTACAATAATAATTAAGTATATGGGCTATATAATTCAACTGAAAAGAAAATTTTAATTTTTCAAGACAGGATAATGCATTATGAGAAAAAAGATGTTTTAAGTAAAGATTATTGTAGCATTCAACAACTCTTGTATAACTTAGCTTTAATTACATTATGGTTATTGGTTCCTTTTTTTGTTTTTCTTATTTATCATGTAAAAGATAACGTGATTGCAAGCATAATTGGGGCAATGATGTTAGTAATTTTATGTCTTTGCATATTGATCGTTTTCTTTAGAAGATATTGTCTAAAGGAACATTATGAAATTTATAAAGCCATCAAAGAAATGCATAATGAAAATATATTAAAAAACGATTGCATTGAACAAGAAAAAATTAATATTGAGAGTATAGATAAGCAACAAATTCAATGCAATAATAATGATAATTCTGAAATAATATATAGCGCAGAAAATTAAGAGCAGAACACGGAGACGACGGGGCCAGTCCTCCGCTACCATCATCGGAGTTTTACGGGGACCCAATAGAGCGTGAAAAAACAAATGATATTTTGACAGAAAACACGAAAACTAAGGGTTCCACTCAAAGGAAGCAGGGCGACTTCTAAAAAAATGGGGGTAAGTTGAATAAAACCCCTCCTGGAGTGGTCGGCATTAAGCAATCGACTGTTTTTAGAAAAAATGAACGACCTGAAAAATATGGGGAGCGTACTTTAGAAAGAAGTGAACGGTAGATATTGAATTGTTTGGATAAAGGCAATATATTGGATTATCAAACGGAGGATTTTATTCTGCAAAAAATATTATTTGTATTTAAAGATGAAAGGGTAATATGAAAACTTACATATGGAGTGTAATTACGACAATTGTAATTGTTGATGTGGCATTCTTTGGGCTATACATCTTATTAGATAAAAAGCCAGTAACTCAATCGCAACAATTTCCCCGTGATATTTTAAGAACCCAACGAGATATCACAGTCTGGGATATTGCAGGATTATACAATATATATTGTTTCAAAATAAAACTACCGGAAGATTGCCGTAAAAATTTTCGTATACGACTTTACGCCCAAAAGGGCAATAATGAGCCACAACTTATTAATAACATCTTTTATGTTGGCCCCTCCAAAGAGGCTCTTCAAAAGATAATTGTAGCTCAACTGGAAAACGGAATTTTTAAATTTCGAATTTGTGGAATGGATACTTATTTTTCCCCTGGATTCGATAAAGAGAAGACAAAAATAAACATGTCATATAATCCTGAAATTCAACCCGATAAGATATTCTATAAAATACGGACAAGTGGCAACACTAACTATGGCAATGATTTTTATAATCTTAAAGAAAACGAATATGTTTTTTTTTATAGGATTGACCCTAATACATTAAACAACAAGTAAACTATTTTGTGAAAGTCAAAGGAGTACGGTAAGGAGTGCAGGGTCAATGAGTACGGGGGCAAGCACCCGCTATTGACCTTAAAAGAAGTCGTGACTTGCCAGCCTTATTTGAAATGCCGCAGTGGTCTGCGGCGCTCCGAAAAAATACATTTGCCGCAGTGGACTGCGGCGCTCCCGATACAAATAAACAACCATCAAGCAGTCTGATTATTAATTTAACTTCCGGGAAAATATCTTTTTCATGTAATTTTGGATTGCGGTTAGATTTAACCGCTTTGCTACGGAATTTGCCGATTGGAAGAATTTATCTATGGCGGAATTCCGCCATAGTTGAACAGTACGACATAAGCGGCCGCAACCTGGTTGCGGAACAACTATAGCGATCAACCATGCTTTTGTGCCAAAGCGGTTAAATCTAACCGCATTCCAAAATAGGAATACGGGGACAAGCCTGTCTTATGGGAAATGCCGCAGTGGCCTGCGGCGCTCCGAAAAAATACATTTGCCGCAGTGGTCTGCGGCGCTCCGAAAAAATACATTTGCCGCAGTGGTCTGCGGCGCTCCCGATACAAATTAACAACAATCAAGCAGTCTGATTATTAATGTAACTTCCGGGAAAATATCTTTTTCATGTAATTTTGGATTGCGGTTAGATTTAACCGCTTTGCTACGGAATTTGCCGATTGGAAGAATTTATCTATGGCGGAATTCCGCCATAGTTGAACAGTACGACATAAGCGGCCGCAACCTGGTTGCGGAACAACTATAGCGATCAACCATGCTTTTGTGCCAAAGCGGTTAAATCTAACCGCATTCCAAAATAGGAATACGGGGACAAGCCTGTCTTATGGGAAATGCCGCAGTGGCCTGCGGCGCTCCGAAAAAATACATTTGCCGCAGTGGCCTGCGGCGCTCCCGATACAAATTAACAACCATCAAGCAGTCTGATTATTAATGTAACTTCCGGGAAAATATCTTTTTCATGTCATTTTGGAGTGCGGTTAGATTTAACCGCTTTGCTGCGGAATTTGCCGATCAGAAGAATTTATCTATGGCGGAACTCCGCCATACTTGAACAGTACGACATAAGCGGCCGCAACACAGTTGCGGAACAACTATAGCGACCAGCCACGCTTTTGTGCCAAAGCGGTTAAATCTATTACTCCGGCTGATAATTACCTTGCATTATATGTCGCCCATTCAGGCATATGCGTCAACTTAAGAATCTTTTCTTCCTGAATTGATTGTTTTTTTGTTTATTTTTCCTTGTTCGTTTTTCTAAATGATGGTACGTTCTTGACTCTTTTCAACACAAAAGTATTTCTGTCATCAATAGTCCATTCCATTTCTTCACCTTTGCTTAGGTTTGTACTTTCAGCAATAGCTGCTGGAAAGTTAACATAAAACGACTTCGTGTTCCCACGCTCAACTCTTTGAATTTTAACTTTGTAACCCATTTTTTTTCTTTTTCATTTGACCTTTTTGATTTTTATACTAATATTAATAGTATATATACTATTAATATATCATCATAGATTTAATATTCAAGGTAATTTTATGAAAAACTTTATATCAACAGCAATAGATTCACTAACACCGTCGGAGATTGAAGAATTAGCTATCGAAAGCGGGTTTCAAAAAAGGATGCCTAAAAAAATTTCTTCGGTCGATTTATTAAATCTTTATTGTTTAGAAGCAATTGATAAAGCTCTCAGTTACAATGATATTGCCGGGGTATTGCATGATTCAACCGGAACAAGACCAAGTCGACAAGCTGTCTGGAAGCGTGCAAATACTCAATTTAGTAATTTTCTACAGATGATTCTTGGTAGGGTTATCGAAAATAAAATAATCGTGAAAAATGAACTTTCATGTGAACAGAACAACTTCCCTAGGGTCTTGGTTCAGGATAGTACCGTATTGAAATTACCGGATCGCTTATTCGATTCGTTTTCTGGAGTGTCTAATTCTCATAAATCTGTCTGTAACGCCAGGATTCAAGGAGTTTATGACTTGATTGCAAAACAATTCGTTACTTTTTCAATTGATAAATACAGCAAAAATGATTTTGATGCTGCCAGTGAACTTTGCATTGAGCCAGGAGATTTAGTTCTTAGGGACCGGGGTTATTTGAAATGTAGTGAGATTAAGAGGCTTAATGACAACTGCACATTATATATTTATCGGCACAAAAGTCTGATGGTTTTGCGAAACCCCGTCAATGACCAGAAAATTGATATATTGAAACTACTCAAGAAGAAAAGAAAAATTGATATGAATGTATGTTTGAACGATGACCATAGAACCATGGTGCGACTCATTGCAGTCCCGGTAAGAGAAGAAATTGCCAATATCAGACGTATGAAAGCAAAAAAACAAACCCGAGGACACAAACCATCTGAGAAAATGTTATCGTTGATGTCATGGACGATTTTTATAACAAATTTACCCGTCGTAAAGTATGACTTTGATATTATCTGCACATTGTACGGCTTGAGATGGAGAATCGAAATCATTTTTAAAACATGGAAAAGCAATATGGCGTTTTCAATTATACACAACGTCTCTTGTCACCAATTGCATGCATTAATAATTGCCAGGTTGATTACTATTGTAATTACTATGCACTGTATCTATAGAAAATGCGAAGAATTGGTTTATATATTCTCAAAAAAACGTTTAAGTTTATCAAAACTCATGCGCTATATTAGAGCTAAAAAAGAAAGACTGCAACATATCATAATACAAATAGAGAAAGATATCGATAGAGTTGTACAAACATTAACTTGCTATTGTACTTATGATAAAAGAAAAAGGTTAAACTATGTTGAAAACAAAGAACTTATACTTCTTCATATCTCTTAAGTTGACGCATATGCCATTCAGGGCTTTTAATGTTTTTTAAATGTTCCCGGGGTTCAATCGCTGCGCTCAATCACCCCGGGCTGCTGTTATATGCCGCGCTTTCAGCGCTATTCAATAAATGCAATATGATTATATGCCAGACTAATAACCGCATTCCCAAATAGGAATACGGGGGCGAACCAGTCTTATGGGAAATGCCGCAGTGGCCTGCGGCGCTCCGAAAAAATACATTTGCCGCAGTGGCCTGCGGCGCTCCGATAGAATACATTTGCCGCTGTGGTCTGCGGCGCTCCGATAGAATACATTTGCCGCGGTGGCCTGCGGCGCTTCCAATACCGATAAAAAGAAACAGCCTTTACCTGACCCGAATTGATACAGTTTGACTCCAAGTTCCCTTGCTGTCGGAACAGGTTATTTTATGCGCTCCGGACGGCAGACGGCAACTCAAGGTATTACCGAAAGCCGTTCGACCAAGATAGCGACTGCCGCTGAACCAGAAAATCTCCCCCTTCTCCGGTCCATCGGCCCGGAGGGTGATTTTATCCAGATAAACAATCCCGGCTTGCGGCGAAACCAGTTGGGGATGGGAATCCGGATTTTTATGCGTTCCGCATTGGCAAGTTACGGTATGGTCAAATCCGGCCTGAAAATAATCCGTGGTTGTATTCCGGCAGGCAGAGCATGGCAACAGACCAGTCCGACTGCATACAGAACGCCGGGAAATCGGCTTCGGTACTTGATACCAGTTATGTTTATTACCCGTCGCAAGGCCTATGAGAGCGGCCGCGGTTGGCGCGGCATTTTTGATCCCGACCAATGACGCATCACGTCCAGAACCGGCACAAGTAAGCATGACCCCGACCGTCCAATCGGGATTCCAGGCAATGGTCCAGGCGTCCCGCAGATTATTCGAGGTCCCGGTCTTCCAGGCAAAAGTATGCGAAGAATCGCCATTTTTCCACAAACTTCTCCCCTGCAGCCGGGAGCGGTCCTTGAGAATATCACAGATCAGAAAAGTGGCATCCTTATCCGCAATCTTTTCAGGAATCTCCGCTGGAGCGTTCTCGACAAAGCGCAACGGCAGCATCGTCCCCAGCCTGGCCAGCGCGGAATACGCCCGGACCAGCTCAAGCAGAGAAAATTCGGCCCCGCCCAGGGCCAGAGCCAACCCGTACCGGCGTTCCGGCGCGGTCGTAACCCGCAAACCAAAACGTTCCAGACTTTCAATAAACGAATCGACGCCGATCTTATCGAGCATCGCGACCGCCGGAACGTTATAGGAAAAAGCCAGGGCTTTACGGATGGAAACCGGCCCGTGCCACTGCCGGTCATAGTTGCGCGGCGCATAACCGGCAAATGCGACAGCACGGTCATCCAGCATCGTCGCGGGAGCGGCCAATCCCCGTTCGAAAGCCGTAAGGTAAATGAACGGTTTAAGCAATGAACCCGGACCGCGTGGAACAGCCGCGTGGTTGACTTGAGCAGCCACACTACCGGAACCAGCCGATCCGACAAAGGCACGTACCGCGTTATCACGGTTACTGACGATGATAACCGCACCGTTAACCCCGGGCGGAGCGTCACTGACCGCTTGTTTGAGCAAATGGGCGGCATGATACTGCAGCCCGGCATCAATGGTTGAAATTACCTGTTGTCCAGGGTATTTTTCAGCCAGCAGCGCGGCAAAATACGGCGCGGCAGCCGGAAGCCGGTTGCGGTGACAGCGGATAGATTCCGACCGGGCCGAAATCAAACGGTCATAATCGATATATGAACTCTGGTACATCCGGTTCAGGATAACCTGCCGCCGTTTTTCCGCTTTCTCCGGATAACGATACGGCAGAAGATTGCTCGGGGCCTGCACCAGACCGGCAAGCAACGCGGCTTCTTCCGGGGTTAAATTTTCCGGCGTCTTGCGAAAATATATCCTGGAAGCCGCTTCGACCCCGTAGATATTGGAACCGAAGGGCGCGAAATTAAGATACCAGCATAGAATATCCTCTTTGCTCATCTTTTGTTCGCATTGCAATGCGCGGAAAGTTTCGACCAGCTTATTCGACCATGAACGGCGGTGATGATCCAGCGACATGCGCATCAACTGCATTGTCAGTGTCGACGCGCCGGATTTGACTCGTCCGGATGCAAGGTTTAATACAACCGCCCGGAAAATCGCCGGTAGATCCACGCCGCAATGGGAATAGAAACGGCGATCTTCAGCGGCAATAATCGCGTTTTTAATGTTACCGCACCCGCTGAGATCATTCCGCCACAATGTCCAACTGTCATCCCGACTCAGGAACGCCCGGAGCAGTTTACCCCGCCGGTCCATTATCACCGTCGACGACCGCTGTAGTCTCAATTGTTCAAGGCGCTCCACCGGAAACGGATAAACCGCGTCCAGAATAAGGAAAACCGTCACCGACAACAAGACAAGCATGAGCGCTGCAAGAGTGGCCCACTTGCAGCTTTTTTTCAGGTGTTTTTTATGTTTATACCAGTATTTCATTTCACGGTAATCCGCCCCGAAGATGAACATGAATAAATATCCGGATCGTACATACAGGTTCCAAAAATCGCCGGCAGTTTGAAGCTCCCTTTATAGGCGGCGCGAACCGCATAGTAAAACGTTCGGACCGGATTTGCAATAGAATACTGGCTGTCGCAAAAAATCAGATAACGATCAAAGCGCGGATCAACGCGGACCGGCTTAAGCGTGTTCTTGAATCTCTCTGCGGCGGCGTTGTCGCGGGTCGCCAGATTGGCGTTTTCGACGATAAAACATCCCGGCAGCAAATCGTTGATCACCATATTATCAAGCGGCCCCCGGCATGAGAGAGTTATTTTCACCACATACAGTTCGCCGACGTGGAGATCATCAAGGTCGGCTTTCGAGCCGTCCTGTTTCAGGATCATGCGACGAACAACAATACCGCGATCTTTTTCAACCGGAGCTTCCGCCGGAATCCCGGCCACAGCCAATCGATAATATACCCGCCCCCTGCCCCGGCTTTGCAGTTCAAGTGAAGTTCCTGAATCAACGTTAATTGGCAGCGTAACAAAATTCTTTGCATCGGTGCTGTTGAAAGAAGCAAGCAATTTACCATTCTGCCGGATTTCTGTTTTGAAGTCGACCGGAGCGGACGCGATCATGTTGTCGTACAATGCCAGCGCCCGGAGCGCCCAGGCGGCATCCTGAGTAGTATACCGCTTTCCACGACAGTATTTTGACAGGCGTTTCACCAGTTCGACAATTTCAGGCGAATCCGGCTTCAGTTTAAGCAACACCATCAACGCCACCGCGTCATCACGAATCGAACTGGACAAGGTGCCGCCGGAGATAAACCGGGCGGATCGCGTCGGTTTAATATACGTGTCCACCACTTTCAACGCCGTCTTTCTCAGTCCAACATTCAGCAGAGCCATGGCATACAAGCCTGATACGGTATTATTATTCTCAATCGACACCGGCGAACCCGGCATCTCCGATTTTTTCAGCGTTCCGGTCCGTGACAGTACGTACAGGGTATAGGCCGACAACTCCGGTTCAAGGTGTCCGCATAAATCGTGCAGATATTCACCCATTCTTTCTATAGCATTATCGGGCACCTGACAACCGTATTTTTTCGCATCCAGCAGAAAATCAGCGGCGTAGATACTGCCCCATTCCCAATCATCCCGGCCGCGCGGCCACATCGCAAAGCCGCCGTTATAAAGCTGCATCGACAATATCCGGTCGACTCCAGCCTGCAAATATGTTTTGATCTGAGCTGTATTTCTCACCTGCGGAGACATCTTTTGATATAGTTCAGGAGCCTGCAGGACACAGAACGCCGCAGAGGTCGTCTGTTCCAGACAGCCGTAAGGATACCGGACCAGATAATCGAGGCAATCCCCCAAATCCAGTCCAGGAGCGGACGACACCGTCAAAGTTCCCTGAGCGGAATTTTTCAGCCATTTTCCGGGAATCGAAATTGATTTTTTTCCAGCCTCTGCCGGAAACGCCCCGGTAACAGACTCTACCCGCGGAGGATGCGATGACCGCACCAGCACCGGAATCTCCCGTTCCCACGGCTTGCCGCCATCCAGCAAAGCCGCGTGAAGATCAAACCGCAGTCTGCCGGGATATGACGGCGCGACAAGCGGCTGATAAACCGTTTGTGATTCGCCTTGAGCCAGAGCCAGAGAGTATTTATCATCGACAATCCGTAAATTGACATCGGCCTTCCTGCCGGTATTGTTGAAGATCGTGACCGGTGCGGCCGCCTGATCGCCCGGGGCCAGAAAGGTCGGAAAATTGGTCAGCGTAGTTAACGGATCGGCAACTTTGACATACGCCGTATCGGATCCGAAACACGCTCCGGCAAACGCCACCGCCATAACCCGCAATTTACCGGTAAACCGGGGCAGCTTTACCTTGACCCGAGCTGATCCATCGGTTCCGGTCTTTATATCGGAACGCCAGATCTGAGCGACTTTTCGCTCATCAGGCCGGGCAATCCGCAGCATCCGGCCTAAAACCCCGCCGCCGCCGTAAAGAATATTATCCTGATTTACCTGAGCGGCTGTGAGATCTTCCATCAGCCCAAGATAAACGCTGAAAGTATCGACGTTCAACCGGCGTTTAGCGTAAAAATAATCCAGCGCTGACGGTGTTTTATATGCCGTCAAACGGCAGACTCCCTCGTCAACCAGAGCCAGCGTCAACGAAGCTGCGCGGGGCTTGCCATCTGAATCGGCAACCGATATTTTCACTTCAGAATCCGCTCCCGGCAATGATTTTTCCGGTACTTCAATCCGCACATTCAGGGTCCGGGAATCATGATTCAACCTGATCGGAACGTAACCGCAGGCAAAATCCCATGGAAAGTCGTTCTTCAATCGTGAATCGCGGGAAACCGCCGCAAATACATTGAAGCTGAAAGGATAATCCGATTTAACCGGGATACTCAGGTTAACGGTCGGCTTGTCCGCGAAAAACGGATAGAAGTCCAGAACGGAATTGCTTTCAATTGTTATATAGCCGTGTCCCATGACCGGCGTCTGCAACTGCAATTGCATCGTTTCGCCATGCTTGTAACCGGTTTTATCAAACTTGATCGCGATGCGCTGCAGATTGTTATTCTCTCCCGACTGACCATTATAAAGATAATCATAATAACTGCGGTAACAGTTGAGTTCCACATCCGCATTGTGTCCAGAAACCGGATCATGCACGGTAAAAACAAACTTTCCCTGCTGCTTCGGACAGAAAGTGAATTCCCCGCAACCAGCCGCCAGCGTACGGTTGTCCACCGTGGCGACCTCCTCGATCCGCCGGTAGTTAACCGTTCCATTTTTGAGTTGTCGTTCCCAGCGGTAATTAATTCTTTTCACAGTCAGCTGCAGCGGCGACTCCATACGTTGCCTGGTCCGCGCATCCAATAGAACACAACCGAACTTCAATGTTTCTCCCGGTTCCGGGCGTTTGCTCCCGAGATATTTGATCCCCGCCAGAGCCGGATATTTGATCACCGGAACGCTCTTGTAGCCGGAAGTCGCACCACCTGACGGCGAATTGACCGTAACCATATATTGCGCCCGGTAATTGGAACGGGCGTTCCAGTCCGGTGCCGTAGTGGAGAACAATACCTCTCCGCCGGCACTCAGGCTGGAGGAAGCCAGGCGGGCTCCCGTTATGACGCTTTTTACCGGGGTTGAAACACGGAAACTGTAACCGGGATAAGCATCAGCGGAAAAGTCCGTTTCAAAACAGCTGACCTTTAATGCCGCCTTTCCTCCGGCAACCGGCGAGCCGAACAAGTATTCTCCGACCGCCTTGATCCGCAACGGTTCTTCCGGCTTGTAATCGCGTTCAGGAATTGATAAAGTGACCTTCATCTTATCAGGAGTAAACTCGTCTACCAAAAACTTGTAACGACCAAGCTCAGCTCCATGCTTTCCCGGCAGATTGACCGTACAATAATACCAACCGGTCCGAGCCGAAAACGGCAATTTGCAGACCGCTTCGCAACTGCCGTCATCTTTGAGTTCGACTGTAAGTTTTTTGAAGACCACGCCATCCGGACGCCTCACTGTCACCACGACCGGAAACCGTCCGGGCACCTTGACTCCGATACTACGAACAATGGCAAACAGATTCAGCGTTTCTCCGGGGCGGTACAGATCGCGCGGGGCATAAACAAAAGCCTCATAGCCCTGACGCGGATTTTGCATGCCTTCAACCTTGAACCCGGTCGTGGTCAACTGATTGCCTGACAATTTCAGCTCACAAACGTCTTTCCCTTTGCTTGCTCGAACCGTCAACGGCAAATCCCCGGACTCGACCTTCCGGGCATCCATGACAAGCTGTCCTTTATCGCTTTTTCCTTGTGACAGCAACTGATTTTGGGCTGTAAAAATTTGAACATCAGCCTTGTCAACCGAGCTTGAATTGTCAATCTTATTAACATAAACAAAAAACTGCTCCCCGGCCCGTTTAACCGTAATCCCGAGATTGGTCAGGATAATCCGGCGATGTTCGCCATACCAACTGTCGGCAACCTTCGCGTAAATCTCATATACCCCCGGTTCCGGGTCTTTCAGTACCCGGCGCAAATCAAGATACGACAACACCGCCTGATCCGGAACGTCCTTAATCGTAAAGGTATGGCTGTAGACCTCTTTGCCATACTTGTAGCCGCGATTATTCCAGTCGTTCAAATACCAGACCGTATTATTGGGATATATCCGGCAAATTCGCACTTCCAGTTGTTTGACCGCCGCAGTACGAACCGGCACCAACATCCCGCCGCCGGTTCGCAAAAAAAGTTTATCCGCATCGACAAAATCCACCGAAGTAGACAATCCCGGAAACAGTAATGTCCAGGACACCTCCGATTTAAGCGGATTACAACCGTCACCCGCCAACCCTTTTTTCAAGGTGACCGTGTAATTAACATTGCCCTTAAAATCTCCGCTGAGGTAAATTCCGTTCCCGGACTGCCGGGCTATTTTCCAATTCACCGAAGGAGTAATCGTCAAATACTTTTCTAATTCCCCCCTGTCAACCCGGTCGTTCAATTCCATTCTGAGACCGCGACCGCAAAAAAATTCCCGACTGGCCGTCAATGCCGTTATTGCCAATTCCCGATTCCGGAGCATTATCCGGCGCGTCACCGGATTTGTCAATTTAAAGTCCGGGGTTTCCGACGGCATTCCGGCGGCTATTCCAATATCCAGCGTCATTCCTTCTTTGACCGCCTCGAGTTTCAGCTTATGACGGGTGGAATATCCGTTTGATTTGACCTGGCAGTTTACTCCGGCTGCGGTAATCAAATATTTTTTCAGTCCAGCCGCGGAACACGGCGCATTAAACAGCAAAGAGACCTCAGCGGTATTCAACTTCCGATTAGCCCCGCTCTGATAAGCGTCCAGCAAGGCAAAATCATCGGTCTTCAAAATAAATTTACGCGCCCCGCGATAACCGGTCCCGTCCAGGCATTTCAACCCTGGCCCGAATGTCAGTTCATATTTCCGGGTCGGTTTGATCCGGTATCTACCGGACGCTTTATACACCAGGGTCCTGGTTCCGGTCCAGAACAACGGCAGCACTTTGCCGTGCTGCGTCAATGTCGCCGTGTCCAATGCGGCAAATTTACCTGCTGCCGCTCCATCAACCATTGCCCGCTTGAAAGTGATCCGCAATCCTTTACCTCCCTCCAGCCAGGTGAAATCCGGCTCCTGCCGCGCCTGCTCGACCTCCTGTTTCCGCCGCGATTCATTCTTTCGCAGCACCTCCAACTGCGAACTTAAACTAAAATATAGAACAACCGTTCCGGTAAAAATCAGCACCGAAACCCAAAACCATAAATTTTTAAACGTATTCATTCGAAAAAAACTCTTCTGTTAAACCTTTCCTTCTTCAATATGACGATACCCTGCCCCAAATACTCCGGACAATAATTTGTTTTTTTACTCAAAAGACCTCCCTGCCGCCGACGCAAAAAACACGCCGTCGACCAGTTGTTAATATCTCGGACTCCGCCGCGTCCCCGCTCGTAAATAACATTATAAAAGCGGTCGCAGCCAAACCCATTTTTTCAGAGTTATCAGCAATAATGCACCAGTGAAAAAGAAGTAAATCTTCGTATTCCAGTGAAAAAATGGCCCCCACCATTTTTTTCGGAGAATGGGACGTTAAAAAACGTCATTCCTTAGGAAGTATTCTACCCCCTGCCAGCGTTTTTTCCAATCGGAAAAAAGTTTTTTTTTAAAAAATTTCCGGCAAATTCAAACCAGCGATTATTTCTGTGGGAGCCGGACTTTTTAACGGGGGTGCATACCCCTGCCGAACGGCGATTGGTTCTGTGGGAGCCGGACTCCGAACGGCGATTGGTTTCCCAAGCAGCAATACAAGCCCAATTATTAGTACAATTCGTGGCTGAAATATATACAAGCCTCAGCTTTTTTAGTTATTAGTTATTAGTTTTGAAGTATATCATTCCTTAAATTCTCTACAAGCCCCAGCAACCCTAACTCATCACTCATCACTCATCACTCATCACTCATCACTCATCACTCATCACTCATCACTCATCACTCATCACTCATCACTCATCACTCATCACTCATCACTCATAAAATATATCATTCCCAAATTCTTACTGGAAACTGGCAACTGGTAACTGGTAACTAATATATTTCAGTGCTTTGGGTTGCTGAGAGTCGCGGCGATCTCGGCTTTGCTCATCTCACGCCAGCGTCCCGGTTTGAGATTGCCCAATTCCAATGAGCCGATTGCACTCCGGCGTAACAGTTTAACCTTTTGCCCGGCGGCAGCGGCAAGACGACGTATTTCGCGCTTTTTACCTTCATTCAATACAAACAGATAACGCCCTGCCCCAAGCCGGTCAATCCGGATCGGATGGAGTTTTTCTCCGGCATCGACAATGCCTTTGCGGATACGCTCAAGTTGCTCAGGAGCAATATCCTGATATGTTTCAACATAATACTGTTTCAGAATCCCGTTGCTCGGATGCGATAATATGTTGACATAATCGCCGTCATTGGAAAAAATGATCAGCCCCTCGCTGTCGCGGTCCAGTCGTCCGGCGGAAAACAGCCTGACTCCGGGCAGCGTGATCAGGTCTACCGCCAGTCTGTCCGCGTGTGGATCATCCGCGGTACACCAGTAGCCGGCCGGCTTGTTCAGCATTACATAAACTTTTTTTGCATGAGAAACCAGAAGCCCCTCCGCTTCCACCCGGTCATCCGGGCCAACCCTGGTCCCGGGTTCAGTAACGATTCGACCATTAACCGTAACCAGTCCTGCCTTGATCATTTCCGCGCATTTACGACGTGCGGCCACGCCGCCGGTACTCAAATATTTCGTCAGATTCATATCACCCATATATAAACTGTTTCTCTATCGTGTTGTGTAGAAGCAAAACTTAGCGGTTAAAGCAGTAATTTTCAACCTTGAAAGCACAAAACCTGACACTTTGCTAATAAAAAATTGACCAAAAGTATTTTTTGAGTTATATTAATAAGGGTAAGTTATAGTTCAAAAACAAAACTATTTCATGCGCGATGTCAAAGAAGGGTTCAAAACACAAAAGTAAATTTCAGATATGGGCGGAGTTTATTCCGTTCTGGCTGTTTCTAGAACTTGTCAGGCTTATTCCATTGAAAATGGCATACCTGATAAGTTTCTCCATATTTCAACTGATGTTTCGTTTTGAGAGAAAACATCGCAGCCGGGCAATTCAACATCTAATGCATGCCGGAGTAGCAAAAGACCGACTGGAAGCGCTGGAAATCGCCAAACGGGTATATAAAAACTTTTCCATGCTGCTGGTAGAGATCTTGAAACTCGACCAGTCGATTGATTTGGACAAAATCCATGTAACCGGCAGCCAGTCAACTATTGCGGAAGTTTGCCACGAAGACGTTGAAAAAAACATTCCGGTAATCATAGTCACCGCGCACTATGGCAACTGGGAACTTGCCGCTACGGCCTGGGCCCGGCAATTCGGGATTCCAATGGTCTCAATCATGCGTGAGTTCGCTAATCCGCTGATCGGAAAATATATCCTTAAAAGCCGCCAGTCGGAAGTTCACCAATGCGTCTATAAAGACGGCGGCATCCGGGCGTTGCTGAAAGCTTTGCGGGAGAACAAGACCGTCGCCATTCTGGCCGACCAGCACGCCGGCACCCATGAGGGCGTGGAAACAACATTTTTCGGTCAGCCCTGCCGCACCCATTCGTCACCGGCCCTGCTGCATTTGAAAACCGGCGTCCCGATCATGCCGGAAGTTACCAGAAGAAAACCTGACGGCGGTTTTGAATTCGTAGTTGCCGACCTGATCCGTTATACTCCGACCGATGACAAAGAGGGCGATATCCGGAAAGTAACTCAAATGTACACAACCGCCCTGGAAAAGTTGATCGGCGAACAACCCGACCAATGGATGTGGGTACACCGTCGCTGGCTCAACATCAACCGGAAAAACCACGGCGCGACCGACGAACCATTGGAAGCCCAATAAATTATCACATATTTTTCTATCGCGGCTTGAAAAAAACGAAAAGCAGATTATTTTATAGGCCTTGACAGCGAGAAAGCAATTTCTTGTCAACCATTAAATGGGGCATTAGCTCAGTTGGCTAGAGCACCACACTGGCAGTGTGGGGGTCATCGGTTCAAGTCCGATATGCTCCACCATTTTTTTGCCTTTTCTTGATATTATTGAACTTGTAAACATATTTTTCATTAGACTATCCCATACTTTCCTTTTCTTTCCTTTTCATTCATTTTTAACAACAGGCGCCACATATCCGTCACATTCATGGCGCATTTTCCAAGCAACGTCCCGACATTAATAACTTGAATGTTATTACCATAAGGCATATAGTTAGAAGCTTTGTAATATCATAGGAGTTGAATAATGATTAATGAATCTATGCTTGAGAGTTGTTATAAAACATACTGGAAGCCAATTCAAGAAAATGAAGAAGGTAGAATTACATATGTGAATGAACAGTTTTTTGCTAATCTTTTTTACCTTAGCGAGTCTCCTATTTACAGTGGATCAGAAAAGAAATATTACCTCTGGGATAAAAAAACAGGACTATGGATTACACATGAAGATGCATCAATACTCAATATGTTAGGCATATTCATGCACGAGTGCGCGGAATATCTGGATATTACTGGTCTACATGTAAAGGTATCATCCAATTTTTTAAAAGGGGTTAAGATATTTCTTGAGGCAATAGCCAATAAAGGAGATGTGTTCGGCAATTCGAAAGATAAATATATACATTGTGCTAATGGAGTTTTGAAGTTTAATTATCAAGATAAGCAATGGGTACAGCATGACTTTGCTCCGGAGTTTTATAGTAGGAATCGGTGTGAACTGGAATATGCTCCAAATGCGGAATGTCCCCGTTTTATAAATGAACTGTTACGTCCCATTATAGAAGACGATGATATTGATTTACTTCAACAATACTTGGGTCAATGTTTGCTTGGAACAAATATCAGTCAAACTTTTTTGTTGTTAACTGGACCGGGAGGATGTGGCAAAAGCACTCTTGTTAATATCATTGAAGGAATTGTCGGACACGACAACTGTACATCACTGCGCCCGGAACATGCAACTAAACAATTTGAATTCAGTTACTTTGTTGGTAAAACATTGTTAACTGGAAAAGAAGCAGCATCTGATTTTTTTAGAAATAAAGGAACCGCAAAATTAAAAGAGCTTACAGGCGGAGACATGAGCAGAGCCGAACGTAAAAGATCCAACCAAACAATTTCTGTTCGAGGAAATTTTAATGTTATTATTATGGGCAATGCTATACCACAACTACATTTTGATGGAGATGAAGATGCATGGCGCCGTCGAATACGCTGGATAAAGTGCAAGAAACATAAACCTGAAATTCCAATTCGTAACTTTGCTGAAAAATTACTTGCATCAGAGTCAAGTGGAATTCTTAATTGGGTAATGGAAGGCGCTCGTAAATTATTATTAAGTGAAGGACAAATGCCATATTCTGAGATCCAGACAGACCGCATTAATTACTTGGTCGGCACTGCAAATCCATTAGATTTATTTGTAAAAACATTTATTAAACCCAAAATCGGGATTAATATTACTGGAAAAGAAATGTATATGAGTTTTTGTAATTTTTGTAATTCAATGGATTGGAGTATATGGAAAAAACGAGCTTTTGATAGTCAAATTGAAGATATCATGCTTGCAAATTTTCAGCAACCCAAACGGCGAGACGTCCGACGTCCATCAGGGAATCAATCTGGCTTCCATCATGTAACCTTTATGAAATAAAATATCACCATATGCTATGTCATGACTATCCTATATTTTCGGAGTTTAATTAATTTTTATTTAATAATATTTATATAAAATAAAATATTAGTGTATGTATTGTATGTTTTGTATGCAAACAAATACAGTTTACACTTGAAATGTGATATTCAATATTGCAACGAATTGATTCTTTTTATGAAAGATTGACGGACAGAGCAAGCATTTATGGTTCTTCTCTGACATGAATCCTCAGGGAAAGTAGTCCCCCAGTCACCGTCAAGTTATCCCCCATGCCGAGCATACCCCAATATAGTCGGTGGTGCTAAGCCCCATCGACTATACAGTAATGCCTATTCTAGTCCTAATGACGGAACTATTAGTTCTCTATGAAAATTATCTATAATCATAAATGCGGTCTATCTGATCAATCCCATTTAGTTAAGTGGGATGTTATTGGTTGGTCACAGATGTCTATGTTTAGTGGATATTACTAATGCCGTAATCAGGACTAGAGGCACTACTTCTCAGTTATTGCTTTGAGACCAAAAAACTTGTTTGGGATTGCAAAATGACTACTACGTTTCGCAGTAATAGTACTTAAATACTAAAAAAGCTACTATCTTTACTGCAATCATAAATCAAGGAAATTATTATAGAAATAGCAAAAATTAAAGCTAATATTGGAGAGTTTAGTGTCTTTGTTTTAAACTTCTATCATAAAAACGTTTTTAAATTCTATGACTCAAGCGGCTTTTCTGTCAATGACTTGCGCCCATCCAATATTGTAAATTTCAATTGCCGCCTGCATGGTTTGCTATCCATATGACGTAACTTTCCAACGGCGTGAACGCGACACTTTGGCGATCAATCCATGCATTTGCAGTTTTTTCAGATAACGCCCGGTCTTTGCTGAAAACGTGTCGTTTCCCGTCTTGATTCCGGCCGACCGAAAATCGCTTCCCTGATATCCCTGTTTTGAAATCCGAACGCGATAAAGTTCCCATTCATCACTGACCGGAACAAGCGTATTTCTTCGGACCTCAGCGGATTGAACGCACTATAACTATTGCCTTTACGTCTAATTGGTTCGGTCAACTTCTGCAAACTTTCCTTCGCCGGTCGATCATCGCGCACAATCGCCAGTGCATCAAGATATGCATGATTCGCGGCAAAACCTATTTCTCCATAACGGTACAAGTTGGCAACTCCTTTAGCCATCGGAAACCAGCCATAGACCTGTGCGCCATTGCGCTTGCCGTGCCGCAGGATTTTGAAGCTGTAAGGATCGTTGATTACTGTTTCGACGCGTAAAACACTGCCGAATTTATTATACATTTTCATCCAGTTCTTTTTGATCCAATGCTTGACGCGAGCTCCTGGATAGCGCTTTTTCATGGAGTTTATCTGATCGCCGGTGAAACGCCCGTCAAATTTCTTGCCGAGGAACGTCAACACGTCCTTCGCGCCAAAACATTGAATGGAATGTTCCAGCAATTTTTCATACAACGCGTCCAGATCGGCGGGATTTTTAAACATAATGTCAGTGGCATATTCAGCTTGATCTACCACCCAGTAGTAGTCCGGATTAAACTCATTCGTCGAAAAGGGCAGAACATATTTCGCAAAACGGGGCAATATATTTTCCCACTTCAACCGATTGAAGTCATCCGACAATTCCTGTGCCTTTTCAACATCTTCAATCCAGGTAAAACAGTTGTCTGCCTGAGTGTATTTTATTTCGTGTTTATCCATCTGCCGGGCAAGATAGTCATGACCGTTCAGGTAGATTTGAATAGAGAAAGGCAGCCAGGTCTGGATACGAATATGGACCAGTCCAAACTCCGGAGTCACGACATAATAATAGAGACAGAGCTGGGGAATTGAGGCGTTCACCAGCCGGGGACGGCCTTCGCCTGGAACCATTTTAAATGTCGGGCTAGATTCCATTGCACTCATGACTGCCACAAGACCCTCTGAAATGTTGTCTTGAGCGACGATCTCCCGGGCTCGCTCTTCCTTATTGTATTTGCCGGATGGACTGAAATACGGGCGGTTCGACTATAATGCTAAATTTAAACCATGATCTCTCAGGCGTTTTGACAAATTTCGTGTATAAGGTTTAAAGTCCTTAATCAGAACGTTTTTGGTGGGCCTTGAAATACGAAGACATCAAAATCAAAGACTATCAATCTCTACCCCAGCTTCGGCTTGGAGTGCAAAGCTATGTCAACTTTTACAATACCAAACGCTATCATTAGGCATTGGCATACCAAACACCCGATGAAGTCTATATGCAAACTTGTAAAGAGAAAAACAAATCCTATAGTAAG
Source organism: Victivallales bacterium (assembly GCA_963676655.2). Taxonomy (GTDB): domain Bacteria; phylum Verrucomicrobiota; class Lentisphaeria; order Victivallales; family Victivallaceae. Next base: position 672,433 of record CAXXKX010000002.1, on the reverse strand, counting down.
TCTGGGCCGTCTACACTTATTCTTTGATTAATAATGGTCCAGGCTAAGGGGTAAGCGCAAATTGTCGTGCTCAGTAAGTTATAATTCTCGGTTTAAAATCAATTAGCTAAAGGGAACCTCTAAAAATACGTTTTTTTAGATTTGAAATTTAAAATTTGGAAATAGTGAATGAAATCAGTCCATCAAAATGAGAAATTAATCCCTTTTGCCGTCCCTGAAGGCAATAGCAGGATGCCTTTTTCTGATGATTTTACTGATTTCGGTCCCATTTCTGACATATCCTCATACTTTTGCTTTCAAAGTACCAAAACGGTCCATGTTGAACGCAATATTTCGCAAGCCAATTTTTACTTTAGCTCTCGAAATTCCTATCGTTCTCATAATCAAACTTCCGGCTTTTTGCGACTGAACGCCAAAGATATGTTCAACCCTGGCGCGGACCTTCGCCCGAGTCTTATTTCCGCACTTTTCCCAGTTGGTCAGCTTGCGGTTCCGGCATCCCTTACGCTGCAGATGCTCGCGATATCCAAGCTTGCCAAGTTCGTTAAGCCGGGCTTCAGACCGGTATGCCGAGTCGGCATATACATCACGGCTGGAATTGCTCTTATCAAGCAGTTCAGCAAACACCTGGCTGTCATGGACAGAGGCATCCGTGACGGCGTATTCACGAATGAATTTGTGCTTGACATCGATTTGTATATGGTTCTTATAGCCATAATGATTTTTACCGTTTTTCTTGATCCAACGGGTATCGGTGTCTTTTTGCCGCTGCTTGTTTTCGCTCCAATCTTTGGGTACTTCTCCGTCTTTGATTTGTTGATTTTCCTCACGGCTGTTGCGCTGCCTGGGCGCGGAAATAATCGAGGCATCAACAATCTGCCCTTTTTTCGCGGTAAAACCTTGTTCCCGCAAATAACAGTCGAACTGGGCAAAGACCTTTTTCTCAAGGCCAAGTTCCCCGAGTTGTTCGCGAAACAGCCAAACCGTCTTGGCGTCGGGAACGCGGTCGTCAAGCGCAAGTCCGAGAAAACGCATGAAGCTCAAACGGTCCCTTACCTGATATTCAAGCGCGTCGTCACTGAGGTTATACAGCGACTGCAAAATCAGCATTTTGAACATCAGAATCACGTCAAACGATTTTCGTCCGGCATTGCTCTTGCGATTCTTTTCCCGAATCCTTTCGAGGTCACCACGAAAAGCATTCCACGGAATAACTTCATTAAGTTTAGTCAGCGGGTCGCCGCATTGATCAAGTTGTTCCAGGCGAAAATCTATGTCGAAAAATCCATTGAGCATCATAAATCCCTTATCAAATTGCTGAGGTTTTCAAAAATACAGCAAATAATATATATCACATCGGACCAATTACAGGTCATGAACTAATTTTTAGAGGAACCCTAAAGAATTAAATCATTGTTTAAATAAGTTTTTATGATCAATAACACAGCGACATTCATTCAGAATCTTGAATCTTTTTTCGGGAGATGATTCAGATAATTCATCAAAAATCCTTTGGGGAATAGGCGAAGAAGCAAGCGTCCTTAATGGGTATTCCGAAAAACTTTTTTCAATATGGGAAGGCAACTTCTCGCATTCAAAACAATTTTCATCTTCATTGAAAGATAATTTTAACGATTGTCCGTTTGAAATAATCAATGCAAACGAAGTGTCATCAATTGAAAAAATATTCATATTATTTGACAAAAGCCGTTGCCACGGCGGTCTTTTGGGGGACTCAAAATATTCGCGAAAGATAATACAAGTTAAATTATTTTTCCGGCACCACTTAAGAATTCCCTTGAATAATGTCGTATCATTAATCAAATCCTGCCCGATAAAAATTATTACTTTTGAATTACCGATAGCTTTCTTGAAAAAATTTATACGCTCGGCATCTTTTTGCTCCATAAATCGGTCATCGCAGATATGCAGGTGAGATGTAATATTGTTCAAAAGCTTTGAATATGTTGAGTTACAACAACTATCAATCATGATTGATGTTTCATGAAGGCTTTTTGTATGCAATAAATTCGGGAAAATATCATTGCCTTTAGACAATTTATCCCCCATATGCACAGCTATTGCGTCATATGGAATATTATCATGAACCAATATATCAAGGATATCTCCGGAATAAAGAATCCCAGGAGTTATAATTTCATTAGAAGTTTTGTCTGTTAACAGCGCAGTTATGTCTCCATAAAAATCAGAACGAAGTTCGGATGGAATATTTATATTGTATTTTTGCGCAATTTCAAGAATGTTCGGAATGGATATCTCATGAATTTTAGTGACATTCAAAACATGACCATTGAACATTTTTTGATTTAAAATAGCAAATGTACTACTCCTGCTTCCCTCGAAGGAGAGTATTCTGGGAGTGATGCCGGAACGCTGACATTTCGCGGCCACTTTAACGACAAATTCAATATTTTTTTCAGTTTCACCTAATAAAGTGAAATACACATTTTTCCCGTGCAAAGGAGAAAAATCTGTTTGATTAATTGCTTCAACACCTCCTAGTAAGCACCCAATTGCGATGGCCCCTCCTTGCGTTTTTTGGGGGAAAAGCAATAAGCTTGGCTCATTTATCAGGATTACGTCTTTAACGCTTTGGCTTGCAATCGCCTCTGCACCCCAAATTGGAATATCATCTTCAGGCGGAAAAAATACCCGCCTTACCCCCGAAAAACCAGAACGTTTCAAGAATTGATAAGGCAAAATAATATTGCAAGAAGAAAGGGAAAATAACCCGACCGCATACCGTACATCATTACAGTGGTTTTTGATTTGGAAAGCCAAGGCATTACTATCGGGAAGAGTCGTCAGTAAAGAATGGGAAACGTCCCAATTACTAAATTTTTTTCTGTTTTTACTTCCCCAATTTCCATCAATATCAAATTCTTCTGCAAGATACTTCGCCTGCTCATACTCTTTTTCGAAAACTCCGACTTCAGGATGCACAGCTTCATTGTTATTTCCATTTTTCAACTGATAGTAAAGTGCCGCACGTATATAAATAAATTGAGTTGCCCAGGGCTTATCCAAGTTTATATTACGAAGATAACTATGTCCTAAATGATTTACAGTTGTTTCTTCAATTATCGGATTTCCTCCATGGTAGAAATCAAATAATGGACCTTTAGTTTTATTCCCAAATGTTTGAAGAAATGGCTTGTCGAGATGCATTCGCATTTGTCCGGAATTAAATACCCAGGAGCTATCAACATAGCATCCATCTCCATGAATTCTACCATTTTCAGCTTCATAGCAGAAACGCTCATTAACCCGCGAAAGCAAAATCAGTTGTTTCGACACATATGGGTTACAATTTAAAGAAAAAATTTTTCCATTATTAGCAATTGTTTGCAATAAGTAATCCTTCATTATGATCCCCCATGTGGAATTTATCCAGTTCATTTTTCAGCCCCCAAAAGTCATTTACGATGCATCCAGGTTCCGCATAAAGAACAGTTCTTAAAATCAAATCAAAATTGTATTTTGAATAAGGCATGAAATATACGCACTGAGCTAAAAAACGAATGAGCACACACACTCCGACTTCTCGCCAATAAGGGAACACCTGATTTTGTTTCCATATCTCTAAAATAATTAACCATTTCTGGAGGCCATTTTGTTCATTCGGGGAAACGTTAATTATATACTCGACTTCCTGCCTTAAGGTTGAATTCGTATAATAATTTGGCATTCTATCCAGACAAAAAAATGTCGCATCCCGAACCAAGCTTTCAACGTCCGCTGAATAATGTTCCCGACAAACATTTTCAAATATTCGCAGCAACTTGTTCAGAATAGCAAATGTGCAGTAATTCTGCTGACTGAAGAAAATTGCATCTGGACCATTGACAATTTTTACAATCATGAAATCGGTCATCCTCAATCCAAGAAGAAACATTAGCCGCTGGGTTGCCGGAACGATATATTCAAGAGTATCTACATCTTTTGATAAATAATTTTTCATTTGTATTTCTTCACCTTTCAGCACGTTTTTTAAGGCGCATGACCGTGCGGCTATTTAAAAAATCAATAAAGGATTTTCTGTCAATTCGTACCGCTCCCGGACGGCAGTTTGAAGTCTTTATGTGATTAAAATAACCTTTTTTTAACCAAATATCGACAGTATCAATACTCACTCGGCAATACTGCGCTGCTTCCTGTCGTGTCATCCATGGTGGCTCCACTTTCTCATAATCATCACCGGATTTAACGCTTGAATTATTAAAAACGTCCAACATTTCTTGGAAATCCAGCCCGTATTCAGAAATCACTGCGTTCACTACTGCGAGGTCTTTTTTCATAACTTTCATAAATTTTTTTTCCTTTTTATAGGTTTTACTAATTACTTACACACAACAAAAACAATATATCGTTTAATATTAATATACAACTTTATACGTAAAATAAAATAACAATAAAAAAATGTAATACCTTATATTAAAAGGAGATAAAAAAACAATATATGTTGTGTTATATTACTTGAAAGATATTTATGCAAGGAGTATATTTAATGCAAGGGACCTGATCATGAATATAGTATCAAAATAGGAAAACATACTAATATGAATGCGGCATCATTTAACGAAGAAATTAAATATGAATTAGGAAAGATTTATTCATTAATCAAAGAGAACAAAATGGACAATAGTTGGAAGCATAGTTTGTTATTACTTATGTATTATATGCGATTTTTGCCTGAAGAGTCAATGCAAATGCTTAAACCAATTTCACAATGTTTAGAAGCTGGTATAAACCCAGCAATGGTTGCTAATGCATTTGTGAAGTATCAAGAATTATACTCTGATTTTGAAAAAAAAGCAAATGATATATTGAGGGGAAAAAAGAGACAAGGTCGGAGAAAAAAAGTTCTTAGGTTGAAACAAACAAATAAACCTTATCGAGATGTTTACTATGAATATCAGGATGAATTGGCAAAGAAAAAAGCAAAAATGAAATATAAGACTTTGCATTCGCTTTTATCAGAAAAGTTTAAAAAGGAATTGAAAAAGAACCCGGCCCGTCTGGATTCAATTAAAGTACAGTATTATAGAGTAAGAAAACGCATTGAACAAAACTTTCAGGAGAAACAATGTGAAAATGAAGTTATTGATACTATTATTAGCTATCTTTTCAAACATAGTTTTGTAACAAAAGCAAAAGATCAAAAAACAGGAGAAGAAAATTTGTTATTGGGCTCGTTTGAGCTTGGGAATAGTAGAAGTATTTATGATTCTGCCATCAATGAAGAAAAGTATAATGAACAAATGTTGAAGTCATTACAAAAAAAATTTTCAAGGGCTAATGGCGAGAAGAATTGAATAAGAATGGAGAATTTCATGTATCATGCCTGTAAGCTATAGCCATTTAATGGAAATTTTAGGAGTAGCTTCCAGCATTAATTGCTAAATTAGGAACAGCATAAAAAATGAAGCCGGGGCGTAGAGGATATCCACGTCCTGGCGGTTGGTTGTTTATTTTTTCAATCCATATAGCTTTACCTTAAGGCAGCCGTCCTTATCAAGCTGGGCAGTATATCTGATGGAGAAAACGTTCGTACCTGAATGCAATTTTGCTGATGATTTTGACTGTATTGCCTTATCATCAACAGATTCTGTACGAATTCCTTCCAGACTGAGAAGTCTTTTCTCATAAAACCTATCAACGGCTTCAATGACTTGCTTTGCAGCTTTGTCGTGCTTTGCCTTTGCTTTCAAACTTGCGTAATTCTCTTGACGATCATGGAGTCCAAAGGTGAATCCAGTCTTTTTTTCATAAAGCTTGCGAGCAGCACGATTCTTCAGCTTGTCCTTCGCAATTTGCAATACGAGCTTCTTTACATCAGAATCGGCTCCGTCAGGAGCTGATTTTCCGCATCCACCCAAAAACGCAATGGCGGTTATGCAGGCAAAAACCTGTGCATATCTGAACATGGTTGCATCCTTTTATTGGTTTTCTTTGATGGTTACTATAATCGTGTCGTCATCCTTGTGCTTGATAGTAATGAATATTTCATTACCATTATCCAGAAAAGCTAACGCTTCATATGTATTTTTCCTGGTTTCTTCAATGATACTGACCTCTTCACATTTCGCCGCCTGCATTCCACGTGCAGAGAAATACCTTGTCAGAATATCGTTGACAACCGGAACGGCTGATTTCTCAAGCAGTTTTTCAGTGCTATTTGTTGAAGCTCCGCAAATGATTCCGATGAGCAGCATCACTCCAAGCACTGCATAAGCGAGTTTGGCCTGTAGATTAGGCAAAGCCTTTGCAAAGACGCTTTTGTAGTTGTAGGCGATCCCCGCATTGATAATTAGTCCAATGACAACCCAGAAGTATCCATCTCCAACTCGAATATTATTGATCATGACATAACAGTTATAAAGGAAAATCAACGGCTCAAGTGCCAGCCAGAGATATTTTAGTTTTGGATTGCCATCATCTTTACCATCTTTGTAGGTCTCAGACTGAACCGGAACGGCTGCCGCCTGCTCTTCCTGAGATGCTCCTTGTTCCGGAACAGATGTTTCAGCCTTGGTATCAAGCTGTTTTTCTGCTTCTTCATTCAGCATTTCGCTACAATGTTTGCACTTTATGGCAACTGATTTGATTTCTTCCCCGCAAAACGGACATTGTTTGGTGTCTTCACTCATGATTTCCTACTCCTTATAGGTTTGTTTATTGAGCACCATGAAAAGGAGTTGAATGGTAATATCCTCCCTCTTATGGTTAGTGTTCAACGCAGTGGAGCAGGCACTAAAAAGGCACACCCTACTGCGCACTACTAGAGGTATACCACTACCCAAGAAGACACGCAGACAGAATGTGCCCAAAATATGAGCACAATCAGCCATTGTCGTCTTCTTTTTTTGAAGTGGTATTTTCTAGTAGTGACGATCTTTGATTGTTTAAATTAAGGTTGTACTTGTGTTACTTCAGCTTATCATAATCTCCTGTGTTGGTTAACGATGTCGAAATATATCATAGCATTTCTGAAAATGCCAGTGTCAAAAAACGAAAAAGGGAGTACGGGCAGGTCTTCTTGGGAGAATGTGGTATTTCCTAGTAGTCTGCCCGTACTCAAAATTAGTTGATTTTTTCGTCGATAAACCTGAAGAACTCTTCAAAGGTCTTAATGGACTCCAGCTCAGAGGCGGAAACTGTAATCTCAAACTCATCGCTGAGCGCATCTGCAAAACACCGCAGGTCTTCCGCTACTGCTTCGAGCTCGTTATCGTCCTCAGCCGACCAATACGTTGCCAACGAAAAGGCGTCAGGTCGCGGAACGCTCTCACGGGTGAAAAATTCCACCCCGAGTTTCGCCGCACCGCTTACCGCCTGAGCCAGCGTATCAATAATGTCGAAGGCAAAATCTTTGCCGGATTTCTCCTGGGTTTGCGCAAACGTTTCAATTACATTGTTCGCGGTACTGCGTGCGGATTCTTTCAGCCCATCACCGTAATAACAGTAAAACTGGTCGTCCAGAACCGCATTCAGTTTTTGTCTTAATTCTTCATGTTTCATGTTGTCATATCTCCTGTTGTTGTTATGATCAAAATCAGCCTCAAAGACCATCACCTTGCCAGCCTTAAAAATGCTCGTCAGCAACTTGCCGAAGCCACGTTTCCTGAGGTCATTTCGGCAATAAACTGTTAAATGGCGTCAGCTGTCAAAAACGTTCTTGCACTTGTTACAACGGTAATTTCCAATTACGTCTTTATCGATGAGCCGGCCGATGCAACGGCCAACTGCGGCCCCGGCCAGAAAGCCGCTTAAAGCTCCCAGCGCTCCGCCTACGGCAGTGCCAATCATCGTACCTGGTCCGGGAACAATCGAACCTGCCGTTCCTCCGACAATCGCGCCGGTCGAAGCTCCAACGTTCCGACCGAAGAACCCGGCTACGCCTCCAACGCCGCCACCGATAGCCGTCCCGATCTTGCGATTGGTTGCCGTTAAATATAGATCGTCCGTTTCACCGCAATGCGGACACTTAATCTTGTCTTCCATTTCTAATCCTTTCATTCAGGTTAGAGCAAACAGCTTACTCAAACCGCGATAACATTTATCCGCACGAGCCGGACTGTATTTCTTTGCCAGCTCGGTGAAGCTGTTGTACAAGCTCCAGCGATTACGGTCGGCGAACTCCGCATGACGCGGTTCGCGGAACTCCTGCAACACCGGCAGAATGTCGCAGCTGTTAATGACTTTTTCTTCAGCAGCCTTGACCGTCAGCAGTTTTGCAGCACTTATGGTAATCGGCTGCAATTTCATTTCGGCTACGCGATGTTCAAGCCGAATAAACTGATGTCCCAGGTTTTCAAACGCCTGTGGGATAAGTTCCTCGACCTCAATTCCGCTGGTGTGCTTACGGTGAAACGTGGTTTCACCCCCGAAACAAAGGTTATCGCAAACGCATATTGCGAGGCCAGCAGTTATCCCCAACGCCATACTCTTATCGTGCGAGTTACGGAAGCCGATACAGCGTGAGTATTCCGGATGTCCTTCCGGATGAAACCGCAGGACACCGAACATCTTGGTTCCGGCTGGATTGAGGCCGTATTCTTCTGACACTACCTCGAACCCGCGATCAGCCGTTTCCCGGCAGACCAGTTCCGCGACCAAACTGTGCGGTACCGGCTTCCAGGTATCGGTTCCAGTTGGAGTAGGCACGGCATGAAGATCGCCGCGAGAAACACGGCTTGAGCCGCAATGTAGTAATAAATCACTCATGATGAGTTTCCTTTCAATTGGTTTGATATTTTGATTTTCATGTTGTATATTGAGTTAGAACAATTCAGGAGCCGGAATTATGCCGATGACATTAGAACAAGTTGAACAAGAAGCACTCAAACTTCCAATAGAACAGCAGATGCGCCTTGCTCAGGACCTTTGGCAACATCGAGGATTGACAGATGTTGAGCAGGAACATCTACGCGCCGTTAAGGAACGCATCAAGCAAGCTGACAACAATCAGGGAAAGTTTGTTGATGCTGATATCGTCGTTAGAACACTTCTTGCCAAATACGATTCATAATGTACAAGGTCATAGTACTTGATCAGGCTTTTGACGATATAAAAGCAGCCGCAGATAACCTTGATGGGTATTCATTCGGGCTCGGACGGGATCTCGTTATCGAGTTCACAGAAGCATTGAAACGCCTTGAGCAATTCCCTTTAGCATCTCCAATGGTTGAGGATGGAATCAGGCGTTTCTATATGCCTCGTTTTGAGTATATCATCTACTTCCGGGTGTCCAGCGATACCGTTCAAATCTTTGCTGTATACCACGCAAGGCGCAAGCCTCTGGATTTCTCCAACTAACCCGCCAGCGGCAGAAACATCGACCGGGTTTGTTTGTGATGCCAGACTTTACACCGGTTCGCATACGGACAATCTCCGCAGAAGTGCGACATTTCAGCCGGTAAGAATATCCCGGCGTTGACCGCTTGTTCCACTGACAGGACTATTGCTTCAAACCTGGCGAATGCGTCCGCGTTGCGTTCAGTATAAAGTTGACAGAATTTAGGCTCTTTTGTCTTGGTTACCACGTCGAACCTGAAGTATGGATTGACCTGATGTTCCTGATTGTAAGCGTAACAGAAGCAGGTCGCTTGCAAGTCACGGTCCGCTTTACCCGGACTCCAACTGCTGGCCGCTGTCTTCCAGTCAACAATGACCGGATAAGACTGTTCCCGGATAACCAGGTCAAACTCTCCGATCAGGGGTTTGCTTAACCCGGCAATCTCTATCTTGAACGGAACCGCTACGCCGATGAGATTATTGAAATCACACCAGCGTGCCAGTAATTCGTCCAACATATCAGCGGCCTTTGCAATCAAATAATCGACCGTATCGCCGTGCTTGAACTTCAGGTTTTCCGTCTCATCACATTCAACCTTGAAACACGATGCGAATATATCGACGATTTCCGGCTTGGTCAGACATTCGCCCTCACCGGCTTTCAATGCCTGTTCAGAGGCCGCCGCATGAAACGCCCGACCAAACGGCAACACCGCTGAGACCTGTTCCGATTCCGCATGTTCAATATACCGGAAGTAATACTGCAATGAACAAATGTTCAAATAACAGTTAACCGCCGAATACGACCAGTGCGGCTCCTTCCGCAAGTCTGATAACTTTTCCATAATGTTAATCTCCTCGTTAACGTTTCCGGCGTTAGCCGGTACACCGCACCGGCACGTTGCCGGTTAAGCGGCTTTTCCGCTGACGACATCAATCAGCGTACTGCATTGCTGACGCGTCAACTGTTGGGCGTCACGAACGTTAAATCGCCCCAGCAGATCACGGATTGAAAACTTGTTCTGCCGTGCCAGGTCAAGCAAATACTTAACCTGCTTGTTACTGGCGTATTCAATCTGTTCTGGCGGTTGAGTAGTACCGCCGCCGCTGAGTTCGTTCAGTTCCGTTTCAACCGTCTCCCGAACCATCACAAAGGTATTATGAATCCGTTCACGCAGTTGGAACTCGGTTAAGCCATCAGGAAGTTCAACCTCGATTGAGGCATGAAAGCTTTGCGAGCTGTATTCCTGTTCAGCAGGAACTTTCTTTGAAAATGAAGCGTTCAATTTAAGCATTGTTGTTTCTCCTTATTAAAGTAAGAATGCCGCTACCGGATCACTCCGGTAACGGCATGTTAAGTTATTTGTTTTACCTTTTTTTTCGAGCGAAGCGAGGACATCGCCGTCCGTCGTACGGACCTTAAAAACCTGATACGCTTTTGAGTTTGTCGAGAATATCCCGCGTCGACTTGAACTCTCGTTCGCGCCGCCTGGCACTCTTCTGAATAACCTTAACTGTCTGCTGGATACCATTGGCAAACGTGATAGTTTCACGCGCCTGCTGTTTAAGCTGATTAATTCCGCTAAACAGTTCCTCAAACGGGTCAATATCTTCGCTTTCAATGGCATTTCCGGCATCAGCCGGTTTCACCGCACCGGGACGTTCCCGGTTTTCTGTGTTTTCTTTTGGCATTTCCTGTTCCTCTTTTGGTTGGTTATACGTGTCATGGACAGCTTTGATGACCTGTTCCGCTGGTAATCCGCCGTGCAACGACATAAAGACGAATACATCATCTCTGCGACCGGTCGCCAGGATCGGATTCACACCGCCAGGACTGAAGCTGAACTTGTTGAACCCAAAGCGCAGCGCCTGGAGCAATGGTTCACGATTCATCTGAATGACGGCTGTATCCTTACCGGTGAATTCAGCGTCAATCTTGACATGTATCGATTTCAGGTTCTCCGATAGGAACCGGACGTCACCGTTGTCAGCATACAGATGAATCGCTTTATGTTCGGTGGTACTCTCCAGCAATGGGATTGCCGACTTCAGATAATGCGCATCCTTATTGCTGATGACAATCGAACACTCACTCTCTTTTGGGATCACATGCTGATACTGCGGATAATTACCGGCAATGCCCTTTACAGCATATTCCCACGGACCGCTGATGATCCGACAGTAGCATTTGTTCTGGGCAAGCGTGCCATCCTGATCAGACAGCATTCCACTGGTCAGTACCTTGGTTTTCGGCAAAATAACTTTTGACTTAACTCCGGTTTGTTCATGGAACTTCACCAGTTGTTTGCCATCGGAAGCAACAATGGCGCCGGGCTCCAGCAACACGCCATTAAGCGTGCGCCGGGAGTCGTCTTTAGAAGTCAATGGAACTACATGCATAATCGCTTCCAACGCGTCAGCAGTGATCTTCTCCGGCTTGGCAATGAACGTCGGCTCAGTCGGCCAGTCCTTCTCCGGCAGTCTGACAAACACATGTTCAACTGGTTTGTCTTTATGCTGGTAATGCGCTGAGACCCGGTCATCGGTAATATCAAACAGCACGTCACCAGCCTCCTGACTGCCCTTGATAAACTCCTTCAGTTCCTTGAAGTCAATAATGAACTCACCGTCACCAGAACCATCAATCCGCCGACTCAAATACTCCGACAAATTAGTACCAGTGATCCTCTCCGCACTGACCTTCACCGCGCCAAGCACAGCCAACGATCCTCTGCCACTGACAACCCGCGACAGCCTCGCCGCAGCATCCTTCAATTCCTTCATTGAAATTACAATCTGCATCTTTCGATCCTTTCGTTTAACTTTAAAAACGCAAAGCCCCCATGCGCATTTTAAGCGCATGGAGGCCAAATCAAAGCAGTAATCTGCTTATACTCGCTAAAGGAATATATGCAGGAAATATTTTGAGAGACATTCGGTAAAAACAAAAAGTTTGAAGCGTAAAACTTTCTGAGAGGTGGTCAGTGGTCAAGAAGTCGCTAATATGCATGACATGAATAATTATGGAATTAAGATTCACTGTCTAATGCTTCAGCAGTTACAAAAAATGTGATTACATGACTTCTTCAATGATAAAACCGCCTTGTGAAACAAAGTCAGTTATTTCTTTTAATTCTTCATTCCTTGGTAAATTTTCAAGGATTCTAGCATATAAATAATCTCTATTTGACCATTAATGATCAAATATTAACCATCAGAAACAACAATTTGAGCTCATCTTTTGACAACTTATAAATTAACTGGCGCTTGGCATGCAGACTGCTAAATGATTATCAACATCCTGGATAAACCAGAGCCAACTACAATCATTAAAGGAGCAGTTATGAGAATTTGCAAATCAAACACAAAGAACAATATACTAGGCCGGATATCAAAAAAACACTATAATTTGTTAAAATCAAAAAGCGTCTATCCAATATTCTTATGGCTGGAATATCTCCGTTTAGTTAAAAATATTATTAACTATCCAGCGTTGTTGGTCGATTATTATTTTTTTGACAGGCTATCCCAGATTATAACAGAAAACGAAATGGATGCGATAATCTCCAAGTCATCAAATGATTCAATCTATCAATATCTGAAAGAGAAAAGACAGCCGGTTGATATAAGAGACCGGAAAACAAGCAATAATGAGATACTTTATGCGTTGTGGTGTTATCCGGAAGCTAACAAGAAGTTGCGAAAAACGCTGGATACATTACTGACAAAATACGAAAAAAGCCTGTTACACTATTCTGAAGCGTCCGACATAGTTCCAATGCAAGATCGCTTTCTGGAAATTAAAAGCATATTCAACTTGAGTGATGACGAATATAATATTCTGCTTGTCTGTAGTGTAGATTATTTCTTTAAATGTTTTGAATGCTCCAGAAATTTACAGGAAAGAATGAAGAAAATAGCATTAGCCACGGGGCAATCAATTAGCGGAATTTGCAAGCTGGTCAGTCAAAACAGCGCCCTGCTGCGTTATTCATGTATTGATTCCGAACTCACTTTTAACGTAGAATTTGAAAATTTCATCATAGGTGCTGATTCAAAGCCTTTTCTTTCAAAATATTATTCCGAGAGCAGTGAGCAGCCCCTGCCGTGGGAATATTATCAGGAACTGACTGATAAACACGGTGAAATGTTAACTACTCTTTTTAAAACGCATAATCATACCAAAAGACTGAACATATTGCTTTATGGGGAACCTGGAACCGGAAAGACCTCTTTTGCCAAGTCATTTGCGGCCAGAATAGGGAAAAAAATATTCTGTATTAATCAACAAATGCAAAATGAAGAGAGGCAGTACTCCCGATCATCATCATCTACAAGTTTTCGGTTCGATGCCTTGACCGTGTGCGACAAGCAGGTCGACAAGAAAAGAAGCATCATTATGATTGATGAGTCTGACGATATGTTGAGATCCAGAATGAGTTTTTTTGATCTATTAAGAGGCAGGTCCAATTGTGGTGACAAGGGCTTATTGAACAGCGTATTGGATGAAGTGCAAACTCCATGTATCTGGATTTCCAATACCAGCATTGATGAATTGGATCAATCCAGCCGCAGACGCTTTGACTATTCGATTCAATTTGAAAAAATGTCGAGCAGGCAAAGAAAGTTAATATGGGATAACAGTATCAACAGATATGATCTCCGACGACGATTTCCCCCGGCGCTGGTTTCACGACTGGCTGAAAAATATGAAATAAGTGCGGGAGGGATCAATATTGCAACGGCAAATGTTGCCAACATCATAAAGGTTAACCCCGAAACTGATATTGAGAGTACAGTGGACCAATTGCTCAAATCTCATTGCAAGCTGCTTGGAGTTCATTTTCAGGACAACGCATGCTCATCCAAAAACTATTCCATTGATGGAATAAATGTAAAAGGAGATATAAGTCTTAAAAATATAATTTCCGCGACAAAAAGTTTCAGAACAGAAGTTGCCAGGGAAACATCTCAGTATGATGTTCCAAGAATGAACATACTGCTACAAGGGCCCCCGGGCACTGGAAAAACAGAATTTGTAAAATATCTTGGAGAAGTCCTATCATGCAGGATATTAACACGGATGGGGAGTGATTTTCTCGATATGTATGTTGGAGGGACTGAACAGAAAATCCGCCAGGTCTTTAATGAGGCAGAAAATGACCGGGCCATATTATTTATTGATGAGGCAGATGGCATGTTTCGTTCCAGAGAACTATCCACTCGCAGCTGGGAAGTTACTCAGGTGAATGAACTGCTGCATGCAATGGAGAATTTCAAAGGAATACTTATTTGTGCAACTAATTTTGCGAAAAACATTGACGCGGCCACTATCAGACGTTTCACATTTAAATTGGAATTTGACTATCTTGATGAAACCGGGAAGGAAACCTTTTTCAAACTTTTTTTCGGACATCTTGTATCATCCCGGCTAAGCAATTCAGATAAGCTGAAACTGTCGGCCATCGAAAACCTAACGCCTGGAGACTTCCGTAATGTCCGCCAGCAGTATCATTACCTTAACCGCAAAAATATTAAAAAAGACATCCTGATTCAGGCTCTTGCGCAGGAGAGTGCAGCAAAAAAACTCCCAGGAGCAAATGTCAGAGAAATAGGATTTTCGCAATAACAGTTCTCCGACAACAACATCAATTCAAAATATTATACGAGAGATACTCAAGGCCTCAGAAACCGCTACTAGACCATCAGGTTTCGGACTGACAGGCACAAATAGCACTTAGGCGGTCTATTTCCCTCTCCCAGTATCCACGACAACATCACTACATGGAAAATACCATGTAGTGATGCTTAATGTTTATTTTTTTGTTTTCTAAGTTGCAAAGTATATAATAAAGAACTAGATTGACCCTAAGAATAGTAAAATTCTACAACTAATGGTCAATATTTGACAAGGAGGGTTTAGTGAAGAGCATTATTATCACTGGTTGGGGTTGGCATGACTATGCTTGTGCGGCAGCCGTTGCGCTGAGAAAATTATCCAATGCGGATGTCCAGGGAAAAAGCATGTCGCGACTCGGTGAATTTCTGGAGGATACTTTTAAGGGAAACCCCATTTACGACCAGGTGATAATTGTCGGAATAGGTTGGCGAGGAGAACCGGATAATATCATATCCCTGCTCAAAAAGATAAAAGATCAAGGCGTGAAAATTATCTGGTTCAGTACGCTTGATTTGCCTGGCTGGATGCCGGAAGAGATACATGATTATGTTGAAATAAACGTTGATTATGGTGCGGACACCTTAACCGAAATAGTCGGTAAATACTTCAATGAACCTTACAAACAATTACTACCGTTAGTCGCCGGAAACCGGTCAAAGCAATATATGGCATGGAACATGCTTTTTGATACGGCAATGTTCTATTATCGCAGTTATCAGAACACGGATGTTTATTCTGAGGCGATTAAAAGTTTGGCGAAAGGCGGAACCATTTTTACGCATAAACAAAAAGAGATGATCGAGCACTTTAAAAAGTACGGCAATAGAGAGCTGAAGGGCAGCAGTCCGAAAATTCAAAAGTTGCACGAAATCATCAATAAAGTCGGCCCCAAAGACCAGGCGAGAGTCTTGATCCAGGGCGAATCCGGTACTGGCAAAGAAACCGTGGCTCTGCAATTGCACTTCAAGTCGCCGCGTAAAGATGAACCGATGATTTGCTTTAACTGTGCAACAATGAGTACCCAGTTGCTTGAATCTGGCTGGTTCGGCTACTCGAAAAACGCTTTTACCGGGGCAACGAAAGAGCATCGCGGAGTTTTTCAGGAAGCCGATGGGGGCACACTCTTTCTGGATGAGATCGGCGACCTGCCGCTGGAAGCCCAGGGCGCGCTATTGAGGGTACTACAGGAGCGACGTTTCCAGCGTCTGGGGGATCTGAAAGAGTTTGAGGTGGATGTCAGAGTAATTGTCGCGACCAACCGGAATCTTGCACAGATGGTCAAAGACGGCAAATTCCGGGAAGATTTATTTCATCGTTTGTGCGTAATTCCGATCCAGGTTCCAGCCTTGCGGGAACATCCGGAAGATATCAGAGAGATCGCCAACCATTTCTGGTTCACCTGGCATCGCAAAAGGTTGTCGGAAGAGCAAATCTCTGTTCTGGAAGGATATCATTGGCCTGGAAACGTACGCGAACTGCACAATTTCCTCGAGCGTGCTGACATCTTCGAGGAAAGTGATTTCGGGGCATTGCTGAAGGAACACATCGCCATGACGAATCCGGCAGACAACAGACCGTCAAGCACAATCGAAAACCTGGAAGAACTGATGCGGGATCATGCCTGTAAAATGCTTGACAAATATGATGGCAACATCTCAAAAACCTCTGAAGCAATGGGGATAAGCAGGAATACTTTGAAGAAATATATTAAACAGGAGATTAATGATAATGAATGAGATGTTAAAGCAGATTCAGGATTTATTGTCAAAAGATAAATATAAAGATTGCGAGTTGAAAAATGCAATTAATCAGATTATTACTGAAAAAGAAAAATTAAACTTAAAGTTCATAAAAGAACTAGAAGGATTAAATTTTAACATACCAAGTTTTCAGCGTGGTTACCGTTGGAAAAAGCAGCAAGTTGAAGATTTATTAAGAGATATTAATGAATTTGCTAATACAACCAATGAGGAGAGAGCCGAATTTTATTGTTTACAACCTGTTGTAGTCATGAATAAAGAAAATGGGCTCTGGGATGTTATTGATGGGCAACAACGTTTGACTACTATTTTTCTAATATTGAAATATTTAGGGAAAAATCAATTTTATAGTTTAAAGTATAAAACGAGAAAAGACAGTGAATTAGATTTACCCATAGTTGATGAAAATCATGACGTTTCCAGTATTAATGAATATCATTTTGTTGAAGCCTATAAAGCCATCATTGAATGGTTTAAAGATGAGCAAGTAAATAAAGAAAAATGGAAGGAAACATTATTAGGACAAACCAAGGTTATTTGGTATCAAGTAGATGAGAGAGATCAAGGGCAGAAACAAAAAGATTCCATTGATGCATTTATGCGCTTGAATAGCGGCAAAATTCCTTTGACCAATTCAGAAATGATTAGGGCATTATTTATAATTAACTGTTTTGACTACGAATATGATAGCGATGAAATAAAGTTATCCAAGCAACAAAAACTATCCGTTGAATGGGATAATCTAGAACGAGAATTACAAAATGATGATTTCTGGAATTTCATAACCTTAAACAACCCGTTTAAAAAAAATTTCCAAAATCGAATCGAATATATTTTTGATTTAATTGAAGATGGAAGTGAAAAAGACCATCAAGATAAATATTCAACATACAGGATGTATGAGAAAAGAATTAATGGAAAAGAAAAGGTACAGGACCTTTGGCTAACTGTAAAACAATATTATTGGCGTTTTCATGAATGGTATACAGATAGCGAATTATATCATTTGATTGGATATTGCTGGGTCACGGATTTTAAAAAAGTCAAAGAGTTAATGAATGAAGCTGAAATATATGTTCAAAGCGACTTAATTGATAAACTCAAAAATTGCATCAAAAATAGATTAGCGTCTTACTTTGAAGATGGGAAAATAGAAATATTACAATACTCAGAAGGCAAAGATGATAGAGATAAAATTACAAATATATTAAAACTTTTTAATGTTTATACTCATATGCAGGAAAACAGCTGTTGTCCTTTTTCATTATACAAAAATACTCAATGGTCTTTGGAACATATTCATGCTCAAAATTCTCAGGATTTACACGATGAAGACTGGATAAAATGGGCAAAAGAAAGTAGTGCCAGCGATAATGTTCTTCAAGATATAATAATGGACTGGGATAGTTCCCAAGATGAGAAAAAGCAAGAGATAAAAAATAATTTTGAAAGTAAAATTGGAGAATTATTTGGTGACATCGAAGATTATATGCACTCTTTAATGAATATGGCGTTGCTTGGCAAGTCAGCAAATAGTGCTTTAAGCAACAAAATATTTCCTCAAAAAAGAAACGATGTTTTATCATATATAGAAAATAAAGAATATTTAGTTCCAATTGCGACAAGAAACGTATTTCTAAAGTACTATAACCAGTCTCCGGGAGAAATGCAGAAATGGACCATTGATGACTGTAGAAGCTATGGAAAGGCCTTAATTAAATGCTTTGAGAAGTTTAATGTAAATGGAATATCTTTACCAGAATTGATTAATAATGGGGAAAAGAAGAATGCTAAATAATACACCAAATACATTTATAGAGTTGATTGATAAATATAAAGTTGAAATTCCGATGATTCAACGTGATTATGCTCAGGGACGTAAAGATAAAGAATACTTAAGAAAAAGTTTTGTAAAAGACTTACTAGAAGCAATTGCTTTTAATAACCACATCGAATTAGATTTTATTTATGGTCCGATACGTAAAGAAGGAGACAGTATTAAGTTCATCCCCCTAGATGGACAACAACGTTTAACAACTCTTTTTTTATTGCACTGGTATTTAGCTAAACGCACAGGTATAACATGCGATAATCTATATAAATTCACCTACAAAGTCAGAACATCTACGCAAGATTTTATTGATGCCTTATTAAATGAGA
Organism: Victivallales bacterium; assembly: GCA_963676655.2. Classification (GTDB taxonomy): domain Bacteria; phylum Verrucomicrobiota; class Lentisphaeria; order Victivallales; family Victivallaceae. The sequence goes on along the minus strand of CAXXKX010000002.1, from coordinate 653,515 downwards.
GTATAGATATTTCAAATAACCCCAAAAGTGTTATACTAGACGCGCCATGGTATTATTCAATGTGGAATTACGACCCATCCATTCAAGGCATGCTTAATGTGCTTGAAACAATCCATCACGAATACAAACAATATAATGAAAATCAGTTATGGTCTCAATTAACAGAAAACACTCCGATAACCTTTAACTTATTAAATATGAACAAGTATAAGCTTAGTGATGAGTTGTATTTAAAAATGAATGCCCGTGGATTACCTCTCAGTGATTTTGAAAACTTCAAAGCCTGGTTGATTGGAGAAACTGAAGTTTTTGATGTTGACAGTGAGTATTTTTCGACTGATCATGATAAACATTGGACAACTAAAATTGATAAAGATTGGACAGACTTGTTCTGGAAAATATCGGAAGGGAATAATGACAAGTTTGATCAATTCTTAATGAATTTCTTTAATAATATGGCTTTACTTTTTGCAAAAGAAAACGATACAGAAAGTCGAGTAGAAAATAAGAAATTTAACGAGAGTGAAAAATTTAAGTTATTACGTGAAAATATAATGAACGGCAATATTGTTACTTTTAATCAATACAAAGAGAATGACTGCTTTTTAAAGACAAATCTTGATTCAGTTTTTTATGTTTTAGACAACCCAATAATACAGGGGGGCATTTGTGGATTTCCTGAAAAAGATAAAAAAAATAACATCTTTTACGAATTCATAAAATCAGAATCCAGTTATACGGACAAGGTACGATTTTATGCTATATATAAATACATCTGGGCAAAGAAAAATGATATCGGTGATTATAAGTTTGAGCATTACTGCAGAGTGATGAGGAACTTGCTTGAAAATAGTACCATTGATTCTCCTGCGACATTTCATAGGGCCATAAAAAGTATAAATGAACTAATAAAACAACTACCAGATAAAATTGATTTTGATATATTAAAGTTTTTAAACAATGGTAATAATATTAGTTTTTTCAACCCTAATCAAGTAGCCGAAGAGAGGTTGAAAGCCAACTTGATTTTATTGGGCAATGACAATTCTATCAATGAAGATTGGGAAAATGCAATCATCATAGCAGAGAATCATTCTTTCTTTAGAGGACAAATTAGTTTTTTACTTCATAATGATTTAGAAAGCAATAGTCTACCCGAATATAACATAATGTTTAAAAACGCAGAAATGCTTTTTGATAAAAATGGAGTAACGGCTCCTTTTAGTAAAAACAAACTATTATTACGTGCATTTGTCAGTCGCTGGAACGACTGGAAGCAGTTCTGGTGGGTTAAATTTGATAACAATAAGGATACTTGGAAATCAATATTGATCTCTGAGAAGCATAAATATCCGCTACAAGTGATTTTAAATATCCCTCATTATGAATTAAATAACACATTGGAAAATTTTTGCGAAAATGAATCAAGTCTTTCAGGCATTCAAAAAAAAGTGCATGAAGACTTGTATAAAGAGGAATTATTGACTAAAATTGTCCCGGGCTGTTTGTTGCATGGCTGGTGGCCAACCAATTCACTATCAAAGTATACATACATCTTGTACCCATATAACGCTAAGGCTCAGAAGAAATTTTATGTTCTGGCAAACAAGAGAAATAAGATTCTGCATCAATTATTACGCGAGAAAATAATCAACATCGACAATAATAATAAATTGGATGATATTCCTTTTTTCTGTGGAAGATCGATTAAATTCCGTTTCGCTGAAACAGAATATTATTGGGATGAAGACGATAAAATTACTTGCAAAAATAAGCATTATCATTTACCGGATTTATCAGAAAATACCGGAGACCCCATTATAGATAAAATATTTGCTCAATGCCAATTGGGAACAGAGTAAAAAACATGAACTTTACTGCAATTGATTTTGAGACGGCGGTAGGACAAGATTCTGCTTGTGCGGTTGGTATTGTGATGGTTGAGAATGGCGTGATTGTTGATGAATACCATCAGCTGATTAAACCTCCCGGGAATAAATATTCCTACTGGACCACCCAGGTACACGGTTTAACCTGGAAAGACACAGTCGATGCGCCATTGTTCCCGGAGGTATACCAGGAAATCAAATCGCGTTTACAAGAAAAAACTGTTGTTGCACACAATGAGGCTTTCGACCGGAATGTTTTGATAAAGAATATGGCGCGATATAACCTTGATTACCGTGATTTGGCTTTGCCTGACCGCTGGGAATGTACCAAGTTAATTTACCAGAGAAAAGGCTTTAACCCTTGTAATCTTAATGTTCTATGTAATCATTTCAACATAGACTTGGATCACCATGAGGCCTTGTCTGATGCTAGAGCGTGTGCCAGGTTATATTTATTAAGGCATGTTCGCTGATTTAAGTTTTTGATCGTAATTTTTTAACAGGTATAATAACGACATTGTTACTCAAATCTGAGTTTGTAATGTTATAGAATCAGTAAAGAAAATCCTGGCCTGGTTATGAAATTTCATAATCCCCCGCAAGCGGATCGTTTAATGAAATGTATAAAATGCAATCACAATTTTCAAGGAACAGTATGTTCTGGTTGCAGCTATGACTATTTGACCTATCTCGGAAAACTGGCCTCTCTTGCCCGGCATTGTTTCGAATTTTGCAGGATAGCCCAATTGAGTATTGAATTACTTGACGACAGGCAGAGTGCTGATATGGCAATCTCTATCGCGGAAAGAAAAGCAAAGGGGTTTAAAGACTATTGTGATATTGCTGAAACATATATCGCGTTGGACAATCAGGCTCGGGCAAAAGAAATGTTAATGCGCGCAGAGAACTCACTTACCTCGTTTAATGAATATTGCTCCCTGCCCGGTCTTTATGTTTCCCTGGCAAACGATGTCCGAGACGCCGGAGAAGTTTTAGCCAGGATGGCATTGGCCGCTCAAGAAGTCAATGACTACTGCCTGCTTGCAGGGATCTATATTGATGTCCTGCATGATAGGGACAACGCAGATAAAATACTGAAAAAAGCGATAGAGCAAGCGAGTAAGTACGATGAATTCTACTCAATAACCCGAGCATATATAAACTTGTTAAAAGACCGGGAATGTGCCGTAAAAACAATGCAGTCTGCCCTTGGACAAGCTAAATATGGAGGGGAACTCCAAGCAATAGCTGAACTTTGCACAGATATATCGCTTATCTCAAACAATAAAAAAAGATTGAAAGACAAGGATAAAGAAAAAAGGATTTTACAGCATGAATTCAGCATATCAGAAATCGATCCGGAGTTGTTCCATAATAAATCGAGTTTGGTCAAAGCGCTAAGCAGAGCCACAAAAAAATGTCAGGATAAAAGTGAATATCTTGAACTTGCAGAAGCGTATGTTGTTTTACTTGATGATCGGGAAACGGCGCGCAAACTGTTGGAACAGGCGGAAAAAGCCGCTACCGACAGGTGGTTTAAATATTGCTGGCTTGCATCTTCATACATCAAGCTGCTGAATGATCAAAATAAAGTTAAAGAGTTACTTTCCAAGGCGACTGAATCAGCGATTCATAGCCATGACTACAGAGAAATTGCAGATGTATATGTGGCATTATTAAATGATTATGATTCTGCAAGAGAAGTATTGAATAACTCAAAGGAATAATTGCAGCAGCACTGCTAAATTAATCATTGAGCTTATTTCAATCATCAATACTGCGTAGAACGTCATATATTGCGTACGGTTTATTAACGTAAGCAGCCCACATTTTATCGCCGTAGGAATAGTGCCACCATTCAGCCGGATAGTTGGCAAAGCCCGCTTGCCGCATGGCCTTCTGCAGGATTTTCCGATTGACCTTGCGGGATGGTGAAACAGCCCTGGAGCTAGTTGCTGTTTTCTTGTTGAACTCCTGTATTCCGGTTCCCATATCTACTGGCAGGTTCCGATACAGCAACATGACGTCGACTGCGCCTCCGGTTTGATGTCCGCCTCCAACTGTGGTCGGCCTTGCAATGCGCCTACTTGTGTGAACGTTTAAGTCCTCCACACTGAATTCAGGATGACAAGCGCCCAACCTTGCTTTTTCAGAATTCCATAGTGCGGTTTGCCTCTCAATAGAGCGGTAGGCTTCGACTATTCTGATTGAGTACCCGTTTGGCAGGCAATTATTGGCGTAAACCAACATATCAACCACACTTTTTCGTGCTTTGACTGAAGATGTGGCGCAGTTAAAAGTATATTGAGACGGGACATCTACCATTGGCTCATTGTTTTCCACAACAATTTTACGATTGATTATTTCCCGAGGCAGAATTTTCCTTATATGCAGTCGGCATAGCGCATAATTAAAGTATACTCGTAATTGGTAAAACTTAATCATAAGTAATATAGGCAGAATGGGAATTTCCCATTCTGCTCCAATAGTTGCCTGATGTTACGCACGCCTGGAATTAATTTTTTTTGCGGTTGCGTCGTATGTCTCTATATAAACACCTCTTTTAAAAGACATCGTTTTGCCTGATGCGGAATGAAACTCTCCCAGTACGCCCTTGGATATAATTTTTAGTTTTTTGCCATTCTGATCCACGATTTCATAATTCGCTCCCCGGGTGAATACCATAAAATCACTGCTGAAACCACACAATTCTCCTGCCCCGGATATCGTAAGTTCTTTTACCTTTTTTCCATTCGCATCAAACACCTGATAGTTAACGCCCTTAACTTGCACATCTGAAATAGCCATTGTGCATCCTTTCTTTTTTAATTTTTCAAAATATCCGCAACCGAATGCTGCGTTGTCATAAAAATTAGCAAGTGACATGCCAAATTCAGAATTCTTTTTTCCAACCCAAAGCCAAGGTCAAAAATATAATAGAAACGGATAAACAGTTAATAATTCGGCTCCGGCAGTTAATTTATTTTGACCACTTGTTTCAGATTTTGACCACACAAGATTACATTGAATCAGATTTTTAAGTTCATTCACATTATAAACAAACATTATTGCCCAATGATAATCTAAACTTCTGTTATGAGTTCGCATCCAGTTCTAAAGTACTGGCAATAGAGGATGCCAACTTAGCCGTTTTAACTTTCTTAGCGATCTACCTCCGTCGGAATACATTTCATACCAATCAACTCAGATAAAAATAATCAAGTCTGAGCTAAAACCACATAAAACGCCACAATGAGTCTCTGGAATACTTTTCACTTTTCTTCCACATTCTTAAAGGTCTCGTACCAACGTCCCTTAAGTTGCAAATCAGAAATTGTCATTGCTCGCTCCTTATTTTTTAAATTTTATGTCGCATACATTACAATTTGATTACAGGCAAGCAGAGAAAGCCATTTTGAAAGAAGTTATATGATCTATAAGACAAGAAGCATTAGTGTTTATATTTTTACCAATAACCATTATACTTTGACCATGTAGTTCTTGAGCATTTATCCTGAGTTTCACATTCCTTACACACAATACAGCCAAAGAAAAAACTGGCATGGCTGTTGCTAAAATTAAAATAAAGAAAGATTTTTATATGCTTCGACGTCGAGAAATAATAACAGCGATAGAAATAGCCACATCTAAGATAAGGGTACTGGTAGGTGAAGCAGGAGAAAAAGAACATTACTCAGTACTTGGCTATTATGAGTGTAATACCAAAGGTGGAGTCATCAAAGGAGAAATAACAGATATCAACGTTATTGTTTCTGAACTTAGAACAATTATTAATAAAGCTGATGCAGCAATTGGATTTGTTATCGATAGAAACCGCATATTTTTGTCTTTGTCAAACGATGGAATTCGCACTACAAAAGGAATGGGGGTTATTTGCCCAATTAACAAAGATGGCCGGGTCTCAATAAATGATCTACACGAAGCGCAAAAAAACGCGCAGAACCACAGGTGTGTCGGATACGACCGAATAATTTTGAATTCCTTTAAAAGTGTATATCTCCTTGATGGACGCCCAGTACATAATCCTGTAGGACAAACGGCAGAAAAACTGGAAGTTTTATCACATATTATTCATGGCAACACTAAGCAGATAAAAAACTATATTAACGTGCTTCAGGATCTTGGGTTTAATCCTGCAATTATCCATCCGGTATTCAGTGCCGCAGTTGCGGCGTTCGGCATCCTGACCGTAGACGAAAGAACGAATGGCATCCTGTTGATCGACGTCGGGGCTGGAACTACAGAAGCTGTCGTCATTTATCATGACGGCATGCAGGCAAGCTGTGTAATTCCAGTAGGCTTTGACCATGTTGCGAATGATCTATCGATCGGGCTGGATCTACACATTTCAACATGCAGAGCATTGCTAGACAACGGCTCTGTACAGGAAGCAAAAAAGTCTGGAGTAAGTTTTATCGAAATTAGAGAACGAGTAAATACCACTTCCAGAAAAGTGTTTCTGGATTCGATTGATAAAATTGTATTATCTCGTCTTCAGGAAGTCTGCAGCATTATTCGGAAAAAACTTGAAAAAGAAAATCCCGGGATCATTTCTAATCTGGCGAAAGGATGTGTTTTAACCGGAGGCGGGAGCATGTATAATGATTGTATTGATGTCTGCAAGGAAGAGTTTGGAATACCTGTAAGATGCGGAGCTCCAATTCTTACGTCCGCAACATTGCCTGAATTAATAAGTCCCAGATGTAGTGTAATATGGGGTACTTTCTGTTATGGTTTAGAAATGAGGAATATCCTTGGAAGCAAAGATTGTCGCAATATCATTGAACGCGGTATAGATACAATTGATTTGTTTGCAATAAGAACGCTTGAGATACTGAAAGGAGTTTTAAAAAAATAAGCGGCGATCTTTATGCTATTTTTAAGGCAAGTGCAATGCGAATTGAAAATTAACAGCCACCTTCACATCTGTCCTGACAATTTTCAAAACGCCGTTATTTGACGATTGTCAGGACAGATGTGTGTTTACGATTATAAATTCTATCCCGAACAGGCTATCTCAGAGAATGATTATGTTGTTTCAGGGTTAACAGCGGGTCAGTAATAATTCGCGCTGAAGTTCCAATACCTCAGACATCATATCTTTTAAATTGACTGTGCATGCTTTAGTCTCTGATTCAATGGTTAAACCAATAACCCAGTTATTTTTATATTCGCAGCTGACTCCGGCAAGCAATCCGACTTGTCGAAAACTTATCCAGCGAAATTCGGCAACAGGATTAACCGGTCTTCTTTCTGAAGGAAAAGAGATAGGTTTTCCAAGTTCCATAGATAATTCTTTAATCAGCTTAAAAAACAACCCGGCCATAACATCATCTTCCGGCAATTCCCAAATTTCCATGGCAACAACCAGGCCATTCGCCAGATAAAATTCAAATCTCTCTTTCAAGCTATTGATCGCGTTTTCGTATTGAACCTGCAACTTTTTGCGTTTTTCCCGTCTCGCCTTATAATGCAGATGTACCGCGAACAACGGAGACAGCAGAATGACCAGCAGCAGGATACTACCTGCTGCCAGCATGAAAACAACAATTAGTTCTCCCCGGTCCATTAACTTTTGGCCGGCAAATTTATTCCAAGCACCATCGACGCATCCTGAAGTGTCCCATTTCGAACCTGGCTTACCTTGTAGCCTTTTTCCAATAGGCTTACCACATACATTTTATTGTATTTTGCGGCGTAAATTGGAAAAATAAACCCGAGGGTTGGCAGCATCAGAAGAAACATGATAAACATCGTTTTAAAATCGCCCCGCAACAAGGGAATAATTCCAGGGAAGAAAAGCAATTTCCAGTTAAACCCGAGCGGTGCTTCTTTTATCACTCCAGTATTGGGGTTCTCCATGACCAGCGACATTTTAGACATAATTGCAATTCCTTTCTTTAGTTACAGGATTAAGGTTGCAATATTAAAAAGCATTTACCGTGCCAAACCATTTTGAGCTAAAATCACAACATATTGCAGCTATGCCTTTTCAAATTTTGATCAGTGCTGATAAATTTTTATCTGTATAGCACACACAATTACCCCTGTTGCGTTCAGAAGAACGCTACGTTTCATTTGGTATACGCCAAATTAATCAAAGGTTATATTGACTTCTTGAGATTTACCGATAATTAAAATCTGAAAATGAAGATATGGAGGAACTCGAAGAATACATTATTGCCATTGGACCAACCATTGCAATGACATTGCAAGCTGGTATGATCAGGATTTTTGAAATTTTCTCATTAATGAGGTTTTATACTTTTTCTAATTATCAGGAACATGAAAGAAGATAATAGACCAGTCGCAACGGTACCCATAGCATTTTCAAGTCGCTGGTCTTCTTCGCGGAAAGTTTTCCCTACAGACGAAAATGTTGCCGTAACGCAAAGAATCAGTAAAGCCGCCGCCGGCAACTTGACCGGCAGCAGCAATAGATTGACGATAATCCGGCCTGGATTGGTTTTCAGCAGCATCAGATATTGAACTATTAGCATAAAAGCGGCTATACCACCGATAGTGGTAAGATTTATACGAGACAAGTCTTTGTCAATGATGTTAAGCGTCATAATCAGCATCGCGATGCCGCAGATGGCGGCGAAGAGGACATCTCCCCACCCGCCATACAAATATACTTTCTGCTTCATTTATGACATCAGCCTCTGTTACAATGCCGGACTGTGTTTTCCTCTGCCATCAGGATGGCGATTACAATTCCCGGCAGTGAGGGCTTGCAGACTTGAATACTTCATGCCGCAGTATTTGCAGACATATTGTTGTTTTTCACTTCCTTCATAGAGTTGATGTTTCCCTCTGCCATCAGGATGGCGATTGCAGGCTCCTGTAGTCAGGGCCTGTACACTAGAATACTTCATGCCGCAGTTCTTACAGTAACAATTTGCCATGTCCGGGTCTCCTTTGTGATATTTTTGTTTTTTATTTGAAAATAAACTGACTACACATTTACAATGTGATCCCAGTTTCTTTGGTTTTGTCATAAGCTATGACTAAAGTGTTGAAATAATTCTTATCAGATATTCCTCTTATGTAACTGGGGTGATATGTCCACAAGAAAGATTTAGTACCAACAGGCGTCCATGCAACATCCGCGTCCCCAGCGTATTCATTACCCCCAATCATATATTCTTGATTAGTAAAGTATTGGTATATATCTTCAACAATCGGTTTCAAAGCTTCGCCGACACCAACCATAGAAATAATTATTACATCTGGATCATAGGCAGTAATCTGGTCAAAAACCAGACTTTTATATTGTTCAAAGCCGTCTAAAATCACATTATCAGGGGATCGGGTTTCTCCAAGTTCCTTATTAACTTCAATAATTGCGGTTTCAAATAATGATTCGGCAAGTTCGTTTACATTCAGTCCACTCACTTTGTCAAAATCTCGTTCGCCTGTAATCAGCCCGTAGCTGACATAAGCCATTCGTCTCCATGTCGGAGAATTGCTGATTTCAGAAATATTATCAGTAAGCTGGTCGACATAGTCAGAGTATCCATAACCAATGTTTTGTTTTAATACCCACAGAATACGCAGTTTGCTGTTATTATATTTTTCAAGATCAATAATGCCGTCTCTCATGATATCTTTATTTGTTTTCATGAGTTCATCAAACTGTCTGTCAATATTGCTGAGCATACATTTGTCAATTACTTTTCTCATCATAATTCTCCGCCTATACTTGATTATTCCATTCATATTCGGAAAGCCGGTAATATTTTCGTCCTGATAATTCAGTTAGCATTTTCCATACCACATTCCAAATTCCCGGGACTTGACCGTCATTGGCTGCTCCTCACCGGCAATATGCTGTCAAATCGGAAATTAAATTAACCCACCTAACCGGGTGAGAAAGTGACCCACCCAGGCTGAGCAAAATCGGCGTTTTATGCGCTATATTGTCCTGTTGTTTTATCATGAATCAGCAGGATTCCGCCACATTTTGGTATTTAACATGAACTGTTCATATTTCTTTTTACTGCTCTACTGCTGTTTTCGTATTTCCTCCATGTTGCGTAACGCGAGGACGGCATCTTATTTTCACCGCATTTCGAGTAAATGTATCATCTGAAGCCTTACTCGACCACACATAAGCTTCCCCTGTACCAAGGTTGCTCATCTTTTCAGATGTTAAATCACTTAAAGCAGCATTAGCCTTTTGGATATGTTTCAACCAAGCCGGAGAATTGAATTTATGCATAATGATCTGTGATGAAAGCTCTATGAGAGAAATAGGGACTGATGGCGGATCTTGAGATGCAACCATTATACTTGTACCTTTATGACGCATCTCCCTTACGACCTCTACCAATCCAGAAACAAGGTCGTCATTATCGATATATTTGTGTGCTTCATCAAAGACAACGAGCTTGTTGAACGCATTGCCGTTATAGGTGGCTTCAGAGAATATCTGAAGCATTACAACAAACAATCCGAGGGCCTCATCTTTTTCGATGTATTCATCTCGGAGGTCCACTATGATCAGGCGACCGGGCCAAATCAGATCTTGCAAATTCTGGGAATCATCAATGTATTCACTGGCGAACTGCAACCGGGTTTGAGCCAGTTCTTTCAGGTGGTCTGAAAGTCCTGAGCTATCAATCCCATTCCTGATTGCGTCCAGAGTGAGGTTGTTTCGCAGACCTCTCATGATGAGATTGATCTGCCTCATATACATACTCTGACTGCCGATTGCTCCCATTAGAAATTTCCAATGGGCCGCTTTGAGCTCTGAAGCGGAGAACGCGATGGGGCGTACTTCAATATCCGGATATTCCTGCTGTCGCTGCTCAACTTTGTCAGAAGGAGTCAGGATCAAAATGTCCTTTAGCGCGTCCGGCTCCGCTTTGTAACGTTCCCGAAGAATATTAATTTCATCCTCAACAGTATTTGCCCCAACCATAGACGTGAACTCAGGAGCATAATCCTGTGTCGGGCTATAATGGAATATGACCGTAGACAATGGGCTCGGGAGCACATTGATGTTCGGCATCGGCATACTGGCCATTTCAATCGCAGTTCCAAGAGTATAACTTTTACCTCCGCCCTGTACTCCAAAAAGACTGATTGTATGTGTGTGGTTAAGGTCAAGGGCTACTTTGCGACCGGAGACCTCCCCAAGTAGGCCGTACTGGGGCGAGTCAGATGTAACGCCAAGCATTACATCATATTTAACCTTCGAAGACGGCTGTTTTTCGGCCAGTGGTGTCGAGTCAGGTATATCAACCGGCAAATCTCCAGGTTCGGCCGCTATAGTATTTTCTACCTCGGCCTCTTCTGGTTTTATTATGTCGACTATCTGTTCAGAAATTGAATCATCCGGGGTAGTGCTTGTTACATCTGCAGGTTCGAGTTCAACCGGTTCCATAGTCTGAATCTCCGATATGGAGTAGTCAGTGTCTTTGGCTTCATCTTCTACATCGACGACCAGCTCATTAATGGTTACTGTTCTTTCTCTTTTTGGTGTGAGAAAGGCTGCGGTCTCAAGGCGTGGAACTTCTGGGATTGCCAATTCAGCTAATGTTGCACTGCTTTCATTGGCTAAATCCTCAGATACTTCGGATGAACTAAAGGAGCAATTATCTAGCAAGGCTTGAACAAGATTCTTTCCTATCCGATGGAATTCAATACCTACTTCATTGTCAGGCGCATCGGTTCCGTCTTTCTCGAAGTCAAAGATGATGGCACTCCGTCTAAATTGTAGAGAGTATCCTTTTTCAATGGTATCCAAGAACAGCCGTGCTTCATCAGCAGCAGTATTCTCAAATATTTCATATCTAAGGGCTCGCTCCAGATAGAATCTCAACAGGAGTGCCAGCTCTCGGCTTTTTAATAATCTATCGGGCCGATCATTCTTCTTTAGTGCAGGATCAAAGTGACGCTGAATAATTCTTTCGCTCTGATTTATCTGACCGCTGATGCGCTCCTTCAGCTGATTAAAGGCTGAAAAATCTCCAACGTCTGAATAACACTTAACTTCAACCAGATTGCAGGTGATTGTTCTTGAGGTCAGATTCAGATCGAATAGCGCAAGGTCGGTTCTTTGTAAACTAACAGAGTCTTCAACCTCATCTCCGTTGGATGACTTATACAAATCAGTATGCGCATCAAGAGGGATTATTATTTGGTTTGCTAGGGCTCCCTGATACTCCAGATACAACCGGGCCAGTGCAAGTCCGAGAGCTTCTTTCTGCTGTGCATCCGCAGAAATCAGTTTCAAAGCCAGTTGGCCGGATAGAGACCTCAAATGAGCGAGGATTGCTACCGTTTGATTCTGATCCGCAGTGAGCCCGTGAATTTCCAGTACCGGACGTAACATCGCTTCAAGCTCATCGGTAGAGCGGGAGGAAATAATCAGATTGTGTGTTGTATGAGCGCTAGTTCCAGGGACAAAGTCAATTAAGTAGTCTGGACGATTCTTCCGCCCTCCGTGATCAAAGAACTCAATCCCCATATTACGGTCAATTGTGAATACCCAATCACTCACCTGATGGATCTGGTAAATGAGCTCTCTTTCCTTTGAATCAAGACCGAGTGTAATAACGGGAACTCCAGCAAAATTAGCCCCGGTTGTGGCAACGGCAGAAATAGCCGAGCAGATCTTCGCCGTCAGGTTGGTTAGCAAGTCATAACAGCTTGAATTGCCCGGCTGCAAATTTGTGCCTATACGCGGGCTCTTCTGCCAGAAGGTTCCGCTTTCATCATCAATGAAATTATCGTCATAGTCCTGGATAAGGCCGTAAAGCGGAGGGAATGCTTTCTTGACCGAGCTGACTGAAATTTCCTCTGCGGGGAAGACATCCAGCAAAATACTAAGATGAGCAGCAAACTTTTTCGCATCAGCATGGAACTCGGCATTGTGATGCTTTGCGAGGCTCATCTTTGAAAAAAGATGGTTGCCTGTGGATATTGAGAACGCATCAGACGAATCGTACTTTCCGGCGGTTACGGGCTTCAATAATTGCTCGAGAGCGTCTCCGAGAGCTGGCGACTCAGGATCTGAAGAAAACAGATTCAGGTTATATCTCAGATTCTTGAATTCGTTCTTATACTGAAGAGCCATTAAAGCCTCAGCAATCACGCTTCCTGATCCGGGATTAAAAACATTAATTGAAAGTTCACGGACATAAGGGTGCTGTGAGAGATAGCGTTCAATTTTTTCAGCGATTACTGCGCCGTTGACATCGGTCCCGACTGTGGCCGGTTCTGGCAGGCCAAGAGCCGCGCAAAGCTCTGCGATCAGTCCACGAGTGTTATCTTCAGTTGCAGGAGCACAAACACACCAAAACGGATTAAGGTTATCTACCGCTGTAAATACTCGTCCATCTTCAACAGGGATCCCAACGGGAAAATTAACCGCCTGAAGTCCTTCAAGAAGAGCCGTTCTTACCGCGGGGAGATAATCTTTGCCATCGGTTAATATTTGTTGAATCCATTCTTGGGCCAGTGTTGACCAGCTAAGCAGCCACAACACTCGCAAAGGATGCGTGGGAGCCACAAAAAGAGCTTCACGATGCTTTCCTCTAAAATCAGTAAGAACAACATGCATCGAATCAACCGCAAGAATGTTCTTCAGCTCTATTAAAGCCGATTGCCTGTCAGCTCCAGCGTTGTGTTCTGCATTGCGCATGATGCTTTTGATCAGGTCGAAATATGACTCAGCATAAGCAAGGCAGAGCTCTTTGTTTTCCTCGAAGGAGAATCCCTGGCAGATCAACTCCGAGCTTCCGTTCCTTATGGCATCAAACAATAGTTCCCGAGCTGATAGAAAAGATTGCATTGCTGCAGATGAAGGTAATTGAAGACCAATCTCACTCGGCAGCTCCGGGGTGTTCAAGTTGATTTGCATTCTCCATCCGGAAGGGTGTTTCGGCTCTGCAAGAATCCGTTGTTCAATTGACTTCAGAACTCGGGAGACCGGAATCCGCATGGCACCCTCGCGCCCAAATTTAACAACAAGCAATTCTTGTTTTGAATTACGTTTTGTTTTGCCGCCTTCGGACCAGTTTATTTCAGATACACAAACATCAGTAGGATCTCTGTCATCTCCCAAAGCGGTCAGTTGGAGTTTGATTTTGGCGTGCTCAAGGCTCTTCTCAAATGGTATCGCCCTTTGAGGCGGCTCTTCCTCAAGACTACCGCCGGGCAAAACATAAAACGGTTCACTTTGGAATGGCCTTATGGAATCTTCACCATCTCCTGAATCATTCATGGGGACAGGGTCTCCCTCGGCCGTCCAAGGCAAAACTCTTATGTAATGCCAGCCTTCTTCGAAATCAATTTTGTTCAGCTTGGTGAGGCTCACTGTACAATTTGTACGCTTGGGATTCCAAGCCTTCACCTTTTTCGATTTTCCGACTGGGCCTCCGGCTTGTGACATGATTTGAACAGTAAAGTGATCCAGCCCATTAATCATCTTGGGATGCGGATTAACATCGAAGACCACATTCATTTTTCTGCGGTCATTAGGCACCAATACCTGCTGTCCAATTAATCCGCGGAGTGTGTCATCGATCTCATCGGCAGCAATGGCTGGCAAGTCCGTCGAGTCGACGTTGAGATCAATTTTGTCCAGAGCGATTTCCTCAACAAATGCCCATTTATCAAAAGAAATATCCCAACAGTTTTTTCCCAAAGCAATTCGACGCGTCCAGTTTTCAGGTTCGTGGATATCATGTTTGTCAAAAAAGGTAATGAGTAAAGTCGCCAGTTTCTTATCTTTGAGCCCAAGTTCGGCCACTCTGCCTCGAATGGACTTATGGGAACTTGCCAAAATACGCACAGAATCAACGTTGCGGTGAATCTTACCTGAGACGTGCGTCGGGTCTTCAAATAACTTGAAGTCAGGGATTAAAGCGAGCTCGTAAAGGCTTGCACCCACCGTCTCTCCATCGATGCCATTCTCAAGTGCAGTCAATAAAAAGCGAACCATACTGACCTCATCAGCAAAGAACCATTGTTCCTCCTGAAGAATGGAAAAGATGTCTTTTACGAATGCGATTAGTGAAACAGGAACACGCTGTAAAAGCTGTTCGGTCAGTTCCCGGTAAATATCGACAAAAGTAAGCTCCTCAAACGTGGCCACTCCGAAGGAATCTTCTGCGCTGGTTCTCAGGGAGGTTGGAGTGAAGACGAGCAGTGGGCTTCTGAGTTCACCATCCTCCTGAGGGTTCCGCAGCTCCACCAGTTTGGTGGATGTAATCAAGTGTTTCTTATCTGCCGAGTGGGCATGACTCAAGATAAAGATATTGCCGTCCGGGAACTGCTTTCTCAGTCCCAGGCAAAGGGTTTCCATAATATCATCATCAAGATCGGTGACCCGCATACAATGACCCGGGGCTCTCTCCTGAATGATTTGGCTTATTTTCGGACACAAGATGGCTGTAACAGCATTGTTTATTTTTTCCTGTGTTAACTCTATAAATGCGTTACTCATGCCTGTCTCCCATTCGAATAATTCTGACCTCCTCGGTTAATCTGATACCTGGGTGTAACCTTTTGGGTTATGTAGGCATCAGACAGGTCTTCATAAAATCCAATCTCTCGCAGGCGTCGTTTAAACGCCTCTAAATTCAATCTCAATGCTCGTTTGTCGAGGATGCTGGAGCCCTGCGAAGATGGTGGAACCCGATCGATGCATATTCCATATCGCTCAAACAGAAACACCAAGAGCTCTTCAATTTGAAGCTCTCTGGTTACAAAGGTATTGTCTTTTTGTGTTAACACTGCCAACTGCAGCAGCACTTCCAGCAGTTTGCTACCAAGAACAAACCGGCGTGGGCTTCCCTTGGTGCGGGCCTGAGCGAGCAAGCCATTGTCTTTGTTTTTCAAAAGTAAAGAATCCAGACACTCTGTGATATACTGCTTGTGGTATTTGCCTCGATAGGCCATCAGGATTTCGATAAAGGAATCAAAATCACTTAGTCCCATGGCCGTTACGTCACGAATCTCAGGATCAACATCATCCGAGCCGCTGGATGATTCTTCAATCAAACTGGCTAAGCGAAACTTAAAGTACGCCTCCCGGTCTGTGGCATATTTAGGGCCGAGCAACTCAACAAGGTCGCCGACACTAAAATCCCCACTGGACGGAGCTGTGAGCTTCCCGGTCTTTTTGCTGAGATACTCCGCCATTTCATCCAACTTCTTAACGGTATAGTTGGCCTGTACAAAGGCCGGAATCTGCCGGTAGAAACGGTCCGCTGATTTTCGAGCCATTTCAGCCATGTGCGGATTATTTGCATCCCCCATATCCACCAGCATGGAGATTTTGTAAGGGCACCCTTCAAGAGCCTTTATTTGATCCGTCTTAACCGGGCACTCGCCGGTTGTGCATAACGGATTTCCAGACTGCTGCTTCACTACCTTTGGCAATATATTCAATAGCTTCAGTTGGTAAATCGAGAGATGAAATGCCATAAGGGTTTTGATGTAATCAACCAGAACCGACCTTGGGATGTATGGTTCATAGGCCAAAATTCTCAAAATATCCTCTGCAAGAATGTCGGCTTGTCCGATACACATCGGGCTCACGCGATTTGGCTCTTTTGAGTCCTTCATGTCCTGCGTGACCTGATGATCCAGACGGAGAAGCGCCTGCGTCTCTACATCAACAGAAACATTGGGATCATACTTGTCGGTAACCAGATCGATACCCGGGAAAAAGAAGCGCTTCAGCGCATCTCTGGCGGCCTGACCTTTCCCCTTTCTTGCATAAAACAGCATCCAGTAGATCTGTTCGGATGCACCGTAATCTCTGGTGTGTTTTGAATTCCTGAACTTGTAGGTATTTCCATGAAGCGGTCTTGGAGCTGCAACGGCCTGATTCGCTTTCCCTCGATTTACAACATCCATCAAATCGGTTTCGATCCATTTTCGAACAACTTCCGGGTGCCGGTCAAAACCGGAGAACCATTCCGGATGCTCCAAGAAATCTTCTAAAAATTCTTCGACGGTCAAATCCCCTCCTCGCGGAGGGCGGCGGCTACCATACCCATCATATTTCAGGCGAGGAAACAGCATGGTCAACACACGGTCCATTTCCGTGTGGTTGAACTCGAGGAATGAAACCTTTGGAGTTCTGAATTCTTTATCGCGACCTTTAACTCCCATTATTCAGCCCTCCTGTTTGATTTGTTAAGCTGCAGGACACCGTCGTTTTGACGACGGACCTGATAGAACTCATAGCCGCTTTCAGTCAGGAGGACTTCCTGATATGGCGCAGCAGATAAGACATTTTTAAATACCGACAAACTGAGATAGAAGCCTTCCTCTTCTTCAACGCTCGGGCGATAGCCATCATTTAGCCTCATAAGCATTTCATACACATCAAGGTGTATAGTCAGGTTAGCCGTGTGCCCATCACCCGAGTCATAATGCAGGGTGATGTTTTGCGGGAAGGTTTCAAGGAACTGGTGAGCGATGACCCCGGCCTGTGATTGGAATGAAAAGCGGTTTCCGTCAAACAGACGGTAGCTTCGTATAGTGCCTTTTTCGACTTTTCGAACCCGCAGTGCCAGCTGCAAACCAAGCCTGTCAGGATTGCTTAACCCCTCTCCGTGATTAATTGCCATGAGTATCCGCTTGATGGACTCATCGTTGCTGTCATCGCTATGTATGGTGTCGATAAACTGGTCGAGAGTTTTATACGGCAGCATCACTTTCCATTTATCTTCATCACGGCATTCGAAGAAATGCTTCCTGCGCATGTGGCTTAGGTAATTCTGGTGCTTTGATATGTGATGATTCCGCCTCTTAAGTGAGAAATCCCGTGGGAGATTATTAAACAGCAGCCCGATAAGCTCCTCATCGTATGTCGGCCTCACTCCAAAATTGAATCGGGACATCTTCTTGTGATCCGGACTTAAAAAGCCGAGCTCCCGATCCAGGGCCGGATTGCTGACCTGCGCCACATCGATTTCCTGCAACAGTTTAATCAAACGGTCGGCGTTCTCTTTGTAGCCCGCTATCCATGAATTGAAGTAATACCCTTCTAAAATCCGGTTCCAGCTTGCCTCACCACCATTTTGATACAGCTGATGGATGCCATCGCAGTCTTCGGTGCCAACCAGCATGTACGCCAAGGCCGACCGAAGATCACGCATAGTGATATGCAGTCTCCCTCGAAGGTGCGTAATCGTGTAAAGTTTTTCCAGCCGCTCTGTAATTTTCGGACCAGCAGTCGGGTCTTGGAAGGTGGACGCATTATGGTAGGCGTAACATTTGCCTTTCAGATCACATTCTTCACAGGCAGACCAGTACTCCGGCTGCGTCATCCTATTGATCAGGCGCTTAAGGATAGAGCTATTGCCATCACCCGCATCAGAAACCACGGAACGTAGGTTCAGGTTAATGACCGATACTCCTGATTCCGGCTGCTTGCCCGCCAGTCCCTGTTGAACCATTGCGGCCAGTTCCGGGAAGTCTTTTTCATGTTCCAAAAAGAAGTCCACGAGGCGACCTTCATTGATCGCAATAATGTGTGTCTGGTTGGTGGGCCATGAATCAGGATTTTTGCCTTTGAATGGACTGAAGAATTTCAGCAATACGGCATCGTTTTGTTCGTCGCCTTCGTCCTGACTGCCGTCATAGTTGCTCTGGAAGGTATGACCTTTCAGTTGGAAAACTGCGCCATTCGCTCCGCGCTGGAATTGTGCTCCAACCCGTTCCGCTTCATTTTCAAACTGCTGAATGAAAGCCGTCTTACCATCACCGGCGTTACCACTGATAACCACCAGCCGGAAATCACCCCGAAGCAATGCGGGCTTCAGTTTTTCATCCAGATAGGTTGAGACATACGTTGCTTTGCCGATCTCATCCAGCCCCCGCGTCCCGGCATTGGATATCTGGCTCTGACTGTAGAGTGTCAGCAGATGGCTGACATAAGGATTGAAATTAGGTCGATCAGCCTTGAAGCCCAGTTTGGATACGACTTTTAGCGTTGCGGTCAGCTCGCCAGTTGTCATCAGAGAACGGTATTTCCCATTCAGCGCTTCCAGCTCGGCCAGCATCTCAAGCGGCTTCTGGTAACGATCCTTTCTTTCAGGAGCGATCAACTTATGAAGCACCTTAATGAGCCCGGAGCTCAGATCAGAGCAGCCTTTGAACTGCTTGATCTCTCTCGGCTGTTTTTTCGGTGGGGGTGTCATCTCCTCGAAAGGATAGGCACCAGCGGTTAAGCACTCGTAAAAGGTGACTCCAAGGGCATACAGATCACGGTCTATCCGATCTTCAGCAGAAGGCTCCCCGGAAAGGTCATAGTCCGGTGGCAGGTATCTTCGTGTGCCACCGCCGCCTTGAACGTCATCGTTTTCGGAAACGGCCACATTGAAATCAATAATTCGAACGCCCTTATCGGTCCATAGCAGGTTTGATGGCTTCATGTCCTGATGGTAAACGCCATTTTTATGCAGGTGATCCAAGCCTTTCGCCGACTGCATGATAATCTGAACAGCATCGTTGAGAGACAATGCTTCAGCATCAATCAGGTCGGATACATCAAGCCCTTCAACGTATTCAAAAACGATGTAGGGCGTTTGCTTCTTGTCACTGAAGCGGTCAGCCCAGACAACCTTTACCACATGCGGATGTTCCGGAAGCTGCGTCAGGGTCTTATATTCTCGGCGCAGACGTTCATAAACGCTGCGTCGGTCTCGGGTGATCATCTTGATGACCCGGACCACATCACCAAAGGAATCAAACACTTTGTAGACAACGCCGAATCCGCCGCTGCCCAGCTTTTCCTGTATGCGGAACCGGTCTGCCAGCACATCATCTCTTTGCAGAGATGTCAGGTCTTCAGGAACAACTGGCAGCGCATCGCTGGAAACATCATCGGCCGATTCGTCTTTGGCTTCAGGAAGGATAATGGCATCCAGCCCTTTTCGGGCCACGGCCGCACTGGAATGCCGATCTTCAGGGTCAAATTCACAAAATTTCTGCAGCCAGGCATCGAAGCCTTTCGGCAGGTCAGTTTTTACTTCTGAAGGTGGAATGGGAAACTTGCCGTCGGCTTCCATCATCTGATCGATGTCTTCAAAAGCCTGTTCGCCAGTGATCAGTTCGTAAAAAATAAGACCAATCGAGTAGAGATCAGACAGAATACTTGCTTCTTTTGTGAATGACTCTTCTTCATCTTTAACGATTTCAGGAGCTCGGTAATCCTTATCAATATCCCGAATGATCTGATCTGCAATCGTGCTCGTTCTATTCTTACCAACCCGGGCAAAATCAAATCCGGTCACACGGGCCTGTCCGCCTTTGGTTACCACAATGGCATCCGGCGTCAGGTTGCGGTGAATGACCTCATGCTTATGGGCGTGATCCAGAGCAGAGAGGACATTCCGCATGATCTCCAGTTTCTGGTCAAAGGTCAGAGCCAAGGTGCTTTTTTTGATATGCTGCCGAAGCGCCTGTCCGGGCAGGTCTTCGGTAACCAGAACCACCCGATCCTCCTCATCCGAGACAAAGAGGTCCTTGACCGCAAGGATATTGGCGTGGGTCGGCATATGCGCCACCGCACGGTAGGCATTGCTGATTTTCTTAAATTCCTCTTTCCGGTCTGCTTCATCCTGATACGGATCGGCCTGATACACCCTTAAACGGGCCATGCCTCCGGTTTTACCCAACAGACTGTGCTTGGCCCGGTATTCGGTATAGTGGTCATCACCACCAAGTTTTTCTTCAACCTGCCAGTCACGGAAAACCAGAGCTGAGCTCTTGGGCTTCGCCTTGCCGGTGATTGCCTTGAAGATCTGGGCATGATGGCGCTGAATATTATCAAGCCGGTGATCCGGAATCCTCTTTTTATCGGAGAGATAATTGATGCAGTGTTTCAGATCGGTCACGTCCGGTGAATCAATCCCAGCCGGATCGTTCAGTTTGGCATCATCGGCCGTTAAAAGCACTACTGCCTGTACATGCGCTTTACGCAGTTCAATCAGGCCGGGATTGCTTTCACGGATAATGGTGGCCAGAACCTTTGCATGATTACGGAGCTTGGCCAGCGGAGAGTGGAAAGGCTGTCTGCCGTCAGGATACCATTTGGAACCATAGACATCGATGAGTCCGTGGGTTCCCTTGACATCCACCAGATAGACGGCATGAGGCGACATCACCGCCAGATCGATTTCAAACACTTCCTCTCCCTGACGGAGCTCAAAGTTGTGAAAGAGCATCCAGCTGTCGGGGAGGTTATCGCGTAGCAAGCCAATGGCTTTTCGTTCGGCATCATTCGCCGGGATTCCGCTGATCTCCGTAATCACCTTAGCCATTAGCGTCCTCCCTCTTTGATAGCCTGTTCTACAAGTTTACGAGCGAGCAGTTCTTTCTTTAGAGCCTCATCTCTGAGACGCATAGCTTTAAGAACAGAATCGTTAATTTCTTTTGTCTCGTCTTCATCCATCAGTGGAATAAGAACATTAGCTATATCGTGTTCAGTGAAGTGTGGTATCGATCCCCCAAACGGTAATCTGATGATTTGAGCATACCCGACATCAGAGGATAAATAAGCGTAAAGGTATCCTGCCAAATCTTCATCTGTAGCTTTGACCCTCACCAACATGTGAGTTGTACAGCTTGAGTCTAAGTATTCTCCTACCCATGCCACTCGTCCAATCAATCCACCTTTTTGTCCAAAGGCTTGTATTAAAATTGTTCCGTTTTCAATTTTTACATCTTCATACAGAGATGTTTTTCTGGAGAGGAT
Source organism: Victivallales bacterium (assembly GCA_963676655.2). GTDB lineage: Bacteria > Verrucomicrobiota > Lentisphaeria > Victivallales > Victivallaceae. The sequence continues at coordinate 631,876 of CAXXKX010000002.1, read as the reverse complement.
CTCCTTGTGAATAGGCTCAAGCCAGAACACCGCGCTACCAGAATAATATTTCGATCCATAATCCTCATCGTTGATATAAATGCGCTTAAAAATTCCGGGTAAAGATACTTCTTTACATAAATCGCGTATCTTGCAGTATTCACTTTGCTTTATCTTTTGCTCAATTTTTTCAACCTGAGGGTCATGATATGCAGCCTCCAGTCTTTTGATTAAACTATTAGAGCTGACAGTATTAAAACAGGGAGATTTTTTTGTGTCCTCTAATATGTTTTCTCCATAGAAATTAAATTTATTGCGAGCAGCATTAATCAATTCAACTGCCTCTGTTCTAAATTTTGAAGCCTCTTTGATCAAAGCATCAATCTCACCCTCAAATTCGTCAGAAAATCTTGGGACAGGAATTGTTGATAAATCCTTTGCATCAATATGCAAAATAATGCTGCCAAAGGTTCCAGAAGTAACGAGCGGTATGCCAAACTCTGAACTTAAAAATGCATATAAATAACCTGAAGGTATAATTGATCTATCAGGGATTATCTTCATGATATCACTGCAGGCAAACATACCTTTCATGTCTTCGCGTGCGAACAGAGTCCTTCCAATCGTTCCAGCGGCTGATATCAGGATTGTTTCAGGTTGCAAATAACATTGAAAATCAGAATCTGCGATCTTTTTGGGTATACGTGGCACATTCGATAGATCTGCTTCTAACATGTCAGATGTATTTAAAAACGGAACACCATGCTCTTTGCTGTTTACAAAAATGCGCTTTATCATCTTTCCTTTGAATATTCCCGACATCCCATCAACTGTTAAGTCTGATAGGGGGACTTTGGGAACACTTAGTGATTCAAGTGCTATTTTTGCTTCAAACGACCCAGACATATATGGGCCACAATCCAATCGGCATCCGTTATTTTCCAGCCATCTACTTGGGATGGCCTTTACTTTAAATTTTCTACTCATACTGACACCTCGCCGGTTTCCATGAATTCTTTAAATTTGTCTGCAACAAGAGGAAGCTCATCGTGAATTTTTCGGTCCCTTCGTGTGGTGCGGCGGATTTGCACTTCACCGCCCACACGGACACGTTCGACCACCTCTTCTTCGAAAATGAGCTCTTCACCATCTGGCGCTCGTTTAAAGAGCTGGTTCCCTCGGGCATCCACTCCGGCCCGATCTACAACGGCCATGAAGACCTTGTACTCGGGGTGTTCGGTATTGATGAGCTCTTCGGCGCTCCGGCGGCGCAATACCAAAAGGCTCGGTAAAGCAGGTGTCAGACCGTATTCCTTTACAGTCTCCTTGAACGGCTCCACGGGCAGATCGACACTGGCCAGCACTTCACAGTGCCGTAGTATCCACCAGCGGACATCTTCATCACCGGGATTCCCCAGTACACCATCGGGCAGCAGAATGGCAACACGACCGGTTCCGGGTCTTACCCATTTCAGCGCTCGTTCAATAAACAGGATTTCTGGAGGTACACCGGCGGAATTGATATCACCGGAATTGACGTATCCGGTACCACCTTCTTCCTTGTTCCAGATTTTACCCAGCTCATAGGAGCTCAGGATGGATTCATCGGTAACGGTGTCTTTGGTTGAAAACCATGGATTCAGCAGGACCATGTCCATGCTCTCGAGTGGGATGGCTGTTCGAGCTGCTTCAACACCATCGAGATCGCCCTCCGGAAACGTCCGGGCATCCAATCTGAAAACGCGGCCGGGGCTTCCCACGGTAAAGAGCAGATTCATTCGGCTGGTGACCGTGAGATACGGGTCAATTTCACATCCAAGCGCTTTGGTGGCAACCCATTCAGCCGCCTGATTCTGCGCTGCAACAATCTGTTCGGCAGTGGCTTCTTCAGGTGTGGTCCCGGCATCGGCAAGATTCTGGTTGAAGACATGCGTTGCAGCCATGGCCAAAAAGGTGCCGGTACCGCTAGAGCAGTCCATCACTCGGTCTGTTGCTTTCGGATCAAGCATTTTGACCGCCATCTCAGCCACATTTAGTGGAGTGGGATAGCGACCTTCGCGGCCGTCCATTACATTGCGGGCCATCGCCCTGAACGCATCGGTACGGTAACGAGGCAATGTTTCGCTCAAATTGTATCTGGCAAGCTCCATCACTACCCGGGCCGTTTCGTTAGATTCAAGAGTCAGGTCCCATCCCCGAGCAAGCAGGTTTGGCTGCCATGCTTGTGCATCCGTAATGCAGCCTGAGATCCGTTCCTGAATCGCCCGCTGCCCCTCTTCGGTGAACGGCTCGTCACCTTTGATCCAGAAGCGTCTGTCAGTTGGGCGCTGGGTCTCGTCAAAGATTTTTGCCAACACCAGAACGGCCAGTTGCTTGAAGGCGTCCTTATGGTCCAGACCGAGGTTTCGGTTCAGATATTGTTTGCAGCGGAGCAGTGCATCCTCCAGATCTTCGGCATCGGCACTGACCTGAATCACTCCTCCAGTCTGGTCAAGATCAGTGGTGTTTTCGCCAGGAACCGGCCAAACACCGAGAGGCTTGGTACGAACTTCAAAACGGGTTCTCTCCACCTGAAACAGAAATTCCTCCTGTTCATTGGTCCACATGCCCAATGAGACGGAGGGTAATAGCTCGATTAATTCTTTGAGCTGACGGAGATCGGCATCGGCTTCGGTGTGCGATCTGAGCTTGTCTCTTTTCTTTTGCGTTTTGCAGACAATGATTCGTTGGAGGTTGTCGTTGGTATGTTCCGTGCCATTGCGGAACAACGCGATATCAATGGTCTTGCGGCCGTGCCCCTGAATTCGCGGGTTGTAACCGACCTCAATGTCAGATCGGTCAAAGCCGTAAATCTCAATCAGCTGCCTTAGAACGCGCTGAATAAGCAACTTTTTAGGAGAAGGCGTCTGTGCCTCTCCCGACAATATATCGATAAAGAAATTATCGGGAGCATCCTCTTCGGCTACTTCAGTCCCTACATCAATGAATTCTTCATTTTGTTCGCTCATACAAAAGCTCCATTGATAAGGTTTAATAACTTGTACCACTGAGTATTTTGGTCAGAAAAATCAAACGCTCCATTAAGCAGTTTTGTATCACGAACGACTACGGTAAGGGCATAACCGGCATTGCTTTTCTCTATCTGTCCGCAAGTTGTAAGAATTCCTTTGTTAACTTTTGCTGTATGCGCGGTGGGGTCTCCGCTTGGGGTAAGGTGTTCAAAATTATTAGAAATATGACCTTTTGTTGCTTCAACCCATTCTTCATTTTTTGTGGCAAAAAGAGAAATGATATTATCTTCAAGGGTACCCGTGTCCTTGTCTTCCCCTGTGAAAATATAAAGAGAAGTGGGGAAGTCATCACTGCAAAACCAAGACGAATTGATAATGTTGCCAGTCAGTTTTAACGCACTTTCAAACCTTTCTTTAAACAATGAGATCGTCTTTATGACCCCTCTTGAATCTGCGTCATAAACAAACAAGATAGAAACTTTTTTAATTGAGCTTTTTTGAGGCCGTAAAACATCATAGGCAAAGTCACTTTTTATTTCATTAACATATTCAATTGTCTTTTGATATTGATCCATCCCCCCCATTGATACAGGTAAAACAAGGTTTTCATTATTCTCAGTATTAAGGAAAGCACATATTGGAACCATGGGGTAATTGGGTTTTCCAATTCGGATTTCATCTACATTTTGAGAATGATACTTTTTCATAATAAAAGTATCCAATGGCATAGGGTATTCCTTTAAATTTGATTCATAACTTTTATATTGCTTAGATTCACTTAACAACCTACCGATGAACTGGGCGTCGTGAGGACCTTCACAGATTATAAAAAGGATATTCATCTATTAACCTCTCCCCCTTAAATCAAAATCGATACTATCAATTAATTTATGTAACCTGTCTCCTGCATATTGGAAACATTCTATTTCTCCTTCATATTCAATTAGGCTATACCCGGATATTTCTTCTGATTCAATATAAGGAGAAGTAGCAAAAGCATCAATGCATTCCTTGCTGTGTGAGGTAATAAAAACCTGAGTGTTAAAGTGTTTAGATAAATCGTATATTAAACTGACTAACTTCGGTAAAAGAGAGGCGTGTACAGCATTTTCAAATTCATCGATAATAACAACCCCATCTTTCGCTCCGGCAAAAAGTAAGCCTATTTTAAATATTCGTTGAACTCCTTCTCCATATAGTGTAAGGTCTGGATTTGGCGAAATATAGTCATGAACTACTGTAAATCTACCTGTATCATCTTGCTCGATATTTATGATTCCAGCATCAATATGTTTTTTAATGAATTCAACAATAGTTTGTTTACTTCCCATTTTTAAACTTTGGCTGTGACATAATTTTAATAACTCAGGATCAAGACCACTAAACGGACTAGCAAAAACAGCAGGACAGAGAGAGAATATTTCTCCCTCTGTTCGTTGTGGATATTTTTCGAAAAAATGCGTTTGAGAAGAATATGATTTTTTATCATAAATTATGTCGAAGCATGCACTTTCGATATAGTAAGTCATATCTTCAACATTAAGAACATCTTTTGACAACTCTAATTGTATTTTTTTTCTATTAAAACTAGCCTCAATTGAAGCTTCTGGAACTTGATCGGTAAACCATTTCATATTAACTTCATCGGTTGGGATCTTCGCCCTTCTCCGAATAAGTTCAATAAATGGTTTAGGGGAATTCATACAGCAAAGTAAATTTACTGTCTCTAAAAAAGTTGTTTTACCAGAATTATTTATTCCCGCAATTATATTAATGCGCTGGAGGTCTTCTAAATGAATTTCAGTTAATCTCCGGAAGTTTTTTATGAGTATTGATTTAAACTTGTACGATGCCGCTGGTTCTAAATAATTCAAGCGTGAAGAAGCTGATACAGCCTGTTTTTGTCCTATGTCTAAAAGACTTTTTAACTTATTGCCTAATTCTTCAATTTCGGTGCGGTCAACATCAGAAATGAGCTTTGACATATTAAAAACAGTTGTGACTTCCTGACCAATAATACCCAAAGCGTTTTTAACTTTATCTTTCCCAAGAACTTCACTAGCCAGTGTTGCCTCGGATAAGTTGCGCGTTGTATCCAAATTGTCCAACGCTTTTGAATCGTCAATTATTTTTGCCAGCTCTCTGATTTGCTTGGATGTTTCTATAACAGCTTCAAGTTTATGATTTTCTCCTACAAGGTCATCTGAAGTTTCCTCATCATCATAATTCTCTTCTTCTGAAATCCATGAAAAAAGTCTATCTAAATTGTATTGGTTTTGGGCACTTTTTGAAGAATCATCCCAGTCAAGCCAGCTACGAATTTTACGGTTTCGAATAATTTCTCTAAATATTGAATACTTACCAGGTTCAAACTGTTCTCCATAGTTGCTTGATTGGTAAGTATCTATAAGAGCTAAGGTCTTTAAGGTAGTATTTATTTCCTGTTTGCTAATCCCTATCGATTTATGAATCTCCTCTGGAGGCATTTCTTTGTCTTCATATAGGTTACGAATTAATTTTGCTTGGTTAATCGCCGGCCATTTTTTATTCCCACTTATGTGTTTTAACCCCATCAGAATTAAATGATGAGTATCATCTGCATCATTATAATAAACGATTGGGATTTTTGAGAATATGTCAACATCAAGATTACCTAAACTAATTGCGTCAGATTCATGGCGATGGTATAAATATCTTAAACAAGCAACGCGGCGGTTTCCTTCTACTACAACAAACTTATTTGTGTCTTTGAATCTTTTTACCTGTATTTGGTCAACCGGCAAAAAGCCATTTTTCATAAAACTGTCAATTAAATCCCGAACGTTTTCTGCGTTTTTACCTAAAATCAAACTTGCTGTGCGCCGTTGAATTTCTGGACTAAGTAAATCGTCATAATCAACTTCAACGTACAAATCAGAGTCAATGAATCTATAATTATTGGGATCAAGAAACAAGTTCTTGATGCTTAAAGTCTGTTTCTTTTCTTGAGCCTGTCTCTTTTCGTTATTTTCCATTAGTCATGCTCCCTTAAAAATTCACGATACATTTCTGCAATTATTGGTAGATCGTTGTCTTCAACCTTTTCATTCCGTATGAGATTGCGTTCTACAATGCTTCCTCCAATACGAAGTTTTTCGGTGTACTCTTTGGGTTCAATAATTTCTTCGCCCTGTGAGGTGCGTTTGTAGAGCTTGTTGCCGCGACGGTCAAAACCAACTTTGTCGGCTACTGCCATGAAAACAGGATATTCTTCCATGCCGCCAATTGCTTCGGTATGTTTTTCCTGCTCGCTTTTTCTGCGCAGGAAGAGAAGGCTGGTAAGGATATTTACATTGGCTTCGGCAATGAAAGCTTCTACTGGTAAGTCAACAGATGCCAATATTTGTGATTCCCGCATGATCCACCAGCGGATGTATTCTGCCGCCGGATTTCCCAATACCCCATCAGGCAGGACAATTCCCATTCGTCCGGTACCGGGCTTCAACCATTTCAGGCAGCGCTCTATAAATAGGATTTCCGGAGCTACACTGCTTTTAAGGACACCGGTATTTCTGAATCCGCCGTCACCATCCGACTCCCAGTTATGGGCGAGTTCGTAATGTTTAAGAATATTTTTATCGGTGATGGGGATATCTGAGCCGAACGGCGGATTGGTCATCACTACATCAATGCTTCCGAATGGAATGTCTTTGGCGGCATCCTTGTCCTGTAGGTGACCGTTGGGAAATTCCAGCGAGTTCATGTGGTATAGGTGACCGCGACCGTCACCAGCCATTACCATGTTCATTTGCGAGGCCCTTACAAGGAACTGGTCAAAGTCGGAACCGAATACCATTGCTCCGGCATAATCTTTCAGCCGGTCATGTACACTTAGGAATTCTGTGGTGTTTTCAGCACCTGCAACCGTACCTTCTTCATCTCTGAACTTTTTCAGCATGTGACCGAGATTCGCTACAAGGAATCCTCCGGTCCCGCAAGCTGGATCCAGAACCCGCTCGTATTCTTTCGGGTCAAGCATCTCGACTACAAGCTTAACAACCCCTCTTGGTGTGAAATATTGGCCCCTGTCACCACGCAGGTTGGTTCCTACAATCTCCTGATAGGCAACACCCTTGGCATCCACATCGGTCCGGGTGAAATCATACTTGGCAAGCTCGGACACCATAAACGCCAAAGCGCGGTCTGAAAGAGAGATTTCTTCATTACCTCTGAAAATATTGGGGAACTTAGCTTTGACTTCGTTAAAGAGAGGTTCAATTCGCTTGAGTATCTCTTTGCGACCGGCATTATCAAACTGCTCTTTAGGACCTGCCCAAAAGCGACGCTCACCTCGCTTAAAGGTTTCGTCATGCATTTTACAGAAAATAAGATAAAGGAATTGCCAGAATGCAGCATCTTTGGGCATCCCCTCATTACCATGAATAAAGTTGTGACAACGGCGGAAGGTAATTTTCAGCATATCGTTGTCGGCAACGCGGGTACGGGCATCTGAAACGACATCTTTAGTTCCCATGGATTCTTCCGCCATGGGCCAATCCCCGATCGGGTTGCATTTGGTTTCAAATCGCTTCTGTTCTTTTTCTAAAAAGAAGAATTCAAGGCCATTGGTCCAGAGCCCGTACTGGCAGGACTCAACGCTTTGTAAAAGCTCTTCAAGGGCTACCAAATCGGCAGCGGCTTGTTCAAAATCACGAATACGGACGGCTGTTTTTCCGACTTTCGGTTCCTGTCGGCACAGGACGATGCGGCTGATATTCTCGATTTCATGATCCTTGCCATGATGAAATATGGCAACGTCCGCCTTTTTGCGGCCATCAACTTTGAAGTCCCGTGCCATGTCATCCGGGGAGATCCCATACTCATGAATCAAGGCTCGAACGATGCGCTGGCGCACCTCTTCCTTCTTTGTCTCCTTGATTTGTTTCCCGGATATATAATCCAGCAGATACCCTGCTGCGATAGTCTTCTCAGACTGTTTATTTTTCTTACTCATTATCAAGCCTCCACTGGCAGGGGGGTGTAAATCTTTTCATTCATCGCCTCCCAGATCCTGAGAGCTTGTTTTCTGTTGTTCAATCCACTTGTCAATGTCTTGCTTGGAAAATCGCCACTGACCGCGAACCTTGAAAGCAGGCAATTCCCCTGACTGGGTCATGGAGTAAACGGTTTTCTCTCCAACCTTAAGCAAGATTGCTACATCTTTAACTCTAATGAGCTCTTCATTTTGCATTTTTATTCTCCAGATGGGCGGTTCGTTGTACAGGAAGTGAACTTATTGATGCGAGAGAAATCCAACATCTATGTTTAAAATATATACAACAAGGAGTAAAGTCAACCACTAATAGCTATTATTTTCCATTAAAAGCCAATTATGTTTTGTGTTGCAAAACACAAAACAGTGTGATATTGTACAGCATTACCATATCAAACACAGTAATAAGGAAAGAAGCCTGATATGAAAACCTTTGGTGAAACAGTTAGAGAATTGCGAACAGCACAAGACTTAGGGTTGCGTGAAACCGCAGGTATCATTGGTATATCCCCCGCCTACTTAAGCCGTATTGAACGTGGCAAGGAAAGACCTCCCAAAGGAGAAATAATCAAAGCTCTGGCGAAACAGCTAGCCGCAGATCCTGATGTGTTGTTTAGGATTGCATCATCTACAGATCCTGATATAACTGAACTCCTCAACAGCACTCCAGAAATCATGGAGCTTCTAAGATTCATACAGGAATCGGCTTTTGATGAAAAGCAACTTAATCTATTATTAAATTACGCTGCAAGCATTCGCAATGAGGCGGTAACAAGCTCATAAATATTTTGACTCCCGTTAACTGCCGAAAAAACAGAAATTATTCTATTTCCTTACAAGATTTCCAGTTTCCATCCCACTCCCTATTTTTCCTTTAGCCTATGGATATCGCAAATTACTCCGGATAGAATACACTTTATTTCAGCAAAGCTGAAAAGTTTGGTAGCTATTCAAAAAATAATCCTGATCCCATGACGTTAACTATTCCTTATTTCCATATTTCCAACCACGAAATAAAGTCCATGTCTACGCGCGTCCTGATAGTAATGAAAAATGAGTCAAAAAGAGGGTTGAGGGCCATGGGGATCAATTGCCATTTTTAAGCCGTTTTCAGCGTCCTAGCCCCCGTAAAACGTGGAGAGAAAAAGACTGTTCAGATCGAAATCTGTTTCCGGATGAGAATCGGAATTTGAATGCCATCACAGCCGGAACTCCGGCTGTGATGGTCATGGGCTTGTTCAAAATTCTCACTGCTTCTGGAATGTCAGTTTGTAAGGCATCGTTATTTGACCAGTTCGTCAAGTCCGGCCAATAATGGAATCGGCTTTTTGCCTTTGACGCGTAAGCGTCGCGTAGCGGCTGGGACGATACCGTTTTTATCTTTGACTTTGGTTGATGCACCACGGAATCTTAGAACTTTTACCGCATCCATGGAATAGCCCTGGAATGCGTAGTGCAACGGCGTCTACCCGTGATTGTTCTGCGCGTTGACATCAGCTCCACACGCATGTAGATAAGCGGCCATTTTGAATTTATTATAGCGGGCTGCATAGTGAAGCGGCGTGTTACCCCCGGCATCCTTAGTGTTCACATCTAAATACTCATTTTTAATACCTTTTTCACCGTTTTGACATGATTGCTTTCTGCACCGATATGCAAGTTGTTTATTTCATATTCGGTAGCTTCCTAGTCTGTTATACTTCTGTTTCGACTTGACATAACTTTTCCTTTCCTATTGGTTGTTTTGAAGTTATGGATGGCAAATGAGAATAAGAACATTTCCCCGTCGCATGGGATATGAAGCCCCAGTATAAGTAAACATGTAGAGTGAACCGGATTCTGTTCGACGGAGCTCTCAATTCTAACACAAGGTATTCATTAGAAACCAGGACTCCTGTTTTTATAAACAGCTCCTGGTTATACCATACGGCACAATGCCAAATTTCAACAACTAATTGAAAGGAACGCTCAAAATGAAACCGTTCACTCCCAGTCGAGATCAACAAGAAGCTCTCGACGCAATCAATGCAAGCCACAACATTTTTCTGACAGGTTGTGCCGGTACTGGAATGAGTACTGTTCTTCACGAAATGATTAAACGCTTGAAAAGTCAAAAAAACGTGGTGGTTCTTTCCTCTGACAGCTTTACTGCTAACCAACTCGGAGGTGAAACTTTAGAGTCATTTTTTGAATTGGGTAATGGGGTAGCAGAAATCTCGGATATATGCATGCCCAGTCGTCAAAAGAAGGTATTAGAAGTGGCTGACGTCGTTGTCATTGACGAAATTTCAACAGTACGATCAGATGTTTTTGAGTTAATATATCGAAAGCTCCAGGAATTCAATATCCAACTGATTGTATGCGGTGATTTTCTACAACTTGCACCAGAGATAAATGATATACACGTCAATCGTTACTTACAAAGTAATTTCGGCGGAATCTATGCGTTTCAAACGCAGGCGTGGAATGATGCTGATTTCATTTCCATTGTACTAAAAACTCCATTTCGGCATAAAAGGAGTAAGGATGTGCGCCACCTCAACGCAATCAGAATCGGCGAACATGAGATGATAAATCCTCTGACACGCAAGACACATATCAGGGAGTTGAATGAAATTTGCTTGTTTAGACAACTCTATGATAACCCAGTCTGCCTATGTATGACCGATCATGATGCTCAAGACAGAAATAATGACGCGTTGCGGTACATTCCTGTGCCAGAATCAATCATTCCCGGTATCATAAAAGGCAACTATCCACAGCATGATTTCCCAGTTGAACAATACCTTCGGCTAAAACCAGGCGCTACAGTGATGCTAAGAGCTGACAGGTACGATTCAAAAAAAGGGAGTTTTGACTTCTTGAATGGCGATATCTGTACCGTAGTTAAAGTGCATAACGGAGTTAACCCGTCTGTAGATGTAGAACTTGACAGCGGAACGATCACCTCAATTGGCCCGACAGTCTGGACCAATACTAAATATGACACTGAAGTTGATGTAGACGGCAACGAAAAGCTGACTCAGAGAGTTGATGGAGAGTTTTCCCAGGTGCCGCTTTCACTGGCGTGTGCAATTACTATACGCCAAGCTAGAGGGATGACATTCCAAGAAGTTTATTTGTCACTTGGACCTGGTGGGTATTTATACCCTGGGGAGTTGTACACTGCGCTGTCACGAGCTCCTTCTCTATTTAATGTCTCGTTTGGTAGAGCTGTTTATTCTCGAGATATCATTGCCGATCCTGATGCAGTTGAATTCATGCGGCGAATTCAGATTAAGGCAGATGATAAGCAGTCAGCAAAGGAATAAGCTCTGTCCAGTGACTCCCCGCATATTGTGCTGATGATGTTATACTAAAATGAAATAGCTCGGAGGGTGGTTTGCCACCTTCCGGGTCATTTCTATCGCGTTCCATCCAAGTAAGGCCATGGCCCTGGGGGGCTTGAAAAATCCCTGGGGAACCTAATATCGCCACTGTGAGGGGCTCCTAAACGACTGTTCCAAATGAAATTAGGTAGTTACACTCAAGATAAACCAGAAAGGTCGGGATATTCAATAGTAGTGCTTGAGGCAAAATCCAGGTGGTCACTTCTGGTGCACTTTGAAGTTACCGAAAAATGAGCCATTAAACCAGCCGACAACAGTAAAAACAAGCAACTGTGGGCCAAGGGGCTCAGCGCCGAAAAACGGCCCTTTTTAGAACAAGAACTCCCGGCATTTGTGGTTCCACCTGGGCTATTCTGACATTCATCAGCAGCAATATAAAAATCAAGTTTTGTGTACCTAACCATCAGGCTTCAACCTGATGGTTAGGAGGTCTTTTACACAGCCGTAATATCCAATTCGTATTCGGTGTTCTTTTTCCCTTTCCCTTTATCCGCAGAGAGAACTTCAACATAGTACAATCCGGCATCAAGATTAAGATTATCAATGCTTGCCTCTCCGTACTTGAGACTGGTATTTGCGACTTTATTTAATTTATTCTTGTTATCATCCCAGCGATAAAGAGTTAACTTCGCATTTTTATCTTCACCGGTCAAGTCAAAATCGAATGCTGTCAGGTCATCAACCTCAAACTTGTAGCAATCACAAGCGTCGCCAAAGCCGACAAAACCGTCAAGCTGAACATCCGGAACGATTTCCGTAGCATCTTGCCAACTGTTATTGTCCGTCGCATCTGGAAAATAATCAGGGGTAATTTCAAGCGTGTAATCGGTATTGAACTTTCCTTTACCTTTATCTCCTGAAACAACCTCAAAATAGTATGTTCCGACATCTAACAGAATATCGTTAATCGTTGCAGTTGATCCTTTGGCATTTGCACTTTTAATTTTTTTATTTTTATCTTTTCCCGAATCGTATTCATATAAATATATCTTAGCTTTTGCATCCAAGCCAGATAGGACAAAATCAAATTCTCCAGCTTTTTCTGGTTCAAAACAATACATGTCACAGGCATCTGCTTTACCAACGAAATCATTATTAGTGTATTCTTCTATGACATCAATGTTTTTTGCGCTATTAAAGGTATTGCCAATGCTATCCTCCGGATAGATAAAACTTTCTCTGGAACTCCATGAACTTTTATTACCATTGTTATCAATCGTTCTAACTTTCCAGTAATACTTGTCATAAGCTAATCCCGTAATATAAATCTCACTGGATTCAACATATTTGTGCTGCCTTGTTGCATAACTTGGATCAGTTGAATATTCAACATCATAACCTGCAACACCAGTCAGGTTATCTGTCGCATCGTCCCAATCAAGTGTTAATTCTGTTCCATCAACATCACTAATCAAACCATCTGGAACTGAGGGGGCAGTTATGTCAACGGTAAAGCTATCAGTGACACTCCATGCGGATTCGTTATCATTGTTATCAACCGCCTCCACACGCCAATAATAAGTTCCATCAGCCAAATCACTAAGAGTCCACTGACTATTGACTGCTTCCAGACTATTCGCGCCAGTAAACTCTGGATTTGTTGCGTATTCGACAATATACTTATCAAGACCGGTTACATTATCTGTTGAATCAGACCAATCCAACAAAACGTTATTTGCTGAGACGTTATCAGCAAGATTACTTGGAACTGATGGCGCAGTGACGTCAACCGTAAAGTTGTCTGTTGCACTCCAACTTGATTCATTACCGAAATTATCAACAACTTTGACATGCCAATAATAGTTGTCATCAGCTAAATTACCAAGATCCGCCTCACTAGCATTCACATTAATTATAGTTGAATTAGTGAAGTAGAGTTGTTCCTTCCAGTAGCAACAGGTCTACTCGTTCAGAAAAATTTTCTATCAACCGACTGAATAATTTTGCCTTTCGTCCATGAGATCGAAAGTCTCCACTGTAAAAAACAGTTTTCCCGTCACATTTGATCATCAACGCATATGAATCGTATGCCGAATGATCTACCAGAAAAGGAACTATCGTAAACGGTCCGATATCAGAAGCCTGACCGGAATTAAATTCCCATCCGGACAAAGAAAAGGAGTAATTGTCTTTCATAAACGGGGCGGCTGCATGTAATATTCTTCTGGCAGCCGCCCCCATGCCGACCGGAATTTCGGAAGATATTTGTGGAAGTAGCCCGAAATTATAATGCTCCCCTTTTGTCAAGGGCAGCATTACACAAGCTTATAACGATTATCATTTGCAACGGTTGCAAATGATACTTGATAAAGATCAAATAATTCTTGATACATTATAATGAGATAAAGTGTAACTTTACGTAACCAGCTGAATTTTACCAAGAAACAATCCGCCGTCTGCATCTGATGTATCTGCAAGTATTATGGTGTCTTTTATAGCCGCCATTGACTTTGGCGAATGCTCTAAGAGCATCTCATGAAATTGTTTCCCATCCGCAGATATACAAAGCGTATTCCCCCATCCTCCATATATGCAAATCAAATTACCAAGGACAAGGAACCCAGGCGAATAAAAAGTAAAATCATTATTTGCCTTTTCCCAACTTTTTCCATCAGGTGAAAAGAAAAGACCTTTTGACGAAGCGCAAATTATTCCGTTTTTTGTATTCAAAAAACGACCAGTTACTTCATGGTCAACAGAGTCGCCGCCCATGAATGCTTCAATAGGAAACGATGCATTTTGCCAGCCTTTATCATTCAACGAATAAACAAAATGAGCGCCCTTATTTGTTATGTGCTTATCATTGCGATAAGAGTAATCATATGCACAAATAGCAAGTAATTTATCTGAAACTCCAGTTAAGGCTCCAGTTGCAATATATACTCCCTCTGAAAAGTTGAATTTTGAATCAAGTTTTTCCCAGTTACCCGAAAGATTACTGGTCGTGTATAGTTCTGTAGCATTGCAACTTCCAGTTTCATTGGAGTCCCAAATGATACCCTCTTTTATATACGAGTAGGAAGCATATGTTCTGTATTGGAGATACCATTTATCGCCAGCAAAAAATATTTCTTCATTCGATGAACTTTCTGGAAAAGTTCCAGTTGTCCATGATTTTTCATCTGTCGAATAATAATATGTGGGTTCATATGCTTTCCATAAAATAAAAGTTGAATTTATGTATTTAAACTCCATATTACCCACATCATCAGTTGGGGGGGCTAATTTGTTCCAAGTTATCCCGTCCGTACTTTTCCATAGTTGTTTTGCGAGAACAAACCATGCTTCTCCACTTGATATAACTGTTTTAATATCTTCGAAATCGAATGGCAAATTATCTACTTTGTCAAATTTGATACTTAGCGAGGCAGTTGAATCGCCTTTTGCAAGTGTTACCGTTTTTTTCTTCTCTTCTTCCGCTTTTCTTTTTTCCCTTGCTTCCTGATCTTTCTTTTTGCTGTTTTCTACAGCTGATTCATGATACTTACCTTCTTCGTAAAGAGCTAATTGACTATCTTGCATAGACAATACATTTGTGATTTGCTCAATAAAGAAAGTCAATTTATCAATAGCTGACTGCATATTGTCGCCCCAGTTTTCATTGGATACAGACGTTGCTTCATCAGCGTTGATACTATACAGGCTTCCAGAATAATTAATAGTTTCTGTGCCAAACATAGATAAAATTCCATTCAGTTCTGAAATAACATCCCTTGCCGAATCTTCAAATTTCTCGGTTGCGGCTTTTTGTTCTTTGAATTTTGAGATAAAAGATGACCGTGAAACAGAAAGAGCCGTGCGTTGTAGAAAGTTTTCATCACCAAAAGAAAACCCACAATCCATTAAAGCCATGCTTGCCTGAGCTATTTCCATGGACAAACTGGCTCCAGTTATAGAGAGAGAGACCAACTTTTTTCGAACACTATCAAATGCGCCCTTAAGTGAGAGGCGTTTATAATCCAATATGGATTTCCATGCATCTGTTTTATAGCTGATTTTTCTTATTGCTTGAAGTAATTCTGCCGGGTCTTTTTCTGTTGCAAGGATCTCCGCATTATCCAAAAAAGGCAATATCTCATTTTCTTTAAAATTCAACACCTTACACATCTGCAACACCGCAACCTTGGCTTGTGTATTTACGGTATCACCGCAATTGCCTATATACATAGCATCGATAAACCATGCATATTGACGCTCTGGAGTGGAAAGTGTGGAAATAATTGATCTAATATCAATCTTTTTGGGGGTCATGGTCAACAACTCTATTCGCTCTAGGCAGTTTACACAACCAAATAATTCCGACATTGCCATGAGATAATGATGTTGTCGCTCCGTGCTACCTCCAAGGGCTGCAAATAGTAATGAAAAAGATTCTATGTAACAAATTTTTTCTTCATCGGTCGGTGCAGTATTTAAAAATGCATGAGAAATGATCCTTACGTGTTCACCCAACAGTGACTCAATAGAAAATTGCTTATTGGGATCAGACTCAAAGTCAACCGTGTCAATAATGCCATTTTCTTCTCGAAAAATTTCCTCCGTTAACAAACTACCACACAGAATTTCTTTGGCTAATTCAATGATGGAATATTCTGTTTGGGGATTATTGAGCGCTGAACGGATTGCATCAAGCATGACTTCCTGGGGGTCGTCTTTTTTAAAATGCTTGGCAATGTTCTCCATATGCCTCACTTCTTGTTCAAAACGATAGAGAGCATTATAGCCAGCTCCAGAAATATTGTCGAGAATATATTTACTGTCAATTTCCGTACCATTCACACAGAGAGTTATTATTTTTCTGAATAACCTGTAACCAAGAGATTGTATTTCATTAAATAGCCTAGAAATAAACTCTTCCACTGTTAAGCGTTCATCTTGCGCGATTCCACACTTCTTAAAAGCAACCCTGATATCCGGCCTACGTTCAACGTCAGAGTATTTAATGCCATTCTCCAGTAAAACGCTCAAATAATCGAAGGTTAATTGCAGAGAACAAATGACAGGTAATTCACGTTGAAAATCATCACGTGCCTCAATGGCATTACTCCAATCAATAAGTGCGGTAACTTGCTCAAGCTTTGTAATCCTCGCATCAAATTTCTCGACTATAACAGAAATCATATCATGAATTTCTGCCACTTCATTCACGACATCTTTGAGATTATTCCGAATTATCGCGATAGCTTGCGCTTGAATCAGACTTTGATCTTGAAGCTTCATGAGATAAACCCATGCAAACTTTTGCATTTCAATCAAATCTTTTTGGTTAGCACGATCCAGTTCACCCTGTTTTCCACTTATCTTATACCAGCATCTTTTGAAAAATCCTTTATCTTTATATTCATCAATACGCTCCGCAGTGACAGTCAAGAGTTTCCCTGCATCCAAGGACAATTGCTGTGCTTCAATCTTATTGCGCTCTGCATTTGCCACAAGAGTTTCAAGGTGTTTTTGTTCCTGAATCGTTAAGTCCATCTCCATTTTCAAGTATCCTTATTTCAGAAGGTTAATCTTTTCCCAATTGACTTCTCGCTTTTTCTGCAATTGAGTCATACTTTTATTAAAATCCTGTTCGGATAAAAACAATCCTATTTTAAAATCCTCAAACATAGATTCAGCTTGAGCCATATATTCCACTGAATTTTTCATAATATTTTCTGCTTGTACTAAAGATTTTGTATTATCCATAATTTCACGGAAAGGCTTCTCAATGTGATTTTCAATAGCAATCGTCATTGCAACAGATGTAATCATACCACCAATCATCGCTCCGATCAAAGAGCCAATGGGACCTGCCGGAGCTCCAAGTACTGCTCCAATTGATGAACCAATCACGCCAGCACCAGTTTGGAAGGCATTTTTTCCTGTTCGAGTTTCAAGTTCAGTCATCGTCATTTTCCCAGCTGCAGCCATGACCAAGCATTGCACAAGATCAACAGCACAAATAGCAGTTCCAGCAACGGCCCCAGTGGCAAAACTTGATTGTAACATTGCCCCTTTGAATAATTCCGGCAATGCACGTGTCGTTAAACTCACCGCTGTTGCGGCAGACGCCGCTTTCAAAGCACTATCTCCAGCCGCAATAGCTGTATTTTTCAGTATATATAAGACTGCATCCTCCGGTGTCATTTTACCCTTTTTCACCTTGTCAAGACAACTAACGGTATTTATTGTTCCTGCGATAACGCTGGTCACAACTGCTGCAGATCCAGCCGCTCTGGTTGCTTGCTGCAAGGTGGATGCATTCTTGTATTGGTTCTGAATCTTTCGATGCGCACCTTTTGCATCATCATTTCCTTTCGCAAGAGCTTCTGCTTGTTTTTTCGTCAGCGTTTTTGATTCAACTCCATCTTGACGTAAACGATCAGTAGCTTTTTCTTGGATATCCCGCGCAGCTTCCGCTACTTGCGGTCTAGTCTCTTGATTTTTAAGTTCTGTTCGTCGAGCAGCATCTTTTATATCCTGTAACTGATCAGATGGCCCAACCATAGAATCAGTTTCTTTGTAATGTGGCAATCCGTCACGTGATTCTCGGAAAGCATTAGCAGTTGTTTGCCCATCTTTATAATATTTTAACTGGGCTCCTTGGACCTGTCGCCCATCTTGCATAATAACAATATCATTAGTTGGGTTATTCCCAGATAATGGGGAATTCGGGTAGCGGTCTGTGAATGCTTTGACATTCTTATCTTTTAATATTGCATCAAGGTTAAATGTTTCCGAATGGATTTCTTCTGCCACGAAGCCTGCTCTGGATGCTAATGGGGCATTTCCGGCAATCCGTCCATCTGTTCCCAGTATGTGATCCGTCAAACGACATTGATCAACAATTTGTCCCATTTGGTTGGCGGCTGATGTTGGCCATATCATACAGACTTCTGCCGTTTTTTCCGCTCCTAAATATTTATCTTCTTTCATCATTTTCTCCAAAATATTTATTGAGTAGCGTTATTTCCACAATAACTCATTTTAAATAATTCTGATTTGATTCACTCCAGTATCGATAAGTAATGCAACAAATTTGCATTTATTGCTTTACATATTTATATACTTGATTTTGACTCACTAGTGCAAGGCTATATTTGAACACAGCTTATCAATGACGAATATATTACCTTAATTACTCTTTTGATTTCATATATGATATGAAGACTTCTCCTATTATTAGTTGAGCCGTTCGAAAATATCCATCTATTTATTGCATGTGAATCTAATATGCTTATTAATCACTAGTCGATATAAGCCTATAAGTAAGTCTTTATTTTTTATTGCTCATATGCAAAACACCCTAAAGAGGCACCAATCGTTGTTATGTTATAAAAACACATATTGGTATTTTTAGTCACAGTCATAAAACATGAATTTTTACACCTAATCCTCTAAATACCTTTTTACAATAATTCTGTTTTTAGAATATGCTTGAAGTCATTATAAAGCAAATAGTATATTTGAAAAAACGCCATTTTTTTTATTACTATGAAACGCTAGTTGCGTTTTTGCCTAGACTGCATGGGCAGTATGGACTCTGTTGTTTATTGAGGAATTAAACTTGAGAAAAACTTGCTCATTGCGTACTTGTAGGAGAATCCTTACTGGATAATTTCTGCTTCAATATAGTCGATAAGGTCACTGAAAGTTTTCATTTTTTCGAAATCTCTTTGTAACACAACTACATCCAGTTCCTCTGAAATTTCATCAGTTAGCCTGGACTGTTTTTCAAGGCAAGTTTCCGGTTCGAAATCGTCTTTATCATCATCACAAAGATATTCGGATAATAAAAAATCGGTGGGGCGCGGCTGTTTTTTGCGATTAACGAACGCGGTTATTCCTCCAATTACCGGCGGCAAGGCTTTTGCGACCGCTGATACGGCATTGTCAAGTTCCCTTATTCCAGTTTCAGATTTAAGCGTTATTTTATCAGCGGGATTTTTTATATCCTCCAGTTTGCCATAATAGTTTCCGAAAAGATTGTCCATGATTGAATTCAATTCGTTTGAAATATCTGCTCTTGTCATTTTTACTCTCCTGGTTTACGATAGCACGAATAATACTGACGGAGAATAAACTCCGTCAGCGTGTAAAGAAATTATTTTTTTGTTTTGTCAACTTTCTTGACGCCTTTGATAGTCGCGGGGTAACCGGCTACCTGGCAATCGATTTTTTTGTAGACAAAATAGTCGGTTGTATTGATCTCGTATTTTGTTGCCAGCAAAGTGTCGGCCTGGTTGGCTTTGCAGGTTTTGTAGACGGCGGCAGACTTTGCCTTCGCTACCGGAGCAAACAAAGAGAAGTCGCCCAGCATGGTATCGTCCGCAAACGTGCTTTGGCCCCAGGTAAAAATGCCGAACAGGACATGGACTTCTGCTTCACCGGAGACCTTTTGATTTTTGAGTTCAAGGACTGGTTCATATTTGACCGGCTCAGCCTGCGTGGCAATGGCACTGGCTCCGTCGTTGGTGTTTACGCTTTTACAACCAGTAGCGATGATTGCGAGAATTGACATTACGGTCACGAGCATAATAATTCTGGTTTTCTTCATGTTTTCTTTTTCCTTTTGATTTTTAAGTTATTTGACGATGATTAATTACAAATAAACCCCTCCTCTCCCGGGAATTAAATTTTTATTGTTGATTACCCGTTTTTCAACTTTTGATAGTATAAATTACAGGGAACGACATTTTGTGTCGTTACCGATTATGCGGTTGCTTTCCAATCCATATTTTCCCCCTTGATCCTGGCTTCAAGGAAAATGCGGTTGATTTCATCTTTTCCGATAGACATATCTGATTCAAAATATGCCGCTGCGGCACAACCAACTCCAAAGGTCACGGCAGCCGCAACAGGTGCTTTGAAAAATGGAATAAAACTTGATATGACTTTACCGGTAATGCTGCCACCCAGGCAACCAACAAATGACGCAAGCATACTTTCATCAACCGCGTACCCGTAACAAGAGCCGATTTTTGTAATCATATATGCCTCGTTGGCAATTAACGGCAAGACGTCAGCCAAAGGGATTGGGACTGCTGCAATGACGAATGCCCGCCCGGCTCCCCAGTAAATATATTCACTGACAGCATCCGAAACATTGACATGCCAGATTTCTTCATTTTTCTTAAAATAGCTATCCCATTCATCAATATTGTCAATTGTTTTTTCGGCATTTTCAACATCAAAGATAATTCTTTTACTTGAATCGAGCAGCTTAGAAAGACCAATTGAATCGCGACTTGAAGTCGTGATTATTTTGTCATTAGGCATTACGGTCTCAATTTCAGCAACCATCGCAGCCATGATTTCCTTTTCAATTAATTCCGACTTGGTTATTACTGCGATAGCTTTTTCTCCTGCCAGTCTGAGTATCTCCAAATCTCCCCGCTGAACAATGCCTTTACTGCTGTCAATGCAATACCAAACACAATCCCAGGGATAATTATCCTGAAGCTTCGCACGCAGATTATCCCAATAACTTGCAGCCAGTTCTCCAAGCTCAATTCCGAGCGCATCGAGAAAATCTGCCACTTCGGTTTGATATACCACGCTGTCAAAATCAGTTTTTGACTGCTTGGAATGAATTGCTTCGTCCGGCACCGTGCCGTCAGGACATACGGCCTGGATCAGACTTGTTTTTCCGCAGGCGTACTGTCCGCAGACCAGAATTGATGGGTGTTTTTTCATGATTCTCCTCCGCTGTTTGTTTGTTGTTTAAGCTCATCGCACACCTTATCACAGGCGCGCATTAAGCCTTGAAGATAGTTTTTTAACTGTTCACTCATTTTGCCAAGCAAGCTAAGTAAATTACTCAAACGCTCAACCCCGTTATAGGTGTTCCGATCCCAATACCAATTCGTAGGCTGTGGCGGGATTGAAAAAAAAGTGTGATTAATATTAAAGTCATCAGGGAGTTGTTCTCTCAATATGCGATTCAAATTACGACTTTCCCCAGCAAGCAACACCAGGTCGCGGCGATACGATTGCAGTTTTTCCGTACATCTTTTTTTCTGAGGCGTCAAAGAAGTATCCGGAAATGATTCACTCACTATTTTAAGTAAAAAGAAAGATATGGAGGAAAACTGAAGATCAGTATCCGCCACCCGGTAGTACAATGAGGCTAGATCTTCACGCCAATAGTTCATTTGCCGAAGTAATATTTGATTTTGATTATCTGGTGCCATGATAATTGTTTCCTTTATCTCTCATGCGTACCAAATACATCAGCAACCTGACCATCGTAAATACCCCCAGTAGGACAACCAGCGAAAAAAGCGCAGACGCCGAAAAACTCAAAAGTATTTTACAGATCCGTAGAATAACCGGCGCGACACACAGCATCAATACTATCAGCAAACATCCCAAACTGTTCTTCATAACAAATCTCCTGATTATCCTGAATATCCAATTGCGTTGTGTTCTTTACGGAATATATTAAACCAGAGGGTACGACATTTTGTTTCGTTGCAATCCATGGAATACAGAAATAAGGGAATATCATTATGCCGGTAAACAAAAAGCAAATCATCAGATTAATTAAAATCGTAGCGGAACTCAAGCAGAATAATTATCCCAACAGCCGGTCATTATGCGAAAAATTCCGACGTGCCGACATCGAGGACAACCTGAATATCAGCTGCACAGAACGAACCGTACAACGTGATATCGAAGTATTAAAAAACGATTTCAATGCACCGATTGAATTTGACTCTTCCATAAACGGTTATTTTCTTGCCGACAATGACTGGGAACTAAATTGTCCAATGATGTGTGACGGGTTGATAACTTCATCCCTGCTCGGAGCTCGCATAGCCGAAGGCATTGCGCCTCAACCACTCAAAGGAATGATTCAAGACTCAGTTGAAATGCAGTTGTCCACCAATAATTCAGACTTTCTGGATGCAGCTTTTATGGAGTCGCTTATTATCGCATCCGGAATAAAGGCCAGCATTGAACCACAAGTGTTTAAGACTGTGTTTGACGGTTGGCGAAAGCACGAAGCAATAAAGTTTCAGTATAGCAAACCGGACAACAGCAAGTCTGATCGCTATTTTGAACCTCATTTAATTTCTTTCCATAAAGGTATCTGGTATACAAAAGGTTATTTACTGCCGGAGGTAAAGGAAACTGTATTCGCCATTCACCGGATGTCGCAAGTCAGATTAAGTGGAAAATACTTTGAACCGGATAAATCAATTATCAATAAAGTACAGAAAGAGGGTCTTTTCAACTATCCCAAAATTGAAAAAATAAAACTATTATGCGACAAGAGCATCGGCTTTTATCTATATGAACATCAGGATATGAAGAAATTTAAAATCCAGACGCAGGAGAATGGCGATTTGCTCATCGTGCTGGCCCCTGCAATAGAACATGATGTAATCCGCTGGGTTCTCGGAGAAGCCGGAAAAATCCGCGTTCTGGAACCGGAAGAGTTACGCGAAAAAATTCTGGATGCCGGGAAGAAAATAATTGAAGCTAACTCATGACCACGACATTAAATGCCCAGCCTTATGGGTATAGAACGGACAAGAAACAGTCTAAAATCAATGACTTGCCCTGTCTAAAACAACTCAAATACAAGCAGCAACTCCCGCTGTCAGTGAGACTATCTCAAAGGTATCGGCCATCTTTTACTTCCAGGTACAATAAAGTTAAACCATCATCGCACTTGAGGTGGCCTCAAGTGCGATGCTTAATCTGATTATTAATTGTGGCACAATATCATTTATTCATGACTCAGCGGGGCTATAATACAGTCCTGAAGGGGTAGCATCACAAGTAATGATTTTTCGCGATCTGAGCTATATGGAGTCGACAATACGTGGCCCCAATTAAAGCGTTTGGGTTTAAGACTGGATATAACAGCAAATCCGGGATTGGTGTTGATTACCAACATCTGAGAATTAGTCTTTGAAGCTATATCATTCAGCTGAGACTATTGCTTTGCCTAAAACCTTGACGGATAAAGTTCAACGTGTGTATCTTTAATGTTTTTGCGAAACTGTTCTGGTATTTCATCCCAGACAAAGAGGTCAACCCGGAACGGCAAGTCGCGTTCTTCCAAAGCTTCTTTAATAAACAGCGCGTTGCTGTTCCGGTTGTGTAAAAACCACCATATCCAAATCAGATTGAGGATAGAAAGTATGATTTACGCAGGAACCATAAGCCCATGCCGTGGTATCCGGCAGATAGCGTTGCAGCAGTTCAATAATTATATCCAGCTGAGCAGGAGTTATGTCAATATCTTCAACCATTGTTCCCGTTAATCCAGACTGTCTCCACTCATTTTTTTGATAAAGAGCAACCGCATCGTTAAAAAGTCGTTAACGATTTCCAGAACCCGGTCAGCCTTCTCGCCGGAATAGTCATGTGAAGTGTCTTGCCTGGCATTGATATAGTTGATCCAGTTTTCCACGTTTGTAATGACTCCTGACTCGAAAGCCAGCCGCATGATTGACTTGGGGCTACCGATTTTGGCTTCAGAAAAGCCTTCTTCCGTCAAGTGACGTTTACAACTTTTCCATGACATTTCAAGTGTATATTCAAAACGTCTGACCAAAGAGTCCTGGATTGCTTCCTGCTCAAGACTGCTGCGCCGCGCCGTCTGGTCCTGCCAGGCACGCAGCATCTCGCCAAATCGTATAATAGCAGTTTTCAGTTGATCGTAATTCATTATTTTACTCCAAATCCAAGTATCTTCAGGTTCTATGGCATGGATTCGCCAACCTTAAAACCAGCTTCATTAATACAATATATAAACAAGCGGCAAAGTCAACCGCATTTTTTATTGCACACACGGAAGAAGGCAAAGTCCATGATAACCGGAAATCAATATAATCCCATCTCAGGGTCTATGGGTTAGAAGATAAAAAATATACCATCAGCCGAGCGAAACCTCCACAATTGCCGATGGTATTGCTGGTCAAATCCGCTTCATGCATTAATGAGAGATTTTACTCAGAAGCTGCAATATAGGGCACACGGACCAAGTCTGCATAGAATATGGGCAAACTCAAATCAATTTCCACTGAGGGAAAGACGTAGTTCAGAATAGCAGTGTTTTCAGCCATAGCAATAGGCACGCTCTACAGAACAAATAGATCAACAAGATCTTAATTACTTTCTGCATTTCCACACCTTACGATGCTGTCGATTTACTTTTCGACACTCTAGAAGAAAACCGTTCACGGTGACGTTCAGTCTTGTTGGATTTCTGATTCTCTTTAGCAAGATAAGTGCCCACCCGGAACGCTTCATCGACCTTTTCATTAAACTTAGGGTCACCCCGGCGCAACATAATACCGTTATCCTGACGACTTCCGTCTCGTGCCTTTGTACAATCATCTATTATGCCCTGTGCACCAGGAATACCAAATGCGTTAGCGAATATTTCATCAGCCTTTTCAATGTGGTCATGGATTGATTGAGTTTTCCGGCCATCCAGCATCAAAATGGCATGGTAATGATTTCTCTTTTCCTTGGATAATTCTCGTACAGCAACATAATGCGGCTTAAAACCGTTCCGTTTCAGATGTTTCATGAAATTGGCCTGGCCATTTCTGAATGCCTCGTTACTTGTATCCGTATAGCCGACTGGAGTACCGACATCATACCGCATGAAAAATATCCGGTCATTGCTCTCCAAGGCATGGTTTAGGGTTTTATCGATAGTTGCTAGGATTTTCTTATCACAGCGTAATCCCCGCTTTGCATCGGTCATGATCGGATGTCCGTTGAAGGTGGGTTCGTCGGTGGTGATTCTTTTGGTTTTCATGTTAGTTCTTTCTTGTTTTGGTGTTTTAAATAGGTGGCGGAGGTCATAACTCTCATAACATCGTTATCCAATTCAGACAGCACATGGAAGTCTTATTATGGAAAGAGGATTCCATGGGAGGATATGGAGGAGTTTGGGATATGGATACAGTGTCTATAGGAAAGGAATACTAGGTGGATATGCCTATATGAAGTTATCTCATAGGTGTTATATTTAGGAAGGGGGGATATTACTTTATGAGTTTATATGTTTTTAGCGCATGCTGGGGCATGCTTATTAGAGGGTTATATGGGAGGATATTTAGATAATACCATAATACCCGTAACTGATTCATAGAAAAATGATGTCATATCGCCAGTGAGGCTGGCTTCTGTAGGGTTATTTACAGACTAAAAGGCTGTCTGAATTAATAAGAATTATTTATTGGGAAATCAATGTACCAATGTATTGTACAGAAACAAGCAGGTAAGCCTAAAAATTTACATATTAAAGATCTTTTGAAAATTAAAGTAAACAACTATCGGCTGCTAGTAAACCATGCTCTTTGGGCACGCATTCATGTAGTCAAAAGCATAAATAGGTTAAAAAAGACGGAGCATTTTCTCTTTCTGTCTCAATTGGATAAGTTACTGCAAAACTGAAGTACTTTTTCAACTTCGTTTTCATTGAGAGACTCAACGATCTCAAGCAATTTCTGTCGCGAATTACTAACAGGCAAAACTTGTGACGAATTGAGAAAATTGGGTAACTGAAGCAAATATTTTTCTTTAGCTTGTCGATCAGCGTGAGCCTGGTAATGCTTGGTCATTTCTGGACTCATATGACCAAGCACGGACTGTACTACAGGTAAAGGAATTTGATATACTCCAGCCATATATGCGAAGGTATGCCTAAGGCTGTGAACATCTTTAATGCTGACAGCGCGATTACTCCCTTCGGCCTTTTTTGTAGTTGATATTCCAAGGTTTTCAAGAAATGATTTAAAACGATATGATATTCCTGATGAATTGGATTGATACATTTTCGCATGCTCAGGCAGGACATACTCCTTATCCCCCGTTATCTGACTTTGTTCAGCAAGAAAATCAGCCAGAGGAGGTAGTATAGGGATGTCAAGCAAAGCCCCAGTCTTTTTCCGCTTACGCGTTATCCAACCATCATGTACTTCAGACCATTTCAGTAAGCAAATATCTCCTTCAGAAAGACCTGAGCAAATCCCAATGATGAAAATTGGTCGAACAAAACCTGTCATATTCTTTCCGATTAAACGAAGTTCATCAAGAGTAAAGGCTTCACGACTTTCAGGGGTTGCTTTCTGTAAAGGAAGATTAAAAGGGTTGCTTATCAATCCAGCATCATCTGCAAGCCAGTTGAAAACGCTTTTACAATGCTTTAAGTATTGATTGGCTGTAGTCGGTGAAAGCAAGTCGTTTGAGTTATATGAAACTTCTTTGTTGAAGTGCTTTGCATGGAACTTTTTAGTTTTAATATATCTACCTCTGGTACGCAACTCAGAAATATACTCTTCAGCATGGTGTTTACTGACTTCTACAAGAGTCTGTATGTCAGGATAGTTACCCTGCATAAATCCAATAAAATCTTCCCACATACGACGGTTTTGCTTGGCACGTTCGCTCCCGGCTTTCTTCGGACGTGGTTTTGCTTCATACAAAGAATATGCCTCGGATAAAAGAACCGTATTTCCTCCTGTCAACTCTTGTCTGAAGTTTTCCACCAAAGCCGCTGCACTTTTCTGAGAAGCCAATTCTATTACCAGTTTACGTTTCTCTTTCTCATAGGTCAACGCCGCACGCTCAGTAGTGCACTCTTTACACACACCACGGTATCGATTACCATTATACGAAAAATCATAGTGATAACATGAGGTAGTCCCTCTACTTGTTTTGCGTTTAGTAACGCTCATTGTATTTTCCCTTTCGGATATATTCCCATTCTATCCTATTTTAGCATATAGCAAAAGGTTTGTCAAACAATAAATGACACATTTAAGCCACATTTACATCAAAAACAATAATATCCATACTTTAAAAAAACACACTGGCAGTGTGGGGGTCATCGGTTCAAGTCCGATATGCTCCACCATTCTTTTTATAACCAAAATCATGACCAACATTCCGTCATTTCGTATATCCCCCTACCCCAAAGACTTTTGCATATTTTGTAAGGATCACCTAAATATTTTCGTTCCTAACTTCCCTGCCTTTCTTGCTAAACTCAGTTCAAGCGTTTATATTAATGTAGGTATTTTAACAATAAGAAACTAAATAAAGGAAGGTATTTTATGACAAACAAAAAAATTATGGAGCTTGTTTTACACATGGAGGTATGTGTATAACACTGCATGATACCTCCAGACCTTTGCATATGAACAAAGTATAAAACAAACCGGAGGTTTAAAATTGAATAATTTAATAAAATACGGCATTAATCCTTTCTTTACTGCCCAAGCTTTGCATTACCCTGAACTTAGCACGGCAAGAGTCATTTCCCAATATAAAGATCTTTATAAGATCGCGACTTTAGAGGGCGAATGCATGGCTGAAGTTTCCGGCAAATTCCGCTTTCAAAGCAGGATGCTGTCTGATTTTCCAGTAGTCGGCGATTTTATAATGTATGAGAAACGCGACAACAACGCAGGAAGTGTGCAGATTCACAATGTACTTTCACGACAAAGCAAGTTTGAACGTAAAGCTGTCGGCAATAATAATCAAACTCAGGTGATAGCGGCAAATATTGATATAGTTTTTATTTGCATGTCACTGAACAATGACTATAATCTAAGTCGTCTGGAACGTTATCTCAGCACTGCCTGGAACAGCGGAGGAATTCCAGTAGTAATACTGACCAAGTCTGATTTATGCGATAACTTGTCCACTGTATTATCTGAAGTTTCGACAATAGCGACTGGAGTAGATATTCTGCTCACTTCAAGCTACGATGAAGAATCCTGCAATAAACTGTTGTCGTACCTGAAAAAAGGGGTGACAGCTTCTTTCATCGGTTCTTCCGGGGTAGGCAAATCAACATTGATTAACTGTCTTGCCGACGAGGAGCTTTTGACTACGTCTTATATCGGCAATGACGATAAAGGACGGCATACAACGACAAGGCGGGAACTGCTGGTATTGCCGAACGCCGGTATTGTGATAGACACTCCCGGAATGAGAGAACTGGGAATAGAATCAGTTGATCTCACCCGCTCCTTTGCTGACATCGAAGCTTTGATTCAAGCATGCAAGTTCAATGACTGCACGCACGACGGAGAACCTGGTTGTGCGGTACGCAAGGCTATTGAATGCGGCGAGTTGGATATTCGCAGATTGAAAAACTACCGGAAACTACAGAAAGAAGCCCGTTATGCCGGACTGAATTCAAAGCAGATCGAAGTAGAAAAATGCAATCAGATGTTCAGCAAAGTCGGCGGCATGAAAAAAGTCAGGAAGCTGCAAAGACAAAGAAAAGACTATTATTAAAAAACTATTAAATGAGATATATGCCGGTCCCGCCTTGCGTGGATCGGCGCTTTTTTCATTCGATGTTCGATGTTGAAAGTTCGAAAAATCGAATATTTGCTTTTTTCTACCCTTTTTCCCCGGAGAATGCGATTGTAAATTTTAAAACATGCTCCCTATTTTTTATTTTTATTCCAAACAACTTACAACTTTCCCGCACAACATGTCATCATATGCCAAACTATGCTATTTTCACTCTATAAGGTTAAAATAGTTATTGAGCTTTTTGATTAGTATATACATCCTGCCAAAACAAAAATATAAAGCACCGACTAAATGACGTATTGTTTATCATAACCTTGAAGTTGGAAAAAGGCGTCAGAGACTGCCGTCAACTTTTTAAATTATCACATCAATAGTATAATTTTTGTTTTTTTTACAATTCAAGCATTGACAAACCATTATAGATTGGTTATAATATAATAAACAATTCTAGAATGGTTAAAATTACAAAATGATGGATTGAGATAATGGCACAGCAAAATAAAAGCAACGAATTGGCGGAAATGTTAAAACATCAGATTGTCTCAGGTCAATTGCAAGTCAACGAACAATTGGAAGCGATTTCCAAACTGGCCAAACGCCACGGTACCACTATCGCTACGGTCAGCAAGGCATTGGCAAATCTTGAACAGTCCGGTTATGTAGAACGCTTTCCCGGAAAAGGAGTCTTCGTTAAAGAAAAGCAAAACTGCCGCTTGGCCCTGGTTCTTGATTCCGGCACTTTTGCGAATGACTCTGCAAATGTTTCGCTTATGCCGATTTTCTTAAATGAACTGGAAAAGAAAAGTCAGGAAGAGAACTGGACCTATGAATTATTTTTCAGTGTGGACTCGCGGCCCTCGGCGCAAAATTTTCTACTTAAATTGGCACAAAATGCCTTTGACGTGGTTCTGGTCGGCAGCCGTTGGCTGGCTGAAAATTCTGCGGAGATTCTTGACAACAAATCTGTCTTGACAATTGGAATATTTTCTTATAAAGAGCTGGAATTATCAATATCTTTCGATTCATACCAAATGGTCTATGATGCGGTGTTGGAGTTGGATAAACAGGGGTGTCAACAAATTGCTCTTATTGAAAATAATAGAGACCAGTCCTGGGCAAAAAATCCGAATTGCAATATCAGAGCTTATCACGATGCATTGAAAAGCATTGGGAAATTACGGGATACCAGACTGCATTTCAATGTACCTGTATCGCAAAAAGGTGGTTACGATGCCTTCTGTGAATTAGCAAAGAATACAACCGATCGTCCATTAGGAATAATAAGCGTGGATTCATTAATTACTTTAGGTATAATTCAGGCGGCATTATTCAAAGGCTTGAATTTTTCAGAAGATGTTATTATCGCCACACAGGCCAATCAGGGGTGCGGAGTTGCAGAGATAACGACACCGATAATCAAATTTGAAAATTCACTTACGGTCTATTTAGAACACATCGCCAAATTTGTAAAACTATATAATCAAGGAGAAAGAGTTCCATCAGGGATTGACCTGATAACAGCGGAAAAAAAAGTGTTTTTAGAAAATGAAGCGTTAACAGAGAAAGATACTTATCAATTCGTCTAAAACTAATCCAGCCCAACACATTTAGGAGGATGTGCACAAAAATTCATTTGTAAACCAAACATAAAAATGGAGACTTGAAATGAAGAAAAATCAAATATTTCACTACAGATTTACACTTATAGAGCTTTTAGTAGTTATAGCTATCATAGCAATTCTCGCATCTATGCTTTTGCCGGCATTAAACAACGCCAGAGATCGCGCCAAAAGCATTGAATGCTTATCAACCCTCAAACAACTGGGTTTGGCGATGACTAATTATCTCAACAACAGTGACGAATATTATCCTCCGGACAACAGCCGCGGTTACTGGCCGGGAATTCTGAGACTCAGTGGAGAACTGCCTACCGTCAAACTTCTGTTATGTCCCGCCAGCACCCGTCATTCCCCCTATACGGATTCTCTCGTTGTCACGACTACCAGCGCCAAGGCATATCCATGGACTGTTGCTGATTACGGAATCAACAGCAGTTTCAAGCCGGGATTTTTTCCTTGTTCCATCAATACACAGAAAAAGGTAAAACGTCCCAGTCAGATGATTCAATTTATTGAGAATGCAAGCTCGACCAGCAATCTGAACGGAGCCCGGCTGGTATATCTTTATTACAGCACGAATTATCTGGCCTATCCCAAACACCTTGCCGAAACGTCAACCAACGCGCTTCTGGTTGATGGACATGCGGAATCGATCAGGTTCGGCGGACGTGGTTTGAATTGGAGTATCCAGGCCTATGCCGCCGGCGGCGCGCTTGGTTCCTACAATACAAAAGCCAATCGTTGGACGCCAGACGGCAATGCTTATTAATTCAAGGAGACGTCAAAAAAAGACGAGTTATTAACAGAGACCGAAATTTGACATATTGTCATCAGTCAGACGTTCATATAATTCACAACCTGATATCGGTCCGCAGATTGAAAATCCGGCATAACATTCCAAACATCAGTATTGCGATCAACAGTGAAAGATTACTTTAGAAATCAAAGAAAAATTGACTGACGAAAATATAGATTATCCGCGATCGGTGCGCCATATCGGGATATGCCTGAGAGGCAAAATGTAAAAACAATATTGAAAATAACTGTCAGAGTCCAATAAAAACCAAACGGAATAGAAACGTGAAAAAATTATTATCAACCATATTACTGTTCACAGTTACCGCTATTTACGCCCAATACGTAGTGGTTTCGCCAGTAGAGGCTTCGCGACCGGAACGAACCGCCGCCAAGCGTCTGGCTTATTACCTGGGGCAAATGACCGGCCAAAAGATCGTCGTCTCCACCAGGGCGGATAATACCCAACCGGCAATTTTCGTGGGCCAGTCGCCGGAGATTGCCCAAATGCTCGGGGGCATCGATTTTTCCAAGCTCAAAGATGATGAGATAATCATTAAAAGCGTTGGCAATAACTTGATCATCACTGGACAGCGTCCGCGAGGTACGCTGTATGCAGTATATACCTTGCTGGAAAAATTTCTTGGCTGCCGCTTCTGGGATTATGAAACTATCGATATTCCCCGACGGAATAAACTCGAACTTGGCGACATCAATTACCGCTATGCACCGCCATTCACCCGCCGGTCGATATATCACTGGCCGTTGCCGGCGTTACCGGCGCTGTGGAAGAGCGGAAATCCTGAATACGCGGCAATCTGCCGGAATAATGCTGATTTGACCGCATCCAATGCCGCATACGGCGGGATTGACAACCGGGCCGGGTTCGTTCACACTTTCCGCCGAATCATGCCGCCTAAGAAATATTTTGCTTCACATCCTGAGTATTTCAGCATGATCGACGGCAAAAGGGTTAACGAGTCGCAGTTGTGCTTTTCCAATCCGGAAATGCGGAAATTTTTTATTAGATGCGCCGAGGCCTATCTGAAAAAAAATCCTCAATGCAATTCCATTTCCATCAGTCAAAATGACAATAACCTGTTTTGTCAATGCCCTGCATGCAAGAAATTACTCACGGAAGAGAAGGGGCGACTGTCCGGCGTAATGCTCCGCTTTGTCAACGAAGTTGCCGCCGAACTGGAGAAAAAACATCCCGGAATATTGGTCGAGACCCTGGCGTATGGACCAACGGTCAAACCACCACTGATTACCATGCCGCGGAGCAATGTTGTCATCCGGCTTGCCGGGATAAAAACCAATTGCGGCTATGCGTTGAACAGCGACGAAAACAGGATATACAAAAATATATTAAAAAGTTGGAAAATGATTGTTCCACATTTGGCAATATGGTATTATACGCAGAATGCGGCCAACACCATGATCCCGCATCCGACATTGCGCCACGTTGCGGAAGATTTTCGCTGGTTCAGTAACAATGGTGTAAATGATATCTTCATCGAAAGCTCCGGCACTTCACAAGGGGTTTCGGACATGAACCGCTTAAGAGCCTATGTCTACCGCCGCCTGCTGTGGAATCCTGAACTGGATATAAATAAACTGATTGACGAGTTTCTCGTTGGTTATTACGGCAGAAAATCCGCCCGTTATGTACGCAGTTATATTGATGCAATCCACAGCCCACTGGATAAAAAGATTACCGCGGCCAAACTTCTGGACCGGATTAACGCCGGTGATTACCAGAACCGCAGTCTCAAGCTTGACCTTGATGATTTGAAACGCAATCCGCGCAAAATGATCAATCCCTGGATAGGCGTATATATAAACCGGATTTCTGCCTACATGAACAGGCCAACGATGCTGAAAGCGGCAAAACTGATGGATCAGGCGGTAGCCGCTGCTGAAAATTCTTTATTCAGAGCCCGTTTGGAAAGAACCAGGTTGTCAATCAGACATGCACTGCTGCTGGATTCAGAAATTGCCGATGACCCGGAAAACTACGGCCTTACTACCAAACAGTTGCAGGCTTTGGCCATGGACACGATAAAAACCGCCAAATTGAATAAGGCCGGGAACTGGAGCGAATCACAATATCCGGCCCTCGCAGCGAAAATAGAACGAATTCAAGGGATGAATAAAACAGCAACCCCAGACTTTCTGAAAGGCACCCCGAGCAAAAATACTGCATTTTTCGGATTCAAAGACTGGGCTGTAATGCTCCCAAATAAAGCCTCTCTGATAAAAGACCCGGATGCCGCAAACGGTAAAGCCTGGCGAATGATCAATAAAGGCCCGAGCTGGGCATTGCAATGCCATTCCATTACCACCTCATTAAAGCCTGGAATCTATAAATTATACATCAGGCTGCGCATTGAACCTAAAAAAGGCAAGACGCCAAAGTCGGGAACTTTTTTTAACGCCGGATATTATCGACCGAAAAAGAGTTATAAAAACCAAATACTGCGGGCAAAAGTTGAGGATTTTGCCGATGGTAAATATCACTATGGCGAGGCGGGAACTTATAGGATTGATTCTACGGGTCGCTATTTTTTCTGTGATCCATGTAATCATCCTGATCTTGAAGCTATTATCGTGGATCAGCTTATCGCAGTCCGTCAGGAAAGCAAATAAATATTAACAAGAAACCCAAATTACCAAAGAACAGAATTTGTTAAGCACGGATAAAAAAAGGAATTTATATGTTGGAATTGAACCGTGAAAAAATATTGAGATTGAGCTATCAGGACTATTATGACAAAGTTCTTGCCGGCTGGCTGGGAAAATCGCTTGGCGGGGTTATCGGTGCGCCATTTGAAAACCATAAGCAGTTCAATAAAATTACCCCGGAAAATCTCTGGCCTAAAGAATTGGCCCCCAATGATGACCTTGATATTCAGGTGGTCTGGCTGGAAGCATTGCAGGAACGCGGCTTGTATCTCAGCTCGGCTGATTTGACAGAATTCTGGCAGGACCGCTGCTGGTATAATTTCTGTGAATATGGTATTTTTCTAAATAACATTCAGCGCGGCATTGCCGCGCCTCTTTCCGGCACCTGGAACAATGACTTCTTCGTGGAATCGGAGGGTTGCCCCATCCGCAGCGAAATCTGGGGCTTCATCTGTCCGGGTAATCCGCATTTAGCGGCCGAATATGCTAAACTTGACGGACAACTGGATCACGGCGGAGTTAGTATCGAAATAGAACAATTTTTAGCCGCCGCTGCGGCCCAGGCGTTTATTACTGACGATCCGGAAGAAGTTTTGCAGGCAGGTATATCAGTTATTCCGGCTGAAAGTCCGGCCGTAATGGCGGTTGCGAATGTTCGTGAAATCTGCGAGCAACACCCGGATATTTACGATGCCTGGCGTTTAGTAATCCGCCGTTATGGAGACAGGGACGCCTCTAAAGCCATGACTAATCATGCGATCGTATTGATGGCTTTGTTTCTCGGCAAATCAGACTTCAGGAAAATTATAAAGATTTGCGTCAACAGCGGCTGGGACACTGATTGTACCGCCGCGACCGCCGGCGCCTTACTGGGAATAATGCATGGAACGAAAATACTCCCTGATGACTGGCTGGAAAAACTTGGGGATAATTTAATCTGCAATGTTGAAGTAAAACATAAAACCGTTCCAATTGCCGATTTTGCAAAAGAAACCTGCCTGCTCGGGGTGGAAATGACAGCGGAAAGAAACAGGAAAATTAAACTTTCCGGAGCTCCGGCCGTTACTGTCCGTAAACCTCCGGCTCCCCAAATTTCTATTAAAGCGGAATATCCGGATGAACCGGTACTATGGAAAAACCGGGCGACCGCCGTAAACTTGATTATCAATAACCCTTCAGAACATGATTTCCAGGGCAAATTACGCATGGAAATTCCGGATTCTGTCGAGTGTAACATCCGGGTAGCGGAACTAAAACTTATACCAGGTTCCCGGCTGTTTATCGAACTGAGCTTCAGTCGTAGAAATCCCGAAGACTGGCTACCTGATAAAAATCTGTTTAAAGCCAGTATTATTTCGGAGGAATCCGTAGAAGTTGTGAATACGGTTTTCGGGCTTGGAGGAGCCAGGCAATGGCAGATATACGGGCCTTACTGGGATATGTGGGATAAAACGAAAAATGAAATCTGCCCTTATCAGAATGAAATTACCTGCTGCAATCCTTCGGCACTCGGATACAACGATTATTACAATCATCATATCCGCCCATACCATGCCTATCTTGACGAGTTCGTGCTTCAGCAAGAAGATATTCCCGGAGAATTACCATTGAATCTGGAATCCGGCAAAGATTTGATAACAGAGAAAGAATTAGGCGGCTTTACCGGTCAGGCATGTTATTATCTGGTTCGGACAATTCGGTCAGCAGGTCTTGTCGGCCCCGTCAAAATGGTAATCGGGCGAAGCGGTCCGTGCCAGATATGGCTGGACAGGAAATTAATCGCGAGTTATGATAATATGCGCAGCTGGGCACCAGATGAAAGCATCAAATGCATCCTTACCGGAAAAGTACAACGGTTGGTAGTCAAATTTATCCGGTTGACAGACGCTATGTCATTCAGTGTTTCGTTTACTCAGTCCGACAACCATCCGCGCAAACAGGGTATCTCATATTTTCTTGATTGTATCGAAGATCTGCCGATCCAGCCACAAAGCGCCAACAACGCAAATATGACTAATAAAACCCAAATAGCAAAAAAATGTTCAAACCAACAAGCCACGGTATATAATGTAAAGAAAGGCACTGAACACAAAGTTAATATGAAGGTTCCTGCAATATGAAAGATATTAAGGGGAATAACATTTCCCCGGTGTTACCGGAAGCTCATTTTTCAAACCGCATCAAGACCTTACTGGAAGATAAACCGGTAAATAATTATATTACACCTCTTTTCTGGCTGCATGGAGAATCTCACGAAGTACTTCTGGAATTGATTGAACAGATGCATTCGGTCGGGGTCAGCGGCTTTATTCTTGAGTCCCGCCCCTTCCCTGGTTTTTTGGAAACTCCCTGGTGGGAAACGGTGGATTTTGTACTAAAGGAAGCTGAAAAACGCGATCTGAAAGTCTTTGTTTTTGATGACCTGAAATTCCCAAGCGGTTTTGCCGCAGGAAGAATCAGCAAAAGTCATCCGGAATATCTCAAACTTTATCTAAGGGAAAATTACCTTGACGTTATCGGGCCAATGCCGGATGCAAACTTTCAGCTTAATGCATGGTTGAATCCGGGAGAACAGTTTGTAAAGGTTCTTACTGTTCAGGCTTCTGAGGATGGAGAAAGCTTCGACGTCTTGTCCGTTGCGGACGTAACAACTGCTGTTAACAATAACGGGGTTCTGTATTGGGACGTTCCGTCCGGACGTTACCGGATATTCTTATTCATCCGCACCCGTGAAGGCGGAGAAAGGCATACAAAAGATTATTTGAATCCATTGGACCAGAAAGCGATCAAAGCCTTTATTGATGAAGTTTATGAAGCTCATTTTATTCGCTTCAGCAAATACTTCGGCAAGACTTTCGCCGGTTTCTTCTCAGATGAACCCCGTTTCGGTAATGCGGAAAGCTATTCGGCAACTCCAGGTAAAATCCCAATGGTTCTGCCTTTTTCCGATCAACTTCTTGAGCAGCTGGACACTGCGTGGAATGGAGATTTTTCAGTCATGCTGCCCTGCCTGTACCATGACTGCGGCGAAAATACAGCCCGGACCAGATCAACCTATATGGATGTTGTGAGCCGGTTATATGCGGAAAATTACACCCGTCAGATCGGCGACTGGTGCCGGAAACATCAGGTAAAATTAATTGGTCACCTGGTTGAAGATAATGGTGCCCATGCCAGGCTGGGCTACGGGGCCGGGCATTTTTTCCGCGCCGTTCACGGTCAGGATTGGTCAGGGGTTGATGCGGTTTTGCTGCAACTGCTACCCGGTTACACTTCCGGTAAATGCCAAACGCCTTTCGGCCTGTATGATTCTGATTTTTTTTATTGGGGATTGACCAAACTGGCAAGTTCGGCCGGACACATCGACCCGAAAAAACAAGGTACTACTTTTTGCGAAGCTTTCGGGGCTTACGGCTGGCAGGAGGGACTTAAGCTCATGAAATGGTTGACTGATCATTTCTGTGTACGAGGGGTAAACCACTTTGTTCCTCACGCTTTTTCGGCGAAGGATTTTCCCGATCCTGACTGTCCTCCTCATTTTTATGCTCATGGAAATAACCCCCAATGGCGGTATTTCAAGACTTGGTCTGATTACGCCAACCGGATATGCTGGCTGCTGTCCGATGGACGACATATCGCTCCGGCGGCGGTTGTCTACCATGCTGAGGCGGAATGGAGCGGAGACAACTACGACCCGTTCGAGAAAACAGTTAAGGCGCTCATGCAGCGGCAAATTGACTGTGATATAGTTCCCATTGACTCTCTGATCGACCATAAACAAACAACAATATCCACAGGTGAATTGCATATTAATGAAGAAAGTTACCGGATAATAATTGTACCATATGCCGAATGTCTTCCTGAAGCGTTTCTTGAAAAGCTCAACCGTTTCACATCTCAGGGAGTTAAAGTAGTTTTTATGCATGCCTTACCGTCTCGCAATGTCACCGGCGATAAAGACATTCTTAACCGTTTACGGAATAACCCTCGAGTAACTGCTTTAGAATACGCCCAACTTGCCGACCAATTACTAACATGGAATATATTCGATATTCGCTCGACCACAAGAGAAGATGATTTGCAATATTATCATTACTTTCGTCCTGATGAAGATATTTACTTTTTCGTTAACGGAAACCAGTTAAAGACAATTGACACGCAAATCATCTTTCGGCAAACCGCCTGTCCAATCGGATACAATCCTATGGACAATTCGATATATCAGCCGCGATTCCAACTGTCAAACGGTGCAACTACACTTGAAATCTGCCTTGAACCATATGAATCGACTTTTATCATTTTTTCAAAGAATCATGATGACATATCCGATACCATCCAGGATACTCCTCTGAAAAAAAATATGCGTCCACGCCTGAAATTGGATGGTTCATGGCAAATCGGTATCGCAACCGCTAAAGAATTTCCACATTTCAAACCGGCTCCTGCAATTACCGGGCTGGGAAACATTTCCGCTTCTTCCTGCCTGCCAACTTTTTCCGGCACTATCCGCTATGAAACTGAATTCGAGTTGCACGCTACGAGTCGTGAGAGGCTGTTCCTTGATTTGGGCAACGTATATGAAACCGCAGCAGTAAATTTAAACGGTCAAAACGTCGGTACTCGCATAGCACCGCCGTACCGGTTGGAAATCACCGCATTTTTACACGCCGGAATAAATCATCTGCAGATCGATGTAACTAACACCCTGGTACAACAATCAGGAAACAGCAGGTTTGACTGTTCCATCGCTCATGAACCATCGGGGCTGATTGGTCCGGTACGTATTTTTACAACAGCAGAACCCTGAAAAGAAAGAACATATAGTAAGGAAATACGAGGTTTCTTTCTGAAGATGTTACGGAAATATCTTCCAGAACCACCACCTGCTCCGCAGTATGATCGACAAATACCCCGCCGGCGGTATAAGCGTGGTGAATCAGTAACGGCTCCGTCGATGCTCCCGCGACCTCCCCAAAAGCCGGACCGTCAAAGTCCTCAACCTTTGTCCGCTGGATTGCAGCAGAAAATAGTATTACTTGATTTATTAAAAAATTATAACAACTTAAAAATAAGGCACTTAATCTTGATAACAATAGCACGAATGAGTTCGAAATGAAAAAGATAGCACTTAGACCAACCGTTTGGCTTGCTCGTTACGGTATTGCCGGGGACTTTTGCTCATCCACTTTTTAAAGGCGGTGGCAAAATGCTGGCTTGAGGAAAATCCCAAATCATAGGCGATGGTTGTGATATCCGCCCTTGAATTTTTCAGCAGTTCGGCTGCGTGCAATACTTTCAGTCGCATCATGTATTCGTAGGGTGGGACTCCGGTTTCCTTTTTGAAACGTCGTTTTAATGTCGGCAGAGACAGACCGCAGGCGTCGGCAACATCATCCAGTGGAAAATATGTGGTTAGGTTGTTTTCCATATATTGCTTTGCCATATTAATTTCCAGAGACAATATTTCATGTTCGCCGTGATCGAAATTTTCCAGTAAACGGGTAATGAATTCCATAACCGAGCTGTGCAGGATCAATGATGAGTATTCGTGAGGATTCAAACATGATTTGACCGCGCGTTCCAACATGCGCATCATTATGGGCGAGCCGTTGAATACCCGGCGGTCGAGGCTGCGCAGCCGTTCTCTTGCTTTTATCGCGGATGGCAATGTCAATCCCATAAAACGGTCTTCCGGTCCGTCTAGTCTCAGAGCTATCCAGCCGTAGGAATTGCGTTCAAAAGGCCAGCGTCCGGTTCCATGCACCTCATCCGGAAAAGATACGAAGACCTGACCTCCATTAAGCTGGTATTCCTCATTGCCGACACAGTAATGAACGGTTCCGGTTTCCACGCACACGAATTCGACCGCTCCTTCATGAGTATGAGGAGACAATGGCGGCCTGGCATGTTTGAAATGGGCAATTCCGATATGCATAACGTCAGTTTCGGCCGGGTCGAACTGGTCGATCATGACTGCTTCATTTAGAGAACCGGTTATCCGCATGGTATTTTCCTTTTTCACACAATAGATTTGGATAGAACACGAGAGTAATCGGTCACTCGGTTGGCCGGCAACTCATGCCCTTCGCTCAACGTCTTTGATTAAAGCAGCTACGCGCTTGAAATCAAAAACATCGCTACGGGCAAAATGATGTTACTGCAGCGAACTTTGTTCGCCAACTTACTTTCGCCTTCTGAGACCAGCGGTCCGTCGCTGGACCACGCCTGCGTACGACGCAGTGCGGTATAACTGCTACGCAGATTTTTTTAAAATCGACTGAACGATTACACATGAGATTAAAAAAGTTTTCAATTATATAAATCTTAGAACTCTCAAACAAATTAAATTGTATGTAATCGTGACAGATACGTATTTAGACGTAAAATAGCATACTGGAATTATATTACAATACCATTTGAAACTAAAATATCAAAAACGGAGATAATTATGAACTCAAGAGAACTGGTACTGAATACATTGGAGTTTAAACATTCCGGCCGGGTGCCGCGCCAATTATGGTCTTTGCCAATTGCGAAAATGAATTTTCCTGAAGAAATGAAGGCCTTATGTGAAAAATATCCGCCGGATATTGACGGAGTTCCGGGTTTTTGTGCGGAAACGGCTAAACAAACCGGAGATCCCCATCGTATTGGCTCCTATACTGATAAGTGGGGTTGTGTTTTTGAAAATATTAATGCCGGGGTGCATGGCGAGGTAAAGAATCCGATCGTTAAAGACTGGAGCGACACCAGTAAGGTTATTTTCCCACGGGAAGACCTGACTATCAACATTGAAAAGATCAATCAATATTGCAGTGAATCGGATAAATTTCTGCTAAGCGGGTGTGTGCCGCGTCCCTTCGAGCGGCTCCAGTTTATCCGCGGAACAGAGGAGCTTTTCATTGATATTGCACTTGAGGACAAGGGGATGCTTGATTTTGCTCAGAAACTGCATGAATACTTCCTTGAAGAGTTGAACTTATGGGCCAAAACGGATGTTGACGGGATGTTCTTTATGGACGACTGGGGCAGCCAGAAGTCTCTATTGATCGCCCCGAAACAATGGCGGAAAATATTCAAGCCGTTCTATAAAGATTATGCCGATCTGGCCCACGCAAACGGTAAAAAAATATTCATGCATTCTGACGGTTATATTCTGGATATCTATCCCGATCTGATCGAGATTGGAATAGACGCGGTAAACTCCCAGATATTCTGTATGGGGATTGATAATCTGGCGCAATTCAAGGGCCAGATCACATTCTGGGGGGAAATAGACCGCCAGCATCTTCTGATCGAAGGATCGCTTGATGATATCGCCGATGCGGTCAAAGAAGTATACGCCAAACTCTATGACAATGGCGGCGTGTTCGCCCAGTGTGAATTTGGCCCCGGAGCCACCCCCGACCGGATTGATACCGTCTTCAAAACCTGGAATGAAATCAGCCAATAAAATTAAAAACTTATATTAAGCATATGATGAGAAGGCAACTTGCCTTCTCATTGTGTATAATAGTTATTAACGTGTCAAAAGCAAAACGGATCGAATCATATCAGCCATGATTCTATTGGTTTTTCCAAAGTTTAATTATTGTTTCACGCATAAAATAAGGCCACTGTTTGGTATTAAAGAACATTTTACGTTCCGGATCATCTTCAATTGTGCCGCAGGCCCAGCCAGCAATGAACAGCACTTTGCCTTTGCCGTACTTCATGAAGACGGCAAACGGGGAATCTTCCGCATCCAATATTCTGACGGCTGACGGTTTCAACTCAACCCGGTGCAGGAACGTTGCGTATCCAAGCTTACTGTCCGCCGGACCGACTCTCAGACCATCCCTGGCATAGATAATTCCAGATTTGACGGATTTGGCAAGCTTAAACGGCAATAACGGTTCAATTGTCGAGCCGGCCCAGCCGCAGCGTTCAAAGGACATGTTCCCCCCGGTGACAAACATTATGCCGCCGCGCTTGACATACTCGTACAGGTATTTGCGCCATTTCATCGAAAATTTACTGATGTCCACATTCAACAAGGTAATGACATCATATTTAAAGATTTCAGCCGGATTTTCCGGCAGGTTAATAAAATATGGTGTAACCCCCTTGATCCAGATGGTTTTAACTTCATATTGCATTGAAGACATTTTTACAGCCTCCAGGTATCGCCATTTTTCATAGCCAAGACCGCAGAAGACCATTGTTTTAAAATGATAGTTCCATGTCGGCTTCAAAGTTTTAGAAACACTACCGGTCATTCCCGGATAAATTGATTCAAATTCCTGGTCGGAAAGATTTTTCAGCGGGATGATCCTGCACCAGTCGGCGGTCCATGGCAGCTTGCCCTCGGAAAGAATACGGATCGCATTGTATCCGGGACCGCGGACAATAAAATCGCGTTCAAGGACAACATATTGATTTGCCGGCTTGACATTATCAGTGGTCAGATTCAAAGTCACCCTTCCGGCATCATGTTCTGACAGAATATCAACAAGTCCAAGCTTGATTTTGGCATTGCCGGGAGCCCGTTTCACCCTGAGTTGCAGACGATAAAGGCCGAATTCCCAATCATGCTCATAGTTACTGTGACCGGCCAGTCCTTTTTTTCC
The DNA here is from genome assembly GCA_963676655.2 of Victivallales bacterium. Lineage (GTDB taxonomy): Bacteria > Verrucomicrobiota > Lentisphaeria > Victivallales > Victivallaceae. The sequence continues at coordinate 589,471 of CAXXKX010000002.1, read as the reverse complement.
TACAGCCGGCATGGTCAGGGCCGAGCTGCGTTCGGCATCTTTATCGATTATGATCTTGCTGAAAGCATTTCCTCCGCGCATATCCTGCCTCGCAAAAAAGTAACTTTTGAAAGGGTTCGCGTCAATCCCGCCGTCAACCATCAATGCCGCTTTACCCAAAGCCGCTTTCGGAGTTGGCGGCGGAGTATACCGTCGCATCTGAAAGCTGGACAACCAAAGCTCAGGATTCAGGGTCTTTCCTCCATTGTGAGGCGAATTATTGAACAAATTAATCACGATTTTAATATAGCCGCCCCCGGGCGGAGTACGCAAAATACCGTCATCATAGGTCCAGTCCTTATCATGATAGGAAAAACGCCAGAGATTTTCCTTATGCTGAGTAAAACGCTTTTGAGAATCATACCAGAATATTTGCGGATACGCGCCAACTCCGGAATAACCCTTTTCACCGAAATTTTTTGACTTATAGACCAGTGAGAACAAATAGTAACCGTCTTTGACCGGTATCAGCGGTGAGGTTACGCTTATGTGCTGTTTTGTCTTGATTCCTTTGAGCCACAAACCACTGTTTCCGGAAAACAGGTTGGGGACTATTGAAACAGTCCCCTGTCCTGATTTGTCCCAGGCTGAAAGCTTAATTTTGTCAAAGATATTATTACCGAGAAAATTGACATTTTCGGCATAGATGCCGACAGCACAAGCAATAATCAGCAGGCATAATATTTTTTTAAACATACTCATAATACTTTTTTCTTCCGGGTGAGTTTTAACCAGTTTACTGGCTGCCGATCTGGTAATCCTGCTTACAGGTCCACCAGATCATATTCCTGACGAGATACGGCCAGAATTTCCATTGCCAGAACGGAACTCCTTTGCTTTTGTCGATGTTACCCATCGGGGCTCCAAGGATACAGACGACCCGTGATTTGCGCGGTCCGGTCGTCCAGGAGACGATGAACGGGTGTGCCCCAGCCTTTGCCAGAACTTTAGCGCCTGGTTTTACTTTTACTTTGTGCAGGTATCGCACCGCGATCTTTTCATTCCACGGAACATCATTATCCAGAATCGGATCTTTACAGACAGGGGTAATGGCTGCTCCTTTGGTATCGATAAAGTCAAACGGTTTATTGGAAAATTCGACCGGCCATGATTTTGCCATTTCAGTTTTTTCCATACCGGAAAAACCATACGCGGAAGGACCGCCAAGGACAATCACATTGCCGCCGGCCTTCATATAGTCGCCAAGCATTTCATTGCCGATCAGCCCAAGCCCATCGGCCGACATTCCACCGAAGACGATCAGGTCATAGCTTAACAATTTTTCATAATCGTAAGGGAAACTGGAAAGACTGTATCCGAATGCAACCTCATATTTGACATAGGAGACATCCCGCAGAGCGGCAAACCGGACCAGTTCCGCATGCCGCATCGCGCCGGGAATGTTGTACTTGTCGTCCAACAGTCCGTCGATGAACCAAACCTGATTCTGCGGCTTGTTCCGCAATACCAGATTAGCCGGTTTGCGCAGTTTAATTTTTTTGGGGCGGGATTTGCCGATGTAGATAGGGGTACTCATATCAGTTTTGATATTCCGGCCCCATTTATACGTGCCGACGTGGAATGACTCGAAATCATTTGACGCCACGGCCTTATCCTGATACTTGATTTTATATTGGAACACCAGTGGGTCCTTGCCGACATCTTTGAATTTAATACTCTTAGCCTGCGGGTGATCTGAAAGACTCTTGAAAGTAACGGAACCGACATTGACGATTTTTTCAGGTTGTTCAACACTGAAAGCTTTTATCTCGACTGTTACCGGCTTTTTCAGGTTGCGGTAGGACCGGAGGGCGGAAAGAGTGATGTTGCCGTTCCCGTTACTTCCTTTGGTTTTGCCGGAAATAATAATATTTTCATTGGCCGACATGACATTTTCAACTCCGAAAAGCGGGACCATGTAAGTCGTGTATGTCTGGCTCGATCCCGGCGGCAGGAAGGTTGTCCTGTACATCATTTCCAAGGTGGCGTTGCCGACACTGTCATAGAGTGTTTTAAGTTCGTTGTAATCCGACATAAAGACCAAGCCGGATTTTGTATTGTAATCGATCTTCGCGGACCAGGAGTCATTGAAATCTTTGATGAATTCATCGCCGCCGCCCAGGGCTCCGGTTTGTTCATGGGCACTCTTGATTACCCCTCTTACCGTCGGCCTGAACGAGAAGTCCAATGATTCATCATAAGATCCGCCGGCCTGGAAGATGTTTTGCTGCCAGTAACCGTAAACCATCGATTTATTTTCTGTTGCGTTGATCGTTACCTTGCAGATTACTCCGGGGTGTCCGGCCCTGATTATATACTGTTTGACAAGTTTGACTCCGGCTATCTGCGGATAAGTGTTTCCCCGGTATTTGCCAACGAAAGTATATGATAATTCAATTATGGCTTCCTGCGGCGTATTTTTCAGTACCTTGTATGAGTACGGTGTCTCCATCGCTTCACCCGGCCATGGCTGGCATTGAAAGTGGTCGACAAACAAACCGTTGAAGTGTTTTTGAATTATCAGTTGTTTTTTATCCAGTTTGTCTTCAAAGGCCGTTATGGCGCCGCCGCGTGCGGGTGAAATTGTCAGGTTGAACCTTGAGGTTGAAACGTCGAATGCCGTTTTCCCGCCGATTTTTTTCTCTTTGAGTGTCACCGCCGCGTTGGATATCAATATGCCGCCCAGGACGGCGAGTATGGTTGAAAATGTTTTTCTCATCAAAAAACTCCTCTTTATATTATTTCTCAATAGTCAAACACTACTGCTTTATAGGCGATGACTTCAGGAACAACAACTGCTGCTTTCCCGCTTTTGACAGTCATTTTCAACGGAATTGCCCGGGTCTCAGGCGCAATTCCGGACTTGTAGGATTCGGCCATGACCAGAAACGCTTTTTTCGGCAGTTTTCCATCATATTTACCGGCGGAAACGGTTATGTTCTTAACCGGGGGAGTCATGATGTTTTGCGGATTCTCCTCAATTTCAGCTGAATGCGGAGGATTGATCAGGTGGACAATGATCTGCCTGGTTCCACGGCTGTTGACATTGGTATGGACCATCGTATCCCACCACAGCGGAGCCGGGGCCTTGACCGTTACGTATTTCTGCGTCTTCGGCAGCAAGCTCAAATTCCGACCGATGTAAATATCACTGAACCTGAAAGGCAGTGCTCCGACGCGGCCGAGTCCGGCATTATGGTTCTCGTAATGGAAATATGAACGGCCGCCGGAGATTACTTGAATGATCCCGGTGTAGAGCCTGTCAATATCATAGTCGGCGCCGCCGCGTTTGATCTTAAACGGGTTGTAGATGCCGCCTTTCTTCCGGACGATATCGCCCCAGCCGATGATCCGGTCGCGGTATTTTTTCCAGACGTGGTACGGGGAGGTTTTCTTTTCATAGGCACAGGTGGTTTCGTCAAGTATCCAACCGTTGTCACGGCACTTTTCATCAAAATATTCGGAGAGGTCGACGTTTTCTTCCGGGGCTCCGTAGTTATATCCCCAGGTAAATTCAGGAACTTTGTCGTTGACCAGCTTTTTGATTACCCGGAGAGATTCCGCGCTTTTCGCATCAGCTTCTTTCCAGTTTTTGGCGATTTCATTTCCCATAATGTCATACCAGCCGGGTTTGACCTCCATGGCCCAGACGTCCCAACGGATGCCTTCATAGCCGAACTTGTGCAGTTCGATGAATTGATCGGCGATCCATTGGCGGCATTCCGGCAGCATCGGATTCAGCAGGCCGTAGAGGAATCTTTTCTTATGCAGTTTGAAATCAAAGCTGTGACGCTTTTGGTAATTGTCGCGATCCTGCATGTTGAAGTAGCCGCCGACAAGGTTGCCTTTGCGGTCGTACATGAACCATTCCGGATGTTTCTCGAAAAGTTCATAGGCGGCCTGAGAGAACAAGTGTCCCTGGACATAACTGATTGAGCGCATACCATGCTTACGGTAAAAATTAACCATATTCCGGTATCTTTCCAGGCTGATCCACCAGCATCCTTCGGTTCCGATGTAAGGGTCTTCCGGCGGCAGGAAGCCGGCGAGTTCGCACCAGCTCCAGGAGAAATCCTCTTTTCTGGTGAGACCGCGATCAAAAAGGAATTCCAGTCCTTCGTCCATCAGTTTTTGACCCGAAGGGGGCCAGAACAACATAGTAGTATGAACATATTTTTTGGGGGAATCGATGCCGTACATGTTCATGGTCTGGAAGAACCGTGCGTCATTGCCGACCGCAAAATAACGGGAATTCTGGAAAATTACCTTGCCTGATTCATTTATTAATGAGGCAAGCAAACTGTGTCCCAGCTCTTTTTCCTCTACTTTAATAGCGGCTTTAATGACTTTATAATTATCTGCCGCGATTTCCACTGGAAGGCTTTTAACGGTTTCTTCATGAGAAAGGCCGGAAAGGACCGAAAGGTCCAATTTGCCGGAAAATTGTTTTTTCGCCGGATTGACGACCACGACAGTAGCCTTGGGCTCTTCACCCAGCGGATAACAGTTTTTATTGAGCTGTACTCCGGAGATATACGGCAGCCCTTTGTCCAAATCGATGACTTCGACTTTATCCAACCAGATTTCGGGTTTCTCCTTGCTGATGACTTTGTCCAAGATCGGCAGAATCAGAATGTTATAAGAAGCTGGTTCCGCAGGAAGCTTGCACCAGAAATCTACCGGTTTGTACTGGCCGTTGCTGACCATCGGAGTGAACATGCTTTTGTCGAACAAAACATTGTTACCGGTTTTGTTGTTGTGGAACATGAAATGGAATCTCATGGTCGGGCCCAGGCGTTTTAGATTTTTGCCTTTCAAAGTAAGTCGAACGCAAACGTTTCCGGCCAGCTTGTGGTTCTGGCGATGAAAAAAAATGGGTTTTCTGCCCGGAGAACTGTAGGTAAAATGGAGTACTTTGTTTTTGGAACCGTGAGATTTTGCTTCTACCGGATAAGTATTTAATTTCGGCCCCGGGATATCGTCGAAACCATAGGTTAATACCGTTTTAGCTTCAAGTAGCGAACTGAATAATATTGCGCAAAAGCCAGCAATATACAAAAATAGACGTTTAATTATCATTGTCACCTGCCTTTATTTATTTTTATGAGTTATTCAAATTTATATTTAATATATACAGTAGTTGCCGGGTTTTCTCCAAATCCTTTCTTTTTTTATTAAATCAGATGATTTTTATCTATGCATTGGATATACATCATAATACCACATAACAGTATTATTGTCAACAGCACAAAATAAAAAAGAGTTATTTTCCGATACAGATATTATCTTGTATAAACATAAGAACATTGTTGAACAATGAAATCAGATAATCAAAAAAAATTATAGTGTTTTTGTGCTGGTTGTATCATGGAATTGAGCATTGCAGTATTAATAATCATATAAATTAATCACGGTCGAGGAACATGAAACGAGGTATATAAAGCAATATATAAATATGGATGACCGGATTATCATGAATGAACTGTGTCAGGAGCTTCTTTGTAAGGACACACAACTATAAGAAAACCTGCCGTGAGGATTCACGGCAGGATGAATTTGAGTCTTATTCAGTATTATTTGTATTGGTACCAGGCATCCCACCAGAAGTTGCTCATACCTGTTGGATATAAAGGACCTCTAATCTTGGATGAAGCATGTCCGTCAGCATATAAAATATTGCTGGAATTTTGATGAGGATACCTGGCATTTCGGACCCCCATGCCCAGGTTGGGAATACTGCCGGAGCCGTCGTTCTGACTGATGAGGTGTTCAAACATCGCGCCCCCCATACCATATCCCTCGGAGGCTGCAATACGGACGGATGGCTTCTTTATCATTGAAATTTTAAACGATGGATCAGGGCCGGTTGACAGCATAACGCACGCGTATCTCCAGGCGTTTATCGTGTAACTGAAGCCGTTCGTTGCATAAGTCAGGCCGGCCCAGCCCAGGATGGTCTGGCCATTCGGCAATTGGTGCTCAAGAGCTGGACACTTGAAAACGCCCATTTGCTTGTCGGTGGCGTTGATTATGAAGTTTTCACGATTGATATTCACATAAGGAGCAATAAAATATTGCCATGAAGGTTTGGCAAAGCCGGCATAAGCAGTAAGGTATACGGAATCAGGAGTGGCCCAGTTGCCGGTGTGCACGTGGATAACCGTAGAGCCGTTATTATCGGAAGTATATGACAACAAAGCGGTTCCGATCTGTTTCATATTGGCCAGACATTTTACTGCTTTAGCTTTGTCTCTGGCTTGATTCAATGCGGGTAGCAACATTGACGCGAGAATTGCGATGATCGCAATCACGACCAGCAATTCAATTAGTGTGAAAGACCTTTTTCCCATAATTTTGTCTCCTTTTTTGGTGTGATTCTTTTAGGGTTTACGTTTATGTTTTACATTATGCAAATTTTTTAAGCATTTCGTATCCTCTTTGGCCTTAAAGATAAGTTACTTATTCTCTGGATATATACTATAATACCACAGCGCTTAAAAAAAGTCAATACCCTGTTTGTAAAAAGATTGATTTTATTGATTATTTTATGCATTTGGAGCGTGAAAAGAATGTTTACTGAATTAAAGAAGCATCATTACAGGAAATGACGTGAATAATTGCGGCTGGTTATTTGACTCATCACGTAGCCAATCAGAAAGACTCTAACCTGTATTATTCAAAATTATGGAAGGCTGTTGCATTATGCTCAAAGGAAAACATTTACTTATGTCAGCGACGTAACGCCGGAACAATCAAAAAACTTTCTTTTAAAGCATATTTCCACATCGCATCCATTTTTTTGTTCAGTTTGGATAAACTTTGTATGTCATAATCTCAAATGGCTTCATTAATACTTCAAATGAACTGTTATCAAGCATTACCGGTTCGCCGTCTTCCCATTCGATCATATTGGTCTTTACCACTTTTTCCACGTCCCGGTTAAAAATAATCTTCCCGGAGGAACGCCGACCTTTGGTTTCAACAATCCGGATAACCAGGCAGTCTTCATTTTCCGCCTTTTTACAAGCCTCCATGACAATGTCATTTGAGTCGACAAGGCATGGCATGGCCGCGTTATCGGACTTGTAGCCGGGGAAATGCACGGGCGGTTGATTGAGGGCTGCCGCATTATCTATCACTCCGGATTCCACCAGAGAGCCGATATGCGGCAGGAAACTGTAGGTAAACTCATGACGCCCGATATCCGCGACGAAGTCAGGATACTTTGTCGAGCGCATCAAATTGAGGTCAATTGTTTTTCCGGAAACCTTGTGCCCGTATTTGCAGTCATTCAGCAGCGCCACTCCGTATTGAGAATCGGACAAATCAACATAGCGGTGTCCTGTAACCTCAAAACGAGCCATATCCCAACTGGTATTTGAGTGCGATTCACGTCTGAGATAACCGTACTGAATATCAAACGCCGCTTCTGTCGTATGGATATCGGTCGGAAATTCGGTCCGGAGCATGCGGTGATTTTCATTCCAGTCGACTTCTGTAATAAAATCAAGGCGCTTGCCATGGCCCAGAACAGCTTTCTGGCGGATCGTGGAACTGCTTATTTTCAATTCAAAATTGATGGTCTGCTGAACCGGACCTGACGCTTTAACCGCGCTATATCCTCTGGCATCCTCAAGCCGTTGCTTTTCATAGTTAATATCAATATCCCAGGCATCGTTAGCCGGGGGGACGTCGAAATATATTGAAATAACGTTGCCCGGAGAATCAGCATCAACTATCTCATATCCGGCTTCTTTATCATAAGCCCTGACGATCTGACCGTCAGAATTAAACTCGTAACGGATCAGACTATTTTCAAGTACCAGATCAGATTCCTGCGTGACAAGCGGAGAAGGAGTTTCAGCTTTTTCAAGCGAAATAAAGCCGTAAGCCGGAATGACGACATCAACAATGACTCCCTGCTCTTCGGTCTGCGCCGGAAGCAGTTTTCCTTCCGACTTCGCCGCAGTCCAGCCGTCCGGCAGGCACACGGTCCCTATGAATTCGCAGCCAAGAGGATTGAATAATGTGAAGAAGTCAGAATTTTTTGCAAAAAGTTTTGCGGCTGCGATTTCAAGCAGTATGTTGCAACGGGCCTGAATTTCTTCGTATTGCGCGTTTGTCTCCTGATAAACCCGGGTGATTGAAGATCCCGGGATAATGTCATGGAACTGGTTCAACAGAAGCATCTTCCATAATGCATCCAATTCCTCCGCCGGATATTCAGGCAGGGTCAGACAGGAATAAATAAACTCGACATGTTTCAACAGATATTCAAGTTTCCGGTTCATCCTTTTGACTTTAGCCTGAGTGGTCAGGGTTCCCTGATGCAATTCAAAGAATAATTCTCCATCCCAAACATCCAGTTTGTCTCTGAAACGATTGATCCGATCAAAGAAATCGTCCGACCGCCCCATTGAAACCTTTGGACATCCTTCAAGATCCTTCATCAGCATTACCCGCTCGATATAGTCGTCCCTGGCACCGCCGCCGCCATCACCGATACCGAACAATGAGAGGAATTCATCGACCGTATCCGCTTCGGAAAAACGTTGTTGTCCGGCACAAAGTTCTACCGGCAGGGCCTGGGCGCTGTAACCGTTTTCCGGTGGGAAATGGGTCAGGACTTCTGAACCGTCTATCCCGCGCCAGACAAATGTGTGGTGCGGAAAAACATTAAACAGGTTACGTGATATTTTCTGGGTCAGGAAATAGTCGCAGCCGCAGCCTTTGATGATTTGCGGCATAGCGGCGGAATAGCCGAATACGTCGGGAAGCCAGAGGTTGCGGACATCAATCCCGAATTCATCCATAAAGAAATTCTTGCCGTGCAGGAATTGTCTAATCATAGATTCACCGCTGGTCAGGTTGCAATCGGCCTCGATCCACATTCCCCCCTGCAGTTCCCAGCGCCCTTCGGCGACAAATTTTTTGATTTTTTCATAGAGGGCAGGATAATGTTTTTTGGTGAAAAGGTAATGCTGGGGCTGGGAAGCGCCAAAGACATATTCAGGATATCTTTCAAGCAGATCTGTCTGATTGGCAAATGTCCGGCCGCATTTACGGATCGTTTCACGGATCGGCCAGAGCCAGGCGGTATCAATGTGGGCATGCCCTACCGCGGTTACCTTGAGCGCGCTGGAGTTGGCTTTTGAGCTGAAAAAATGTTTTTTGAGATAATCCCGGGCGGCATCGGCATTAGCCGGGTCGCCACGATAAATATCCGAAGTTTCACTCAGGATATTCAATATCTGACGGTAACGGTAATCGTCCTCGCTGTATGTTTCCAATAGAGAGATGGCGAGCTCATATTCAACCGCCAAATGCCAAACGGCCTTATTAAAAACACAAAGGTCCATATAAGTTATCTTGCCGACAGAACAGCCCCCCGGCTTTTCGGCGTCCAGACGAGGATTTCTATCCATTGCCAAACCGATAACCATGCAGCCGCTGCTGTCAATCATCAATTCGATTTCTTCACCGCCAACGGCGCAGTCTGTCACCGGAAAAAGATCCCGGACAAAGCTTTCGCGAAAAATCGAGCCCCCGGTCAGCCCCTGAAGCGGTATTCCGTCACGAGTAAAAATCAAAGCCTCTCCCCCAACATGGAGTCGAGCAGTAAGCGCCAAACCGCCCCATGCAGCAGGCACCTTTGCGGTCAGGCGCAGCCATGCGCACTGCCAGTCGCTTCCCCACGGCTCCCCAACTTTAAGCGGTTTCATGGTATGTTGTGAAGATTCTTCAAACGGCACCGGCTCGTCCGTGACAAAGTATTCGGCCTGAAAAGTTATTTTCCGCCCTAAATAATCCCGTTCAAGCAAAGCATGAAAAGCCTTTACCCGCTGATAATAATGTTTATATTTTTCGCGATGCATCAAATTCTCCTGTAAAAAACGTTTGTATCACATCAGGCAGATTATACCTCGTCTGTCCAAAGATAGTAGGCATTACGGCAACACACATCTTTGGTTATATAATATATTACCACACAATATAAAAAATTTCAAGACACAAAGCCCGATAATGGAGATATTTATCTTTCATATATTATTCCGCTCAAGCAAATGAATAAATTCAAACTAAAACATGGACAGTAATCACAAACAAACCTGATCCTTAACTACGAAATATGATAAAATTTTAAAAAATAATATTTGTTATCTAAAGTAATATATGGTATTGTATTGTGCAATACCATAATACAAATTATCCAGGATAACAAGCATGAAACTTACGGAAAAAGTCCGCCAGAAAGTAATAATGGATCTCCTGTATGGAAAATACTCTCCGGGCGACAAATTGCCGTCCGAACGAGAAATGACCGTCATTACCCATACCAGCAGAATAACCGTAAGAAGAGCTTATGACCAATTGGAGAAAAACGGAGTTATTGAACGGAAGCCAAAACAGGGAACCAAAATAGCCAAGTCGTTCAAAGGCAACCAGCAGGACATAACCGAAGTAGGGATTATCACCGACCTGAAACATCAGTTTTCACGTGACTTTATTGAATCGGTTCATGATACCTGCATGGAAAACGATGCATTAATCACCCTGGCCTTAAGCAACGACTCGGTTGAGCAGGTTGAACAATCTATCAAACTGGTATCACGCGGCTTGAGAAATATTATCGTCTGCGGCTACGACTGTAACCTTGATTTGAAAACTTTCGAAAGAATTCGGGCCCTGGGCGTCAATATCGTGTTTTTCGACCGTATGATGCCGGGACCTTTTGCCGATTATGTCGGGCTGGACAACCAACACGCGATTGCCACCTTGATTGGCGACGCCCTGGAAAATAATGTTGACAACCTTATTTATGTGGATATTTCGGATGTAATTATTGACAGCAACATTGAAAGGCGGCAAAATTTCATTCGAGAAGCTTCCGGCAAAGGCTGCCGCCATGCAATATTATCGATCCCATATAATCCCAAAGACAAGTTTGAACCTCTCAATCTTTGTCACGATTTCCTGGCAAAAGAAAGTTATATGAGTTCATCCGCAATCATCTGCACCAATGATAAGATTGCCCTGTCAATCCTCGGGGCCTGCCCCAGAGATATGCCGGTATACAGCATTGACGGTTCCCAAAGCGCGCTGCAAGCCGGAATTATTTCCTATCGCCAACCGGTTCGCGAAATGGCGGCGGCGGCTGTCAATTCACTCCAGAAACAGCAGATCAAAGGGGATAAGTGGAAAGCAAAAAATATTCGACTCAAGGGCGAACTGCTAAAACCATAAATATAATTCAATACCGGACTTCAAATAAATGTATATTTGATATACTGACATCCCACAGAATGACTGTTGTTGAACGCTTAAAGATTAAGGCTTAAAGTATATTCAAATATCACACGTTACCTACAGAGTCATTTCAAACTCGAACATGCCTGGAATATACAAAACCAAACAAAAAGGGTTTCGATTGAATCAAGGCTTTAAGCTTAAACCGACGAAAATTTGCTCGACTCCAAGAGATATGGGACGATAGTATATTTGATATATTAAAATATGCCATTATAAAATAAGCATCTTAAAATAATCAAACAATATCAGACGCTCAAAGCCCATTTTCAAGACCATCATTCGTTTTTCCAGTTGATACAATCCTGTTTTTCAGGTCGAATCCCAGGTTTTGTACATAATCATCTCAGATACTTATTTAGACGTAATAAGATTTTGCGGAATTATATTGATATTTATAATTAACACAATTAAGCATCAAAAGAAAAATTTTTCAGTTATTTTAGACAATCCTTTAACAATCGGGGTTGACAATACCCGAGGCTCGTGGTATTATAATATACATCCAATAAGAAAATTTGATAATAAATACAGGGAAATGGAAAAATGAAAAGAATTCTGACAATTGTGCTTTTGTTTTGTGTAAACAGCCTGATAATGGCCGAAGAAATTGAATTTCTCGGCAAAAACCTGATTGAAGGAATAAACGCCAAGTCCTGGCGCAAATACGGCAACGGAACTCTACAGATTATCCCGAAGGCCTTTAATGAACAGGACGGGATCTGCGTCAAAGACCTGGCTTCGGGAAAGAGCGGAATTGTTGTTTCCCCGTTCATTCCGGTCGCCCCCGGCTACTACTTCATTTCACTTTCATACAAATCAAAAGGTTTCGGAAAAAAAGGTTATTCCGGAGTCAGTTCATATCCATCAGTTACCTGGTATAATGCCAAAAAGCAACCGATCAAGAGCCTTGAGGCTTTGTGGCGGTTTGAGTATTTTGATATGGACTGGGATATTGTGGACTCAGTGCTATGCTGCCCGCCGGATGCTGCGTTTATGAATCTGCGAATAGTCCTGGGCAACGGATCTCCGCTCAAAGACGGTAAGACGCAGGCTCCAGAAGTAACTTTTTCAAATATTCAGGTTCGCAGATACACTCCTCCGTCCGCTCCCAAAAAGCTCGATGAAAAAACTTATCCGGTCAGAACAAACTTTCCATTCAAAAAACCTTTCAATCTGCTTGCCGGAGGCAAACTGGCCGCAGACAAGGAAACGAAAACAGGCAGCACCATGGAAATGCCCGCTACAGGAAAAAAACAATTAACATCTCATGGCCAGTATGAAACGAATTGGCTTCCTGGACTCTACCGGCTTCAGGTCAAGGTTAAACGAGGTAAATGCGATAAATCTGAAAATCTCGGTTCGACTGACGTCCTATCCCAAAACGATGCCGGTCGTATCGTGATGCATTTCGATACCGATAATGTAAAACCCGCCGGCAAATACGTTACGCTGGAACGCGACTTCATCGTCCATAGTCCCGGCTTCAATGTACTAAGGGTCATTTCCACCGGTAAAGTCCCGTGGTCAATAGCCTGGATCAAAGTCGTCCCATTGGAATCATTAAACGAAAAACAGCTTAAGGCCATGTACCCGCAACCGGAATAAGTCGTTAAATTTATTGATAAGCGGACAAGCTGATTGCATCGATCACTACGGTTATGCCAATTTTTGCAGTTTTCCGTCTTTCACCAGAGTTAGTGGAAATAAAAAGCTAACCGCCGACTAAGTTTTCAATTAAAAGTAAAAGACCGGTCCATACACTCCGGAACTCAAAGATATTAAGAAAACGTCACAAATCAATATTGAAAAAGACGACCTGAAAAACCTGACAAAATTATCGACCGCGTTTGATGCGTTACGGCGTTTTGGCGCATTTGATCTTAAAATAAATCATCCAGAAAAATAAACAAAAAAGAGGTAAACAATGAACGTAGTATTTCTCGGCGGAGGTTCTTTAAGGATTCTTCCTATCGTCAGGGCTTTATTTGAAGATCCCGCGGTCTTCGATGGCGGAAAAATCAGCCTGGTGGACCTGAAACTGGAACGGGCGGAAGCGGTCGGAAGGCTGATCCAACGCTGTCCGGAATATAAAAACGTCAACTGCCAGGTTGTCTGGACCGATGACTTGGACAGCGCATTGGAAGGCGCGGATTTGTTTTATCTGACAACCGCGATTATGCGTGAGCCGTCCGACACCCTGGCCATGCAGGCATCGGTCAAACACAATATTTTCCACTCCGACAATTTGTCAATAAACGGAGCGTTCCTGGGAGCCCGAGGCGGCGGCATGGTCATGAGCTTTGCCCGGAAAATGGAAAAATACTGTCCGGACGCCATGATGCTGATCTTCGCCAACCCGATCGCCTCTTTCGCGGCGGCAGTGACAAACTATACAAAGATTAAGGCTCTCGGTATTTGCGCCGGTTTCGCCAATCATCGCTGGGACCTTTCACGCATTTGCGGACGGGATGAGTTTGACCCGGCCTGGAATGTCGAATCAGCCGGAGTGAACCACCTGGCGTTTATCCTGCGCGGAGAACATAAAGGGCGCGATTATGACGAGATAATGCGGGAATACATCACTCCAGACTGGGAAGCACCGGCAATCCCGAACTTCAACGCCACATTTGAGAAAGCCATCCAGCAGGCGCTGCGGGAAATGGTTCAAACCTATCGTCGCTATGGAACCACCGTTTTTTCAACCGAAGGCGACGGCATGGCCCATATTTTCACCGACTCATACCTTGAGAGACAAAAAGGCTGGCTTCAAGACCGGATGAAGGCAATCAACCTCGATACCATCGCAGCTGAAAATATGGCTGAGATCGAAAAAAGATTTTCCGATTTCATTAGTACCGCGGCATCTCCGGAGGACCCGGATTGGAATACTCCGGTTCATCAGAATCGTCATTTCGGAATTGACCATGGTGAAATCTCAGTACCGATCATCCGGGCAATGGCCGGGGTCGAACCAATGCGCATCGCGGCAAGTCACCCGAACAACGGCGCGGTTGCCGGATTTACCGACAAGACCGCGTTGGAATATACCATGACAATCGACGGCAAGACTTTAACCCCGGCTGAAAACCTGTATATTCCCGCACCGTTCCATGGATTGATATCTTCACTCGCGGAACATCAGACACTGCTTGCTGACGCAATTGCCCAGCAGGACGGCAAACTGTTCGCGGCAGCGCTGGACGCCTATCCGGTCCACCGGTTTACCGGCGACCGTTCCGCCTACTTCAAAGAAATGTTCGAAATATTCTCAGATATTTCGCCCGCAATGAAAGACGGGGCAAATTATATAAACTGGCAGGGTTGAACAATGAATAATCAGACATTCAATATTCCGGACAAGGATATCGCCAGACTCCGCGAGCTGGCAAAAAGAAAACTGGAAATAGCTCATGATCCGGTTAACCTGGAACGGAAACAGGCCTGGTATAACTACGATTCGGGAGAAAACGATCGGGTCATGGTCCTGATAGAATTCCTAGGTATCGTTGACCCGAAACAGCCATTACCGCCGGAAGCATACAAATGTGAACACCCGCTGGCCCAGGAGCTGGAAAAAGTCATTTTGCCGGAAATATTCCGCTTCGAGAACTTGAAAGACGATCATGTTGTCGAACCGGTTATTTATACAAAATGGGATCATACTATCAGCGATTTTGGAGTTGAAGTTGTCATCCATTCCGCGGATGATGAGGTAACCAAAGGAGCTGTAACCTGGGATCACCCAATCAAAGATATCCAGAAAGATTTCGATATGCTCAAAAACCGGACTTTTACCATTGACCGTGAAAGTTCATTCGCCCGGCTCGAATATCTTAAATCAATCTTTGACGGCATCATGGATGTCGAAATATCGCAGCCTTTCTGGTGGTCACAGGGAATGACCGGAGACGCCATAAAACTCATCGGGCTGGAAAACCTGATGCTTTTCATGTACGATGACCCGGAAGGCCTGCACCGCCTGATGGCATTCTTGCGGGACAATAACATAGCCTACATGAAATGGCTGGAAAAAGAAAACCTGCTTTCTTTAAACAATCTTAACCAGTATACCGGGTCCGGTTCTATCGGCTATACCCGCGATCTACCGCAAAAAGACTGGAAACCCGGAGACAAGGTCAGACTAAAAGACACCTGGGGCCTGCTTGAGTCACAGGAAACCGTGCTGATCGGCCCGGATCATTTTGCCGAATTCGTTTTCCCGTACCAGGAGGAAATCGCCAAAGAATTCGGCAAAGTCTATTACGGCTGCTGCGAACCGGTCCACAACCGCTGGGATGTGCTCAAAAACATGTCTAACCTGTCCCGCGTTTCCGTCTCGCCATGGTGCAACGAGGAGTTCATGAGCGAAGTTCTGGGCAGACAATACGGGTACTCCCGTAAACCCAATCCAACCCTGATAAGCACAGCATCCTGGAACGAGGAATTGATCCGTAAAGATTTGCGGACAACTCTCGAAACAGCCAGAAACAACCGGGTTGAAATTATCATGAAAGATGTCCATACGGTGAATAACCAACCGGAACGCATCGCCAGATGGGTTGAACTCGCCCGTGAAGAAATAACCCGTTGCAATAGAGGATAACAAAGGATATTATCATGAATATCACGGCACAAATTACCGAGAAGACAGAGGCATTTAAAGATATTCTGGAAAGTCACCCGGAATGCCGGGCCGATATCCGTGACGAAGCGGCATTGACTGGTAAACCATTGCCGTTTGCGGCATTCAGGATTGGGCGTTTTCCGGATATTTCGCATGGCGAAGGCAAACATGCCCCGCCCCCGCCGCCGATGACCCCGGAAGAAAGGCTCTTAAAACACCTTGAAGGTTCCGGCAAGGCGGTTGAAATGCTCAATCCGATCGCGCCATTCCGTGGAATTGGAAAAGGCCCCGGTACTCTGGCAGCTTCATTCGGGATATTTCTAAATCCTGAACTGAGCTTCACTCCCGACGGCTCACGGCCAATCGACGATGTTCTGGCGGAAGGTTTGCCAAACCCGGAAACCAGCGGAATTATGCCGGAAATGCGGCAAGATATTGAAGCGACCAAAGCATACACTCCGGAATGGGTTAAGATTCCGCTGCCGGATATGCAGGGACCGTTCAATATCGCCCACATGGTGCTCGGCGACGGCGCCTTCATGGCTCCGTTACTCGAACCGGACAAATGGCATAGTTTTATGGAAATCGTCACAGAGTTTATGATCCAGGCCCACTGTACCTTATCCCGATGGATCGGGCCGGAGCGACTCTATACTCACCCTAAAGAGTATAAACGAATTGCCGAATGCAGTGTCAACATGGTAGATACCCAGTTCTATCTCGACTACATTCTGCCGTATGACCGGAAACTGGTTGAATACTATGGCGGGGAAGTGGCGATACATCCGTGCAGCGGACCCCATGTGTTCGATGAAACACTTGAAAATCTTGACGGAATAGTCTATACCGAAGCCGGGCATATGGTCAGCAAGATGTCCGCTGGATCGATCTCGGTTGAAGATGCGCTCCAAAAGATTGGCGACAGGCCGATCATGCTGTCTGTTGGGGAAGAGTTGGCGGAAAATGCCGAAGAGGAAACCGTAAAAAAACTATTTGCGATTACCGCAAATAATCCGCGAGTAATGTTCGGCGGCTTCACCGGCTTGGCCTGGAAAAAAGGCGACGAACCGAAAATGCTGGATTTCCACAAGAAAATGAATGACTTGTTTGCCGCAAGCAGAGAATTATGAACGCTAAATTACACTGAGGATATCTAATGAACGAAGTTGACAGATATAAAAAGTTTATGAATTTTGAAACGGTGGACCATCCTCCGATGCGACTGCCCGGAGCGCCGTTTGAAATCACCCGTCTGCATTGGGAAAAGCAGGGGCTCCCCCGTGATGTGGACCTCAATGAATATTTTGAAATATCCCCCCCGCCCTGCGCCCATCTGGAGATTGAAACCCTGCTGCTCCCCGGTTTCGAAGAAAAAATTCTTGAAAAAACCGATGAGTTTATTGTCAAAATCGACCATAACGGCGTAAAATGCCGTAACTTTCTTGACGAAACTTCAATGTCGGAACATCTGGAATACCCGATCAAGGGACCGGAAGACCTGGGCTGGCTGGCTGAAAGACTCGATCCCAATGCTCCGGGACGTGTCGCCCCGGACTGGCTGGAAAAAGCGCAAAATCTGCGTAAAAACGGCGGCATGACTTTTATCAACGGCGGCATGTATTTCGGTTTCCTGAACGAACACATGGGCACGGAAAAGTTTATGATGGCCTATTTCGACACCCCGGAATTCGTTCATCAGGTAAATGAATTACTATGTTTGTTATGTGAGTTCGGCCTGAAGACCGCCCTGCCCCATTTTGTTCCGGATATGATCGGTTATCATGAGGACATGGCCTATAAAAACGGCAGTATGATTTCCCCGGATATGTTCCGCGAGTTCATGACACCTTATTATAAACGTGTTACGGACCTGACCCAACCTCATAACATTGACGACCACGTCATGGACAGTGACGGAGATATCCGGGAGCTTATACCGCTTTGGCTGGAATGCGGAATCAATCACTTCACCCCGCTTGAAGTGGCTGCCGGCATGGATGTAGTTGCACTAAGATCCGAATACGGCAGAACCATTAAACTGAGCGGAGGTTTCGACAAACGGATTCTGGCTTCCGACAAGGCGTCGATCAAAAAGGAATTTCAACGTTTGATTCCGGTCATTGACGAAGGCGGCTTTATGGTTGCCTGCGACCACATGGTTCCGCATAACGTGCCGTTTGAGAATTATGCCTATATGGTTGAACTGATGAAGTCTCACTACGGCATATAATATATTCGCAACTTTTCTACCTTCCCCCAAAAGCGTCCAAATGTTTGGACGCTTTTTATCCTGAACCAGCGTAGCCTGAACCAAGCTGCAGGCAGCCTTAAACGCAAGTATGGCCGTGGGAAGGCAGCGCCTGTTTCGATGAAACCGGCGGGGAACGTACGGATATGTAATTAAGGTCAATTGGTGGCTAAAGAATTAGCCCGTGGGGGGATGCTTTCGCATCCCGGCGCTTTCATCGAAAGCGGCCCTACTGTTTACACAACAAAGATTTGCATTGCACTATTACATTTTTCCTGCCCAAAATTGACAAGATTTTACAGGATAGAACATAAAACATGTAATGAACATGCGAAGAAACTGTTTGTCAGACTTCAGGAAGAAATTCAGATTAGTTAATCTTGAATATTGCGTAAGCAGCCGGAGCTAATACCAACGTGTCCTGGTTGCAGGAAATTCCTGAATTCAAAACCGTCTCCGCAATATTCAGAGTTATTTTAACTTCCCTGATCCGACCGGAAGGATTGACCGCAATTACATACATGGCGTCCCCCAGACTTCTCCGGTAAATATATGGTTCGCCCTCATTTCCGGCATGCAGCGTCTTGTATGTTCCGTCTGAAGCCAGAGCCGGAGTCTCCCGCCGCAACTTTATCAGACTGCGGGTAAAGTTCAGCAATGACGCGTTATCCTCTTCCTGCGCTTTTATTGTCGGACGCGCCTCGGCCGGGTCGATCGGCAGATACAGCTTCTCCGCGGCAGCGGTTGAAAATCCTGCGTTTTCGGAACCATCCCATTGCATCGGAGTACGAGTTCCGGTCCGGTTGTAACCGCCCTCTTTTGACTCCAGTCCCGTCACGTAATCCATCCCGATTTCGTCGCCATAGTAGACAAAAGGAACACCCGGCATAGTGAAAAGGCAAGTATATAAACATTTGAGTTCTTCAATCGAGCGTCCCTGACGAATCCGGCCAATATCATGATTTCCAGTGGGTAGAGACACGTAACCCTGGCCATAAATAGCCTTGAGCTGTTCAGTCAATTCATCGGCAAACAGTTGACATCCACCCTTGCCGGAGCGGTCAAAATAGCTGACGCCGCCGGCAAACGGGGAGTTCGGGACCCGATAGGGTTCGGACCTGAACATAGAAGTATATCCCGGCAGATTACAGTGGATCATAAAATCAATATGGAAACCGGCCGGAATAGCCTGGGAAGGATATGACCACTCTGCGGCAAGAATCGCATCCGGATAATTCTTTTCAATCCAGTCCCGGTAATCGTTCCAGAGTTCCTTGATTCCCTGCTGCGCATCCTTCCCGCGAATCAATGACGCGGCCATATCGACTCTGAACCCGGCGGCACCGCGATCAAGCCAGTATTTCATGACATTTCGCATTTCTTCCCTGACCGCCAGACAATCAGGATGATCCGGCGGCAACTGCCACGACTTGTCCGGGTCGGGATCTGGAGGCGCAAATCCGTAATTCAACGCCGGCTGACACCAGAAGAAATTTATCATGAAATTGCTTTCACGCGGTGCGTAGCCATTGATAAAACGGTAATTCTGATCCCCTTGTACCCAGGTATTGGTCCAGATATAATAATTGGAGTATTTGTTTTTTGCGGACTTACTCGATTCTTTAAACCATGGATGCTCAATCGAAGTGTGGCCGGCAACCAGGTCCAGAATGACTTTGATCCCTCGTCTACCGGCTTCCCGGAACAGCTCAACGAGGTCCTCGTTCGTCCCGTAACGGGGTGCAACTTTACAATAGTCGGAAACGTCGTATCCGGCATCCTGGAACGGTGACTCGAAACACGGGTTCAGCCAGATAGCGTTGACTCCGAGTGATTCAATGTAGTCGAGTTTCGCGATAATTCCGGGAATGTCCCCGATCCCGTCATTATTGGAATCATAAAAAGATTGCGGGTAAATTTCATAGAACACCGCGTTTTTCAGCCACCCAGGGTTATTCATAGTTATCCTTTTTGTTCAAATTATACGCCGTTGAGAATCCGGCTTGATCAGACTTTGCTTCTATATTCATGCTGCAACAAAGCGCAAGAAACAAGTATTTTACTCATAGTTCTCAGTTATTTTAAGAGCGGCCTGCAAACAACGGCCCCGTTTTCGGCGGCATCAAAAAAACAATGTGCCTCCTCCTGAGAACTTTATTTGCTGTAATTCTTGACCGGGTTTTGCAAAATGCCCTGAATACTTCGTCAGATAATGCAGCCGGTATCTTACAGCCGGCAATTAAGCTATATCAAGAGTCCCCGGCAATATCCATATACGGATGACATTTTCTTTTGTGGTTAATATTTGCATTCAGCATGACTTTTTTCAATCTTATATTACCGGAGGCTTTGTCAGAATGACTTCAGCATTACCTTTGAATACCGACGCTGGAGCATCATAGGGCATAAAGAATGATTCCCCCTCGACTAGTCGCAGTTTACTCTCTTCGGTTATTATTTCCAAATTTCCTTTCATCACGGTTCCGGAATAAAAAGTCTTCTCTCCAAGTTGAGCAAACCAGACTCCGTTCAGGTCAATCTTGCTGGCTCCGAAATATTTGTAGCAGTTCCGGTCTATCAGTTCAGTAACCCTGACATTGTCGTCCATATACAGGGTTTGCGGTAATATAACCGTATCGTTCCATGCGTCCTGCCGGGTTTTGGCGGTATAGTTAAAAACGTCCATGGCTTCGATCGGATCAGCGTCTCCGAAGCGGTCGTTATCGGTCAGCATCTGGTCGCCGCAGTACCTTTCCGGCTGCGCAACGAAATCGGTTGGTTCCATTATCTCATAGATCAAGACTCCGGGGCCGATAGCATGGACCGTTCCGCCTTTGATGATCAGTACGTCGCCGGCTTTCACGTCGTGCTTATACACCATATCCATACTCCTGGACATTTCCCCGTCAAACGCCTCCTGCATAAACAGTTCTTTATCCAGTTTCTCATTGAACCCGACAATAAGGTATGGCTTTTCGCCATCGATCTCACGGGTTCCAAGCACGATCCAGGCTTCAGTTTTGCCAAATCTGGAACCGTAGACCGATCTGGCGGTCTGATTATCCGGATGAGCCTGCAGCGGCAAACGGATCGCCGAATCAAGAATTTTGGCGAGAAATCCGGTGTTCGCTCCGTATTTTTCGTAGTGTTCAGGTCCCAGTAATGCCTCGGGCTGCATCTCCAGAAGCTGATCGAACGGATAATTACCATCTTCGGTTTCAGCAACACTGACCCCGTTTCCTCCGGGACACGACTTATTGATTGCCTTTACGCAAGAAGCTACCCACTCTTCAGGAAAAGGGCCATCTTCAGGAGATACCATCCCCTGCATTCTATCAATCAACGCTCCACCTTTATAAGCGCGCCATACTCTGTTTCTGGAAAATTTAAATGGTTTCATATTCTTGTTTACCCGGTATATTTGGTTATATTATATAATACCACAATATACTTAAAAAGTCAAGAGTTGAAAAAATAAAAAATTTGTTTTATCGAATGGGCGGAAATACATTATAAATCCAGGCATAACAAAAATATGCAGCCCTGTCACTGTATAAGTGACTAGGCAAGATATGCAATTTAGAAGAAAAATATAATTCTGGAAACCTCTAAAAATAGGTTCCCTTATTACAATTGTATTGATTGCGGGTTAACTTATTCTCAAGTTTAACTGAAACAGGTTGCGTAGCGCTCCATTGCGTCCATCATCCCCGCGGCATTTTCGAGTGGAACTCCGGGATAAAGACCGTAGATCATCATTAAACCACCATGCTTGCTGCCGAGCTTTTGCACTTCATTCCAGACCAGATCGTCGATCTCCCGCGGGCTGCCGGAAAAGGTGGTGAACTGTCGGTCTACATCCAGTTCAACACACACACGGCCGGCATATTTATCCGCTATCCAGTCGATTCCGTTAACCAGATCCTGAAGATTAATAACCTCCACTCCGCCGTCGACCAGATCGTCGACCAACGTCCGGATGTCCCCGTCTGAATGCATATGGACCGCAATATTTTTTTCGCGCGCCAGCGACATCATGCGCTGATAGGACGGTTTTATATATTTAACAAAATGTTCAGGAGAAAGCATCGGGCCAATCTGCATGCCCAGATCTTCCGGAAAACATATCATATCCGGTTCCAGCTCAACCCACCGCCTGATCACTTCACTGTTGAAGTCTTCAACCAGCTTGATTAAATCCAATAATTCCGGTTTCTCGTCGCACATATCAAACATCAAATTCTCATAGCCGCGAATATCCTGTATTCTCAAAAACGTATGGCCGTGCGGTAATCCGCCTCGTATAAATCCCCCTGCGGCCTTCTCAGCCTGAACTCTTGCTGCAAGCTCATCCCAATTTACGGGAAACATGCCGTCGGTCATGTTCGGATCGGGAGCTTGATAACCGGCAAAATCATTCCATTCCGCCAATGGATGACTGTGCACGGCCCCCAAAATCCCGTCATCTGAGGTTTCCCAGACACAGCCCCAGGGATCGGTATACGGCTTTGCCGCTATGGAATTAAGCTGATAATTCGGGACAAAACCTTCTCCTGGACGTTCAAAATCAGGAAACAGGAAAGGATGGGCCTCGATCAGGTCCGACAAGGCGTTTTGATCATAGTGATGCCAGCATGCATCATTAATAACATAAGTCATGGGGATGTATTCAGGATTTTCAAACCTGATGGTGCGCAGCATATTCTCTCTTGGTTGCATATTCTACCTCTTTTTTGGGTTGACAATTGCAAAAAAACTAATTATATATTATATTTTACAGCAAAAAGGAATAAAATAAATGGATAAAACAACTGCCATAGATGTCAAAAAAAATCATCAGATCGATGTCTACCGCCTGGCGAGGAAGATGCCGGAATTCAACTCCGCATACGGGCTCTGGATTATTGCATTCCGCCGCAATGCCACAGCTCCATCACGCACCGGAATCATTCCACGTTATTTTGAATTTTACGGCTTGAGTCACCTGCTGAGCGGAGCCGGCTGGTATTGGCGGCCGGGAGAAAAAAAGATCAACTTCACCAAAGGTTTCGGAGTGATTTCGACGCCCGGAACAATTCAGGATTATAACAGTAGCGACGGTGATTATGTGGAGGATTCGGTTTGCTTTGCCGGACCGGTTGCCGATCAGCTGTTTAAGAGCGGAATAATCACAGACGGCATTGTCAGGCTGGGGATGGAAAGACGTCTTCTGCCAATCCTGAAAATGTCTGAAGATCCTTCCATAGATTCGCAAATCAAGGCCAACTTCGCGTTGCAGAAACTGCTTATCGATATCTATTTTGAAGCCCGGTCCGCGTCTGATAGCGATTCGTACCCGTTACTGTCAACACTGCTCGATAAAATCAATCAGACCCCGTCTCATTGGTGGAGCGTTATTGAAATGGCAGAGTTTTGTAATTTGAGTGAAAACCAGTTCAGATCCGTTTTTACCAAACGCACCGGGATAACCCCAAAACAGTATATTGATCAGATCAAGATCAAACGCGCCTCGGAACTTTTGTGCAGTACCAGACTGCAGGTTAACCGGATAGCGGATGCACTGGGCTATCGCGACCAATATCATTTCAGCCGCCGTTTCAAAAGCTTGACCGGGATGTCTCCTTCCAGTTATCGTCAGCATTATACTATTTAAAGCCGGCTGCCACTTGCTCATCTTGCGATACTTCTAAGAAATAATCGTCGACGTCATACTATGGAGATAGAGCGATCATCGTCACCGTATTTCGCCAGAATTACTGATTGACGCTTGATATTTCCCATGCGCTGTGGTATTATACAATATATCCAATCAGGCGAAATGGATAAACAAATAACTAAAGGATGAACCAGTCATGAGCCAACCTAATATTTTACTTTTTGTATCGGACCAGCATCGGGCTGATTTCATTGAAGGCGAAGGAGATCCGCTAATTTCCACAAGCAACCTTCGGCGTCTGGCCGATCAGGGAACGGTATTTGAGCGCTGTCTGACGTCTTGTCCGCTTTGCGTTCCCGCCAGAATGTCTTTTCTTACCGGACGCTATCCGCACTGTCTGGACTCTTTTAACAATGGATCTGCGCTGCATTCCCAGATCCCGACTTTCGCGCACGCTCTCGGGTTGGCCGGTTACCGAACCGTGCTAGCCGGTCGGATGCACTTTATGGGGGGGGACCAGTTTCACGGGTTTGATGAACGGCTGACCGGAGATGTCAGCGGTGGCTACATGGGGCAAAACCGGGCGGAATATCGTTTCCGCGGCTACTATGGACAGACTCCGAATGTCGATGCCGGAGCGATCGGATTAAGCCATGACCAGTACTTTGATCAGGCGGTTGCGGTTGATGCGTGCCGGTTGATTCGTGATCACGAAGTGTCACAGGATGAACGGCCATTGCTGCTGGTTGTCGGGTTTTATTCTCCTCACGACCCATATCGCGTCAGGGAGAAATATTTTCGGAAATATCGTGAGAGCGGGGATTTGCCTGTTTTTTACCAAAGGAAGGACAAAATTCATGCCGCCGACCGCAATTTACATGAGCTTGTCGGTTGGGACAAATTAGCGGAGGAGATCATCAAGGATTGCCGTTCCGGCTATCGCGGTAAAACTGAATTCCTCGATGATCTGATCGGACAGGTAATTGAATGTTTCGAGGAGTCTCCGCTTAGTAACAAAGGAGTAATTGGCTACACTTCCGATCATGGAGATATGCTTGGAGACCATGGATTGTGGGGAAAAAGCTGTTTTTATGAAGAAGCCTTAAGGATTCCTTTGATCGTAGCGGGAAAAGGGATTGCAAAAGGTCGGATTAAACAGACCGTGAGTTTGCTTGATCTGGCTCCGACTTTAACGGATTTGGCCGGAGGCGTTCCCATCCCAATGGCTGATGGCATATCTCTGGTTCCAGCGCTGCACGGCGGAGAAATCCCAATGCGACAGATATTCAGTGAGGTAGACGGTTTTAAACGGATGGTGGTGGACGGAAAATGGAAATTTATATATTGTCATGGCGAGTCTCAGTCTCTCTATAATCTTGAAGATGATCCCTGTGAATTAAACGATTTGTCCGGCTCCCCGGAAGTGGCGGAGATCGAGAAAAAGCTGAAAAAAGCGATATTCGCGAACGGCTGGAATCCTGAAAGCAATCTTGAGCATATTAAGGAAATGAACCTGTATCAACAATACATTGGTAAATGGGCTCAAAAAACCGATGTGAAAGATCCTTTTCAATGGGGATTGCCGGCCGAATTGTAATTGACCGGTTTTACAACAACTCAAGCGGCATTACTTTCCCGGTGTTTTGCCGTAAGTTTGCAGAAGGATTAAACTATGCTTAAACAAAACGTTTCATGTTCAAAGAAAGTTCCGGCTGAGATGGATTATTCAAACCGAAGCTGTCAAGCTTCGGTGAAAGCATAACTGTCGTTCGAATAGGGATATGTCTGGAGGCATATTGTCTTATTAGATGCAGCTTTTTGAACTTTTTCAATTTGCAACAAAAATGACTGCGGCATCCTCTTTTTTCAGACTGCGTATATCCCGGCTTTTGATAACAGTTTGATCCTTTACCTGCATAATTGCTTCGGGCGCAATCCGCCAATGCCAGCAATAGAATAAGGCGGAGATCCCGGAAGTTTGGTCTTTAACTACCACCGGGCCATTTTTATGATCCCAGTTGAGAAAACTGCCGCCGAGAACTTCGAGGCGGCTGTGATCGGTAGAACTAATGATCGTATCGGAATTTTCCGACTTGAAACCCAAAATCCAGGCCTCTGAATTGCGAAAAGAATACAGCGGCCCGGGTACGTGTTCACTGTCGATCATACGCGCCCAGCATCGAACATTTTTAACCGCGAGATGATTTTTTTCGCCGCCTGACGCAAAGCCGATACAGTTGTTGACGAAAATTTCCCGTTTTCCGTCCTGAGGAGCAGTATTCCGGTAAAGCCGCCAAACCTCTGAATGTTGAGGAACCGGCGCGGGATAGGCCAGCCAGTCCTTTGAAACGACACAGCGGGCGTGATTGAACATAACGGAAATATCTTCCAGAACCACCACCCGCTCCGCCGTGTGATCGACAAATACCCCGCCGGCGGTGTAGGCGTGGTGAATCAGTAACGGCTCCGTCGATGCCCCGGCGACCTCAAAAAAAGCCGGACTGTCAAAGTCTTCAATCTCAGTCCGCTGGATTGCGGCAAACTGGAAATCAATCTCCCGGACCCCGGCCGGAATGCGCACCGTACCATTAATTATGCAACCGGGATGACGGAAAAATATTTTAGGTTTGCCGGAATTCATGGCCCGCTGCACCGCGACCGTATCGTCGGTCACGCCGTCGCATCGCGCACCGTAATCTTCCACACAAGCCCAATTGGCAAGCGAGATTTCCGAGGTGATTACCGGTACGTCCTTGACGGATATTTCAATCGGGTTTCCGCCACCAAGGGGTTGGCAGGTGGAATATGCGGCAATGTCACCGGAAATTTTTTGTCCGGCACCACCAATCGAAACAGCAAAGCCGGAGATGTTTACACGTCTGGCCAGCAGAAATGAATCGGGATCAAGCCGGATTGCCAGAGACTCGCTTTCTTTGCCTGCGGAAATTTCCGAATCCAGCAAGACCAGTTGTCCGGCAACCCCAAGAACAATCGGGTTCGGACAACCGTCAATTCTGAGTTTTCTGGCGCTCAATGAATCCCCGCCTCCCCCGCTTCCGGCATCCCCGACATGAACAGCGGTTTTGCGCTGTCCGGAAAAGGCGGCATATTCCAGGGCAATCATCGTTTCCCGTCCGGCGGCTAAATCAAATCCGTAATCAAATCCGTCTACTCTCAAATCATGACAATACCCGGTAGCATTGTTGCAGTGCATTCTCAGTCCCGTATGACCAAGGGTATCACCGGAACGGATTGCAACATTGCGGATCGCACCGAAGTTTGAACTGTTCCATTGCAATCCGACCGCGCCGGGATTGCCGGAGCCTGTATCAAGCGTAACATTTTCCAGGAAGTTGCCAATGTTGATATTGGACCCGCGCCGCAGCAAATAATATGTCAGGAGCGGTTTGGCTTTGCCGGACTCAAAACCGGTGGCATGATCTTTCAAACGGATTATTGTTTTTTCCCTGCTCTGGCCGATGATCCTGACGGCCCAGTTGCATTCGTCATAAATATGGGCCATACTGTATTGACCGCGAATATAACTGCCGTGATTGTCATCGTACGCGGTCAGCTCCGGCTTGGCATGCAGGTACGGACGGTCCGTGTCCCCGGCGCGGTAGAGTTCATCTTCATGCGCCGGCGAGTTTACCGGAAAGAATCTGACATCATTCCAACCGTTAAGAATATTCATACCCAACGCGGGAAACTCCTGGCTTATCGTATCACTGACCAAATATTCACCATCCGGAAGATAGATAGTCCAGTTTTTTATGAAACGATGGCCGCATTGATGTCTGCCGTTTTTGTCGGTGATAATCTCCAGGTGATCGCGAACAAAGCGCATGGCGGCGCAAAGCGCCCGGGTGTCGTCGGTTACGCCGTCGCCTTTGGCGTTGAACGGCGGTGCTTTGACATTGAGTACACAGCAGTCGGCATTGCGATGATAAAAGGCGTTTTCCGGGAATACAACATTAACCGCCAGAGCACGGTCGCCGGGAGGATATTTTGACATATCATTACCTTTCGTAATATTTACAGCGCGGCAGCCGAAGACGGCAACGGCATACAACACAATGAAACAACATATCACCGTCCTCTTTCCACACTTATTTCGGATAAAAGCGAATAAACGCATATTATAAACCTTAATTATATAATCCCCAAATGCAAATTAAGCGAATTGTCCTGAAAATGTTGGCATTAAATCCGGCAAAAAAATGGAACTCTCAATTAAAACCTCAATTAATAAATAATCAATACTTAGTTTTATAAAAAATCATAAGATACTGGTTTAAAACGAATTAAATAAAACATAAATCAAGCATTAAACCGGGCATACCGCACAAATCGTCCTGCCTTCAGATAAAAATATATTTGAAAGGTATTTCAATCCATGGTTATGACAATCTTAGTGGATAACTCCTGATGCTCGAAACGCATTTCAAACGCCTCCTGAATCTTCTCCAGAGGGAAAACATGGGAAACGCATTCCCTGAGATCAATGCCGGTTCCACGCAGAAATTCCACGTTTTGCGCGAATTCATCCGGGGTAAAGTAGAATGACCAGATCAGCGAACGTTCAAAATATTCCCCAAGCTGATAACTGCCGCCAAGTCCGACAAACGTGCAAATCGAACTGCCGACCCTGGCATATTCGAACACCTGAACCGTCGCTTTGTCATTCCGGACATAGGTATAAGATTTATCCGCGCCGAGACCGTCAGTCAGCTCCATCACGTTTGCTTTGGTATCGGCCGAGGTCGGGTCAAACACGTAAGCGGCGCCATATTCAAGCGCCTTTGTCCGCCTTGACTCCACCATGTCCATGCCAATGATCATTTTGACCCCGGAGGCTTTCAGAAACAATACCTGCAGCAATCCGAGCGGCCCCAATCCCCAGACAATTACTTTGTCATCCGCTGCCGCAGGCAGACGGTTCAACCCATGCAGCGGAACCCCGATAGCATCAGACAACATGGAGGCGGTAACAAAATCAAACTCATCGGGACACGGAAAAAGCATTCGTTCATGATAAACCCCGTATTCGGCAAATCCGTGTTCAATATACTGCATTTTCGTACAGGCGGTCGGTTTGCCGATCCGGCACTGGGGACATTCCCCACAACCGAGAATCGCATAACAAACGACGCGGTCACCGGCTTTGAATTTTGTCGCATTCTTACCCGCATTGACGATAATTCCGGCGGCTTCATGCCCGTGCAAGGGCTCATCGGGACGGGCCTCTTTACTCCACCAGGTATCGGAGCCGCAAATTCCGCAGGCTTTGATCCTGACCAGATATTCTTCGTCTCCGGGCTCCGGAATTGCGACATCACGAACGGTCATCTCTTTTTCCCCAGTATGAAAAGCGGCTTTCATCACTTATTTTCCTTTCTGTAAATATCCTCCATAATCGCGATATCTTTTTCCGCATCGTCGAGATCGTCAACCTCGGGAAGCGCGGCGAGAAAATCCGCCGTCTGACAACGGAACTGCCACTTATGGTTGTCGGTCAGGGTCAGTAGTTCTTTCGCCCCGGCATTTTCAGAATATATTTCAACAATCGCGGCGGACTGGCGGTCCAATGGCGGCGGAGTAAGAATACGAACCGAAGCATTGGTATAATAAAGTTCCGTCACCTCGTCCCAACGGTTCATCGCGAAGTTTAGGCAGAATTCCATAGTACCGGTAAATGTCCCGAAATCAAAATCGACAACCCTGACTCCGGCTTTATTCGTGACCCGTTTGACTTCCGGTGTGCATCCGGTCAGAAAGCGGAGCAAATTAACCGAATGGCATCCGGTATCGAGAAGTCCGTAGAAGGGATGCGAAAATATCTCAGCTTTCGTGTTCCCCATCCAGCGTGCGCCGGGATCAGCGGTCGCCAGATCAAACGGCGGAGCTTCATCAGAAGTGATCAACGGCGCCAGATCTTTAACCGCGGCATCCCAGTGACCACCGATGAAAGCATGGGAGCGGACAAACAATAGTTCTCCCCACTCTTTTTTCGCGGCCCGGTACATAAAGTTCAAAATATTGGCGTCGTAACGTTTCATGTAGCCGACACCGACCGCCTTGCCGGTCTTCTGTCGGATTTGCTTGAGCTGCCTAACCGAATCCGCCGCCATCGCCAATGGTTTTTCGCAAAAAACGTCTTTACCGGCTTCAAGCACCCGGGTTATATCGTTCAGGTGGAAAAGCGCCGGCGTCAGCACATAGACCAGATCTATATCCTGTTCCAGCAGTTCATCGAGACTTGAAGCACATTTCGCCCCGCAAATCGCCGCGACCTGTCCGGCAACCGTAGCTCTGGCATCCGCGCAGACTTTAATTTCGGCTTCATTATTAAGCGACATCAAGGCTGGAATATGTGCCAACTGAGCCATATTCCCGCATCCCCATATACCTGTTTTTCTTTTCATTATTTTTATTCTTTGCATGTTTTTGTCAATAGACTTGTTCAGTGGTAGCTTTCCAGGGTTCTTCCATGGTTCGCCGGACGCATGCTTCCATTTCCGTCGCGCAGTAAGGAGCGTCTGACAAATCAACCGCACCGGTCTGCTGAACCGGAACCTTAATCGAAACCGGAACATGATCCGGAACGGAAACTTCCAATTCGAGAAATTCGACCGGACCGCTGAAATCTCCGGCGGTCAAAGTGAACTCAAGCAGATTTTTCCAGTTAGGATTGGCAATTCTACGCCCGGAACGCGGCGTCATACTCCAACCTTCCGGAATGGTCCATTTGAAAGTCGCGACTCTTTTTCCAAGCAAGGAACTAAGTACTCCGGCATGGAGCTTGATGGATTCCCCTGTGGCGATTTCCGGCACTTTTTCGTATTCGATCACCACTTCGGCGAACCCAACCGGAAAGTCAAGCCGGTACGGATTGCGGGCCGCGATCCGTTCGGCAACCGTCGTATCCGTCAATCGATCCCGGACGTTTTCCGGCAACCTGGTAGGTGTGGAATCGATGGTGTAAAGATTGCGGTTGGAAAGAACATTAAGTTTTGCCGCGTGAACGGTGCGTTCGGTCAACGCGCCAAGGGTCTGGGGCAAACGCTGCTGCAGCCCGAATTTATCGACCGCTACATTCAGGATGCCGTCACCGATCGGCTCCAGCCATTGCGGCGGGATTGCCTTTTTTCCGTACATAATCCCCATGATCGAACCGGCAGTTGCCCCGGTGCAATCGGTATCGTCTCCGCAATTTACCGCAGTAAGGATCGTTTTTCCGAAATCACCTTCACCATAGAGCAGGCCTATCGTCATAAACCCGAGATTGCCGGGGGCCTGGAACCATCCGAGGTCGGCATTGTCTTTGACTACCGCCTCTCTGGTTTCCTCCCAGGGCAGACCTTTATCATAACAATCGCAGACCAGCCTGACGGTTCTGGCGACGCGACTGCCGGCGGGAACTTTAGCCAGTCCGATCGTAATCAGTTGCCGGAGATCCTGTTCAACGAATGCGGCGGCTTCCAGCGCTGCGGTAAATATCTCCGCGTATACCCCTTCGCCGACATGATCGGCGCTGGCGTCGAGCCAGGCGAACTTAATCGCTTCATCCGGCATGCCGGGAAACAGGCAAGCCCAGATTTCCGATCTGATCCAGGCCCCGTTACTCCATTTCCAGCGCTCGTTGTTGATCGCCCCGGAAAGCGGCGGATAAAAACCGTGTGAGCAGTTGAAACGGCAAACGGAATACTCGTTCCAGGGGCCGATAATGTGGCCCAGCCAGTATTCGCCCATGAGCCGGGGCGTCAGATTATACAGCCCGTGACGTTCAATAGCTTCAAGCCAGATCAACTGCAAATCCAGGTCGTCGTTTGGAGCCGGAGCGCCGCCGAGATCCTGAGTATAGAATTCATGGTGGGTAAGTTCGCGGGAGCCTTCCATCGGTGCGCCCAGCGTACCGCCAATGTTTTTGCCGGCCCAGCAGCCCTCCACTTTGTCACGGTATTCCGCGATATTAATGTTTCCTGTCATTTTTTCTTCCTGAGTAATGTTTAAGATTTTTATGTTTTTGACAATAATTCCCTCACCGGAAATATTTCCGGTCAACAAAGAGAATTATTTATGAAAGTGAATTATTTGCTTAGATTGCCGTTTATACCAATCAAGCCGATATACGCGTTGGCTCCTTTAAATCTGGCCGGATCACGATCGAAAGCGGGACGATAATGCGGGAACAGATGTTTTCTTTTATCCAGCTTTTTGTCCAATACTTTGAACGTTATTTTGTGTTTGCAGGGTTTAGCGTCATCTAAAATGACCTTTGTTTTCAGATGATAAATAGTGCTGACCGGAATAAAACAAAGATCCCTGACCGGTTTTCCGCCATCAACAGTATATTCCACAAAACCGCAGTCGGGTCCGCGAAGATGAATCAACAAAAAGCCAGATCCCTCGAATTCCACGGTAAAGCCGGAACCTGGAGGCAATTTAATCAGTTTAGGCACGAGCTCCTTGTAGGCCCGGAATTGCGGCAAGTTTTTGTCGACGACTTCATATTTCCCGGTCAACTTGATACCGGGGGCATCGGGTGGAAGCATCTTCCAGTCGGCATAGTTATTCGGGTCAAGCGGTTTGGGCAACTGATAATCAGTCAAAGACTTGCCGGCAGCCTCGTTATGCAGTTTTTCAAAGCAGCGGCGGAATACATTATAATAAAGTCGGTGCCCTTCTTCGTAAGGATGGGTACCGTCTTGAGAGAAGGCAAGTTTTCCGGCTGCTGTTATCCGAACCGGACGGGCGATCCCGAATTCAGCTCCGTTGCCGTCATGGAGCTTGGTCGACGGAGCTTTCAGCGCCAGTTTACCGTTCTTGTACAGCGCCAGGGCATCTTTGAAAATAAAGATAGAAGGCAGATGGTAATATTTGGCGACTTCTTCTTTCGCGGCATAAATGCCGGGATCTTTACCTGCCGCCATTGCCTCCAGATCAGGGGCCGTGGCCGTATAGACGAAACAGATATCACAGGTCGGATACGCCTTGCGGATGGTCCGGACTATCGCCTCCGCGGCGTGTTTACTCATGCCGGAGGAGAAGTTCCGGTCGTTAACCGCGAATTCGCAGAAGACCAGGTCAGGTTTATATTTCAAGACATCCCGTTTGATCCTCATCAGTCCGAAAAGCGAACTTGAACCGCCGATCGCGGCATTGACTTCCTTGATTTTCGCGCCGGGAAACTGACGCTTGATGAAATCGCCGGAAATGACCCTCCACCCTTTTCTCGCCTCCGTGATGCTGCCGCCGAAGTAAACGACGGTAACCGGTTTCCCTGCGGCTATTTTCGCCAGAAAATTCGGGATTCCGCCGCGTAGATTAAAATCAGGAAATTCAGTCGCTGATAGCACTGTTGCGCAAAGGATTATAATTCCTGTAAATATTTTTCTCATTTTTGTCCTTTCCAGTTGATAACTTGGATATTGTGAAGAATTATTTCAATTTCAGGAGTCTCAGATTACGAACCTCCCAACGCAGTTCATCGGTTCGAGAGCCGCCGCCGATCCTGAATTGCTTGACCCGTTTCAGGAAATTTTCATCAACGCTGAAATATACACTGTAGGTATGCCATTGCTGATCGTTCGCGGTCCGGAATCCGTTACTGACACGCTCGCCTTTTTCCTTAATCGTCCCGGCGACCAGAGATATGCCTTTATTCTGATTATGATTTGAAGTGAATTCCCGGAAATCGAATTTCATGCCGATGTATCCGCTCAGGCTTTCACCCGGTTTCAACAGGTATTCGGGACAGATCCAGCGATCCGTATTGGCAAATTTCGGCACATGGAAACTGAGGATGTCCGGCTGCGGATTAGTGACGATCATCCTGCCATTGGCCGACGGTCGCCAGTTTTTGGCGATCATCGCGTTTTTAAAGGGAACTTCTGCGAAGATTGACGGATCATAGAGGAAAACCAGCGGCATGACCGACGGGGTCACCTTTTTCCCGGCAAAATTTCCACTGACGGTTAAATTTGTTTTATAAACTCCGGGGTTCGGCTGGAGCGTGTATTGCAACGTAACGTATTTACCGGCGGGAACCGTAACTTTGTCCGGACCTGAAACTTTTATCTTACCCTGAAATTCCAGCGTACCGCTTTTGGCTTTTTTACCAAAATTGTACACCTCCAGAGAAAAGCGGCAATCCTTGTTTTCCACTTTGGCGAAAGCGCCGCTGGAATCCGGTTTTAAATTGCGTCCGCTGATCAGCCGGAGAACAACTGTTTTGTCTATCTCAGGGTCTTCCGCCGCGCACATTTTACCGCGTGGCGGCGCCGGCTGCTGCGGAGCAAGTCCTTTCAGGCCTGTCAGATAAGCCGGCATGGGGGAAATAATGGTTTTGACTTTACCGGCAACCGCAACCGCATCAGGCAGCGGAGTACCGTACATATTGACAAGTTTATATTTGCCGTCAGCAATTTTCAACGGCAGAACGACCGGAACCGGCTTCTCCACTTCATAATGATCCGGTTTTCCGGTCAGGTCAAAGGCCCCTTTCTTCCAGAAAACCAGGGTTTGGGTCCCGTCCGGCATGGCATAAAGCATACCGCGGGAATCCTTAGCGGGATTGTAAATCCCCAGGTATTTACCCGGCGCCAGATAATATGCCATATTTGCCAGAACCGTCAGACTCGGTTTGGTTGAGGAATCGGTCCGGAAATGCCCCCAGTCGCCCATCGGGGCCTGATAAATCGGCCAGAGAAAGAAGATGCAATTTATGTCCACGCCGCGAAGCAGGGATTCAAAATGCGTTTTCGCCATCCACTCAGCCACCGCATATTCGGCTTCGCGACTGTGGCAGCGGTCCCCAGAACTCCAACTGACTTTTTCCCGTGGTTTCGGACCCGGCTTTAGACTTTGGACCGTATCGCCGTTTTCCGTGACAAAGAGCGCGTTATCGCCGAGTCCGTATTTTTTCATGGCGGCGCGAAACGGCAGAATATATCCTTTATAGCCGGTAATCGGCCAGTAGTTGTGGATATTGAAGATATCGATATAATACTTCATGCCCGATTCAAAGAACGTATTCAGGAACGGACCGGCAGGTTGACAAAAACTGCTCGAAAGCACCTTCATTTTGGGATCGCCGGCGCGAAATCCGAGGAACGCGGCTTTGCTTGCCGCCGCCAGTTCCCAGGCTGTATAACCTTTCAGGTCCGGCTCGTTGAATGATTCACAATAACGCATATTTTCCGCGCCGAGAACCGAAGCCAGAGAACGACAGTAGTTATAGACGTTAAACAGGTCGTCCGGCGAGGTCCGGTGGGACTTGCCGCCGTCTTTCAGAGGAATTCTTCCGCTTCTCAATCCAGGTTCATCCGGCGGCCCTTCCAGCATCCCGATTGAATCGATTCCGAAATTTTTCAGCCTGGCATAGGTGGTATCTCTTTTTTCTTCAAGCGTCTTCAAGTTGGTTTTACCATGCGACTGACGCCAGCCGGTCCTGGTCCGCGCCGAATAAATCCCGCTGCGGAGCGCGACCCCGATCATCGTCTCCTTGTTCGGACACCCTTGCTCTTTACCGCGATATTTCGGACAGGCACTGTCGAGAGCGGCGTCGAAGGCAAACGGGAAATCATGCGGGTCATTCAGCTTGCGACGCGGCGGCACGACGGAAAAGGTCGAGCGCCATTCGACCTTATACCCTTTGGGTGGCAACAAATGGATTTCATAAAAGCCCCGCGGCAGTTTCTTCAGAGTAACCGGACCGGATTTCCAGGTACCGGAGTCCACGGTTTTGCCATATACGTCAGTTATGCTGTATTTCACCGGAACTGGCAGGTCCAGCGTAAACATAATTTTTTCGTAATCGTAAAACATCCCGCCGGGTGCCGATGGCATAATCGCGTCTGACATGTGAATTACTTTTTCCGCCGCCTCGACATAAATGGGCAGATTCAGGAGGCATAAGGAAAAAAACAGTGCAAGGACTTTCATAAATATGTAACTTTCCAATATGTTTGTTTGATAATTTCAGCATGAACACGTTTTTTATGCGAGCGTCCATGTATCGAATTCATTTTTAATAATAGCAATATGGTCCGTCAGGACCGTAAATATTGGCGGGAGATATCTGCCTGACAGCACTAATCGCGGGATCCCGGCAAATCACTTTGCTCTGATGTCCGTCGACAAAAAGGATGTTGCAGTAGCCGCTATGCCGTCCGAATGCGATATATGCATCGGTTCCGGGCGTACTGCTGGCATCAATTCGACAGAAAGACGTCGCATAGTCCACTCCACACGAATCCGCCGCATGAATCTTGATACTCGGTTTGCGGACCTGGGTGTTTTTTATCCACCTTCTTTTATTAGTGGCGCAGGCTGTATAATTCTCAAAAAACAGGCCCTGACTGACACCATAAATCATACCGTAAGTATAACGATAATCATTTGATTTGGGTGATTTCTCGGCCGGACAGAGAAAAAGTTTCATGCCGGAGGGTGATATGTAGCCCAATTTCGCCAGAACCTGGTGATAGGCGTTCCGAATATAAACATTGACATAGCTGGGCTCCTGAACATAATCATAACCGGAAGAAAAACTGCGCCCGGACCAGACCACTACGTGCCCGTCAAAGTCACTTGAATACAGCGCGAACAAAGACCCCATCTGCTTCTGGTTGTTGGCGCAGGAGATGCTTTTGGCTTTATCCCGTGCTTTGTTAAGCGCCGGCAGCAGCATTGACGCCAGGATCGCGATAATCGCGATCACAACTAACAATTCAATAAGTGTAAAAATTTGCTTTTTCATGTTTGTTCTCCCATTCTTCTACCAATTAAATTTAATTTCTTTGAATAAAATCCGGTTTAATCTTTGATTTCCTGGTTTACCAATCCTTTCCCTTAAGTTGTTTTATATCCGAAACGAGTACACATAATTCATCATTGCGCCAAAACATCCGTCGCCGTAAGAGAATAACCTTATAATTGTTTTTCTGAATATATTATAATTATTTACAGCCTTGTTGTCTATGCTTTTTTGTATTGAAAGTTTGTCATATTGTCCAACTATCCATACATCAAGCCAATCCACGGCCCTGAAACGCTACAGGCCAATTATCATTTTGTCTTATTTTTACCGCCAAGACAACGGGTCAATTTATCGCGCCAGTCCTGATATGCTTTCGCGGCTCCATTGGTTGTGTTTTTGACTTTTTTCAGGTATTCCGGTGAAGATAAAGCTTTTACTTCCGGGTCGGAACTTTTTTCCGCCAGACGCAGGAGATACATATCTTCGAACGCTTCGCGCAAGGCTTCCGCATGCACCGTCGGAACCGGCCCTAAATCACCGTGATGAACAAGAAACGTGTTCGGGCTTTTCCCGTTCGGATACCAGTCATTGCTGAAAATAATGTTGAATGCGAAGATGCCGATCCCGGAAGCTCCCAGTAAATGATGATTGATTCCTTTGGATCGGAAAGCGCGAATATTATCCAGGATAGCGCATTGTTCATCGCAGGTGTATGTTATCCATGGTTTGCCGAGTTCACGAAAGAATTTTTTTTCCGCATCCGCAGTCGTAGCAGAGAAACGTAGCATATGCGGCATCCAGAAATCGATGTACGGTTTCAGCTTTTGCAGATCGTTTTGCGTACTCCAGTTCGCAATATCACTCCCCACTACGAAATCAGGAGTTAGCTTATGGGCCATTCGAGCCAGCTTAATCAGTAAATCAATATTGCCGGACGACGGTTCGTCAATAAACGTAATATAATAGCGTTTGGGATCATAGCCGTATTTTTTCAGCGCAGCATACTTGTTGACAAGTAATTTTTCAAGGATTTTTTCTGTTTCCTCCTGAGTCACTCCGGCCTTGGAACGCTTCAGTATATTATGAGCGGCGTTCCACAGGGAAAATGTCGTAACGTACTTCAGATTCAGTTGCCGGCAGAGTTCGTCATCCTGGGTAATATAATCGGCAAGATTATCCGAAGGTTTCCCGTCAGACATCATAAACCCCGGGAAATCCCAGTTCTGGATCATGGTCATGTGGCAATTTTTCGCCATAAGCAGATAATTCCGGCGAGTATATTTATCGCCCCGCGGAAAAAATGGAGTTCCATCAAGCGGACCGAAAGCATATCCCTCGATCGGAAGGACGTCAGGGTAACGCAAATTTACCACTTCCAAATCAACATAAATCCGTTGCGGTTTCAAGTCGCGCGAATTGGTCGGAACCAGTTTGAACGACCAGTTATACTTGCCCGGCGGCAAATTCGTTTTGGCATTGAGCCATAACTGGCGCGTTTCCATGGAGGGAACACTGATAATTCCGGCTGAATTGAGTTTGGCAATCCCCGTACCGTAAACCTGATTCAGCGGACTTTTCCACGGAATGACTTCAGCAAATTCAAACGTCCTGGAAAAGTGACCGCCGTTATTGGAAAGCTGGTAATTCGGCTCCACCCGGAAATAGAGGTTTTCCCGGGTTGTGTTGCTGATAAGCAGTTGGCGACACTCCTTGTCGTTCTGAGCCACGATAAAAGAAATGCGCTTTACGTCTTTTGCCCCGGCCCCCGGGAATGTATCCTGATAAACGCGTTCAAAAGCCGGCAACTGCCATAATGTTACTTTTCCGGTGGAGGATTTACGGGAAGGCTTTAGTACTGCATAAAGCTTTTCGGGATCGTCGAGGACCGCCCAGCCGGTTAATGCCGTCCGGTGACTAAAATGTTTCGCTCTGGTCCAGGAACTTATTTCCGCTGCCGGTTTCGGCTTCCACCGGCCAAAATTGATCATAAAAAAAGGCTTGCCGGCAATTCCCAGTTCATTCAGCGGGATACTCAATTTGACCGTCCAGGAATTTTTTCCGATCGTTGCCGAACAGTCGTATTTCGGGTTCCACCCGGGAATACCGTTTTTTTCGTCAAATACCACGCCTCGGGGATTCACGATGATATGGTAAAAATCATCGCTGTTCCTGTTGCCGGGAGAAAGCATCAGTTCCACCGAATC
The DNA here is from genome assembly GCA_963676655.2 of Victivallales bacterium. Lineage (GTDB taxonomy): Bacteria > Verrucomicrobiota > Lentisphaeria > Victivallales > Victivallaceae. The sequence goes on along the minus strand of CAXXKX010000002.1, from coordinate 550,627 downwards.
GCCTGCGTAGACCGGCTGGTCGCGTTTAACGCCCGCAATCTTTAATTTTGCCGTATCGGGTTCAGTACAGACATAAGTCACATTGAGCCGTCCGTTTTCGACCCGGGCTTTGACCCTGGTTCCACTTATTTTCCGGGTGTCCTTGAAGTTAGACAGAGACACTTCAACCGGTCGTCGCAGGTCCAGAATGACCGGTTTGGAGGCCTCCGGCCGGTTTTGCGGTTCCAAACCCAATTTATGCCTCAGGTATTCTTTGGTCGATGTTTTTTTAAGCGGCCCGAAAACACTGGTCAGCAGATTGAGCATAAAAGGATGCGATCCGCGCCGCAGGATGTCATATGAAAAAGAAAAAATGATTCTGCCTTTTCCGAATATGTTATCAGCTTCAATCACCATTGGTTGAGCGAATTTGTTGTCTTTGACGACCACTTGATAAGGCGTTCCGGCAATATCGACGAATGAGAAGACACTTTTCAGCTCAAAATTCTTATTCGGAACCTTAGCCCAGGCAGGTTTGAACTCCGGATTGATTTTACCTGTAAAGGTCTTGTAATTCGGGGGTTTGGATTCCGGGTGCGCGTGCATATATTTTTTCTTATCGAAAATCGGCAACCCGGCTTCCGTCAGAAATGAATTCACCGGGCCGGAACTGCCATAGAATCCCCATCTTTGGGTATTTACAAACAAAGTGCCGCCGTTACGTAAAAAATTCTTGAGCGCCAGACGAATCTCCGGCCGGCCAAAAATGTTCTGGACAGCCCCGAGGTTCAGCCCGGGACCAAGAATGACAAGTTGCGATTCATCAATCTTTTGTGAAACCCTGACGACCGTGACACGAGTCAGCTTTTGCAGTTCATTGCCGGGGAATTCATAAACGCTTATTGGATACTTGTCTAAATCCAGTTGGCCCTTTTTGCCGATGATCGTTACCTGCCCGGCATGCAGAGAGCATCCCAGAGATAACAGAATACCTAGTATAAAACACCATAAATAGTTTTTCATACGATTAATTTTTCCCGAATTTCCAGTTTTTATCTGGCTGTGGTCAATCTCTTCAATAACCTTACTCATCAGCATTATCCTTATCTTGTTAAATGTTTATGACCTGAAAAGTCTGAAAAATTAAAATCCATTATTATATATTCAAGCGTTTTACCGCCTCCAGAAAAATCAGCAATGAAGGCGTATAATTTCCGGACTCCCCGACCGGCTGACCCGAAAAAGGGTTGATTTCCTGGGTAAATCCGGTATTGAACAACAGTGCGCTTTTCAACCAGCGCGAGAGGATGGCATTCATATCATCCCGATGACCGTATTGGTCCATCCACAGAAGTGCGCGCAAAGTCGTCAATCCCTGGGAATTGCTTGCCCATGAATTTTTGGGACAGGCCTTGTCGAAATGAGGATCGTCAACGGCAACCGCCGGAATCGGATACGCACAGTTAAACCCCTGCCCCGGAATCGCGAAATGGCGCTCCCAGACCCGGTCAAACTCAGCCTGAGTCAGCACCCCGTTCAGGAATAAGCGGGTAATATGCTCGGTCCGGTATTTACGCAATCCGTTGCGATCCCGGTCATAATAAAATTCGTCATCAGGATCATACAGGTATTCGATAATGGCGTTCCTGACTGCTTGCGCTTTTCTTTCCCAAAGTAATTTGTCCCCGGAACGCCCTAACATACCTGCCAGTTCCGCCAATGCGGTCCGATTACCGAAAAGCATCGCCGAAAGGTCGACCGACAACACCGGCATAACCGGGATATCCGGCATGTTTCCTGCGTCATTACCGGGACAGGCATGAGGAATCCCGTCATCAGTCACACGCGGATCGTTGTCATGACCGGTATCCCATTCGCAAAAAGCCTCCGCCAGACCAGTGCCGGCGCGGTTACGGTACTTTGCGATCCAGTCGTCATAACGAGCGCCGGCAGAATATATCTTCTCAAGATCAGAATCCGGGCGTTTAGTTTTTATCGCAATTTCCAACGCGCACCGGGTAAACGGATAGACACATTGAAGATGCCAGTAAAGCGCGGGAGCGTCGAAAAATTCTCCGGGTCCGAACGCGCACGTCATTGCAAACGGCATAAGTCCGTCACTACGCTGAAATTGCATAAAAGCGTCTTGCGACGCCCATGCTTCGCCCGGCGCATAATCCGCCAAAAACAAGTTATCCTGATTGTGCTCCAGCCAGATCCCGGCATAGACATCTCCGGCTTTGAGCAGCCTGGAGTCAGGATACTGCCGGAATTCACAAAGATTCCCGAGTAAATGTTTTTTTACTTCCTGCACCCGGTCAAGAAGTTGCGTTTTTTCAGTCCGACTGAATTCTATGCTGGTAAACATAATTTTATCGTATCCTTTTATCCTTTGAGCATAAAGTAATTTAATTTTTATTATGCTGAATATTCAGACAGCACTATTGCCTGTATTGCCGTTAACTGGTCCGGTCGATCATATCATTGGTAAATACGACGGCCAGCTCAACTTTGTTGCGAACCGTTGTTGTAAAAATAACATAGCTTCCATCCGCACAGAAACGCGGATGCGGATCAATATGATAATTGGCGCCGATAAAATTTTTCTGAGCCGGATTGTCAACCAGGCGTATTTCTCTACCGGTATCACGGTTGAAAAAGCTTACTCCGGTACGAGCTCCGCGATAGAACGGGCTCTCAAGACTGTAATCGGCAATCACATATCTGCCGGATGCATGGGTATGCGAATGTAAGGCTCCGCGCAGATTATCCCAGACAATTTCCTTTTCGCCAGTATCGATATTGACCCGCCATACCGCCCTGCTGCAATCAATGCACCAGATATGTTCACCATCACAATCCCAGTATTCATGAGCTGCAAAAGTCGGTTCAGGCATAACGGGGGCCGGAGACTGTCCGCGCCTCATGGTCCACATACGATCGGTAAAAGGAGTCACAATTCCGGTTAAGGGATCAGTATGGAATTCCTGGCAAAAAAGAATCCGATCCGGGTCAACCGGACTGAATTGCGCGTGATTATAGCATCGATTGAACTGGTGCCATAACTGATAATCGCCTCCGTCAACCGGGAGCGTACCGAAAATATACTGTAATCCGATTTTAGCATCAACAAAAAATTCTTTTCCATTCGCCGACCGCGTCAGGTGACAGGCTAGATGCGTTACCGGTCTTCCCCGGATTATCTCATCGGGAATGGAATTAATATACTGCGCTTCATCATTTTTACCGGGACCGCGTTTCCAGATGGACCCCATACCGGCCCAATAAAGTTCTCCGGTTTGAGAATCAATATACGGTGACGCCGCATCAAACTGGGTTTCAGGAAATACCCTGATATTTCCCTCAACCGCATCTACGACGGCAAGCACCTTCCTGCTTGAAGGCGGAAAGATACCATAAAGCCACATATATCGGCTGTCCGCGCTCATGCAATCGTTAACAAAATAAAAAGACTGTTGAGCCGGAGCGACCAGTTCATTAAGAATGTAAATCGGCAATCCGGCTGAATCACCGGTAAATTTAGTAAACAGTCTCGACTCATCTGATAAAATCATTGTTTTAAGCATCTTATTCGCAGCTTTCCTAACTTACTTTTCTTTTATATTTCATTTACCGCCGGTGATATGTGATTTTTTAACATAGTTCCAACGTTCATTGCAAGTCACCCCATTTGCGGAATAACTGTGATATTTATAGTATAACGATTTTGAGCTCAGTTGTCTATGGTTTTTTGTATTGAAAGTTGGTCTTTTTGTCTAATCTGTATAATGTTATGCAGGGAGTTAATATTCTTGAAACAGCAAAAAATAGAACGATCGTACACAAAACTTCATATTTCTGCGGCCAATTAAATTTTTTTCAAACCGGTGTCAGGAAAATATACTTTGAGCGGGAGGAAATTTAACTTTTAATGTAATAATGCCAAATGCCGGATTGATTTTTACAAGCCCTTGGCTACCAGCGGCAACCAATGAGTTGTAAAGAGCAAAAACGGCGTTGACAGGGCACAATGAAAAGTTAATATTCCAAGCGTTTAAAGTATAAATAGACAAAAAGACTAAATTTATATATAAAAAAGACTGGTTTATTCAGGCAGCGGAATATAAAATATAATACTATGTTTTATGATCAGTAACCGGAGAACATAATTTATGGATTTTAACTCGAAGTTTCCTGCATCAGCCCCGCCTGAAGCAGGACCGGAAATCGCCGCGGCAATGGATTTGGTACGCGCCAGTATTCCAAATGCGCAAACCGATCCGATGCGGCCCAAATATCATTTTGTTCCACCTGCAAAAGAGATGATTGACGTCTGGGGCGGCATATATTACAAAGGCACCTACCGTCTGTTTTATGATCTGAATGTGACGCCATTTTCCCGGATGGGGGGCGCCTTCATGCAGCTTCGTACCAGTGATTTCATCCACTGGGACCAACTGCCGCTCGCGGCACTGCCCTCACCGGATAATGACGAACTGCGCCTGAACGACGGCTGTGTGATCATTCGTCCTGACGGCACTCCGATACTTTACTGCACTTCTGTCTATAACGACGAGTCCAGACCTCGTGTGCATTTCGCCATGGCCGGGGACGCTGACATGATCGTTTTCAAACGACTTGATCCTCAATATACGATTACACTAGATAATCATGGCGGCCCGGAATACCGCGGCGGCTGGAGCGACGTCTTTTTCTTTCAGGACTCCGGCCGGACCTTTATGATCATATCCAAATGCCTGACTCCAGACGGGAAAGCTGAAATTCCAATCTATGAAGCGGCGGATGACTCTTGCCTGAAATGGAAATACCTCGGAACTTTTTTCGACGACAACGGGGAAGTGGTTAATTTTACCAAAGTCGGAGATAAGTGGCTGCTGGTCTTTTGCCCTTACGGCAACCCGGTTTATTACGTCGGAACGTTTGATCCCGCGCAAGGTCGCTTTTCCGCTGAAAAACAAGGTATATTAAGCTACGGCTATGTTTGCCAGGGAGATAATCATAATCTGATGTCACGCGGATTTTATGCTACGTCCATGTTCACCCGACCCGAAGGCGGGGTCGTTGTAATCGCCTGGATGAGTGGTTTTCTGAACCCTGACGGCTGGGACGGCTGTATCAGTCTGCCGCGTGATATTTCACTGGATAACAATCTGGATGTCGTCATGACGCCAGTCAGGGAACTGGAACAGCTAAGGAGAAAAAAGCGCGAAATAACCGGGGGGGGAAAATATCCCTGCGGTCAATGCTTTGACCTGGAACTTGACTTTACCGGCAATCTGCAAATTCGCATCGGCAATTCGCTTAAAATATCGTCGGCCAACGGCATGGTGTTTTTGAACGACACGGCCATGCCGGCCCGGAACATATCTGATCTGCGTCTGCTTGTCGACGTCTCCACGGCGGAACTGTTTTGTAATGGCGGTCGTTACAATATTACCAGATGTATTCCAATGATTCCTCAAGTAGCGGAACTCAAGCTGGAAGGCACGGATATCTCCGGTAGAATCTTTGATATGATGCCGATATAATGCGGTAATTCAGCATTAAACAATGGATGATGATCGCAACATCATAAATTCAGATGTCCGGATAGCACCGTCGTATTGTCATTCCGCCTTGATTTTCGACTGTAACAATGCTACAATATTGATAAATTATGTGAATTTATCACAGGCTGGATGTTATGCAAAGGGAAATAAAAGATACTGAAGAGCCCAAAACGCCTCCTTCTTCGGAGGTTGAAGATGTAATTTATCATGCCCCGTGGGAGTACCCGCAGGGCCATTTCGATTTTCTTTGCCAGTATTTAGTCCAGAAAGACCCGCTGGTATGGAACGGCTTGCGTCGGGATCTGTATAATCTGCTGGTTCCGTTGTCCGGAAAATGCATTATCGGCGACGGTAAACACTGGATTGATTTTCGACCGGGTGAAATCATGATCTGCGAACCGCAAAAGAATCGCATATTCAAGCAATACGGCGTTTGGAAAACCTATTGGTTTCTGTTTAATCCGCGATGTCCGATTTATTGGCCGGAACCAATTACCGGCTTCTATCTGCTGCAGCCCGACCGTAAAACTTACAAGCGGATTCTGCGTGATGCGATGGAGACATGCAGGATTGCCGCTACCCGTCAGGGAGACTGGCTGCCCCTCGCCCAGAGTTTGATCGAAACCTTGATCCAGCGAGGGAATTTTTTCTCCAGAAATAGCGAAACCGATGCCCGGATGATGAAAGCGACCGCACTGTTGGCGGAGTCTCAGGCTGGCTTGAATATCGATGAAATTGCATCCGAATGTGGTTTTTCCCGTGCGTCTTTCTATAAAAAATTTAAAGATTTATATGGTATGACTCCACGTGAATATCACGAAAAGGAACAACTCCTGAAAGTGGAGTCTCTTCTGCAAGTCACGGATATGACAATTTCCGAGATTGCCGAGCAAACCTCTTTCAGCAGCGTCTGCTATTTGACCAAAAGATTCCGTAAAGTCTTTGGCATTACCCCGACCGAAGCAAGAAGGCGTATCAGAAATAAAGAACCCGGCAGCAATACTTTTCAAGAAACATGACATCGCTTGTTCACTGTCGATGTATTACCCCAAAACTTATCATATAAGTTGATGTTTTGATTGTCCGGAAATGTGTGCAGAAAAACAACCAGGAGAAAATCTGTACCTGGATTTACGCTTCCACGCTGATTTTTCTGCATAGAATTGTTTTGCGTTTTACGCCGGATTCGTCAGGATAGTAAAAATCACTGTAAAAGAATAACGCGCTATTCCGGTCCAGCGGCACCAGTTCAGGGTTGTTGCAGGCGCCGTCCCAGTCGTGAAAGGTTGGATCATCGACCTTTATATTGGCCAGATGACTCCGGTCGTCCGGCGTCATAACGACCAGCGGGTCGGTCCATTTTGTGCCGCTATCGTTTTCACAGGCGCAAATGAACATGCCGGGTCTGGCATAACACAGCAGCGTGATTCCGCATTCAAGTTTACATAACCGAGGCAGGATGCCGACATCAGCAAACTTGACCGGCTTCGACCAGGTATAACCGTTATCGGTTGAACGGGACATATACATCGGAGCCCACTCCCAGCCGGTGGAAATGTACCAGGCGGACCTGAAAAACCAAACGATTGAGCCGTCCGGCATAAATTCAAAGTCGCTGTCGCTGAAGCCGCCGCTCTGGTAAGGAAACTCGTGTCCGTCAGCTTCGTATTCCATGTGCCCACGGCGCGTGAAAGAATGTCCGTTGTCTTCTGAACGGAATAATTCCGCCGAATAATAAGGACTGTATTGCCCGTTCGCGGGATTAATGTGTCCCTCGCCGGAAAAGGCGCTCACCCAGATCGTGCCGTCCGGCCCGATCTTGGGATTCCCGCGCGGAAAAATCGGTTTAAGAATATTGTCATACTCTTTCCCGGAAAAAACGACTCTGGTCAAATAAGGCCAGTCCACCTGAACCATCTCTCTGACCGGTTCGCTTGCTCCGGCCGGAATTCTCATTGCCAGCCATTCTTTTTTCGCCAGACTGTCCGGCAGACGGTCAGCGTTGTAGGCCTTGATTACCGTGCCTTCCAGCCAACAGGTCATGCCGTCCGGAAACGGCATCGTGCCTTCCTCCGCTTTCCGGGTGAAATCATAGCCGGGCGTGAGCTTACTTTGATTCGGAAATTGATAATCGGCCAAAGATATTCCAGATTCCATAGGGAAATAGAGACGGTCGCCGTTTGGCAGCGGCAAACCGCATTGCGTCGCGACCGAGGCGTCGATCTCCTGCCAGGTTACCCCTTTATCACGACTTTCAAACCACAGGTTTGTTTCGCCGAAAGACTTGATATCGTCATTGGTAGCGTGTACGGCCACAACCAGCCGGTCGCCGAGATTGTAAGGCCGGGGAAATTGATATGCGCCCCAGAGCTGTTCTTCCGGCCGCATGCCTCTTACTATGACATGCTCTTCACCCATTATGAGTTTCATAAAACCATTCCTTTTCTGCATTGCTTCCGCGTTTCGTGCATAAGATGACCGAAATATCGAAAATTACCAAGTCATATAGAAAAAAAATGGGAGTTTTTTGGATCAATGGCAATGCTTTATGTGCCGCCATTACAGTACTTGAATATTGATTTTACCTGTTCCCGGGAGTAAACCCTGCTCATAAAAGAAATTACCCCAATTTAATCCACGAATCCTGGCTGCTTTTTCAATCATGATATAAAACATCGATGAAGTTGTTATTTGACCGTTTACACTTCACATGCTAAATTTCTTTAAAAACATAAAGTATAGATATTTCTTGCTCAGGAAAACTAAGGAGAACGCGAAATGCAAAAAATCCTTGAAGATAAAACAGGGACACTGCCGCTTCATACTCAATTGATTCAGATGGCTACCGGATACCGGGTGTCACAGATCGTTTATGCCGCGGCAAAGCTGGGGTTGGCCGATTATCTGGCGGACCAGCCAAAGACCGCGGCGGAATTGGCCGGACCGACCGAAACAAAAGAACCATTGTTATACAGATTGATGCGTACACTGGCAAGTCTCGGCATAATGAACGAAGACTCTGAACGCCGTTTTTCGCTTACTCCGCTTGGAGAAGCGCTCAAGTCAGGGGCTCCGGGCTGCGCAAGAGGGACTATTCTGACATTCGGAGACGAGATGTGGTGGCAGGCATGGGGGGAATTCATTAATTGCCTTAAAACCGGAAAATCAGGGGTCAAGCTGGCTTACGGGATGAACATTTGGGATTACGTGGATAAGAATCCTGATTTGGGCTCGTATTTAAATGAAGCAATGATCGGCTTTCACGGCGCCGAATCGCTGGCGGTGTCGCACGCTTACGATTTTTCCGGCTTTAAAACGCTGGTCGATGTCGGCGGCGGCACCGGAAACTGTTTGATGACTATTCTGAATGACAATCCTGGGTTGCGCGGTATTTTATTTGAACTGCCGCATGTCACGGAAGAAGCATCAGGGATTATTGAAAAGCGTGGCTTTGCGGATCGCATCACAGTGGAAACCGGTGATTTTTTCGTCAATGTCGCGGAGGGCGGTGACGCGTATATCCTTTCCCATATCATTCACGACTGGGATGATGAACACAGCCTTGTCATTCTGCGGAATTGTCGCAAAGCCATGAATCCCGGCGGTCGCCTCCTGATTCTCGAAATGGTTATACCAGCCGGCAACGGCCCGCATCCGGGCAAGATTCTGGACATGGAAATGATTGTGATCGATGAAGCCCAAGAGCGTACCGAGGAAGAATATCGTTCCCTGCTCGACAAAGCGGGATTCAAACTTGAGCGGGTTATTCCAACCGAATCAGCGGTAAGCGTAGTTGAAGCCATCCCGAAATAACTCGAATCGGATGAAGTTAATTTTTTTTTGAAAGCACCTGCAAAGCAGAGCAGAATACAAAGTGCTGAATCTGAATGACATTTGCATAACTTCAAGGAGAATATCTTTTTCATTTCATTTTTGGTGCGGTTAGATTTAACCGCTTTGCTGCGGAATTTGCCGATCAAAAGAATTTATCTATGGCGAAACTCCGCCATAGTTGAACAATACGACATAAGCGGCCGCAACATAGTTGCGGAACAACAATGGTGATCAGCCATGCTTCTGTGCCAAAGCGCTTAAATCTAAGCGCACTCCAAAATAATCAGCGACATAAAATATTCCCCGAAGCCGGAATAACCGAATTCGGGGAATGAATGATTTATGCAACAATGCTTATTTGCGGACTTTTTCCGCGGCGTTGCGAATTCCCTGGATCATTGCCTCGACGTCGGCGTCAGTCAGACGCGGGTGCATCGGCAGATTGGTTTCGCGTTTATAGAAAAAGGCGTTGGCATTGGGACACTGGTCCGGGTCATAACCCATCTTTTTCAGTCCGGTAAAGTGATAGGTCGGCTGATAATGCAGGATGGACTGGATACCTTCCTCTTCATACAGCACCCGCATAAACTCATCACGGGACGCCCCGAGTTCCTCCTCTTCAACACAGATAGTGTACAGGTGGAACACATGTTTGCAGTCCTCCGGTTCATAGACTGCTGAAATTCCTTTGACATCTTTAATGCCTGCGGTAATCTTGTGTCCGATCTCGCGGCGTTTATTGGTCAGCATTTCAGCCTTGTCGACCTGACAGCAACCGACGGCGGCCTGGATTTCATTCATCCGGTAGTTGTTACCCCAGTGCCCATTCCAGTCATCAACGTCAAAATGGGACGGCAGCCAATATTCGAGATCGGATTTTTTATTGCAGGTTATGCCGCCGAAGCGCCATTGCCGGTCCTCCGGTTTCCAGTGAGTAAGATTCATGCAGCGAAGCGTTTCCATTCCTTTGGCGAACTCGTCATTGTTGGTAGTCATCATGCCCCCTTCCCCGCAGGTCGTCATATTCTTGAGGGAATGGAAAGAGAATACGCCAATGTCCCCGATTGACCCGGCTTTACGTCCTTTATATTCCGCATTGTGAGCGTGGGCGCAATCTTCAAGCACATAAAGGTTGTGTTTTTTCGCGATTTCCATAATCGGGTCCATATCGACCATCAGGCCGCCGTAGTGAACCACATAGATCGCCTTGGTTTTTTCCGTAACCAGTTCAGCGACTTTTTTCGGATCGATATTATAGGTTCGCGGGTCGATATCGGCATAAACCGGGATTGCGCCCTGTTTAAGAATTACCAGCGAAGTCGCGATAAAGGTATTCGGCGTAACGATAACTTCATCGCCTTCCCGAATATCAAAAAGCTGGGTGGCAACATGCATCCCGGTGGTACAATTCGAGACCGCGAAGGCATGCTTTACTCCGCACAATTCGGCGAATTTATCCTGAAATTCAGCCGTTTTCGGCCCCATTGTCAGCGTATCCTGCTTCATGGCGGCAAGCACCGCCTGTTCCTCGGCCTCATCGTAGATTGTTCCCATAAATGAATAAGGAACTTTCAACTGAACGCCGTCATCTGTCGCGTACGAACTGGTAATTCCGCCATCAGTTTCACCGCCGGTAATGTGTTTTTTGTCTACTTCAGCACTCATTTTTCTACTCCTAGTTTTTTGTTGATATTGTCACGGTTGCTGTAATCGGTCCGTTTTTGATGACATAATGCCGGACTTGTTACCCGGCGGCTATCATCATTTTTCTATCATAAAGATATGAGTTAATTTAAAACAAATCAATACATTTTTAGTTATAATGATTGTTTTTTAGATAAAAATAAGTATATTATAGAACATAAATGTATTACAAATGGAAATAAATATGAATAAAAAAGCAGAAATAAAAAGATTAATAGTAGATAAACTATTGCAGGAACCCCAAATCACGCGGACCGGGATCATTCAGGAACACCATTTACGTCCGGCAACTGTTTTCGGGGCGGTTTCGGAACTAATCGATGAAGGACTCCTGCTGGAACCGGACCGGAAGCACAAAAAAACCGGACGGTCGTCGCCGGAAATCCAATTAAACAGAGATTACGCGTATCATATCGGAATTGAATTGAAAGTTGATCGTATTTTTGGAGTGATCATCGACAGCTCCGGCGAAACGGTGACCCGCATAGAAGAATCATTCCATAGGCGCATTACCCGTTCGGAAGTATTACAGCTGCTTGACGGCCTGATAAAGTCGCTGCGCGGTTCTTTCCCTCACTGTTGGGAAAAAATAGTCAGTATCGGATTTGCCGATCCTGGGTTGGTGGACATTGCCGGAGGAATATCCCTGCGGGCGGTCAACCTGCCCGGCTGGCAGAATATCGACATGCGGAAGACCTTGCAGGATTTAGTTAAACTCGACAATATTCTGGTAATGCCGGAAACTTCCTGCCGGACGTTTATGGAGTATTACAGCCGTCGCGATAATCCCCCCAAAAGCCTGCTGCATATAAATCTGGGCATCGGCATCGGCAGCGGTTTTATCAAGAACGGGGAAATATTTGTCGGGGACACCGGTCACGGCATGGAGCTGGGGCATATCATGATCATTCCGGACGGCCCGGTCTGCCGGTGCGGAAATCACGGCTGTCTCGAAGCCGTTGCCGGAGAAGCCGCGATTAAGCGGAACATTGAAGAATTACTTAACAATGGCGTTGTCACAGAGCTGTCGCTTGAGGATTTTTCCCTGAAAAAGTTTGTCGAAACAGCCTCCCGTGACCGGGCCGCGATGATGCTGGCGGACAAAATATCCGAAAGCGTAAGCCTGGCGCTGGCAACCGCCATCACCCTGTTAAACCCGTCCTGTGTCGTCATCAGCGGCGAGTTGGTGCAACTCGGCGAGCTTCTGTTATCCGCGGTCAAGCGCACCCTGGCGATGCACTGTTTTCCGGGAGCGATAAAAGAATTATCTCTGGAAACATCTTATCTCGATGATTTTGCAGCCGCCGAAGGAGTAGCGATTCTGGCCAGAAACAGAATATTGTCCGATTCAATTGTATGTTCGAATAAGGATTGACGAAAATCTTAACTTCAAATCTAAGGCGGCCTTTGCCCGCAACCCAGCTTAAGGCTTAAAGCTTAAGGTCTGGGAATCCAGGCTTCATGTTGCGACACATTGGGAGCGCGTAGCTCCTGCTGCGCATGAGAACGTATTTCATTACAAAAAAAACAAACGGCGCAGGCCGACTGTTCAATAAGAAGCCCCTATATATTTTTAACTTTTCTCACGGCTTACGCCGGATGAGAGAATTAATATGCTCACTTCAACCTCTTTTTTGCGCAGCTGGAGCTACGCGCTCCCAGAAAGATATCCGGCGCTTAGTGTGTGCATCCTACAAAACAGGCATTTATTGAACTGCTTTTGCCGTTACGTTGCCCTGCGCAATGCTCGCTCTCTTTGTTGTCAACTTTCAACCTTCAACGTTCAACTTCAATCGTCCCGCTTGCGACACATTGGGAGCGCGTAGCTCCTGCTGCGCATGAGAACGTATTTCATTACAAAAAAAACAAACGGCGCAGGCCGACTGTTCAATAAGAAGCCCCTATATATTTTTAACTTTTCTCACGGCTTACGCCGGATGAGAGAATTAATATGCTCACTTCAACCTCTTTTTTGCGCAGCTGGAGCTACGCGCTCCCAGAAAGATATCCGGCGCTTAGTGTGTGCATCCTACAAAACAGGCATTTATTGAACTGCTTTTGCCGTTACGTTGCCCTGCGCAATGCTCGCGCTCTCTTTGTTGTCAACTTTCCACCTTTAACGTTCAACTTCAGTCGTACCGCTTGCGGGAGAGCGGTAAAACAAAGACAATTACTCTGCTTCGCCGCGCAGACCGGAAAGAATGGCTCCGCCGGTGGATCTGTAGGCGGCTGAAACAATAAAGATTACCGCGAAAACCCAGAAAAGGATAATCAGCAGCAGCATTTCAAGCCATGGCGGATTGCCGGACGGCGAATTAATAACCGGAATGGCCGCGGCCGCGGCAGCAATTATCCCGGTCAGCAGGGCACAGTCGAATAAAAGCAAATGTTCTGTAGCCAGCATCAGGGCTATCCGGCGTCTGGAGTAACCGGCCGAACGCAACCATGAAAACTCGCTCCGGCGTTCCAGTATATTGCGTTTCAGGATTATCGCCAATCCGAAAGATCCGATTATGAGACCAATGCCGCCAAGCGCCAGAAAAACCATCAGGTAAGTATTTTGAATCGACCCGAAGCGATTCAAACGCGACGAACAAGTTTCGATATCGGCTCCAAGTTTGGTAAGGCTGCGTCCCAGTTCCAGACCGAGATTCTGATTCTCATTGTCGACCAGCAGGATACGGCTGCCGCTAACACCGGGAAACATCCGGCGCAAATTGTGTCTGGAAATCAGCACCGAACCCTGAAAAATTGAATTTTCCAGCCCGGCGATAAATTTTAATTTGTACATCTTGCCATTTTCTCCGGGATAATCCAGAGTGTCGCCGATTTTCAGGCCCAGACTCCAGAGGATCACATTTTTATCGGCTATGGCCGGAATGACTGATGAATCGCTTTTCTGCAAGTCGCTCCATGTCACGTCAGCCGGAGTAAGGCTGAAGCGGTCATAAAAAATTCCGGGCGGAACGCCCAGAAGCCTGGGCCGGGTAACCCGGTTGAGATTAAGGCATCCGGCCGCGCCGCCGGAAACCATCGGTAGTTGCACGATATTCAAAGTTTGCGGCAGATCCATCCGGTAGCGCTTCTTGCCGGCTGAGGAGTTCAAATTGCCTTTCACCGGAATAGCGGTTTCCACATACCAGCCAAAGCCGCCGGTTCCGGACTTTCTGGAACTACTGAAAGTCTTGATCTTACTGCGATTTACGCTGACCGCAAGGGTAAGGAAAAGTCCCAGCCCCATAATCACGACAACCGTCATGGAACGCCTGAAATGGCGGCTGTTGTTGCGCAATGCGACTGTCAGAGTGGATACCCCCTGCCCTTTAAAACACTTCGGTGCGATTCTGATAACACCTGCACTCAGCGCCGCCATTCCGGCAAAAAGAAGCGAAGCCGCGGCAAAAAATATTCCGACACTGTCGCTGTCCGCCTTTTCCCCGAGCGATATGATAATTACCCCTACAAGAAGCAAGGGGAACGCGATTCCCAGCGGAACCCGCACGCTTTCATTATGGTAATCAGCCTTTGCCAGAGAGCCCTGCAGACTCGCTTTCAAAACTTTTCGCATGACAAAAAGCATAACCAGCCCGATAACCGGGATAGTTACAATAATTCCTGAACAGATCGCCACAAAGTCCGCCGACAAAGCAACCTGAATCGATCCCGCGATATTATTCCAAACCGTATTCAACGCGACAAGAATCAAATAACTGTAACCGAATGCGGCGGCAATACCGAGAATAACCCCGGGAATGATCAAACTGACGGCTTCAAGCAGCAATATCCGCAGTAAAAAACTATTTCCGTAGCCCATTGATTTCAGAACCGCCAATTCACCTGAACGCTGTTCCAAATGCAGCATATAGAGTAAACCGGAGAGCGCGCCTCCGGCAATGATAACAAAGAAACTGAGTCCGAAAAACAAGCCGCTGAAATCAACGGCATGGGAGACGCCGTATTTACCCACGGCCGCCAGCGAACGCCAACTAAAGCCGATATCGACCGGATTCAGGGTTAACATAAAATCCTGGATAAGCTTGTCCCGGTCCGTGGCGGCAATACGGATTGCCGTAAGCTTACCAAAACGGCATCCCCAAAGCATTTGCGCCGTTTCCAGCGCGATATACGCCTTGGGAGTTCCGCGGTATTTATCCCAGTAAGCCTCATCCTTCGACCGGATCAATTTCAAGTTTATCGGAATTCCCGGATCCCAGTCGCTGCAACTGTCGGCTCCAGTCATACCGGGAAACTTCGGCATAAGGTCCGGGTCGCGGTAAACTGGTATGATCGCCTTCACCCGAAATGTAGCAAAATCCTCCTGCAATTCTCCAAGTGGGCCAAAGTTATAGTAAGTGATATTGAACATGTCTCCGGGTTTCAGTTTGAGATCGTCCGCCAGCCATTGATTGACCACTGCATCCCGTTCTTTCAATATAATGCCGCCCGGAGCGCGTTGAACTCCCGAAACAAAAGAATAAGGGGTCATTCGATTATCAGCAGTTATCTGATTGACAAAATAAGTGAAGATTTTCTGTTCCGGCAGTTTCAGCGAATCAACCGCGTCAGCAACCGCGGGTGAAATGAAAACACGTTCAGATTTAAGTTCCAACCGTTTTCCCGGCAACTCTTTTAAAGTAAGGTCATAATCCGCCAGCCTGAGAACTCCGGCCAAAGCTCGCGGCTGGGCTTCTCCGCCACATAGGAGCACATTGGCCCGGCCGGCTCGCTCGAGACGTTTTGCCAGCCATTCCCGGTCGACAAAAATATTCGCCGGAGCAATCTGGTTGTTAACCGGATTAAAATCACCAAGCTCATCCGGCTCAAGACGACCATCGACCTGTAACCGGAAACCAATGCTGTCGGCATCCCTTCCCGACCAGGCGGAATCCCCCGGCAATAACGATGGTTTAAAACAGCGGACGGCAAAACTGCCTCGACTAACCGTCCCCAACCGTTCGGCCGTGGTATTGTTGATCAGGGCATTGCCCGGCCGGGGAATTTTAATTGAACACTTGTGCGGAGCGAGATCAAAAAATGCCGCATCAATTCCATATAGATTAACTTTAAAGACATGTCCGTCCCCGGTCGTCACATAACCCGGAACCGAGATCACCGCCGCACAGGGGTTTCCGCTGACAACAGAGACACGAGTCCCGAGATCTGACTGAAACCAGCGATCAGACTGAAATATTCCGTAAGTAACTTTTCCGAGCCGGTAATGCATGGCATCCGTCAGTGATTTTTTTACCGAAGACCCGATAATAAAAGCACCGCTTATGACCGCCGTTGTCAGGGCGATAGCCAGGATTACCTGCACTGATTGAAGTCGGTAATACGCCAGAGAGCGTTTTACCAGTTTCCAGTTGTCAAATGCTCTATGCATTTACCGCTATCTCCTCGAGAACGCCGTTTTTCAACTCAAAACGACGTTTCATTCGCTTTGCGGCCTCGGGTGAATGGGTAACCATAAGCAGCGCCATTGAATCATCAGCGAGTTTTCGCATCAGGTTCAACAACTCCAGCGCGGTTTGATGATCCAAAGCTCCGGTCGGCTCGTCCGCCAGCAGAATCTCCGGGGAATTTATCAAAGCTCGGCACACCGCCACCCGCTGGCATTCTCCGCCGGAAAGTTCTCCGGGAAAATGATCCCTGCGATCATAAAGTCCGGCCAGCGCCAGTAGTTCTTCCGCTCTGACCGCCGTTTCTTCAGGGTCGCCGCCGACAGGAAGCGTCGGAAGCAGAATATTTTCCAACGCGGTACATTGAGGAAGCAAATGATGAGCTTGAAAGACAATGCCGATGCGCTGCAACCTGAACTCATCCAACTGAGCAGGCGAAAACTCGGACAACAACTGTTTGTTATAGGTTATTTTTCCTGAATCGGGTTTATCAAGGCACCCGATCAGATTAAGCAGCGTACTCTTGCCGGAGCCGGACGGCCCGGTTATTGCAACGGTATCACCGTTATTCAGAGTTAGTGAAACTCCTTTTAAAACTTCAACTTTACCAGCCGGATGCCGGTAACTCTTTACCAGATCCTCAAGTGAGAGCAATAAGTCAGTTGCCATTATGTCTTCTCCAATATGATATACTTTGGAGAATATAACACGCACAAGCGGCAACTTTCAAGACTTAACTTATATTTTTCAGCGATTTAGCATCAAAAAAACGGAATATACCATATTATCACCCACCGGACACCCGGAAATCTCCGCTCTCAACAAGGTTGTAATTAAATTTTCCCTCATTCCCAGAAACTTCAACTAGCCCCCCGGGATTAGAAAAAGTTTTCCCGAAGCACCATGTTGGTAACGGAGATTTCCGCCCACCCGGCAAAGCGACGTGATGTAAACCCGATTTCCCGGAGATAGTGCTGGAGCCGCCCAGCACAATCCCCTCGAAATCGTTACGATGATTAAATTCAGGGATAATAAGTTGAACGATATTCACGCGCAAAATGATGATTATTCGCCTCGGTTCCATCCTGAACCGTCTCTTCATACTTCGCATGCTTGGCATGTCCGTCCGTATAA
Organism: Victivallales bacterium; assembly: GCA_963676655.2. GTDB lineage: Bacteria > Verrucomicrobiota > Lentisphaeria > Victivallales > Victivallaceae. The sequence continues at coordinate 533,007 of CAXXKX010000002.1, read as the reverse complement.
AGATAATTTGACCGGTCCTTATGCCGGGTCTTCGCTATCAGCGAATCAACACTTTCACCTGTTGCATACGGATCTTTAAATCCCGGATATCCCTGATGCCCCAATGCGTCTTCGCTGTCTCCGCGTTCGGATAAAATGATATTCCAGGAAGTATTTTTTAGTCGGTTCATTTTATTATTGAATGCGAACATACCGTTATACATGTAGCTTTGCCGCTCCTTCCACGCATCCGGGTCGGTATCTGTGTCAACCGCGTGACGCACAGCCTGGTCTGAAGCACACCTCAGATGCTTCGGCTGCAAACCGTACGGCTCCATATAGGTATGCCATTCGCGTAAATCGGGGGATCCGTCCCCACGCTCAGGATTGCCGTATTCCCCGCCGTGAACGGGGGGAAAAAACGACTGAAAGTCATTAACATATCCATTCAAGGCGAAACCCGCCTGTTTCAGATTGTTCAAGCATTCTATTTCCCGGGCTTTCTCCCGGGCGCTGTTCAGGGCCGGCAACAACATACCGGCCAAAATTGCAATGATCGCGATCACCACTAGCAATTCAATAAGGGTGAAATTCTTCTGTTTCATTATTAACTCCAGATTTGTATTTTTTTGCACAAGCAGGTACGACAACACAACAACATAGTAAGCTGTATCGTCTGATAAGAAATGATGTGGAGTTAACTTAAAGGAGGCGCTCGCTCCCGGGCATGAAAAAATTTTGTTCCAAGCAGTCCATCCGGCTCGATATATTTTGCCGCAATTAGAGTGGCATGGAGCTCAAAAAAGTCAATACTTGCTGGTAATTGGTTGAAAAATCCACCAACAGCACAGATTGGACAAACGTGTTCCACGTGGTCACTATGAAATTTTTGAGCGAAAAAAATAACTTTGCCATTAGCCTGTGTTGAAAAAGATACTTGCGCTGAATCATGGCAATGATGATGAAGTGAGTGCAGGAAAGGCAGCGCCATCAGACTGAATGCAGCCGTCAGCGCCAGAACGGTAAGCACCGCGTTAAATTTTTTATATCTCTTCTTCAATCCGAGGGTTTCCTCAAAGGTTTATTTATGAACTGCTTCTATTTTACTACATGACATGACAAAAGTCAACATGTTCCGTTGCATTGCTCTTTTTTTCTGAACTTTAAGATTCAAGAAATTACATGATTTGCAAGATAATGTATTAAGGCCTGATGCCGATATTGCCCATCTATTGAATAAAAAAATTGTTATTCTCGGTTTCACATACTATATTATAATATTAACAAAACAGCCGGAATGAGCAGCGTGTCCAATGAAAGATAATTCCCATAAAAGCAGAATAATGATTATTGACGATACCGTCGCAAATCTTCATATTCTGAACAGCCTGCTGACAGAACAAGGTTATGACGTATCACTTTTCCCGAAAGCGGAACTGGCGCTGGAATCCCTGAAAGTAAATACTCCGGAATTAATTCTTCTTGATATAAACATGCCGGTGATGGATGGATTTGAATTCTGCAAAATTCTAAAAAAAGACGAACACCTTCAGGAAATCCCAGTCATTTTTCTCAGTGCAATGCAGAATATCAGTGACAAACTGAATGCGTTTCAGGCCGGTGGAGTTGACTACATAACAAAACCATTCCAGTTCGACGAGGTCCTGGTCCGGGTCAAAACCCATCTTAAACTGCGTAGCCAGCAACGACAGCTTGAAGAACATTACGAACGCCTGCAGGTCACCAACAAAGCACTAAAAAAATCCCTTGACACCTTAAAAAAAGACGAGGAGGCCGGACGCATCGTACAATTCAGGCTGCTTCCGGAAAATCATTCGGATATTGCAGGATATCAGTTCGAATATTTCCTGAAACCGTCCCTCTACATGAGCGGCGATTTCGTCGATTACATTGATATCGACGATACTTATATCATATTTTACATGGCGGATGTATCAGGTCATGGCGCCGCTTCAGCATTCGTAACGTTTCTGCTCAAAACCTTTATCAACAGCGCGCACGGCAACTATCATGAGAACAGCGATAAATCGATAATATCTCCGGTCAAATTACTGGAACATCTCAACAAAACCCTGTTTGAGAGCAAACTGGACAAATACTTGACCATATTTTACGGCGTCATTAATAAAAAAAAGAACACTTTGACTTACGCCAACGGCGGCCAGTTTCCATTTCCTTTCCTGAAAGACAAGAATGGAACCAAACAGATAATCTGCAAATCTGTCCCGGTCGGACTATTCAGCTTCGCTAAATATACAAACTGCGTAATCAATCTACCGGAAAACTTTACATTTACTATTTTCAGCGACGGCATTCTGGAAATAATAAAAGAAAAAGATATCAAACTTCAGATAGAAGAACTTACCAGACTTGTCGAGTTTCGTCAGGACGGACTGCAGGGACTGGTTGAAAACACGATTCCAGATGAAGACGCGGAGATTCTTGACGATATTACCATACTATCTCTCAGAAAAGGAAAACGACCATGAAGACAGGCAAAATCCTATATGCGAAAAAAGACAAATACTATTTTATCAAACTGATCGGCAATCTCCGTTTTGATATCGGCGCCGACCTTGAGGCGCTAATTGATGCCGTTTTTGCCGATCCGGACATGGAAAATGTCATGTTGGACCTGACCGAGTCGGAATATTTTGACAGTACTATTTTGGGCATGCTGGCTAAAGCGGCTAATCTGATGTTTGAAAAAAACAAACAAAAAGTCACCGTGCTTTCCACTAATAATAATATCAATTACCTGTTGAGTGGAATAGGCCTGGATGAAGTGTTTATTGTCGTGGATGATTGCGACTACTCTCCGGAAACCTTTCAAGACGCACCCAATATAGACAGCACTGAAGCGGAGCTGGCTATTGCCATCCTGAATGCTCATCGCCGTCTGAGGTCGCTGAACGAGAAAAATGCCGAAGAGTTCAAAGACGTGGTCGAATTACTGGAACAGGAAGCTAAGCTGAAAAAATAATCGACTTAACCTTTCCCGTTCCACAAGGTTAATCCAGTCAAACTTGAATTATCCCCGGAGATCGAAGACTCTTTTGCGACTCTGAATAATTGAAATTAAAAATCAGCGGGATTGCAATATACGTTTACATATGTTATATTTACTATCAACCGGATGCACCGGTTTATCCCATATTAAAAATCAAAAGCAAAAAATGGAGAAATGGATCATGTCTGCTATTTATGATATCCATGCTCGTGAAATCATTGATTCTCGCGGTAACCCGACAATTGAAGTCGAAGTCATTCTGGAATGCGGAGCCAAAGGTACCGCGGCAGTCCCCAGCGGCGCGTCAACCGGCGAAAATGAAGCCCTTGAACTGCGCGACGGCGATAAAAAACGCTATATGGGCAAAGGCGTTCAAAAAGCCGTCCGCAATGTCAACGAAAAGATTTTCCCGGAAATCGAAGGCATGGACGCCCTGGATCAAGTCGCAATCGATTCCGCGATGCTTGAACTTGACGGCACTCCAACCAAAAAAAATCTTGGCGCTAATGCCATCCTCGGAGTTTCTCTGGCTGTCGCACATGCAGCGGCCAATTGTCTCGAAATTCCTTTATTCCGCTACATCGGCGGCGTTAACGGCAAAACCCTCCCGGTCCCGATGATGAACATTATCAACGGCGGTTCACATTCAGATGCCCCGATCGCTTTCCAGGAATTCATGATCCGCCCGGTAGGTGCCTGCTGTTTCCGTGAAGCGATCCGGATGGGGTCCGAGGTTTTCCACAACCTGAAAAAAATCCTGCATGACAAAGGTCTGAGCACCGCAGTCGGCGACGAAGGCGGCTTTGCGCCGAATTTCTCCGGCGGCACCGAAGAAGCTCTTGACTCAATCATGGCCGCAATCGAACTGGCCGGATATACTCCGGGCACCGATGTAAAAATAGCCCTCGACTGCGCAGCTTCTGAATTCTATAAAGACGGCGTTTATGATTACTCCATCTTTGAAGGTGAAACCGGCGCCAAACGCGACGCGGCAGCCCAGGCGGACTATCTGGCCGGACTCATCGCAAAATACCCGATCGACTCCATCGAAGACGGCATGGACGAAGGCGACTGGGATGGGTGGAAAATCCTGACCGAAAAAATCGGCAGTTGCTGTCAGTTGGTCGGAGATGACTTGTTTGTAACCAATGTCGAATACCTGAAAAAAGGTATCGACATGGGCGCGGCAAACTCAATTCTGATCAAAGTTAACCAGATCGGTACTTTGACTGAAACCCTGGACGCGATTGAAATGGCCCACAAAGCCGGTTACACCGCGGTAGTTTCCCACCGTTCCGGTGAAACCGAAGATACGACTATCGCGGATATCGCGGTTGCTACCAATGCCGGCCAAATCAAAACCGGTTCAATGAGCCGTACCGACCGTATATGTAAATACAATCAGCTCCTGCGCATCGAGGAATACCTCGGCGATCAGGCCATTTACGGCGGCTGAGCTGAAATAACAATGCTTTAAATGCACGGGAACCGCGACAAACGGTTCCCGTTTTTTTCTCATTTTATGACAAACAACCACACAATAATTATTCCATACGATAACGCCGGCTTCGTCTACCTCTGGCCGGGAATGCGTTTCCCTGATACCGAAATGTTCCACGAACAGTTCGGGAAAGTTGAGCTACGTCCGGTAATCGAACGATCCGAACTGCCCCTGGTAATCGCACAGATCGAACCTGATACCGCAAGCGACCTTGAACAACTTAACGCGCGTCACTTCAGTTCCGCAGTCAATCAAGCTCTTGAAGGAAATATCCTTGATCTGCCAACCATTGCCGCTCTGCTGCTGGCCTCCAGAAAAAAATTAATCAAGACTCAATTCAGAATTATGTATCGGGACGAACATTGTGTAATCATCCATAAACCATGCGGCCTGCTGGTCCATCGTTCGGATAAATCCGATGACCGTGAATGCGTCCTGCAACTGCTCCGTGATCAACTCGGGATGTTTGTACATCCGTCACATCGTCTCGATCGGCAAACTTCCGGTCTGCTGCTATTTGCGCTTTCCGACGAAGCAAACGGTGTCTTCTCACAAATGTTTGAAGAACGACTTGTCGTCAAAGAATACTTGACTCTGGTTCGCGGCTGGACCGATGATCAGGGCGTCATTGAACGACCACTTAAACAGGGGAAGCAGGAAATAAAGCGTGATTCGACAACCGAATACACCACTTTGGCCCGGTACGAAATGCCGTTCCCCGTTCGTCCTTATGAGACAGCCCGTTGTTCGCTGGTAAAAATAAATCTCCTGACCGGACGCACCCACCAAATCCGACGCCACATGTGTTCAATCAGCCACCCGGTAATCGGCGACACCAACTATGGTGATGGCTATCATAACCGGTTGTATCGGGAAAAATTCAATTTTCACCGTATATTCCTGCTTTCTGAAAGACTTTGTTTTACCCATCCCTTTACAGGAGAGCGGCTGGATTTGCACGCAACTCCGGATAAAAGTCTGCAATCATTACTGAATAAACTGGAACCATATAAACAATCCGAACAGAATATTTAAGTAGCTTTAGATGCTTTTAAATTCAAGGTAAAAGTGCTTCCAGTCCCCGTTTCGCTGATCACCTTAATGTCTCCGCCGTTCAACTCGGCCAGATCCTGACACAAAGCCAAGCCAAGCCCGGTACCTCGCTCGCCGTCAGTACCTTCAGTACTTTTGTTTTTGGCGAAAACAAAAATTTCCGGCAACCGGGACGCAGCAATTCCAACCCCTGAATCATGTACCGAAACAGACACCTTATTGCCTCTGGCAATCGCATCAATAAATATTTTACCATTATCAGGCGTAAACTTGATTGCGTTCGAAAGCAAATTACGAATTATCGTCTTTACCATGTTCTCGTCAGCATATACCTTCAATCCCGGCTGACAATTCAGGCCAACATCGATATTTTTCCTTTCAGATTGCGTGTTGAGCTGCTCACGGCACTCCTGCAGAATAATTTTCAGCTCTAGTTCCCGGGGATCAAACGATACCTCGGATATCTGGCTCTTAGCCCAATTGAACAGATTATCAAGAAGTCCGACGGTTGACTCGGAAATATCCTTTAACCGTGCAATGATATCTTTAACCTCTTCATCCGCATCTGTAATATCCTCTTCAAGCATTTCAAGCAAATTATATATGTTGCCGACCGGAGATCTTAAGTCGTGGGAGATTATCGAAAAGAGCGTATCTTTTGACCGGTTCAGTTCAGTCAGCTTATTATTGCTTTCCAGCAAAGCCTGATGCTGCTTGGCAATTTCCTCCTGCTGATCCTTATTGATTCCTTTTAGGCGAAAATCAGCCGCAACCATATCCCTGAGTTGACGCTGGTAAACATCCAACAGCATTACTGTTATGAGTATTACAATAACCGATACACAACCGCTTAATATCAAGTTGAAAAGCAATGTTCTGAAAATACCTCCGTTTGAAGAGTCAGCAGCCTGTTCGACTAACAAATACCATTTCAACTCGGGTATATAACGGGTATTCAGATAAAATATTTTTCCGTTCCTATGGTACTCAAGACGATTACTCTTGTTTTTAAGAATTTTATCCGTCACCGATGAAATGCCGGCAACTTTTCTGACGTTTGTATTACTTAAATCGATCGAAGCACTGCTCAAAGCAATGTTTCCGTCATGATCAATAAAATAAATATTGCGATGGTACTTTGCATGGTAAGATTCAATCAGGGATTTTACAGCACTTACTTTCAAACCAACTCCGGCAGCGCCAATATAGTTTCTTTTTCGATCATAAACTTTATGATTGATAAATATGGTCATGGTATCTTTATTCGCCATATCCGGATCTACGTTTATTTCATAACCCGCCTTCATTTTGCGAACTCTAAAATACCATTCATCACGTTTTTCATCCGGTTTAACTTTTTTCAAGATACCTTTACTTTGATAATAAATCCTGCTCTTATCTGAAACAAAAAAACTGGTAAAAGTATTGTATTTGGTTTGAATAGAATGTAAGTAATCAGTAATTTCACCGACATTATTCTCCCCTTCAACAACCCAGTTTTGCAGAAATGTGTCATTTGCCATCATGGATGAAATAAATACAGGGGCAAGTAAATCACGTTGAATTTCAGAATAAATATTATCACTAGTCAAAGGTAACTCACTGGTAACAATCTTCTTACGCAAAGAAGCTCTGGACACAAAGTAACTGATCAGACTTGTCGCCACAAAACCTGCAATAATTAAAAAACTCAAAAACACGATCAAACGTCGTGTTTGATTTCTGTCATACATATATTTATTCACAAAAAATTATCTCCTGATTCATATCTATATAAATATAACTGCAATATAATTCATGTTCCAGTTATTTTTCAGGAAATAACCAATATTTATACACTCCTTAGCGGTAATCTCTCAATATCACAAGTTGTTAAATATAATTATCTAACTCAGTCTATTAATATTCATTTCAGACACAAAACAAAGTTATGATTTTTTGTAATTTCTTATTTCAAACTTATCAATGAATTAATTACAAAAGTAACTTTCGGAAGCAGTATATTGCGGTGCCTTTCGGGTCAAGGCCGCGGCTTAATTGTTTATTTTCCACCCGGTCTGGATCATCAAATTTGCGGGCGGTTTCTCGGATGAATAGTTTTGAACCTAATATCGCTCCATCGGTGAAGTGTCGGGTGCGCCTCAGGAATCGGACCGGCATCGATTCTTTGCGGCGCACTGCTTGTTCTTCCTCTGCGATTTCGGCCGCGTTCGCACCGCGTTCGGCGGCGATTATCCGGGTCAGTGAACACTTGAATTCAGTATAATAATCTGCATCGCTCCAGTTCGAAGTATCAGTATAATCAATCAATTTTTTATAGTGTTTGATGAAGTTGGCGTGGTATGCATGTTTGCCGCTACCGCAGTAGCGTCCCCAGGTGGTAAATCGGTAATCGGCCGGGTTTTCGGTCAATTTGGCCCGGACCGGGTTGAGTTCGACGTATTGTAAACACGCTTCCAGTGCGTCGGCGCCTTCGATGATAACGCTTTTAAACCGATCGGCCCATAATCTGCCGATGTGCTCGTAGGTACGGTTGAAAACCACGGAAAAACGCTGTTGATAAGCTCTCATAAAATAGCTGATGTCGATCATTTTTTCACCGACTTCGCGACAGAGTTTTTTGTGTTTGGGTTCGATGTAGGGCATTTTTTTCATCGCGTAGGTGAAATCACCTTCCATTGACTTGTAATAAGCGTTGTGACGGGCGGCTATTTCAGCCTCAGACGGCAGTTCATTTTTGCCTGGAGCGTAAACTACCAGATGGAAATGGTTGCCCATCCACGCGGCTGAAATAACCTCAATCAGGAAATATTCCGTGAGATTTTGCAGCAATGTGAAGCCGTATTCCCGGTCTACTTCGGAAAAAGGCAGGTCGCCTTTGTAGCCTGAGACCCGGTTCATCAGGTGATAGTAGCAGCCCTGGTCCGCAATTTTCATTCGTTTCATAATAGTCTCCTATGTGTTTTGAATTACAATAATACCAGTTTTGCGAATGTCAAATAAAAAATACATGGTAATTAAAAATATATATAATTAACCTCAAAAAAAATTCATTTTATGCTTGCAGTTATTTTTTTTACATATATAGTTAAAATTGCTTGTAGTATGAAACCACAGGAAATAATTCGTATGAAACGAAATTTTGAATTTGATAAAATCATATTGATGGAAATAAGTTTGGATATGGCTGTATGGACAACTGCTTTATGAGTACTGAAGAAATCGACAAAATAAATCTGTTGTTCGAGGAAGCACAACGCATGCAGTCAGCTAATGCTGCATGGCAATTGAATATGGAATTTTTCGCACTGTGGAGAAATATGTGTCGCCCACGACCAGTATTACTCGACGAAGACCATTTAAAAATATTCAACCGTAAAATATCACTGCAGGAATCAGGAAAAAATATCGCATGCTATGACTGGAACATCACCAGAAATTCTCCAATTCTTAGAATAGAATCCGGCGATGTTCAGACTGATTATATTCTGGGTTTTCAGGATGGTATACCCGCAATACTCGATAAAGTAACCAGCATATCAAAACGCCATGAACTCGGATACGGGGAAAAACTGGAAATAGTTTACGACGTGGTTGAATACGTGCGTAAAAATTATTCAGGACAAGATGTTCGTAAATTCACGAAAAAACGTTTCATTGAAACTTTTTGTGAACTGGCTGACCGCTATCCTCCCGGAACGGAAAAAGCATTGAAAAAAATCAAGCTCGGCCCATTAAAGAAAATGATCAATGAGGTTTGCGAAGAACTCCCAGACGATGAAATTACCGGGCAACTATTACTGCCATTCGATATGGACAACGAACCAGAATCAAATATTGAAGTTGACGCTGAAACCGAACTGGAAATCGAAATCGAAGAGGAAATTGAAGAACCGCCGCCCGAGTTGATCCATCCCTTGCCGGAATGGGAAGCGTCCGAAATGATTGAAGAACTTACCCATTGCTGTCAAAAATCTCTTGAATATGAAAATAATTTTGCACTTCCATTATCTAACGTAAAGATTCTTGATTCAGATGAAAAAAACGATATTCCACTTGAACTGCCAATCCCTGATGGACTGGAGATTGTTATTGGAGATATCCTAAATGTTTATAAAAGTGATGAACGCGATGTATTCGGTACTCTGCGGGTCGACGAGTTTGATATTGATGTAGTATACGGAAGACTCCGTTGTGCTCATGGTCAAGCATTCATGGACAATCCTGAAAATTTCTCTATAAGACGTCGGGCGGTAACCGCCAGGCAAATGGCTTTGTTGATGACTGACTTACTGGGGCAATGGCGCAACAAGACTTTACACCATCAAAGCGCGGTATACCGGTTACTTGGAGCCCAGGATTGCCCTACTGCCCATGAAGCAAATATTACTCCGCCTGATTTCCTTGAAATCAGTCAGGCTGCCGCCTGGCTCAAAGCAGTCAACGATAATAATCCGACCGTTCTCGTCCAGGGGCCGCCAGGAACAGGCAAAACCTATCTTCTAGAACAGGTTTTACGTCAACTATGCCGCGAAGGCCGCCGTCTACTGGTTACCGCACCAAGTAATACAGCGGTAGACAATATCTGCCGGCGGGTAATGGATAAGCTGCCGGTATTGAGGTTCGGCGGTATTGAGCGCAACATTGCGTCAGACGTTGCTTATAATTGCTGGATCGGACATGAACAAAACATCCGTAAATTCCGTGAACGCCGGGACCGTTACGGCGGTGGAATTTATGCCGGAACACATGCCGGACTGCTGAAACAAAAACTCATCGGAGACGATATAGAAATAAACGGGCTCTTTGATGTCATTCTATTTGACGAGGCTGGAATGTCCCGGCTTGAGGAATTTCTACTCTGCGCAGCAATGGCACGACGTACCATACTGTTTGGCGATCACCGTCAGTTACCCCCCTTCCCTCGTCCTGAGGAAGTAATCAAAGAACTCGAAGAAAAATTCGGCCCGATGCCTGAAGCACGACGTTGCTTCATCAGCGGCAGCGCACTTGAGTATCTGGCCGAATATCGAGGATTTCCGGTCGAATTATTGAAGAGTTCATTCCGTTGTCAAAATCCCAGGCTGTTGCGTTTCTCCTCGACTCTGTTTTACGACGCGGAAGTAAAACCGAGCCGAAACGCTGAATACTATCAGTTATCGTTTCCGGAACGCATGGAAAAATATCCCCAGTCAACTCTGAGACTTTACTCGACTTCCGGACTGCCTGATGAAATGCGTCATGAAAAACTGGTTTTCGAGGGGGGCAAGCCCGGACTGGAGAACCGGACCGAGGCGTTACTTTGCTGCGCAGCTCTTTATCGGGCGATGAAACGCTGTCCGCTCAATGAAATTGTAATAATTGCCCCTTACCGACGCCAGGTCAGTTTATTGCGACAAATGGTATCACGTGACATATCGTCCAGAATTCTCGGTCGAAGTATCACCCCGGACGAATGGCGCAATTTCATAAATCTGAACATATCAACTGTGGACAGTTTCCAGGGCGGAGAAAGCGATGTGACAATTATTTGCTATGTCCGCAGCAACAACAAACGCGGAATCGGTTTTGTTGGAGCGCCAAACCGGATCAACGTGGCACACACCAGAAGCCGGCGGGAGATGTATATTATTGGTGATATGGATTGTCTGGAAAACCAGGGTAAATCAAATATTTTTGTACGAATGAAGCGCGCATTGGCTCGTGACGGACAATATGTCAACGCCTCATCCGGCTTCCTTTACCGGATGGCAAAGAAGTATGCCCCTGAACTTAAAAACCTTTATTTCGATCCTGATTTGGCAAAGTCTGAAAAAAACAAAAAAACTGAAATGGCCGTTAGTTAGAGAAACAGCCCAAAAAGATTGCTGGAGACCGCGAATCAATGAGTGTGTTGTGTGAGAAAATAGCCGGTTGTGACGCTCTGCCCGGAATGTGGGATTACGCAACTCCTTCTGGAATTGAAATTGTCGCCGTCCGCGAGCTCAGCAATTTAGATTCACATGCGGAAGCCTGGGATCAACTGTTGCAGTTGAATCATGCATCACCGCTTATGTCTTATGCCTGGATCAAGGCATACTATGCGAATCTGGTTGAAGACCACGAAGGCTGGATCTGTCTGTTTGCCTATCAGGAAAAAAAGTTAATCGGAGTATTGCCTCTGGTGGTAAGACGTGCAATAAGAGCAGTCGGTCTATCACTGATCCTTTTCAGGACGCCTTACGATCTGATGCATTCCGGTGCGGTTGACTGCCTCATGCCTCATGACAACCTCATCGCTTTTAAACTTTTTTTTGAATATTTGTCAAGTATTCCCAATGCCTGGCCGATAATAAGTTTCAAGGAGTTGACGGACGATTCCCAGGTGCGAAGCAATCTCGCGACCCTCAACGCTTGTTCATCTCTGATTCCGACAAGCTGGGAAAATCACATTGTTCTCTCAGGCAGTTTTGAGGAATATCGGGCCGGACTGTCAGCCAATCTCCGCCGCCTGATAAAACGCGGCACAAAAAAACTAGAGCAGCTCGAAAATGTGAAATTCCTGTTACGGGAAAACGAACGCCCGGTTGAAGTCAATATGGCTGAATTCATGGACGCGGAACACGCCAACTGGAAAGGCGACACGCACGGTTCAATCAAATCTCACCCAAGACATGTCGCCGCCCTGACAATGGCGGCGGAAGAGTTTACCAAACGCGGCTGGATGGAGTGGAATTTCATTGAAGCGGACAACCGGACAATCGCGGCTCACTACTCAATCAGGGTGAATAGAATCGTGTATGCGATCAAGATTGGTTTTGTTGATGAATACAAGTTCTGTTCACCGGGTAATCTGCTTTTTTATAAAATGATTGAAAATTCATTTACCTGTAATGATGTCGACGAAATCAACCTTACGGCCGACTGCCATTGGCATAGACAATGGGGCATCACCCCCCGGCAGTTTTACGATTGCCTTATAATGCCGAAGCTGCCGGTTTTGAGTCTGATTATAAAATTAATGTTCAAACTCATGCGTAAATAAAAAAGCTGCCCTCTATCACCCCCCTCTTTAAGGAAAGGTACCAACAATGAAGATTGAATTAAGCGCCGGAAAATCATTCAAGGTGTGCCTGAGCATTATCGGGGTCATGTTTCTTTTAAATGTCGGGGTACTGATAGCTCAGTTTGGCTTTAATGTCCCGGCAAAAAATTATTTTGTCCATTTATTCAACATGGAGTATGAATACAATTTACCGTCAATCTGGTCCGCGGTGCAACTATTGTATGCCGCGATCCTGCTCTATGTATTGAGTCGAGAAATGTTTGAAGAAAACAACCAGTATAAATGGCTTTGGGGGCTACTGTCCCTGGCGTTTTTCTATCTTTGTCTTGATGAAGCATTTGAACTACATGAGAAGTCCATGAAACTAACTCATCAGTTGTTGAATACAGGAGGAATTTTCTATTATTCATGGGTAATTCCGGCAAGTATTGCTTTATTTATAATGGGAATAGTATATTTGAAATTCACCTTGGCGCTGCCTAAAAGAACCCGTAATCTTTTCATTATTTCCGCAATCATATATGCCGGATCGGCAATCTTTTTTGAGTTGCTGGAAGGGCCGATAGAACAGGCGGGTCATTGGATGAATCTGCCATACTCTATTCTGGTATTGATTGAAGAAACCCTGGAGATGCTCGGAATATGTCTGTTTACCTATTCAATTATTGATTACGCCGACACCAGGGAACCCAAAGATCCTTTACCGGAAACTCAAGCCTGATATCAGGCTTTGAATACTTTGGTAATATTCTCTTCTTTACCGATCACGGTCAACTCGTCTCCAACAAATAATTTCATATTCGGATCGACAATGGTTTCAGGACCGCGATTCGGCTTTTTCACCAGGAGGATTATCAAGTTGTAACGATTACGCAAATCAAGTTCGATAATTGATTTTCCGTCCATTGCCTCAGGCACGGTTACATCGGCAATCATTGCGCCTTTAAACTCAAACATGTCTGACACATAGGAAAGAGACAGACGTTTTGCAAGGCGTTCAGCCACGTCGCGTTCGGGAAGGATAACATCATCCGCACCAAGTCGCAGCAGAATACGCTTCTGAATTGAAGTGTTTGCTTTTGCGATAACTTTTTTCGCCCCTTCCTGTTTCAAATGGGTAATTGCCAGAATCAGACCTTCGAAGTTATCGCTTAAGCCGAGGATTACGGTATCAAATCTTTTTACGTCTATCTCTTTGATCACATCCGGGTTGCTGACGTCGGCAACTACCGCTTCAGAGACTCTATCTTTGATCGCGTTGACTTTTTCGGCATCGATATCAACCACCAGAATACTATGCCCTGCCCGGCTGAGTTCCTCCGCCAGACTGGTGCCGAAAGTCCCAAGTCCAAGAACCGCAAAATTATTTTTCATAGTTATTCATCCTATATTAATTAACCTAATATTATACGTTCTTCAGGATATTTCAATTTTGTTTTACGTTCTTTGGAAAGCAGGAACAGGAAAAACGTAAATGGCCCGACCCGGCCCAGAAACATCAAAACAATCAACGCAATTTTGGCGGCTGCGCCAGCTTTTGCACTTACCCCGACGCTCAAACCGACGGTTCCAAGCGCTGAAGCAGCTTCAAAAACCGTTTCCTGCAACTTCAAGTTATCCGCAAAAGCAATGACCGATGCCCCGATCAGCAACAGCAACAAAAAGAGAAACAGAATGGTAAACGCTTTCAGGATATTGGATTCCGGTATCTGTCTTTTCATAACCAGAACCGTGCTGTTACCTTTAATGGTATTATAAACCGAAATGAAAATCAGGGCAGCGGTCGTGGTTTTCATGCCGCCGCCAGTCGAGCCGGGAGAAGCGCCGATCAGCATCAGGACAACCATCAGCAAGAGGCAACTGGTATGCATCCCGGTAATTTCAATCGTGTTGAACCCGGCAGTGCGACAGGTAACCGATTGAAAAAAAGCGTCAATCCACGGAATCGAAAGACCTTTCGCCTTCTCAAGCCAGCGAATAAGAAACATACCGCCAAAGGTCAGGATGGCCGATGTCCATAACACAATTCTGGTATGGATTCGCAACATCCGCTGATTATGCCTGAAATGAACCAGGTCGTAGATAACATAAACGCCGAGTCCGCCAAGAATAATCAAAAGCGCCACCGTCATTTTGACGAGGTATCCGGTCCCGATCAAGCTTGAATCCCAGGTACTGAATCCGGCATTGCAGAACGCTGAGATCGAATGGAACCAGGCATTGTACAGGGCCTTTCCGAACGAAAGATTAAGTTCTCCGAAACAAAAGCCGACAAACAGCAAAAACATACCTATCAGCTCAATTCCGAAAGTATAAACAACAACGGTTTTTACTAACTGGTTAATCCCGCGAATCGGAAAATCATCACTGACGCTGGACATCATTAACTGACTGTTCATACTGACCTTGCCGGCCAGCAGCATGACAATAGAGACGGTTAAAGTCATTATACCCAATCCGCCAAGCTGAATGAGGAAGAGAATAATAATCTGTCCGATCTTGTTAAAACCGGAGGTGGATACAGTCGTCAGGCCGGTAACACATACTGCCGAAGTGGAAGTAAACCAGGCGTCAAGCCATGACACTCCTCCTCCCTGATGCGTAACGAACGGCATTTTCAGCAGAACAGTTCCAATAATAATCAGTCCGATAAATGAAAATATAAAATAGATCTGACTCTTTTTGATTAATTGCGGATTCATATAGCACTTAATACGTCTGGTTGAATTTCTGAATAAACCGCATAATATACGACCTCAAGCAGGAAATAGCAAATCAGGTTTATCCCGCAGGAGTGAACACCGTCTTCAGATAAACAGTACCTTGATCAGAGGTCATTTCGACCCTAACCTGACTATTGGGAACATGGGCGCCGTCAACATAGCATTTACCGGTGGTCTCAGAAATCTCCAAATACTGCTCCGATTCAAACAAAACATCCATGACCGCATCGGAACTAATCAGGCGGCAGCAGTTTTCTTCAGCCTCTGGCCGGGAAACCAGCACCTGCGGATGCAGATTAAAAATAAAGGTGAGTTTGTGACCTTTCAAGTTTGTCACCCGGTCCTTGACAATGAACGAGCCATTGGGCGCCACAGTTATTTTGCGTCGCCATACGATATCTTTCCAGGTCGGATGAGATGACATCAACACTGAACCTATTTCATTGTTGGACCAGCCGCCTGATTCGGATTCTGACCAGGCCTGCCAGTCGTATGTTCCGGTCACAATCGCGTCGCCGTCGCCATCCACCAGCATACTGCTGTGGGCAGTAGGCAGTTTGTAATGAGCGGTAAATTCCACATCGTCGTACGAGCAGCAGCCGCTGTCGACCAGGAACGGTTCATCGTCATAAAACATGGTAACCGCGTTTTTACCGCCGTGATAATGAGAAAAGTGTCCGGGATATTTTGAAAAATCAAATCCGATAAAATATCTGGAATCACGATAATAAGCCATCCCGGCATCCGGAAAAAAATAAGAGTTATCAGCGTAATTCAACCCGGAATTAACTTCAGCAGGAAATGACGCAATGAACGGATCAAGTTCAACTCCGTAACCGTCGTTAATAGTGACTGAAAGCGCATCCGGTTGACGCACCGCAACAATAAACTCAACCGCGCGACGCAATATGTCGTAACCGTCAACCGGCATTCTGGCCCCAAGTCGGGTTCCCAGGATCATGGCGTCCCGCACGTGCCAGGTTTCAAACATGTGATAGGAGGGGCTGTTTTCACGCAAGACTCCGTCCTCAAAGTAATCCCTGGTAATATGAAATGAAGCAACTCTGGTCGCCTCGGCGATCAATAACTTTGAAAATTCCGCATCATCCTGAAAATAACTTGCCGCAAAAAACATTGCAACCGCCCGCAGACTTTGGTGATTGGCGCTGACATGCAGATCAAGAAAATATTTTTCCCCTACCCTGATCAGTTCGGCATGTTCTCTGATTGAATCCTCTATTTCCTCCAACTGTCCCGGCTGAAAACATTTAATATCGCGAATAAAGTACAGTGCGTAGATAAAGTGGATAACCCGACTGCCGGGCTGGAAATCAAACCAGATATATTTTACGTCCGTCTCGTCGCGCTGATTTTCCTCCCAGGTCTGGCGATTGTAATTATTGTCGCGAATCCCGAAAACGTAGTCAATATGCGCCCCGATCTCTTCGTGTCCTTGCGGTGCTGGATAATTGCGGATAAAATGCAAGATCGTTTCGACAACCAGACGGGCAAGTTCGCGATTATTAAACAAACGGGCGACCCGGGCAAGTGGCACGATAAAATAAAAGCGATTGATCCAGCAGGATTTTTCAATTGAACGCCAGCGTTCATACTTACCGTAATCAATCTCCGGCAGCGTTCCGAATTCATCAAGCGAACCATTCATAATACCACGGACAGCCTGAATATCGTCCAGCGATCCAAGGATTTCCGCATTGATAAAATTACCTCCACCATCAAACGGATACAACCGATAAAAGTCGTTATCCATCAAAACCCGATGGTCAATCGGCGGTTCAAAATTATTTAAACGTTCCATTACGCCTCCCAGAGTCCATCCTTTTATTTCGCGGCAATAGCGACATCCAGCGCGGACCGCATTATTTCAACCGGAGCCTTGTGTCCGGTCCAGATTTCAAAAGACTTTGCTCCCTGATGCAGCAGCATTCCGCGACCATCGGCAAAACGCAATCCGCGTTCTTTTGCGCCGCGCAGAAAAGCGGTTTCATGATATATCGTCTCATAACAACAGATCTGATCCGGCAGTAATTCCAACGGCAGCGGAGCAGGATCATCAGGTTTCAGCCCCAGGCTTGTCCCTTGAACTATGACGTCAGATTCTTCCAGCATGACTTTGATCCTGCTTAAATCACCGGTCGGTGCCGCATCAACCCGGCAGCCGGATTCATAAGAACCGATTTCTGCCGCCAGTTCCTCAGCTTTGGCAACCGTACGATTGGCAAAATACAAAGCCCTGGCTCCGCGTGAAGCAAAATAGTGTGACACCGCTCTAACCGCCCCACCGCAACCGGCAAAAAAGATTGTAGCACCCGCTATCCCAAGATCAAAATTCTCCATAATTGCGGTTTCCAGTCCGTAACCGTCGGTGGAACAACCGGACATTTTACCGTTTTTTATTGTTACGGTATTAACGCTGTGACAGCGTTCAGCCGTTCTCTCAATTTCGTCAAGAAATGGAATAATGGAATCTTTATGAGGAACCGTAATATTAAAACCCCGCAGATTTTCACGGGCAAAATCGACAAATTCCGCCAAGTTATCTAATGGAACATGAAATTTTCCGTATGGACTCCCCATTGCCAACGCCTCAAAACCGGCATTTTGCATTTGCGGAGATAGTGAATGTTTGATCGGATCTCCGATCACCGCGTAATGAATACTTTTATCACATGAAAACATTAATATACCTGTAATGTTGGTTCCTGAAATATATTAATGTAGTACGTTATCCGGTACTATTAAAGCTTTAAACTTGTATTTCTATGAAATTTATCATTATAGCAAATAGTCATACCGTATGAATAAGATTATTTTACTAGAAGTTAACAGCAAACACCTTACACATAATAACAGGCAAAATACCACAATAAAATATCAAGACATGAATCAATCAGGAACGATTGATATAACGAATTTAAACGGTATATTATCTGACCGGAAAATCATAATCTTGAGAAAAAAATATTTCAAATATAGAACAAAGCCGGGAGTCGTGTGTCTATATGCATTGGTTAGCGATTAATCACAAACAAATTTACAACCGTAAACAACAACAGGAGCAGAGAGATGCAACAACATGAAATTCAAGAACTGCAAGGCAGAATCCGCGAAGTCTCCGCTTTCATTCAACCGTTGAAAACAGAGATCGGCCGGGTTATCGTAGGACAGGAGCAACTTGTCAATCGACTGATACTGTCGCTTATCGCCGATGGACATGTCCTTCTCGAAGGGGTTCCCGGCCTGGCTAAGACCCTTGCGGTCAAAACCCTTTCACAGTCTCTGGACGGCTCTTTTTCACGAATCCAGTTCACCCCGGACTTGTTACCGGCCGACGTTATTGGTACCCGTATCTATAACGCCGACGAACATAATTTTTCCACCCGGAAAGGTCCGATTTTCGCCAACGTCGTGCTGGCCGACGAAATAAACCGCGCTCCGGCAAAGGTCCAAAGCGCCCTGCTCGAATGTATGCAGGAAAAACAGGTAACAATTGCCGGAGAAGCATACCAAATGCCGAAACCGTTCCTGGTTATGGCCACCCAGAATCCGATTGAGCAGGAAGGTACATATCCGCTCCCGGAAGCTCAGGTAGACCGTTTTATGTTCAAATTGAAAATAGATTATCCGAAACGAGATGAAGAACGGACCATCATCGAACGCATGGCACATCCGGAATGCAGCCCGTCCGCTATTGCAGTTGCCAAGCTTGATGATATTGAAAACGCCCGACAGTGGGTGGATAAAGTCTATATAGATGAAAAGATCGTCGAATACATTCTGGATATGGTCATCGCGACCCGACCGGAACGGCATCACGAACTGTCATCCCGCCAGGAAGCTGCACAGCTCGACAACATGAAGAACTATATCGAATGCGGCGCGTCACCGCGTGCGGCGATCAATATGGTATTGGCGGCGAAAGCGGCCGCGTTCATGGAAGGACGTGCCTATGTTGTTCCGCAGGATGTCAAGGAAGTGGCGTTTGATATTATGCGTCACCGCATCATGCTCAACTACGAAGCGGAAGCGGAAAACCTGAGTACCGACGATTTAATCAAACAGATTCTTGACCAGCTCCGCACCCCGTAAACGACCAGACTGGAGTAAATAAAATGTTGCCATCTGAACTAATAAAACAAGTAAGACTGATTGAGATCAAGACGCGACGGAATGTCGATGAGATTTTCGGCGGCGCTTACCACAGTGTGTTCAAAGGGCGCGGCATGGAGTTCGACGAGGTACGCGAATATATAGAAGGTGACGACATCCGGGATATCGACTGGAACGTAACCGCGAGGATGAACATACCTTATATCAAGAAATTCGTCGAAGAACGTGAATTGACCGTTATGCTGCTGGTTGACGTGTCCGCATCGGGCGCATTCGGCAGCGGAGACCGGACCAAACGCCGCCAGGCGGTCGAAACCGCCGCGTTGCTGGCGTTCAGCGCCATTCGCAATCACGACCGAGTCGGACTGATGTTGTTCTCGGATCAGACCGAACTATATTTGCCACCGCGTTCCGGCCGCACCCATTCCTTGCGGCTGATCCGCGAGCTGCTGGCCTGCGAACCCAAGGATCGTGGAACGAATATTGACGCGGCCCTGCGGGAAACGATGAACCTGTTGCACAAGAAAAGCGTAATTTTTCTGATCAGCGACTTCATTGATGCCGGTGAATACGATAAGTCCCTGAAAATCTGCAGTCGCCGCCATGATCTGCGTGCGGTCCGGATTCTCGATCCGGTCGAATGGGATTGGCTGAAGTCATGTGACATCACGCTGGAAGATTCCGAAACCGGCGAAGATGTTACTTTTGCCGGGGGCAGCAAACGCTTTGCGACCGCGTATCATGACGTCGCCGCGGAAATGCACGATACGCCAAAAAAACTGTGCCGACAGGCCGGCGTCAAGTTTGTCGACCTGCCGCTGGAAGAAGATTTCGTCAAAGTACTGGCGGCGGCGTTGTAAGAGTTGAAAGTTGAAAGCAGCAAAAAACATCAGCAAATTCAACCATAATCATTGCTAAAACTGAAGACTTAATGGAGTATAAAATGACCACGAAACGAAAAAGAATTATTTGGCTGCTGGCCCTGACGCCGGTTGTGATTCTACTGCTGCTTGGCGGGGGCTATTGGTATTTGTATCAGCGCGGGGTATCAGCGGACACGCCGATTACCGCGGTAGGCTCGGTCAAACTTACTCCTAAAGACAACGCCCGGCTGGGTGAAACAGTGGTCGCGGCCCTGAAACTTAAATGTCCGTGGCACCGCAGACCGGTCGAAGCCCAGGCTCTGGCCGGCAAGGGATCACGCCTCGTGGCCCAACCCGCATTCAAAAAGATATCCCGAGGCTTCGGGTCCGATATCTGGCTGGTCAGCGTCAAGCTCAAACCATATCGGACCGGGGCTATTCCCGACGGGAAACTCAATATCCAGTTCAACCGTTACGACAACAAAACAAAAATGCTTAATATGAGCGAAGTTATCCCGTCGTTCGTGGTTGAACCGTTGAAACTGAAACCAACCGACAAACCGGCGCTGGCCGGCGAAGTTGAAGAAATTTTACCGCCGTCACGTACCAGGCTGTATATCATTATCGGAGCGATACTTGTTGTGATCGTTCTGGTTGCAGCCGTGATCATCAGTAAACTGGCCCGTGGCGGCGACTTCAGCCGACTAACCCCCTGGGACATCGCTTTCATGCAGCTTGACCGCATCCGCCATAACATCAGCGACGGCAACGCCAATCTCGAAGATTGTTTTGTTTCCCTGACTGACGTTGTCCGTAATTATCTGGAACAGCGGTTCCGTCTGAACGCGCCAACCCAGACGACCGACGAATTTCTTGAAGATTTGCGTGACTCGGAAAGTCTGCCGGAAGAGGAACATCGCCGCTTCCTGAAGGAATTTATGACCTCTGCCGACCTGGTTAAATTTGCCAAACTGCCGCCGTCCGAGAGCGATCTGCTCCATACGGTCAGCAAGGCTGAAACCTTGATCAATGAAACAAAACCGGTTGAAGAAGAAGTTAAGGAAAAGTAAGCGGAGGCACTGAAAATGATCTATATAATAATATACACAATCGTCAAACAGTCAATACAACTTTTGCATCCCACCTGCATTTCCGCAGTGTCCTGCAGACAGTGGATTAATGACACATCAAGAGGAGGTTCAAAATGATATTCGCCCATCCATTCCTGCTGTTTCTCCTAATTCCTCTTGCCGTTTTGATGATTCTGGCATGGCGCCGGGCGGTTCCCGCAGTCAGGATTTCCACCGCAAAACCGTTCAAAGCGGCAAATGCCGGACGTTTACGCGGCGTTTCCAAGATTCCGTTTATCTTTTTCAGCACCGCCCTGGCCCTGCTGATTGTAGCCCTGGCGCGACCGCGTTCCGGCGAAGAACTGGTTGTCAGCAAAGTCAAAGGCATTGACATAATTCTGGCGATCGACCTTTCCGGCAGTATGCAGGCTATAGACGTTCCGCGTGACGTCACCACCTATGAACAGCTGGCTGAAGGCATCAAGAGCGAAAAGATCAAAAACCGGCTTGAAGTAGCCAAAAAAGAGATTGCCAGTTTCATCAACCGGCGTCCAAACGATCGTATCGGCCTGATCGGCTTCGCCAATCTGCCGTATTGCGTCTCCCCGCCGACCCTCGATCATGGCTGGCTGCTGGCCAACTTGAACCGGCTTGAACCTGGAATCATCGGAGACGCCACCGGAATCGCTCCGCCGATCGCCAGCGCACTGCACCGGCTCGAAAAGTCCGATTCAAAACGCAAAGTACTGGTTCTGTTTACCGACGGCAGCAATAACGTCGACGCCCGGGTAAGCCCGCGTCAGGCGGCAAAACTGGCAAAATCCTGCAACGTCGTTATCTACACAGTCGGAATCGGCAGCGGCAACGCCTGTATTCTACAGGATTCGCCAATGGGCTCAAGACTGGTCCCGTTACGCGGAGAATTTGATGAGCAATTGCTTAAAGATATCGCCGACAGCTCAAACGGTAAATATTATCGCGCCTTCGACGCCAAAGGAATGCGCGAAGTCATGCTGGCGATTGATAAGATGGAAAAGACTTCGATGAAGGCCCCCAAATACATGAAGTGGACCGAATTCGCCCCGACCATTATGAGCATCGCCCTGCTCCTGCTCGGCCTCGGGTTCATCATCAACCATACCTCAAGGCTAAGTCTACCGTAAGTTTAATTAGAAATTACTAATTAGAAAGTAGAAATGATAAGAAAATTACTATCAATTCCTCTATATATTAGGTACATATACCGGAGGAAGTGATTTTGAATAAAACAACTGTCAACAAATATCTCTGGATTGCCGTATTTACAATCGCCCTGATATGGTCGGGGATCGCGCCTAAAGATTATTACACCTGGTTTCTTGAAGTAATCCCGGCAATAATCGGCGTTGTCGTTCTCGCGATGACCTACCACTCTTTCAAGTTGACAAGATTGGTTTACATCTTGATTCTGGCACACTGTATTATTTTGATGATCGGAGGGCATTACACCTACGCCGAAGTCCCGTTGTTCGATTATCTGAAAGAACTGACCGGCACCTCCCGCAATAATTATGACAAACTCGGACACTTTGCCCAAGGCTTTGTCCCGGCGATGATCTTGCGGGAAATAATTATCCGCAAAAAAATTATCCTTAGCCGAGCCTGGCGGAATTTTTTCATTATCTGTTTCTGTCTGGCGTTCAGTGCGTTTTACGAACTCATAGAATGGTGGGTAGCCCTCCTCTCAGGTGAAAATGCCGAAGCCTTTCTCGGTACTCAGGGTTACGTCTGGGACACCCAGTCCGATATGTCGCTAGCCCTCATCGGATCGATAGCGTCATTACTTCTTTTAGGAAAACTGCATGACCGTGAACTCGTTTCATTACAGAATTCCAATATCAAATAATCAATTCTGCAGTTTTCGAAAACAATATATAACCCCGGCTGAGATGAATCCTCGTGCCAATTGCTTTTTCTGCATTCGCTCCGGATTATTGAATCTGCTGCCGGTTTCTCGGATAAACAGCTTTGAACCAAGGATAACTCCGTCGGTAAAGTGTCGGGTTCGTTGCAGGAACCGCACATTCATCGACTCTTTACGACGGGCGTTATCCCGAGCGACATATATCTCTTCGCTGGACGCCCCGGTTTCCGCCGTCACGATCCGCGCCAGCTCGCCTCGAAAGAATGAAAACAGCTCCTTATCGGTCCATTTTGACGTATCTCCGGTCGTAATATTCGGCTTCATATGCTTGACAAAATTTTCATAAAACATATGTTTGCCGCTTCTACAGTAACGTCCCCAGGTGGTAAACTCATAATCCGCAGGATCGTTTTTCAAACCTGCCCGCACCGGGTTCAATTCAACATAAATGACACAGGCGGCAAGCGCATTTATCTTTTCTAGTATCGTACTTTTGAAACGACCGCCCCAGAGTTGGCCGGTCCGGTCGCGGGTTTCGTTGTAGACGCAAGTAAACTGTCTTTGGTAAGCCGACATAAAGCTACTTATATCGATCATTTTTCGAGCTACATTTTCACATTGTTTTCTGTCGTTTATATTTATGACCGGGTTTCTAGGACCAAATTTGAAGATTTTTTTCATGGATTTGTAATAATCGTTATGCCGCTTGACAATGGTTTCCAGCGGCGGTAATTCATCTATCCCTGGAGCGTAAACCACAAGGTGGAAATGATTCCCCATCCAGGCGGCGGAAATTACTTCTATGAGAAAGTAATCGCATAGGTATTTCAGCAATCTGAAACCATATTCTTTGTCCAAATCGGAGAAAGGATGTTCTCCTTTAACGCAAGCGATGCGATTATAAAGATGATAATAGCATCCTCCTCCGATTACTTTCATTCGAAAACCCACTTCAATGTCCTCCAAATTAGTTTACTTAAAGGTAATATAATGGCTGAAAAGGATTTTGTCAATAGTCATACCGTATGATTATAAATAAATTATAAGCAACTGCAAATAAAAATCTTAAACAAAATCAACCATTTCATTCGCTACTATTTTTTGAGGAATTTCAGTAATTTATTTATGCAGGAACATCATAATTTTAAAATACATATTGATTTTTGTAATCTGTTTTTTTCTTTTTTTGCCTATTGACAAATGGTTCATTATATTGTATAATTGGTATAGACCATTTAAATAAAAAATAATATTGGTAAAAAATGTTATTAGAAGTTGACAAAGATTCGCATCACCAGAAATTGAAGGCCGGCCTGATTGATCAAATCAGGAAAAGCGCCATGAATGACCGGTTGCCTTCCGAACGTAAGCTGGCTGAAAAATTCAAAATGTGCCGGGCTACGGTAAATAAGGTCATGGTGGAACTGGAACAGGAAGGTTATATTGTCCGTCGCGTCGGCAAGGGGACGTTTGTTGCGCCACGCGATAAAAAAATTATTCAGGACAGTTCAATCACTCCCAGAACAGCCGGAAGTATTGTTATAGCTTATCCGGACTTTTTCTCTTATATTATCTGGGAACGGGTTCACTACGCTGAAATGCTGGCCTTGAAAAACAACATCAATCTAATCAACGTCAAACTTCAACAAGAATCTACACTGCAATCCGTTGTCAATATACTGAAAAGCGACGATGATATTCAAGGTGTGATTCTAATGCCGTCAGAAAACGTCTCCCGCCCCATGATGAAACAACTTGATAGTTTCAATATCCCTATCGTGATCAGCGGCAGCCTCCCGCCGTCAGGCGTATACAAAAATGTTTACTCGGTCCGCAAAGATTATTTCAAAACCGGATATATGAAAATGGATCACTTGCTGAAAAATGGTCACCGTAAAATAGGTTTCGTCCCAAATGAACCGGCGTCCGGCCACGGAAATGAAAACATTAAAGGGATAAAACAGGCACTATATGACCACGGAATGCGTTGGCGCGACCTGTTACAACCTGAAAAACGTCCTAAATATTGGGACGACCCCTTGTTTGCCGGCTATGAGCAAACCAAAGAACTGTTGTCAAAACACGATTTAACCGCGCTTTTGTTTGATACGGTACGCGGAACTTTCGGAGGACTGCGCGCACTTTATGAACTCGGACTAAAATGTCCCGACGATATCAGCATTATAACCTCCCTCATCCATTTTGGAATCGACCAGATGTCAACACCGGCCTTAAGTACAACCATATCCAGCACCGAGGAGCAGATGCAAACTGCTTTAGACATCATTATGAATCCCGGCAAGATGATAAGCAAGGATTACATACTCGATGTAAAATTAATTGAAAGGGAAAGCGTTAAAACGATTGATCTTTGAAATTCTGCCTGACACAAATATAGAATAACTATTCAGTCATGCATACTGTATATTGTTTCAAAAGCTTTGATTTGAGCTTAATAACCATGACTTTATTTTAAAAGTTTATATTCACAACAACTTATACAATCAAAGGAAAGGAATATCACCATGAAGAAGACAAAAAAATTCACCCTGATCGAACTGCTGGTTGTGATCGCCATAATTGCCATCCTGGCAAGCATGCTGCTGCCTGCTCTGCAGCAGGCGCGAAAGAAAGCGCAGTCAATTACTTGCGTAAACAATTTGAAACAGGTCGGAACAGCAATCGCTTTTTACGGTGGAGACAACAACGACTTCACTCCGGAGGGACGCCCTTCCCAATATTCCTATCCGTATAATTACTGGAACTACACCATGATTGATAACGGCTATATACCGCAACCGGTATCCAAGAAGAAAACGATTCTGGTCTGTCCCTCCGCATTCCCGAGAGTTTGGAGCAATAATATCAGGACTTATTCGATACGTGGCACAAAATCAGGCCCGATTTCCTACTCCACGTTCTTCAGAGTCCATGGCTCAAAAATAAAAGATACCGGCAACACAGCCCAATCTATCACTGAAAAAATTTATACTCAAACCCCATCTGAATTTATTCTCTTATTCGATTCATTTGCTAAAACCGGAACAAACTACTACAGCGCCCATGCATTCATCAATGCCGACGCGGTTGGCCTGAATCATTCAAAACGGGCCGGGATGCTGTTCATTGACGGACACGCATCACTTGAGTGGAGACGCTTCGGCTATTTAACTCACGGCTATCTCGACAGCGATCCAAGCCTGAAAATTGCATTGACATACTAACTTGAGAAATTTGATGAATTATAAACCTATTTTTTCCGCTCTGACAGCAGGACTCATTATATATTCAACCGTTGCTGGCAACGGAGACGCTCACATAAAGCGTTATAAAAACGGAATTCCCGGAGACAAAACAATTGAAGAAGCCCAAAAACTTAATATTAAAATTCCGGTAATGTGTCGAGAATGGCATGTCTGGTGGGGCACACCTTACGGAAGTTATCCGCACATGCCCAAATGGGTTCACTGGAAAGGACAACGTCTCTTCGGGAAATTCGATTCTAAAACCACCATCGAGCAGACCCGGCCCGGTTCACAATGGCGACGCTGGCTCAATTGTGTCGGATACCCTCTGCTGGGGCCGTATGATTCAACCCAGCCGGATATCATCCGCTGGCAGCTAGAAACAGCTAAAAACGCAGGTATCGAGTGTCTGCATTTACAGTTATGGCCATCGCTCTGGGATGACGGTCAGGATTTCTCTCCAATGCCGATATTCGATCTGATCATGGAGACCGCGGCAAAACTGAAATACCCGGTGGCCCTGCATGATGAGATTCAGTTCCGGCGTCCTCCTATAACCAAGGCCCAGGACTTGAATAATTCTATCAAACGTTCCACCATGCTTTTGAAACGGTACGGCCAACATCCCGGCTGGTATAAAATTAACGGTCAGCCGGTCTACTATTTCCAGAACTGGTCCAAATGGATCAAGCCAAAGGATCTGGCGGTCTACCTGAAAAAAGTCGAGGATGAAGTCGGTCCTGTTTACTGGATTATAGAAATGGCGGACAATCCCGACTACTTCAAGATTCCGCAGATCAAAGCTATTGTCAGCCACAGCAACGGCTGGTTTCTACATACTCCGCCGTTCGGAGCCGGTCCTCATCCGTGGAAAAAACTGGAAGTCAGCATGAAACGCGCCGCCGACATGGCCCGCAAATACGGAAAGAAATTCGGAGTTCAGATCAAGAACCGTTTCAACCACACCCATGACCGGGGAAAACCGGAAAAACCGCTGATACTCTCGGCCGAAGACGGCATGTTTATGGTCAAATCATTTGTCGTCAGCATGAAATGCAAACCTGACTTTATCGTAATGGCGCAATGGAACGACTTTGAGGAATGTTCGTTCATTGAACCGGGCTGGGATTTCGACGGATTCAACGGCGATCCCTACCGTTACTGCCGCATTACCGCGGCTCTGGTCGGCAAACAATTCATCCCTGCAACCTTGCCGAAACGCAGTCAACTGGACCCGTTTATCCGGCAAAAACTGTTTGGCAATATGCAAAAAGGCGATATGGGGCCGATTTTCCAGCAGCCGAAAGTCACTGACCACAAATTGCAAGTAAAATGGGCAGACGGCGCCAAGCCGGACCATGTCAGGATTATTCAAAAAGAACTCGCGACCTGGACTCCGGGATTGAAAAAGTTCACCGGAGCCAAATTGAGACTGGCAAACTACAGCGCCATCACGAATGACGGGATGATTAACGGGAAGAAAGAACTGCGATTCTATGCTCCCGGCCTGATCGCGAAAAATTCGCACGACATGTGGCTCGGCATCAGGGTCTACAAACCGGCGAAAACCCGGCTTCTGGTGCATTATCGCGGCGAACAGGAAAATTATCGCATCGATTCCCGTTGGGAGCGTACCACCATAAGCCTGAAAGACGGCTTCCAATATCAGATGCCGGATCAAACCACCTTTTACTGGACGCCGCTGTATAAAGCAAAATTCGCCGGACGTGAAGGCGATCTTTTGATCGAACTCAGCGGAACCCGGGAAAATACCTACATCCGGGAGCTGATTGTCTGGGACCCGAATATGAAGGAAGTCACGCTGAAACCGGCTGACTCAATGGCCCTGCCGCAATCAATTTCAACCGCAAGCCGCTTCGTTGCTGCCGCCTATGACAAAATGGGGAATGCCGGAACTCCAAGGTTATTGCTGAACACCTCAAAGTCAAATATAAAAAGCACGAAAGCGGATAACACCAAATATGATTTGGTTGATACTTTCGATAATCTGAAGCGCTGGAAACCACTTGCCGGCGGCGAACCGCAACAGGTACGTTTTCTACCTGATTATCCAGACGCACCATTGGCAAAACTGAGAAATTCCCTCATAACCACAACTTTACCTAAACTGGCAAAGAGTATTTCCCTGAAAATCAGCATGCAGCAAACCAGTTACAGTCGCGGACAGTGGGTTGTGCTTTTTGACAAAACCGGAACAAAGGGAATCGGCGTGATCTGGGATTCATCGCTCCCCAAGATGTTTTCTGGCGAAGGGTTCATCAAACTCGTTAAATTTGACCTTACAAAACCGGTAAGTTTTAACAGTAAATCGGTAAAAATCAGTAAAATCTGCGGCTCGGGCATAAAAGTTAACTCAAACAGGTTTCTTAATATCAACCTGAAAGTCTCTCCTGAAACTATTAATTTAGAATTCAACGGAAACAAGCTGAAAGCGGCGAACCCGATCAAAGTTCCTTTTGAGCAGATAATCCTCCGCGGTAATGACACGGGTTATTTCGACAATCTGAAAGTAAAAATCGTCCAATAAATTTATCTTCAAACCGCTGATTATAATTAATGTTAGAACGGTGTTGTCATTTTGTCATAATTTAAGAGGTATTACTTGGTGCTGAAACGCGAATTTAAAGCCTTTAACAAGACTTAGTTTCCTGCTCGTACAGGGGCTTGTAAACCCCTGAAAAATGTCATTGCGATGCCTTGCAATGGGCGCAATAGCGGTTTCATATCGATGGCCAATGAAAAATTTAAAATCTCATAAGTATCTAGTTTTAATGTATTTACGCATTGACATCTTTTACTTTCCTGCTATATTACAAGATGGAAAATTTAAATATGACAACGACACGAGAACGGTTTTTCGAACCTTTGAAAAACGCCCTTGCAGATGTAAATTCAACCCGAAAATGTAAAGACTTTGATGATTTTGAATTCATTCAATCCGGAGTCGGACGAGTTCTCGATTCAGTCAAAAGCGGTCGCGACTGGGTCCAGAAACTACAGTATTTTATTTCGCACGCCATAACGGTCAATTGTTTTTTCAGCGCATTAAGGAGCAAGCGCCGTTTAACCTTGTTGAATGAGGTAAATTGGCATCTTGTCAAAAGATGTAATTCAGTTCTTAATGACCCGTTCAAAGAACATGAGGAACTCAACGGTTTCGCATTGTATGCCGCGGATGGACACTATCACAACTGCTCGTCTCACGAAGATTTGTTTGAAGATGGAAAAAAGCATGCGCCTGCAGGAATTTACGCTCTAAACCTCAGAACGGAAAGTCTGCGGTTTCTTGATGTGATGAGGCCGGACCGGGCAAATAATAAAGTCAAAGAGCATGATATATCGGTAATGAAGCGCCTGCATCCTGAGACCTTGCGAATGGGGGAAGCCAAAGGAACCAAGGTTGTGATTGCCTATGATTCGGCAATCATTGATTATGCACTGTGGCACCGCTGGAAACGTGGTAAAGGCATTTATACCATTACCACGGCAAAAGCCAATCTGAAATTAATGGTTTCCGGGGAGCGGCAATTCGAACGTAGTGACCCTCGCAATAACGGGGTGGTTAAAGACTTGTTCGTCGGCAACAGCAGTTCCGGTTTATTGAGAAAAATCATTTATATAGACCCGGTTGACGGTACGCAATATATTTTCCTGACCAATGAAATGACCCTGCCTCCGGGATTGATCGCATTTATCTATAAAAGAAGATGGGATATTGAAAAATTATATGACGTTAAAAAAAATAAGTTTGACGAAAACAAAGCCTGGGGTAAAAGCGTCGAAACGAAGTGTCAACAAGCTAATTTTATCTGCATCACCCATAACCTGATGTTGCTGCTTGAACAAATTCTTGAAGACAATGAAGGGATACGCGATGAAAAATTGATTCAAAGAATTATGATCAGAAAACAGGAGCAGACGGCTCTGGCAAAACAGGCAAACAGAGCTATGAATTCATTAGTTTATGAATGGAACAGGCCGTCCCAGAGAAGCTTTCAGTTCATTCGCTGGTTGCGCAACGAGATCAACATTCAAGCTTCCTGGCGGGACTCCATAGTGCGTTTAAGGCCGCTTATGGCAAGGTATTTGAATTGAATATGACAACACCGTTCTAATGTTAAAAGTTAAACCGCTTGACTATAAATTTTCTATTAAAAAATAACAGTAAACAACTTATGAAAATTATCAGCGCAATCCAACCGCATTGCGAATCTCGGTCATTGTCTGTTCAGCAACGGCACGGGCTTTTTCCGCGCCATCGGCTAAAACTTTATTGACATAATCAAGATTGTTGGCAAGCTCTTCACGGCGTTCACGCAGCGGGGCAAAATATTCCCACATGATCTCAAACAATTCCTGTTTGGCATGGCCGTAGCCGTAATTTCCGCCGCGATATTTAGCTTCAAGCTCCTTGACCTGATCTGCGTTCGCAAACAACTTGTACAGTTTGACCACGTTGCAGTCGGTCGGATCTTTCGGGTCTTCCAGACCGGTCGAGTCGGTCACAATGCTCATAATCCGTTTGCGAATCGCTTTTTTGCCGCCGAAGATCGGAATAGTATTATCGTAGCTCTTGCTCATCTTCTGACCGTCGATTCCAGGAACGACCGCCACATTTTCCCGAATTGAGCTTTCCGGAATAACAAAGATGTCGCCGTAAATTCGATTGAAGCGGTCGGCAATGTCACGCGTGATCTCAACATGCTGTTTCTGGTCTTTGCCGACCGGAACAACGTTTGATTTGTAAATGAGGATGTCAGCCGCCATCAATACCGGATATGAAAACAGACCGTTATTCGGAATAAAACCTTTCGCGATTTTATCTTTGTAACTGTGAGCGCGTTCAAGCAAACCAACAGTAGTCTGACAGCTCAATATCCAGGTCAGTTCACACACTTGAGGCACATCAGACTGCCGGAAAAAAACGGTTCGTTCCGGATCGATGCCGCAAGCCAGGAAATCAAGAGCGACATCAAGCACCCGCTGGCGCAGCTCGGCCGGATCAGGACTGGTAGTCAGAGAATGATAGTCGGCAATGAACAAAAAGGTATCGCCCTGCTCCTGCAATTTCAACGCCGGTTTCATCATGCCGAAGTAGTTACCGATATGAGGCTGTCCTGATGGCTGGATGCCTGAAAGAATTCTCATTATATCTGATCCTGTTTCTGTTTATTTTTCTGAAAACATGTAATAGACCCCTGATTAGCTCAAAAGTCAAGTCTTTTTTTGCTGTTTCTTATGCTTTCAGCATTAGTATTTAGCGCTACTGATGCTATATTATGAGTTTGTATTTAATTATAAACCTTTTTTAAGTGAGATAGAAGAATAAAATGCGTGAATTAAGAAACATAGCGATAATCGCCCACGTCGACCACGGCAAGACGACCCTGGTTGACGAGATAATCAAGCAGTCCCAGTTATTCAGGGAAAATCAGGAAATGCAGGAATGTTTCCTCGACAGTAACGACCTGGAACGGGAACGCGGAATAACAATTTTATCAAAAAACATCAGTATTGAATACCGCGGCGTTAAAGTCAACGTTATCGACACTCCCGGTCACAGCGACTTCGGCGGCCAGGTTGAACGTGTTTTGAAGCTGGCAGACGGTGTTTTACTGCTGGTAGACGCGGCCGAGGGCCCCATGCCGCAGACCCGTTTTGTCCTGGAAAAAGCACTCAAGCTGAATTTGAAACCGATAGTCCTGATCAACAAAGTTGACCGTAAAGACGCCCGTCCGGATGAAGTGCATGACGAGATATTCGACCTGTTCTGCGAGCTTGACGCTGATGACCATCAGCTTGATTTCCCGATGCTTTACGCCAGCGGACGCAGCGGCTGGGCCATCAAGGACCTGGCGGATGAGAAAACCTCGATCCTGCCGCTTATGGACGCGATTATCGACGAAGTTCCTGCCCCGGAAATGCGCCAGGGCCCGGTCCAATTGCAGATCGCGTCAATCGACTATTCGGATTACGTCGGCCGTATCGGCATCGGCCGGGTCTATCGCGGCACCATGAACCGGACAACCCCAATGACCGTCATCAAACGTGACGGAAAAACCATGCCGGCAAAAATCAAACAGCTTTTTACGTTTGAAGGATTGAACCGTCAGGAAGTCGATGAAATTCCCTGCGGCGACCTGTGTGCAATCGTCGGAGTCGAAGGAATCGATATCAGCGATACGATCACCGACTCAGAAAATCAGGAAGCCCTGCCGCCGATCAGTGTGGATGAACCGACTATCTCCATGCAGTTCCGGGTCAACGATTCGCCGCTTTACGGCAAGGAAGGTAAATTCGTCAGCAGTCGTCATCTGCGTGAACGCCTCCTGCTGGAATGCGAACGTGACGTGGCACTGCGGGTAGAAGATGAAGGCGAAGCATTCAAAGTCAGCGGTCGCGGGGTTATGCATCTGTCGATCCTGATTGAGAATATGCGGCGCGAAGGCTATGAAATGGGCGTATCACGTCCGCATGTTATTATGAAAACTATTGACGGTGAACTTTGCGAGCCGTATGAAGAACTGACAGTTGAAGTACCGGAGGCCTCAGCCGGCAGAATAATCGAGATGGTCGGCTTACGCAAAGGCGAAATGACCAGCATGGTTCCGCGCGGCGAACGCCAGTTGCTCGACTTCAAGATTCCCACCCGTGGCTTGATCGGATTCAGAAGCAAAGCCTTGACTGCGACCGCCGGAGAAGCGATCGTTTCACACCTTTTCCTCGAATATGGTCCGTTCAAAGGCGAAATGCCGTCACGGCAAAACGGAGTACTGATCAGCATGGGAGCCGGCAAAGCCGCCGCCTACGCAATCGACGGCCTGCAGCAACGCGGCGAATTCTTTATTGATCCGAACGAAACAACTTACGAAGGAATGGTTGTCGCGGAACATTGCAAGGATGGCGACTTGACGGTTAATCTGCAGAAAGGCAAGCAGTTGACCAACATGCGTGCATCAGGTTCGGACCGGAACATGAAGATTGCCCCGGCCCGCCATATGAGTCTTGAACAGGCACTGGAATACATTGACGAAGATGAATTGCTGGAAGTCACTCCGAAAAGCATCAGGATGCGTAAAAAGTTTCTGACGGAACTGGAGCGCAAACGCAACAAGGGCAAAATCTAAAAATTCCCCTATGAAAAAACGTTTAATGCCGCTAACTTTAATTATCATGCCGCTATTTTAATTACCAGGTAGTTTAAAAAAGCGCTGTACAAATCGGCATTATATTAAACCTGTAAATATAAAAAGCGGGACATATTACCCCGCTTACATCTTTGAGATTCAGTGTTTTATCCGTTACTTTTTCGCTTCTTCAAACTCACCAGCTTTGGCTTCGTAAGCAATTGTAACTTCCTGGCCTTTTTTGACTGAGATAGTTTGTCCAACGCGAGAATTGTGCCACGCTTTAACTTTGGCTTCGCCAGCTTTACCGGTTATGTAATTTAAAGTATTGCTCCACCATCCAACCGGCTTGCCTTTATCCGCTTTTTCAAAGTCGCCATTTTTAATCGTCGCGCCTTTGACTTCAACATTATCATAAATCACCCAATGGGCATTCAAATCCTTTTTGCCACTTGACTTACTCCAATTGCTCATCAGTTGTATCGAAACTGTTCCATCGGCTTGCGGCGTGAATGACAAGGACACTTTGGTCCATTTATCTTTCGAGAGCGGATCACTTTCCGAAGTCAGGGATTTGACTCTGTCCTTCTCTTTTCCCCAGTGAATATTTTTTACTGTACCCATAGTAGCTTTTCCGGGTTTTAAAACCATTTTCCCTTGAATATCAATCCTGGCTTTTATAACGGGAGGGGCTGGCTTGGCTGCAATCATGGTAGTTCCAATTGCGGCGAGTAACAAAGCTGATACGGCCTTTTTCATTTCTCAGTCTCCTTTTATTGTTGATTACCGGTTGATAAGAATACCATATTTTAAACGAAAAATCAAATTAATCAGGTCTAATTTTAAGTCATACCATGAAAATCATTTTTTATGATCAGCTTGTTTCATTTGATTAGCCGCTTGACATAAGTTCGCAATAGAGCGATATTACAGTCAAAGGAGGAATATTACTATGGAACCGGAAATTGACAAAACAAGCAGCAACACGGCCCTCAAAAAATTATTCCACAATAAGGTTTTCTCCCGCAGGAATACGGTATTTTTAACTGCCGGGTCGTTTTGCGCCATAATTCTTATTGACTTGAACCCGGTTAATAATATGATATTACGCGTTGCATTACTGGTTGCAATCATCTCTTTCTGGTCAGGACTGCTATCTCTATTGTGGAAAATAACAACAGCCAGAATGTTTTTAGCTGTTTTCCCCTTGCTCATTATTTTTATTCTTTCGATACCGGGAGGAAACATAGATCAAAATAAGTTAAAGGCATTATACCTGAAGCAAATAATCAAATATAAGGGAACAAAATATCTCAGAGGAGGAGAAAACTCTTTCGGGATAGACTGTTCCGGCCTTCCCCGAAAAGCTCTACGCGACGCATTATTATATTACAGCATTACAAGTATTAGTCCAAAAGCCCTGAGAATGTTTCTTGAACAATGGTGGTTCGACGCAAGCGCAAAAGCGTTGAGAAACGGGTATCGTAATTATACGATGAAGCTGGCTCCACAGGGTGAAATCGCCAATATGGATTGCTCAAAACTGACGCCAGGGGACTTGGCAGTTACCCCAAACGGTATCCATGTACTTGTTTATCTAGGTAAATCGCGCTGGATTCAGGCTGCTCCGGAAACCGGATGTGTTAAAATATTCCAAGTTGGTAGAGATATAAGCGCCTGGTTCAATGTCTCTGTCTCAACCTGTCGCTGGACAATCCTTAATCCTACTAATAAATAAAAAAATCAGGAAATTTTTTAATATTCTCCTTTTGAGGACTTGACTAAATCATATCAGCCTGTAGATTAAAAATAGTAATCATTATCAATTATCAAAGAAACAGGCGATGAAATTGAAATTAAGTAACAC
Source organism: Victivallales bacterium (assembly GCA_963676655.2). Lineage (GTDB taxonomy): Bacteria > Verrucomicrobiota > Lentisphaeria > Victivallales > Victivallaceae. The sequence goes on along the minus strand of CAXXKX010000002.1, from coordinate 497,448 downwards.
GAACCAGCGGAGAATAATTCTCGAAGAGTTGAAAGGGTTGAAAAACCATCCGACGGCGGATGAATTATATATGCTGGTAAGAAAAAAATTACCGAAAATCAGTTTAGGTACAGTGTATCGCAATTTGGAATTATTATCCGCGGCCGGGCATATTTTAAAACTGGAAACATCCGGGAAACAAAAACGTTTTGACGGTCGTTCGGAACACCATTTTCACATGCGCTGTTCTTTGTGCGAGAGGGTATTCGATCTTGAGGATGAGAGTTTTCAGGACATTGATAATTTGATGCAGGCAAAGCTTGATGAATTGCAATGCGACGGATACTCCCTTGAAATCAACGGTCTTTGTGAAAGCTGTCGTGACAGTGTTCAAAACAAAGAACATGCCTGATTTCCCAAATTGAATGAAAACAGAGAAGGCGGCGTGTCTGAATCCCAGACATCCGGATTTAAAAAGAAACCAATCTTAAAAGGAAGAGAGGACATCATCATGAGTGCTAAAAGACGACAAATTTATAAATGTGCACACAGTAATCTTTCAGTTGAAATCCTGACCGAATCAGACGAATGCTTCAAGCTTGAATGCTGCGGCGAAGAAATGGTTCTGATGGAGGAAAAGACTGCGGACTCAACGGTTGAAAAACACGTTCCGTTGCTCAGTGCCAACGGTGAAGGCGTCAAAGTGGTTGTGGGTTCAACCCTGCATCCGATGACTGAAGAACATTACATCCAATGGATTGAAGTGGTCAACGGACCGTGGGTCAACCGGAAATACCTGAAACCCGGTGACGCGCCGGAAGCTGAATTCTTCGTCCCGATGTCTGATAAACTGGAAGTCCGTTCCTACTGTAATATCCACGGTTTATGGAAAGGATAATAAAATGTTAAGCGAAAAAATGCAGGAAGGCCTTAACGGTCAACTGAATTTCGAGGTATATTCAGCTTACATCTATTTATCGATGTCTGCTTATCTTGAAAGTATCAATATGGTTGGAGCGGCTCATTGGATGCAGATGCAGGCCAAAGAGGAGTTGTTTCACAACCTGCGCTTCTTCGATTACATCAATGACCGTGACGGCCGGGTACTGCTTGCCGCAGTCCCGCAGCCGCAACAGGAGTGGGAATCAATACTTGCTGTATTTGAATCCGCTCTGGAACATGAAAAAATAGTTACATCCAGAATATGCAGCCTCATCGACCTGGCTCAAAGTGAACATGACCACGTAACAAATTCCATGTTGCAGTGGTTTATCACCGAGCAGATTGAAGAGGAAAGTAACGTAAAAACCATTATTGACAAGATCAAGCTGGCGGATCATTCAGTCAATACTCTGTATATGATTGATGCCGAACTGGCTCAGAGACCGGAACCAGTCCCGCCCACGGCTGCGCCTTAATCAAGCTTAAATAAGCGATAAATCCAACGGGGACTCTTGAAAAAAGAGTCCCCTATTCAGTTTGCTTTTAGAGAAATTTGCATTATTTTACTTGAATCTGTTGGTCAATAAGACAAACCAGAAATTATAATTAAATTTTGAGGAATTAATGAAAGATCACACAAAAGCAATCAAAGTCACAGATAAAGTTTACTGGGTAGGCGCTATCGACTGGGCCATAAGGGATTTCCACGGCTACACCACCGATCGCGGAACCAGTTACAATGCGTTTCTTATTATCGACGAAAAAATCACTCTTATTGATACGGTCAAAGCCCCCTTCAAGGAAGAGATGTTCGCAAGAATCGAATCCGTGACACCGTTGGAAAGCATCAACTATATTGTATCCAACCACGCTGAACCGGATCATTCCGGCTCGCTGCCGGATACAATTGAAGCAATCAAACCGGAAAAAGTCTTCGCCTCCACCATGGGGTCAAAAGCATTGAAAGATCATTTCGGAGCAGATTTTGAAACCACCCCGGTAAAAACCGGCGACTCAATTTCAATCGGCAAGAATAATCTTACATTCGTTGAAACCAGGCTTCTGCACTGGCCGGACAGCATGATTACCTATCTTGATGGAGAAAAAATCCTGTTCTCTCAGGACGGCTTCGGCATGCATCTGGCCGGCAGCCATATGTTCTGGGACGAATACCCGGAAAACGTCATCGAGTGGGAAGCTCAAAAGTATTATGCCAATATCCTGATGCCTTATTCATCCAAGGTCATTGGCCTGCTGGAAAGCCTGCCCGGCCTTAATCTTGATATTGAACTGATGCTCCCCGACCATGGTCCGCTGTGGCGCGGAGACGGAATCAATTGGATTATGGAGAAATACCGGAAGTGGGCGGAACAGCGTCCTTCCAGGAAAGCGCTGGTTGTTTTCGATACCATGTGGCAGTCAACCGAAAAAATGGCGCGTGCAGTGTCCAACGGCTTGATTGAACTCGGACTCGACGTGGAAGTTGTTCATTTGGGAGCAAGGGACCGCAGCACGGTGGCAACCCTGGTACTCGGAGCCGGCGCCCTGATCGTCGGCAGCCCGACCATCAACAACAATATCTTTCCGCGCGTTGCCGACACAATGACTTATCTGCGCGGACTCAGGCCGAATAACCTGATCGGTGCATCATTCGGGTCATACGGTTGGAGCGGGGAAGCGGTTAAACAGTTGAACCAGTACCTGACGGATACCGGAGTTGAACTCATTGATGAAGGAATCCGCGTGAAATATGTTCCGAACAGTGACGACTTGAATAAGTGTTACGAACTTGGATTAAAAATAGGGAAAGCCCTTTTAGAAAAAGTTAACGGCTGAAAAGCCACAAATATCAACCGTAATATAAGGAGAAAAACATGGAAAAGTACATCTGCAACATCTGCGGGTATGTTTATGACCCGGAAGTCGGTGACCCGGAAAATGGAGTTCCAGCCGGAACTGCTTTCATGGATCTGCCGGACGACTGGTGCTGCCCGGAATGCGGAGTTGGCAAAGATGAGTTTGAAGTCGAATAAGAACGGCTGAACGATTTTTTCAACTGAAACGGTCGATTTTTTCACAAAAATCGATCGTTTTTTTTGTTATGAGGTTAATATTTTGATTTTTCAGTTGAATTTAGAAATATCCGCACATATATTGTTTTAGCATAACTTTGTTGTTGACAACCGATAAGGAGAAAGAAAAAGATGGATTTATCCTATAAAATGGAAAGTGGTGTTGCAATAATTTCTATATCAGGACGCCTGGTTGCAGCAAACGCAAATGAACTTACCAATAAATTCTCCTCCCTTGCGCAGGAGGTATTGAACTTCGTTCTGGACCTTTCTGAAATGGAATACATTGACAGTACCGGTTTAGGAGCGATAGTTTCATGTCTTAAAAAGGCCACTGAAAAAGGCGGTAACATCAAACTGGCCTGTATTCAGGAAAAACCGCGAATGATCTTCGAGATTACTCGTGCATATCGAATCTTCGACATTTACGACAATGTTGAAACTGCGGTCAACTCCTATTAAGACCAATCCAAAAGTTTGAGCTTGCAGAACTGTTGATATGATCTTTGGTCCCGGCAAAAGCTCTTTAGAGAGGTATTATGCCCAAAGTCAGTATAATCATAAGGTCCCACAACGACATTGCTTTTATCGAACGGACAATGCAGGCAATTCTTCAGCAGAATTATCGGGATTTCGAAATTGTCAATGTTGATAACGGATCAACCGACGGAACCTGGGAAGTAATATGCCGTATGAATCCGACCGGGGTAAAATATCAGGTAACAGACTACGTACCCGGTAGGGTATTGAATCAAGCTGTATCAAAATCATCCGGGTCAATCATCGTTTTTAATAATTCCGACTGTCTTCCTCTGAATGACGAATGGCTGGATAACCTCATTTATCCACTGCTGCATAATCAGGATCTGAAAATCGGGGCGGTTTACGCCAACCAGATGCCGCGCCATGATGCCCGGCCACTGGTCCAGAAAGACCACTTGAGGGCTTTTGGCGACGGTTTAATATCTTCTTCATGGAAACATTTCTTTTCTTTAGCCTCCAGCGCTGCTCCCCGTAAGCTGTTGATCGTAACAAAATTCAACAAGACACTCAAATATTCTGAAGATGTCGAATGGTCCTGGCGCATGAAACAGGCCGGGCACAATATCACCTATGTCCCCCGGGCTCTGGTTGAACACTCTCATAATTACACCCTGCCCGAAGTCAGGAAACGCTTTTTCGGCGAAGGTTATGCCGATGGTCAGATCTATGGCGGAAAGCACTCGCTGCTGTTTGGCTGTCTGCTGCCGTTGGGCATGGAAATATTCCGGGACCTCGAATGGCTGCTTAAGCGATTCAAAATTTTCAGTATTCCTTACGGCATAATCTATCGCGTAACCCAACGTGTATCCTACTGGAGAGGACGGCGCGCCTACTTGAAAGAACATCCGGACAGCCGCGATGAAGGAGTTTATGATGCCGGATAAAAGTCTCCATAAAGGACGCATTTTGTACATATCTGAGAAATGCGGTTTCTTCGGAGGCGTGGAGCGCTATATTTTTGATACGGCACAGGTTCTCCGGAAAAACGGCTTTTCAGTGTCCGGTCTCTTTCTGGAACCGGCCCGGGACCCGGAAATTTTCTGTTCAACTTTTGAAGACACATTTTGTCCGGAAGATCTTGACAATATTCCAGACGATAATTTCGATATGGCATTCATTCATAAACTTAATGACTTTCGCCTGATAAGCCGTATCCGCAATAAATTTCCAACGGCAGTGTTCGTTCACGATCATGATTATTACTGCCTGAGAAGACATAAATATTTCCCTTTCTGCCGGAAAAACTGCTCACTGCCGCAAAGCAGGGTCTATTGCCCGATCTGCAGTTGTTTCGTGGAACGCAAACCGAACGGGACTATCGGCTTGATTGATTTCAGCAGCAAGTTCCTCATATCCCGACAGATTCGCAAATGCGACCGGTTTATCGTCATGTCAGACTTCATGCGCAATAATCTGTTGATGAATAAATTTCCTAAAAATGCAATATCCAAGCTTTATCCGGTTCATCCGGTGCTGGATGAACCGCCATCAAAACCGGATGGACCGCCAATAATTCTTTTCTGCGGTCAATTGATCAAGGGCAAAGGCGTTGATTTGTTGATTAGAGCCCTGAGGGATGTCAAGTCAGACTACCAGGCATTGATTGTCGGCAGCGGTTCAGCGGAAAATGAATTAAAAGCACTCGTCAAAAAATATTCACTGGAAAATAGAGTAGAGTTCAAGGGCTGGTGTTCAGATCCCCGGATAATTCTAAAAAAAGCCGCAATTGCAGTAACGCCGGCACGTTGGCAGGAGCCTTTCGGTTTGACTGGCATCGAAGCAATGTCTGCAGGAATTCCAGTCGTTGGTTTTAATGTCGGCGGGATTACCGAATGGCTGAAGAACGGCGTAAATGGAATTGTTGTCAAAGCCGGTGACGTGAAAGCGTTTGCCGGAGCCATTGATAAACTTTTGAAAAATCCTGAAATGGCCGCCGTTTACGGCAAAGCCGGACAGCAGCAAATTGCCGCCCGCTATAACGAACAAGTCTTTATAGACGGTCTCAGCGCAATTCTCGCAAAACTTGCAACGGAGAAGACTGATCATGTATAATATCCTGATAAGCGCCATGGCTTACGACCGGGGCAAGTCCGGCATCTCCGTTTACATGAACCAGGTCATCAAACATTTATCCTCCCGGCACAAGCTGCACATCGTTATTCTGGCCGAAGACTATGAAATTTTTCCGGTTAAAAACGCCAATACCGAGTTCATTATCTTCCCGGAAAGCCTGCGCAAGCCGCTATTCAATATGCTCTGGCACCTGTTTATTCTGCCATTCAGATTGAATTTCAAGAAATACGACTTTATCTGGCTGCCGGCCGCAAATCGACGGGCTTTCCTCAGACGTTACGGGCCAACTGTCGCTACTGTTCACGACCTGTCGCAGTACCATGTCCCTAATAAATATGATTTTTTCAGGACATTTTATATCAAAAAGATTCTCCCCTACTGTGTGCGTAAATCGGACCGTATCATCGCCGTCAGTCAAAGTACGAAAAACGATCTGATCCAGTACTGGAACTGCCCGGAAAATAAAATATCCGTTGTTTGGAACGGTTTTGACAAGAGCGTCTACCATACCAATCCGGCCTGCGACAATGATGCGGTAAAAAAATCTTTAGGGCTCGAACGCGACTATATTCTCTACGTATCCCGGGTCGAGCATCCAGGTAAAAATCATTTAGGGCTGATGCAGGCCTATGAAATGTTGCCGGCGGAAATCAAGTCCCGTTACTGCCTGGTAATGCCGGGCAAATTCTGGCCCGGCTCAAATCCGGTCAAAGAATATGCATTGTCATCCCCCGACGCGAAAAGTTTTATATTTCCCGGTTTTATCCCGAATGAAAAACTTCCGGAAATTTTTCAGGCCGCCGCTATGTATATTTTTCCTTCGTTCTTTGAAGGATTCGGCATCTCCCTGGTGGAAGCCATGGCCTGCGGCACGCCATGCGCCTGCTCTGACCGCTCAAGCCTGCCTGAAATCGGCGGCGACGCAACAGTTATTTTCAACCCAGCGCATCCGCATGAAATTGCCGATGCCATAAAAGATATTTTGAGCAATCCGGAATTACAAGACAAATTGGTAGCAAAAGGTTTCGCAAGACTCCACCTGTTCGACTGGAAAGATCACGCACATAAAATAGTGGAGGCTTATGAGCAAAACCGTTAAAACCGGCAAGAAGCTTTCTTTTAACAGCAAACTTGAGGAAATCCGCCTTTTCGAAGAGAGATTCTCAAATATTGAAGAGCGCTCCAGAGATACTCAACGGCAAAAAAAACAATTTGCCTATTTACTTCACATGTCAAAAAAGGTCAACTTCTATATCGAATTCTTCCTGAACTGCTGGTTGTTCACACTCGTTACCGTTCCTTTTTTTATTTTTCTCTTATTTCGTAAAATTATTCTCTTTAAACCCATATTTTACAAAGAGAAAATTTACGGTCTACACGGCATGCCCCTGGAATTGCGTTTCTATAATTTCAAAAGCCCTGCCCTTGCCGGAGCTTCGCTCTTCTGGTATGTGTTCTCCCATAAACTAGGACTGACCGGCCCCGGTATCCGCAGTTATGATTCCATTAATCGCCAATACGGAGACGCTTTCCTCTTCAATACCCGACCTGGAATTTTTACCCTCTGGTATATCCGCCAGGCCGGCGGAATTGCTCATGTCAGCCGACAGAAAGTCGAGGAGGAATATTATTACAGTCGCTGCTACTGGAGCGATTTCACAATTATCCTGAAAACGGTTATCGCATTCTTTTTCAGTTCAAAAATTGAATCAGCCACCCGGAAAATCAACCTTTTCGGCGTAACTTTTCATAATCTGCCGATGAGTGAAGCGGTTAAGATTATTCTACGCACAATCAACAGTCACGCCAAGAAGCGGTTCTTTTTCGTCAACCCTGATTGTTTCAATAAAACCTTCACTGATAAAGAATATCTGGAAATTCTTCAAAATACCCCGGATATATTCCCGGATGGCATCGGCGTAAAAATTGCCTGTAAAATGATTAATTCGCCAATGGTCGAAAACGTCAACGGGACCGATATGCTGCCGTTTATCTGTGAACTGGCGGTACAGCACCGGCTGACAATATATCTACTGGGCGGAAAACCAGGAATTGCCGAGCGAATGCGGAACAATCTGCTGATCAAATATTCAAGACTCCAGATCGTTGGCTTTCAGCACGGGTACTTCGACCACGAAAAGGACAGCGCAAAAGTGATCGACAGCATAAACCGCAGCCATGCCGACATTTTGATGGTAGCCTTCGGAGTACCTATGCAGGAAAAATGGATAGCCAGTCATTTTGAACAGATTAAATGCCGGGCAATCATGGGGGTTGGCGGGTTGTTCGATTTTTATTCAGGCAATATTCCCCGTGCCCCTAAGTGGCTTCGTGAAATCGGGATGGAGTGGAGTTTCCGTTTCGCCATGGAGCCGGGACGAATGTTTTACCGTTATATCATCGGTAATCCACTATTCCTGCTACGGGTTCTCGCCTGGCGACGGAAAATAAAAAATAAACAGACAGCTGAACTCCCGGCTCCAAAAAATCAGGATAAGGATGACAAATGAATAAAGAACGGGTAACTTCAAAACTTTGCATGGCAAAAGATGTCGGCCGCTACGGCAGGCTTTTCGGCGGCAACCTGATGGCCTGGCTCGATGAAGCTGCCGCAATTTACACCTTGAAATCCACTAACGAACCGGATGTCGTAACCTATCGTTATTCGGAAATGGTTTTTAAACGTCCCGCCCTTGAGGGCGATATTATTGATTTCTACTGCCGACCTCTAAGAAAAGGGACAACCAGTTTCTGTTTCGAACTGACCGCGGAGGTTGATGGAGAGATCGTACTTCAGACCGAATGCGTCTTTGTCGCAGTCGATGAAAACAGCCGTAAAAAGAAAATCAACTGGCCAGAATAAATAACACCGAAGACGAAGTTACGTCAATTGAATTTTTCTTTTCTTGTGACAACCCCGTCAACACACGGCTCATAGATAACCACTAATCACCTTATATACAAACTATTACGGTTTTTTTAAAAAGTAATTACTGCTTTTTTTAATAAAGTAAAAAACAGCCGACCGGCGTAACCGGTCGACCCAATATCTCTCCTCTACCCCGGGTAAAGTCAAAATTTCATTGGTTGAAAATATGCATCAAGTGTCCATTGCACTTACCGAACATTTTTCCTTTTATCATACTCATTAATAACGCTGCGGCAAAAAATATGACCGACCAGAACATCGCTCTTCCACCTGAACCTCCTATCCCCCTGTACAGGACAATCATTCCCAATACTAAAGTCACGCCTGCGCCGGCCGAACCGCAGAGAAAAAATACCAGATAGTGTCCGTACACTGCTAAAGCCCATATCACCGTTAAAAGCAATACACAGTATCCGATACTGACCAGTTGCATTGAAATCACCCCGTTTTTGCATGCAAAAACAGCGGCCCCGATACACAATACTGGCATAAAGATTCCGGTTATCTTTCTTATTTTCATTCCCAGTCCGCCATGTATAAAGGAGCTGCCAATCAAAAACGTCATATATATTGCGGTTATCGGTAATGCATGATGATATTCGCTGAAAAGCCAATATCCGGGAAAAATAATCCAAAGGGAAATTAAAGTTTGCATAGCCGCCCAGATTCCACCCAGAACCAGACTGTGACGCAACATAATAAGGGTTACAATGACCATGGATACAGCCATCAAAACCGCAATGGATATGTATATCCTCCATGCGGACATATCAACACTGTGACCTCTTGAGGAAAAAGCATTTTGAAGTATTATCGCGGCAATAAACATTGATATGCCTGATGCCATAGCAGCTCCACGGATTTTCATGTACCAGCCATATAGAAAAATAATAATGATTGAAAAGAGACAAGTATAAAGCGGTAAACCAAAGTTGCCGATATATTTAAGAAACAATTCCTCCTGATCTCCGGTTCCCATCAACAATATCGGCAGCGGAGTCGCCATCGCCAGATATATACAAAGTTTCTTCCCGCGATTTTTACCGTATTCCATCAGCACAATTGCCAGTGCCACCACCAACGGTATAAGCATAAAGGCATCATATCCAGTCTCCATAACCGAATAAGGCCCTACCCCTTTACCTCCGAAGAAAGAAATTGTATTCAAGTAGGTTCTACAACCGAAACCAAGCAGAATCAGGATAAATATATTACCGGGAAAACGTAATTCTTTCCATGGCGCGCCCAGCTCAGAAAACAAACCCGCCCCTTTACGGATTATTGGAATCAGCACCAGAATGAACAGTATTGCCGCGATAAGCGGGAACAATAAAAGCCCAGTGATTGCCGGAGTCTTGTTTTTTTCATAGAAAGTGACCAGTTCCGCCAATATCCATGGATAAATGAAGTAAAATCCCATCAACGTATAGTATGAAGAACGAAATATTGCGGGAATCTTGAGTTTCAAGCCGGTGAACATCATTTCCGATATTGCCAGCATAACCGCAAGTCCGGCCGCAACCCAACCGGTTCCTGCTGTCGTATCGTCAATTATTTTTCCGTCCAACCCGACTGATATCGCCATAAACAGCATAACGTTGATTTGCATCAGCATCCCGGTATCATCCCAGACCTTTCCGAACTTAGCCAGAAATATCGCGGTCCCGCCCAGTAAAGCGGTATAAACAGCCATCACCGCCAATGGAATAAGGTTATCGATAAAAACGTTATCAGTATGGAACAATCGGGTTGAAGCGTATAATACAAGACAGGCGCTTACTAGATAGAAAGGATTGGCCAGAAAAAGTTTTTTTATCACCTCGTCAAGGTGAATTTGAGTACCGTATATATTGCTGAATCGGTCATTTGCATTATCGACTTCCGGATTCTCCAGAGTAAAATAATCTTGGACCTTTCGTAGTTCCTCATCGCTCAATTTTCCTCTGACTGGTAGCGGGGAATTGTCGTACGGCAATTTTTCATCTGTTGTTGTTTTCGCAACCGCGTCTGAATCAATACCCTCTTTTTCTATATTCTTTTCCATTTTTCTCTCCTCCGCTGCATTTTACAGCTGTTATTTGTTTTTTCCTGACGATTTCCAGTCTCAGGGGTTGCGTTTTCCAAACATGGCACCTATACTATCATATACTATCATCTGCTATCTTTTACAAGAATATACAATATTTTACTATAATGCAATAGTTGAAAGAAAAAAAATTGATTTTTTTTCAATAAACAGTATAATAAGGTCATTATGAAAAAGCAGAAAAATAAAACAGCGCTCTTAAAACCGGCAGATAATACTCCAAGATGGTTCACCATCAAGGAAGCGGCAAATTATCTCTCCATTGGAGAGCCGACTCTTTATCGCTGGATGCGGGACGGCAAAATAACCTATCGCAAGATTGGCGACTCCACCCGCTTTCTTCAATCTGACCTTGAAGAAGTAGTAAAAGTTGTCCGCCGCCACAGTTCAGTCATTGAGCAAACAGGAACTTGTCCGGCCTGTGGTTCCAGTGACTTGGAAGACGGTATCTTCAGATCAACCGGCCTGAATTATTTCCAACCCGGAAAAACAAAGTTTTTCACCATGCGCGACAGCAGTGTAAGAGCCAAAGCCATGATGTGTGGTCAGTGCGGAGCAATTTTCCTGTACGGCGATACCGCCAAATTATCTGCAATCCGCCAAGCAAAGAAGGAACAAATTTCAAATCAGAATCCAGAAGATACTTCTCATCGTCTACTTGAAGAATAAAAGTTTCATTTTCCTTCCAGACTATCATAATTATAGTTATTGCTGCAGTTTTCTGAAACAATAGATAACCGCTCCAGCCGGGCCTAGGCCGCGGCTTAGTTGTTTTTTGTTGACCCGGTCGGGATTGTCGAATTTTGCGCCCATTTCACGGATGAACAGTTTTGAGCCCAATATCGCTCCGTCACTGAAGTGGCGGGTACGTCGCAGAAAACGGATCGGCATTGATTCTTTGCGTTTGGCTCGTTCTTGCGCCTCAAATATCTCCTCGCTGGAAGCTCCGCTCTCCGCCGCGACGATTCGCGCCAGTTCACTCCGAAAATAGCTGAAAAGATCGTTATCGGTCCATTCCGAGGTGTCGCGATGCCAGATATTTTCTTTGAGATGTTTGACGAAATTAGCTTGAAAGAGGTGTTTACCTGTGCCGCAGTACCGTCCCCAAGTCGTGAAATGGTAGTCAGCCGGATCGGTAGTCAATCCGGCGCGAACAGGATTCAGTTCTACATATAAGACGCACGCTTCCAAGGAATTGCGACTATCGAGAATGACGCTTTTGAATTTATTGGCCCAGAGTTTACCGATGCGGTCGCGAGATTGATTGTAGACGACGGTGAAACGTTGCTGAAATGCCCGCATAAAATAGCTGATGTCGATCATTTTCAGGCCGACTTCGCGACATGTTTCAGGATTGGCCGGATTAATCTTTGGCATTTGTTTTGGTGCGTAAGTGAACTTCTCTAACATACTGCCATAGTAGTTGTTGTGGCGTCTGGCAATATCTTCGATCGACGGCAATTCGTCCGGTCCGGGAGAGTAAACGACCACATGGAAATGGTTGCCCATCCAGGCGGCCGAGATCACCTCAATCAAAAAATATTCGCAAAGATTCTGCAGCAGCCGAAAACCGTATTCCATATCGACCCGATTAAACGGTTTTTCGCCTCTGCAACCTGAGGTGCGGTTCATCAGGTGGTAGTAGCAGCCTTCTCCTTTGACTTTCATGCGCGTTCCGCGTCCTGACATGATTTTTCCTCCGTTGCTTACAAGTTTATAGATAATATAGTGGTCGGAAACGGATTTGTCAAATATAATCATTATGTGGTTTAATAAAAAATGGTATACTACTATAAATAAATAACTTAAACAAAGCAACCCTACGTAAAAAGTAATTCCAAAATTGCTTAAGATTATCATTGCAAATAAACCGAATAAGTATTAATTTAATTATTAAATATCTTTCTCAGGAGAACAATGAACAATAAAGAACACTTGCTATACCAGAACATTATCCGTCACAGCGACGCTTATGAGTTCATAATTATCGCGTTTATTAATGCTTTGGCAAAAATTAACCGACCGGTTTCAGATATAGAAAATACCCCGGAACATGACGCAACTGTCATTTCAACAGCCTTTGATGCTTTCGAATATGAGGAGCTCGAAGAGTATATCAACTTTGGCCGAAAAGAAAAAATTGCCAGAGAAATCCTTAGAACACTGAATAGTGAAGAATATAATGCACCACGCATACAGGAACTTCTTGAGGCGTTCTGTCAAATACCAGTCGGAAATTTGCATCTACCAACCACAATGACTATGGATATACGAGCAAATCTGATTACCCATTTCATAAGCAATCATCTGGCTTTTTTAAGCATTGCCAAAAACTATATCAATATGCGCGATGTCGCAACCGTGATTGCAGCAAGTGTCACAATTCCCTCAACTACCGGAGTAATTGGCGGCAAAGCGGCCGGAATGATTCTGGCAAACCGGATTATTAACCCAACATTGAGTTCTGAGACCGCTCCGGAACTTGAGGGGCATATCGAGGAAGTTCAATCCTGGTTCATACGTTCATCCATCATCAACGAATTTATCGCTTATAATCAACTCGAAGAGTGTCATAGCTTGAAATATCTGGAAGGCGAAGAATTCGAAGAACAATACGCCATCATGCATCAACGGTTTATGGATGGAAATTTCCGGAAAAGCACTCTGGAAAAATTTCAGGAGATTATTGATGAGGCAGATAATGCGCCTTTAATATTACGTTCCTCAAGTTTTCTTGAGGATCGTATCGGTTGCTCCTTTACCGGAAAATATGAATCGATTTTTATTTCCAATCAAGGGTCTTATGATGATAAACTCAAATCATTCGCACAAGCTATAAAGAACGTTTACTTGAGTCTATACAGTTCCAGTGCCATCGCTTACAGACGGGACAATCAGTTATTGGATTATAATGAAAAAATGTCGGTACTGGTCCAAAAGGTGGTAGGACATCAATATGGGAAGTACTTTTTACCCGCAGCAGGCATGGTGGGATTTTCTCACAATCCTTATTGCTGGAACAAACGAATATGCAAAGAGGATGGTATGCTCAGAATGGTTATGGGACTGGGAACCAGAGCCGTTGACCGGGTTGGTGATGACTATCCGAGAATGGTTTCCCTTTCCGCTCCAATGTTGCGTCCGGAAGTAACAAAGAGTGAAAAAATGCGTTATTCACAAAAATATGTTGACGTGCTGAATCTGGAGAGCGACCAGATCGAAACTTTGCACTTTGTCGATCTGATTAATTACATTTGGGAACTTGGACTAAACTTCCCGATAAATGAAATAATTTCTCTTGATAACGGCGGAGTATTAAGTAAGCCGATGTTTAGACCGGACAAATTAAAATACGATAATTGCGCAATTACTTTTGACGGGTTACTTTCCAGGCCGGAGTTTCCCAGGATGATACAATATATTTTCAAAAAAATTGAAAAGGCTTACGGCATGCCGGTCGACCTGGAATTCGCCTGGGATAACGAAAAACTATACCTATTGCAATGCCGAACATTGAGCAGTCGCGCAGACGGACCGCCATGCGAAGTGGTAGTACCCAAATTGCCGGAAGCACAAACTTTGTTCAGAATTAACGATGCCATCCGTTCAGTAGAACTGGATAATATTGAATATGCGGTATATGTCAATCACCAGGCTTATGCCGAACTGTGCAACCTTGAAAAGATGCAATTGACGGCCAGGATGGTTGGTTTGATAAACCGACATTTAAGCGGAAAAAAATTTATTCTGATGGGGCCGGGCCGTTGGGGTTCGAACAACCCGGAACTTGGTGTTGGCGTAAAATACAGCGACATCAACCGGACTTCTATGCTCATTGAACTTGGGTTCAAAAATGGCGGGTCGGCACCGGAACTGAGTTACGGAACACACTTTTTCCAGGATTTGGTTGAAGCAGACATTATACCGCTGCCGCTGTTCCCGGAGCAGGACGGACATTTTCTTAACCTTGAGATGATCAACAAAGCAACAAATTCTTTACCGGAAATCAACAACTTCCAGAAAGAATATAGCGATGTTATCAAAGTCATTGACTTCAGGAATTCATTCGGAAGCCTGCTGCAAATTAAGCTGGACGGTGAATCCGGTTGCGGCTGCGCTTTCTTGACTTGACAAAATTCAGCAGGAAAACAGGAAAATAGCATCTATGAAAATAACTTTTGTATGTACTGGTAATACCTGCCGCAGCCCAATGGCTGAGGCCTATTTCAAACATTTATGCGACAAAGCCGGACTGGATGTCGAAATCGGGTCCGCCGGTACATTCGCCGGGCTTGGCGAGCCGGCCTCGATTAATTCTGTTCAGACAATGGCACAATACAATATCGATCTTTCCGGCTTCGACAGCACTCCTCTGACCAGAGAATTAATCGACTCCAGCGACATGATAATTTGCATGACCTCTTCACACCGTTTCCAGGTGGCGTCAATGCATGCCGCGGCATTAAGTAAGACGCATCTGCTGGGAGACTTTGCAGACGCAAGCGGCGATATTGCCGATCCTTACGGCGCACCACTGACGGTTTATCTGGACTGTTTCGCGGAAATGAAACCGCTGCTTGAGAACCTGCTGCATAGAGTAGCCTCAAAAATCCGGTCATAAACTTGCAGATATGCGGTTGACGGAGTAAATTACAGTTTACATGAAAAGACAATTTAATATGGAGCTGCATAATGATTAAAGAAAATATCACTGAAGAAATGATGCGGGAAGAATTGAACGCCATGGGAGAACGCGCTCTGGAGGCGTCACGCCATTTGGCGGCAATGACCTCCGCCCAGAAAAATGAGTGTTTACTAAAGATGGCGGATGAGATTGAAGCATCTGAAAAAGCAATCATCGAAGCCAACACGTTAGACCTTGAAGCGGGAAAGGAAAAAGGATTGTCGGATGCCATGCTCGATCGACTGAAACTTGATCACACTCGAATAACCGGCATGGCGGACGGCTTGCGTCAGGTTACCAGTCTGGAAGATCCGGTTGGCCGCAAACTTTCAACTATTGTTCGCCCCAATGGACTCAAAATAGAAAAAGTATCAGTGCCGATCGGAGTTATCGGTATTGTTTTCGAATCGCGGCCGAATGTTACAGTAGACGCGGCCGGATTGTGTTTCAAAGCCGGCAACGCGGTCATCCTGCGCGGCGGCTCGGAAGCAATCAACTCAAACCGGGTTCTGGCCCACTGTCTCAACCGGGCGGGAGTAGCCGCCGGTCTGCCGGATGGCGCGGTACAACTGGTACCGTGGACCGACCGGGCCGCCGTCAGCATCATGTTGAAGATGGACCAGTACATCGACCTGATCATTCCGCGCGGCGGCGAAGGCCTGATCCGAGCGGTAGTGGAGCAGTCCACAATCCCGGTAATCAAGCATTACAAAGGAGTCTGTCATATCTATGTAGATCGTGACTGCCAGGACATTGACAACGCTGTCGCGATTATTGAGAACGCGAAATGCCAGCGCCCCGGCGTCTGCAACGCAGTTGAAACATTGCTGGTCCACAAAGATATTGCCGACAAATTCATGCCCAAGTTTGCCGCGTGCATGAAAAAGAACAGCGTCGAACTCAGGGCCGACTCCGTCACCTGTAAAATGATCGACGAAGCCCTGCCGGTTACCGAGGAAGATTATTATGAGGAGTTCCTCAATCTCACGTTGGCGGTCGGCCAGGTTGCTTCAGTCGAGGATGCGATCCACCATATCAACATGTACGGATCAGGTCACAGTGATTGCATTCTGACCGAATCATCCGCCGCGGCGGAATTGTTTATGAACGGCGTCGATTCTGCAACCGTCTACTGGAACGCCTCAACCCGCTTTACCGACGGCGGAGAATTCGGCATGGGAGCGGAAATCGGCATCAGCACCGACAAACTCCACGCCCGGGGTCCGATGGGACTCGAAGAGCTGACTTCGTACAAATACAAGGTCTACGGCGACGGACAGATTCGCTAATGGAAGAATCCCAGTCAAGCATCAGCAGCGAAATTCAGCAGTGGTCAAACGCTAAAATAGCCCTGCTGATCTTCATTGCCGGGATGATTCTGTTTATCGCCGGACTGAGCGTTTACCGGTTCGATGAATCCAGTATTCGCTATGCGACGTACTGTATGGAGATGAAGGATCACCCCATCAGCTGGTTTCCATATTTGAACGGAAGTCCGGATCATCACCTGTTGATCCCCTACCCGTTGCTGGCTTACTGGTCATCGCAGATTTTCGGCGGAAAGATCAATATGTTTACGGTGTCGCTGCCAAGCTCAGTCTGCGGGGCGCTGTCATTGATGCTTATTTATTTGATCGGGGCACGGGAAAAACGCGAAATCGGCTTGTACGCATTATTGTTAACTATCGGGTCATATTATTTCATATCTCTGGCACGCACCCCCAGCCCGGCTATGTTTACGATCCTGTCCACGCTGATTGCTTATTACATTTTCATCCACTGCCAATCGAAAAAAAGTTGGTTTGCCATCATTATCCCGCTGACGTCCGTATTTCTTTTCAGCGACAAAACATTTGAAGTTTTATCAATAGTCATTCCGTTTGCGGCCCTATATCTGGGAAAATTATTCTGGAATGAAAAAAATATCCAGTGGGTAGACAAATGTAAAGAGAAATTTTTTTATGTGATTCGTTTCGCTCCTTTTACGCTAATGCTTTGCTGGTGGCTTGTCAGTTATCGACTGCAACAGGACAAAAGTCTGTCGCCGCTACCGGTAATGATTCCATCAATGATTTTGCTGGTTTGCGGCATGGGAATGTTCGCGGCGAAAGAACTAAAGGAGAGCACCAGGCAATTGGTTATGACCGCCGCACTTGTGATGTCAATCTACACGACTAAAATCATGATAATTGACCCGGTCAGCATGGCGTTCGATCAAAAACAGCCGGGAATTAGTCAAAATGTCAGATAAATTCCCCAAAAACGCTAAACTTCTAACTATCGGATGCCGTTTGAACCAGGCGGACTCAGCGTTGCTGATCGGACGATTGGAATCAAACGGCTGTAAAGTTCTGGAGCAAAATAGTGACATTTCCCCTGAACTGGTAATAGTCAATTCCTGTACGGTCACCGCCAAAGCAGACAACAAGAGTCGTCAGGCCGCCCGCAAACTTCGCCGGGAATATCCAGACGCCAGGATCATCGTAACCGGATGCGGGGCTGAGCTTGTCGGCAAAGAACAGAACAAAACAGACAACGCAGTCGACCTGTGGTTGCCCAATCCTGAGAAAAGTCGTATCATCAGCCATATTATCCGGCTGTTTACCGGAGAAGAACCGGTCGCTGAAATGTGTTTGAGTGAAGAAATGTCAACCGATGATTTTCAGGAGGCGACAACGGCAGCATTTCCGTTCAAAAGTCGCGCGTTTTTGAAAATCCAGGAGGGCTGTGACAATTTCTGCAGTTATTGCATAGTTCCCCACGTCAGGGGGCGCGAACGCTCCCGGAAGTATGCGGAAGTGGTCAGTGAATTCAATAATCTGTTGTTAAAAGGTTTTCGCGAAATTGTCCTGACCGGGGTCAATGTATGCGCTTACAACAGTGACGGGATGGATTTAGCCAAGCTCCTGATGGAGTTAACCTCAATAGACGGAGACTTCAGAATCCGTTTAAGCTCAACAGAACCGCATCCAAACAATCAACACCTGCTTGACGTAATGGCAAGCAGACCCAAAATATGCCGTTTCCTCCATCTCTCCCTGCAGCACGGATCAGATGCGATCCTGCGGGCAATGAACCGGAAATACACTATCAAAGAATACACAGAATTTGTTGAATCGGCCAGGGAAAAAATGCCGGGAATTCATATCGGGACCGATATTATCGTCGGCTTTCCAGGAGAAACAGATGACGACTACACTGACGAGCTTGAATTACTGAAAAAACTAAAGTTTGCCAATGTACATTTATTCACCTATTCAAAACGTAAAGGCACCCCTGCTGCGGAAATGCAGAATCAGGTTGCTTCGGAGATTGCAGCCGAACGTTTTTCCGGCTTGAAAAAAATTGCGGATCAAACAAAACTGGATTTCGTAAAAAAACATATTGGTAAGCCTTTACAGGTGCTATTTGAACGGAAACGTAAAAACGGCCTCTTTGAGGGGTGGAGTGATAACTACCTTGCGGTATTAGCTTCGGAAAATCAAGCGGAACTGAATCAACTAATCACAGTTATCCCGACCTCAATCGATAATAGAGGCAAACTCCTAGTATGAACCAGATGATGCATCCCCGCATCCCGACCACCATAACATACTTCTTTAAATTGATCATTCATCTTTTTAAATAATCATAAATAATCAGCAACTGATTTAATAAAACACTGTAAACAACTATCAATTAAGGAATTAAACCCATAACACAAAACAGGGGAAAAGATAGTTAAATAAGATAAGAGTTTTAAACTTTTTTATGAACGTTGAATGATAACCATAGTCTGATCGTCGAACTGGAATTCCCCGCCGCCGGAAAAGGCGTCTACTTCCTTCATTATCAGCTTGCAGGTTTCTTCCGGAGTCATATTATCCCTGCCGGCACGCTCAAATACTTCCTTGAGGCGTTCCAACCCGAATTCTTCACTGGCGGCATTAATTACTTCGTTAATTCCATCAGTAAACAAAAGGAAAGACATTTGATGCGCACTGCTCATGCAGAAAGAATCATACGAGTTGAATTCACTTGGCAAAAGTCCTAATGCCGTACCTTTAGGATATATCTTCCTGACATGTTTTCGTACATAAGTGAGTAATTCAGTATGTCCGGCCCTGGCATATTCAACCAGATTGGCGCGGCGATTCACCACACAACAGGCAAGAGTAATGAAGTTCTCCTCATCAGTATCCCGATAAATATTTCGACCAACTTCGAGCAACAAATCTTCAAGCGTAGTGAAATGTTCAGTGGCGGAACGAATAAAGCTGCGGGTCATGGCCATAAGCATACATGCCGGAATACCTTTGCCGCAGGCATCCCCGATAACCACCAGTAACCGGTCATCATCAATTTGTACAAAGTCATAAAAATCACCGCCGACCTCTTTGGATGAACGACTATATCCATAAAAAGAAAAATCTCCCCATTCCGGAAATTCGTTGGGGAGCAGTGAGGCTTGAAGATTACGGGCAAATTCGAGTTCCTGGGTTATCCGTTGCTGCCTGCTCAAGTTAGCATAAACACGAACCAGATCCTGCGCCAGCAATACTTGAGAAGAAATAAATTTAAGACGGTTGAATTGTTCCCGGGTAAACGGACTGGCCCCCATACGATTATTGACGGCACAAATCAGCCCGGTCAATTCTGAATTTTTTATCATCGGCATGATCATTAAAGAATCAACTGCAGCTAAAGTATGAATTTCCGCGATCCGCGGATCCTGCGGGTCCTCGATTAAAAGCGGCTCCCGTTCCACCGCCGCCCGGCCAAGCAGACCATTGCCGAAAGGAATAGGATTACGACGCAGATATTCCAGAATGAAACGCGGTTTCGTCGCCAGGTAATTACCAGCATCCGATAACGGAAAAAGACCACACAGGCCAGAAGCGACAAGCTCTTCATTCTCAACTTCGAAAATGCATATCGATTCGGCTTCAACCAAGTCGGCTACATATCTGGCAGTGGTATTCATCGAGTCTTGAAGTATCTCAACTCTTTCAAGACTCTGCGAGAACAAATTGAGGAAATTCTCAATCTCATTGCGTTGATGAACAATATCGCGAACCTTGGTCCTCAGTGTATAGTTGCGGTTATTAATCCGCAACAAGTAGAAAACCAAGATAAAAATAGCGATTGTAACTATAACTATTAAAGGTACCGGCAGTGACATCAATCTATACCTGTATTATATAAAAAACCTATTAAAAGGAAAATTCCACAAACATAATTAATCGTTACAATAATATGACTTGAAATATAATCCAGCTGCAAAACAGATTAAATTCATTTTTTTTCAATATTTTTCAATAAAACCGGGAAAAAACCACAAAAAATTCAGTCATCTTACCCTTATATTGCGTTTTTTCCTGACAAAATAAAATTTACCATCACGATTTACGACCGAAACAAATTCCGCCGGAATAACTGTTCCAGGCGGCAAACTCCAAAGCACCTGCGCGAGGTTTTTCTCATTGTGAATTAAGGTATCGCCTAAACGCAGCAGCAACGATCCCCGGTTAACCCCGGTCAGCTCAATACCGGGACGAACCCCGGAAATCAACATGCCACCGTGAAACGGGTAATTCAGCGCACGGGCTAACGTGACAGACAAAGGACGAACTGAAATACCCAGCTTCATTTCACACAAGTTACGTCCGCTGGCTAAACGCTGATCGGCTATCTTGACATGATATGTCCGGTTATTGCCAAGAGTAAGGGAAATCTCGCTGTTAAGCTGCAAACGCCACAGTATGCGACTGATCCAGGTAAGACTGTGTATTTTCATTCCGTTAAAGCGAATTATTTCCAGGCCGGGCTTAATTCCGGCTTTCCAGGCAGGAGAATCTTTCACAACCTCACGCACATAGAAAAATAAAGCGCCATTCTTCAAACGCTTAACTCCCGGAATAAACCCCAAAGAAACGGGACGAAAACGCTCGGGAATCAACCAACGGGCAAGAATATTTTCAACTCGTTCCAGCGGAATCGCAAAATTTATATCCTCAGTTCCCTTTAAAATCGCGGTGGTAATACCGATCATTCGACCGTTCAAATTAATCAAAGGACCGCCGCTGTTGCCGGGATAAACCGCGGCATCGGATTGCAGCAGATCAGTAAAAACCACCCGATCCTTGTAAGAAACCTGACGTCCAATAGCACTCAAAACACCTCGGGAAATACTGCTGCCGAGCCCAAAGGGATTTCCAACAACAATGACAGTTTCGCCCAGCAAAAGATCTCCCGGTTCAGCCATTGGAGCCGCTTTAAGAATTATATTTCCGGGAGTTTTAGTAATCCGCAACAAAGCCAGATCATTTATCTCGTCCTGGGCAATAACCTGCGCCTCGCACCGCTGCCCGCCAGACAATGTCACATTAATTCTCACAGCTCGACTGACAACATGCGCATTGGTTACAACCAAACCGTAGGGATCAATAATTGTGCCGCTGCCAAGAGAATATCGTGGTCCGGAACCGTTTTGCAACTGCTCCGGATAATGCCCGAAAAGACCATTTTGCCGGGATTGATCAGATGATCCGGCACTCTCCGCCAGTTTTTCAGTATTGATATTGACGACGGACGGAAGAACTTGTGCCACAGCTCTAACGGTAGGTGTAACTCTGGCTGACCTCTCCTTGTTATCAGCATAAATATTCACACTAAAAAGCAAAAATATAATGCATCCAGAATTGACATATCTGATTAAACGTGCCATATTATTTCGACTCCGGTAGTTTTTTGTAATTAATTTAATCACCAAGGGGAAGAAATGCAACTCGAAAATCAAGATTCTAAAAATTACCTGATTTCCGAGGCTGCCGCCATCTATGAATTGAGCCTCCAGGATGCCTGGAACGCGATTCCTTCTGATACCCGGTTCCGGGCATTCGGCAACCGAACCATTACCGTTTTATCTCCCGGAGTCTGGAATTTCGATAAAGGACCGGATTTTCTCCACGCCGCAATTCAGCTTGACGGAGTCACGATCAAGGGCGCGGTGGAAATTCACAACCTGAGCGGGGACTGGTTCAAACATGAGCATCATCTTGATCCGGCCTATGATAACGTGATTCTCCACGTTGCGGCGGAAAATGACCTGCCGCCGGAAAAACTTGGTCAGTTGCCGCCGCTTTTATTGCTTCCGCGACCGGATGAAGATATCGCCAGAAGCAACCTGGTTCCTGTCAAAAATGGCCGGTGCGCCAGCTATTTTTCCCAACTCACGGGAAACCAGTTGACAACCATGTTTGTCGCCGCCGGAATGGAGCGTTTTCATGCGAAAAGCAACACTATCCTGCGCAATATGATCATGAGCGGCTGCGAGGAGACTACCTTGAGAATGATCTTTGAGTTTGTCGGAGGCAGTCGCAACCGGAACTGTTTTCGGGAACTATTCAATCGCTGGCTGGAATACCCTGATGATTTGCGTCGCGATGAGACCGAAGCCCTGCTTTGGGGAGAGTCAGGCCTGCTGCCCGACCTGGCGGTCGCGACCATGCCGAATGAAACCAGAAAATTTGCCCGGGATATCTGGAACCGCTGGTGGTTGCTGCGGCAAAGCGGCAGACCGCCTATCCAGTGGCGGCGAGGCAGTTCACGTCCGCAAAACAGTCCGGAGCGCCGAATCGCAGCTCTGATCAAAATCCTGAATGAAACAGACCGAAAACCCCTGGCCCGGACCGCATGTCTCGCCAAGGAATGTAAAGACTGCAAAAACTTTCTTAGCTCGGTTGCAAAATTACTAATTTGCCACCATAAGCTTTGGAATAATTTTACCAATTTCACCTGTGAGCGCTCCCGTTCTTCCGCGGTGATGGGGCGCGATGCCGCACTTGAAATCATGGTCAACGTTATCCTCCCTGCCCTGCACGCGGCTTCTCAGATATCACCGAATGAATTATTCAACGGACTTGGAGACTTCGCTGAACACGCCTGGCAGGAAATCCCCAAAACCCAGGATAACCGGATTATCAACAACGCCGCCGCCAAATGGTTCGGCTCCCGGTCCGACTTCAATAAAACCGTTAATTCCGCTGCTGCCCGTCAGGGAGTAATCCATCTTTACCGGCAATATTGCGAAAAATGCTGCTTTAACTGCCCCGCCTGCCTGATCTATAATTCGATTTGAATTATTCAATTTCCGCCAGTATAATCAGTTAATACTCCAAACTTATCAAACATAGCATAGTCGAGGGAAATGATGAAAAAAGTCTCGCTAATATTCATAATATCTACCTTCATTCTTTCATTCTGTTCTGCGGATGAAAAGCAGGATAAAACAAAATCAAAAAGATATTTTAATGATATCATGCATCATATCCGGAATGGTCAAACCGTCAAAGCAGAGAAGCTTGCTACAGAATGGACAAAGCTACTAAAGGTCGATCTTGAACTGTTATCTGAAGCGTGTCGTGAACTGAACAATAAGCAACAATATAAGATCGTGATAATTATCTTAAAACGTCTGAACTGGACTATGCCGCATGACTTCTGGCCATCCGAAATAGTAAAATACATGGAACATAAAGGAATGAAGCAGGAAATTTTCAAGCTGCTGACCTCCCGTACCGCATTATCTGGTTATGTGATTAGAATGCAGAGCAATCCATGGGTTAAAGGAAAATCAATTGAATGGACGAGATCGGTTAATCCCAGAGGGGCATCATGTCTTTTTGATCACTATGGAAAAGACAAAGAACAATTATCATTGTTATTCACCAGATATGATCAGGAATTATTAAAGCGACCAAATGACTTGAGCCTGATTTCCGAATACGCCTACTGGCTTGATTATTACAAGCAAACCGATAAAGCATTAAAACTCCTCAACTCGCTTGATTTATCTAAAATAGACCTTTTGAATTTAATGAGTTTAGGAGGCGCTTGGGACTGCCGGTCTCAGGATTATGACAAAAGACTGGTGGAATTCACCTCCTCTTGCCTGGAACATGCATTAAAACGCCAAATAACGAATCAGTATGCCATGAAATATACCTCTGGCTGGCAAATGGTTATACCTGTTCAATTAAGCAAACGATATATACTTGAAAGAATATTAACTGAATTAGCCCAAAGATAAGTTTACCTCAAACGGTATCATGATGCAAAAACAACCTATGAGAAGTATCTTTGTTTACCAAGACGCGAGCGTTGGGGTGACCGAACGCAAGTTCAGAAAGAATATGGAAAACTCCTGAAAAAAATGGAAGTACCGAATGACTATGCAGAACGTTTGTTGAAAAAAGCAAAAAAAACCAGCGATGGCAAAGATTGGGCCGAATATGCCGCTTATCTGGAAGGTGAAAACAAAATAAACGAGGCATATTCCGCCTGGGAAAAAGCCATAACATTGACGCCGTTTGTACCAAGAAGATTTAAAGCAGAGCGTCCTCGCCAGCGGTATCGCAACAATCTGCGTCGAATGCTGAAAAAAAATAAAATGTATGAAGAGCAAATTAAAATCGAAAAAGCTGCATTGAAAGAAGAGACCGACGATTATTCTAAAAGGAGACATTATAAAGAGATTGCTTCGGCCTATTTACGTCTTGATGAAAAAGACGAAGCACTCCAATTCTTATTTGAGCAACTTGATAAAAAGTTTGATCCAGAAACAACATTCATCATACTTCAAACTGATTACGGGAAAACTCCTGACAGATACTATTCCCTTAATAAAGATGAAGTTCAAGGTCTTTCGTCATGGGGAAAAATAATAGACCGGGCCAAGGCTCTTAATGAGCCAGACAGAAGTGAAAGCCTGGCCGAAATATACCATCAGTTCATGATGTATAAAGAATATACTGTTCTAGTCGAAGCATTGCCTGAAGAAAGAATAAATAAAAATAAAATAAGCCGCTTAATAGAGTCAAACTATTACTTGAATAACAATAAAAAAGCTGTTTACTGGGCGATGCAAGCATTAAAACAAACCGGACAAAAAGATTATTTTATTAAAGGAGGCGATGAATACCGAGGTCTTTTGGCAGCAATATGCACGAACTCGGCAAGAGCTGGGGATTTCAAAACGTCCATCGAATACGCAAAAAAACTATTGATATATAACCCGGAAAATATTCATTTTATACTGGAACTCGCAAAATTAGCAAAAAAACAAAATAAACAACAAAAATTATTAAGCCAATTAAAACAATTCGCAACAGAACATCCAACTGTGTGGTCTGCCTGGAGATGCCTCGCTAAAATATATGAAAAATGGGGAAATCAAGAACAAAAAGAATTGTGCCTGCAAAAAATGAAAAAACTGAAATAAGTCCAACTGCCCTTTTAGAAAAGCCATTCTAAATTATCTCCTATTTTACTTGAAAACAGACCCAAAGCGGGATAACTTACTTCTTATCAAATTAATAAAAGGATAAGTTTGGATATGGATATTATTAAACTCTGGGACGTTGTACCGGGATCGGTGGACGGATTTGAACCTTACCTTGAGCCTTATTTACTCAACGATAATAAAAAACATGGCGCGGTTATTGTATGTCCCGGCGGTGGTTATTCTCATAGAGCCCTGCACGAAGGAGCGCCGATAGCCGAACGGATGAATCGTGAAGGGTTTCACGCGTTTGTCCTGCAATATCGGGTTAAGCCGAATCCCTGGCCGGAACCTCAAAAAGACGCGGCCCGCGCTATCAGAATCGTCAGAAAAAACGCGGAACAATGGAACATTTTAGCAGATAAAATAGCAATCCTCGGTTTTTCAGCCGGCGGACACCTGGCTGCCAGCCAGGGCGTTTATTTCGATTCTGAAGTAACAAACGGCGGTGACGAAATGGATAAAATATCCAGTCGCCCCGATGCAGTGATCCCGTGTTATCCGGTCATTACCACCGACATTGAATTTGCTCATACAGGTTCACCAAAAAGCTTATTCGGTGATAATCCTACCCCCGAACAGCTTGATGCATTTTCGCTGGAAAAGCATGTCAAATCAGACAGTCCTCCCGCTTTCATGTGGCATACCGCCGCTGACAAAGGGGTTCCGGCAATGAATTCTATGCTGTTCGGACAGGCTCTGGCAAAGTATGACATCCCGTATGAACTGCACATTTTCCCGGAAGGCGGGCACGGACTCGGAATGAGACCAGATGTACCGTATATCTTGATCTGGCCGGAACTGGCCGCTCGCTGGCTCCGTTCCATGGGGTGGTAAATGAGAGTATCTCTTTACATTTTTTCCGTTTGTATACTGGCGGTTCAGATTCTTCAAGGACAATCAACAACCGGCAGTTCACCTTTTTCCAACATGTCGGCACGGCAAAGCAGAAAGGCAGGACTTCCAGTTGTAAAAAATGAAATGTCATTCCGACCGGCTAAACCTTCTGAACGCAAAGTTGAATTTGTCTACTCGAATAACGGAAAAGATGTTGACTCTATTCTGGCTTCAGTCAACGACCAGCCGATAAGTTTGACCGATGTCATCCTCGAAAGCTCCTCATTCGAAGCAAGGTTATCTTTAGTGTACACTGGAGATGAGCTATATAACCAGATATGGAAAGCAAGAAAAGAGGTACTGGAAGGCATTATTGCCCGCAAACTGCTGTTAATGGATTATCAGAAAAACCCCTTCAAGGTTCCGGAACAATATATTGAGCAGACTCTTGACGACCTGGCTTTAACTTTCGGCTGCACGAACCGTGAAGAATTGGTTGCTAAGGCAAAAAAATCCGATATGACTATTGAGGATTTGCGGCGTCAAGCCACTGAAAAAGTTATCATCCAGATCATGGTCGGTAATTATTACTATCAAAACGTAAACCTGACACCACGGGATTTATTTGAATATTACGAAAAAAACCGTAAGGAATTCATAACTCCGGCCTCAAGCCGAATTCAATTACTGTTATTGAAAAAAGGCCGGAAAAACATGGAAAAACTGATAAAAGAAATAGCGTCCGATCTGAAAGATAACAATCCTAAAATATTCAAGTCTTTGACCGTCCTGCACTCAGACGGACCTAATCCGCAAAAAGGCGGCGATGTCGGTTGGATCGAGGACGAAAAATTGCGTCCGGAATTCGCCAGTGCCGTAAAAAAAATCAAGGAAACAGGAGTAATCGGCCCGATCAGAACCATGGAGGGAGTATATTTTATCCGTCTGGCGGAACGTCGTCAAGCACGTAATCCGAAATACGACAACTTAAACCGTGAACTCAAAGAGCAAATTGAAAACAAACTGCGAATGCAAGCGTATAAGGATTACATCGCAAAACTCAAAAAAGAAGCAATTATCCGCTATATGAATTAAACGATAACTCCGGCTGCAGAAAGATATCATGCGTTGTTTTTTTTGTGACAACATTATTGAAAATGAAGTTGCCACCCTTAGTCGGGAGGATGAAAAACACCTGTTCAAGACGCTTCGCGCCAGACCGGGAGAACTTATTCAACTAAATGACGGAGCCGGCTGTCTGGCTGAAGCAGAAATACTCCAGGATCGTCAAATAATCGTCCGCAAAGTCGAAAATTTTCCTGAACCGGCGATCAAGCTGAATCTTTATGTCGCCCCGCCCCGCCGCAATAAAATGGACACTCTGCTCAAACAGTGTGCAGAAATCGGAATATTCAGAATCATTCCGATAATCTCCGAAAACTCAGTAGCGGCCCCGGACGGCAAATCAGAACGGCAGCAAACCTTATTACGGGAGGGCTGCAAGCAGTCACGCAATCCGTTTCTGCCGCGACTCGAAAATCCTATCAGCTTTAACGAAGCGTTAAGCGATGCTGATTCTTTAGACGCAGTTTTTTATGGAGCGCTTGCTAAGACCTCTGTCCCCTTTCCGGAAACACCATTGTTTAATATTGGTTTATTTATTGGACCCGAAGGCGGATTCTCAAACCAGGAATTGGACTTAATGGCAAATAACAACTTTTATCCATTAAGCTTTGGGCCCTGGATATTGCGGACCGAGACCGCGGTAGTAGCCGGAACGACCTTACTTATCCACTCAATAAAACAGACTTAAACATGTTCAAAAAATTAATATAATGCCGAAATATATGATATCAAAATAAAACTACCTGATAATTTATTATTAAAAATAAATTCGATACAAAATTCAAGTTTTTTGTTGAATTTTTTCGGAGATGATATACTTATATATTGAATGTAGGTTTTGTTACTGTTTAGCAAGGAGATTTCAACAATGATAAGAAAAGACGGTCAGTATAAAAGTGAAGTCCGCGAAAATATGCGCGGCGGAGACGGAAGCGTCAAGATTGAACATTTTTGGGATAAAGATGAATTAAAAGCCAATAATCGTCTTTTTGCCCGTTTGACTCTCGCTCCCGGCAGCAGTATCGGCACTCACGAACACGCAGGCGAAGAAGAAGTTTTCGTAATTGTTCAAGGTCGCGCCGAAGCTGACGACAACGGGCAAATCGTCATTCTCGAAACAGGCGATACAATTCTTACCAGCAACGCTTGTCATTCCATTAAAAGTATCGGTAATGAGCCACTTGTTCTGGTTGCAGTCATCTCCCAGTTTGCATAGGTCCAAAAAACTTCGTTGTTTGTTGTATATCAGGCTTGAAATCGGCTTGATATATGATTAATTTATGTCGGGGCAGTAAAGTCCCGGTTAAGCGATGTTATTAGTGAGTTTTTTGTTTTTTGACGCAGATGAACAGGAGGTAAGTTTTGGCTAGAGATAGTGATTATATTCTGGAATTATTATCCGAATACGGTATGATAACTCCCGAACAGATTGATGAGGGTTGGGATCGGGTGGCCGCCTCGGCGGAGCCTCTGGATATTGTGGATGCTCTTCGTGATCTGAATTACATTGACTCTATGGAACTTACCTCTATGCTGGCCCAACAGTACGGAATGGAAATTCTGGACCTTGGCGGCTACAAGATTCCTCAGGAAGTTCTAAATTCTTTATCTTCAGAAGTAGTTCATCAGTATCAGGTCGTACCGGTCATGAAACACGATGAAGTGTTGACTATCGCAATGAGCGACCCGACCGATATGGCTACTCTTGACT
Organism: Victivallales bacterium; assembly: GCA_963676655.2. GTDB lineage: Bacteria > Verrucomicrobiota > Lentisphaeria > Victivallales > Victivallaceae. Next base: position 468,146 of record CAXXKX010000002.1, on the reverse strand, counting down.
CGTTGCGATATCTGCTGGGTTGCGATGTCGAAGCGGTGATTTCACCTCAGGATCAGATTGATAAAGTTATTGAACAGCATTATAGTTCCCTGGAAGACAGTGTAGATTCTTTTATCGATGACATTGTGGCTGACAGTGATGATATTGAAGCGCAATTGGCAGCGTCCAGTGATAGTGGAGTAAATGATGACGACGATGCCCCGATTGTTAAACTCGTTTCTATGATTATTATCGAAGCTTTTCATAAGAAAGTATCGGACATTCACATGGAACCGATGGAAAAGCGTTATCGAATTCGTTATCGAATTGACGGAGTACTCCAGGAAGTGGACGCCCCGCCAAAGTATCTGCAAGCGAACTTGACAAGCCGTCTCAAGATCATGGCCGGGATGGATATCTCTGAAAAACGAATCCCGTTGGACGGTCGTATCCAGTTGAAAATCGGCAGTGCTGACGTTGACCTTCGCGTTAACTCAATCCCGACCACCCATGGCGAAAGTATCGTTATGCGTATTCTTGACAAATCCAGTATTCAGCTGGATATTCCGAAACTGGGATTTTACGCTGACGACCTTGAACTTATTCAAAGAATCCTTGCTTTCCCGGATGGAATTTTCCTGGTTACCGGCCCGACCGGTTCAGGTAAAACTACGTCTCTTTACGCGTTTTTGAATACAATCAATACACCGAACCGCAAAATCATCACGGTTGAAGACCCGATCGAATATCAGTTGGCCGGGATCAATCAGGTTCAGGTAAACAAGCAGATTGATATGACTTTCTCCGTTGCCCTGCGTGCAATGCTGCGCCAGGCGCCGAATATCATCATGGTAGGGGAAATGCGTGACCTGGAAACCGCTGAAATCGGGATCAACGCGGCGCTTACCGGACATCTGGTATTCAGTACGCTGCATACTAACGATGCTCCGTCCGCGGTAACCCGTCTGGCTGATATGGGAATCAAGCCGTTCCTTATCGCATCAGCGGTCCGGGCGATCATGGCTCAGCGCCTGTTGCGCAGAACATGTAAGAATTGTCCCGAGCCTTATGAACCCACACCAACAGACATCCACTTGCTCGGCTTGACTGAAGAATATCTGAAAAACAATAAATTCGTTAAGGGACGCGGATGCAACGAATGTAACGGAACCGGCTACAAAGGCCGTGTCGGGATTTATGAAATATTCATGTTGACTGAAGACATCCAGGACCTGATTTTTAATAACGCTCCGGCCAACGAAATTCGTGACGCGGCCCGGGCCGGAGGAATGAGAAATCTGCGTGATGACGCAATGCGTAAAGCCGCTAGTGGCACGTCAACGATCGAAGAAGTAATAAGAATAACTGTTTCCGATGACGAATAAAAGATTAAGATAATTATTAAATAATATAGAAAGCGAGGTCCGGCTCTATGGCAATGCTGGATGCAGAAAGCCAAACACTAAAAGATATTCTGTTGGGCGAGGAGATCTGTACGGAAGAACAGCTTACCGAGGTGGAAGAAGAACATGACCGCAGCGGCAAACCTTTCAGAGACGTACTGTTTGACTACGGCCTGATTGACGAAGAACAACTGCTGCATATGATCGCCACCAACCTTGGATCAGAAGTGGTGGATTTAAGAAGTTTTGACCCTCCCAAAGAAGTAATCGAAATGATTGAGCCGGATACTGCCAGAATGTACGGCATAGTTCCGGTCGAATGGGACGGATTCAGCCTTAAACTTGTTTCACGCAATCCGCTGGATTATCAAATTGGTGAAGACCTTCACTTTATTCTTAACAAAGATATTGTAATCTGCGTTGCGGCAGTGGATCAGATCGATGACGCCATTGAGAAATATTACCCGGTCGATATCGGCTCCGTTCACGATGTTCTGGCCGGAATGGTTATTGAAGGAGCAGACGACGAAGATGGCGATGAACATGATATCGAGGATGTCGCCAATGAAGCTCCAATTGTCAGATTTGTGGATGTAATCCTTTATCAAGCGATTAAAGACCAGGCCAGTGACATCCACTTTGAACCTTTTGAAAAGGAATTTAAAATCCGATACCGGGTTGACGGCGCGTTGTATGAAATGCCGCCACCGCCGAAAAACCTGGCGATTCCAGTTATCAGCCGTGTAAAAATCATGAGCGGCTTGAATATTGCGGAACGCCGCCGTCCTCAAGACGGTCGTATTCAGTTAAAGGTCCGAGGTAAGCAAATCGACTTGCGCGTATCCTGTCTGCCGACCGCCTATGGAGAATCGGTGGTATTGCGTATTCTTGACCGGTCAGTCGTCAACCTGAGTCTTGACGCCCTTGGCCTGGGTGACGACATTAAAGAAGTACTGCGCGAGATGGTCCATCGTCCGAACGGAATTCTAATTGTTACCGGACCGACCGGTTCAGGAAAAACAACAACCTTGTATTCATGTTTGAAAGAAGTGAACGAAATCGGCGATAAACTTTTGACCGCGGAAGACCCGGTTGAATATGACATCGAAGGCATTATTCAGGTACCGATCAATACAGCCGTCGGAATGACTTTTGCCAAAGCATTGCGTGCGTTCCTGCGACAAGACCCGGACCGCATTATGATCGGGGAAATCCGTGACCTTGAAACCGCCCGAATGGCGATTCAGGCATCACTGACCGGGCACTTTGTGTTCTCTACCCTTCACACCAATGATGCGGCCGGAACCGTAACCCGTCTGATAGATATGGGCGTTGAGCCGTTCCTTATTTGTTCATCTTTGGTTGGTGTTTTGAGTCAACGCCTGATTCGCCGGGTATGTAAAGATTGCAAAACCGCTTTTGAACCGACAGACGAAGACCTGGAAGCACTCAATCTTGAACGTAAAGATATTGGCGACCGTAAATTTTACTATGGTAAAGGCTGCTCAACTTGCAACGAAACCGGTTACAAAGGGCGGAAAGCCCTCGTTGAACTGCTGGTTATGAGCAACGACATAATGAACCTGATCAGCGAAGCGGCGCCAACTTCGGTAATCAGGGAAAAAGCCAGAGAGCTTGGAATGCGGACAATTCGTGAAGACGGAATCCGCTCTATTCTCAATGGGGAAACCACTATGGAAGAAGTCCTGAAATACACTTCAGGGTAAACAATAAACTTTTATATTCACCGGGAAAGGATATCCAAATGTCTATCGAAATGCCTGATTTGCTCCAACTTGTAGTTAATGAGGGAGTGAGTGACCTTCATATTGAGGTTGGCGCCCCGCCGATGGTTCGCCTCCACGGGGATTTGACTCCGTTGAACGTCCCGGCATTGACTCCTGAAGATACAGAGCGTCTGGTTAAGAGCATTGCGTCGGATGTCCACATGCAGCAGATTCAGGAAGGCGGCGCTTCTGACTTTGGTTTTGCGTTCGGCGACCAGGCTCGTTTTCGAGTAAGCGCATTCCGGCAAAAAGGCTGTTTTGGAACCGTATTACGTCAGATCCCCAATACTTTGCTGACTCTCGAACAGATTGGCTTGCCGAACTCGATTAAGAACCTGCTCTATGAACCGCGCGGCCTTATTCTGGTAACTGGTCCGACCGGCTCCGGCAAAAGTACAACTCTGGCATCAATGCTGAATATTATCAATGAAGAACGCGCCTGTCATATTATTACAGTCGAGGACCCGATAGAATTTTATCATCAGCATAAACGCAGTTGTGTTATTCAGCGCGAAGTCGGAGTAGATACTCCCAGTTTCGAAGACTCCCTGAAACGTGCGTTGCGTCAGGACCCGGACATTATCCTCGTTGGTGAAATGCGCGACCTGGAAACCATGGAAGCGGCCGTTTCAGCGGCGGAAACAGGTCACCTGGTTTTTGCCACTCTGCACACTACCGGGGCGGCTCGTACCGTTGACCGTATTGTTGACGCGTTCCCAACTGAACAACAGGGGCAGATCCGCACTCAGCTGGCTTCATCCTTGAAAGCGGTAATATCTCAGGTCCTGCTCAAACGCCAGGATAAACCGGGACGAATCGCCGCATTTGAGATCATGATTTCTACTGCATCAATTCAAGCTCTGATTCGTGACAATAAAACGTTCCGTATTTCTTCCGAGCTGCAAACCGGGGCAAAATACGGAATGAATACGCTTGACGCGCACTTGCTTGATTTGTACAGAAACGGCACTATTTCCTACACTGACCTGGTAACAAAAGCCCAGGATCAGGAGGGTATGCTGCAAAAACTTGACGAGATGCAGTAATTTTCTTGTTTTTTGACTGGACAATTGTCATTTTCTGTTGTATAATTATATAGGGGCCGTTGTATACTTTATAAACGGCACAATAATTTTTACAGGAGCATCCGATGGTTATTTATAGCGATGCCGGTGACATCACCACCAGTCATGTTTAGCCGATTTACCTGATAATTATAATCTGGCAGGAATTGAGTTTTTTAAAATTAATAGAAACAAAAGGAGCATCTTATGCCACAATTCAAGTACACTGCAATGGATGCAACCGGCAAAGAAAAAAAAGGGAAAATGGACGGCGCCAACGAGAACGCCGTAGCCAACACTTTGAAACAGCAGGGGTTGTTCCCTACCTCTATATCACCGGTTAAAGGCTCCAAACCCGAAGCAAAAAAAGCAGCGCCGCTACCGGGACAGAAAAAGAAAAAAGGCGGCAGCCTGATGGATATGCAAATCGGGGCGGCAGTCATCAAACGAAAAGACTTGACCGTTTTCACCCGGCAGTTGGCTATTTTGCTTGATGCCGGTCTTCCACTGATCCGCTCGCTTAAAACCTTGGAAAGACAGGCTAAAAACCCCGCAATTCGCACAACACTCGAGTCTGCCGCAGAATCAGTAGAAGGCGGCTCAACTTTCTCAGAAGCGTTGGCACAACATCCAAAGTCATTCGATAAACTTTACCTCAACATGATTCGAGCCGGGGAAGCTGCGGGTGCGATGGAAACCATTCTTGACCGTCTTGCGATGTTCCTTGAAAAAGCGGCGCGTATTGCGGGTAAAGTTAAATCAGCGATGATCTATCCGTCGGTTATTTTGTCCGTGGCGACCTTGATCACCATCGGTTTGATGGTTTTCATCGTTCCTAACTTCAAGAAAATATTTGACGAACTGCTGGCAGGAGAACCTTTGCCCGGCCTGACCAATATGGTTATCGGGTTCAGTAACATTCTCCGTGAACGAGCGTGGGTTGTGCTGATCTGGATAGCGGTTGCAGTCGTTCTATTTCTAGTTATCCGGAAAATTCCTGCCGGGCGCTACGTTATTGACTGGCTAAAGTACAATATGCCCCTACTCGGGCCGATTATCTCTAAAACGGCTATTGGCCGTTTTTCACGTACTCTCGGGACGCTTTTGTCTTCAGGGGTTCCGGTACTCAATGCCCTCACTATCGTTAAAGAAACCGCCGGTAACGAACTTGTGACCAATGCCGTCGCTAAAGTTCACGAAGCGGTGAAAGAAGGTGAAGGTATTGCTAAACCACTGGGTGCGACCAAAGTATTCCCCGAAATGGTTATCAGTATGATCGAGGTAGGAGAGGAAACCGGTAAATTACCGGAAATGCTTGAGAAAGTAGCTGATACCTACGATGAAGAAGTCGACAACGCCGTGAGCGCACTGACATCCCTCATCGAACCGATCATGATCGTCGGTTTGGCGGTAGTCATTGGTACTATTGTTATTGCCATGTTCCTGCCGCTGGTCAAAATCATCGAAAAACTCTCTTGAAGAACCACATCCAACCGCCGCTCAAGCGGCGGTTTTTTTTTAGCTAAAAAATATTAAAGAACTTGGAAAGCGTTTCAGATGACTGAACAAAATGATTTTTATGCAGTAGTAATGGCTGGAGGAAAGGGAGAGCGTTTTTGGCCTCAAAGCCGAATCTCCCATCCTAAACAATTATTGCGTTTAATTGGCAACTTGACTCTTATTGAACAGACGGTTGAGCGACTGCTCCCTTTGGTTCCGAGCCAAAATATTCTGGTTATTACCAATGCCGATTACGTGGAGCCAATGCGCAAACTGCTGGAATCAATTCCTCCTGAAAATATTATTGGAGAGCCGGTCGGACGCGACACAGCGCCTTGCGTTGCGCTGGCGGCCGGAGTTATCAAAGCGCGCAGCAACAGTGATAAAGCCGTTATGGTTATGCTGCCTTCTGATCATATTATCCGTGATACTGATTCATTACTGGAAGTTCTGGCCGACAGTGCCGCACCGGCCAAAGATGACTACATTGTCACCATCGGCATAACTCCAACCTGCGCCAACACCGGTTACGGCTATATTCACTGTGGAGAAGAACTTTCATTCGATACCAAAACAAATTTCTGTAAAAGTCTTGGTTTCAGGGAAAAACCTAATCTTGAAACCGCTGAGGAATTATTGTCTGAGGGCTGCTACAAATGGAACAGCGGAATGTTCGTCTGGTGCGTGGGAGCTATCCGCAACGCATTCAAAAAGCATGCCCCTCAGATGGAAACACTCGCTGAAGAATTGGAAGCGGCAGAAAAAGAAGGGAAATTGATGGAGGTACTGCCTGAGGCTTACGAAAATTGCGAAAAAATTTCCATCGATTACGCAGTAATGGAAAAAGTTGAAAAAGTTGCCGTTGCCGGCTGCTCTTTTGACTGGGACGATGTCGGCAGCTGGACTGCGTTGAGAAATCAGATCAGGCCGGATAAAAGCGGAAATGTTGTTCGCGGCCTGTATGAACAACTTGATTCAGCCGACAATATCATTGTTACTGATTCAAGTCATTTGATATCGACCATCGACGTCAAGGATATGATAATCATCCACACGGAAGACGCAACTCTGGTCTGTAACGCCAAAAGCGCCCAACGCATTAAAGAACTGGTGCATCAGATAGGTGCCGATCCAGAGCTTGACAGGTTTATTTAAATAACGATGGATGATGGTGAAAAAGTCTTCCTGCTGAATGTCGGCAACACCAACTTGCAGTACGCAATAGGGCATCAAGGTCGAATTGAGACAATTACACAAATATCCCGGGCCAACTTTACTCCTGAAATGATCCCGACCGGAATGCCGGTCGCGATGGCTTGTGTCGTACCTGACTTTATGTCCCAACTTGCAAACATTGAACGAGTGTTTCAAATCACTCCCGCCGTCGCTTGCGGAATCGATTTTTCCAGATGTGATATTTCCACTATAGGACCGGACCGGATAGCCAATACCATAGCATTGGCTGAAACCGGCAGTCTGCCTGCGGTTTGTATTGATTTCGGGACTGCAATTACCTTTGAAGTCCTCGGACCTGGCAAAATTTTTTACGGTGGAGCAATCATGCCTGGCCGCATGCTTCAGCGTAAATCGCTGAATGACTTTACCGCCATGATCCCGTTGATTGATTTTTTCGAAAATATCCCGGAACTTGGAACAAATACCATCGAAGCGGTCCGGGTCGGGGTTGACGACGGTGCCATCGGCGGAGTTGTAAGGATCATTGAAAAAATCAAAAGAATTTTTCCGGATCAGCAATTACGAATGGTTGCCGCCGGCGGTGACAGTAATTTTTTCTTAAAATACATTCCCGGACTTGAAGCAGCCGGAAATGATTGTACTTTATATGGTGTAAATAAAGCTTGGGAGTATCACATTAATGAGAGTTAAAATCTGCGGGATTCAAAACGAGAATGATTTAGATACAGCGGTCAGGGCCGGCGCCGATGCAATCGGTTTTATGGTCGGTCAAGTTCATCAGTCAACCCGTTTTATTCTACCCAGCACCGCTTCCCGGCTTGGCCGCCGCCTCCCTCCGTATGTCTCCCCGGTAATTGTAACTCATCTGACTGATGCTGAAAGCATCATGGATATTTTAAAGCACGCCTCGATATACACGGTTCAACTGCATGGTTGTTCATTTCAGGAAATGATCAAGTTACATGATATGATGCCGGAAAACGGAAAAATAATCCTCGCGGCATACCTCGATGACGAGGGGAACGTACCGGATATTCAGGAATATTACGCTTACATCAGCGCCGTAATGCTCGACTGTTACAATCTTGAACCGGCGTTAATCGGTCTGGAGGAGCCGCGCAAGGAATATCGCTGGAATTCAGCCTCGGCCTTTACCGCCGATTGCCCCCTGCCGGTAATAATTGGTGGCGGCTTGACACCTGAAAATGTTTCTGAGGCGATTTCCCTGATTAAACCGTTCGGTGTCGATGCCTGTGCCGGCACCAAGACAGGAGCCGGAGACGCTGAGGCTTGCTGTCCGCATAAATCTCGTGCGTTTGTCCGTAACGCCAGACTTGCCGGATTCGATAATCCTCCGGCCGGTACATGTATTCTTGAGCGGAAAAAACCGCTTTCTCCTGAATAAACAAAATATCCTTAATTAATATACGCGGAATTATTAATCATGAAAAAATTTAAGATTGGTTTTATCGGAACCGGCGGCCGGAGTGTCGCTTACGCAAAGTTTTACGCCGCCTCACCTGAAGTGGAAGTAGTGGCCCTGGCCGACCCTGACGCAAATCACCGCAAAGCCATGCAGAAAATGTCAGAACTAACCAGCCAACCGGCTGAATTTGACGATTTTCGAGTTATGCTTAATGAATTCGGTTCCGTTCTGGACGGAATAGTTATTGCTTCACCAAATCATTTACATGCTGAACACGCCGTCGAATGTTTTAAGCTTGGCATCCCGGTCGCGCTGGAAAAGCCATTGGCAACAACTATGGGCGACTGTGAAGCTATCCTCAATGCCGAACGTGAAAATAACGGTCGCAGCGTTTTAGGGTTCGTTTTAAGGTCAACGCCATTTTACTCCAAAATTTTTGAACTGATCTCATCCGGAGCAATTGGAGCAATTTGTTCAATTCAGGCCGACGAACTGCCTGGTCTCGGAGTTTCCTCAATCATGAACCGCGGTTTCTGGCGGAGAAATACCGCGACAAGCGGCGGCGCGATGCTGGAAAAATCCAGCCATGACATGGACCTTTTGAACTGGATAACCGAAAGTCGTCCTATAAGCTTGAACTCCTATGGCGGCAACCGGATATTCAACCCCAGCCCGCTGCTTCCTGAAATTTGCGCCGAATGTTCGCAAGCAAAAGTATGTCAATATTTTCAGGAACCGGTTTTCTCCGAACACGAAGATGAAGGCGAAGAAATTATGCATAAATTCATTCGCCATGATTCAAGATGTATTTACAATATCAAAAAGGATATTTATGATACTCAGAACGTGGCCATCGAATATGAAAACGGCGCAATAGTCAATTTTATGCTGACTTTCAACTGCATGGGAGAGCTTTCGGGTCGCAATTTCCATGCTGTCGGAACCCGTGGGCGAATCTGGGGAAATCTTCATAAGGCACAAGTTTATCATTATGACAATGTCAGCGATCATCTCGAAATCCATGATTGTTCCGGCGACGGCACCGGTCACGGCGGCGGCGACAAGCTGCACGCCTTTGAACTCCTGAATATGATTAAAGATCCGGGCTATAGACCCGGCCAAAATGCCACAGCCGGTTATATTGCCTCTGCCATGTGTTTTGCCGCCGACCTGTCACTGCGTGAAGCCAGAAGAATTAATTTCCGCTATGACAGACATGGATATATAACATTTCATTAATATTTTAATCATATTGAAAGGAATTGGAAGATGAAACAAATTACCAAAAGCATCCTGGCCGGCCTGAGCCTTGCTGTTTTGACCGCAGGTTGTCAATGCCCGTTCGGGCTTTACAACCCGAAAGTATCCTATAATGCCAGGTATATCGACAAGCCGGTTAAAATTGACGGAAAAACCCAACACCAATGGACTGTTCCGTCTCAGAGGTTGTTTGCGGCTCCAACTACAGAGATAACCGAAAAAACTTACATCAAGTTTCGCTGGGATAAACAATATTTGTACTGTTTTGCCCATCTGGTGGATTCAGATATCGTGACTGAAGCCAAGAAAGACGACCCCAAATCCGTTACGGCCGGTGACTTCTTTCAGTTATTTATCCGTCCCGGCAAATCAACGGTCATGTGGTCATTCACTTTTGGACCGAAAGAACATAAAGCTATTCATTTCATTCCCGGTCCCGGCCATTATAAACTGCCAAGCACCGCCACCGCTGCAGAATGCAAAATTCCGATTAAGTTCAAAGTATTGGACAAGGGTACGGTCAACAACTATAAAGACAAAGACAAATTCTGGAATGTCGAAATTGCAATTCCTCTTAAAGACATGGAAAAATACGGCGGGACAATCAAACCGGGAACCGTCTGGAATGTGCTGGCTTACCGGCGCAATTACTCTGTCTATCTTTCAGACGCTGAAACCTCTATCAGCCAGAAGCATGATGATAAAGTACAATATATCTTGAAAGATAAATCCTGGGCTAAACTGAAATTCACCAAATAATCAATCGGGAGGATAAATTATGTTGAAACAAACCATTCTGCAAATAACCGGCATCGCCGCCGCCGTCCTGTTGACTGCGGGTTGCAATTCATACGAAAAAGGTCGTGAGAACCTTACCGTTGTAGCAAAATATACGCCCAAAAACATCAAAGTTGACGGCAGTCTGTCCGACCCGGCCTGGAAAACCGCGAAACAGTATCCGCTGCTTCCCGCACCTACCTGTACCGCCAAAGAACCCGGCTGGTACAAGATTCTCTGGAATAAAGATTATATTTACGTCGGAGCAAAACTCATTGACAGCGATATCGTCCAGGAAAACGACCAGGACGAACAGCACCATTACGGTTCCGGCGATGTTCTGGAAGTATTCCTGAAACCGATGGATCAGCCGTTTTACTGGGAAATGTACTGTACCCCGAACAACAGACATACCACCATGTTTTTCCCGAGCGGCGGTCGTAAACTGCCAAGCTGCATTGATTTCAATATGCCGCTGATCGGCAAAGCTCAGGTTAAAGGAACCTTGAACAACTGGAAAGACAAAGATCAGTACTGGACCGCGGAACTTGCGATCCCGGTCAAATATCTGGTTGCTCAAGGTGCAAAGGTTAACAACAAAACCGTTTGGCGCGCCCTGGTGGCCCGCTACAATTATTCCCGCTGGCTCGAAGGCAAAGAACTCAGTCAATCGGGTGAACCCAAATTTGACCGACCGCATTTTCACTGGATGCCGACCTACACCTATCTTGAATTCAGCAAATGAAGTGTCTCTATAGCGTTCTAACAATCAGTCTGGCGGTGCTTTTCTCAGGTTGCGCGCATTTCAAAGAACAACCTCAAACAACCGGGAACGACCTGAAAGCAGTATTCCGTAACGCCCAAAAAGGGCAGCCTTTACGTTGCGTCGCGCTTGGCGGTTCAATAACCCAGGCCGGCAAAGGCTGGATTGGCCCCTGGTTGAGAAAAACGTTTCCAAACTCTCAAGTAGCCATGCACAATGCCGGCATGAGCGCAACCGGCAGCATGCTCGGCATGTTCAGGCTGGAACGTGACGTTATTGCCTGTCAGCCTGATCTGGTATTGATCGAATATGCGGTCAATGACAGCGGCGCAAGCGACGAGTCGGTAACCTGGACCCTTGAAAGTATTATTCATCGTTTGAAAAAGCTCAATAAACCGCCGGCGATCGTGTTTCTCCTCGCGGCCAGCCGGAAGGGCGGCAACATCAAACGTCACGCCGCTATTGCAAAATACTACGGGTTCGCAAGCGTTGACCTGCAGGCGGTATGTGAAAAATATCTGAAAAAGAACAAGAAAAAATGGCAGGACATCTTCGGCGATAATGTTCATCCCAACCGGGCGGGACATCAACTTTATGCCGAAGCCATCACCAAAGAACTGGAAAAATATATTCCAACACAAAAAGAAACCATTTCGCAATACACCCTGCCCTGTCAGCGCTCAAAACGCAAATTGATCCTTGATGGAACAATGGCTAAAATAGCCTTGGCACCCGGCTGGAAAGAGGACTCATCCCTTCCTTACTGGTGGGATCGCTTTTTCCTCGGAGCCACTGCGTCAACCGGGCCGGGCGTGTCGATGAGCATCCCGTTCCGGGCGGAAACAGTAGGCTTGCTGTTTCCGTTGAGTAAAGAATACGGATCCATGTATATCAGTCTTGACGGGATAAAAGCCGATTTCATTCCCTGTAATCACCGCGGCGGCTATACCTACAAGATGTTCGGAATCAATCTTGAACCGGGGGAACACCAGTTGCATATCGCGGTCCCGAAGAAAGGAACCTACGGCAAAGGCGTAAAACTCGGTTACCTGCTGCTTGGCGGCATTGAAAATCCATCAACCAAGCTCATTCCACAGGGCGAATATACCGCAAAAATCCTGGAGACAATGAGTTTCATTGCCATCCCCGCGAAAAAATGGCAATGGGCCGGGCCATTCGGAAAAACCGATACCCCCTGCCCTGATAAGCTGGCAATGCTGGAACTCAACATTAAATACGCCCCAAAAGCCTGGCATAAAATCACCGGAAATAAAGACGAGATAGATTATGCAAAACTCACCGGCAATAAAGACCGTGGCGTTTGCTACGCAAAAACGGTCTTTAACAGTTCAAGGAACAGAAAACAGATATTCGGGCTCCAGGTCGATTACTGGGCTAAAGTATACGTCAACGACAAGCTGGTCCTGACACTGAATAAATCTCACGGGAATCCGGGAAATCCGGTCTGGTTCACGGCCAATCTGCAAAAAGGCGATAACAACATAATGATAAAATCCCACGCGGGAAGCGGCGGCCATTATATCAAGCTGATGTACAAGGAAAACCAGAACTGATCAAATTATCCGAACACCATGGATTTCAGCTATTTTAAACAAGTCGGAGAAGCTGTTTTGAAGCGGCAAATATCAAATTATCCGAGATTACCCGGATTTCAAATATTTGTCCATGAATTCATTGATCTCATCTTCGCTGTAAAAATGTTGTACCAGTCTACTGGAATAAATCCGCTCAATGAACTCCAAACTGAACATGACGTTTCTCTTGAATTCCCGGTAAACCGGATTAAACCATTTATGCGCCGAGACATTATGTCTTACCAGCTTGAAATCTCTAACCCCGACAAATTCCGCAATAGCACCTTCAAGTTCATCAAGCTTTTCCAGCTTAATTACCAGACATTCAACCTTCTTTTCCTTAATAATTGAATACCCGGCATCCTTGTCAAAGTCATATTGATAGATATCCAAACCAGTCGTCGGTAAAAACTCCTTATCAAACCAGTCAAGCACATAATCATGATTGCATTTATCAAAAAAGGCTTCATAAAGAGAGCTTGCCGCTTTGTGTTCATATTCGTAAGCAAAATACGATAGATTTTGGAAAAATGATGAAATATTAACACTGACAGGCTCCCGGACAAGCGTAATTATTTTGAGTTTTTTGCGCCGACGCAGTTTAAGACGCTGCCATTGATAGAAGAATGAATAGAGAATCTTTTTGGTTGCGGGATAATTAACTTGGGACAATAAGAAGTTTTTATAAAATTCATAGCCGCGATTCAGATAAAGACTGTGAATGTGCGAAACTTTTAAACCGGCCTTCTTTAAGCTCCACCTGATAGTGTTGGAACCAACTTTTCCCATTTGGTAAACCAGTATAATATTGTCCTCCGACAACATACGATAGGATTTAAAATCATATGCAGATGTTATTTCTTTTTTTAGCATGAACCCTTTCAGTTGTTTATTCACAAGATTTCGACAATGAAACAGTCAGTGGAATATGATGATGTAATAATCGAAAATAAACAACTGAAAACTGTCTTCTATTTCTACTATAACATGGATTAAGGTAATTACAAAAAATTTATTCCGGGCTGAAATAGCGCCGGGGAGAGGGATTCCAGGATATGTGCTTTTCCTGAAAAGATAAATAAAAATTTTCTGCCGTTCAGGCTATCTTCGACGCAGAGCATCAGAGTATTACGCTAGAACTTCAACGGCCTGGCGGGAGGGCCGAAAATTTACTCGAGCGGAACGCCCCAGAGGATCGGGGAATTAAACCCGGCATTGGTTATGCCGCTTCCAAAACGCAGAGCGCCAGTATGAAGCGGGCTATCGCCATCCGTCATACGGATTAAAATTCAAATTGTCAAACCGGAATGCGGAACAAAGGATTGCCGGATAAAACAGGACAGCCCAAACAGGCAGGAAATAAGGTTGAGCTCAGTCAACCTCAGGATCTTTGAAGTCAGTCCAGACTTCAGTCATGTCCCGCTGCAGGATATCTGAAATGATCGCGACCTGCCCCTTGAGTTCGCCGGCCATGCGCTGCCGCAGCTCCGGCGCCAGCTTTACTTTCGGGGTCTTTTTGCCTTTGTGTAAACGATTGACAGAGTCAGCGGATATCCCGAGAACCCTGACGGTATTTACCGCCAGTTGATATAAGAACCGGTTTCGAGTCACGGTCATGAAGATGAATTTCATCAGGAAGTTGCGATGCGTCCCCGCCTGATTGACCACTTCAAATTCGTTTTTGCCGTCATCTTCAACGCCGAGGAAATCAAGAACTTTAAGATAAAGCGCACGCGAATCAGCAATGAGTTCTTCCAGGGTCAGTAACAGTACTTTCTCTCGCGGAACCTGAGCCAGAAGCCGCTGCAACTGTTCACCGGTAGAGACGACTGAGTGATAGTTCAGCAAAGATCGTCCGGGAAACGGCGCACGCTCCCAGGCGGCAACAAAGTCCTTTTCACGTTCGTACTCGCTGTGCCGCAATTGCAGGAAATATGAATAAGCCTGGTCGATTGGGTTACGCAGCATGACGATAAATTTCGCATCCGGATTATATTCCAGGATGTTTTTGATAGCGGAATCGGAGTAGATATAGAGGATTGAACCTTCACCGGTTATCCGGTGTTCCGGTTTCCGCTTGAAACATTTTTTATATTCCTCCCAGGTAAAGGCGTATTTCGACTCAAAATCCTCGTCCGCGAAAAATACCGGTTCCTTCGGATAAGCAAAGCAGATCTGTTTATGCTGCGCCAGATATTCCGCCAGAGAAGAAGAGCCGCACTTTGCCGCACCGGCCAGAAAAAAATCAACCCGTAATTCAGACTTGTTATTCCAATCTGTCATTGCCCCTTCATCCTGTCATGTATGGTAAAATAGAATGCCAATCGGGATTATCAGATTAACTCGTTTTACCATCCGCCTCCCCGGAAAAAAGCGGTAATTTTTCACCAATATATAAAATCCGGTTTTTTTCAAGCGGAGTAACTGAAATAATTTTGAAAACTTTTTTGAATTCCGCGGCAAACCATTCTTCATTGTACCATTCAGGCAAGGTCAGACTGTTATTATATTTAGGGGCGTAGAGTCCCAATGGCATAAATTCAACCGCGACATATTTATTGCTGTGAGAGGCAAGCCGGTTAAAAACGAAATCAGGAGGCAATGCTTGAGTAAGAAAAAGGTGATGGGTCAACGCCAGACAACATACGATATCAGCTTTTAAACGTTCCGCCACCGGCGCAATTTTAGTACTTTCAAGATTGTAACTGAAATCCAACATCACAACTATGACACGAGAGTCTTTGTCCCGCTTCAGGGATAGATAGTTTTTATCAACGGCATTTGAGTCATAGTCAGAACAAATAATAGTTTTCAGTTCCGTTTCTTTTTCAAGCACCCTGGAAAAGAAACCGGCGTTACCGCCGAATTCAAATAATGATTCCGCACCGGGCAGCTCCCCGAGCAGTTTAGCAATCGTTCGGTGCCGCTCGCTGACTTGCATATTGTCGTGATACGCCCCCCAGACTGAAGAACAGCGTTTTTTGTTGACACGTTTAACTTTCCTGATCCAAGCCGGCAATGAAACTGCCGCAAACACAAAAAGATTCTTTTTTTTCCCGAACAATATGACCCGCGAAACAAAACGTCTGAACGAGGTATATTTCAACCGGTCAATAATCATATCGTCGGGAATTTGATAAATCATTTTATACAAATAAAATCCGGTTTCAAACATCTCATACAGACGTTTAGGAACACACCTGACTAATACCGGATGCTTGGTATAAGCCTTCAGCATTGGGAAAAAATCAAGGTATTTGGCCTGGATCAGCTTAAAATTCCAATTTTTAGATTTAAGTTTAAGCGGAACATACATCATATCAACGAACTCCCGCAAAGCCCGCCAACCTTTCAGTTTTCCCGGCTTGACCGTCTCACTTTTGATGAAGCTCCCCAGATCCACAAACATCGGCTCATTATGATGGAATAAAATATTATAGCCGTGGGCATCGATCGTTGAATACCCATACTTAGAGGCAATTTCATTGACTTTCAAAAGACACAAACAAGCATCCTTCAGCATTTCAAACGACCAATTCTCAGGTGCCAGAACGGGAGAGATTCGTTCATGCTCCAAGACCATGGAACTCTGGTCAATGGTATATTCGGTTCGCGTTGTTGCGGGAAACAAGCGGTGCCGGACCAAATCGTCAATTAATCCACAGTCAAATAATTCCTGAACATACTGCTCCCGGGCCGGATAAATTGCCCGTAAAACTTTGTTATTCCAAAAGAAAACAAAGCCGTTTCTGTCTACCGATATGCGCTTAATAATATCCTGCTGATTGATTGTTTCCATAGTGTTTCTTTATTGAATTGAACTAAATTATAATTAGCATTATTCCGACATACTTGTTTAGCACAACTAAAAAAGTCAAACATATAATAGAGCATTAATCTATCTTTTTTCAAGCTCAACAATCATTTTTATCCGGGGGCATTTCGATGGAACTATCAAAAGACTGGAGACTCATAACCCGGGAACCGGGGAAGACAACAGTCGCGTCTAAAAAAGCGTCCCTTTTCTTCCCGCCCCACCGACTTTGCCCCCATAACGCTTTCAGTTTCTTTATCTAATTGCGGAGAAATCCGATAAAGGTCATAAAAAACGGGCTGAAGATAATGGAGTGTGGACACTCGAAAAACTGGACAGTTGCGAGACTTGGCACAGTCGGGATTCAAGGTAAAATTAAACAGTCCAATTAGTCCCACTAGTCCCAAGCAATGGAAAACTTCGATTTATGCCGGCCCCATCCTGTTCCGGCGGAACAAGCCGGAATTGATTATTATTTCAGCCAGTGGGAAACATCACGATCAATCAAGTCGCCCAGCAAATTAACATCGTCGCGAAAAGTTTCAATAAGTTCCTGTTTGACTTCCGGCGAAACCGCGGGACGGTTGACGGCTGGTTTACTTTTCCGCCTGGCGTGTCTGTTCCAGGTTATTAGCTGATATTTATTGAAAAGCCGCACGCCAAAGGATGACAAATGAGCGAATTTGACAAAATCCAACCAGAAGAAGACACAACGCCATTTTAATTTTTTACGCCAGCGCGACTGCGCGGAGCCGGCCGCATTGATTACCGGAAAGTCGGTTCTGCCGTCATCGGAAATCCCCAAAAATGATTGGAGTTTCAACCATATTTCCCTGGGATTGCGTTTCATTTCTTCAAGCAGGATAACCATAACGCGTTCGCGTGGAACGTGCTGATACAGACGTTGCAACTGTTTACCCAACATACAGTATTCCTGGTATTGCAGCGTGTCAGGCGCGCGACATAAACGTGGGATCAATGCTCCGTGGCGGCGTTGTTCCTGCGCCTTCCACGCTTCTTGAAAGTCCCTGATATCCTCGATATAGCCGCTCCGATAGTATTGCCAGTGCAGTGCTTGCGCCATGTCGACAGGATTACGCAGCATCACAATATATTTCCCGCCCGGTAATTCTCGTTCAATTCGCGGTACCGCCTCACGGGAATAAAGATATTTGGTCGAGCCTTCCATCACAACCGGGGTATCGCCGGAAGCTTCGCGGAAAAACGAATAATAGGTATCTTCGTCAAATCGGAATCCGACTCCTACGTCAGTGGAGAAAAAATGAGGTTCTTTAACCATAGAAAAACATACTTCGGGATGTTCCGACATCCAGGCAGAAAGTGAAGTTGTACCACACTTCGGCGCGCCGATAATAAAACAATTTGGTTTTGGCATTTTAGACTCCCTCGCAGGATGCCGCCTGCTTTTATGTTAACATTTTAGAATTAAGCAAATAACATACCCCCACTAAAAGATTATTCAAGTATATGCCCGGGAATTCACGCTCAAAACTCCTCTGATTAACTATCACAGAGATGTCGAAACGTTACTTTTCTAAAAAAGACGGTTAAAGCACTTGAGTAATTAATAAATTACAGAAGTACCGGATGTCTCTTTATGAAGCGGGTTCAGAATATTACTTCTTGCGAAATGCAATGACCAGGCAGATTATAGACGCCAAAGCCATGATAAAATATGTTACCGCAGTCGCCCAGGCCGCGCCAAGATAACTGTATTGCGGGATTAAGATGACATTGAGTGAAAAATTCACAATCACGCAACAGCAAACCATAAGCGCGACCTTTTTCTGACTTCCCCCGGCATTCAGAGCATTCATATTGAATCCGGCAATAGCATTAAAAACCATTCCAGCCCACAAAACCGTGACCGAAGACGCGGCAACTACGGATTCCTCGTCGAACATTATGCGGATGATCAACGGCCCAAAATAGTAGCCGATTACGACCAGCACCGGCAGAATACTCAACATGACCGCGCTGCCGATATAGCACGAACGCTGAATTCCTTTATAATCTTTTTTCTTCCACATCTCAGTCACAAACGGGGTAAAGATCAGCGGAAAAACAAATAAACTCTGGGCAATCCGCATCAGCGGCAGCGCAATATTGTAAACCGCCACTGCATTCAAATCAGACAGCCAGGTCAGGCAAATAGAGTCCATATAATACATGGCATAGATTCCGGCCGTCGATACCGCTATCCATGAACTGAAAGTGATTACACGTTTATATGTTTCAGCTTTCAATTTGTATAATGGTACAAACTTGACACCGTATGACCTGATGATCAGAAAACCGATTACTCCAAGAAAGAAACATGCTCCGACAAAACAAGCAACCCATGATTTAACCCCGAAAGATGTTACTCCAAAAACAACCCCGATCAGTACTATCAGAGCTCTTAGCCCCATCATTAGCTGCCGGGTAAAAAAAGCTTTTTTTGCGTTCATAACATTAAGGACATTGGTCAAAAAAGCCTGAGCCGGTAAGGTCAGCAGAATGGCGATAAACATCATGGTTGAGGACGGATATTTCAAAAAATAACGCGCAATCCACGGTGCTAAAAGCGCCATTATCGCGAATGTGACCAACGCAAGAAGCATCTTCACTACAAAAACAACTGAAAAAATCCTGCTTGCCTCTTCCTCATCTTCATCGGCAAAACTTCTGGAAATCAAAATTATCGCCGACTGCCCAAGTCCCATGTCAATAAACAAAAGAATCATCATGACCACAGAAAAAGAGCTGTAGATGAATCCGAAATCCGTCATGGAAAGGTTGAGTTTCAGGGTGCGGCGGACAAAAAAGTTAAGCAGCCCAAGAAAAACAACCCCGAGCATCGAAACCGCACTGCCGCGGATAAATGACTTTAGCTGAGCTTTATTCATGACAACAACTTATATACCGTAACGATTTTCCAAACGTTGAATTTATGAATCAAATAATGGATCAGATTGCCATATTTCCGGGAAATAGCCAGCTCCTCGGCAAACTGTTTTTCAAAATGATTCTCACTGATAGATTCAGTGTGCCGACGGAAGCTGGTCAGCAGCTTGCGCCGATGCATCGGACGAGCAATGGAAGCCATTTTCAGCCACAATTCATAATCCCATGCCGCCTTGAATTGCGGATCGAGCGCGTCAAGTTCACGCCATAAATCCATCCGCCAGAATGTCGCGGGCTGATTGATAAAATTTTCGCAAAGCAATACGTTCCAGCTGTAAAAATACCCAATGATGTTTTTATATAAAGTAATCGGCTTACGGATTTCAAGCCCTGCGTCATTGACAATCCGGCAACGCCCGTACATCCAGCGAAGCTGCGGGTGCGCGGTAAAGACTTTAACAACAGTTTGCAGAGTTCCAGGTTCAAAAACGTCATCAGCATTGAGCCAGCAGCCGATATCGCCGGTCGCCATTGCCATTCCGGCATTGATAGCCTCCTGCGGCGAACCATCTTTTTGCGAAATAACTGTTAATCTCGAATCGGCTTTGTATTCATCAAGAATAGTCAATGTGCTATCGGTGGAAACGCCGTCACGAATAATATATTCCAGCTCAAAATCCCCGGTTTGCGATAACACGCTGTCGACAGTGTCACGGATAAATTTCTCGCCGTTCTTGACGGCCGTCACTACTGTTATTTTCATGCTTTTTTGTCATCGCCTTCAAGTTTTTCAAGCTGTTCTTTAAGCAGAGCAATCTCCTGAGCCATGCAACGAATTTTGTCAGTCTGGCGTGAGATGACGATCGAATACTGGATCAATATCATAATCACCGCGGTCAGCATGACCAGAAAAAGAAATGCCGGCGGCGACTGGATGCCGCATAATGATGCAAGCAGCTTCAAAACCTTCTGCCAGCAGGAAAGCAGCAGAAAAAACAACCCCATGAACACCCAGATCAAGGCATAAGCTTCTTTCAGCATCTTTCGTCTGATGACTTCAAAGATAAACCCAAGAAAACAGAGACTGAAAATAATTGAAATAATTTGAATTCTGATCATTTTTCAACTTTCCTTGCCGGAGGCCTGACCGCCACCATTAATATTGCGAAAAACACTTTAAACATGAAATACACCGCTCTTCTTGGGCTTATCGATGAGACTCCTCCCTTCCGCGGCTGCATCGGGGTCAGCACCTCTCTGAGTCTGAATTTGTTCCTGATCATCAAGACAACTTCCTCGGGTTCAGGATAATCGAAAGCCGGATAGTGAACTGCGGCAAACTCCAACGCTGCCCGATTGTATGACCGGAATCCGGAAGTATTATCAGTGACCCGCTGTCCCGTCAGGAAAGAATTGAGTGTTTCGAAAAATTTGATCCCCACCAACCTTGAAGCACTGGATTTGAAGCCGTCGTGCTCTTCACAAAATCTGGAACCGATAATCATATCTGCGGAACCATCTTCCAGTGGAGAGAGTATTTTCATGATCATATCGGCCTTGTGCTGGCCGTCACCGTCAAATTTTATCGCATAATCCAAGTTGTTGCGCACTGCATATTTGAATCCGGACTGCACCGCGCCGCCAACCCCGAGGTTGCACGGGAGATCAAGTACTACCGCCCCGGATTTCCGGGCAATTTTTGCGGTCTTATCCAAGGAACAGTCATTAACGACTACGGGAATATACTCCCAGCCTTCCGGTTCTGCCTGCCGGATATCGGCGAGAACCTCTTCAATATTTTCAGCTTCGTTGAAGCATGGAATAATAATACACACACGTCTCATTTCAGTTATCCCTTTTACGGTAGATAAAATATTTTCTGGATGGTTGTTTATCAGTTTTAACAAATCCCATCGATTCAACCAGTTCGGCCTCAACCGGGTTTTTACGTCCCACGGCAAAAAAATCAGCTTCCCGGGTAAGCAGTTCCTTATTTATTTTGATACATTCAACACTGTCATTACCGGTATTGAGCCATTTAGCGCCGGACCAGAAAGCAAACTGAGATTTACTGCCGGCTACCTTCATTTTATCTCCTTGCGGCAGCTTGAGTTCATCCGCCAAAGACCGGATATAAATTCCGGTATTATATTCGGTACGGGAATATTTGCTTATCACCTTCGCCATCCCGTTTACAACCTGGGCAATCGCCACCCCGACCATCAATAATACCGCACCTGCTTTCCAATATCGCGAATATGGAATCGTGTTCAAATAATCCCAGATAAAGCGTATTCCGGCAAACGTGAACGGCAGCAGCATCAGCAAGTTTATCGTATAATATCGCAGACTGTTCGCAAGCATGACAAATACCGCAAAATTAATTAACATAACCAGCAGAAGCAAAATGGATTCAGGCCGAGCCAACTCCTTTTTCCTGATCATCACAACAACACCCAGGACCGCGAACAACAGGTATGGAATATACGCTCCGTTGACAAAACCGTCAAGCCCGTCATAGAGCTTCCTGCCGGGAGGCAGAGGATCGTGATGCCGGATTCCGGGTAAATTAACGATTATCCGGTTCGGATAGCGGTCAACTTCATGTCCCATAAGTCTGTCCAGAGAATATGCCTGTCGAACGTCCAGCACCGGATACCCGATCTCTTTGTCAGTATACAACTGAATCATCCGCGGCATCGCACACAATAGAAATACTCCAACCAGAAGCGCCCAATGCAAAGCCAATTCAAGGAAGAATTTTCTTTGAAATTTGAATTTATATTTTTCGAAAACCAGAAATCCCAGCCAAAGCCCAAACAGAGGAGCAAAAGCTATCGCCTCTCCCCGAGCCAGAGCCAGACAAGCGGTAACCGCTCCTAGTGCAAGGCTTTTCCACCATGCCGGTTTAATTCTAAAATAAAGCAGCAGCACCACCCCGGCTAAGGCAAAAGTATTACGACTTGAATTCAACAATCCGGTACAGCTGAACCTGATAATTTTAGGGGCGACAACATACAACAGACAGGTCATAGCGGCAAAATCAGACCGTTTTAAAAACACTTTCGCCATCAAATATACCAGCGGAATGCCCAAAATATAGAATACAGAGGAAACTATCACCAGCGCGGAAAAGGGATGAATGCCGCATTTAACCAGCAAACCTGCAAGGGTTGAGTTCAGAATCGGGACCTGGGGACACAATCCTACGGCCCATTCACTGCGCCCGAAAGCGGCGGCAATCGGACCATAAAAATTAGCAATATCATCATAAACGTCAACGCAAAACAGAATGTGTATCAAAGAAACTATTATCGCTATTGCTGTTGATGTAAGAAAAAATTTATTTTTCAGCACAATTCATATTCCATTTATTTTCGCATATTTGTTGACAATTGGATATTTTGATGATCCTGTTAATATATCACAGTTTCCGCTCGTTTCAATTACCTATACACTCCACAAAAAAGATTGCAGACTGATTGTTGAATTAGATAAAAAATCAATATTTAGTTTGTTATTTCCAGCTAATACATTTATTTAAAACAACTTAACAACAAAATGACAGTGTATTAAATTTAAGAAAATTATAAACCTGTATCGTCTTCCCCGAGTAATCATGGAGTAATAACTATTTGCTTTCTTCCTTATGGGATATATATTTAGGGTTTAACTTTAGCGTTAACCAACCAGGATCAGCAATTATGAAACGTCCGAATATCATTCTGATGGTTGCCGATGACCATGGGATAGAAGCCCTTGGTTGCTATGGCAATCCCGTAATAAAAACCCCGGCAATGGATCAATTGGCAACTGAAGGTGTCAAATTCAATAACGGGTTCTGTACTTCCGCCAGCTGCGCCGCCAGCCGTTCCGTTATCCTGACCGGCAAACAAAACCATACCAACGGCGCTTACGGCCACGTCCACGGAATCCACCACTTTTCCTGTCTGAGTGATATTAAAACCCTGCCGGCCTATATGAATGAGGCCGGATATCGTACCGCGTGTATCGGAAAAAAGCATTATGCGCCGGAATCTCAATTCCCATTCCAGATTGACATGGGAGATCAACCCGCGGCAACCCGAAATGACATTCACATGGCTGAATTATGTCGTGACTTCATTGAGCAGGATGAACCGTTCTTCCTGTACTGGTGCTCATGTAACCCGCATCGCGCCGGAATGCTCAAAGACCATCCACTGCGGCCAAACAGTTTCGGCAATCCTTCACAAGATTTTCCCGGCGATAAAGAAGAAATTTACGATCCGGCCGATGTCATCGTCCCGCCTTTCCTTAATGATACTCCGGAGGTCCGGGCCGAATTGTCCCAATACTATCAGGCAATCTCACGTCTGGACCGCGGCATCGACCGCCTTATGCAAATTCTCAAAGAAAGCGGAAAGTATGATGATACCGTAGTAATCTATATATCCGACAACGGCGCGGCCTTCCCGGAAGCAAAGACCACTCTTTACGAACCAGGCATGAATCTGCCGCTGATTGTAAAAAGCCCGTTACATGAAAAACGCGGCGGCATCTGCAACGGCCTGGTCACCTGGACCGATCTGGCTCCAACCATCCTTGATTTTGCCGGAGCTGAGGTTGATGAGTCTGCCTTCCAGGGACGTTCCTTCAAGGGAATTATTGATCAGGAGGAACCCGAGGATTGGTATGAGGAAATCTACGCATCCCATACCTTCCATGAAATCACCAATTATTACCCGATGCGGGTAGTCAGAACCCGTAAATACAAATTCCTGTATAATATCGCGCATCCGCTGACCTATTCATCTGCCTCCGACCTTTGGTCGTCGTGTTCATGGCAGGGACTGCTTCGCGACGGATCCAACAAATTCGGGGCAAGAACGGTTGAAGCATATCTGCATCGACCTAAATTTGAACTTTATGACCTGGAAAACGACCCCGATGAAATTGATAACCTCGCGTCCAGGCCGGAATACCAGTCGCTGGTCGAAGAATTTTCCGCAAAACTCAGGAAGTTCCAGGAAGAAACCAACGATCCATGGCTCCATAAATGGATTTACGAATAATCGATGCTAACCAAGGAACTGCTAAACTTCCGTCGCAGCGGCGAATATATCAAGCCGGTCTTCATCAACCCTGAAGACCGGCAGTTGCAGGAAATTGCCCGCAGTCTGATCAACTTATATGAAATACCGGATGACGGTTCTCCCGGCATGACAAGCAAAGAGCTTGAAGAGTTGTCAGAACCGATCATCAAAACGCACCGTAATCTGAAATTGACCAATGGTCTTAACAAGCTGCTGCTCGACGGCTGCGAATTCAGCGCGCCGCCGGACCAGGACTTTCAGGCTTTACGCGACCGGATTTTTTCCAATGCGGCTAATTTACTGCAAGACGCCTCTTTCACATTGGACTATCAAAACTATTTTGATACAGCAGCCGACTCAAACGAATTGAAA
Organism: Victivallales bacterium; assembly: GCA_963676655.2. Classification (GTDB taxonomy): domain Bacteria; phylum Verrucomicrobiota; class Lentisphaeria; order Victivallales; family Victivallaceae. The sequence goes on along the minus strand of CAXXKX010000002.1, from coordinate 443,227 downwards.
GATTTTATTGCCGGAGATATTTACGCCGATCTGCCGGAAAATGAACGGTTGATCCGGTTTCGCAAACTTTATCCGCAAGAGTTGCTGGAACGCTACAATTGCTCTCAGGTCCAGTCGCTGCTCTTGTATTGCGACAAGCTGGAGTTGACGATTATCGAAACGGATCAGGCAAAACTGCGCCGACTGTTCAAGTATCTGAAGTTTTTCCGGCTGCTGGCCTCCGTTCACGCTAAAAAGTCTCCAGCCGACAACAAGAATGCGCGCCATTTTAAAATGACCGTTGACGGCCCGGCCAGTTTGTTTGACAACACCCGTAAATACGGCTTGCAGCTTGCCTCGTTTTTTCCAGCGGTCTGTGACCTTGAAAAATGGACTCTGCGAGCCCAAATAAAAATAAAAAACGATCAACGCACTTTGCGGCTTGATCAAAGTTCCGGATTAAAAAGCCACTACCGTAATTTCAGTGCCTATGTTCCGGAAGAGGTTAAAATGTTCCATCAGCTCTTTAAACAAAAAGTCGAGGAGTGGCAGATTATCGGCGATACCCCATTTATGGAGGCTGATAACGGCGAATTGATCTTTCCAGATTTAAGTTTTCAAGCTACGTCAGGCAGAGTTGTCCACTTGGAACTGTTTCACCGCTGGCATACGACACAACTGCTGCACCGACTCGAATTCTGCCGCCAGAACACCCCGGACAATTTTATTATCGGGGTCGACCGTTTTCTCGCCAATAAACCGGAGATTAGAGACATATTAAACGCTTCGGAATTCTTTGCCGGCCACGGCTTTCTCTATCGCGATTTTCCCGGAGTCGACCGGGTAAAAAAACTGCTCGACTCCACCGTTCAATAATACATTAGACATCAACCGCAGTAATACAATACCCTCTCTCATGTTGTTTATTATATTATAATATTATATCATAATGTAATTTTCTAAAAACAGATATAACACTAATTAAAAACAACTTACAAATAATCAACAGTCAAGCGGATTGATATTAATCAAGGCCAGAAAAAAACCCGCCGTAAAAGGCGGGTTTGAATATTCGGATATATCCGGGTCAGCTTAGATCTCAGCGCCCATTTCCCAACGCAGGAAACGTTTCACTTTGAGATTCGGCTTGAGTTTAGCCAGAGAAGTCTTATCATCCTTGATCCAGGCCTGGTTGACCAGACAAACTTCTTTATACCATTTGTTGATCTTGCCCATAACAATCTTTTCAATCATTTCAGCAGGTTTACCGGCAACGGTTCCGGCGGCTACTTCCTTTTCACGTTCAACAGCATCTTCCGGGATGCACTTAGAGCAGATATAGGCAGGATTGAAAGCGGCAATGTGCATGCAGAGATCATTCAGAAAAGCTTCGTCGGCTTCGCCTTCGACATCAACCAGAACACCAATGCGTCCGCCCATATGCATGTAGCTGGCGAAAGTACCTTCGGTTACCCAGCGAACAGCCCGACGCAACTGCATGTTTTCACCGATAGTCGCGATCATGCCGGTCAGGATTTCGTTCTCGCTAGCCTGAACCTGCTCGGAGATGCAGCCATCAGTATCAAGTGCCAAAGCGCGCTCGGCAACACCATTAACAAAGTCGATAAATTTGTCATTGGTCGCAACAAAGTCAGTTTCGCACAGCGCTTCAACCATCACAGCTTTACCGCCGTCGATCACGGCAACAATTTTACCTTCTTTGACAGCGCGATGAGCTTTTTTCTCAGCTTTGGCAATACCGGATTTACGCAGTTCGTCAATCGCGGTTTCCATATCGCCGTCAGTCTTGACCAGCGCTTTTTTGCAATCCATCATACCTGCGCCGGTTTTGTCGCGCAGTTCTTTAACCATAGCAGCAGTAATATTTGCCATTGTTTAATCTCCAATTATTATGTTATACTGAAATTATTTAGCTTCTTCTTCTTCAGCTTTTACTTCTTCGACTACTTCAGCTTCGGGCTCTTCTTTTGGCGCGTCGGCTTTTTTAGCGGCAGACTTCTTTTCTTCCGCTACTTCTTCAACCGCTTTTTCTTCGACATCATCCGCCTTTTTTGCAGCGGCTTTCTTTGGTGAGTCTTTTTTAGCTTTGTCTACAAGTTCTTTTGCGGCTTTCTTTGCTTTGGCTTCTTCTTCAGCCTTTTCTGCAGCAAGTTTTTCAGCTTTAGCTTTTTCCGCGGCGGCTCTTTCTTTTTCTTCGAGGACGCGTTTGTCATGAACTTCTTTGGCAACCATGACTGAATCAGTCATCAGGTCGATGATCAATTTGATTGACTTAACCGCGTCATCATTGGCCGCTACCGGATAATCGATCGGGTCCGGGTCGCCATTGGTATCAACTACCGCAACGATCGGAATATTGAGTTTGTTGGCTTCGCGAACCGCAATATTGTCATGGCAAACGTCAACAATAACCAGAACGCCGGGAAGTTTTTTCATATCGGCGATACCATCAAGGTCACGATGCAGTTTGCGGGAATTACGAGTCAGGGAAGCGAGTTCTTTTTTCTTCATGCCGTGAGAAGCATCAGACTCAAGAGTCTTGTCAATATCATACATCTTGCTGATACTTTTACGGATGGTGACATTATTGGTCAGGGTTCCACCGAGCCAGCGTTCTGAAACGTGGTACATTCCGGTTTTATCAGCAGCTTCCTTCATGATCTGCTGAGCCTGACGCTTGGTTCCGACGAACAGCACATCTTTACCATCAGCGACTATATGCTGCAGAAAATTGCAGGCCGCGGCAAGCTGATGCATGGTTTTGGTAATGTCGATAATCGAAATACCGTTCTTTGCGCCGTAGACAAAATGTTTCATCTTCGGGTTCCAACGTTTGGTCTGATGTCCAAAATGGACGCCGGCTTCCATCAGATCTTTTACAGTGATCTTAGCCATGAGATTTCTCCTGTGCTGTTGCGAAACCTTTACCTGTCGAGACTGTCCGCGCCGGGGTTATTGTTATTTGCCTTTTGCAACCGGCGTTTTATCTTCGAAAGGAAGACTTCTTTTTGTTAAATTGTAAACGAATTACGTTCAAATCCCCGCTTAAATGGGAAAATGAGCCTTTAATATATCGCGCAAACCCTTTTTTACAAGCCGGTTTATACTCAAAAGAGAGATTTTTTACGTTATTTCTGTTAAAAAACAATTAGTAGGCAGTTATGAGGGTAAATGAAGGTCGAGCGGCCACTCGGCCTCATAGCAGCAAACCTCACCGGTAACCGGGTGATGAAACTCAAGCTTCGCGGCATGCAAAGCCTGCCGGGGCAGGATCAATTTATCGTGATCCTCCGCCGTCATTTCATCACGAATAAAACGCAGAAAGATTGTATCGTCCGGACCATACAACTTATCGCCCAACAGCGGGAACCCGAGGGAAAACAAGGTGGCACGAATCTGGTGCATCCGACCGGTCTTCAATTCCGCTTCGACCATGGAATATTCATCGCCGGGCCGCAACGGACGCAGCAAAGTCCGGCTGGTTTCTATTTTGCCTTCAACATCTTCCGGCGGAGTATTGGACATTATAAAGCAGCGCTTCTTATTGATCTGGCTGGAGGTATCCGGCACCAGCAGGCCGTCAGCGTCTATGTCCAGATCAAACCTGCCATATACGGCGGCCAGATAAGTCTTGCGGGCACGTTCCAGGGCAAATTCATCAGCCAGTCTTGAGCTCATTTCAGGCGTTTTAGCCGCCACCAGAATGCCCGATGTTTCACGGTCTAGCCGGTTCACAATATAAACTTTGCCGACTCGTTCCGACAAATGGTGCCACAGCGTATTTTTAAAGTACGGTCCGGCCGGATGGCATGGCAGATTACCGCTCTTATCGATCACATAAAAATACTCGTCCTCGTAAAGTATCCGGTAATTGAAATCCACTTCCGGCTCCTCATGTTCCGGATAAAAACAGACGACGTCATCGGTTTGCAACTTCCGGGAACTTTTTGCCGACGCGTCATTAATGGTGATTTTACCGTCCTTGATTAAGTTCTGCCACTGATGCCGCGACAAATAATCAAAACGCTGCGCCAGATACTGGTCGAGCCTGGCTCCCTCCGCTTCCGGTCCGATCACCGTCCGGACAATTCTTTCTGAAAGATCACTCATAATTCAAACGCTCCAGGTATCCGTCGTTCCATCCTGCACTTCATCCGGTATTTTGCTGACATCTTCGTGTTTAGTTTCTTTTTGTGCTTTTTCTTTTTTTCGTCTCAGTTTTTCTTCAAAATCGATCATTGTCCCAAATTTTCCCCCAGAGGTTTCAATATACATGCAATGCCACCACTGGAAATCGTCAAAGCAAATATACGAGACAGCAATACTTCCAATTTATTTAAATAGAAAATCGCGTCTAACCAATGTGCGACGACAATAGCAAAGCTTGCACCTCCCACTACACCTACCGGAAGCATCACAAAACCAAACCAATCCGGTAAATCAACAGCCAGGCGTCGGGAACATTCACTGCAAATTATTTTATTAAAAACCACTGCCCTGAAATATTTTTTCCAGGTCAGGTCAACTTGAGTTCCGCAATTTGGGCATTTTAACATGATCTTATTCCAAACTTCAAACATTCCAGTTGTCGGGAGAACCGGGTTGAACTTTATCATCGCGGATTCGAGTCTTCAAGTCAGCAACATTATCAGTACCGGAATTATTTTTATCTTCTTTATCCGGCACTACCTGCATTCGACCAAACATTATTTCAATCTTCATAAGTATAGAGAAATAGCATACAACGCCAAAAGACGATAACAACCAATAAAGACATAATCGAGTAAAAGCAGAAATAAAATTAAGCTTAAACGAAAAAAAGAGTAACAAAAATAATATGAAAAACGCGAATAATAACGAGATCAGACCAGCTGACAGGAATACTCGTACATTGAATGCATTTATTCTAATTTTTATACCACAGGTATCACATTCCCGCCCTGGCCCACTATATTCCAATTGCCTTTTCAAGTTTAATTTGACTGGAGTATTGCATTGTGGACATTTCAGCATAAAATCAACCTCTGTTTTATATGCTCCAGTTGTCGGGAGAACCTGGTTGTACTTCATCTGCCGGTTTGGGCTTTTCAGTTCTGCCGAATCTGGAAATTTCATTATCCGGTTCTTCGTCGATTGGCACTAATTTTGTAAACCTGCTGCTCGCGAATTTTCCCGAAAACGCGGCAAAGACAGCAAGCAAGACTGCGGTCAGCATAAACATGGTCACACCCCACGCCTCGGAAAATGAAAATACTTTTTGAAGAAATATAATACCTAAAAAACAGAATATATAAAAAAATAAGTCGAAACCGTAAATAATATAAACGAGAAATTTTGAGTTAACCGAAATTCTCGATACCGTACCGCAATTTTCACAAGGCATATTATAATATTCGCGGATATATCTTTTCCAGGTCAGCTTGATCTCAGTTCCGCATTTCGGACATCTCAGCATAATTCAAACCACAATTTATAAATTCCAAGTATCAGGAGAACCATGTTGAACTTCATCGGTCTGTTTAGCCATGGATAAATCATTGATTGCCGGGGCATCAATTGCTTTAAGTTGACCAAACCTAAAGTAGATAAACTTTGTTATATAAGTGCCTAAGCCAATCCACAAAAAAAATGATATCAAAAAAATAACGGATATATTCTGAGAATAAACCATTCCGTACATAAATATAAAAATTACGCGACACAAAATAATACCTGAAACTCCGAATACCCAAAATACAAGCAGAGGAATTCGTATTTTATTGGGAACAAGAATGGTTAATTTTGACTCGCAATTCTCACAAACAACGGTATCTCTGGGGTAGTTCAGAAATTTTTTCCAGGTCAGCATAACTTGACTGTCACATTTCGGACAATTCAACATGCACTCCCTCCATTATCCACTGTAATCAATTTTTGAGTCAAAGCTCGATCAGTAAAGCATCCTCGTCACAATGGTCCTTCTTGGGACAAATAACACAGTCGCTCCAGATCTTTTCAGGGAAAATCTCTTTATCGACATCGTGAAAACCCAGTTTCCGGAAAAAAGGCGCGCGATAAGTCAGCGCGAACAAACGACAAGGGGCTTTATCCCGACGCAATCTTTTGATGATTTCCTCCATCATTTCCCGTCCCAGTCCCAAACCGATATACTCATCTTTCAAAGCCAGTGAGCGAACTTCAAACAAAGAATTCCCGAAATCCCGGACCGCGGCACAGCCGACCAGTTTATCAACGTGTTCGGCAATGACAAAGTTTTCCAGGTGATCTAGAATATCCTGTTCGGAACGAGGTAAAACAATCCCGTCTTTCGCATAGAAAGCCAACAAGTTTTTGATTGCCGGCACATCCGATTTAAAGGCGGGCCGGACTTTAATATGTCTTTTCATGGCAAATGCCCCGAACTGGTTAATTGGTACCGGGCTCGATGTATTCGCCAAGATCCCTGAAGCGATTATATCGCTGTTCAGTCAACTCGGTCGGTGACATTTTAGATAATTCACCCAGATTTACTTTGATCGCCTTTTTAACCAGTTCAGCCGCGGCGCTCCAATCACGATGCGCACCGCCCAGCGGCTCTTCAATAACCCCGTCAACAACCTTCAGTTCAAGCAAGTCTTTAGCAGAGATTTTCAGTGCTTCCGCCGCTTTATCCGCGTAGGTACGGTCCTTCCAGAGGATGGACGCACAACCTTCCGGGGTAATAACCGAATAGTAGGCGTTTTCCATAATCATTACTTTGTTGCCAATTCCAATACCTAAAGCGCCGCCGCTGCCGCCTTCGCCGATAACAATGGCCAGAACCGGCACTTTCAGGTCAAACATTTCGCGCAGGTTAACCGCAATAGCTTCACCAATATGACGCTCTTCAGACGCAACTCCGGGAAATGCTCCGGGAGTGTCGATCAGGGTCACGATCGGCGCGTTTGCCAGTTCAGCCATCCGCATCAGACGCAATGCCTTGCGATAACCTTCCGGGTGCGGGCAGCCGAAATTACGAAAAACATTCTCTTTTGTATCGCGCCCTTTCTGGGTTCCGATAACCATCACCGGTTTGCCGTCAAGTTTTGCGAATCCGCCGACAATTGCCGCGTCATCGGCAAAACGCCGGTCGCCGTGAAATTCGAGAAAGTCAGTAAAAATCTCTTTGATATAGTCCAAAGTGTACGGACGTTTGGGATGACGAGCCAGCTGCACCCGCTGCCAGGGCGAGAGATTGCCGTAGGTTTCACGCATGGTCTGCTGCAGTTTATTACGCAACGATTCGAGTTCATCCGAAACATCAATATTACTGGAACTGCTAAGTTTTTCCCACTCACGCAGTTTATTTTCCAGCTCAATTATCGGTTTTTCAAATTCAAGAGCGATATCAGCCATTTTTTTGTTCCTGTAAAATGTTTATGTTTTATATTAAATTTATTCTTCAATTATTTCAACCGGAGTCGCCAGAGGAATGATCCTGAACAGTTCTTCGACCTGTTCGTTCAACATCCTGATGCATCCGTTACTCCTGGCCTTGCCGATACTTTCGCGATCCCAGGTTCCATGAATGCCATACCCTTTGAGGTTTTTATTGGATTCTTCGGTTGGTTTCAGCGCAATCCAGCGAGTACCTAAAACATTTTCCTTCGTGCCATACGCGAATATTTTACCGTTAGGCGCATACCAGTCCGGTTCTTTAATTCTGGCCGTTACCTTAAACTTCCCGACCGGGGTCCGGTCCTGTTTACCTATCCCGATATTATAAACCTTAAACAGGGAATCGCCGTCGTAAAGGTAAAGTTTATGGAGCTTTTTACTGACCTTGATCTTCCAGTCGCCCAAATATATCTTCAACGTGTTGCCGGCCCATAAACGATACTTGTCTTTCGGCATTTTATTACTGACCAGAACCTGTTCCATGCTGGTATTGTACTTCCGGGCTATTTTCTGAAGAACATCGCCCGGTTCAATTGTATAGAGAACTTTCTTGGGACACGGAACGTCTGAGTTAATCAATTTGGAGTTAGCTTGTCCCAGCAATTCAGCCGCCTTATCCCATAATGGAGAAGCTTCCGGCACCAATTTCAATGCCTCGAGCGCAACAGTCCGAGCCTTCCAGTAACTTTCTTTTTTAAGGTCGTTTCCCGCCTCTTCACACAGTTTGTTATATTCCGCCAACTTCGTACCTGACAATGTCGCGACCGGGGGCGTAACCGGGGTTACCGGCTTGACCGGTTTGACTTTCTTAATAAGATCAGGTTTATTTTTATCTTTATCAACTACCTTTAACGGAGTATCAGGAATTTTATTTTCCACTTCGACAGGTTTAACCGGCTTATCCGGATTATCGACATTAACCGGAGGCATAACCTTTTCGCCGCCTCTGCCGGCCAGGACATACCACAGCACCGCTCCGGCAATTAAAGCGATTATTACCACAATGCATCCGCCGCGACCACGACGTTTGGGGGATTTATAACCTATTGGCTCGCCACCCCGGAATGAATATTTTACATTTGCCAAATCTCGCTCCTTGGACCTTTTAACTATAACATATAAGTTTAATCAAAGTAATATATCCTGTTTATGCCATATTTGCAATTCTTATCACAAGGATTCTCTTTGAAAACTCAATCCAGTCCTGATACCCCAAAGATAATATACTGACGGCTTGTTTATTAATTATATATAAAGTAATATACGAAAAATATTTACGCATAATTCAGCGTGACTTTAAAATTGTAATGGGGTATAAATAAAGTAGCAGTTTGCCGGGAAATTTATAATCGCAGGCCGCGATCATTGTCCGGAGCTTCAGCGGCTCGCTGAGCATTCTCCTCTGAAAAATCATCGCGCAGCCGTTGGAGGTATGCCTGAAAATCATTCCGGGTACAAATAAATGAAACCAGCGATTTGAGTTCCCGGGGAAAGCCTCGCCCCTTCATATAATCGAGAATCACTTTCCGACAGACTTTACAGCCTAAATCTTCACCATAATAATCCAGCATATCCGAGACGTGGGCATTCATTTCTTCAAGAAATTCATCCAGGGATGGAGCGACAAAATTATCCGGTTCCTGAAGCCGCCGGAATAACCACGGATTACCCATAGCCCCCCGGGCCAACATCACGCACGAGCATTTTGATTCGTTCCGTAAAGTCTGATAACTCCTGTAATTCATCACTCCGCCGTTGGCAATAATCTGAATATCCAGTTCATCCCGGACCGCGGCAATAATCCCGGAAAAAACCGGTCCGCTGTATATGGCTTTTTTAATCCGGCCATGAATAGTTATCGCCCGGGCACCGGCGTCACGCAACAACCGGCACAGGTACAAAGTAGGTTCAGGATCATGCTCATCGAGAATCCGAATTTTCGCAGTGACCGGAAACCGCGAAAGTTTGACGATCCGTTCGAAAATCGACGCGGCAAGATCAGGCTGCATTCCCAAAATCGCGCCAGCTCCTTTCCGCGCTATTTTAGGAGCGGGACATCCCAGATTGAAATCAAGCAGGCCAAACTCATGTCGATTCAGAATCTCAACCGCCTTTTCAATCCGGTCTTTTTGACCGCCGACCAGTTGAACACCGAGCCATTCCTCATCAGGTCGACGCAGAAGCATTTTTTCCGACTGATAATTGGCATAGACAACCGAACTGGCGTCAACCATTTCAGTAAAAAGATAGTAACAGCCGTGACGCCGGGCCGAAGCTCGGTACGGAGCGTCGGTAAAACCCGACAACGGAGCAAGAATAATACTGTCTTCAGGATATATTACGGATTTGAAATTCACTATTCAGATGACTGGGGTTGCTTATTTACCGGAAACGTTTTTTCCGGATTGTTTCTTTTTGCGAAAAGTATCTGATTGAAATTCCTCATGCAGTTTTTTAAGTTTCCGGATTGCCCGGTTTTGAATCTGGCGCACCCTTTCGCGGGTACATCCGGCGGCCTGGCCAACATCTTCCAATGTCATGACCTGTTTGCCGTTGAGCCCGAATCTCAACTCCAGCACCAGTTGTTCACGTTCATCAAGCAAATGGAGCATCTCCTGCAAACGGGTTACCGATTCAACATCGCCAAGCAGTTGGTCAGGAGCAGCACCCAGCTTGTCCGGAACAACATCAATAACCTCACCATCTTCTCCCGCTACCAGCGGATCGTTCAACGACGAAGTGGTAAACTGAGACAAACGCAGCTCCGATACCGTGCGACGACTCAGATCGAGTTCATCGGCGATCTCCTGGTCAGACGGCACCCGGCCAAGTTTTTTGGTCATTTCTTCACGTTTTTTGAGAATCCGGTTCATTTTCTCGGCCGACTGGATCGGAATCCGGATAGTCCGGCTCTGTTCAGCAATCGCCCGCCGCATCGCCTGTTTGATCCACCAGGTACTGTATGTGCTGAATTTAGCGCCGCGCCCGGATTCAAATTTCTCAGCCGCGGTCATCAAACCGATGTTGCCCTCGGAAATAAGGTCGTGTTTGGGAACGCCGCGCCCCATGAATTCGTTGGCAATCTTGACAACGAGACGTAAATTGGCCTGAACCAACTGATCTTTGGCTTGCTCGCGTTCTTCAGGTGTGCCGTTATGAATAATATCAGCCAGCCTGATCTCGTCTTCACGCGACAACAAAGAGTAATCAACAATACTTTTCATGTAGGCCTGAGAAGTGGTCATAGACCCTAACATTTCATCATGCCTTTTTGACTTATCTCTTTTTGCGCTTTTCGCCATACACCGTCACCTTATTATTTTGTCTTAAATTCCCGCCAGGGGTGATTTATATGCTGACACCATTGCATCGATTGCAACTTCTGATACTTCTCCTTTAGATACCAATTCCAAAACGCCGCGGTCAGTAACCTCGCCTACCCGGGCAAACGGAACATCAGCAAGCAAAGCCTCCACCTGAGCCGCGTCCTGTGGAGCAACCGTCATAATGAAACGGCTGTTGCTTTCAGAAAACAATACTTCATACGGAGCAAGTCCGCCGGCTGACGGAACCTTGTCCAAATCAATTTTCATACCAAGCCGACCGGCTATCGCCTTTTTCGCGAAACCGACACCGAGTCCGCCGGAGGCCGGAGTATGCAGCGAGTGCGCCAGTTCGGCTTCGGTTACATCGGAAACAGCTTTGAAAATCTGTTTTGCGTAATCGGCATCGACTTTCGGCACGTCGTTACCGGTATATCCCAGCATATAGAGGAATTCGCCGCCGCCAAGTTCCGACTTTGTCTCACCGATCACATATACCAGATCTCCGGGCTTTTTAGCATCCAGAGTCACAGATTTTGTTATGTCTTCCATCCGGGAAATAACGCTGAACAATACGGTCGGCGGAATTGAAATCTTTATGCCGCCGCGAGTGCTGTCGTTTTTCATACTGTCCTTACCGGATATACACGGAGTCTGGAAGGCTTTGGTATAATCATACAGCGCCTGATTGGCGCGAACCAGCTGGGCAAGTTTATATTCACCGTCAGGAGTTTTTTCACTCTGAACCGGGTCGGGCCAACAAAAGTTGTCAAGACCCGCAATATGGCCAAGTTTACCGCCAACCGCGATCACCCGGCGAATTGCCAAATCTATGATCGAAGCCATCATGTGATAAGTATCGATATCGCTGTAACGCGGCAGGATACCGGCGGCCAGAATAATACCTTCGGTGCTAAGCTGTTCTGGCATGGTTACAGTAGCGTCGGAAACAACATCGCGGCTGACGCCGATAAAGGGTTTTACCACACTCAAGCCCTTAACCTCATGGTCATACTGCCGTGCTTTGTACTCATCGGAACAGACGTTAAGACGAGCCAGCAAAGCAAGCACATCCGCGCCAAGACCACGGGTTCCGACTTCCGGTTCCGGGTGGACCGGCGGCTCCCATTTAGCTTTGAGCTGCATACGCGGCAGACCGTCATGCATAAATTCAATATCCAGATTGGCCACGGTCCGATCTTCATACATCATATGGAATTTGCCGTTATCAGTAAATTCTCCCATGACCGTTACTTCAACATCACGATGTGCCGCTAGCTGCTTGAATTCTTCGATATTTTCCGGCGGCACCGCAAAGCTCATACGTTCCTGGGCTTCGGAAACAAGAATTTCCCAGGGAGTCAAACCGGCGTATTTCAGCGGGGCTTTGGCCAGATCCATCCGGCAGCCGCCACAGAGTTCGGCCATTTCACCAACGCTTGAGGATAAACCGCCGGCACCGTTATCAGTGACAAAACGGTAGAGACTGAGAGCCCTGGCTTCGTAGATAAAATCACTCATTTTTTTCTGGGTAATCGGGTCGCCAATCTGTACGGCAGCAGTCGGACTGTCCTGATGCAGCTCCTCGCTGGAGAAAGTCGCGCCATGAATTCCGTCTTTGCCGATACGGCCGCCGGCCATAACGATCAAATCGCCGGGCTTAATGGATTTTTCATGTCCTTTGACCTGCCCGATCTGCTTCGGCAGTGTTCCAACCGTTCCGCAGTAAACCAGCGGTTTACCAAGATAACGTTCTTCAAAATATTCCCAGCCAAGACCGTAGGGAATCCCGCTCTGGTTCCCTCCGTCGATAACGCCTTTGTGAATACCGTCGCGCAAACGACGGGGAGGCAACAGGCCTTCAGGAACTTCAGATTCGGCGGTAAACGGCGATCCGAGACAATATCCCCAGACATTGATCAGGAGATTTGCCCCCTGCCCGGTTCCCATCGGGTCACGGTTAACTCCGACAATCCCGGTCATCGCGCCGCCGTAAGGATCGAGCGCCGACGGGCTGTTATGGGTTTCAACTTTGTATACCAGGTCAATTTTGTCATTGAAAGCAATTACCCCGGCGTTATCATGGAAAACAGAAACCAGCCAGTCAACTTCCTCTTCAATCTCGCGGGTGCTTTTCATGATAAATGTTTTGTAACAGGAGACAATCTTGCTTACTTCGCCATTTTCGTCTTCGTAATCAATCTCAGCGGCAAAAATTTTATGTTTGCAGTGCTCACTCCATGTCTGAGCCAGAACTTCCAGTTCAACGTCAGTCGGGCAGGATTTCAGCCCGACATCTTCACGACCGTCAGCATTGCGGAAATACTGCTGGATCGATTTCATCTCTTCAAGAGTCAAAGCCAGGATACCTTTGCGGCTGATCTCCATAAGTTCATCGTCACTGACTTCAAGATCAATCTCCCGGACTTCACCGCCGCCTTCGCCTTGAACAAACGGCAGATTCAGCGGAATCGGGGCATCCGCGATTTCCTGACCGGAAAAAACTTTGACCGATTCGATCAGCTCGTTAGCGAGCAGGTCGCAAGCTATATGCTCAGCACTGCTCCGGGCAAGGGATTTATTATAGATCATATATTCAACCGAACTGAAAACAAATTCATCCTCGCGCAGCTTACGGCCGATAATATCGCCAATAGCCTCCTGAGCCGAACGCCCGACATTATCTGTCACACCGGGACGAAAACCAACTGCGATCAACCAGTCACAAGCGTCAGAACCGGAATATTTACTTTCTCCGACGACTCCGGACTGCAATACCGGGTTGGCCAGTTCCTGAGCAACCCTGGCGGCCTGCCGGTCATCGATATCCGCACTAACTGTATAGACGTCACGCGTTTTCACTTCATCCACCTGCAAACCGAGGAAATCCGCGATCTGCTGTTTCACACCTTCACCTCTCGCGTCACGCCATTGCGGCAAATGCGAAATTTCAATTCTATAATTCATTTCTCTCCTGATATTGATAATTTTCTCAATAATACTTTTTCTCTTTTTGCTTCCGGTCGGGTAAATATATCAATTTACCATCTGAAATTTTTTAACCAGAATTAAATGCCCCGGCTTTTCGTTTTGTTCATAAAATCAAACTTAAATATATGGGGTTAAATTGGCTATTTCCTGAATCTGGTAGATAATTCCCTTGATCTTGGACGCGACCATATCCATTTTAGCAAGTTCGGCAATTCTCTTTTCACAACGTTTGTACTCGCGCGGTGACAATATCTCCCGGAAAAGGTCACAAGCGTCAACCAAACTGATCAGGACCACGTCTCTGGGGTCGGGAATTTCTCCGGTAGTTAAAATATTTCGCAGGCGGGTTTCGACATCAACGATTTCCTTGTTATCGACAACCGGATAGCGTCGGCTCGAAAAAAACCAGCAAATTTTTTCTTCAACCTTTTTCAGGATTCCTTTATCAAGTAATTCCTGTAAGACCAATTCTTCGAATTTGACTGCATCATGCATCAAAACCCGCAACACATGTTCAATCGTAAAAGAATCGGTTTTGGCCAATGCAAATTTATTTAAGACCAGATCAAGCAGCGAATTACCAGTAGGCGCGCTGTCTTCCACATAAATGTTTTCAGCATCACTGTCAATCTTGCCCATAAAGGAAAGTTCCGCGAGAATAGCTCCAACCAAAGCCGGATCCAGAACAATATTTTTTGAAGACACCATAATCTTGCCAGAGACATCATCCAATGCCAGCAAGTAAATCTCTTCCGCAAAAGTAAGCATCACCGCACCTGCATTTCTAAGGTTTTCTTCTTTATAAAAAATATTCAGACAAAGTAATGTAGCACAGCAGTCAAAATATTAAAGTGCAAAAAAGCATTTTAACCTGAATTATTCATATTTTTATGAATGCCTGCTGCAAGCTGCTCAAGGTAAAGCATTTGTTTATATAATCCCCCAGGCGCTGCTATATCTGAGAAATAACCGGATGCTTTCCTTCTAAGCATATTTTCACATCTCATCCATTTTTTATGAATAGTTCAGGTCAAGCAGCAATTACCAGTTATACTGGGCAATGACTCCGTCAAACAGAAATATGCTGATATAAATTCTTCCGGTAATCCCCCGGAGTACAACCGTAACGGCGTTTGAAAAGGCGGATCATGTAATTGGCATTGCTGAAACCGCACTCGGTTGCAATCTCATTAACCGTCAAAGCATTGTTCTCCAGTCGTATCGTCACTTCTTTGAGGCGTTTTTTATGGATCCGATCAAGGACGGTACACCTCTCATACTCTTTGAATCGGGAAGATAACGTGGTACGATGAATATTGAGTCGGTCCGCAATAGTGTTTACGTTCAAATCCGGATCCTGCCATTGCATCATGATCAATTTCATCGCTTCATGAACCCATTTATCCGGGGCACTTTTATCACGGTCCGTGACTCCATGCATGACGACTCCACAGGCATCAGCGACAATTCGCAGAGGATATTCCTTTTTGTTGTCTTCCGCAGTTTCCAGAATCCCTCGCAAACGCGATTCCGGGACATCGCGAATCGGAAAAACCCCGTTCCATAAACACATATCATTTATCAGCGAATGCATTTCAGAGCCGTCAATAGCCAGTCGCCAGCCCTCAACCGTACCCTGCTCCAAGTGTACTTCACAGGTTGATCCGGGTAAAACAATCATCAAGGCAGAAGCGGACAGGTTATATTCTTCTCCATCAATAACGGCTCGAGCTGAACCTCTGACAATCCAGTCAAAAACAATACTGTAAGACATATATAGAGGAACCATGACCCCCGGACGGCTCACAACGCGATGGCCAATGCTTTGCAAGTTGAGCGGCAGTTTGGATTTTAAACCAATATCAGGACGAAATACTGATCGAAAGTTATCTTCCATTAAAACCTCTTAAAAACAACAGCAGACTACAAATGTACTACACAAACTGCATTTGTACTAATTTAGTATACATCTGTGCGATTGTCAAATAGTAATTGACAAATTATAATAAATTTAACGAAATAATTCTTTGGGTGGCTGACATAAGTCGGAAAAAGGTTTTTCCGGAGGGGCAATTGGCGGTGCAAAACCGCCAATTGTTTTTATAATGTTTTTTATATTACCAATTTGCGCTTTTTTCACATCTTTCCTTGCCCGAAATACAATTGCGGAATATATTATTGAAAAATCAATAAATCGAACATATTTAAGCAAATCTTTTGATAATACAATAATGCTGGAAAAACTACAATTATCCAATTTTCGCAATTACCAGAACCTTGATCTTGACATAAAATCCCCGGTAAATATATTTCTCGGTGCCAATGGCCAGGGAAAAACCAATTTGCTGGAAGCAATATTTTATCTCAGTATGCTGCGTTCGTTTCGTACTACTCGTCTGCGCGACCTGAAAATGCTGGGAACCGAATCATTCAGGATTGCTGCCGGAATTCGGAAAAAGAATTCATGGCGCGAAGAGTTGGAGGTTATCTGTAACGAGGAAGGAACAAGAAAACTCAGGATCGACTCCTCTCCGGTTTCCCGGGCCAGTGATTTCTTCACCAGGATCAAGACCGTAGTATTTGCCCCGGACGATATCAACGTCGTAACCGGACAAGCGGCTCAACGCCGGCGTTTCATGGATATGTTCATATCAGTTATGTCGCCCGGATATATGACCGCCCTGCAACAATACACTGCTGCGCTGCGCAATCGCAATGCCCTGCTTCGTTCCGGCAAAGATGCGGCGTTAATCCAATCATTTGAACCGGTTTTGGCCCGGGAAAGCGTTTTTCTGATAAATGAACGTCGTCGGGTAACAACCCTGTTAAGCAGCGAAGTCAATAAACTGTTGGGAGAATTTCACGGCGAAAGTGTTTTTTCTATGCGTTACAGGAATAATGCCGCGGCAAGTGATATGCAAAGCCTGGTACAGCGATATGACAAGGAGCGAAAAGCTGAAATACAGCGCGGCTTCAGCCGCTTCGGTCCACATCTGGATGAATACGACCTCATGTTCGGAGAAAAACTGCTACGCAGTTTCGGCTCTACCGGGCAATGCCGCCTAGTATCCCTGTGTTTAAAAATGGCCCAGGTTAATATCCTCTGCTCTGAAACAGGAAATTCCGACTCTTTAGTCGTCCTGGTTGACGATGTAACCGGCGAACTTGACAAAACAGCCAGAGAAATCTTTTTCCGGGTAATCAACCGTGCGGAACAGGCATTTTTTACCTTTACAGAAATTCACCGGAATTCAAACATGGTCCCATCTGGAGATTTTTTCAAGGTAAAAAATGGAACTGTCACTCCTGGTTAAGGTGTCTACCGCCAACTCATAACATGCATAATTACTTAAAATAATACCGTAATTCAAGGCTGTTTATAAAACTACCGGGTAATTCTTATTTAATAACTTAAAAATAATCTTTTTTTATTTTTTTGATTGCATTATTATTTAGCTGATGTATATTGTGGTAACGTTGAGATATTTAATATGGAATAAAAATGACCGGACTTAAAGATATAGCGGAACATACCGGAATGTCGATCAATACAGTGAGTCGCGCGTTGCGCGGAGTAGGATATGTATCCTCCGCCGCCAGAGAAAAAATACTCTCTGCTGCCGCAGAGTTGAATTATCATCCTAACCGAGCTGCTCGCAGTCTGCGTACAAGTAGAAATTTTCGCGTACCTGTCCTGACATTTATTACTTCTGGCAGTTGGATATGCGATTACCTCCACATGGGCAAAGTCGTCGGAATTAATCGCATCATGACCGAAGCCGGCTATGATGTGGCCCTGCAATTCATGCATGTATCCGATAAACTTGAAGGAACTCCTTTAAAGCAGCTTCAGGATATTCTGAAAGAACAACCAGCCGGTATCATATTAATTGACGGCAGCAGATTCGCCCAGAAAGTTTATAAAGCTTGTGAAAAAGCAGGCGTCCCGGTTGTCGCGGTAACTCACGACAGTATCAAACATATCGATTCAGTCTATCTGGACCGGAATAATGGGGTAAGGGATGCCGTATTGCATATGGCTGAGCGCGGTAAAAAATTCATTGCCTATGCCGGCCCGATCAACGACAATTCCCGCTTGACAGGATACCGGAACGCATTAAAAAAATTGCAATATCAAGAAGTTACTTTTGAAATAAATTCCTATAAAGGCGCATCTTTACGCGACATTCACTTACTGGGAGTGGAAGCCGCCATTCAAATGTCCAGAATGACTCCGCGACCAGATGGAGTTCAAGCATATTCAGATTATCTGGCGGCCGGCATGCTTGAGGGATTCAGAAAAGCCGGGCTGAAAGTCCCTGAGGATGTTGCCGTCTGTGGTTTTGACGACCGGGAACTGGCCCAGGCGGTAGATCCGGGATTAACAACAGTCGCACAGCCCACTCGAGAAGCCGGTGAAGCCGTTGCCAGAATGCTGCTTGATAAAATAAGATCACACGGCAATTATCCTGGTAGTTCAGTAAGCATCCCGATGCACCTGACAATTCGCGAATCGACCTGATTTACATAATACATTAAACATGATGAACGATAACTGATAATTTCAACTCAAATCGAAAGGCAAACAAAAATGAGTGGAAAAATGAAAATCGCAATTATCGGAACCGGCTCACGCGGAATTAATGCGTTTGGCAAAACCTTTGCCGAGCACAAAGATTGCCAGGTAGTTGCGCTTTGCGATCCGAATCCGGTTCGAATGAAGCAAGCAGCTAAAACCATTAACGGAGAACAGAATCAATATACTGATTTACAGGAAATGCTTGATAAAGAACAACTTGATGCCTGTGTTATCACCAGTCCGGACTGTTACCACGAAGAAAATGCTGTAACCGTATTAAACAGCGGCGTCAACTGCTTGATAGACAAACCTTTGGCAACAACTGTCAAGGGCTGCAAAAATATCATCAAAGCCGCTGAATCAGCCGGAAAGATTGCGATGATCGGATTCAATCTGCGTCATACTGCAGTACTCAAGCGCCTTAAGCAATTGGTTCAAGACGGAGTTCTGGGACGGGTTTTCATGATCGAAAACCGTGAGTTTTACGATGGCGGTAGAACCTACATGTCACGCTGGAATCGCAAGTACGAAATCAGCGGAGGATTATGGATCCATAAAGGCAGTCATGATTTTGACGTATTCAACTGGCTGCTTGATTTCCCCAAACCGGCCAAGGTCAGCGCGTTTGCCGGGATTGATGTCTTAAACCCTCAGAACCTGCCTTTTGAAATCAAAAATGGCGTTGAAGCTGGCCCAACTTGTGATAAATGCGCTTATCGTGATGTTTGTCCTGATGTCTACAATCCTCCTGCCGAACTTGGCTGGGGTGACGATGCTGCTGATATAGACGGTTATCACAAGGATGTCTGCATGTATCTCTCCGATAAAAACACTCATGACAACGGTTTTGCAATCGTTGAATATGAAAACGGCGTAAAAGCGATGCATATGGAATGTTTTGTCACGCCAATTTCAGATCGCCGCTATACCATTGTCGGCACCAAAGGCCAGGCAGAAGTCAGCCTCCACGAACGTACGATCCTGATCCGTCCCCGCTGGTCGGCGGAAACAATCTTGCATAATATTCCTGAAGAAACCGGAGGTCATGGTGGAGCCGATCCGCATCTTGCACAAGCTTTTATTGACGCAATTCAGGGTAAAGAGGAAAACACCTCTACCACCGAACACGGCTTGTTATCGACCGCTATCGGCCAGGCAGCGGAATTGTCTCGACGCGAAAATCGCACAGTCTTCATGAATGAATTGCTTGGTTGATTCATTCCTGAAAATTATATCTATTACGGCCCGGGCCATCCGGGCCTTTTTTTTCATTTCAAGCAAATGATTAATTGTAAGTTACTTACAAACAAATAACAGTCAAACTGTATGATATTTAACTTTTACTTTCAGCGTATTTGATTTCATCTCTATTTGATTTTTTATGTATTATAAAGTACATGTATATAACAATATGTTTCGGAAATTTCATAGATATTAATATAAGGAATAACCATTCATGCTTGGAGACTTAAAATCAGCAAAGCTCATTGTACTGAAAGGCATGATGTTTCTCTTGACCGGACTTATAGCTTTCAGCATAATCTGTTTATTAACTCAAAGCTGGGAAGTCGCTATTTTGCTGATAATATGTATCTGGGCTTTTTGCCGATTCTACTATTTTGCTTTTTACGTTATTGAACATTATGTCGACCCTGATTACAAATTCAGCAGTCTTTACTCTTTCTTTAAATATTTACTAAAATCCAGTAAACATCGAAAATAACATGATTTTCAAGTTCTTATACTTGAAATCATTCACCGGACTAATACATTACTGGATTCATTCCATAATACAAAAAAGGAGAAGCTTTATGTTCAGCAGCCGGGAAGATAACCTGAAAGATTTTATTAATGCCCGCTATGGCATGTTCGTTCACTACGGGCTCTACAGCATCATGGGACGTGGAGAATGGGTCATGAACCGTGAACGTATTCCTTACGAAGAATACAAAAAACTGGCGGACGAGTTCACCGCGGAAAAATTTGACGCTGACGCAATTTGCAAACTTGCGGTTGACTCCGGAATGAACTATATCACATTCACAACGATGCATCATGACGGTTTTTGCCTTTACGACTCCGATCTGACAGATTTTACATCCGTTAAAACAGCAGCTAAACGTGACCTGACTGCTGAGATAGTAGCCGCCGCCAGAAAACACGGCTTAAGAATTCATCTATATCACAGCCTGAACAACTGGAGCGCGGTACCGGACGGAGTTGACGCGCTGGAAGATTCGGAAAAATATAAACAGTACATCGCCAACACCCATGCGAGGATCAAAGAACTGGTAACAAAATACAACCCGATTGATGTGCTTTGGTATGACGGCTGGTGGCCATTCAATGCTGACGGTTGGCAGGGAACTGAAATGAATAAAATGGTTTCTGAAATTCAACCGCATATTCTATTCAACGGTCGCAACGGCCTGCCGGGAGATTTCGGCACCCCGGAAGGACATGTTTCCGCTCCGACCCCATGGCGTCCCTGGGAAGCATGTATGACGTTGAACGACCATTGGGGTTTCTGCAAATATGACAATTGCTGGAAATCTCCGCTTGCACTGATAGAAATGCTATCGAAAGTCGCCAAGGAACAGGGAAATCTGTTAGTCAATATAGGCCCGAGAGGGGACGGCTCTGTCCCTGAGGCTTCAGTGGAAGCTCTGGTTGAAACCGGAAGCTGGCTTAAGAAAAACCGGGATGCAATCTTTAATACCGACCGCTTCAGTTTTGGTCTGATGGAACGCGGAAATGAACGCAGTGACTGGGTTTCAAACGGCGTCCTTACCGCGTCTGGCAACACTATCTACTATATCTGTAAATACTGGTGCGGCGATTACCTGAAAATTGGTGGCTTGAAAAGTGTTCCGGTAAAAGCATCCATGCTGGAAACCGGACATGAACTCGACTTTGACTATGCAGATGAATTATTGACTATTACCGGACTTCCGGTCGAACCTCCGGCTTTCTGCCCGGTCTTCAAGATCGAATGCGAAAGTAAGCCGCTGGTTTATACCGCCGGCGGGATGAGAACACCAAACGCACCGCACCCTCCATACGACCCTTGTCAGTCAGATATTGGCGGTTAAGAAATCTTTTCCAGTTCAAGGCGGCATGTTTAACATGCCGCCTTTTTTTATGATTTCAACAAATTATAATATTCTTAACAATCAATACGCTTGACTATAAATAATACATAAACACCTTAAAATAAAAACTTAAGAATTATCAATCCACGCTTACCGGCGACAAAACTTCAGATTTATATCTACAGCAAGCCCTGGCTTCCACGTGTTTTATCAATGGAAAGATCCCGCCTTAAACGGAGTCATTAAATCGTATAATTGAAAGGTGAAATATCCACGTTATCCGGGTCGCATGCCCCGAATTTTATGGCATCGAATTCAGGTTCAGAACTTTTTACCTGAACTTTTATATTTTGTTTTGAATCAAGAGAGTCAATAATTTTTTTCAAATCGTCATTCAATTTTTCATACAGAGACATGTTGATAACAGTTTCTCTTTTTCCGGCGCAGTCACATAACCTCGAAGCCAAATTTACCGGTGATCCGATCAAAGTATAATCAAGACGGTCTTCCTGCCCCATATCACCCATCGTAATTTTTCCGTAATCCATCCCAATACCAACCGACAGCAATTCATAGGTCTCCAGCTCCCGATGAATTTCATTAGCAATCCTGATGCTTTGATCAACATAATCATCCTTGAAATAAGCAAGCATACCATCGCCGAATATCTTATTTACCCTGCCGCCATTGGAATTAATAATTTTCGCGACAAAACCATGCTGAACACTCAAAAGGCTCATTATCTCATCCGGATGCTTATCTGAACTCCAACAGGTAAAACCGCGAATGTCAATGAACATCACCACCGCATTGGTTTCAAATGAATTAAGCCCCTGCCCTAAAATAGCCTTGAGAGAACCTGTATCAGACATTATTCCATACTGCCTCCGAAGATATCTCTGATGCAACGCATCCAACAGTTTCGCACCGTTGGTCTGACGCACATTTTCAGCTTTGTGAACCTGACCGCATGTGAGCGGGTTGGTTACTCCCATAAGAGCTGACTTAACCACAACCGCATCAATCAGCAGCGCCACCATATCCGGTCCTTCATCTCCGGCAATTTCCATCAACTCGTTCAAGCTGTCCGCCTGAATATCTTTATGCAAAAGCTCTGCAAGTTTATCTCTAACCACATCAATAATTTCTTTCAATTGCTCTGGACCTGGTTTGTTTTTCAACTCGCGCAACAAGCCGGCCGGTTTTGTGGTTATCAGCAAATTGACAAATTTATCGATATTATCTTTGATAATGGCGCCATGCTGGGGACAAATCCGGTCAATTTTGAGACTTTTTAGTCTATCATAGGCATATAGTAGCGAACTGCGGTTCCCAACATAGTATTCAATAAATTTTCTGGCCGGTTCAATATAGGAGTCATCGCTGTACAAGCGCCAATTCTGGTTGAAACAACCAAATATATCCGAAGAAAACAGCGTCGACGTCGCAATATCATAACTGAACATGTTCCCTGGAAAGTGCATATACGGGATATGGAAAAATTGAATTCGACGTCCGGATTTAAGTTCCAGAATATCTTCGTCGCAAATCGACATGATTCCTTTTCGGGTGCCGTAATACGGAACAAATAAAGCAGCTCTCGGATGACAGAGAATTGTCACGTCCGGATGCAGGATATTTTCAATGAACGGAATCAGGCCGCATAAGTCAGGATCCTGATGGTGAACAATGATGTATCTGATTTTTTCCGGGTTAATGATCTGCCTGATTTTCCCCATTATCATATCCCGGAAAATAGGATGTCCCGGCCCGGGATCAAAGAGAATCCCTTCACCTTCGTCAAGCATCAAATACGGATTATTGGAAAAACCCGCTTCATAATCGGCAAACCCGACCCACCAGATTTTATCAGCTATTTCAACCGGCTTGCTGTCATCAATACCATTCACCGTAGTCTCCAGTATACACTCTTTTAAGCTTGACTTACAGCTGAAGAACCGCTGCCTTTATCAAATCAAACATCCATCCACAACGCAAATATTCATATACAATATGCTCGTTGCTTCCATTAAAAGCAAATATATTATCGAAAAATCTGTATTTATAAATATAAAAAGCCGCAATAATGCGGCTTTTTATTAAGCAAAATTTATACTCTCGTAATCAGATATTCAGATGGGGAGCATGACGATGATATTCCTGAATTGAACATATTTCAGTCGCCCCGAATTCCTTCATGGCAACCAAACCGTCAATCGCGGCGGACAATCCGCTCAAAGTAGTAGTAATCGGTACGCCGAGAGCAACGGCTCTGGCCCGCATCTGAATTTCATCGACCTTGGCTTCCGCTCCCGGTTCCGGAGTATTGATGATCCAACTGATATTTTCGTCATTCATCATATCCAGCAAGTTCGGACGACCGCGCGAGATGCGGAAAATAGCGTTGCATTTAATGCCAGCTTCACACAGGACAGTAGCAGTCCCGCGAGTAGCATAGATTGTAAATCCAAGATCGATCAGTTTTTCAGCCAACGGGGCAATTGAATCTTTATCGATGTCACGAACACCAAGAAATACGTTACCGCCGGTCGGCAGATTATTTCCCGCCGCAACCTGGCTTTTCAAATAGGCCATACCCGGAGAATCGTCAATCCCCATGACTTCACCGGTTGATTTCATTTCAGGACTCAAAATAATATCGATACCCGGGAAACGAACAAACGGGAATACCGCTTCCTTGACTACGGTGTAATCAGGAATTACCTCTTCAGTAAAACCAATGTCTTTAAGTTTCGAACCGGTCATCACCAGAGATGCCAGTTTCGCCAACGGCACACCGATGGCCTTACTGACAAACGGCACGGTACGCGAAGCGCGAGGGTTAACTTCAAGAATATAAACTTCGTTGTCCTGGACCGCGAACTGGATATTCATCAGACCGCAGACCCCGAGTTCTTTTGCCAGAGCGAAAGAATGCTCCCGCACCTTTTGCAGAATATCAGCTGAAAGACTTGAGGTAGGAATTGTACATGCACTGTCGCCGGAGTGAATACCGGCCAGTTCAACGTGCTCCATAATCGACCCGATTACCGAAGTCTCGCCGTCACTGATACAGTCGACATCAAGTTCGATAGCGTCTTCCAGGAAGCGGTCAATCAGCACTGGACGTTCTGAAGAAGCGACCACCGCCTCTTCCATATATTTCCGCAAATATTTTTCTTTATAGACAATCACCATGGCACGACCGCCAAGCACGAACGACGGACGCATCAAAACCGGATAACCGATTCTATCAGCAACTTTTACCGCATCATCAACATTGGTGACGATACCGTTAGGCGGCTGCTTTATGTCAAGTTTTTCAGCCAATTGTTTGAAGAAGTCACGGTCTTCCGCCGCTTCGATATTACTCGGGCTGGTACCAATGATATTGACCCCGGCCGCTTCCAGGCTCTTAGCGAGGTTGAGAGGAGTCTGACCACCGAATTGAACGATAACACCAAAACATTGTTCCCGCTCATATATATGCAGCACATCTTCAAAAGTAAGCGGTTCAAAATAAAGTTTGTCACTGGTATCGTAGTCGGTACTAACCGTTTCCGGGTTACTATTGACCATGATCGTTTCAAATCCGGCTTCGCGCAGCGCAAAAGAAGCATGCACGCAGCAATAGTCAAACTCGATCCCCTGCCCGATTCGGTTTGGGCCGCCGCCAAGAATCATAACTTTCTTTTTATCGGTCTTTTTACATTCGTCACGGTCACCGTAAGTAGAATAATAATAAGGCGTATAAGCTTCGAATTCTGCCGCACAGGTATCAACCAGCGCATAGACCGGCATAACATTCATTTTCCGGCGCAAGGCCAGCACTTCAAGCTCAGTGGAATGCAATAAATAAGCGATTTGACGATCGGAATAACCGAATTCCTTGATCTGCAGCATCATTGCCCGGTCTTTTGCCAGATTTTCAAGCGACTCAAAGGAACGAATTTCATCTTCATACATCGCCAGCTCATGCATCGGACGCAGGAACCAGCGGTCAATACTGGTCAATTCAAAAATCTGCTCAACCGTCCAGCCGCGGCGAAAAGCTTCATGGATCACAAAAACACGCATCGCGTTAGGCCGCTTCATCTCGGCCGTAAGTTCTTCATCAGACATCGCTTCATAAGCGCCGTCCTTGCCATCGGCACCGAAACCAAAACGTCCGATTTCCAGAGAACGCAAAGCTTTCTGTAAGGACTGTTTATAGGTCTTACCGATACTCATGGCCTCACCAACCGACTTCATCTGGGTTGTCAGGGTGCTGTCGGCTGACGGGAATTTCTCAAACGCGAAACGCGGAACTTTGGTAACTACATAGTCAATACTCGGCTCAAAACACGCTGGAGTCTCCCGGGTAATATCGTTACAGATTTCATCGAGAGTGTAACCAACCGCAAGTTTAGCCGCGATCTTGGCGATCGGGAAACCGGTCGCTTTAGACGCCAGGGCTGAAGAACGGGAAACGCGGGGATTCATTTCGATAATCACCATCCGGCCATTATCCGGATTAATCGCGAACTGAACATTGGAACCACCGGTTTCAACCCCGATAACCCGGAGAACTGCCAGTGATGCGTCACGCATAATCTGATATTCACGGTCGGTCAGGGTCTGGGCCGGAGCAACAGTGATACTATCACCGGTGTGTACACCCATCGGGTCAAGGTTTTCAATGGAACAGACGATCACCGCGTTATCATTCTTATCCCGCATGACCTCCATTTCAAATTCTTTCCAGCCAAGCAACGATTCTTCAATCAGGACTTCATCATTTCTGCTGGCATCCAGGCCCCGGGCTACGATATCTTTAAATTCATCGATATTATACGCAATACCGCCGCCGGTACCGCCAAGGGTAAAGCCGGGACGAATAACCAAAGGAAAGGAACCAATCTCATCAGCCGCACGCAACGCATCGGCCATCGAATGAGCGGAAAAACTCCGGGCCATTTCAAGTCCGATCTTATTCATCGCGCTTTTGAAGAGATCACGGTCTTCAGCGCGCCGGATGGTATCGGAATCAGCGCCAAGCATTTCAACCTTGTAACGCCGCAAAATACCGCTGTCGGCAAGTTCAATCGCCAGATTCAAAGCAGTCTGACCACCAAGGGTCGGCAGAATAGCGTCGGGGCGCTCACGGCGGATAATCTCGTGCAGGATATCCTTGTTCAAAGGTTCAATGTAAGTGCGATCGGCAAAACCGGGATCGGTCATGATAGTCGCGGGGTTGCTGTTGACAAGGACTATTTCAAATCCTTCTTCTTTAAGAGCTTTACAAGCCTGGGTGCCGGAATAGTCAAATTCGCACGCCTGACCGATGACGATAGGCCCTGAGCCGATGAGCATAATTTTCTTGATGTCAGTCCGTTTTGGCATAAAATGTCCCGATTTTATTAAAATTTTCTAAAATTGGCAAATCCTTATAATTTAGCCCAGAAATCTTATTTTTCCATCGCCGCTTTTATAAAATCACGGAAAAGGGGATGAGCATGCATCGGGCGTGATTTAAATTCGGGGTGAAACTGTCCAGCAACAAACCACTTATGACCTTTAAGCTCAACCATTTCAACCAACCTGCCATCCGGAGATGTCCCGACAATCATCAGGCCGTTTTCTTCAATCCGGTCACGATAGTCGTTATTAAATTCATAGCGGTGACGATGACGTTCAGAAATTCTGGTGCAACCATAGGCTTTTGCCGCTTTAGTGCCTTCTTTCAAGACGCATTTCCAAGCACCCAAGCGCATTGTTCCACCTTTTTTAGTGATCTTTTTCTGTTCATCCATAAGTGCGATTACCGGCTCTTCACTTGATTCATCGAATTCATAACTGTTGGCGTCCGCCAAACCCAGAACATTGCGGGAGAATTCAATTACCGCACACTGCATTCCCAGACAAATTCCGAAGAATGGAATGTTGTTTTCTCGCGCATACTGGATTGCTTTGAGCTTTCCGGGAATCCCCCGGTCGCCAAAGCCGCCCGGAACCAGAATACCGTCCACGCCTTCCAGCATACCGAATCCTTCTTCATCTTCAAAATCCTGAGATTCAACCATCCTGATCTTAACTTTGACGCGATTAGCAATCCCCCCATGATCCAGCGCCTCATAAATGCTTTTATAGGCATCTTTCAAACTGATATATTTACCAACAACCGCGATCGTCACTTCCGGCAGACTCTTATCCAGCACAACTGCCAGCATTTTATTCCATTCAGTCAGGTCAAGCTCATTAGCCGGCATGCCCAGAGCTTCCAGTACCAGAACATCAAGCTGCTGCGCCGCCAACTCATTCGGTACTTCATAAATTGAATTAGCCACATCTCGTTCCTCAATAACATAGCGCTGATTGACATTACAGAACAACGCCAGTTTGCGGAAATGATCATCCTCCATCGGGACTTCGGTTCGACAAACCAGGAAATCAGGAATGATACCAATATTACGCAAAATCCCCACAGACTGCTGGGATGGTTTGGTTTTGAGTTCACCGGCAGCTCTCAGATAAGGCAGCAGCGTCAAGTGAATAAACACCGCGTTGCCCCGACCGCATTCCTGATAAAATTGACGGATAGCTTCAAGAAAAGGCAAGGACTCAATGTCACCGGCAGTGCCGCCGATTTCGGTTATAACAATATCCACATCGGGACTTTGCAAACTGCGGATTGCGTCTTTTATCTCGTTCGTAATATGCGGAATAACCTGTACTGTTCCACCGAGATAATCCCCGGCGCGTTCACGATCGATCACATTGCGGTAAATACGCCCGGTCGTGTAGTTTGACGCTTGAGAACAAGTTACTTCGGCAAAGCGTTCATAGTGCCCCAGGTCAAGGTCCGTTTCCGCCTTATCGTCTGTTACGTAAACTTCCCCGTGCTGATACGGTGACATGGTTCCCGGGTCAACATTTATATAAGGGTCCATTTTCTGCATTTCAACGCTGTAACCGCGCTGTTTGAGCAGCATAGCCAGCGATGCCGCCGTAATGCCCTTGCCTAATGATGAAACAACTCCGCCTGTGATAAAAATGTGCTTGGTCATACCTGCCTCTATTTAATTCTTTTGATTGGTGATTTCATGCTGCAATCTCCTGCCAGGAAAATAAAGCTTTTCCAGAAACTGCAAACTGTCGATTTTTTTCTCATGATCAATGCTAACAAATACACAATTTCCCCATATTGTTACAGGGATTTCTCAAATAAAAAACTTCCGTTTTGAACCAAACAGGGCATTATAAAAGCAATGCGCAAAAATCAGTTTCACGAACGTTGATCTGTGTTAGAGAAGTTACATCAGACTGGACTTTAACATTACTCTTTTTTCGGAATTTTTCAAATCAAAATCCTAACTTTTTTCAAATAAATTCTCAACACCGCAGAGATTATGAAAAAAGGTAATAGAGAATCAATTTAAAGGACAATTCAAGACCGTTTTTCATTGAAAAAGCAACAGACTCACAGCCATGACGACCATTCCAGCGACCATTCCCCAGATCGAGAGGTGATGATTGCCGTATTTTTCGGCCGACGGCAACAGGCTGTCAAGGGAAATGAATACCATAATTCCGGATACCAGCGCAAAGACAATGCCGATAACCGTTTCGTTGATAAACGGCATCAGGATTAAATAGCCGACAATTCCGCCCACTGGTTCGGCCAGACCAGACAAGAAGGATAGAACAAAAGTCTTTTTCCAACTGCCGGTTGAATAATAAACCGGAACCGCTACCGCAATTCCCTCTGGAATATTGTGAATTGCGATTGCAGTAGCAATAACCATCCCCATTTTTACATCTGACAAAGTTCCGAAGAAGGTAACCAGTCCTTCCGGAAAATTATGAATGCTTATTGCCAGGGCGGTTAATATACCAACCCGGTAGAGTTTGTTGAAATTTTTCGCCATGGAGCGGTTATCCAATTCTTCCACTTTATGCATTTCATGTGGATTTTCGTAATCAGGAACCAACTTGTCTATCAGGCCGACCAGTCCAAACCCGGCAAAAAAAGCGGCAACCGCAACCCACGCTCCGGTCCGACTTCCGAGAGTCTCTTTCAGGGTATCGTTTGCGTGATTAAAAAGTTCAACGAAAGAAATATATACCATTACACCAGCGGAGAACCCAAGTGACAGCGATAGAAATTTAGTATTGGTACGATTGGCAAAGAAAGCAACCAGACTGCCGATACCGGTAGATAATCCGGCAAATGAAGTCAAAAGAACGGCGTACCAGAAATTTGAAATATCCATAGTTTTAAATATATTCCGGAAATTATTTTAAATAAACTTATACTTTTGTTCAAATAATCTAGCACTCAAATTTAATCGTTCCAGTCCTTTTTATAAAAAAGTCAGCATGATGAGTAATGATATAATCTAATCTGTACCACAGTCTGTCATAAAATAACCTTACTTAATGCTCGTATATTAAAAATAATCCCCTTTTACCGGAGCCCATACAAAAATTAGTTCATGACCGGAAGTTACAGCAATTGGGACACACATAAACGTTCAATCGACCATTATATCTACATAGTCCCGACCGAAGATCAAGCCCGGCCTATCAGTGAATGGCTGCACAACTATCGAGGGAATAAATTGCCCTCCCTGTTCTCTTTTTTAAGAATTTTTGAGTTTTCGAAAACAATATAATATTCCAGACGGGCTGGAGCCTCGTGAGAGATGTTTCTTCCGAATTCTTTCTGGATTGTCAAATAGACTTCCGGTTTGACGGATGAAGAGTTTTGAACCTAAAATTGTGCCTTCGGTAAAATGTCGGGTACGACGCAGGAATCGTACATGCATTGATTCTTTTTGTCGGGCTTTGTCACGTGCTGCATAGATTTCTTCGCTTGAGGCTCCGGTCTCCGCCGTGATGATTCGTGCCAGTTCGCCGCGGAAAAACGCAAATAGTTCGTTTTCAGTCCATTGCGAAGTGTCACCCGTAGTAATGTTTGGCTTCATGTGTTTGACAAAATTTGTATAGAACATGTGTTTTCCACTCCTGCAATAGCGGCCCCATGTGGTGAAATTGTAATCAGAAGGATCGGTTTTCAAGCCTGCCCGGACCGGGTTAAGTTCGACGTAGTTCACGCAGGCAGCCAAGGCGTTTATGCGCTCGAGGATCACGCTTTTGAACCGTCCGCCCCAGAGTTGTCCGGTGCGGTCGCGTGTCTCGTTATAGACGCAGGTGAATTGTCGTTGATATGCTGACATAAACCGGCTGATATCGATCATTTTTAGGGCTATTTCCTGGCATTGTACTTTGTTGTCGAGACTGATAACATGGGTTCGCGGGCCGAATTTGAAGATTTTTTTCATGGATTTGTAATAGGCGTTGTGTCGTTTAACAATGACCTCGAGTGGCGGCAGTTCATCCGGTCCGGGAGCGTAGACCACGAGATGGAAATGATTGCCCATCCATGCTGCAGAAATCACCTCTATCAGAAAGTAATCGCAAAGATATCTCAGCAACGTGAAACCATATTCCTTATCCACATCTGAAAAAGGGTGTTCGCCTTTAATGCAACCGATCCGATTATAAAGATGATAATAGCAACCATCGCCCTTAATTTTCATTCGCGCTTCCATTTTGTTCTCCTTTTGATTGGTTTGGAGATAATATATACGTTGAAAGCAGATTTGTCAAATAGTCAGACGGTTTGAATATATATAATTCATAAGAAAATGTTAACAAACAACTTAACATCAATCAACAGTTAAGCGAATAAAATAGAAAAATCGATATCCGGAATATCATTGTCATCAATTTCCGGTAATTGAATAATCGGGGCAGAGTCGAAAGCAGATATTACATTATATGAATCGACGGAAATATGCGGCTCTCCAGACGGAAATGTATTGTAGATGATTCCGGCAACCTCAATATCACGTCTCCGGGCCGCTTCCAACGACAACAATGTATGATTAATGCTACCGAGACGTGACGATGTAACTAGAATAAGCGGCATGTCATGTCCGGCAGCCCAGTCAATAAATAACAGTTCCCGGGTAAGCGGGACCATCAGGCCCCCTGCTCCCTCAACCAAAATAAATTCATATTTATCACTTAACGTTTCAAGGCATGAATCCAGTTTATTCGGATCAATCTGCCCACCCGCCATCTCCGCGGCTAAATGCGGCGAGGCCGGAACCGGAAAAACAAACGGACAACTGATCCCATTACGATCTTCAGGCAAAAGTTCCATTTCAGCTAATTTGCGATGAGTTAAAATGTCTTCAGCGATCCCGGTACAGCCGGTTTGAGCAGGTTTACAGGTAATAACCTTTTTTTCAAGTTTTTTAAGATAACGCGCCAGCAAACCGGTAACAACACTTTTGCCGATATCAGTATCTATAGCGCTAATCAAATAATTTCCAGTTCTCATATCAATCCTTTAAACGTTTGGCAATGACAACCACGGGATGATATGATACTCGTACCCCGGTCCCATATTGGTAACGATCTTGATATTTTGCTTCAAAATCACGGATTGCCGACTTGGTCCAGACTCGACCGTTGACTCCGGTCGCGCCTGTGTCCTTCAAGTGTCTCAACACCGCTTTCGGATCGGAAAATTCAAGATGATGAACGTTTTCATGAAAACAAAGAATCTCAAAATTTTCCCATAATAATTTTCTCAGTTCGGCTGAGGGCAAATAATTCAAAGTCACTCCAGTAATATCGGCAATCTCTTCCAGATTACGGGGACCAAAGGTTGAAAACGCCAGAATACCGTCAATTTTCAAATGATCGGCAAACCGTCGTAACGCAGCAGCCGGTTCCTGCAACCATTGAAAGGCGGCGTTTCCGATGATCAGGTCCAAATCACATGGCACTGCGCCAAGATGTTCCACATCTCCGGGAATAAATTCGCATTCAGCTGCGGCAGTAACGTATTCGCGGGCCTCTGGAGCCAGGTCATTGACCAGCAATTGATTGTAATGCAACGACTCGGCAATCATTTCAGTCAGAAGCGCGGCCCCGGCCCCGAATTCAAAAATCCGGTCATAGTCGGTTCCGGCAACCGCCGACAGTTCGAAAATCAGGCGTTCCGCGCACTCACGCTGGATATAGGCATTTTCGGCATAACTGTGAAGGCCACGCGCAAACCGCTGCCGTACCAGTTCTTTGTTCAATATTTGATTCATATTAACTTTTTTCGATCAAATCCAGTAAATCACACCATGATCCAAAGTTATAGAAAGGATAATGCGGCCATGGCCTTTCAATGATTTTCACTCCGGCATTACTCCAAGCAGCAAGCTGAGACGCACCTGGAATTATCCGGTCCTTCGTACACACAAGAGCGTGGGTGAATAAATCAGTATTGACTTGAACATCATCCATTCTGGCCCGTATCGCCATCAGTTCGTTGCACTGATCACCTGGGTAGCGTTCAGGAGAGACAAAGTGCATTCCGGCCAGGTTGGCAAACGGCAAATATATGCGACGTTCAAATTTTCTCCTGGTATTGAAATTCCACTGCCGCATCGAGGCTTCAAAAATCTGAACCGGAATACCGTAATCATCCGAGTACGGCTCAAGGGTTCCGGCAACCGCTGTCGCGGTAGCAAACTTGATGTTTGAATCATTGAACAACTCAGCCGCGGCCCAGACGCCAAGGGACCAGGCGACAAGTGAAACCTTATCATAACCGGCAGCAAGCCTGGCAATATCAAGCTCAAGCTCCGGTATGGTATAATCGAAAAGGTTTAACACATCCAAGCCATCCGAGGTTTCAAGATTAGAAAGTGTCGCAGCGTCCATTCCCCAGCCATTGCAAAAAATCAACAGTTCTGAAGCTTCTTCATTATTAATCCAAACGTGTTTCATATCAGTCCCGGTATTTGTTTAATATCTTCCCATAACATAGCCGCATTTAACGAAAAACGCAAACGCGCGGTATTCGGTGGAACAGTCGGTGGCCTGATCGGAAAAACAAGGTATCCGGCATCCCGCAATGCCGCGGCTTTTTTCTCCGCCAATTCATCCTGACCGAGAATAGCCGGAACAATCTGGGATGACCCGCAAGTATCAATCTCACGGTACCTCAGTTTGTCCTGGAACTGCCGGGATATATCATAAAGGTGCCAGCGTTCCGACTTCATACCGACCGCTTTTTTCAGCATTCTGGCGGACCATGCGGCACAAGCCGGCGGCAACGCCGTGGTAAAAATCAACGTCCGCATCCGGTTGACCAGATAATCCCGGATTACCGGAGAAGTAATCGCAAACGCTCCGATCGAAGCCAGAGCTTTACCGAAAGTCCCGATTATTATATCAATTTCATTAATCAGTCCGGCCGCCTCACACAATCCCAGCCCGTTTTCTCCAAGGACTCCAATACTGTGCGCTTCATCCACAATCAAAACCGCGTCGTGATGTCTTTTCAGATCGACCAGTGACTCTATATCAGCGATGTCGCCGTCCATACTGAATATCGATTCGGTAACAATAAAAACATTATTATATTTGGCGCGCTCCGCTTCCAGGATTTGCTCCAACCGGTCAACGTCAAGGTGGGGAAAACGTTTATATTCGGCTCCGGAAAGCCGGACTCCGTCAATAATACTGGCATGATTCAACTTGTCGCAAAGGATCAGATCGCCGCGTCCGGCCAACGCCGGCAAAATCCCGGTATTGGCATGATAGCCGCTGTTGAAGGACAAAGCGGGTCGGTGATAAAGTTCTGCAAGAAGCTGCTCCAATTCAGCGTGAGCCGGAGAAGATCCAGTCAATAGCCGGGAAGATGAAGAAGTCATCAGCGGCAAATCGGCAGCAAAATCGGCGTATTCGGAATTATCCGCTGCCAATCCGAGGTAATCATTACCTGAAAGATTCAGGAAGCGCTTACCTTCAAAAAAAGCATATTTCCCGTCCGGATCTATAGTCCTCAGACAACGCATGCGGTCCCCGGACTTGAGTTGGGACAGTTCATTTTGAAGTGAATTGATAAAGCTCATAGTTTTGATCTTTTTTATTCAGGAAGAGAAGTTCATCAACTCATCGAGGAATTTCTCGTCCTCCGCCACTGAACGACCGCGAGTGGTCAGATATCCCCCGGTCATAATTCCGTTCGCTCCGGCCAGCATCAACAATCCCTGAAAATCTTTCATTGCAGTTTCGCGACCGGCAGCGAATTTTATCATCGCTCCCGGGTTCAATAATCTGACCAGCGCAAAAGTAACCGCCACATCACGAGCCGATATCCGCTCAATATTTTCCAGCGGAGTACCGGGAATCGGCAGCAAAACGTTGATCGGAATGCCTTCAGGTTTATATTTACTGACCGCAATCGCCATATCGATCCGGTCCTCCATGCTTTCGCCCAGACCGATAATCCCACCGCAACACAACTCAACCCCATGTTCACGTAAATAATCCATCGTCCGGAATTTGTCTTCAACGGTATGAGTATCGGCAATGAGTTCAGCATAACGTTCAGGTGAAGTCTGCAAATTCATATTATATCGACCAGTATGGTGCTTTGCAAGTTCGGTTGCGGTCTCCCGGTTCAATATCCCGATTGATACGCACAGGCGCATGTCGGGAAACTCGGTATAAACGGCATCAAGCATTTCCAGCAGTTTTTTGAATTCAGGATCATTGACATCGCTGTAACCATAGCCGCTAGTGACAATTCCAAAGGAGCGGACCCCGGATTCATAGACTTTGCGCGCCGCCGCCAGAGTTTCCTCCACCGTAACCAACGGATATTCGTCAACTCCGGTATTATGATGAGCTGATTGGGCGCAAAAACGGCAATTCTGAGAACATACTCCACTCTTGGCATTCAGAATTGAACAGGTGAAAAAATCACCGGCATATTTCAGGCGTACTTTATTAGCCAGCGACAGCAGGTCCATAATATCCGCGCCGTTGATTTTGCTCAACTCGACCGCCTCAGCTTTAGAAAGCTTTTCCCCGTCCAACACCTTATACGCATTTTCAATTAAAGGATTAAGCATATTGCAACTCTATTTAAATTATTATAATCAAAATCTATAATATAGCACATTCACGCACTTTTTCCAGTATTCCAGCAGCCTCCGAAAGTTGATTTCCAGGGGCTGGACAAAATAATCGTTTCCGCGACAATCAACGTGCCAAATCACGCTGCACGCTGATTAAAAAGATATTGGATGTAAACGCTTTGAATAAAATTAATAAACAAGATGTTTATATAATATGATATTTTGTTAAACTATTTTTTTATCTTCCCGGCCTTTTTTAACTTGAAAAATACAGACAAGTGTGACAAATTGTCTCTATGTTGTTTTGTTAAAAAATTTGAGGTGTAAGTAAATGCCGGACCGTGATAATAGTTTTCTTGATCGTTTGGTTGAACGTTTGGATGCAATTGATTCAAGCAGCATTCAGGCGTATATTCTGCATCTGGCCCGGGAGAAAGGATTCCTTGAAACCGTCTTTAACGCTATCCGGGAAGGCGTTCTGGTTATCAATCGGGAATTAAAGATTCGCTATCACAATCCCGCTGCCAAAGAGCTCCTGGGGCTGCCGGATGATATGTCCAGATTGCGGATTTCCAATTTTCTTCACGATATTGACTGGAAGCGTATCTTGCGCGGAGATGAGACTGAATGGTCCCGTTTGTCGCGTCAGGAACTTGAGATTTTTTATCCCAAACATCGCTATTTGACGTTTTACCTGGTTCCGCATGAAGAGGACGCGGCGTTGGCGACAGTTATTCTGCACGACATTACCGAATCCCGGGAGCGTTCCAAGCAGGAACTTGAATCGGAAACCTTGCAGGCGGTATCACAGCTTGCCGCCGGAGTCGCTCACGAAATCGGTAATCCACTGAACAGTCTTTATCTGCACTTGCAGTTGCTTCAACGCCAATTTGAGGAAGGCGATTACGATGTTGAAGAAACCCTTGAAATGCTGAATACTTCCCGGGCGGAAGTTGAACGACTTGACGGCATCATCAGTCAGTTTCTGCGCGCTATCCGGCCCTCAAAACCTAATATGCAGCAAACCGATGTTAAAGATGTCATCATCAGTTCGCTGGAGTTTATGCGGCAGGAAGTGGAATCGCGGGATGTCGATATCAAATGTACTTTTCCTGAATTCCTGCCGGCAATTTCGGCCGATGCTCAACAGCTTAAGCAGGCTTTTTACAATATTATTAAAAATGCCGTACAGGCAATGCCCGGCGGCGGTGAACTGGAAATAAAATGTCTTTATGATGAAGATTTTGTCAGTGTGGAATTTGTGGATTCCGGAACCGGAATCAGTCGGGAAAATTTTCACCGGGTGTTTGATCCGTTCGAGACGTCACGGCAAACCGGGACCGGTCTGGGATTGATGATTGTCGAAAGAATTATCCGGGAACATGGAGCCGAACTTATTTTGGACAGTGAAGAAGGCGAGGGCGCGGCTTTTATGATCAAATTCCCCCGCCATGGAAAACGGATGCGGGTGCTTGCCCCGCCGCCTGAAAAACAGAAAGAAACGGAAGATACGGAGGAGTGATTTATAATGAGCGAAAAAACTGAAAAACCGGCAATTTTGATTGTCGATGACGAACGTAATACCAGGGATGTCCTGGGACGAATGATGCGACGTGATTTTGACGTAACTTTGGCCGCTGACGGAAACGAAGCGGTAAACTTGATCGAGCGTCGGGATTTTGATGTGGTTCTGACGGATTTGCAGATGCCGGGCGGCGGCGGTATGAGTGTCCTGCATGCCACCAGGGAGAAAACGCCGTCACCGCCGTGTATTGTCCTGACGGCTTACGGCTCAATAGAAACCGCGGTACGGGCCGTCAAGGGCGGTGCGGCTGATTTTATCACCAAGCCGGTAAATTTTGATCATCTGAAGGTCAAGATTGATCAATTGCTTGAATCCGGCAAGTTGAAAGAGGAAAACCGGGAACTGCGGGAGAAAATATCCAGCAAAGCGCCTCGGGTTAAGGTTGTTGGCAATTCCGCCTGCATGCGGGAAGTTATGAATACGGTCGAACAGATTGCCCCCAGCCGGTCCACCGTGCTGATTACCGGCGAAAGCGGGACCGGCAAGGAAGTGATTGCCAATGAATTGCATCGACTCAGCGGACGATCCGGTAAAATGATTCCGGTTCATTGCGCCGCGCTGCCTCCGAACCTGTTGGAAAGTGAACTGTTCGGGCATGAAGCCGGAGCTTTTACCGGGGCGGTTGAATCGCGTAAAGGGCGTTTTGAGCTTGCCGATGGCGGGACGCTGTTTCTTGATGAAATAGGTGAAATTGATCCGCAGATTCAAGTTAAACTGCTGCGGGTGCTGGAGACTCGAAGTTTTGAACGGGTCGGCGGCGTTGAACCGATTACGGTTGATGTCAGATTGATTTCCGCCACCAACCGCGATTTGGCGGCAATGGTGCGTGAGGGTACTTTCCGGGAAGATCTGTTTTTCCGGTTGGATGTGGTGACGCTTCAGATGCCGCCGCTGCGGAAACGACATGGCGATATTCCGTTGCTGATAAAGACTTTCATAGATGAGTTCGCCCGGGAAAACGCTCGCGGCGAGATGGGGATTACCGCTGAAGCGGTTGATGTTCTGTGTAAGTATTCCTGGCCGGGGAATATCCGTGAACTGCGTAACTGTATTGAACGGATGGTTGTGTTGTGCCGGGCAAAAGAATTAACGCTTGATGATATTCCCTCAAGTATCAAACATCGGGAAAGCTTGATTGTCAGCCCGGAACCCGTTGTTAAACGTGATCCCGCAGTTCAGAGTTCATCAGTCCAGGAGCCTGATTTAAACCTGGATCACCATGAAAAACACCTGATCCAGCAGGCATTGGATGAATGTGACGGCAACCGCACCAAAGCCGCTCAAAAACTTGGAATCAGTCGTCGTACCCTGCATCGGAAATTAAACCAGTATGATATTGATTGAAGAAAGATCGCAATATGCAAGTTTTGGAGAAATTCTTTAAAGTCACCG
Source organism: Victivallales bacterium (assembly GCA_963676655.2). GTDB lineage: Bacteria > Verrucomicrobiota > Lentisphaeria > Victivallales > Victivallaceae. The sequence continues at coordinate 404,870 of CAXXKX010000002.1, read as the reverse complement.
AGAACAAAAGTTCATTCAGTACGGAAATTACGGCCGGATTGACGACTTTCGCGGCAATGAGTTATATCATTTTTTTACAACCGAAAGTTCTGTCCGGAGCTTTGAGCGGAACTTCGACCGGAATGTCGGCTGAAGCGTTGTTCACCGCGACTTGTCTGGTTGCCGCTTTCGGGTCTTTGTTTATGGGGATTCTTGCTAACTATCCGGTTGCCCTCGCACCAGGGATGGGCGAGAATTTTTTCTTTGTGACCATGGTTACGGTTGCTTTGGCAGGTATAACCGGCCTTGCGCCTGGCTCACCGGAACTCTGGCAGGCCGGATTGTCTGTTGTCTTTATTTCCGGGGTGGTATTTGCAATTCTTTCTTTTTTAAATATCCGGCAGTTGTTGATGAAGGCGGTCAGCGGTTCGATGCGAAACGCTATTTTGGTCGGCCTGGGTTTGTTTATTGCTGAACTTGGATTGATAAACGGCAAAATTGTTCAGGTAGCTTATGGACATTTTGATTTGTCTCCGGATATTGCCTCGGTGAGTTCTCTGGTGTTTATGGTTGGGTTGATAACCGCGGCAGTGCTGGAATTCCGTAAAATCAAGGGAAGTTTGCTGATCGGGATAGGGGTCGGCCTTGTTGTCGCTCTGGCCACGGGAAAAGTTCAGTACAGCGGGTTGTTTTCTGCTCCTCCAAGTGCGTTGCCGGTGTTCTGCAAATTCAATTTTACGCTTATCTGGAAACATTTTTTTCAAATTTTGCCTTTGATGATTATCTTTCTCTATATGGATGTTTTTGATACTCTGGGATGTTTGCTTGGGCTGACAAAACAGGCCGGAATCTGTGATTCTAACGGAGAATTGCCCCGGCCTAAACGGGCTTTCGCCTCCGATGCGACCGGGACAATTTTCGGGTCGTTGTTCGGTAACAGCACGGTAACCGCTTATCTCGAAAGCGGGGCCGGGATAGAGGCCGGGGGCAGAACCGGGTTGACCGCGGTTGTCACCGGAATTTGTTTTCTGTTGGCATTGTTTTTCTCTCCTCTGGTCAAGATGGCGGCGGAATTTTCTCCGGTTACCGCGCCGGCGCTGGTTGTTGTCGGGGTGATCATGATGGGGGCGGTCAAGGATATCGACTGGAAGGATATGAGTGAGGCGTTGCCGTCATTTCTGATTATTGTCGGAATTCCGTTTACCAGCAGTGTGGCTGACGGTATGATGCTGGGCTTTATTGTCTATCCGCTGGTGAAAGCGCTTTGCGGCAAAGGCAAAGAGATCGGTTTTCTTTCCTATTTCCTTTCCGCCCTGATGCTGCTCTACCTCATTCTGGTTAAAGTCTGATAAGCCAAAAGGTTTTATGCTCCGAATTTTGCTCTGAGATAGGGTAAATTAAGTATTGCCAGTCCGACAAGAAATTTGCAGATGACGGAAAACCAGTATATTCCGGGCTTGTCGCAACGGCGAACCAGCCCGGTTTTCTCCCAGGCGGAACCGGTAAACACTTCAACTATGGCGATAAAAACAACAATTCCGCCGACAATTTTTACCCAATGTTGTTCCAGCATTATTATCCTTTTGTTGCTTGAGTATACAGTGAATATATGTGCCGGGAAGTAAATTTGCAAGTAACAAAAAAACGCCGCGCTCTGCAAGAGAACGCGGCGTTTGTGTTTTGATTATTGATAATCAGTTACCCGCCGGGCATTGCCGCAGACAGGTTTCCAGAACACAGGTTCGGGATTTCATAATCGGGTCTTTGGCTTTGCAGGCTTCAGCCAGGGTTTCGATAGAAATCGGACCTTCAGGAGCTTTGACGTTGGTGTTGTTGCCGATAAGCGCCGGGCCTTCCTCGGAACACAGGCTGTAGCGTTTCGACCAGTCGCAACGATGACGCGGTATTTGCGGATAATCGATTTGAGTATCGCCGATCCTGATTTTGAATGAATCATCGTTCAATGCCTCCATCGGACATTTTTCTGCACAAATGTCACAACCTTTGCAGTATCCGGCGGTTGGAGCAACAGTGTCAGTCGGTAGTTCGGCGTCGGTGACGATAACAATACAGCGTTGATGCGGACCGTGTTCTGCGGTCAGCAGAGCACCGCTTTTGCCGATCTCGCCGAGTCCGGCAGCAACTGCTTCCAGCGCGCCGCTTCTGGCGTCGGGGTGTTTGCCGCGCGGTGTATCCACTCTGGAACCGATGCCCAGCATATTATCTGTGACCATCGTCTTATAGCCCATGTCCGACAGCATTCCGGCCAGTTCAACTGCCGCGACCCTTAGTTCAAAGGTGGTGCGGTATTGATGGAAGCCGTAACAGCCTATCTGCATGCTTTTTTCCAGTCCGGCATTCCGGATCAGTTCATCCGGAAAATGCATGCCCAGAACGATGACTGATTTTGCTCCCTTAACGTAATCTTCCGGTTTGCGCAGTTTTATGTCCTCCCGAGTTATTTTCGGAAGAAACGCGCCGTGATAAGTCCTGCCGGCGTTGCCATCAATAATGTTCCAGCCTAGCTCGTTTTCGTCAATATTGGCTTTGAGGTCTTCGTTGATCGCGTCAAAGATACCAGCATCGGCCACACCGAACATGCTGATCAGGTTTTTCTCCGCAAGGTTTTCCAGCTTACTGCGCAGTCTTTTGCCGGTAAGTTTCTTCGGTTTGTGGGCTTCCTGCGCAATTGCCGCGGGAGTGGTGTCCAGCGGGGCGTCGGTTGTGATAGCTCCGACGACCTGGTCACAGCCGAATTCAACGGTCGTGAACTTATCGTCGACAATTTCGCCGAGCGCGGTCATTGCCGCAAGCTGGTCGGTGGTAACGGTATTATTGTATCCTGCGGCAATATAGCCGCAGTCTTCGATCATCCGGCAAAGACGCAGCATGATCTGATGGATTTTTTCCCGCGTATAAAATCCATATATCTCTTTGCCCTCCTGAACAATCTCATCTGTATTGAATTCAGGTGGAGTGTGGAACGCGAATGCGATAACGGTTTTTACCCCGGGAGCTTCTTTTAATGCGGTTTTGCCTGTTTCGGTTTCCGGCTGCAATGGTGCAACACTCACCAGATCGGCTCCGAAATGTACCGCCATGGCTGCAATGTCGTCACGCAGTTTACGCAGCGTTGGCATATTGTCCGGATAGCGTTTATTGATCCGGTTCTGAGCAATTAATTTATCGGGACGCCCGAAACTTGGTTTATCGGTCCGCAGATGCGGCGGAACACAAACCTTCTGACAGACGCCGCGTTCATGTCCCCGTATGCCCTTTTTATCTAATTCAGCGAGAATGACTTTTTCGTCGATGTGGTCGACATCTTTCAGAGTATCTGAATTGAGGTCCAGATTGAAGTGTTCGGCCCAGGCACAACGCCAGATATTCTTGTTAGCGTACTTAAAGGTCTTGCCGCCGATTTCCACCACATGCGGTTTCCGGGTATTGAAGTCTTTGTTCATTGCCAGACTGGGACAATGCTTGATGCATTCCCCGCACATATCGCAGAGTTGAGGTCCGTCGTACATCGGCGTTGGTATGAGTTCCGCATCTGTCACGATTGAAATGAAACGGCAGCGACTGCCGAATTCCGGCGTGATTGTCAACCCGCACCAGCCGATTTCTCCCAGACCCGCCGCGGTTGCGGCATGGATATGCGATAAATCAGGGGCAAACAGGCTGGGTATACCTTCATACTCGCGATAACGCCAGATGTTGGAACTGGCGACGGCGATTGCCTGGTAGCCGTTGTCATTCAACATTCTGACTACGCGATAGGCGGTACGATCCATCAGGCCGTTCTGATCCTTCCAGCCGCCGGGACTGACGTCCTGCGGTTCCGGTTCGCCGCCCATTTCACACCAGGTGTCGGTGATGTGGATTGCGCCGACAACCACGGTCTTCGCCTCCGGCAGAATTGCCGGTGGACTCAGCAGGTAAGGTGCGTTTTTCCAGCGTGAAACCGGCGCAAAGCCCACCAGGTCCATGCCAAAGTTCAAGATTTCCGCCCGTACTTTTTCGGTTACTACCCGATCCATTTTTTGTTTCCTCGTTTAATTAAAGGTTATGCATACACCAACTATGTATGCATGCTATAATTTGATCAATCTGCTAAAATATTAGTTATTTCAGCGATGGATTTTTTCATTTCAGCGGCAATTTGCTGTTTTTGTTCACGCTCGCATCGGAATGCCGGGGCGTAGCATCCCAGTGATCCCATTAAATCGCCGTCGCTTGAAAATACCGGGAATGCGAGGGCGTAAATACTGTTTTTTTCAGTGTCTTCGGCAAAGCCCTGTTTCATGATAGCGGCTTTTTCCTTATCCGAATCAGCCCATGGACCATTCTCGCTGATAATCTCTGCGAGTTGCTGTTCACTGGCAAAGGCGGCAAGAACTTTTCCGGTTGGAAATGAGTACATGCTTTTATTTTCAACTACTGATTCATCCACCCGAATTGCCTGTCCGTCCGGCTGCATCCGCATTACCGGCATTCGTTTGCCGTTGACCAGAAGCGTAAGGACTAGAGCTTCGTTAATTACAGAACTCAACTTTTTCAGTTCGATCTGCAGGTGGTTCCTGACTTTTTCATCCCGCATCAGATTATCGTGGCGCATTCGACGGCATTTCCAGCCGGCAATATATCTTGACCTCGCATTCTGAGCAATATATCCGCAAACCGCCATAGATTTCAGCAGATTATGGGCTGTGTTGACCGGCATTCCGAGTCTTTCGGCCAGAACGGTCAATTCAAAACCGTTTCGGTCGATATCCTCAAATGCGATTATCGAAAGCAGATCCAACGCTTTCTTTACTGATTTTACCGGGACTTCTTTCATTCATATTTCCATATTGTGGAATATTGTTTCTGCTATATGGAATATACATGTTTTCAACAAAAAAATCAACGGTCAAAGTTAAAAAACTTGAGATTTTGTTAAAAACACTGGAACCGACGGCGCCGACCATCATAAGTCGAATTTTTTTATGGTCTGGGCTTATAGGGACTGATGGGACTCTTGAATTTCGCCTAGAATCCCAACCGTCTCTAATCTCTCAACCGTCCCATTCTTCGAGTAATGATGTTTTTCGGTTCCGTCGGAATCGAGATTTAAAAAAGAATTACTGCAAAGTAGTGCACTTTGATAATAATCAGTCTGTTTGACTATAAATAAATTGACTATACAGTCTGATTATACAGTCTGTTTGACTATAAATAAATTGCAAGTTATTGATATATAGATTCTTGAGTATAGTATTGATTATACAGTCTGTTTGACTATAAATAAATTGCAAGTTATTGATATATAGATTCTTGAGTATAGTATTGCGCTAGATTAAAGTCCGAAGAGCAACACCTGTTGTCAAAAAAGCGGGTTACAGTATATTGTTGATCCGTCAAGAAAACTCAAACCAACATGGAGGTGTCGCATAAGCCAATATAAACGCTTGATTAAAGTCTGAAGTGCAACTTACTAGACAAGAAAATGGCAGGAAACAAGTATCTATTCCGGATTACAATTCGCCGCGCAAGTAGGCGTCAATTATTTCGCGGGAAATACTTGGAGGAGATGGTATCTCCGGCATATTATCAGGAGAAAACCAGTCTGCATGCTCTATTTCCACTCCATCTTCTGCGATCTCATTACCGGCATAGTCGGCAATAAAACCCAGCATCAGCGAATTCGGAAAAGGCCAGCTTTGCCCACCCCAATAACGAATATTGGTTACTTCAATACCGACTTCCTCATGGATCTCCCGGACAACAGTCTGTTCAGGAGATTCACCCGGTTCGATATAACCGGCAATCAGACTATACAGGCCGCTTCTGAATTTATTGTTGTGAGCCAACAGAATTTTACCGTCACGTAAAATCGCGGTAATTACCGCCGGATTCAACCGGGGAAAGGCCAGCGCTTCACACTCCGGACATTGCATCGCGAACTCATGTTCAGCCGGAACCAAACCGGCCCCGCACACGGAACAAAAGTTCTTTACCGCGCGCCATTTGGCAATTCCGGAAGCCCGGTATGGAATAAATTTTTCGTCTTCATCCGCGGCCGGTTCACTCAGCACTTCACGTAAAGGTTCAAGTTCGTAACCGGCGGGAATATCATCTTCAATAAACCCGCATACTAAATGTACGTCTCCCTGTTTGCCAAGATAGCTTAAAGCATCAAGCGCAATAAAATTCTCAAGCGATTTGCGGTCGGGGAATTCCGGCCAAACACCGTTCCGGCGCAAAACACCGTGTTCCTGGAAGAAAAATCCACGAAACGGACCAGCCGCGTCGGCAGGCAGAAGCATTGAAAAAGCACGTTCAATAGAAGAGGTCATGGTTTCTCTATCCGGAAAAAATTGAAAGCGTTGTCTGTAGTTAACCGTGCAAAATCCTCAAGCGGGACCTCAAGCACTTCAGCGCATTTTGCCGCCACATGAATCAAATATCCGGGATTGTTCTTTTTCCCCCGAAACGGTTTCGGCGCCAGATAAGGCGAATCCGTTTCAATCAAAATCCGGTCGGCAGGAATTATTTTGAGATTTTCACGAATATTTTCCGCTTTCGGAAAGGTGACAATCCCGGTTATCCCCAGAAATGCTCCCAGAGCGAGAAATTTTTCCGCCCAGGAGGCAGTACCGGCGTAACAATGCAGCTCAAAACTGCCGCCGGACGCGACAAAATCCTTCAATAACGGATAAGCGTCTTTATAGGCATCGTCTGAAGTGTCCTGATCGCGACAATGTACGATAGCCGGCAGATCTACATCCAGTGCGTGTTTCAGAAATTGTTCGAAGACCTGAAGCTGGATTTTGCGATCGGAATGCTCGTAATAATAATCAAGGCCGATTTCCCCAACCGCCACCATTTTAGGGTCGCCATTGAAACAGTCAAAAACGCTGATTCCATCAGGATAATTGGCGGCGGAATGCGGATGAACCCCGGCGGCAAACCAGGCATTGTCAAAAGTGTCAGCGAAACGCCGGGCGGTCCGGCTTTCTTCCAAATCAGCCCCGGCAGCCAAAAGCCACGCAGGCTGGCCGCCGCAAAGGTCCTGATAATACTCCTGAGGAGATAAGTGTCCGTAATAGTGAAAGTGGGTATCAAAAAGTTCCATGAAGCAAAATCTTATTTCTTAGCGGGGGCCTTCTTATGTCCCAGTTCGATGCTGATTGCATCAATCGCCTTAACATCACCAGTACGATATGCTTCAGACAGCTTATTGAATTTCTCAGCCTTGTCAGCAAGTTTGGCGGCCAAATCGGTCATACCTTTATTTTTGAACTTAACTGCATTAGCCGCCGCGGTTGCCGCTAAGCGTTTATACTTGGCTGCTTGAAGATTATCTTTGGCATCTTCCCGTAATTCAGCTTTGGCCTCCTCTGGAGAAACCTTTGTTTTTTCCTTGAGCTTTGCGATCTTATCCATCGCGTCTCCGTACATACCTTCCCCGGATTTAACCTTAGCCCGACTGCCGGTCCTGTAACCATCAGCTTCTTTCATTTTGGCCTTAATTGCATCCTGGTATGCCGCAACGAGGTCTTTATCTCCGGCCTTTTCGGCTTTTGCCAGCTCTGCCTTCAGTTTAGCGACATCCTTTTTCAGAATTATACCGGCCTTACCAGGACTATAATATTTCTTGGTTTTGGTAGTATAATAAGTAGCATCAGCGTTAAAACAAACCGGCGCAATTACACACAATATCAGAACCTTTATCCATTTATTCATAATTACATCCCGCCCATATCTTCATCAGCACCAGGCTGAGGAGCTCCCCCACCTCCATCTTTCTTGGCAGCCACCGGCTTCTTGGGAATCGGTTTACCTTTGAGAAGATACTTGTCAGCTAAATCGATCATGGTTTGATTCCCGATCTTATAGCCTTTAGCTTTCATTTTAAAGCCCTGAACCTTCAGACTGTAAAATTTAATTTTCTCGGCGTCTTTTTTCTTTTTATAGTAATTCAGAGTACCTTCGGCGGTCTTGGCATATTTCAGGTTATTCTTCCATAAAACCAAATTAGGTCGGAGTTTCTTTGCTTTACCGTCTTTATCTTCATCCTTATTTTCTTTATCTTTCGTACCCATTTTTTCGCTAAAAGCAGCGTCAAAGTCCGGACCGGAATCATCTTTAGCCGAAACAGAAAAGGCAAAAAACATCATTCCCGAAAGAAGCAATACACTTAGATTACTCATAGTTGTAGTCCTTTTTAATTCAATTAGCAATACGTCGCGGTATATCATACTTATAATACAGCCTGATAATAGAAAAGTCAAACAGAAACGAGGCAATCCCAACGTCTGTTTGAATCTTTCTCACAGGTCACGAATATACGCATATCCAATCAGGTTGAAAACCGAATAAAACATCAAGTTAAGTCGGCAAAAACCTGTAAATATCCATCCACCATTTTCCCTATTGTGAATGGCAGTACCGGTGGATCAATCGGCTTATGATCAGCCATGATGATAATCTCCCGGCACAACTCATCCTCAGAACCGGAGGTAAAATCAACCGCTTTCCCGGCATCATAATATTCAAGCAATTCAACCAGAGGAGGAATATTATTCACCAGAACGGGAACCCCATGCTGCATTGCTTCGACCAAAGCCAAACCAAAGCCCTCCAGACGAGACGGCATGAGAAACAAATCAAACGCGCCGCACAACCAGGGCGCAGCCGGCTGCATCCCCGGCATGACAACCTTAATATTTTCCGGCGCCGCTTCAGCCAATAATCTTAATTGCCCCATTAGTTCTCCGTCACCAAGCAAAACCAGTCCCATTTTTTTGCCAACAGGGATAGTACGTCCAAGTGCCGACAGCATTTTCAATAAAATATCATAACCTTTCTCATGGCAGAAACGTCCGACTGAACCGATCACATAATCACATTCATCAACACCCCATTCCTGCCGAATCATTTTGCGCTCTGCCGGAGTCATTTCCTGTGGTAAAATCAAACCGTTATAAACCACTGGCATCGATTCCGGCAGTACCCCTATCCTGGCAGCATGGAAATCCCGCGCCGATTTTGAGACCGCAGTTTGAATATCGCATTTGCCGCAAGTCAACCGGTCCAGAGTAAAATACCATTGCCGCCCCGGCCGCAGTTCCATTGTGTGAACGGTATTAACCAGCGGAATATTACTCGACTTCTTCAAAGCCAGTCGCGAAGTAATATTAGCATGAAACAAATGTGAATGAATGACATCAGGCTCAAATTCCTGGATGATCCGGCGCAAATGGAGAAAGCGCCATGGAGTCAGTTTAGTAATGTTCAAACTGGCAACGGATATACCGTTCTCGGTCAACCGGTCCAAAACGAAACTTTTTTCAGGCAGCGGCCGCAGTGAAACTGCTTTAACCTCATGCCCACGCTGTTTCAGTCCACAGCTAAGGTTGGACAACAAAATTTCCGCACCACCCGGCGCCAGCGAAGTTATAACCTCAAGAACTCGCAAAATATGTCCTTATACTTGATCTTTCATAAGTTTTTTCGGGCTTAATGTATGCCTTGCTCAATGAATTGTCAAACTCCCCTGATGCAACCTGGTTGTTTTTTTATGAAGCCGACTTGACCCGAACATATTTGAGTGTATTATATTCCTGTATCAACACTCCGAAATCGTTAAAAACTCCCGGGATGAATTTTGTTGGACAAACTGAAAAAATTTCTGCGCTATTATAAACCGCATTGGAAAATATTCGCGCTGGACATGGCAACCGCGGTCCTGATATCATTCATGACCGTGCTGATCCCCTATATCATCAAACAGATTCTCGACGTCTACCTTAAACAGCACGACATGCGGATGATAATCATCGCTCTTGCTTTAATCCTGGGTCTGGCTATCGCCCTGGCGGCAGCAAATTATATCAATATCCGCTGGGGACACACCCTCGGAGTGCGCATGGAAGCAGATATGCGCAGCGAATTATTCAGACATCTGCAAAAACTTTCATTCAGCTACTTCGACCGGACCAAAACCGGTCATATCATCTCGCGCATCTCCAACGACCTGACCCAGATCGCGGAAGTAGCTCATCATGCACCGGAAGATCTGTTAATTTCCGGCTGCACCATTATCGGGGCATTCACCATCATGTTCAATTTCAATCCCAAAATGGCGATGATAACTCTGATACCTCTGCCATTCATTCTGGTTTGGGGCATGATTTTCCAGAAAAAAATGCGTGAAGGCTTCCGAACCGTCCGCAAAAAAGTAGCGGATATCAACAGCCGGGTGGAAAACTCTATTCAAGGTATCCGCGAAGTCAAATCCTATACCAATGAAAAACAGGAAATTGAAAAATTTTACGAGGTCAACACCGCCTTTCAGCGTGCCCGGGAAAATATTTTCACCACCCTGGCCGGTTTTCATTCCGGAATGATGTTCCTGATCCAGTGCTATTCCCTCCTGATAATCGGTGCCGGCGCGATCCTGATGTATTACGGGCAAGCCACCATGACGGATATTGTCACGTTCTTTCTCTACAACCGGTTCATCACCCACCCGATCTTCAAACTGGTCGGCTTCACCGAACAGTTCCAGCAGGGCGGCGCGGCCTTTGACCGGTTTATCGAGATCATCGAAGTAGAACCTGAAATCAAAGACTGCGATAATCCAATCTGCCCCGACGAGATGAAGGGAAACATCGAGTTCCGCAACGTCAGCTTCCGGTACAACAGTGTGGACGAAGGCGAAATCGTGCTCGACGATGTCTCATTTCAAATCACTGCCGGACAGACGATTGCCCTGGTCGGCGAATCCGGAGCCGGCAAATCAACTATCGCCGCCCTCCTGCCCCGGTTTTATGAACCCGAATCCGGAGAAATCCTCATCGACGGTAACAATATCATGCAGTTAAAACAGGAATTCCTTCGCGCCAATATCGGACTGGTTCAGCAGAATGTTTTTTTGTTCGATGCCACAATCCGGGAAAATATCGTGTTCGGACGTCCCGACGCAACCGAAGACGACCTGATCGACGCCGCGAAACGGGCCAACATCTATGATTTTATCATGGAACAGGCAGACGGCTTCGACACCCTGGTAGGTGAACACGGGGTCATGCTCTCAGGCGGGCAGAAGCAACGTGTCTCAATCGCCCGGGTCTTCTTGAAGAATCCGCCAATTCTGATCTTTGACGAAGCCACCAGTTCTCTCGACAACGAATCGGAAAAACTGATCCAGCAATCCATGGAAGATCTTTGCAAAAACCGTACCACTCTGGTTATCGCACATCGTCTGACGACCGTACGCAACGCTGATTACACTTACGTTATCCGGCGCGGCAAAATTGTTGAATCCGGCACTCACAACGACCTGATTGCCGCCGACGGCTACTACTGTAAACTCCATAAAATGCACGATCTGCCCTGATTCATCCCATATTACAAGAGATTATAACTCCTGAACCGCAAACAGATATAAGTTATTAAGAAAATTGCATATGGGGTCCGGTATCATTTTGTCCCCAATTTTCGGTACTGACTGTCACGCAGGCCAATTAATAAGCTGTTCCCTGAAGCATCTACTTTCAACTCCCCATATGCCGCATTTGAATATATTTTGCCATGTCCCTCCTGAAAGAAAAATGCCTCGGCACCGATTCGTAGTTGATTCCGGTTGCGATACTTCAGCAAAAACTCTCCAGTCTTAAGTTTTCCTCCTTTATATATTCGTCGATATGAGGCCACATTATTCATATCAAGAGAAACAACCAGACACCCCCTATCATCCAGCTTGCCAACATCTCCGGCTATAGCATATCTCAAAACCATATAATCTCCCTGCATAAGCGACCGAGGATCAACCGGAGCCAACCTTAAAAGCACGGTTTTTCCACTTTTTATATTCTTTTCTTTCATAATAATCTGAAAGTTAATAATCCCCAATATGAGTAGAGTGACGCCCAACAAAACATATTTCTTCATATTGTCACCTTGTATTTACTCAATAAACCGATAAGCCAACGCACGGAAATCAACACGATTCCGCTTCCCGCTATAACCGCTGATTTATACGCCAGGTCTATGTCAAGAGAATAATAGAACAAAACCAGAAAGCATGGAATGAATAAAAAAGATAGAGCCATAAGTATTTTATCACCGAAAGCATAACCCATAATCAGCAAACCTATCGCAATCAGAATACCCGGTGTTGTAAAAATACCCAAAAGCACAGTTGAAGCAATGGCAATGATAATCCACGGCTCTTTGAACTGCTTCAAGCCTCCTGCAAGGTAAAAATAAAGGTATATCAGCCCTGCGACCAGGATAACGCTTGATGGCCAGAGTGTAACTGAATAATGTCTATACCGGAATATGGGCATTCCCATCATATTCATTATTAGAATAGTGACAGGCAGCATTACAGCAGCTGAATATGACAACGGAATTAACGCTCTAATTCGTTTTTTTCTTAAAAAAAGTATTCCTGCAAACAAAGCCTCTATTGCGATAAGAAGATGAATCAAATAATAAATCTTATCATCATAAAACCATATTACGGTAAAAACAGCAACCAGTACAGGAGAAATAAATCGATAGATACTACTATTAAATAATGGATATACTACAGCGCAAACAATAATCTGGCCTATCACAAGGCTCACAGAAGATTTGATATGGAAATATTCGCCTGTCGTAAATACAAGAAGAAGATTTCCCGCAATCACAAAAGCCAGACAAGCTTGATTAAAAAATAATGATTTATTTATTCTTGAAATTGTGATTCCTGCAGTCATCAGCGCAATTCCAATAAATTGGATTAAGATTAACTGCTCATTCTGAAAAAATAACGAAGCAATTGAACCAACAAAAAAAAGAGCCGAAACCCAGGCTCCAAGCCCTACCAGAATACGGATATACAATGGATCAGTATTACGAATATACATGGGAAGGCTCTCAAGAATTTTTTCCAAGTCCCCCGGAGACAAATGACTCTTCACTCCCGAAGTTGCCAGTAATTGTCCAACTGTCATGCGTTTATTGCTCATTTCCCTCCTCTTTGGCCATCTGTTTTGTTAACAGTCTCAAATAAAAAGCAGCAAGGCCAACCACAATCAAAATAATCAATGCAAAAAAGAAATATCTTACAAATGACTCGTAATGATACCCGCCAAACATTAATTTACCAATAAAAAACAAAATAATAAAACAAACGTCTAATATAATTAATGCCAACTGGTTTATATCTTTGATCTTAATGCGGTAGCAACAAAATCCGGAAACAACACCGGTAACCCAGAAAAAACAAGTTAATATGTTTGGTGATTCAAAATATTTTAAATCTATTATAACCCCGACAAGAGGAATTGTTAAAAAAATAATAACAGTTGCAAACAAACAAATTCGAAGCCACTCCCCCCCCAGCCATTTGCGGCCAACCTTAACACCCCATTCCCGCAATGCAAGAGCTATGGAGTTAAGTCCTGCGAGAAAATGGAAAAGGTATTGACTGTTAATTTCATAAACCGGCTTTCCGACTTGATCCCAATACAGTATAACTCCGGTATTCAAGATTATCAGCCAAAGAATCCATAGCGCCGCAAAGTCAGATATAATTGCCCAACCAAGAATCAATACTGCCCAACAAATGAAGAGTTCATAAGGATCTGCCCCGGTCTGATAAGTTTGGCCGAATACAGCCATTAAAACACCTGTCAAAACAGACGCACTTAACAACAAAATTTTGCCGCTAAGCTTTTCCAATCCCAAACAATAAACTCCAATAACACAACCAATCATTCCTGCTTCAATCACCCCAAATTTCAGGAATTTATGCATATCAGCCCAGTTGTAAGCGAAGAAAAAAACAATCCCGGCAAGAATCAAAGCGGACCCTAAGAACAATAACATGCGCCTTGACCATAAATACCAGTTCGGAGTTGGTCGAATTGCCGCACATGCGACATTGTGGAGATCATTACTGATGATACCGTCTTCATAGAGACTATCCAAAAGCGCTATATCAACTTTATGCTCTAGAACAGCCTTGTCCATTTTATTCTCACCTCCCTGTTATATTATAGCAGTTACCCGAATATATCATTGCGAAATAACCATTACAAGGTAAATAAATGAAAAAAAAATCTGAAAATATTTTAACTTTGTATTGCAAAGTTCTTTATTTTGTATTATATTTCTTTTCAAAAGAATGATCACAAGGAGGAAAGCAATATGATAGCCAGTCACGTCCATGACGCGTTGTCCCAGGTTGAAAAACTGCAAAGGCTGATTGTTGAAAAACGTCAATTCAAAGGATATTCATGGATAGCCCGTTTAATAAACTCGATTCTGGCTGTAACCTGCGCCTGGATATTGTCATTGGACGGAGTCGCCAAAACCCCGGGAGCCCATTTGCTTGGCTGGGCCATCCTGGTGACGGTAGCCCTGATCGTGAATTACGGCTTTGTCGCTTTCTGGTTCCTGTTTGACGTGGAAGTTAAAAAGAATTTCAATAAAGTTCTGCCGGTATTTACCGCCCTGCCCGCGCTGTTTGTCGGAGCGATTCTCAGCGCGGCGGTGATTCTCCATCATGATTATCAGTATCTCTACGGCATCTGGATGTGCATGTACGGCACAACCCATCTGCTGTATCGCTTTTCATTACCAAAAATCAGCTACGGGGTCGGCATCTATTACATTGTTTGCGGCACCTTCCTGCTGATCGTTTACCCGGTCCCATTCTCCAATCCGTGGCCGATGGGAATTGTCTTCGGCGTCGGCGAATTATTCGGCTGCTACGCCTTTTATCAGATACGAAGAGAAAAAAGAACAGGAGTATTACGATGAGTAACGATAATAATCCATACGACAGTATAAAACAGATATTCCATGAACCCAACCGGATGGCTATAATGTCCGCTCTCTGTGCCGCCGGAGGGGACGGAATGACCTTCACCGAGCTTAAAGATGAATGCAGTCTGACTGACGGCAACCTGAGCCGCCACCTGAATTCCCTGCAAAACATGGACGCAATCACGATCGAAAAGAAATTCGTCGGCGTCAAACCGCGCACTACGGTATATATTTCAGAAAACGGCTACAAAAGATTCAATGAATACCTGACCGCGTTGTCCGAGGCTCTGGAGCAAGCCAGACGCGCAATGCCGGAAGAAAAGTCAAATGAAGACACTGGCGTCATCAAAGGTCACCGCATCGGGATTTAGAAACAACAAATACCGACCGGTTTGCACATTGAGCTTAGAAACCGGTCATTTATTTTTGCCATTTAACTTTGCAATGCAAAGTAATTTGCAATATAAGGAGATGCTGATATGAAGATTAAATTGATTTCGCCGCGAACATGTTTACGACCGATGGATTCGCTCTGGAAAATCCGGATGGCTCCCCCAATATCCCTGTTGGTTTTAAGTGCATTAACCCCGAAGCACCATCAAATCACTATGGTTGATGAAAATATCAAGAAAAACAATTTTGCCGATAATCCTGACCTGGTGGGCATCACGGTCAAAGTCGATACCTTCTGCCGGGCGGCGGAAATCGCTTCGCAATATCGTTCCCGCGGAATACCGGTTGTTGTCGGCGGAGTTCACGCCACAGCAGCACCGGAACAATGCGCTGAGATTGCCGACGCGGTCGTTATCGGCGAGGGTGAAATACTTTGGCCCCGACTTTTATGTGAGTTTGAAGACGGCCAGCCGCTGAAAAAAATCTATCGCAATGAAACCCCGGTGGATATATCAACAGTCCCGGTCCCGGACTGGTCATTGCTGCAGGAGAATGATTACCTTTTTACCAACACCTTGAGAATCGGCCGAGGCTGTCCTTGGACCTGTGATTTCTGTTACAACAGCTGTAAAAACATGAACTCGCATTACCGCATGAAACCAATATCGAATATTCTGCGGGAGCTTGAGTCTCTGAAAACCAATCATGTAATGTTTATCGACGATAATTTCATTGGCAATCCGCAAAAAAGCCGGCTGCTGCTCAAGGAATTCAAGAAACTTAACTTGACCTGGCATACTGCGGTTTCGGCCAACATCAGCCAATATGAAGACATTCTGGACGACATGGCTGAGTCCGGCTGCAAAACCCTGTTCATCGGTTTTGAATCAATCAACCGTGACAATCTCTCAACCTCTGGTAAAAAACAAAACAAAATTGAAACTTACAATGATACAGTCAAAAAGATACACGACCGGAAAATGATGGTCAACGCCAGCTTCGCCTTCGGGTTCGATGGCGATACGCCGAATGTGTTCAATGATACGTTGCAATGGCTGGAAGCAAATAAGATAGAAACCATGACCGGGCATATTCTAACGCCCTACCCCGGCACCGTCCTGCATGAACGCTGGCTGCGTAAAGGCCGGATAATCGATCACGACCTGACACACTATGATACCGCTCATGTTGTTTTCAAACCGGTTGGAATGAGCGCGGACGAGTTGTTGAACGGATACTTGAAAATATATGCTGATTTTTATTCCTGGACATCTATCCTGAAAAGAATGCCTGAATCACGGGAACAACGTATCGCGTATCTTGAATTCGCCTTGTTTTATCGTAAATTTGGAAAAATCACTTCATGGTTCGGCGAAAAGGTCGGCATGCGCCGCATGGCAAAACTTGCCACCGCTCTCGCATACCATCCGAAAACAGCAAATGATAAACCTTTGCAAAAAACATATTTCAATCGAAAAATTACTTTAAATCACTCTGAAATATGAATAATTCAGGTTAATCCTTCCACTACAATTCTTTGCTCAAAAAAAATCACCAAAACTGCTTTATTAACGGTGAAATCTGTGCTATATTATAAATTCTGGTAAAATTTTCGGATTCAAATATAAAATGAACCCTCGAGGTCGAGTAAAAATGAACAACTATGAAGTTAAAGTCGGTGTAATCGGTTTTGGAACGGTCGGAGCAGGCGTCTGCTCTAATTTGCTGCGTAACGGCGAAATGATGACCCGTCGAACCGGAATCAAACTGACTTTGGCCGCAGTGGCCGATTTAGATATAGAAAGTGATCGCGGCGTGGAGGTACCGAAGGACCTGCTGACCACCGATGCCGACTCACTGATTGAAAAAGTTGATGTGGTCGTCGAACTGGTCGGCGGCACCACCTTTGCAGCTGATATTATCATGAAAGCGCTGAAAGCCGGTAAACCGGTTGTCACCGCTAACAAGGCCCTGCTGGCGGAAAAAGGCGAAATGCTCTTTAAAGCCGCGCAGGAAAATAACGTCGATATTTATTATGAAGCCGCCGTTGCCGGCGGAATTCCGGTAATTAAAGCCCTGCGCGAAGGCCTGGCGGCTAACCGTATTGAGCGTATTTACGGCATTATGAACGGAACCTGTAACTATATCCTGACCCGCATGGAACGCGAAGGCGCCGATTTTGAGCCAATCCTTAAAGACGCCCAGGCGCTGGGATATGCCGAAGCTGAACCGTCTTTGGACGTCGACGGGTACGACACCGCCCACAAGGCCGCGATTCTGGCCGCGCTTGCCTATGGTAAATGGTTCGGCATGGACGCAATCCATGTTGAAGGTATTCGCGACATATCTTTGCTCGACCTGAAATTTGCCGATGAACTGGGTTACCGCATAAAATTGCTGGCAGTGATCAAACAGGACGAAAACGACGATATCCAGATACGGGTTCATCCGACTTTGCTGCCAAAAACCTCATTGCCGGCCGGCATTATGGAAGTGTTCAACGGCGTAATGATCACCGGCGACACCGTCGGCGACACCTTGTTCTACGGTCGCGGCGCAGGTCGCGACGCTACCGCCAGCGCGGTTGTAGCCGACCTGCTGGACGTGGCTTTGAATATAAAAATGGGATCAGCTCAGCGCGTTCCGGCTTTCCGTCCGGGCGCCCAGTTCCGCCATCTGCTGCCAATGGACAGCGTGGTCGGCCGTTATTATCTGCGTCTGCATGTTGTTGACAATCCTGGTGTTGTCGCCACGGTCTCGAAGATTCTGGGGGATAACGGCATCAGTATCTCAAGTATCGTCCAGCACGAAGGACATGATTCTACCGACAGCGTTCCGCTGATGATCCTGACCCATGAAATTCAGGAAAAACACATCCATGCCGCAATCAGCCAGCTTGAACAGCAGGAAGTGGTTAAAGCAAAAGTAAAACTATTGAGAATTGAGGATATTTGATAATGGGAACACATACTGTTGAGAAAATCGGCGGTACTTCAATGAGCCGCTTCGGTGAGCTGATGAACAACGTTATCGTCGGCAGCCGTTTACCTGAAGAACTTTATGACCGCGTCTTTGTGGTTTCAGCCTACGGCGGTATCACCAATCTACTGCTGGAAGACAAAAAAACCGGCGAGCCCGGCGTATACGGAAAATTCGCGGCAGACGATCACAGTTGGGAACAGTCCCTGGAATACGTACGCGATGAAATGATCAAATGTAATCGCTCATTTGCTGATATTAAACTTGACCAGGAAGTGGCCGATGCTTTCGTCAATGAGAGGATTAACGGGATCAAACAATGCTTATCCGACCTGATGCGCCTGCGTTCATTCGGCCATTTCAAACCGGAAGATTATCTGCCGGCCAGCCGGGAATTTCTCAGCGCTGTCGGAGAGGCCCATAGTGCATTCAACTCAGTCATGATCCTCAGAGAACACGGAATAAATGCCCTGTTTGTCGATCTTAGCGGTTGGAAAGATACTGACATTTGCTCTATCGAGGAAATGATCGTCAAAAATATCAAAGACATTGATTTCTCCACCTGCATGCCGATCGTAACCGGTTACGTCAAATGCGCCGAAGGTATTATGAACCGTTTCGACCGTGGCTACAGCGAGATCACGTTCAGCAAACTCGCAGTTCTTACCGATGCGGCCGAAGGCATTATTCACAAAGAATTCCATTTGAGCACCGGCGATCCCAAGCTAATGGGCGTAGACAACGTCGCAATCATTGGCAACACCAATTTTGATATTGCCGATCAGTTGGCGGATATGGGCATGGAGGCAATTCACTCCAAAGCATCGAAAGAAATGGAATTAAAAAATATTCCAATCAGAGTTAAGAACGCCTTTGATCCTGAGCACCCGGGAACATTGATCAGCCGTGACTACGTTTCTCCGGAACCCAGAGTTGAGATGATCTGTGGTCGCAAAGACACTCTTGCAATCCAGGTTTACGACCCGGAAATGGTCGGCGAATGCGGCTATGACTGGAAACTGCTGGAAAGCCTGAAAACATATAAAATAAGCTATATCGCCAAAAACACCAATGCCAATACAATCAATCATCTGGTAAGTGAGAAAGCCAAGAATGTTGATAAATGTATTGAGAAAATAATTGCTGATTTCCCGACCGCCAACGTATCTTCAAAAGAAGTCGCAATTGTCTCAGTCATCGGCTCAAATATGTGCATTCCCGGCTTTTTGGCTCGAGCGGCATCCGCACTCTCAAAAGCAGGCGTCAACATTCTCGCCCTGGACCAGAGCATGCGCCAGATCAACATGCAGTTCATTGTTGAGCGCGACGATTTTGAAACTGCACAAAAAGCGTTGCACCACGAGCTTGTTGAGAAATTATAAACTAACTCAATGCTATATTTTTCAAGCAGGAATTAACGTTCCTGCTTGTTTTATTTTATAATAATAATTTCCGGAAGCAGTATATTGTAGTGCCTTTGGGATCAAGGCCACGGCTGAGTTGTTTATTTTCAACCCGGTCGGGATCATCGAATTTACGAGCGGTTTCACGGATGAAGAGTTTTGAGCCAAGAATAGCGCCGTCGGTAAAGTGACGGGTTCGCCTCAGGAATCGGACCGGCATCGATTCTTTACGGCGCGCGGTTTGTTCTTCCTCTGCGATTTCAGATGCGTTCGCGCCGCGTTCAGCGGCGATTATCCGGGTCATGGAACATTTGAATTCCGTATAATAATCCGCTTCGCTCCAGTTCGAGGTATCGGTATAATCAATCAATTTTTTGTAGTGTTTGATGAAGTTGGCGTGGTATGCATGTTTGCCGCTGCCGCAGTAGCGTCCCCAGGTGGTGAATCGGTAATCTGCCGGATTTTCGGTCAATTTAGCCCGGACGGGGTTGAGTTCGACGTATTGCAGGCATGCTTCGAGGGCATCGGCGCCTTCAAGGATGACGCTTTTGAAACGATCGGCCCAAAGGTGGCCGATGTGGTCATAAGTCCGGTTAAAAACCACGGAAAATCGCTGTTGGTAGGCTCGCATAAAGTAGCTGATGTCGATCATTTTTTCGCCGACTTCGCGACAAAGTTTTTTGTGCTTGGGCTCGATAAATGGCATCTTCTTCATCGCGTAAGTGTAATCACCTTCCATCGACCTGTAATAAGCGTTATGGCGGGCGGCGATTTCAGCCTCAGACGGCAGTTCATTTTTGTCGGGAGCGTAAACCACTAAGTGAAAGTGATTGCCCATCCAGGCAACTGAAATGACCTCAATCAGAAAGTATTCCGTGAGATTTTGTAGCAATGTGAAGCCGTATTCCCGATCTACTTCGGAAAACGGCAGATCGCCTTTATAGCCGGAGACCCGGTTCATCAGGTGATAATAGCAGCCCTGGTCCATAATTTTCATTCGTTTCATAGCAATCTCCTGTTGTGATTTGCTTTACAATAACACCTGTTTTGCGAATGTCAAATAAAAATTACATGGTATTTAAATTTTTTATTAATAAATTTGATTATTTAGCATATTGGTCTATTGTAAATAATTGCTTTTAACTAAAAAGGAATAAGTAATATGTTACGTATAAAATTTATATTCGCCACTGCAATTTTAGTGTCTGGATGCGGTATGTCTTTTGCGAAACCTCAAATAAATGAGGATAAAGCTGCCTTTGAAAAAGCAAACAGCTCCGGGAAATGGAAAGAAGTAATGTTTGATAAAGGCTCTACCGGCAGTAACTGGCAGGATAACTGGTTTTTAGATGGCAAAATAGCTTCAGTCAGCAATCGAAAAAACGGCATGCAATTAACATCAGGTCCACAGTATGGCAATAACGCACACCATATGGTGCTGTGGACTAAAAAAGTATTTGACGGGGACCTGAAAATTGATTATGAATACACCCGTCTGGATTTTGAAAATCGTTGCGTATGCATCATTTATATACAAGCAATCGGGAGCGGAAAAGGTCCATATGATAAAGATATTTCAAAATGGAACAAACTGCGTGAAGAACCAGCTATGGGGCAGTATTTCAATCACATGAATACTTATCATGTCAGCTATGCGGCTTTTCCAAATAAAGACAGGAACAATGACGATTACGTCCGGGCAAGACGCTATATGCCTGAAAAAAATGGCTTGCGAGGAACCGATTTGAAGCCGGATTATTTCAATACCGGGCTATTCGCACCCGGCATTCCTCACAAAATATCAATTATCAAATGCGGGAACGATATTTTTATGAGAGTCAGTAATTCCAGGAAGACTTGTTACTTCCATTGGTACAATGATAAATTTCCTCCGATTAAATCAGGGCGTATCGGTTTGCGCCAAATGTTCACCCGCTCGATGCGAGTTAAAAATATTAGAATAAGTCAACCTGAAAAAACAAAGTAAAGAAATGAAAGAAATTATGAATTATTCTGCTTCCGAAAAACGTTACGATGACATGGTATACAACCGTTGCGGTAACAGCGGCCTGAAACTGCCGGCAATCTCATTGGGATTGTGGCATAACTTCGGCGGCGTCGACAAACTCGAAAATTGTCGCGACATGTTGAGGACCGCCTTTGACCAGGGGATTACTCATTTTGACCTGGCCAATAATTACGGCCCACCTCCGGGTTCTGCTGAAACAACATTCGGAATTCTGTTTGAACAGGATTTTCGGCCTTACCGCGACGAATTAATAATATCCACCAAAGCCGGACACCTGATGTGGCCGGGACCATACGGCGAATGGGGTTCAAGGAAATATTTAATCTCAAGTCTCGATCAAAGCTTGATGAGAATGAAACTTGATTATGTTGATATATTTTACTCACATCGGCCGGATCCGGATACGCCGCTTGAAGAAACGATGGGAGCATTGGCTTCAATCGTACAACAGGGGAAAGCTCTTTATGTCGGGATATCCAAGTATTCGCCTGAAAACACCAGAAAAGCTGCAAAGATTCTGAAAGAATTAAATACGCCGTTCGTAATTCAACAGGATCCTTACAACATGTTCCGTCGCGAACCGGAAGACGAACTGCTTGGCACTCTGGATGAGCTCGGCCTTGGATGCATTGTTTTTTGTCCTTTGGCTCAAGGACTACTAACAAACAAATACCTGAATGGAATACCAACAGATTCTCGCGCCGGAAAAGAAGGGACCTTTCTGAAAAAAGAGCAAATTTCGGAAACAATCGTAAACAAGGTTGTCAAATTTGATAAAATTGCATCACAACGTGGTCAGAGTCTCGCGCAGATGGCCCTGTCATGGTGTCTTCGTGATGGTCGGGTGACCTCGGCGCTCATCGGAGCCAGCAGGCCCCAGCAGATCAGTGAAAATATCAAATCAGTCCATCAAACACAATTCAGTGATGAAGAACTGAACAAGATCGACCAAATTCTCGCTGAATCTGAATAAAACTTTTTCTGCAAACAACCAAATAATCACCGGGTCTACCCCAATGACCCGGTGAATTAATTACTGCGTCAATAACATCATTTCCCCCGATTCCATCATAAAAGATTGCTTCTTTTTAAGTTGTTCTCGAAAAAAAACTTGCATTTCAAGAAACTTTTCAGTAAAATTGTAAGAAAGCATCAATCCCAGGTGTTATAAAAAATAACTCCGGGATTATTTAAACAATGCGAATTTGGAGTTTTGCAGTTCAATGATCTCCCGGGTAAAATACGGAATGACTTAGCATGTCAGCATTCACGAGGGTGAGGAGATTGAGCGTTTATGCAAAAAATGGTGTTCTCGCTTATACTTTTACAGAGGTTAAATCATTTTATAGGGAGACAGGTCGAATGAAAAAGAGTAAATTCACATTAATTGAACTCCTGGTGGTCATGATGATAATAGCAATTCTAGCCGCGTTGTTACTGCCTATGCTGGGCAAATCACGCGATCGGGCAAAGTTCATTTCGTGCGTCTCGAACTTGAAGCAGATAGGAACCGGATTTGAGCTTTATTCAAACTACTACGAAGGAATGATTCCACCCTTTAATCCAATCGAAGGCTATACCGGAGAGTCAACCAACGTAATTATGGATGCAGATGGAAACCCGCGTGGCTTGGGCTTATTCATCGATGTTTTACAAATGCAGACAAAATTACTCGGATGCCCTTTGAACGTAAAAGCGCGGCCGAGAAAGGTTCAGGAAGGCTGGAAAGCCGGAGGCCTTGTCCAAAGCGCATTTATGTATCGCCAGAATGACGGTAAAGACGTTTATATTGACCAGGCAACCGGAATCCTCACGGAGGATTTCAATACGAGATGGGCTCATAAAGACAACCTTAGCAAAGGGGTCGTCATGGATGACGCAAGGTGGGACGGCACCGACGGAATGCCGAATAACACCGGAGCTCATAATTATGATACCGTGAACATTCTCAAAGGCGACGGTCATGTTTTAACTATGCTCAACAAAAAAGATTTTAATGAAGGATTGGTCCATAACGGCGGGGATAATTCGATTAATGCCGTTTGGGCCAGAATTGACCGATACAAGGCAGAAGATTTGAAAAAAGAGTAATTACATTCATTCTGAACTAACCTGAATTATTCACAAATTTATGGCGTCCTGTTACAATCTACTCAAAGTAAAGCATTTGCTTATGTCCTCGACGTGGCGCTGCTACGCCTGCGGGATAATCAAAAACTTTTTTCTGAGCATATTTTCACATCTCATCCATTTTTTATGAATAGTTAAGGCTAAATATCTGCACATCTAAAAACCTGCATTTAAATGCAGGTTTTTTTATTGCCGGTAATCGCATAAAAGAGCGGTGTTTGCGTCAGAACAACTTGATTTTCGAGAAAGTTAAAGTATGTTTACGATTCGCCTGTTTTTGTCTGAAGCGGCATTATGCCATGAAAAAGGATTAATATATAATGAAATGGAATATATCTCAGAATTTATGGGAAACTCCTGAATGGACCAATGTCAACCGCCTGCCCGCACACAGTATGCTTATTCCCTTTCAGGATACCGCCCTGGCCCGCACTCGCGACCGCAGCCAGTCAGAGTGGTTCATGGATCTGAATGGAGAATGGAAATTTGATTTGATCAAACGACCGGAAGACACTCCGGAAAATTTCGCCGACACCAAATATGATGATTCAAAATGGGGCAGCATAACCGTACCTTCCAACTGGACATTACAGGGTTTATGGGACCGGCCGATTTATACCAACGTCAAAATGCCGTTTGAAAATAATCCGCCAATCGTTCCGGAAGAGAATCCGACCGGCTTGTACCGGACCGAATTCAAACTGCCGAAAGAGTGGATGAACCGCCGGGTGGTAATCAACTTCGGCGGGGTTGAAAGTGTACTGGAGTTTTTTTTGAACGGTCAGTATATCGGCATGAGCAAAGATTCACGGCTGGCTTGTGAGTTTGATTTAACCCCGGCAATTAAAAGTGGAAAAAACGTACTGGCGGCACGAGTTATTCGCTGGTCCGACGCCAGTTATATTGAGGACCAGGATCATTGGTGGATGGCCGGTATTTATCGCGATGTTTACCTCTACAGTACCGATCACGCTTATATTGAAGATGTTTTTTCCAATGGAGATCTGGATCTGGAAACCGGAGATGGCGTTTTAAGTGTACAAACAAAGCTCGCTTTTTCCGTTTATGAACGTACCGGCCGCCAGTTTGATACCAGCGGCCCCCAGGAAGATCATTTGATCTCCTTGGAACTGACTGACCGTGACGGTAAAATCATCTGGGGCGAAACCGACCGGGTCAGCTACTCGTTCCGCGAACAATCCTATATCAGCCAGATTGAAGCGGTTATTCCACGGATTGCTCCATGGTCGGCGGAAGCGCCGAATCTTTATTATTTGACGATTACCTTGAAAGACCAAACCGGAAAGCTGATTGAATCCCGCTGTTCGCGAGTCGGTTTCCGCAATATCTCGGTCGAGGATCGTATGTTGCTGTTCAACGGCAAATGCGTTCTGATCAAGGGGGTAAACCGGCATGACCATGATGAATATCAAGGTAAAACCGTCCCGCTGGAAACTATGCTGCAGGATATCTTTCTGTTGAAGAAATTCAACTTTAACGCGGTACGAACCAGTCACTATCCGAATGACCCGTTGTGGTATGAACTGTGTGACGAATTCGGCATTTATGTACTGGACGAAGCCAATGTGGAAACTCATTCCAACTATGCCACTCTCTGTCGCGACCCGCGCTGGGAAAACGCTTTTGTCGAACGTCCGGCCAGAATGGTACTGCGTGACCGCTGCCATCCGTGTATTTTCGGCTGGTCACTGGGCAACGAGAGCGGACATGGCGAGAATCATGAAAAAGCCGCAATGGCGGTACGGGATCTTGATCCGACCCGCATTCTCCACCATGAAGGAGAAATCAAGCATACCTGGACCCAGGGGTCAAATGCCTTTGACGACCGGACCCAGAACCTCTTCAATGATTTTGTCAATCCGATGTACCCGCAGCTTGAAACGCTGATCAAATGGGCCCGTGAAGAAAATAATGATCCGCGTCCTTTTATCATGTGTGAATATTCACACGCCATGGGCAACAGCAACGGTTCCCTGCACGAATACTGGGAAGCATTTGAAACTTACCATGGACTCCAGGGGGGGTTCATCTGGGACTGGGTTGATCAGGGCCTGGCCAAAACTGATAAAAAAGGACAGAAATATTGGGGTTACGGCGGCGACTTCGGAGAAAAAATACACGATTTTGACTTCTGTATCAACGGGATGATCTGGCCGGACCGGACTCCCCATCCTTGTATGTATGAGTTCAAGTACCTGACTCAGCCGGTCGGTATAGAGGAAGAAGACCTGTTTGACGGGCTTCTCCGGATTACCAACAAACAGTATTTTACCGGCATGGGCTGGCTGACCGGCAAATGGGAACTGACAGTGGACGGCGAAGTCGTTGAAACCGGGGACTTTGAAGCACCGGACGTTGAACCGGGTTATGACGAAGTGATCGAACTTGATTACGAAGAACCTGAAATGTTCGCCGGCCAGACCGCCTATCTTAATATTTCATTTATTAGCAAAGAAGCCACACCGTGGTGCGAAGCCGGACACATTGTCGCCAGCGAACAACTGGTTCTGCCGTTTGTCGGCGAAGATGAACCCAAAGTTGAGGCTAAGACCCAAAAAATCAAGGTCAATAAAAACAAGTCAGGCTGGAAAATTACCTGCGGCAAACTTGAAGTCGATGTTGACAAGAAAAAAGCGGAAATCACCGGAGTCAGCAAGGACGGCAAAAAGTTGCTGACCAGCGGCCCGGAACTGAGCATCTGGCGCGCCGCTACCGACAACGACGGCATTCGCGGCTGGGTCGGACAGGAACACAAACCAATGGGCCAATGGCTGGCCGCCGGACTTGATAAATTGAAAGTTACCTATTCCGAAGTTGATATTATCGAGGATGATGTGTATGTAACGATAACTATTAAGAAAACATACTGCGGCAGCGACAAGAAAAAGGAAATCACTCACGAAATGACCATAACGGTAACTCAATACGGTGATATTCTTTGTGAAAACCTGGTTGACGCGGATGATAATCTGCCGAGCTTGCCGCGGATCGGGGTTACCATGCAAACCGCACCCGGCTTTGAAAACGTGACCTACCTGGGACGCGGTCCGCACGAGAACTACTGTGATCGCAACAGTTCAGCTTTTATCGGACTGTATGAAACCACGGTTTCCGATATGTTCACACCATATATTCTGCCGCAGGAGAACGGCTGCCGGACCGATGTGCAATACTTCAATCTGACAGACGGAAAAAATGCGTTGAGTTTCATTTCCGATGATGACTTTGATTTTTCCGTTTCCCATTTCAGTGCTGCCGACTTGTTCAAAGCGCTCCATCCAAATGAACTTATCAAGCACAAGGAAACCATCATCAATATCGACCATGTACACCGCGGCCTCGGTACCGGCAGTTGCGGACCACAAACCCGCGAGGCGTATCATGTAGATCCCGGTATCTACGAATTTACCTTTGTGATAAAAACCAATTGAGGGAGTAATATGAGCAATATTATCGACGGCAAAGCCATAGCCGCCCAAATAAATGCGGAAACCGCTGAAGCGGTGGCCGGAATGATTAAGAATAATAATCTGCGTCCGGGTTTGGCAGTAATCCTGATCGGTGAGGATCCCGCATCAAAAGTCTATGTCGGCATGAAAGAGAAAAAATGCCTGGAATTGGGAATTCACTCTGAAAAAATAGTGATGGATAAAAACGCCACGATGGCAGAAGTGCTTGAACTGATCGAGCGGCTGAACAAAGCACCGGAAATTCATGGCATCCTGGTTCAGTCCCCCCCTCCCCCGCAAATTGATGAAGATAAGGTCGTGGCCGCGATCTCCCCCGGCAAAGACGTCGACTGCTTCCATGCTGAAAATGTCGGCAAAATGCTGATTGGCAAACGCGATGGTTTTTTCCCGTGTACGCCGTACGGGGTAATGTTGCTGCTGGAAAGAAGCGGAGTTGATGTCTGCGGCAAACACGCCGTGGTGCTGGGACGTTCAAATATTGTCGGCAAGCCGATGGCGGCATTACTGATGCAGAAAGCAGCCGGAGCTAACGCTACTGTAACCGTTTGTCACTCCAGGACTCCTAATATCGCCGATTTCACGAAGCAGGCGGACATACTGATTGCGGCAATCGGCTTTCCGGAATTTGTCAAAGGCGATATGGTCAAAGACGGCGTTGTAGTAATCGACGTAGGCATGAACCGGGTTGACGATCCGACAGCAAAACGCGGCTATAAACTGGTCGGAGATGTCGAATTCGATTCTGTTGCAGAAAAGGCTTCTCTGGTTACCCCGGTTCCGGGCGGAGTAGGACCGATGACAATCGCCATGCTGATGCAGAACACTTTAAAAGCCTGTAGAATGATAAATAATCTCTAAAATCTTTTTTATATCGAACTTTTTAACAATAACGCTGTCTAAAGGTACAAACCTGTATGGATTCGGAGTTAAAAAACCGAAGTGACAAAGAGCTGGTTGAAGCATTTAAAGCCGGCAGGAAAGAAGTATTTGACGAACTGGTCAGACGCCATACGCAATCGCTTTACCATGTTGCGTTCGGCCTGCTGAATGACCCGCAGGATGCGGAAGAAGTCGTTCAGGACACTTTCGTCAGAGCCTACCGGGCCTTGGATAAATTCCGAGGCGACTCAAGCTTTAAAACCTGGATCAACAGGATCGTAATGAACTTGTCCCGTAACAAGTATCATTGGAACCGGAGACGAGGTTCCGAAGTAAACCTGAGTCTCTACCAGCCAGGAAATACTCTTGGCGAGGATGAAGACCGGGAAATACCGTTACCGGACGCAAAATTGAAGCCGGACAGCATGATTGAAACAGCAGAATTGGAAAAAACCGTTTTACAGGGTTTTGAAAACCTGCCGGAAAAGCTTAAAGAAGCGATGATTCTCAGGCATGTCAATGACATGTCTTATGAAAACATCGCCGAAGCCTTAGACTGTAAAGTAGGCACGGTTAAATCAAGGCTGTCCAGAGGCCGGGAGCTTTTAAAGGACTTTCTGGCATCAAGATTCAGTGATAATCCGGCGTTTACCCGGACTTGAAACAGGAGCTGAAAATGAAAAACAACAATAGCGATATAACAACAGAGTGTCCGTCACTGGAAGTGATCGGCGCCTGGTTTGACGGCGAACTCTCCGAGGAGTCTCCGGAAGCCGTCCATATCCGTAATTGTGCGCATTGCACCAGACAGGTGCAAATGCTTGAACTGTTCGAAAATTCCCTCAAACATCGTTTTGCCGCGGTTGACGAAGCGGCGTTGATCAACCGGGTCACTGCCGGTGTTCACCGGCAACTGGCTGAAGCTGAAACTCCAAAGCAGTCTCACCATTTTATGTCATTGGCATTCAAACTGGCCGCGTCAATAGTTATCTGCGCCTCAGCTGTGGTATTTTTTATGCGGGATGAACCGGCCGCTCCGGTTCAGGAACCGACCATTGCAAGTAACGACAAACCTATGCAGGCAAAAGATTTCCCATATTATACAAACTCTCAGTCTAAAATCGGCTCACTGGTCCGTAACGGCAATTCCATCCCTTTGCATAATCTGGCTACAGTTGATTTCGGCAATTCATCATCTCCTGTGTTCAGCGGCGCTAAAGAGTTCAGCAACTATGCGGCTGCTCAGGAAAAACCGGTTACCATCCCGGACCATGTCAACCAGGTTTGGCTTGTGGGCAAACTCCCGGTTGCGGAAAAGAAGTTAAACAGCATCCTGCAAGCGGAGGGCGTACCGCAAATCTGTTACCGGATTTCCGCTTCTGACAATACTCTCGCTTTAAATGCCAGACTCAGCAAAATGCAATTAGTCAAACTGGTTCGTGCCTGCAGTAGGGCCGGATACGATCTGGTATCGCCAATCGCTCCGCAACCGGAACAAAATATTTTCAGCGGCAGTGCGGATGCTCCTGCGTTATATCATGCGAAGTTCCTTATAAACAAATAATTTTCCACTGCAGCTAATTAGTTTTTTTCACATCCAGCTTGCATTCCGGGGGGAATTTTGTGTTTATAAGACCGTAAAATTGATTTTCTCGCACTTTGCAGAAAATTTTTTACGGAGTGATTTGATTTCCTTACAAAGAAATGTATAATATTATTGATTATATTTTATTTAAGCCGAATTGTGTACTTATGTAAGGAGCTTTCAGATGGATAGAGATTCGTTTATTAACGCCTATGATTCGACCAAGCCCGAAACCTGGCCTAATGCCGCACTGGCACTGGTTGGAGAAGCTATCTCCGATAAAAAAAACAATCTCTCAATTACTGAAACAATAAAAGCTTTTGACAAAACCGCCTTTAAAATGTGGGGCCGGATGCTCGCCCTGACCGAAGCTGATATTGAACTTGACCGGGCAGCTGATTTTTTTGAAAAAGATCCGGAAAATGATGAACTTTTCGCCATGTTGTCAGCCAGAGTTGATGAGGAAGTAAAAAACAACCCGGACTTCGCTAAAAAATTCGGTTTCCTGTTACTGCAGCTTGTGAGACTTGAAAAGAATGTCCGCCTTGAACCGCTGACCAATTACAGTAACCGGACTCAGAAACTGGAATTTGACGACGAGGAATAATCGCTTTATCTCCTTATCCTCATATCTGCATTAAATTTTTATTAAGATATATTATTGTCTAATTTTCTCAATGGGGACATTCACTATGACAGGCTTGCAACGTACATTAGATTTTATCAGCGGCAAAAAAGTTGACCGTTTACCTTACCACCCGATCGTCATGCGCATCGTTTCCGAATTGACCGGCGTAAATTACCGTGATTACTGCGTTGATCCTCTCTGCCACTGCAAAGCCGCTATTCAAATGAGTGAAATTCTCAATTGTGACTGGGTTACGGTTATGTCGGACCCCTATGCAGAATCCGAGGCATTCGGCTTGAACGTTGAATATCCGGACAATGCCATGCCGCATGAAACCGGTTTGCTGATCCTCGAGCCTTCCGATATTGATAAATTGACTGTCCCGGTCATTGAAAATTCAAAACGTATGCAGGGCCGGGTTGATCAGATCCGGCATTTCGTGGAACTCGGACAGGATCGTTTTTTTATCGTCGGCTGGGTTGAAGGCGCGGTTGCTGAATATGCTGACCTGCGTGGCCTGGGCAGTGTCTGTTTGGATTTTTATGATTGTCCGGACAAGGTTCATAAGGCACTTGACATTATCACGGAAAACGCGTTGAATTTGATTACGGCCCAGGTCAAAGCCGGAGCCCACTGTATCGGCATCGGCGACGCGGCCTGCTCTCAGATCGGCCCGGAACTCTATCAGGAATTTGCGATGGAGAAAGAACAGATTATGATCGATCACATTCACTCACTGGACGCTCTTGCCAAAATCCATATATGCGGCGACACCACGGAAATAATCCCGTTTCTGGCGAAGATCGGCGCGGACATAATCGACGTCGATCATCTGGCTTCTGATATGGCCGGATTCGCGTCATACCTGAAACCGAATCAGGTTCTTAGCGGCAATGCCGACCCGGTCTCCGTCATTGCAAACGGCACTCCGGAAAGAATCAAGGCATACGTTAAAAACATTCACGAGCAAACCAACGGTCGCACCATCGTCTCCGCCGGTTGTGAAATCATCCCCGGCAACTCAATGGAAAACCTAAAAGCGTTCCAGCAATCAACATATTTATTCTGAATATACTATTTAAATTCAGTCACTAACCCAACCATAAAATACAACATCACACTGGTTACATGCTTGCTTTAATACCTATTTTACAGTGAAATTTTTAAATTACCTGGTAATTTTAAAATACCCAGTAGTTTCAATATTTCCGCTTCGCATTATTTTTTCCTGTCAGTCGGATTTTCATCGACAATCTGGGTGAACCATGGACAAAAGCCCTGTTCAGCATACAATTCCCAGTAATAATCCGGCGGCATGAGCTTGATGTCCAATGGAATCCCTCGCTGCATAAGGCCTTTTTCAAAAGAGGCTTTATCAAAGAACATACATGACTTGTAACCATCTGGAAATACAACTTTTATTCTGCGAGAAATTAATTCATCAAAACCGTATTCTTTTGTCCGTTTTAAAAACTTTTTTTTGTCCAAAAACTTCTCAACTATTTCTCCTGATTCAGGGGAATAACCGCAACCTACAATTATCTTATAAGTACTATTATCAGGTTTGTCTTTAATGTTTATATCCGCGGGGTGTTTGAGATATTTTGCTCTTTCACTGAATGAATTATACTCATAATTTATCTCTCCAGATCTGGTTAGTGACGGAATATTTTTATTGCGCAAATCAACAATCAGATAACCGTCAAAAATGCTCCTATCAGCTTCATCGGTATCAGGTTTTATTTTTGCAATGAAAAATTTATTGTAAACTGCATATTTATTTATATCAGGTATAATTGGATTCCCAGTACGACAAACACCAGGGGATTCAAATCTGCGGCTTATCGCATCCATTTCGTAAGGCTTTATCAAGGGCATTCTGTAATAATCTTCATATCCGGTTCCCGAATAAAAAGGATCTTTTTTCAAGACCGTCATGGCATGGCGCATTTTCTCGCTGATCTCGACTTTAGGGTATTTTGGCGGGGGCGGCGGAGTGAAAAATAAATGGTTAATAATACGATAAACAATAAAATTTGCGATTATACAAACAATAACCGCAAATATAATAATGATTGTTAGACAACCTTTTTTCAATACTTTCACCACCTGGTTGGTTCAATGCATAAACTTCCCGTCCACTGCGCTTTGACGATGAGATTATCAGTTGCGCCGATTATATCATGATAACCGGTTCCTAATATTGAGGTTACTGTACCATAAGTTGTTGTAAAATCAAGTTTATTTTTTCCGTGTGGTCTTAAATCCAACTTATAACCAAGGAGGTATTGTAATTAATTTATGTAATATAATAATCACCTTAACTACATCCTTGAAAAAACTTTTTTTGCGGCTAATATATATACGACAACATAACTAACACTAAATGAATGTTTATTATGAAATTAATATCAATAATAACTGTTTGCATTATTATGTTTCTCGCCGGAGGATGCAGTAACAAGAAGAAATTCTTAGAAGCCGATTTTGAAGCTACGGTTGACAAAGCACATAAGACAAACAACCCGGAATTGATATTATCATATCTGGCAAATACTTCAGAAATACCAGATATTTCAAAAGCTAATGCCTGTATTCAAATTGCCTTGATCTATATTACAATGCAAGACCATGATGAGGAGGCCATAAGCTATTTTAAAAAGGCCATTAAGACCACCAGTAATAAAATCTCTTATCGACCTGCATTAATTCGCGGAGCTGCCCTATATGGGCTCGCCAAACTCTATATGAAAAATAAAGAATATAAACCAGCCAGACAAGCTTATATTGATTTGTTGAAAAACCATCAGCAATATCCCGACTTAAAGTTGAATTGTATGAGGATATATCAGGAAATGGCATTTATAGATGCGTGTATGCGAGATTATAAATCAGAACGCAAGATATTTATGAAAATATTATATATTCAAGAAAATAATTCAAAATACAATTCTGAAGACATTGCCACAACACATGGCTTAATTGCTCATAGCTACAACAAATCAAAAGATTATGCTAACAGTGTAAAATGGAGTAAAAAAGCGATTCAGTGTTTATCAAAAGGAAATGCTGACAAATATGTTGCGGGAATGATTTACTATACATATGCTGTTTCTTTATATAATAACATGCAAAAAAAAGACGCTGTTAAACAGTTAAAAATCGCTTGTAACTTTTTTAGTGAAAATAAATCACCATCAGCCCTGGCTAAGTTAAAACATTCACTGCTCTTGTTAACTAAGTGGCAAAAGGATGATGGAGGTTAATAATATTATTTATTTCTTATGAATACGGCTTGATGGAATCCCATCAAACCGTTTCCACTGCTGAACATTAGTCAGATTTGAGGATGAATTTGCATCATAAATAGAATCCATATATTTCTTGGTATACTTATTTGCCTGTTTGTCCTCCAGCTTCTGAATATTTTTGAGTTCTTTCTCCCAGCTCTCGGCCCGGAGTTTGGCTGCTTGAATGACGCCCC
Organism: Victivallales bacterium; assembly: GCA_963676655.2. Taxonomy (GTDB): domain Bacteria; phylum Verrucomicrobiota; class Lentisphaeria; order Victivallales; family Victivallaceae. The sequence goes on along the minus strand of CAXXKX010000002.1, from coordinate 371,082 downwards.
CGGCTCCTTTGAAGACATCGACAACCATGTCAACGTAATCGCTGATGCCTATCGGGGCCAGTTTGGCCAGTTTGCCGCCCAGCTCGATAAATATTTTCATGTCCTCGTAACTCTTCGCAAATTCTTCACGCAACTCTTTCGGGCTCATTTTTGCCTTCTGTGTATGTCGTACCCGTTCGATACTGTTCCCGGCTTTGTAGAGCAAATGAATCACTTCTCCGGCGTTTACCAGTTGATCAATATATCCCAGGCATTTTGACGTTTTCTGGAAAAATTCATAATATCTGTCTGCAAACTTGATAAACTTGCTTTTTGACTTTAAAAAAGCTTCCCATTCCCCGATCGAGAATTTCCCTTTGGTTGATGAAGCGTAGCCGCCAAACTTCAACGGACACCCCTTGATATATATATGCTCATAAATTCTACGCGCCCGTTCGTATTTTTTTCTCTCGATCAGGAACTTTAACCGGTTCAAAACCGTAGAGGAATATTTCAAGCCTTCAATTGCGTCTTTGGTTAAGTCCATTCTGTCCTTGAAATCGTCATAGTCAAAATGGTCTATCACTTTATTTGAAAGATGTTTGGGACCAGTTATTTTTTTAAATTTCGGTTTAAGTTTCTTATCCTTACGAAAAACTTTATCAAACATCGCCAACACTTTTGAGTCACCCTGTACCGCCACTATGTCAGCTTGATTCTTAGCGATGAAACTCCTGGAGGATTTTCCAACTGAACTCATTATGACATTCCTTCTATCTATAGTCCCGGCCGGTTCAAGACCGGGACCGTTTATCACTCAACTGACGTATAATTCAGCGTTTAGTTCCATTTCCACGATACCAGAACCCTCTTTAATTTCTTCCGGATCATCAAATTCCAGCTTGTCAAGTTTGATCTCTGTTGAGGCGGCGTTGACAGCCGGAACCCCGACTGGAACCTGTAGCGCGGAGAATACGCAATCAGCATAATCTTCGCAGTTTTCGCCATCAGTGTCGACTTTTTCCTCCGTTTGAATAAGCAGTTCAAGTTCCGCGGACATCGGTTTCGGCAGTGGCGGGAATAATGCTTTGCCTGGATTGCAGGTTACCACTACCCGGGGAAAGACGGCGTGGGCGGGGGCGTCTTTACCGCTGATGACCGCTACGCTTTCCAATCCGGTTTGTGCTGCGAGAACGCCGATTACCGCGTTCTCGACATTTCTGGTTATTCCAATCATTTCACACCTCCTTCAACGCTTGTTGAATCCACATTTCTAATGCTTACGGAAACGTTAAAACGTTTCCCGGTAATTGATGTTGAACAAAACATTTCAATTCCTTTCCCGGCTACTGCCGTGTTCGTTTAATAAAAAAGCCTGCCGAAGCACAACAAACGCCTCGAAAAAAACAAGTCTTTGCTGATAGAAAAAGTGTCAACCAGTGGGAATTATGAATTATGAATTACGAATTACGAATTAGAAATGAAGATGAGAACAGAGGCGAAGCCGGAGAGGCCAACGGCACGCTGGAGCATGTAACTGTCCGGAGAATATCTTTTTCATTTCATTTTGGAATGCGGTTGGATTTAACCGCTTTGCTGCGGAATTCGCCGATCAAAAAAGTTTATCCATGGCAAGATTTTGCCATAGCTGAACGGTCCGGTGTTATTAATCAGGCAAATAATCATATTGCATCTATTGAATAGCGCTGAAAGCGCGGCACATAGCAGCAGCCTGTTAACGGGGGTGCATACCCTTGCGGGGTGATTGAGCGTAGCGATTGAACCCCGGGAACTGTTAAAAAACATTTATGCGGTCATGCATATTTTTATATTGCTTTATGAACTTCGACTTAAGTTCAATAACCGCGATTTATTAACATGAATATTTATGCAACAATGCTTAAAGCCCTGAATGGGCGACATATAAAGCAAGGTAATTATCAGCCGGAGTAATAGCGGCCTCAACAAAGTTGCGGAACATTTATGGTGATTTGACATACTACTGCGCCAAAGCGGTTAGATCAAACCGCATTCCCAATATAGCCCGCGACATAGCTTGTCCCAGGCCTGATAACCGAAACCGGGTTGCGGAAGTAGCCTGCCTTGAACATCAAAATTTTTTCGTTTGTTCGTGGTTAAATTCAGCATTAATAATCTCCTAATCTTGCAAAAATTAAAAAATAATAATATTTTTCTTTCAAAAACTTGCAAAAACTTTCAAAACATATATATTGTAAGCATAAACAAACATTTTTAAGCAATTATAAACAAAAGTTTGCAATGAACGGACAAAGAAAATTATTGCCGCAGGAACGTGAGACGCTGATTTTACAGGCGTTGGGAGCGGGCATGCGAACAATAGTCGGACTGAGTGAAGAACTTGGAGTATCCGAAGCAACTGTCCGTCGCGACCTCGATTCATTGGAAGATCAAGGAAAAGTCCGCCGGGTACACGGCGGCGCGATGCGGGTCAAATTTCCCCGGACCGAACCGGTCTTCGATCAAAAATCCGCGTTGCACGCAATCGAGAAGAAGCATATCGCCGAAGCTGCGCTTGAGTTTATCGAGGATGGCGACACTATCTACCTTGATGGCGGCAGTACCGTTGCCGGTCTGGCCAAACTGCTGGAACGCCGCAGGAATCTGACTATTGTGACAAACTCGATGATTGTCGCCTCCTCCCTGATGGAAAGTTCGCATCACCTGATTCTGGTAGGCGGGGAATTCCGCTCCCTGAGCCGGACCCTGGTAGGCCCTTTGACCTCCAAGATAATCGAATCAATCAGTATCAGCAAAGCGTTCATGGGGACAATAGGTTTTACCATAGAGGACGGAATATCCACGACCGATCCGAACGAAGCATATACCAAGGAAATAGTAATGAACCGCGCCGAAAAAGTTTTTCTGCTGGCTGACAGCAGTAAGATCGGCACTCCTTCATTTGCCGTCAGCGGCAAAACCGGCGACATTGACGTGTTGATCACCGACCCCGGCATTTCAGCCGAGGCGGTTAAAGCTCTTATGAAAAAGAGAATAGAAATCGTAAAGTAACTTTAACAAAACAACGGAAACAACCATAAATGAAAGGGATAGCAAACATGCCGAACTGGTACAGCGATCTGACTCCGACTTTTAAAAAGAAAACAATTAAACTGAAAAGCATTCCGGCTTATCAGTATCAGAGCGATCTGGGTGATGAGCTGAAAGCTAAAAACATCACTAAAGAAGAAGCTCTTGAGATCTACGAATCAATGCTGGTCATTCGCGAATTTGAAGAAATGATCCTGAAATGCCGTACCGGCGCTTACGAGATCATCAGCGATTACGAATACCGCGGCCCGACTCACTTGTCGATCGGTCAGGAAGCGACCGCTTCCGGCGCTTGCTCCACCCTTGATATCACTGACTACATCACTTCGACCCACCGCGGTCACGGCGACTCAATCGCCAAAGGTTTCCACGCCATCCGCCGGATGACCGATGAACAGCTTAAAGAACGCTGCCCCGAATTTTCCGACCTCTCCGGCGCGGACCTGCTGGAAGCCGTCATGGAAGACCACGTCTACCGCACTATCGCCGAACTCTTCGGTAAAGAAGAAGGTTACGGTAAAGGCCGCGGCGGCGGTATGCACATTGCCGACTTCCGCGTCGGTCACCTTGGCGCGAACGCTATCGTGGGCGGCGGTATTCCAATCGCCACCGGCGCCGCCATGACCTGCCGGATCGACGAAACCAAGAAAGACCGCGTTGTTTGCTGTTTCGCCGGTGACGGCGCTTACTCAAACGGCGTTGTTCTCGAATCATTGAACTGGTCCGCCCAGCATCAATTCACCGGTGAAATCGCCCAGACCAAATTCGGACTGCCGGTTATCTACTGTATCGTAAACAACCACTTCGGTATGACCGGCCGGGCCGACGGCGAAGTCAACGGCGTTGATTACCTGGCGCAACGCGCCGCCGGATTCTCCAACGACAATATGCACGCCGAAGTCGTTAACGGCATGGATGTGCTGGCGGTTCGCGACGCGGTAAAACGCGCTCACGCGATCATCGCTGAAGGCAAAGGCCCGGTTCTGCTGGAACTAGATTCATACCGTTACTACGGTCACAGTCTTTCCGATCCGCGTAATGAATACCGGACCCGCGAAGAAGAAGCCCGCTGGAAAGAAGTCGACCCGGTTCCGAATTTCCGCGCCGAACTGATCAAATACAAGGTCGCGACTGAAAAAGCAGTCGTCGCACTGGAAGAAAAAGTCGCCGCCCGTAACGCCCGTGCCGCACGTCGCGCCGCCGACTCCCCGGACCCCGTCCCGGAAGACGTTATCAAATATATGTACACCGACAGCTTCAGCGATACTGTTCCTGAACAATACGCTAAAGTTGAAGTCATCAACGAACCTCCCACAATCAAGCGCAATGACGCCGGCATGGTCACCTATCGTGACGCGATCAAGGAAGGTATCCTTGAAGAAATGCTCCGTGACAAACGCGTGGTTCTCTTTGGTGAAGACGTGGCCGATTACGGCGGCGCATTCAAGTTGTCCAAGAACCTGCTCGAAACCTTCGGTCGCGACCGGGTCTTTAACACCCCGATCTCCGAAGCGTGTATCTGCGGTACTGCCGTCGGCATGTCCATGACCGACTATCGTCCGGTAGCCGAACTGATGTATATGGACTTCGCGCTGATGGCTTCCGACCAGATTTCCAACCAGGCCGCGAAATGGCATTATATGACAGGCGCCTCAACCACCGTTCCGCTGGTAATTCGCTGTAGCGTCGGCGGCGGCAAAGGTTACGGCGGTCAGCACTCGCAGTCGCTCGAATCCATGTTCGCCCATATCCCCGGAACTTACGTAGCTTATCCTTCCAACGCTTATGATGCCAAGGGCCTGATCAAGACTGCGATCCGCGATGACAATCCGGTCGTCTTTGTTGAAGGACAGCTCCTGTACAACGAAAAAGACGTTGTTCCGGAAGAGGAATACCTGATCCCGTTTGGTGAAGCCAATGTCATTACCGAAGGTACCGACATCACATTCGTCGCCTGGGGCCCGGCGGTTGCCGACGCCAAAAAGGCGGTTGAAATTCTGGCCGCTGAAGGTATCAGCGTTGAACTGATCGACCCGCGTACCCTGGTTCCGTTCGACTGGGAAACCGTTTTCGAGTCAGTTAAAAAGACCGGTCGCTGCGTAGCGATCAGCCAGTGCGTCGACATCGGCAGTTTCACCGGCGAAATCGTTTCTCAGGTCACCGCCAACTGTTTTGATTACCTGGATGCCCCGGTAATGAAGATCGGCGCCAAGAATGGTATCGCCCCGCAGGCCTATACGCTGGAAGAAGCTTTCCTGCCGACCGCCGAAGACATGGCCGCAGTCGCCCGCAAATTGATGTAATTCGGACGGGAGAAGAAATATTATGGCAACCAAAGTACCAATACCGAAACTGGGACAGTCCGAAGAGACCGTCACCATTGAAAGCTGGAAAGTCAAAGAAGGCGACGATATCAAAAAAGGCGATATCCTGTTTGAAGTCGAAACCGACAAGGCTGTTCTGGAAGTTGAATCGCAGTTTGAAGGTAAGCTTTTGAAAATTCTGGTCCCGGCCGGCAAAGAAGTCCCGGTCATGACCATTGCCGCGGTAATCGGCGAAGAAGGCGAAGCGATCCCCGAGATCGAAGCGCCCGCCGCCCCTGCCCCGAAACCGGAACCGGCCCCAAAAGCCGCTCCGGCGCCAAAAGCTGCACCGGCAAAAGCGGAAACCCCGAAAAAGTCCGGACCGGACCGTCGGGAGGAAGTTAGATTCGAACCCTCTTCCTCCCCGGCTCCGGCTCCGGCTTCTCATAAGCCTAAAGCTAGTCCAAGAGCCCGTAAATTCGCCCAGGATTACCTGATCGACCTCGACAAGATCGGCGGAACCGGCGGCGATATCGGTCGCGTTACCGAAGCCGACGTCAAAGCCTATCTGGAATCCTCAGGCTATCTGGACAAGAAGATCACCCCGGCCGCCTTTAATCTGGCTAAAACCGAAGATCTCGAACTGCTGGCGATCGAAGCCACCGGCGACAACGGCCGGGTAACCCTGGCCGACGTCCGGGACGCCGTCGCGGAAAAACCGGAAGAAATGTCCACCATGCGCAAGATCATCGCGCAGCGTCTGACCCAGTCCAAACAGCAGATCCCGCATTTTTATGTGACGGTCAGCATCGACCTGGGCGCGGTCTTCGCCAAGCGTAAACAGCTCAAGGAACAGGGCATCAATATCAGCGTCAACGCCTTTGTCGTTAAAGCCGTGGCTATGGCCCTGAAAGAATTCCCGATGGTCAACGCTTCGACTGACGGCAACACCGTCAAACGCAAAAGCAAAGTCAATGTCGGCGTCGCGGTCAGCGTGGACAACGGTCTGGTTGTTCCGGTTATCCGCAATACCGATAAGAAAGACCTGGACGAGATTCAAGCGGAAACCGCTGAATTCGCCGAAAAAGCCCGCACCGGCAAACTACAGCCGAGCGAGATGCAGGGCGGTTCTTTCACGATCTCCAACATGGGCATGATGAACGTCGAAGCTTTCGGCGCGATCATCAACCCCGGCGAAGCCGCCATTCTGGCAGTTGCGTCCGGCCAGCCCACTCCGGTGGTCGTCGATGGCGAAATCGTCATCCGCACCATGATGAAAGTGACCCTGAGCGCCGACCACCGTGTCGTCGACGGCGCAATGGGAGCCGAATTCGTCAACGCGGTCAAAGCCAAGATCGAAGACTCCGAACTCTGGAACTCAATGATCTAAGGTCGGTACGACCGACAGCGATATACCCGCTTCGCGGGGAATACAAATACAAAAGCCGCTTCATTCCGAAGCGGCTTTTTTTATTTGAATATCGAATATCGAGCAGGGAATAATGAATATTGAAAAGTAAGTATGTAAATAATGGAGCCATATGGCCTCTGAACGGCAAACGTCATTCCTGTTATCTTATTCCTTATAGATAATCAATTTCGTTAATATTCGATCCCCGATATTACCTATATTACATTATGTGACTGTCCATTTGCCCTCCCAAAGCCGGCTCTCACATTATAGCAACGCATCAAAAACATCATTGATTGTCAATTACATCTTGATTTTTCAGGTTAACTTGTATATTATATTACATCAATCATCTTAAAAAATGTTGTATAATGCATCAAGGAGTTCAAGTATGCCACCATCAGGAACATCTCTAGCACTCGGAGCTGCCAGCGAAGCCATAAAGAGTCCAATCAATGATTTGTATTCATTTATATCTGGAAAAACAAGAAGAAGGATTGAAAAAACAAAAATCAAAAAATCAATTCCAAGTCTATATAAGAATATTGAAGAAGTTGTAATGGTAAAAACAATATGGCACCGTTTTAATAAAATTAATGTTGAAGATTTTTATTGTGATTCACATGTTATAATTCAATCAGATAAGTCAAAAACAAAGGCTACACAAAGAAAAAAAATAATATCAACAAGAAGCTTTGGAGAAAAAGGGAAAGTCCTAATTCAGGGAATTGGTGGACAAGGAAAATCAATATTTCTAAGGCATTTATGTTATACTGAGTATGCTAAAGGCAAATCAATCCCAGTATTCATTGAACTAAATCGACTACAAAAAGATAAATCACTAAAAGACGAAATCGTTAAATTTTTGTCTGTAAACCAAATCAAAATCACTGATAACACTTTTGAAGAAATTGGAGCTAGCTTTTCATTTGCATTTTTCCTTGACGCTTTTGACGAAGTTCCTTCTGATGAAAAGCAAAGGGTTCAAAGCGAAATAGAGCATCTCGTTTCAATATTTATTACATCAAAGTTTTATATAACTTCAAGGTTTGATGAATCAATCGAATCATCAGCAAAATTTTATTCAGTCAAGCTTGACTACCTAAAAAATGATGAATATAAAATCTTAATAAATAAACTAGCAGTGATTCTTGAACGAGATATCGCTGAAAATATCATAAAGGATATTGAAAATAATTCAGGGGAATTAAAAGGATTAATTAAAACTCCTCTACTTGTTTCTTTAGTATTTATATGCTATCAACACACGTCAAGCCTACCCAATCAACTATCTAAATTCTATGAAGATTTATTTGAAGCCTTATACTCAAAACATGACAGTCAAAGCAAAAGTAATTATAAAAGAGAATATTCTGCCAATATGGGAGATGTTCTTGCTCAAAAAATTTTTGAAAGGTTCTGTTTTGAAACAAAAATGTATAAACACAACCGATTTACAAAAAGAGAACTACATGAGGCAATTGAAAAAAGCTTGGAGTTCAATGATGTATCCAAAGAACAGGCACAAAATTATTTCAATGATATCGTTAAAATTACGTGTCTCGTCTTGAAGGATGGCACTCTATATAGTTTTATTCATAAAAGTGTTCAAGAATTTTATACAGCACTATACATTAAAAACCTTCCAGATATTACATCTAGTAAGTTTTACATGCAAATGAGGGATGACGATAGAAAACTCTCTTTCTTTAATCAAGAAATGAGATTTCTAATTAATATAGATCACTTCAATTTTTCAAAAGAATTCTTAATTCCGTTATTATTGAAATATTTATATATGCTTGGCTTTATAAAAATTGAAAACACTCGTGTTTTTAAAATTACTATTGATGATATTCCGAATGAATTATTTTTAAAAATTATTTTAGATGTAGGGATATCAATAAAACATTCAAAAATAATATCATTAAGGCATTCTTTTATATTTGGGTCGCTTAGTTTTGTGTTTCCTGATCATTTCCGCGATTATCCAATGTTAGATATAATTAATGACTCCGTTCCTATAAAAAAAATGATTAGCGTGTTATCAAAACCTGAGCTTGATAAACTTGAGAAAACGGGAAGATTACCAATGACTACTATTTATCAATACAAAAATGTACTATATGCTTTTAAAAAATATTATACAAAAATAATCAATGATGCAATTGATCTTATTGAACAAGAACGACAATATATCAACCGGATAGAACTTGAACAGTTCAATCTTGACTTATAATTTTTTTTCATTTTAGTCGACTATAATTTCCAACATATTATTTCATATATGAACACAGGACTTTAACAATTAACGAATGACGCACTTTTTTTGATAAAAAATAATATACAACATTAAAAAATTATGTCTGTAATCAATATATGATTAGATCAAAGCTAACCAGGCATCGAATTATGAGTCATGAACCGCATATAACTGCCTCGGAAAAAAATGAATCTGAAATTCAAAGAAGAATAGAGCAGATCAAGCAAAGTTCTACTACAGGGATTCCGGCGGAGCAAGTTTTTAAGTTTATTGACAATAAATATTCATAACACTAGTTGCTTTTGGGGTTGCAGTTAGATTTAACCGCTTTGGAGTTAAGGCTTGACAACCTATTAAGCTTTTCCATGGTAAGGTTTTGCCGTGGCCGTTAGAATATAATCAACTTGTCAGTCTGCGACAATTATTTTACCGGAGAGCATTGTGATATGCAGACTGTGGTTTACTCAAACCGCAATCCGATATTTCCCGTGATAAAGCTTGACTACTTGCTGGTGGTCGTTATATTACAAAATAATTTTAAATGAGGAGGCATCCATGGCTCATCCGGATCTTGAAGAATTACTTGGTATGCTTTATGGTTTTGCCCAGGAAATGTTGAGGAAGCATGGAGAGTTTTTTCCATTTGGAGCTGTAATGAAAGTTGACGGTGAGCTGGTTGGGGTACAAGGACACACCGGAGAGGAACAGCCGCCGTCACAAGATGTAATTGACCTGCTTCAGGCATCTTTAAAGGATCAAGCCGCAAAGGATGAAATTCGTGCGGCAGGAATCTGCCTTGACGTAATGGTGACGCCTCCCGGATCTAATGAGAAAACAGATGCATTGTGTGCCCGACTGGAACACAAGACTGGTGAGGCCGTCGAGGTCTATTTACCGTACCGCCGAGGCTGGTTCGGGCGCATGAAATACGGTGAAATCTTTGCCGGCAGCGGCGAGAAAACAATCTTTTAACATTTGTCTGTTACGATGTTCGATGTTCGATGTTCAAGTCAATCGCCGTAATGGAACCCGGCTCCCACAATGCCTGGTAATGAAATCTTCATTCGATGTTCAATGTTCAAGTCTTTCGCCGTAATGGAACCCGGCGCCCACAATGTCTGAAAATGGAATCTTCATTCGATGTTCGATGTTCGATGTTCAATGTTCGATGTTCAAGGAGTTTAAAAGCCTCGCTTGTCGCGAGCCCAGGGGGATACGTCGGAGGTTTTCAGGAACCACAGCAGGAGACGTTCGTTTAATTCAAGCCGTTGTTCCAGATATTCATCTTTATAATAAAGATTATTGATCTCACCGGGATCGTTTTGCAGATCGTAGAGTTCGCTGACGTCATGTTCGCGTCGAACCAGTTTGAAATCTTTGGTGCGGATCATCACACTGCGGCAGACGGTTTCCGGCTTTTCCCCTTGCTGCATGCCTTTAGGATAATAGATCGACTCGGGACTGTTAACGATTGTATAGCTGTCGTTGCCTTTTTCGCCTTCAATTCCGCCGATATGCTCAAAGCAGATTAAATCAGTATCGGGATCGTAGCCGCCCTCGGCAAACGCCGTGCGGCCAGGATCTCCCGACTCACCGTTTAGCTGCGGCGTCAGGTCTCGTCCGTACTGCGTATGCCGCAGCGGAGTAGCGGTAAGGGTCGCCACGGTCGGAACGATGTCGATAAGCTCCATTACTTCGCTGACCCGATGTCCGGGTTTACCGCCGGGGATGGAGATAATCAGCGGAATCCGGGTCAGACTGTCGTCGAGCGCCGATGGCCATTTTTCCACCAGCAGACGGTCCCCGGCCCAATCGCCGTGATCCGAGAAGAAAAAGACGGAAGTATTATCAGCCGCCGCACTCTCGTCCAGTGCATCCAGCAAAAGTCCGAACATATGATCTACATAAGAGATCATGCCTAGGTAGACCGCCATGATCTTCGCCATATCGCCGGCACATTCCGGCAGCCGCCGGTATTCCTTGATCCAGCGATGGAAAGCCGGTGCGTGTTCCAATGTTTCAGCCAATAAAGGAGGAATTTCATCAGGTGAGTACATCGAATACCACGGTTCCGGCGCGGTATACGGACAATGCGGAAAAACCTGGGCCAGGAACAACATAAACGGTTTATCCCCCGACCGCCAGCTTTTAATAAATTCACACGCCTCAAGCACGCGATAATAATCCTGATGGTGATCCTGCATCGGTTCATACAGGAAGTTCATATAACCGGGATGTTCGGAATCCTGATAGACTCTCGAACTGCCGCCGCCGCCGGTTACCTCATGGAGTTTATCAATCGAATTATCCACATCCTCTTCGCTGAGCATATCATTTTTACCGATGAAATGAATCTGATAACCATTATTCTTAAGATACTTCATGGTATTGGGTTCGTCCGGCTGCAGCAGATGCCAGAGAGAGCGGTGTCCGCGCGTATGCGGATACCAGCCGGTCATAAAGCTGCAACGTGACGGAGAGCATACCGTATGCTGAACAAAACAGTTCTCGAACAACGTTCCGCGGGAGGCAAAGCGGTCAAAATTCGGAGTTTTTACCAGCGGATGTCCATAACAGCCAAGTACGTCGGCACGCATTTCGTCGGGATTGAAGTAGATAATATTCATTAAAAAAGATTCCTTGATTTACGGCAGATCACGCGTCATCCACAATGCCAGTTTGCGGGCATAGTCCAATTTATCAAGGCTGATCGGCAACGGACACCTTTCTCCGGGAACCTCAAAATTGAACAGGCCCTGATAATTTATATCTTTCAGCGCGGTCATAACTTCATCCCACGGCACCTGGCCTTTGGAATAAGGCAGCATATGGTCGTCATTGACGCCAAGATTATCCGCGATGTGCAAGGCTTTCAACGCCGGACCGGCTTTGTGAATAAACTGCGCGAAATTCTTTCCAGACAGATTAAGATGTCCGGTATCCAGACATATACCCCAATTGTCCGAACTGAACGGCTCGATAAGTTCCAACAACTCTCCGGCGTCCTGTCCTATGCGCGGCGCAGCCATATTCTCCAAGCAAACCGTCACCGGAGTCCCGGCAACATATGAATCAATGACCGCCATAGACTCACGGATTATATCCTTGATATATTGCGGATCAATTCCTTCCGGATAGCCCGCTCCGCCGGGATGCAGTACCCCGGTCCGGATATCCAGACAAGCAAACAAATCGCACCAGGCTTTGAAGTCGTCCAGGAGCTTCACCCTGATATTCTTGTCAGGATGCGCAATATTCAGAGTAAGGTAAAAGTGGCCTTGCGGCAGGGAAAAGCCATGATCGTCGCAGAATTTTTTGAACTGATTTCCCTCTTTGACTGCATCGCCGCGGTCAAGCAATACTTTGGCGTGTTCATCCGAAAGTTCAGTGCAATCCCAACCTCTGGCAACCATAGTTGTCACCATTTCCTCCGGACTCATTTCGATAATGTAACTGCTCCACATTGATATTTTCATGGAATCCTCTTTGCTTTGTTAAACGGAATCCTATTAAAATAACCTGTATAATGCAGGTTTAAATACTTTTTTTGAGGAATTTTCATTTTTTTCAGATTTTTTTTCGCTATAGGGTTGAAAAATTAATAATAGGAACTATTCTTAATTATTAAGAGAGCGAAACAAAAAAGATAACTGCTCAAATAAAGAAATTAAAAATTAATAAGGAGAATTTGTAATGAGTACCCTGGTTACCAAAGAAGCCCCTGATTTTACCGCGCAAACCGTTTTTCCGGATAATTCGATCGGTGAATTTACATTATCAAGCCTGCGTGGTAAATATGTAATATTGTTTTTCTACCCGCTGGATTTTACCTTTGTCTGTCCCTCGGAACTGGTGGCTTTTGACGATAAGCTGGAACATTTCAAGCAGCGCGATTGTGAAGTTGTTTCCGTTTCAGTGGATAGTCAATTTACCCACATGGCCTGGAAGAACACTCCTCGCAAAGAAGGCGGAGTAGGCAATCTGCAATATCCGATGGTTGCTGATTTGAGTAAAAATATTTCCCGGGATTACGGTGTTCTGTGTGACGAATCCGTCGCCCTGCGCGGCCTGTTCCTGATCGATAAACAAGGCATTATCCGCCATGCGGTCATCAACGATCTGCCGCTGGGACGCAGCGTATACGAAGCCCTGCGGATGGTTGACGCCCTGACCTTCCATGAAAAATATGGTCAAGTATGTCCCGCCAACTGGAAAGAAGGCGAAAAAGGCATGGAACCGTCATCCGAAGGCGTAGCCGCATACATGTCGTCACTGGTATAAAATTACCCCTCCCTTCAATACAGTGCGGTACGAGAATTAATCTTGTGCCGCACGCTTTTTATAAATAAGTCTAAAGATGAAAGTTGCAAGTTGAAAGTACAGAGAACGGGTAATATATTCATTTTATGGAAATAATTGGAAGCCACAGATAGACAAAACATCATTAATTCAGGACAATATTATGCATTCAGCAGGACATTTAAAATTTACGCCGGGGGATTTCTGCACAGCCCAGATGTGTGAAGCCAGTGCTATCGTAATTTTCGGGGGGTCAGGTGATTTGACTCGCAGAAAATTGATTCCCGCCCTCTTCAGGTTATACAAAAATAATCTTTTGCCTAAAAAATCAATAATCATCGGAACCGCCAGGTCGCAAATGACGCATGAAGCATTCAGGGAAAAACAAGCCGGCGATCTGAAAGAACTGCATCCGGATGCATCAGAAGAAAAATTAACAGAATTCCTGAATTCGATGCATTATGCCGCCGGCTCCTATGATTCGCTTGACACTTACGCCGCAATCAATGAAGAATTGAAGGAGGCCGACGCCATCGCCGGACGCATGCTGCCGAGAATCTATTATCTGGCGGTACCGTCAAGCCTTTATCCGGTAATCGTGCCGATGATGGACGATTCCGGGTTACTTGATGACAGCAAGACTCCAGTCCGGGTAATACTTGAAAAACCATTCGGCTACGACAGCGCTTCGGCCGCCGAACTCGATCACGTCCTGCACAATCACCTGAAAGAAAGTAATATTTACCGTATCGACCATTATCTCGGCAAAGATACTGTACAGAATATTTTAATGCTGCGTTTCGCTAATCTGATGTTCGAGCCGGTTTGGAACAACCACTATATCGACAGCGTCCAGATCACCGTGGCGGAAAGCCTGGGGGTCGGACACCGGGCCGGATATTATGACAAGGCGGGTTTGCTGCGCGACATGTTCCAGAACCATTTGCTGCAGATGCTGGCGCTGGCGGCCATGGAGCCGCCGTCATCCTTTGAAGCCTCAGCCGTCCGCGAAGAAAAAGTCAAGCTGGTTAAATGCATTCAGCCTTTCAACCTGAAAGAACTGGAAAAGTCCATCGTTCGCGGCCAATACACCGCCGGAGAAATCAACAGCGAAAAAGTTCCCGGCTACCTTGAAGAACCCAACATTCCCGGCGATTCAAAAACGGAAACATACGCCTGCGCAAAATTTATGATCGACAACTGGCGCTGGAAAGGCACGCCATTTTACCTGCGTTCCGGCAAGCGGCTGAGCCAGCGTCTCAGTGAAATTTCAATCGTCTTTAAATCGGTTCCACACTCGATTTTCACTCCAATGCAACCGGAAGACCTGGGACCCAACGTCCTGACCCTGACCGTGCAACCCAAAGAGGGAATGAACCTGGCGATTCAAGCTAAACAGCCCGGCCCCAAATTATGTATGGGAACTTTAGGTCTCAACTTCCGTTACTCCGACCTGTTTGGCGGAGATCTGCCGGATGCTTATGAGCATTTGCTGCTGGACGCAATGTGCGGCGACCAGACTTTGTTTATCCGCTCAGACATGATTCAACAGTCCTGGGATCTATTCACTCCGATACTGAAAGCCTGGGAAAGCGATCCCGACATTCCGCTGCACAAATACCCTGCAGGCAGCTGGGGACCGGACGCTGCGGAAAAAATTCCAGCCAACGACGGCAAGAGTCTGTTATGCCTGGGCTGCGGCGAAGAAGATTGATAATCAATTTGTAAATTTGTAAACTTGTAAATTTGTAAATGAATTGAAAACGGATTACGTCCGCAACTAGAGTTCTGTTTTCAGGTTTAAGACAGCCATTTCACGGGATATATCGGAGTGCGGCTTGATTAAGCCGCTTTGGCACTGGAATATATCAAATCATTATAATTGTTCCGCAACTTTGTTGCGGCCACTGATGTCAACCTCTACAGCTATGGCAAAATCTTGCCATAGATAAACTTTTGTGAAAGACAACCCCCGATACCTAAAGCGGTTAAATCTAACCGCACTCCAAAAATGACAGGATAAAGATGTTCTTCTTGTAATTAGTCAATGATAAGATAGCGACTAATCATACCTGCAATAATAATTATTTTCTTTCTTTTTCTCATATCAAAGCACCCGATGAACCCGGCAGGCGGCGAGGAGACAGAACATGAGTAATTCATTCTGTAACACCGGCTTGTCGTGAATAAAATCCCTGATCTCACGCAGTAATGGATCAGAAACATTTTCCAGCCGTTTCCGCATTAAATCCAATAGAGCGGAACGCTGTTGCAAATCCCGGAAATAATTTTCTACCGCCATGGCTAAATCGTGGTCAGGTTCGCCGCCACCGAGGTAAGCCAGCAAATCATCGAGAAATTCCAGTTTTTCCTCCGGAGCGGCCCGGCGCAGTTTCTTGCTGAAACTGTAGAAATGGTCACCCGGCCCGGTCATCTCTGCAATATAAATGACGATCTCGTGCAGAACCTTTTCAGGCATGATGCCAACACATGATTCTGATTTTTCAAGTAATGCCTGCAAACCTTCCGGAATGGCAATACGCCGCAAAGCCTCGCCACCGTGAATAAGTAAACGAGGATTCCGGGTCTTGCGGAAAATAGAAACAATCCGGGGATAAGCCGCATCGTGTTTCAGGCGCGCCAAAGCGACCATTGATTCAGAGCGGAGAAAAACATCTCCAGACTTCAAGGCATGCATCAGCCCCGGAATTCCTTCTTCCAAGCGCCGTTCACCAATTTGAAAAGCGGCCAGATAAGCAGTGGAATATTCCCCCTGCCGCATTTCCCTGATAAGCGCTTCGGTTATCTTGTCGTTATCCGGTTGGCTGTGCAATGCGATCAAAGCCTTGCGCCGGACATTATACTTGGGTGATTCGAGTGATTCAAGCAGACTGTCAAGCGATAAATTGGATTTTAACGAACTGAGTTTCTCGATCCCGGCGTCTTCAGTTTCCGGAGTGTCGGCAACTTCATCCAGACGATTGATCGTATAAATAGTCCGGATATCACGCGGAGCTATCAATAGTCCGAGTACCGCTTTTACTTCCCAGTCCGACAGCGGTTTCAAGCGGAATATCACCAGCAGCAGTAAGAGCAGAAAGAAAAAGGCCCAGACCAGATACCAGCGATAAAGGTCAAGGCCGGTTTCTCCCCATGCGGACAACAGTTTAAGCAGTCCGCTGGTAAAAAGCAAACCGGCAATTCCGGCTCCTAGTCCGCCAACCACGGATGAAATCAGGGATAGCCCAACCCGTTTGTCTTCCGGCATTACGTTCAACGAATAATTGGTCAATGCCATCGGCACTCCGCTCAACGCGATCCCGTTAATCACGAAAATCAGGCCGAAATAAAACCAGCTGAAAGTATCCGGCGCAAAATAGAGCATCGCACAGATCACCGGGAGAAAGAGACACTGGATGACAACCAGTGGCCGCGGCCCGGTATGACCGATAACCTGGCCGTTGATCGAAGAGCCAAGAATGCTCCCGAACAGCTGGATGATGATAAAGATCAAAGCCTGGTCGTCTGCAACCCCGAAACCATTTTTAACCATCAACAGCGGAATCGGCGCCAGAATGGCGATTGATGAAAATGCGGCGCAGTTTGCCCAGATATAATTGCGTATACTCTGATTTTCCCTGATTGCGGAAGTAGCGTCACCAATTGGTTTCTTCGCTGATTCGCGCGGGATTTCAGATTCTTTTACCTTGAATACCACCCAACCCGCAATAATCCCGGAAACGATCCCCAGAAACAGGATACCCTGGAATATTTCCAGCTTATCCGAGTAACGGGTAACCAGAGTCATAACCGTCAATGTCGCCAGACCGGTCAGAGTGGCACGATTCCAAAGTTCGGCGATATACCGTCCGCGAGCGCGTCCGACTTCACAAATCTCACCCCATAACGGCTGGATACTGACCAGGCCGGCAGCCCGGAAAGCGTAAAATCCGGCCGCCGCCGGCAACAGCATAAACCAGAACGCCGCGTCCTTACCTATATACGGCAAGGCAAACGGAGCCGCCAGGGCCGGAATCATAATGATACTTCGGGCCAGCCACGCCCGGGACAAGTTGCCGGTTGAACCGTGACGTGAAATTGTCCGCCGACCAAGCAGAACACCGGCATTTCCAAGATACATCAACGAACCGAGAATCGCCGCGCAATAAGGTGGAGCCCCCAATGCCAACGCGAACAGAATCAATAAATTATCCGCCAGCAACGTATATGAAATCGCATTGAGCAGATTAAATGTACGATAGGTGTTTCTTCCGCGTCCTCTCTCCCGACCGGACAGTTTTCCTGTTATAATCATTATATTGAAACCTTGAATTTGATGATGAATTGCATTGAAAAAGGGAATAAGCACACTGTTATAACTAATAAATAAAATTACAAGAGGAAAAGTTAAAAGATTCAATTTTTTTTGTGTAATATCTTGACTTTTTTAAAATCAAATTGTATAATAGAGGGAAATCAGGAAAATCAGGGTAATTTAGATAATGGATATTATCAACAATTTAAAATTGAATATGTCGGAAGCCAGTTCCGCGCCGATCTACCAGCAGCTGCAGGAACAACTGCTGGATTATATTCAGCGGGAAAAACTGGCTCCGGGCACCAGACTGCCCGATGTGAAAACATTGGCTACAGCAGCCGGGGTCGGGGTTAAAACCGCCTGCCGCGCCCTCGATGGTCTGGTCCACGAAGGCATCTGCTGCCGACGTCCCAAAAAAGGAACATTTATCGCGGATGCAATTACCGCGTTGAACCATCCGGAACAACGCAACATTGTCGGACTTTTCCATTTCAGGCCGCAAACAGATGAAAATACTGGAACTTTCGCGAAAAGAGTTTTTGACGGCGTAAGCAGCGAGGCGGAAAAACGTAATACCGATTTAATTTTCATGTCAGGCAATCCGGAAGATACTCTCAGGCAATATGCGTCTGTCCCTGGATTGACTCCACGCGGAATGCTGGTATTTTCAGAAAACTATTCCGAGATTCTGTCACTGGCGGTAACTTTTCCGAATATGCGTTTTGTCATCGTCAACTTTTACCATGAAGGTTTTGAGGATACCCCGGACAACATTTACGGGGTATTCAACGACGACTTCGGCGGCTCCTATACCGCGGCGGACCGTTTTATCGCGGAAGGAGCCCGGCATATCGGCTATCTGAACATGCGCCTGCCAGACGACAACTATTGGATGCGGGAACAAGGGGCCGCCTCGGCTGCGGCCGACAGTAATATAAAGTTTACCTCAGTTGAGATGCCATACAGCCATAAAAAAAGCCAGATGAGGTTTGGTTACGAAGCGGCGCCGGAATTACTTCGAATGGCCCCGGACCTGGATGTCGTTATGGCCGCGAATGATAATTTTGCCGTCGGTATGGCATCATATCTGGATGATCACATGCCGGGTCACAACATCAAAATATGCGGTTATGACTGGTTTAATCTGCATTTGCCCTATATCAACACGATCAATTCAATCGCAATCAATTTCCACCGGATGGGGGAAAAGGCGATAGATATGATAACCGGCGAAAAACCGAGAACTAAAATGCTGAAATTGTTTCCGCAATTATTGATTAAATAAAATATATATATTCAAGCCTGAAAAATTCCGGGTAAAAAACTCCGGAGTGTCAGGATTTCGCTAATAAAAAAATTATTGAAAAACAACTGAAGGATATACAATGTCTCTTAACTTCAAACGTCATGACTGCAACCCGCTGCTGGGACCTGATCCGAACCGCCCGTGGGGCAGAGATGAAGCCCGTAACCCCGGTGTTGCGTTTGACGGAAACTCTTTTCATATGGTTTTCACGACCTCGAACAAACAAAGTAACCCGTCTGATGATATGACCTTGGGTTACGCCAAAAGCACCGACGGCGTGCATTTTGAAGTTAACCCGGAACCGTTTCTGCCCCCTTCAAAAAACTTTGATGATTTTGATTTCGGAACGACAGAAGATACCAGAATCACTGAATTTGAGGGTAAATTTTATATTGCCTATGCCGGAAGATCAATGAAAAATGATCTATTCGGGAAAGGCGTAAAACGTGTTGGGCCCAACGGGAATCTCAATCCAACCTGGACCGAAAATTTCCGCCGGGTCGGTCTGGCGGTAACGGAAGACTGGAAAACGGTTGAACGTCTCGGTCCAATCACCAGTGAATTTCTCAGCGACGCCAACGTGGCGATGTTCCCGGAAAAAAATCAACGGAAAATTCGCATTCCTGCACCGTCCGACCGTTGGGCTGCCATGGATGATAACCCTGAAATACTGTCCCGGCGCGATCTGGCTGTGTTATTCGGATGAAATGAAATGCTGCGCCTCCGACAAGCGGGAAATGCCGTGGGATATGGTCGACGGCATCGATATTCCGGATGACGAACTGCTGATAAAACCGACCTGGAGCTGGGAACACAATAAGATTGGCGGCTCAGGGGTTCCGATTCCAACCGATGACGGCTGGCTGGCCTTCTATCACGCGGTTGACCGCCAGGGGGTTTACCGGGTCGGCCTGATGATGCTGGACCGTCAGGATCCGCGCAAAGTCATCGCCCGTTGCGATCATCCGGTTTTCGAGCCGACGGTTGATTATGAAACAAACGGCATCCGGGCAAAGCAGCGCTGCTATCCAAGCTGCGTGTTCCCGACTGCCAATGTGGTCGTCGGAGATGATATCTATATGTATTACGGAGCTCAGGATCTCTATTGCTGCCTGGCGACGGTAAAATTAAAGGAAGCGATTGATTATGTAATGAAGTACCGTGTTTAACAGAGTTTTTTCAACGGTATTGCTGATAAATTTAAATAACAAGATTGATAAGTTTAACAGTCAACCTTGTTAAACGGCAGTTAATTTGCTATAATATATGATGGCATTATAGATATTTTCCATAAAATATAATAATCCGAAAGAGAGGTGACAGAGATGAAAAGACGTCAAGTAAATCAGAGTGAACTTTATCCCTGCAATTCCATGCAAGCCGTAAGACTGACGGCTTATTTCACCTTAATCGAATTGCTGGTTGTGATCGCGATCATCGCCATCCTCGCCAGTATGCTGTTGCCGGCCCTGAATCAGGCGCGTGAAAAAGCACGCGGCATAACTTGCATCAACAATTTGAAACAACTCGGACTGGCAACACTGCAATATTCCGACGATTACAACGGCTGGGCGCCATCAGTGAGATTCAGCACAACCGCTTTCGGCAACAACCGCACCTGGGCCCTGATTCTTTGCCGGGATTTAAAATATATTGAAAACCAGAAAGCCTATGTTTGCCCATCCTGGTATCCGACCAAGCCTAAGGAGGTTAATTTCCATTTCTATATTTACGGAATGCGCCCCCAAACCATCGCCTCCGCAACTGCTTATGACAACAACTGTTTCCGGATTGCCGACAAGAAAATAGAAGATTATTATACAAAGGCAAAATATCAGCCAAGCAAATTCTTTCTTTACGCAGATTCGGTCAAATCATCCGATGCCAATCATACCCAGTGTTCCACCTTCTTCACGCAAACGACTAATGTGAATAAAATGCATGCAAGACATGGCAACCGGGCGAACCTGTGGTTTGCGGACGGATCAGCCCGGAACACCGAAAAAACGATTATCGTAAATGATATGGGAGTTTTAGCAGATCAAGTTTACCAGGGATTACAATTTTAAAAGAAAAAAGGAGTTATTATGAAAGAACGTAAATTCACCCTAATCGAACTGCTGGTCGTGATCGCGATCATCGCCATCCTCGCCAGTATGCTGCTGCCGGCCCTTAATAAGGCAAGAGATAAAGCTAAGGCCGTCAAATGTTTGAACAACTTCAAACAATTGGGACTCGCCACTCTGCAGTATGCGGACGAAAATCAGGGTTGGGCTCCACCTAACAACACTCCGCATCCTTACCCATATTATCTGGTTGATCGTACCAGCGATCATCCCGCCGCCTATCGGGGAACCGGGCTGCTTAAACGCAGCGACGTTTATTTCTGTCCGGCGTGGAAACCAAGCACATTTGACATTGCAACCAGTACCGGTTCAAGTTACGGGAATTGGGTATATTATGTCTACGGTATTCGCCGCGGCAGCGATTTTCCCGGTACAGGATCAGATTTTGCTTATCGTATATCCGATTCAAGGAAATACACTCCAACCAACATGTCACCATCCAAATTTATTCTGTTTGGCGATTCAATCAACCTGAACAATCAGCTGCAGACTAACGCCATGTACGTTTACAACGGCGTTAGTGCGGCAGCAACCTACCAAATGCACGCACGCCACGGCGGTCGCGCCAACGTCTGGTGCGCGGACGGGCATGCCCAGGCGGCCAGCGCCAATGAGCTCTACGAATCCTTCAAAGTGGATTTCGGCCAGGTCAGCGAATTCAACTTCAATTAATATCAAATAATTCTTTCGGGAGAAAATAATGTTAAAAAAGATTGCGGTCATGGCCGCGGCGGGAGGGCTCTGTGCCGTCACCGCAGTCGGAGCGGTTGAAAGAGTACTGGTTGTCAACAAGGGAATCGGCGGCAACGCCACTTCTGATGGCCTCAAGCGTTTCAAAAAAGATGTGCTGGACGTCAAACCCGACCATTTAATCCTTTATTATGGAATGAACGATTCCCACAACCCGCGTCGCCGGGTTGCGCCTGAGGTATTCAGGAAAAATTACCAGAGTATGATCGATCAGGCCAAACAGGCCGGAATCAAGCATATTATCCTGGTAACGATCAATCCGGTCAATCAGGCAATCCTGCAACGCCGGGTCGGTAATCATCCGGGCAAAAAAGATTTGAACGGATATCTGACGCAATTCGATAACATCGTGCGTGAGCTGGCCAAAAAGAATAATCTGCCGCTGGTCGACCTCCGGGCGCTCTGCATGAAATACGGTGGAGCCAATAATGTAAAAAAATCCCTGATCCGGGTAGATGCCAACGGCGGCCGCAATGACGGGGTTCACCTCACCGCGACCGGCTATCAGAAGTTTGCCGAACTCTTCATCCCGTTTTTCAAAGGTAAGATCAAGCCCGGCGACGTTGTTGTTTGCCTGGGTGACAGCATCACCTACGGAGCCCATATGCAGGGAGCCGGGACCATCAACGGGCAGACTTACCCGGCCTGGCTCTCGGTCTACCTGAATCAACTGGTCGGCGCGAGTAAACGGAAAAGTCCGCCGCCACCGTTCAAACTCAAAGGCATCCCTCAGAATGGAGATATGGAATATTGTCCAGACCGCGTCCGCCCCGGTTATTGGCAAGTCTGGAATGTGAAGAACCGGCAGGAAGGCGATTATCGCATCGCCGTTAATCAGGGTGTAACCGGCAACGCAATGAAGGTTATCAACACCAACCCGAAATTCCCGGCCAACGTTCTGAGCCTCGACATGCCGAAAATTCGGCCGACCAAAGAATATACTTTCAGTTTCCAATACAAGGGTACCGGAAAAATCCGTCCAGTAATTTTATTCTATAAGGCGAGAAACAAATTTCTTGGAGCTTACCCGAAAACTGAAAAAGACAACCCGTGGCGTCAGGCCTCCGCCGACTGGAAAACCGACACGCTTAAACTGCAAGTTCCCGCCGGAGCGATCAAGACCAGAGCCAGTTTCAGGGTATCCGGAACCGTACTGCTGGATAACGTAAAATTCAGTACCGCAAAACTCGAAAAAAATGTTAATCGTCCTGTAGCTGCCGCTACCCTGAAAAATAAATATATCTCGCTGCAAGTCCGTGATCCCAAAGACGGCGGCGGCATCATCAGTATTCGCAACGCCAAAGGAGTGGAGTTTATCAACGGGTTGAAGGACCCTGCCCTGTGGGAAGTAATCTTGCGTCATCTGCCGACAAAAAAATATAAACTCGAGGATTATGTCAAGTTATCCCTCGACCCGGAAGTCAGCGACGGCGGCGCGGCAACCAATAAGGACGACCTTGGCGACAGCAGCACTATCCTTAATCTGCTTTCTTCAAAGGTCAAAGCCCAATGCAAGGTTGAAAAAAGCGCTGACCGGATAAAGTTGTCATGGAATAATATCAACGTGAATAAAGAAAAAGGCGTACTCGATATTTTTGTCGAATTCAAATTGACGCCGACCGACCATTTCGTGCGGATTCGTAGCGGGGTCAGGAACCGATCAAAACAATTTACTGTCTTCTATCTTTTTGCTCCACGTGTGACCGGTATCTATCCGCAGGATAATAACTTGAGCGCCGATCGACTGGTCGTCCCCAGCTTTACCGGGCGTCTGGTTTATAATCCGATCGAGAACGGCATTCTCGGCAAGACCCGGCGTTTTCAACCCAACCGGTCCGGACACAGCATGCAGTTCGATGCCTATTACCACAAGAACCAGGGACTCTATCTCGGCTGCTTTGACGGCGCGCAGAATATCAAACGTTATCTTTACGAAACCGGCTCGAACGGTCTGCTGTGGGCCATGGGCAACGTACCGGACAATATGAAGGTTGTTCCGCAGAACTATACCACTCCTTACGATACGGTAATTCGTTGTTTCGATGGCGACTGGTATGACGCGGCCCGGATTTATCGCGAGTGGGCGCTCAAACAAACCTGGTGCGCGGAAGGCCCGGTCAAAACCCGGAAAAGTACGCCGCAATGGTACAAGGATATTGACGAATGGATGTTGTGGAACACCCATAAAAAGGACCAGAACAGCATTTTCGATCCGCTTTTCATGAAGCCGTTCAAACAATACGGTCTGACGCTTGGAATTGATTACCATAAATGGGGAAAAGGACAATTTCTCTCCGGCGCGAAAGAAACTCCGGACCGGTTCCCGCTGCCGCAGAATCAAATAGATTTCCTCAAGCATTCACACAAAGTTGGAGCCTACGTATTCGGTTATCTGCAAGGTGTCTGCTGGTGTATGGAAAGCGCCAGTTTCAAACGGGAAAACGGGATCGAACACTCGGTCAGAAGTTTCTACGGACAACCGGTCGTCTGGGACTTGCGATCCCATAAAGCGATCATCGCGTATCCCGGTTCGATGTGGGAAAAGGTTCTGGGCAATACCATCGTGAAAATGGCCCAGGCCGGATTCGACGGCGCTTACCTCGATTCAAACAATCATGCCGGAACCTATATGAATTTCAATCCGCTTTACAACAAACAGAGCGGCGGCGGCAATGAATATATCAAAGCCAATCAGCGCATGATGCGCAATATCAAAGCCAAGGCACGGAAATACCATCCCGGTTTCTGTTTTACCGCGGAAAGTTTCTGGGAAGGCAATATGGCCGAACTGGACGCGATCAAAGCGGTCAACACCTGGCACCGTTACCTCCAGAAAGGTGTTTCCGAACAAATTCCGTTGGCGTCCGCGGTTTATCACGACCATTGCATCCTTTTCGGATGCTGGGTTGGCCGTCACAGCCTGCAGGAAGACGGCGGCCTCGACTACATTGTAAAACACGGCATGGCGCTGGTCCAGGGGTTCAAACCGGGCTGGAACCAACCGGCTCACATGAACCAGTTCAAAAACAAGGAACTGGCATTTAAAACCTCGATGCTCCGTTACCGGGCGTACAACACGGGTAAAAAATTCCTGCTCTACGGCGACATGATGCGGCCCCCGGTCATGCTTTCACCCCAGAAACGGATTGATCTGAGATGGTGGCGTGCCTGGAGCAAGGGAACCTATAAAGTAGACGTCCCAGTCGTCATGAGCAGTCTCTGGAAAGCGCCGGACGGATCATACGGCCTGGTTCTTTACAACGTGACCACCAAAGCGGTTCCGGTAAAGATTCAACTGTCCTCTCAAGAACTGCGCAGCTTACAGAACATCAAAGTAAAAAGCCTCTGGCCGGAAAACCTCAAGGTTTCAACATCAAATCAAGCCGGAGTCCCGGTCATAAGTTGCACCGTTCCGGCTCAGTCGCCAATGATCGTCCAACTAAACAAATAAACTCAAGAGTTACCGATTCTTAAAGGTTAAAAAATATGGTTCTTTCGGTGTTTCCATGGATGGGGCTTTACGAATTCGTTTTATTGCAGACTTACAGCCTGCATTTAAGGTGTAAATCAGCCCCCCGGGCGTTGCCCGGGGCTGTGATATTGCGCCCCTATGGGGCTGAAGAAGATAAAAGACCACCAGGCCGTAGGCCTGAAAGAACAAAGCCCCGGGCAACGCCCGGGGGAAATAATAAAAAAAACAACAGCAGACTGTAAGTCTGCAATAAAAAACATGGAAAAATCATTGAATTATGGTACATCCATGAAAACACCGAAAGAGCCCAAAATATGAAATATATCCATGAACCGCCACGGGAAATCCCGGTGGCGGGAAATTACGACATAATCGTCGCCGGCGGCGGTCCCTCGGGGATAGCCGCTGCCGTATCCGCCGCCCGCAACGGAGCCGAAGTCCTCCTGATAGAGGGAACCGGAGCGCTTGGCGGCATGAGCACCAACGGTTTGGTCCCGGCTTTCTGTCCGACGTCGTTCGGCCCGATCGAGCCGCTGATCCGGGGCCTCGGCTTTGAAGTTCTGCAACGCCTGGAAGCTAAAGACGGCGTCGGCGATAACGGCATCAACGGCTGGGTGGCAATCGACGCGGAAAAACTCAAATGCGTTTACGATGAAATACTCGACGAAGCCGGAGTCAATCCTCTGCTGTTTTCAATGATCTCCGATGTCGCAACCGACGGCAACGAGATCAAAGCGGTGATAGTGGAAAACAAATCGGGCCGACAGGCTTATACGGCCAAAACTTTTATTGACTGCACCGGGGACGCCGATATCGCTTTCCGGGCTGGCGTCCCCTGTCTGAAAGGGGATGACGCCGGCTCTATGCAGGCAACCAGTTTGTGTCTGGTAATTGCCGGAGTTGAACAAAGCGAGTTTGAAAAATGGAGCGATTATCCTCATTCCTCGTTGCAGAAACTGCGCGCATTGATCGCTGAAGGTCGCGCCAATGGAGAACTGTTGGAACGCGAAGAAACCGAGTTCAAACTGATGACCGTGATGTATCGCCGGAGACCCGGCATAATATGTCTTAATTTCGGGCACATTTACGGCATTGACGGCACAAACGCCGAAGATTTGTCCAGGGCAATGAAGCTTGGCCGGAAACTGGCGCATGATTTTATCGCTTACCTCAGAAAACAGGTTCCAGGCATGGCAAACGCGGAAATCGTCAATACCGGCTCACTGCTCGGGGTCCGGGAAACCCGGCGCATAATCGGCGACTTTACGCTAGAGCAGGATGCATTTTTCGAAAATAAACGTTTTGAGGACGATATCGCGGTTTATAACAACCCCATTGATGTTCATGAAACCAATAAAGACGCATCGCAAAAACACCGGAATCCTTTCCAGCGGTTGAGTGAGGGAATAGAAAAAGTCGCCTACGGCATCCCGTTCCGGGCAATGATAACGCAAAAGATGAGTAACCTGCTTGTCGCCGGACGCTCCATCTCAGCTGACCGTTCAATGCAGGGAACAACCCGGGTCATGCCACCATGTTTTGCCATGGGCGAAGCCTGCGGCACCGCCGCCGCGATGGTCAAGGACACTGACATCCCGGTAACAAAGGTGGATATTGCCAAATTGCGAGAAAAACTGCTTGGACAAGGCGCAAACTTCTGATACCGGAAGGAGATTAATGATCTTTATCTTAATCGGAGTGTTCGTAATCTGATACAACCTTGCAGCCCGGGCACACGTTGATGAGCCATGTTTCACCAGTCCAAAGGTCTGCATAAGATTCGACATTTTCTTTGAGCACACCGCTATGGGTGTAAGTTAATTTTACAGAAATATGGTGCATGAAGTGACGCACAACCATGGACTCTCCAGGCAACAACGTTTCTGCTTCGCGAGAAACAAATTCTCCATCTTCTTCCTTCATCTCCAACCGGACTGCGGTAATGTTTGCTCCAGTGGAATTGCGTACTATTGTTTTATTCGAGAATTCCCACCAGCAAAAAAGTACTATCGACACAATAGCAACAAGCAGCGGTACGACTGCAAACAAACTATACCTTAAATAAACTGATCTCGTATTGGCAGTATTTTGGTCATTACTCATTACAACCCCTTCCTTAATTAGTTGTATCCGACCATTATTAATATGGTTGTGATCAGAGCTAATGCAAATAGTTGCTGTAATTTTTCAGTAATTAAGGAAAGTTATGTTATAAAATGCCGCCTTTAACAAAAGATATCGAATTGGACATTTTAAATTTCAATATCATCAATATTGTCCTCTGCTTCTTCATAATCATGGTCTATGACGAAACCGTCGTCAGCCTCATCCCTGACCGCGCCTTTGAGATCCTTGAACATTTGGAAAAAGTCTTTGAACCCGCCCCAACCGAGCCAGACTGCAATGAAAAATGAAGTAAAAATATAAAATGTCAGCATATAGTACTGAACGTCGCGCCATTGTTGATTGGAAACACCAACAGTAATATGCAGCCCAGCCATAATCAGAAACAGGACAAATGTTAATAGAGATTTTACCGTAGTCGCGCCATAAATAAACTTATCCCAGAATGAAAACTCTCTGGTGATTCCAAATGCCTCTTTCCAGTTCCATTTACGGGTTATTGAGACGGCATTTTTTACCAGATGATCCGCGTCAACGCTATAATGCCCGCGATGCAGCATTTTATCCAGATTAAAACTGGCCCGAATATAAAAGAACGGAAAAATCAGATAGATAACTCCTCCGGCAACAATTGAATAGATAAACATCTCAAAGGTAGAGAGGAAGAAATCTTCCCGATACCATGCCGGCCAGTTCGTCCGGCAAATATTGAACGTTGTCCACACGAGGAAAAAAGCAATAAGGCCGCCCACAACGGCATATTTTCTCCCCCACACCGTAGGTCGGCCCAGGAAAGACACGGTAATATATAAACACCAGGCCAATACCATTGAAAAGAAAAAGACTTCCTGTCCGGTAAGAAAAAACTTAGTTCCATACCAGTCCGGCCAGTTGTTTTGCATGACAATGCCGACAGTAGCGAGCACCGATCCTCCAATGAGAGCGCAATAAGCCCCCATGGTGGTTCCCCATCTGGTATAGAGTCCGCCTACAATTACCACCCCTGCCCCGCCGAGCCATATAGCCCCGGTAATTGCAAAGAACATCAAAATATCCTGGATTTGAGAGTAAAAATAACTGAAGAAGAAAATAAATGCCGCAACTCCGCAAATTGACATCCTGAGTAATAGCAGATGATTTTTCTGAGAGAACGGTTTACTGCGAAACGGCATGACAACATCCTGAATAAAAATACTCCCCCAACTATGGAGATAGGTGTCATGGGTACTGACAAACGCGGCAAACATCACCGCCGCAAAAGCGCCCAGCATCCCTATCGGCAAATACATGGTCATTGTCATCGGCACCAGCATCTGTGAACGTATTTGTTTATCTTGGATCAACGCAAGCTTTGCATTAACAGCCGAAGCCATATCAGAGTATTCCGGCAAGTGCATGATGGCAAAAGCAACCAGAGGAATTAAAATAAGCGAATAAGTAAATGCCCAGGTCCGATATCCGCCAAGAATTCCGGCCATCTTGGCTTCATGTGGTGTTTTGGCTGAAACTTGATAGCCCTGAGACCCCTGCCAGGCCAGGCGGTTAAATACCATACTGAAAACACCGATCAAAAAATAAAACGGACTGAAGTCGGATTTGCCCATGTCAAACGGATTGAGCAGCGATTTTCCCGGTTCGGCCAGCATCAAACCGTCAAAAACTTTGTCCAGCGGGAATTTAAAAAGCAGGAAAACCATTATCCCGACCAAAATGAAGTTACAGAAAACCGCCTGGAGAAAATCCGTAACCAGGACAGCGATCTGTCCGCCAGAGAAAGTAAAATAAAGCGAAACAAGCAATAACAAGGCCATCAAACAGGGATAAGTACCAAATTCAAAAGGAAAACCGGAAATATGAAATATTTTGGGTAAAGCACAATAGTTCATGAAAAAACGCGCGCCTACCCCGGGAAAAATACCGAAGTTGATAATTCCGGATATCCACATAATCAGGCCGGCCAGAATGCGAAATTTTCTGCTGTAACGCATCTCAAAGAATTGTGCCATGGTCATCGCCCGGGTTTCCCGGTAGCGATACTGCACCCACCCGGTCAGTGCCAACAGCAGTCCGACCGGGATACCGACATACCACCACCATGCCCCGGCAAGGCCGCTTTTATATTTCATTTGCATGATTGCCACAACGGAAATCGCCCCCATGGATGCGATACCGGAACACATTGTCAGCAGATAACGTCCGGCGCAGCGGTTGGCCGCGAGGAAATCGGCCGTTGACTTCATGTAGCGCTTGGTGTACCACGCCATAATGATAAAAAATATCATTGATCCAATTACGATTGTCCAGTCAATAAACGTCAGAGCCATTAGCCAATACTTCTTTCATTAATAATCAGTAATATTCATTAGGTCGGAATCTTGTCCCGGGACAAAGCTCATATTCCGCACAGCTTTAATAGATCGTCGACGTGGGCCGTAGCCAGGCATTCAACCGTATCCGCCGCGCCGTAATAAATTTTCACTTCACCGGAATCCTCCAGGATCATGCCGCCAGGAAAGATAACTTCCCCGCGCATGCCGAAGTTTTCATAATCAAACTCCGGGGTAAGTATCGGTTTATCGCATATACCAATCACTCTTGACGGGTCTTCAAGGTCAAGAAGCATAATTCCACCGTAATAAATTTTATTCCATCCGGGATGCCATGCATAAATTTCATGTTCAACTTTTTTTACGGCATGAAATGTAGTCAACCACCCTTTCGGCGTTTTTACAGGCGGAGCAGCCGGTCCGATCTTGCTATTGGAAAACGGGACTTTTTCCGCACCAAGCAATAATCGATTATTTCCCCAATATCGACAATCGGCAGAATCCGACATCCATATATCAAAAGCTTCGTCCTCAAGACGGCCATAAACCGGAAAAGGCCGCTCCAGACGCAGGAACTTACTGTTTATTTTTTCAGGAAATAAAACCATGTTGCGATTATCAGGAACCGTCATGTGCAATATTTCAAACTCGCTGAAGTCATCTGTTACAGCAATGCCCCCGCGTATTCCATGTTTTGTATCCATCGCAAAACACATGTAGCATCTTCCTTCAATTACCGTCAGTCGAGGATCGTAAACATGCAAAATTTCATCCGTTTCAATGGCAAAGCATGGCTCGAGAGCGACCTCCCAGTCAATACCGTTATCGCTGAACGCCAACCCCATGTTTATTCTGAAATCATGGGGAAAATTAAGTCCGGTCGACTTAAATAAGTCGAAATCCTTCTTGGTACGGGCATAGTCATTACGAAATACCATGACATATTTGCCATTGAATTTTGTTATGCCGGCATTATAGACCTGAACGGAGTCGTACGGGACATCCTGCGAAGATAATACAGGATTTTTCGAATACTTCGTCAACGTTTGTACTTCTTGATGTGATATTTTAATCATTATTACCTTTTGAGTTTTTTGAGTATTGATAAAATACTGGTGTACAGCGCAGCCTGGCAGCGTCTGAAAAGAACACTGCAACAGGCTACAGGTATGCTTGTTTGTTATGTCTCAGCGCCTGGAGTATAAACCTCTTTTATCTTCCGGGATACTCCGGACCAGTTTATCCAGGCGCTTATTCAGGTCAGCCAGCTTATCGACAAGAGCTTTTAATTCATTGGCGTATTTACGTTTATTCTTCGCCTGCTTCCACCCCTTCATATATGTATTTATGGAATAATACTCTTTTGCGTAAGCGACCATTTGTTGACAGATCGGATCGAGTTCAGGCGCCTTACCCGATCTGATAGTGATTGTCCTTTTTTCTAAAATATCATCAGCGCGAGTCCAGGCGGCTGCCGCTTTTGAGAGCAGTTTACTATTGTTTGAAAAAGTCTTGTCGGCAACAACCGCCTGTTGTAATTTTTCGTAAATGGCATTTAATTTATCCAACGCATCGGCATTGGTTTCGCCGCCGACATTTTTCAGGAGCTGTTCAAACTGAGTTTTATCCGCTATGACCCCGGCATTCTTTAATTCCGCTATTTTGGCCAGAACCTGATTTTTCCGCATCTTGACTCTTTCAGCAAGCACCAGCGCTTTGGCCTGTTTCTGCATATCGGGAGAACCAGTCATTAAAACCATTGCCATACCCGGTTCAAGTGTAAAATCGACCATTCCATTTGAATCCGGTTTCAAAAACTGCAAAGTTCGTAGATCCAATGGAGATACAATCAACTTCGGGTTTAGCATCAATTTTACTTTTTGCCTTTTTTGAACGTCGTTATTGACTATAAAATAATACTTTTCATTCCGTCCCTTGTGCTGCCGGCAGTAAATCGAAATCAGCTCACGTTTCTTCCTGGGGTATTCTATTTTGGCAAAACTGGACTCCGGCAAGGTAAAATATTTATTATCAACCACTCGCATCCCCCGCACTGGAACAACCTGGCTGCCGGCTATAATTCCACCAATCGGCCGCATTTCCCAACCAATGTTTTTATACTCTTTCCAGAGCGGGCCTGGAACGCCGATCATATTGGCAAATCCTCTGCCTATGGCTTTTTTTCGCTCTTTAATCCAGGCAGACGGCCATTTGTAAAGAAAATATACAACCCCGTCCGCTCCGTTCGCGATACTAAGCCAACTCATCAGTCTAAACTCTTCAACAGTCGGACTGTCAATATCTTTTATCATTTTTTTTGTTTTGCCGATATAGTCTTTGCAATAAAACGTGTGGGCCGGTGGCATTACGATGAGATTTTTATTTTTTCCTTTGATAATTTTCAGCATATCGGCACACTGGTCCGCAATCCACCATGGATCTCTTACCCTGTCGCGGACGGGATAAATATCAATCGCCACAGTGTCCATTAAGCTTAAATATGGGATCACATTCTCATTATGGCAAAAAATACTAACTATTTTATGGTTGGGATCATGCTTCCGAATAAATTCCACGCTTTCAGCGTAAAGTTTATAATGCTGTTTTTTAGGTTCATCCTTGATCGCAAAAGCATAAATACGATCATCATCTTTATATTTACTTAGAGATTTACCGGTCTTTTCAACTATTTCAGGATGCTTCGGCTTATAAGCCATCGGCATATACAATGAACCCCATACTTTGATATCGTACTTCCCGAGAACAGGTAATAAACCCAAAACATTTGGCGGCGCTCCGATACCATAAATACAAACAATGTTAGTATTGCTTTGTCCCCATAAGTTGGCTTGTCGACTAAAGACCGGGCGCCAATCTTTGGTCATGGTAAAGTTATCCGCAATGGAGTGAAGTACTCCGTATGGAAAAAACTTTGTCGGCAGGTCCGTTGATTCAGCTCCTGAACATACATTTATGACAAATCCCATTGATATTATCACCGCAACTGCCGTGAAACGGTTTCTTAAGCTGTAAATTTTTTTCACTCTGCAATAATTTTTATTCATAATTCTTTTCCGTACAGGTCACCTGATGTGGCCGTTGGCAGGTATTACTATACCATATTAAGTTAAAATTCGAGTAGTAAGCGATAATCTGACCTCAAAATCAATTATTCCAATAGTGCCTCGGATAAGGAATCCATTCCGGCCCTTTGAGATAAGAGGGAACAGGGTCGGTAATGGAGATATTCATATCCGGATAAATTGACTTAAGAGAGCCGACGTGTCCGTCAACATATAAGCAGTTCCAGGCCCCCAAATGCCGCTGAGCAGGACGATATGCTATATAAAATGGATGAATCTGAGCCCATGATTTATAACCGTATTTGGCACTGTCTCCAACATAACAGATCTTTGAAGGGAGTTTTACTTTGACCATTTTGACCCGGGATGATTTGTTGCCTAATATCTTCTCAAGCATAATGTTAATGCCGTAATTTGACCAGTACCAGTCATTAGTCTTTTTGTCAATAGCCGAGTTACATTTGAAAACGCCGGCAGGATCATCCATATGCAGGGTGGAATTCGCAGGCAGATACCCCAGCCCGGTCAGGGTTAGCGGCCAGTAACTGAATCCGGGATTATTCTGTCCGATCAACCAGCCTTCAAATTCACTGCTGTACATCGTCAAAGCCGTTCCCTGCTGCTTAAGATTGCTGGCACATTTTATTGCTTTTGCTCTATCCCTGGCCTGATTGAGGGCCGGCAGCAGCATCGAAGCCAAAATAGCTATAATAGCAATAACAACCAAAAGCTCAATAAGCGTAAAAAACTGTTTTCTTTTCATTTAAATCCTCATTTTCTTTAAATTTTATTTTATTTTTAGTAACTCCAGTGCCGCTATAAACACCCGACTTCATGCTTGCGCATTGCTTATAACATTACATATTCTTTCTCCTGCAATAAATTCTTTCATTTTGTATTTTCAGATACAGACATTCGTTCGATTATTTTACATTTTATTTCCTTGAAAACCCGGGGAGCATGAGGTTTATTTTTTATGATTTTTGAAACTAAAGACATTACTTCTGTTGCAAGTTGATGTATATTCAGGTCAATTGTCGTAAACGGAGGAGTTTGCCAACGTGAAATTTCCTTGTGTTCCGAAGTTATTACCGACATATCGTCCGGCACCCTGATATTTAGTATATCAAGCGCATATTTAGTCTCGGCAACCAGGCTTTCTCCGCACACAATCAAAGCCGTCGCGTTTGTTTTGCGCACTTGCGCAATAAGCTCAATCATGCTGTACTGCCCCATTTTGTACTGCAATTCAGGAATATATTCAACTTGATATTTTTCGATAGACTCCTTATACCCTCTGATTCGTTCTCTTGAAGATGACTCAAAATTATTACTATCAACAATCATCGCAATGCGCCTGTGCTTATGTTCATACAAATAATCAAATGCCAGCTTGACTCCCTGAGCGTGATCAGAACTTACCCCGTTACAGAACTCAATACGCTTGTTTACAACCACTAACGGTAACTCCAGAGAGGTCAGCGCCTGTTCATTTTCTCTTATCTCGGGTTCACTCAAAAGTAAAATTGCCGCTTTAGTATGAACTTTAATAATACCTTGAATATCTTTCAGCTCAACAATCCTGACCAGCAGCTTCTGGTTGGTTATTTCCGCGATCAAAGCCCCCAGCAGCAAATTGAAAAAACCGCAAAAATTATGAAACTCCGACAAGTCTTTGATAATAATGACAACACTTTCCTGAGCAATGACTTGCTTAGGGGCATAATTTAATTTCTGGGCGGCTTCAAGCACTTTTGCTCGAATTTTATCGTTGACAGCTGCTTTGCCTGTAAATACCCGGGATACTGTCGCCTTCGAAACCCCGCAGGTTTCGGCTATAGTATTTATATCTGTTCTCATTATTATCTCTGCTATTTGTTTTGAATACTCCGTGAAACCGTTTCATTTATTATAGATGGTTTCTTTAATTTTGTCAATACCCTGACTGTATTTTTTTTAAAAAAATGCGATTTGGCTGGTAATACGGGGATCGTGAAGCCCCGGCAGGGATTAAGGATCACTACTTATGATGATTCAACCGAAGATGCAATATACGGTCATGCATATTTTAATATTGGGCTGTAGATTCCGGTTTGAGGATAGTTACCGGATTAATCAATATGATTATTTAAGCCGAAATACTTAACGTGATATTAAAAAGATATGAATTCAACATTTCGATTCATAAAAATAAAGCCAGCCGTCAAGATACCCGACTACGACAACATATTGGATATCCTGCCTGATGAAGAAATAACTCTCTTTAAGCGCTCCATCCTCAATTAACCATCGAATTGCTTTTGGAAAACACCATTTCATATACGATGCAAAATCATGATGCGCAACAGGATCATATTTTGTCAATTGACCATAATTCCTAATAAATTTCCGGTAGTCTTCTCTTGATACTTTTGCTTCCAGTCTGCGTGAATAATCATAGCACGGACAACCGGAATACTCCTCATGAAAGTCTGTAACGGTATCGGGTAAAGCGCGTACCGCCCTGGATGGAACAACTCGAACCCAAATGTTCGGAATAATCAATATGCCTAAAACAATCAGGCTAATGATCAGCCTTATTTTGCTCTTTTTTTCATGATTAATTTATTCAGCGCAGATTATATCTTCCCAATCATATTTGGCATTGATCTGTTTACCGGGGGGAACTACCAAAAAGTCCCGATCGGACCAATTACCGTTAATCAGATTATCAATAAGTTTCAAGCTGCCCTGCAGAACAACAACTTCTTTATTGTCGGCTTCGGCTTCGGCTTTAAATCGGGCTTTTACTTCTTCCCCTGTCACTTCCGGAATATCGATAAACACCGCGCGGGTTTCACCGGTATCAGGATGCATGGCCTCCCACAAATATTGAGCGTTGTCCTCGCCGTACTCCTTGACCAGATCCTCATAGGAACCGCCGGTCATAGCGTCATCGGTATGAATATAGTAGTCGCTGCGTTCGTAGTAGCCGTTTGAACTGAAAGGCAGACTCGGGTTATCGCGAAAATACTTTTCAAACAAAGCCTTGTCACCCAGCATTATCGTCGCGCAATCATGGGCTCGCGGCAGCACAACCTGCGTTTTCTTCCCGGCCTTGAGCCCCTGGGTACTGTTGCCGCAAAGACCATACACCAGCAGAATCGCATCATAATTTTCCATACTGGTATCCGCTGCATCGATTTTTTCCTGTAAAAGCGCTCTCAAACGTTCGCTGGCCACATGTTCACCGATATGCAGGAACTCCAAGTCGATCTGATGCGGACAACGCGCCACACAATGACAAACTTCACGCATAAAAACATTGCATGCTATTACTTTAAATTTCATCAGTTCCCTTTTATTTTCTGGATAAAAAGCAGTAATATACTACCAAAGCCCGGTTTATCAATGTTGTTTTACCAGACAGCACCAGAATAATTTTCCAGAATCATCCGGTCCTTTGTGACAAGAAATGCATCGTTAATTCGGGAAGCGGCAACAATCATCCGATCAAAAGGATCACGAGTCCATTCAAGCGGCATTGCTTCAGTTACCAGTTGCAATAATGGCCGGTCACAAATCCTCAGGCCGATTGCCCCGGCAAGGTTTTCACACATCAACGCCGGTTCCGATTTAATCCGGTTGATTTCTTTAAGATATTGCAATTCAAGCATCACCATCGGGGAAATATAGACATCATTATCCTCGATCAATTCTCCGGCTTTATCCGAAAGCAAACTCAATTCACCGGCATAGAGCCAGACAACTACGTGAGTATCAAGGTAAATCATGGTTCCATTCCCCGCTCCAGTCATTATGCACCAGCTCCTCAGGATCTCCGACAATACAGTCGTGCCGTGTCAAATTACTTAACTTGCTGCCCTTCTCAACCGGGCAAATAGACAATTCCCTGCCCTTGCGTTTTATATACAAAGGCTTTCCGGTTGCCAGGGTTTCGTCCAGCAATTTATAAATATTACTGCGCAATGTTGAAGCAGTCTCCGCCATTCTTGCTTCTCCTTCTTTTAATTTCAAAATTAACGTACGTACTATATTATATATCACGTACGTTATTTTGTCAAGTTTAAAAAAACTCCTGCCGTTTCCGGCAGGAGTCGAAATAACAAAACGTCTGATCAGACGATGTCGAGCAACTCGACTTCAAAGATCAGCATTGCGTTCGGGCCGATCGCCTGTCCCGCGCCACGAGCTCCATAAGCCAGTTCTGACGGAATGAACAGTTTGTATTTACTGCCGACATTCATCAACTGCAGAGCTTCGGTCCAACCGCTGATAACCTGACCTACGCCAAATTCAGCCGGCTCGCCGCGCTGTACGGAGCTGTCGAAAACAGTTCCGTCAAGCAGAGTACCGGTATAATGAACCCGGACGGTATTATCTTTGGTCGGCTTCGGGCCTTCACCTTCGGTCATTACCGTATACTGAAGTCCGCTGTCGGTAGTGACAACGCCATCTTTGCCTTTGTTTTCAGCCAGGAACGCTTCCTGAGCAGCAGTGTTGTTGCCAGCGGCAGCCTGCGCGGCTTCCTGTTCGGCAGCCTGCATTTTAGCCTGAAACGCCTGCATGGTTGCAGCGTATTCTTCCTGAGACAGGGCAATCTTACCACCGGTCAGAACATCTTTAACGGCCTGGACAACCGCCTCGGCATCCAGTTCCATCGGAATCTGACGCAGGGACTGGCCGATATTGATCCCCAAAGAATAACTGGTTTTTTCGATTTCAGTAGTGAGTTCTTTACTCATTGCTTCCTTTCAAAGTAGAAAAACTTCAATCATTGCACAATACTTTAAAAGATTAGCAATTTAAGTGATTCAATACTTTTTCTTAATGATTATATGCGTTACAGCGAAAGGTTTAACATAGTGGCAATATTGTTTTTTTCAAATGCAACTCCAACATAATCAGGAAGATTTAACCATCAGCCGCATTCTTTGACGGCACTGACAAAAATCATGTATAGCCACTAATCTCACAAATGGCACGAATTTTCATTAACGCTTCGCGTTCTCACCCCTCCGTGCCCGACAATGTTTAACAAGCTAATTATTAAGTCATTAAATACTATCTCAGCTAAATTGAAAGCGCTTTGCGTTTTCAATTATTTTTCGTGTCTTTTCGTGGTTTTCGTGGTTAAATAGACTGTCATGGCCGTCCTGCTCTGGCAACTTCCACCGCCATTTCGGCCCAGTCCCAAAGCCGTTTCGGATCGTGGCGAACTGTACTGATGTCTTTCAAGACAATTTCCACCGCACAATCTTTTGCCGGAGCAATACGGTCAACTAGATAGGCGCGAGCCCGGTCCAGGCTGAAAGTATCTTCGGCCAGAATTGCCGGATTGGGTTTGATTGATACGACCAGTTCATTCCCGCACTGTTCAGCTGTTGACTTAACATCGGCCCAGGGACTGGCGGATACTTTACGCAGATTCGGAATGTTTTTACGAATAACTTCGATTTTATTATGCAGCGGTTCACAGCAACCGTAGTAATTCAACCCAAACCGTTTATGCCAGTTGTAATTGTATTTAAGGGCGAACTCCTCATGCATCTCCGGCGACACTTCACCGAAAATCTGGTCAGCGGCCCCGGACCAGAGGTTCTTCAACGGCTCATCCGCGCCCTGCGGCAGATGGTCAGTATAACCAAGAGCGCCGTCACTGGTGCATAGATCATTATTACATGAAGCAACAAGACCAAGGTCCAAATACTGATCAACAATAGAGTTGAAAGCATCAAATGTCCGTTGTACAAGCTGATGCACATAATCAGGACGCAACACCAGGTCCATCAATATCTCCTGCACCCCGGTCCACCCGACGAGACGGTCCCAAATGGACAACCGGAAACCGGCAGGACCACGCTGTTCAACCCTAATGATGTCACTGAAAGTATCATTGAAAAAATCAAGCCAGGCAGCGGAAAGATCAGCGTTGTGGGTGACAACCGGCATTTTTATTTTCTCAATATCTTTCTCACAGGTTATCTGCGGTATATAATGATGAGAATGCGAACCTGGATTTGATTCCTGTCCCAATATCTCTTCTTTTACTTCCAGAAGCTCTGGACGCGGCACTGCCATCGGACAATAAAGGACATTATCCAGAACCATATCAGCCCGCATATGGCGCCACTGATAAAGCTTCATCCTCAGTTCATTTTCAATTCCCCGGGCAAATTCATCCTCACATAAACAAGTCAATTCATCATTTACATTCATCTCATGCCAGCAGACCTGATAAAGATAAACCATCGGACGCACCGGGTGCAAATCATTACAGGCCTTCCAGAGTTCACGAGTTTCATGCTGAACCGGCAAAGACGCAGCTTCCGCGTATTCCGAAGCGAGTTTTCTTAACACTTCACGATCGCTGTTACAAATTTCCAATTTCATTGTTTTCTCCGGGTTAATTTGAATTTTCTGAAATAATGTATATATTTTACACTACGCAACCTTATTTTAACATGGAACAATCAATCAAAAACATGTAAATTTTTAATCCGCACGACGGATAGCGACAAAATCGCTTCAAATTTTGCACTTCGTGCTGCGGAAGCGGAAAAGCGATGAGCAGGAGTAAACTTTATAGTACGATGGATTTTCTTGATTCAAATATATCATCTTCAATCGAAACCGCGACCAATGGCGCAATCGGGAAAGAATGGCGAAATGATTTGCCGGAAGCGGCATATAACCGTATATACCTGCCGCAAGCCGGAGAAGCTTCTTTCACAATAAATAAACAGGAATATATCATGCGTCCAGGGCAGATATACTTGATTCCCGCCGGGACCGGAATGGTGACATATTGCAGAGAATATTGCCGGTTGTACTGGATACATTATACGATTAAATTTGGGCTGACGGATAATTTTTTCGCCGTTTTCCCGCATGAAATGGAACGTCAGGCAAATGAAAATGATCATACAGACATGAATTCTCTGGTCGAATTGTATGACTCCCACTCAATGCGCGACATTCTTATTCGCAATGCCGTTCTCCAGCGCCTGACCGCCAGCTTTTTAAAACCCGGTAAACCAAATACTGACATATCACGCTTTACTCCGGCGCTGCAGGAAATTGAATTAAACAAAACAAGTACGAATGTAGCAATTCTGGCCCGTAAATGCGCGATGAGCCCACCCTATTTCTCTTCGCAATTCAAAAATACTTTTGGCGTGCCACCGCAAAAATACATTATCCGTACCCGGATAAACGCGGCTATTCCGCGTTTGATGAACGGCTGTACGCTGGATGAAATAGCCGATGAACTTGGCTTCCATGACGCGTTTCATCTGTCAAAAACGTTCAAACGGATAATCGGCTGTTCTCCCCGACAGTATAGAAATCAAATGTTCAAATCCCGGGAAATGCCATAAAAAAAGCCGGTCACGCAAACATGACCGGCTTTGAAGTGAGGCTCCTGATCAATCAACAACATCCGAGGTTTTCGCTCCCTGAACCGCGTCAGCAACGTTCAGAGTGTGATTTTTAATCCTGCGCAGAGCAATCATTATGTCACTGAAAGTAAGTCCGAACAACGGCGGGTAGTGTTCTTCCTGAACCATTTCAAGATGACGGTCCTTGATCTTATTGGCTTCCTCGTTAAGCCGCTTGTATTCGTTGACCAATTTTTCGGCATCATCTATTTTGGCCTTTTCAAGCATGGATTTTGTATCAGCAAAGAATTTTTCAATATCACCGGTAAATGTGTTCAACATTTCAATCGAATCTTTAGTGAGCTGAATACTATTCTCATCGAGCCGTTCACGGTATTTGACAACATTGGCACAGTAATCAGTTACGCTCTCCAGTTCGTCGCTGGCGCGAATCATCATTTTAACCTCTTCAGTAGCGTCAGAGTCAAGTTCCAGCCGCATAACATTGCTGAGAAACAGCGCCAGTTCCTTTTGCATATCGTCTGCGGTATCCTCAAGCGCCGCTACCTTATCGGCGTCAACCGGATTGGCGTGTTCGGCCAGCAAAAAGGAAGTAGTCAAGTGGAGACATTCGCCGGTTAAATCAGCCATCTGTTTTAAAACCTGCCTCGCCTCAACAAGAGCCATAACCGGGGACAAGTTGCGAATTGCCCCAAAATACCTGAAGGAATATTTTTCCTGCTTTTTTGAATCCGGAATCACAAACATGACAAATTTGACCAGATATTGCAAAAAAGGTAAAAAGATCAAAGTCATGGAAACATTGAATACAGTATGAACCGCTGCAATATTTTCCGCCGCGTAAGGATAGACACCATCTTTAAGCACGGTAGCGTCATGCGGCATAATTGACTCAATAAATTTCAGGTAAAACGGGAATATGCAAAAAACCAGTAACGACCCGGATATATTAAACATGGAATGAGCCAATGCGGCCCTTTTAGTCATTTTATTCCCCCCGATACTGGCCAGCCAAAGAGTAACGGTAGTACCAATATTTTCCCCCAAAACCAGAGCGGCGGCGGTCGGAAAAGTAATTGCCCCCTGAGAAGCCAAAGCAATAGTTATACCAAGCATAGCCGAACTTGATTGGATAATCATCGTCAACGCGCACCCCATTCCAAAACAGGCTAAGATAGTCAACGGGGAATCCGCACTGAAATAGGTCATGAATTTATGAAAATCAGGATTTTTACGCAACGGTTTGAAGGCGCTGCTCATAAATTCCAAACCGAAGAAAACCATTCCGAGAGCAAAGACCAGTCCTGCAATGTTTTTTACCTTGGAATTGGAGCTGAAGATCATCGGAAAAACCCCAATACCGATCAACAATAAACCGTATTTACCGATCTTTAAACTGATAATCCAGCCGGTAATCGTGGTCCCGATATTCGCCCCGAAAATAAAGCCGACCGCTTGAGAGAGGTTCATCAAACCGGCGTTGACAAAACCGGACATCATAACGGTCGAGACAGAACTGGACTGAACAAAACAGGTGACAACCGTTCCGACAATAACCGCTAGCACCCGGTTGGCCGTCACATAATTGATGAGTTTACGGATAACCGGGGAACCTAACGACTGCAGACTCTGTGAAAGCTGCTTCATGCCGAACAGGAATAAACCAAGTCCTCCCAGCACCAGATAAAACATCTCGAAATAATTTATTTCCATCAGACTTTTGTCTCCTTATAGCAATGGATTAAATAATCAGGGTAATCTAACACTCATCAAACAAAAATCAAACAGATAAAAATCGTCTAACATAATTCTAACAATGCAAGCATTATGTTAGTTTTGAGCTTAAATCAACCGCGTAAATCAAAATAGTGGGAGCGAATATCCGGAGCCCGCTCCGCGATATTCGAAAGGTGGTCGCCAATCCGTTCCAGTTCAGCAATCATTTCCATATAAATTACGCTGACTGAAGGATCACACTCGCCCCGGCTCAAACGTTTCATATGCTTACGCTCGAGTGAATCGGCCAGATGATTTATTTTCTTTTCATCCTGCAGCGCCATTGTCACATTGTCCGGATCTGAATCGGTCAGACAAGAGATAACATTGGCGGCCTGATCGGAAACAAGGTCCCACAATTCGCCAATTTCTTTTTTCCCAATCTCAGACATTTGCGCGGATGTCTTATGCATCCGCTTAATCAAGGCAACAATATTCTCGGTATGGTCCGCTATTCTTTCCGCATCATTTGTACAATGCATCAACATTGGAACAATGTCCGCCTGCTCGGTTGTAAGCTCCCTTCTGGTCAATTTGACCAGATAGTCAGTAATATCTTTCTGCAAACGGTCAATCTTGTTTTCACTTCGTTCAAGCTCTTTGACTTTCGCCTCTTCAATATTCTCGGCATTAAAGCCCTCGACCGCATCACAGACCATGCGCCATGACTCCTTGACCATATAACGGAGTGACTGAATCACCTGTTCCAGCGCCACGGAAGGCGTATCTAGCAAGTGCGGTTCAAGGTGTTGAACGTGAACTTTTTCTTCAGCTTTGACCGGAATCACCCAGCGGCAAATCGCGGCTATCTGCCGAATAAACGGGATAAAAAGAATTACCCCGAAACAGTTAAAAATTGTATGCCCCATCGCAATATGCCGGACAATATTTTGCGGCACTTCGGCAAATACGTCACCGGGGGTTATCATGTTGATGAAATACAAAGGAATCGGAATATTGGTCCCGGGATAACGGCAATAGAACAGACCGAACATCACGATAACTTTCAAAAAGTTGAACAGGAAGTGAGCAAACGCCGCCTGTTTTGCGTATTTATTGGCGGCAAGTGATGCAAGAATAGCGGTAATGGTGGTTCCGATTGTCGCGCCTAGTTCCAGCGACATGGCTGTGTAAAAATTGATCAGTCCGCTGCCGGCAAGAGCCAGGATAATCCCGACTGACGCGGAACTGCTCTGAATGACGACCGTCATCAGAACCCCGATCATAATGGAACCGATAACCGCTCCAGGCGGCATGAAAGATCCGACCGGGGCACAGTCAAAGGTTCTGAAAAAATCGACAAATGAAGGAAAGTTGCCGATCATCTTGAGTTCATCGCTCATAATATTCATCCCGAAGAACAGAAGTCCGAATCCGAGAATTGTGTCCCCCCAACCTTTTACCGCGTCTTTCCCCAGCAAGGTCATAAGCAAGCCGATTGTAATGGCCGGCAAAGCCAGAAATCCCAGCTTGAAAGAGATCATCTGAGCCGTCATGGTCGTACCGATATTCGCGCCGAAAATAATCCCTATCGACTGGGTCAGGTTAAGCAGCCCGGCATTAATGAAGCCGATGACCATAACCGTACAGGCGCTTGACGACTGAATAACCGCGGTAACCATTGCTCCGGCAAATACCGCGACAAAACGGTTGCTGGCAAAAAACTGTAGAATCGTCTTCATTTTCTGCCCCGCCACGTGCTGCAAACCATCACTCATCAACTTCATGCCGAAGATGAATAGAGCCAGACCGCCAAGCACAGTAGCAATAAGAGCAGGAAGGTTCAACCCCATTTCCTTGACGGTGATACCGCGAACATGA
This sequence comes from Victivallales bacterium, assembly GCA_963676655.2. Classification (GTDB taxonomy): domain Bacteria; phylum Verrucomicrobiota; class Lentisphaeria; order Victivallales; family Victivallaceae. Next base: position 327,234 of record CAXXKX010000002.1, on the reverse strand, counting down.
TATTGCTGACGCGGGTCAGAGACTTCCACATCAATATTATATTCCCCGGTTTTCGGACCGAGTTTGAATTCAGTGCTGGCCTGACCATTTTTATCGGTAACGGCCATCGGATTATAGATTTGAGACTTTGTCTTTTTCTTTTCAGGAGTTGAACTCAAAGAAAAATAAACCGGAACTCCCTCAAGCGGTTTTCCGTCCGCGTTAACAACTGATACCATAATCGGATTATGAATCTTCGTCCCGGCCGCAGCCTGCTGACTGCCGCCTTTGATCGCAATCCCGACAATAAAACGCATGATGATTGATTTATCCGGAGTTTCAACCGGAATAATCTGCAAATAATGATCCCCGACTTTTTTCCCGGCAGTTACCTCGACCGTAATCCCGCCGCCGCTGTTGCTGGTCAATTCTCCGGGACTTACCTTGAGATCAGATCCCTCCAGCGGTTGAAGCAGCACTTTAGCACCCGCAGCAGGCGGACGCTCCCCTTTTCCACCGAAAAACCCCGGTTCCCGCTCACCTTGCAGTTCCAGAATAAGCGGAAGCTTGAATTTGGTTCCGGGCATGGCACATTGACCTGATCCGCGAACAATTTTGATATGATCAACCGGGATCTTTTTATCGCTGCGGCGACATCCGGACATAAAAGGCAGGGCAAGGACGAATAAAGCAATAAACAGACATAAACGTTTCGGCATCGAATCTCTTTCCAGTACTAATTCCTAACATAACACTAACAAAACATTAATATAATCCTAACTTCCGGCATTTCAAAAGCCTTTCCAAAACAATCAAAGAGTTTTTCCCTGATACTTGAAAAAAAGCGTATTTGTGTTAATTTATCAGGCTCTTGATTTTACGAAAACTTATTTGGAGAAAGCAATGTCATTAAAAATTAAATCCGCTGAAGAATGCCGTTACGACATCTTGTCGCTCGGAGAAATTATGCTGCGTCTGGATCCCGGCGAAGGCCGGATTCATACCACCCGCGAGTTCCGTGCCTGGGAAGGCGGCGGCGAATACAACGTAGCCCGCGGCCTGCGCCGCTGCTTCGGTCTGCGTGCGGCTGTTGTCACGGCATTCGCCGACAACCCGGTCGGCAGACTGCTTGAAGATCTGGTTCTGCAAGGCGGCGTCGATACCTCCCTGATCAAATGGATGGCTTATGACGGAATCGGCCGTACGGTCCGTAACGGCCTGAACTTTACCGAACGCGGTTTCGGTATCCGCGGCGCGGTCGGCTGTTCCGACCGCGGCAACTCGGCTGCCTCAAAACTTAAGGTCGGCGATATCGACTGGGAATACATTTTCGGTACTCTCGGAGTTCGCTGGCTGCATACGGGCGGAATCTTCGCCGCATTGTCCGACACGACTCCGGACGTAGTGATAGAAGCGGTTAAATGCGCGCACAAACACGGTACCATCGTTTCATACGACCTGAACTACCGGCCTTCGCTCTGGAAATCGATCGGCGGCGAAAAACGCGCCCAGGAAGTCAATCGCGAAATCGCCAAATACGTGGATGTCATGATCGGCAACGAAGAAGACTTCACCGCCTGTCTCGGTTTTGAAGTCGAAGGGGTTGACGACAACCTTACCAATCTCGAAATTGCCGGGTTCCAGAAGATGATCGAAAAAGCGGTTAAGGAATATCCTAATTTCAAAGCAACCGGTACCACTCTGCGCGGCGTAAAAACCGCCACTGTCAACGACTGGGGCGCCATGTGCTGGGCCGATGGCGAATTCTACCAGGCCACGCATCGTCCGGATCTCGAAATTCTCGACCGGGTCGGCGGCGGCGACAGCTTCGCCTCCGGTTTTATCTATGGCCTCATGGTCCTGCAGGACCCGGCTCTGGCGATTGAATACGGGGCGGCTCACGGCGCTTTGGCAATGACAACCCCCGGCGACACCACCATGGCAAACTTAAAAGAGGTAGAAAAACTTGTCGGTGGCGGCAGCGCCCGCGTCGACCGTTAACCAACCGTCTTCAGCAATAAAATCATCCCCGGTTCATTTAACATTAATGACCCGGGGATTTTTTTACAAAAAAAACAAATCAAGCAATTAACCACAAGCAACTTACATAAAATAAATAATCGAACTGTCTGATTATTTAGGATTATTTTAGTATGATTGATCAAGTGATTATTCAAGAGTCATATCAGTCCCAATAGACCCTATCAACGACAAACTTTAACTTTGTGCTGGACTATCACATCACACTCAATAGATTTACAGATAGATTTTTTTGTCATTATTCTTGGAGTTATAACAGGACAAAAGGATTAATCCGGGCTATATTACTTTTGTCTGGTATGCACATTATTATAAAATGAAAGTATTGATATATTGAAAGCACTATTGAAACAACCTGAAGATAGGTTGCCGCGAGCGGTGATATTTGTCAGCGGCACGGGAACCAACGCAAAAAAAGCGATTGAACAGCGAAAGACCTGGGAACCGGCAGTAATTGTCACCGACGTCAAGGGCTGTCCGGCAGCCGCTCTGGCTGAAAAATTTGCCTTGCCGCTGGTTGAATTCGATATTGCGGATTTTTACCGTGAAAACGGCGAAGACAAAGTATCTTTGCGGACCGATCGCGGTCGCGAACTGCGGGAAATGTGGACCGATCAATTGCGTCAGAAACTGCAGGATTACCAATTTGATTTCGGTCTGCTGGCCGGATTCGCCAGTTTGTCCAATATTACCGACGACTTCCCCTGCCTCAACGTTCATCCCGGCGATCTGACCGTGGAAAATGACCAGGGGGAACGTCTGCTGACCGGCCTGCACGCGATCCCGATTGAAAAGGCGATCCTGATGGGACACAAATATCTGCGCAGCAGCGTTATCCTGGCCCTGCCCTATTCCGATGACGGCGGCGATATGGATTCCGGTTTGATTCTTGGCGTATCACAGCCGGTTCCAGTCGATTTGCAGGGATATTCTCTCGAACATCTTGCCGAGCAGAAAGCGGCGAGAATTAAAGGCAAGAAACCGGAAGATGCCCTGCGGAAAATTGCGCAGGATAATCAGGAGAGCCTGAAAATTGACGGGGACTGGGTTGTCTTCCCGCCGGTAGTCAATGACTTCGCGGCCGGACTGTTCTGTCTGGATGATACCGCGATAGTCTACTGCATGAACAACGAAAACCTCAGGGTTAAAACCGTGGAATACGGCTCCGGCGGAAAAATTACTCCAATTAAGTAAATGAAAAAGAAGATAAAAAAACTGGGAAAGATTATGGCTGCGATCGGTGGATTGCTGGTCGTATTGCTGATTACCGCTTATTTTATCCTGACTAAATATTATCTGCCGCGCTACGTTGAACAAACGCTGATGCCTTTATTGACCAAACGGGCCGGGCTAAAAGGTTTTTCAGGGAATATCCGGCGGATCGGGCCGACCGGAGCCGACCTTGGTTCACTGACGATCGGTGCAGAAGACGCACCTACCCTGAAAGTCAAATCTGTCCGGATCGACTTTTCGCTTAATCGTCTTTACAGTAAACAGAAGTTGACGATCACCAAAGCCGTATTCACTCAGCCGGAATTACGCTGCAGCTTAAAAGCCAGTGACCTGTATACTGATAAAATGCCTATCAGGAAATTTGTCACTGATCTTTGCCAGGGGTTGTCTCCGGGCGCGGAGGATCAGGTGGCGGTGGAACTTTCCGCCGTTGAGGTGGTTGACGGCAAATTACTGCTGACATGCAATGCTAAAGAATTTCTTATTCCATATAAAATGTTGATTACCCCGGTTGACGGCAACTGGAAAAAGATCATGGTAAAAGCCGTCTTTGAATTTTCAGGCGGCAAAGTCCCGCTGACGGCACATTTTGACACCGATAAACGCCAGGTTGAATTTGGCCTCGAAATCGACTGTGCTATAAAAGAACTGGTCAAAACCGGTAAGCTACTGCATCTGGACACGGCTCCTCCCGTCGGGAATGTTGGCGGAACTATCAGTGGAAAAATGATCGGCAAGGCGGAATTTTCGCCATTTCAGTTGACTGATTATTCATTCAACGGCACATTGAATAACGCTATGTGGATCTGGCGGGGAATCAATTTTTCATCCTATGAACATAACGCGGGATTAACTCTGGAAGGCAACGCCAAAGGCTTTGACGCGACAATTTCCCGATTCAGTCTCCGCAGTTCGTTTGAAGCGGAAGCAAAGGAATTTTCCTGTATTTACCGCAAAGAGCCGGTTGAGAACTTCAAGATATCAACCCGCCTGCGACTTTCTGATAAAACATTGATGCCGGTTGAGAATATCCGGGTCACGCCTATCGGTAAGTTAATGCTGGAACGTCAAATTGACGGAAACTACAATCCTGCGGACGAATCATGGGAGTTTACCACGAAAGTTCTCTCAGGACACCACGGCGACAGTGATTGCGCGTTTAAAATAAATAATATTTTAACCGTAGCGGAAATTAAGAACTTTAGCTTGACCGGCAAAGGCCGTGGAATAACCGGAAAACTTGACTTTTCCGCCGACGTGCCCTTGTTTTCGGCGGCGGCGACTGGAATCAAACGGGAACTGGACCAGCTGTCTGTAAAAGGTGAAATCGGTTTCACCGCCGGCAAAGATAAGCTTTTCAATAATATCAGGTTGAAATCAGACGTATCATTCAAGCAAATGATTATCGCCGACAATGTAACAACCCTGCACATCAACGATGTTCAAATGGAGAGTATACTCATCTACGAAAAACAGAAAGATAAAAGCGCGATTAAATACTCTGCCAAAGGAAAAGCCAAGCGATTCCAACAGTCATTCAGGGAAAATCAGCAACGGATTGACATCAAAATGCCGGTTTTCGACGTCACCATTAACGGGAACGAGGACCTGAATTTTCTGGATAATTCCAGTCATTTAATAAACGTCAAAGCATCCAGTTTTCTCTGGAGCAATCGAAATATAAAATACGAGTGTTCTGAACCGACTTTTGTCAATAACCAACCATTGCCGGGACTCAAGAAACCGGCAGTCATCGGGTCAATCGGCTCGTTCGGGCGGGTCGGCATATCGTCAGGCAAGCACAAGTTGGAGTTCTGGCTCGGAAAATTCTATCTGACGCCGCCGGAAAAAGGCGGTGAAACCAAATTGTCACTGGATTTCGGCAAAATTGCCTACAGCAACGGCGATGACCTGAATATATCGACCGGGTCCGGGAATGTCCATGGCGAAGCTGTCGTTGACACCATGCTGGCTGGTATGCCGGATAAAGTAATGCTCAATACCGCCACCAGCAATGTGGATATAAAATATTTCAAAAATATACTCAAACTCGATGAGGCCAAAATCCAGGCCGGACTGGAATTCGACCCGACCATGGATGCCATTGACGGATTAAAACTGGTCGACTTGAAAGTCAAGTCAGATAACTTTACCGGCAACCGGAACAAAAATGTCCTGGAAGCTAAAAATTTCACAGCCAGTTCCCTGATAAAACTTAAACCGAACGCCGGAAGCGGCGCGTCCCTGATTTCAGCCTCAACCAAAACCAATATAACCAAGCCGACGGTCGAAGGCGAGAAGTTACTCTGTGAAGCCCGGACATTGGCGATTTCCCATCTTGTTCAAAGGGTTACCGGCAACAAGCTGCGGAACGCGGTGGATATTGATTTTATCAAGGCATCGATCAACTCACACGACATTGCCCTGTCGGGAGCAAATGGCAGCCTTTATTACGAAATTAACGGCGACAAACTCCCAACCGGTAAAATTGAACTTAAAAAAGCCGATTTATCATTGCCTAAATACGAACTGAAACTTAAACAATTGTCCTTAAAGACTCCTTTTGTCTGGCCATTGGCCAACTCCAATTCCGACGGAACGTTCAAAGCTGATGTCGAATGGCGCAAGTACGGGCTCGGAAACGGCAACTTCGATATATCCATCCGCGACCGGGCGCTCCTGCTGCGCGGAGTATTCTCCAAGTTCCCGGCTCCCGGCGGACGCGGCTTGTGCTTCGGTCGGGCCAGGTTATCAAGTGATGAAAGTTTCAAGCTGGAAATGGACCTGAGCGTACCGGAACAAAACCTGACCAAACCTTTCAACTGCGGTCTCTATTATCCGGAGCTGGACGGAATATCCATCTCCGGCAAAGCCCGGGCCTCGTTCAGTATCGAAGCAGATGCTGACGGCATAAACAAGCGCGAGGCTACTCTGTCTCTGAATGAGGCCGATTTGGACCTGTATTCGTACCGTTTCAAAAAAGTCTCGACAAAATGCAAATTTGACGATTTCCTGAAGCTTCACAGCAAAGCGCATCTGCAGTTGAATTTCGGCGAGCTCAATTTCGGTCCGTTATCGCTGCAAAAAGGGTCAGGTAAATATCAACTAATTCTGCCCGGAGGGATCGACATCTATGATTGCCAGGCGCAGTGGATGAACGCTAAAACTGAACTTAAGCCATTCAAACTGGATGACTCAAAACAATTTGAACTGAGCCTCTCATGCAAAGGGCTATCCAGTAAAGATCTGCTTGAATTCCTCGGCTTCACTTTGCCCGAGTGCAACGCAAAATTCAATGGATCTTTTGACTTCTCCGGAAAAAACGGCAAATATCTCTATTCCAGCGCCCGGTTCCAGAGTCCGCCGGGTTCCGATTATGTGTTAAAACTGCCGGGATTGCAGCATCTGGCTCCGGCGGCGCAAACCGTATCGTCCGAAGCTCTGGCCGCCGCCGCACTGGCTGATTTTAAACCGAACTGGATCAAGATTGACTTCTCCGGCCCGATCAAAAACGCATTTAATATCCATATTTCAACCAATGGCCGACCAGCCGCGCCGTTACCGTTTATTCCGGCTTCAGGCGGGGTATACCTCAAGGCCTCAAGCGACGCGGCCAACGCGGTTTCCGGAGAAATGGATATTCAACTGGGATTAACCAAAACTGTGAAAAAATGAACCCGTTTACTGATAAATTTATTATAAATTCATATGATGCGACTCCGGACGGCTATGCCTCTCCCGGAGCAATTCTGCGCATCATGCAGGAATGCGCCTGTCGCCATGCAGAAATGCTTGGAAGAGGCCATGGCGAGCTTCTGTCCCGAAACCAGATGTGGGTATTGTCAAGGTTGCGTATGCGAATTAACGCCTTCCCGAAGTGGGGGGATGAGATCACGATTAAAACATGGCCGTCTTCCGCTGAACGTATTTTCTTTTATCGCGAATTCATCATAACCGGCCAAAGCGGGGAAACGCTGATCACCGCTGATTCAGCCTGGTCGGTGGTTGATTTCAAAAAAGGCCGGGTTTGCCGGGTCAATGTATTTCCGGAACTGGATTTTGTGAATCCAGAGCAGGTGTTCCCGGATCGCCCGGATAAACTGCTTGTGGCAGATGATTTGAATACAAAGCACGAACTGCTGACACGATATATGGATCTGGATATGAACAACCATGTCAACAATGTCCGTTGCGTTGAATATATGCTGGAGTTTTTCACTGAGGATTTTCTTTCGGAAAACCGACTGACCGGACTTGAAGCAAATTTTCTTGGACAAATCGACTATATGGAGAAGGTTCGCGTACAGGGAAAAGAAGTCAAACTGAACGTTTTTGATCTGGCCTTGCAGACAAATGATAATAAACGTCCGGCGACCATTGCCCGGGCTGAATTTACAGGAGGAAAATCATCGTGAGTAAAAAAGTTGTAATGATTATGGCTGACGGATTCGAGGAAATTGAAGCCATCGCCACCGCTGATACTTTGATGCGCCTGGGACTTGACGTCACCCTGACCGGGATGGCATCCAACAAGATCACCGGAGCACACGGTATTGTAATTGAAACCGCCACCATCCTGACAGACGAGTCTCCGGCTGATTATGACGCGGCAGTCCTGCCAGGCGGCATGCCCGGCTCGGTCAATCTGCGGGATAACGCCAGAGTAATTGACTTTGTGAAAACCGTCTATGCCGACGGTAAAGCAGCAGCCGCGATTTGCGCCGCGCCGATAGCGCTGGCAAAGGCCGGTATTCTGGACGGCAAAAAAGCTACCTGCTATCCGTCGTTTGAAACACAATTCGCCGCCTCGACCACTTATACCGGCAACCGGGTGGAAATCGACGGCAGAGTCGTAACCGCCAAAGGCGCCGGCGTGTCATTTGATTTTGCCGCCGCCATCGGCTCGGTCCTTGGCGTCACCCAGGCCAAAATCGATCAAACTTTCGCAGCAATGTTCAAGGAGTAAAATGTCATATAAAGTACTGAAAACCTGTCCCGACACCCGCGCCCGCCTGGGAATTCTGCAAACACCGCACGGTGAAATCAGGACCCCGGTATTTATGCCGGTCGGCACCCGTGGTTCCGTCAAAGCCATGAGTCCGGCTGAACTGCAAGAGCTGGATGCGGATATAATTCTGGGCAACACCTATCATCTTTTCCTGCGTCCGGGCACGGATATTGTCACCAAAGCCGGAGGTCTGCACGAATTTATCGGCTGGGACCGCCCGATCCTCACCGACAGCGGCGGATACCAGGTCTTCAGTTTGTCCAAACTGAATAAATTTGAAAAAGACGGCGTCAGGTTTCAGTCACATATCGACGGTTCAAGATTCTTTCTCGGGCCAAAAGAATCAATCGCGATTCAGCGCGCTTTGAATTCGGATATCGTCATGGCTTTTGACGACTGCACCCCCTACCCCTGTACCAAAGAACAGGCGGTCATCTCGCTGGAACGCACCAGCCGTTGGGAAGCCGCGTCACGGGAACAGCCGCTCAATCCCGGCCAGCAGATGTTCGGAATAGTTCAGGGCTCAACCTTCAAGGATCTCCGGCAGCAGTCTGCCGCCGAGTTATCACAACTCGATTTTGAGGGTTACGCAATCGGCGGCTTGAGCGTCGGCGAACCGGAGGAGGCAATGTTTGAATGCCTTGACTGGGTGGTCCCGATCCTGCCTGATTCCAAGCCGCATTACCTGATGGGCGTCGGCACTCCCAGGCAAATAGTCGAAGCGGTAGCGCGCGGCGTGGATATGTTCGACTGCGTGATCCCGACCCGGCTGGCCCGGCACGGCAGCGCGTTCCTGGCCAACGGCGACACCATGCCGGTCAAAGCGGCCAAATACCGGGATGACTTCACCCCGATTGACGAAGAATGCGGCTGTTATGCCTGCAAAAACTTTACGAAAGCCTATATCCGCCACCTGTTGAATGTGGGTGAAATTCTCGGGTTGCGTTTGCTGACAATCCACAATTTATATACCTATCTCAACCTGATGCGACAGATACGTCAAGCCATCTCCGACGGCACTTTCGCCGAATTCAGGGCGCGATATACATCCTGAATCCCCTCTTATTTCATCCTGGCAAGGTTATACCCAGTCTTTTCTTAAGAGTATAATATACATTTGTATCTCTTAAAATTAAATTTATTAGAAGACTTTAGACCTGGTCATTCATTCCTGGAGGGCGAAACTCTGTTGAGCCGGACTTGCCGCGCAGCCGGACGGCTCGAGAGCCTCTCGCCCTCCATCGGATATTTGTTCTGATTGTTCCATCCCGAAATGTCAATATCCGTAAATGATTGGTTATTCGCCTTTTTTTACATTTTTTTCTAATACCCACTTGACTTAGTGTTATTTACACACTATAATAGTGTTCATAACACACAAAGGAGAAGAAAAAATGGCTTACACCTATGATTATCCCAGAGCGTCGTTAACCGTCGATTGTGTTGTTTTCGGATTGGACGAGAAAGATTTGAAAATCTTGTTGATCGAACGGGGGCAGAATCCTTTCCAAGGTAAATGGGCGCTGCCCGGCGGTTTTGTCCATGTGGATGAAACGCTTGACGATGCCGCCCGACGCGAATTGCAGGAGGAAACCGGGGTTGCCAATGTTTTTCTCGAGCAACTCTATACTTTCGGAGCGGTTGAACGTGATCCGCGTGAAAGAGTCGTCAGCGTGGCATATTACGCCCTGGTCAATCTTGACGAACACGATCTGACCGCCGACACCGACGCCAGCAATGCCGCGTGGTTTGAACTGGATGACCTGCCGCCTTTGGCTTTTGACCATGACCACATCCTGAAAATGGCCCTGGAACGGCTCAAAGGCAAACTGCGTTACCAACCTATCGGGTTTGAGTTGTTACCGAAAAAATTTACATTGTCCCAACTGCAACATTTGTATGAGCTGGTTTTGAATAAAGAGATTGATAAGCGCAATTTCAGGAAAAAAATCCTGAAAATGGGCTTTCTTGAGGAACTTGACGAAATCCAGAAAGACGTGGCCCACCGGGCGGCCCGCCTCTACAGTTTCAATTCGGACAAATACAATAATCTGGTCAAAAAGGGCTTTAACTTTGAACTGTAAACCAGAAAGATAATGATATGAACCGTGAAATTTTGATGAACCGTATTGAAAAAGGTAAAACTTTTGAGTTTGTGTTGTTTTGGGGACACACTGTTTCTGATGACGGAACGGTCAACAAAACCTGCATGAGCCAATGGTATCCCGCGTCCTTTGAAGTCGATGGATCAGTCTATCCGACTGCAGAACACTATATGATGGCAGGAAAAGCCCGGCTTTTTAATGATGGTGAAATATTGGATCAGATAATAAATTGCGACACCCCGAAAACCGCCAAAGCGCTTGGCCGGAAAGTAAGAGGCTTCAATAAAGATATCTGGGAGAACAACCGCATGGATATAGTTACGACCGGGAATCTTGCTAAATTCACTCAGAATGGCAAATTGCGCGAGTTCCTGTTGAATACAAGCGACAAAGTTCTGGTCGAAGCCAGTCCATACGACCGGATCTGGGGCATCGGGATGGGAGCCTCTCACGAGGATGCGGAGAACCCGGAAAAGTGGCGCGGAAAAAACCTGCTGGGCTTTGCTCTGATGCAGGTCCGGGATAAAATAAGGAGCGGAGAGACGCTATGAGTACGCTTGAAATACTTACTTTCGCATTCGGAATAGCCTGTGTTTGGTTGACCGTAAAGCGCAATATCTGGTGTTGGCCGACCGGACTGGTAATGGTTTTTTTATATATGATAATCTGCTGGCAGGAAAAACTTTACTCAGACCTCTGGCTGCAGGTAATCTATATTTTCATGCAGATATACGGCTGGTATTTCTGGCTGCACGGCGGCAGTGATCACGGCGAGAAGCCTATAACTCTGCTTTCCAGACGGGCGATTGCCGCGTGTTTGGCAATCGCCGTATCGGGAACCTGGCTGCTGGGCTGGTTCATGCATACCAGAACCCAGGCATCAGTGCCGTATTTCGACGCGTTCACCACTGTAGTCAGCCTTATCGCACAATGGCTGATGGGACGTAAAGTGCTGGAAAGCTGGATCGCCTGGATTGTCGTGGATGTTGTTTATATTTATGTTTTTCTGGTCAAAGATTTATATTTGATGCTCGGATTATACGTCATATTCCTGTTTCTGGCAACGAAAGGACTGATTGAATGGAGAAAAGCGTTAAAAGATCAACCGGCATGCTGCTTGGTAAATTCATGCCTCCCCATAGAGGACACCAGTATCTGATTGATTTTGCCTCTAACTACGTTGATGATCTGGTCATTCTGGTTTGCTCACTGGAGCGGGAACCGGTTCCCGGACGTTTGCGGTACGAATGGATCAGGGAACTAGCGCCGCGGGCCACGGTGTATCACTACGCCGAAGACGTGCCGCAGGAACCGGCGGAGCATCCGGACTTCTGGCAACTCTGGCATGATCTCATCCGGGAATTCATTCCAACCGGCCCGGACTATGTTTTTGCCTCGGAAGAATACGGTGAAACTCTGGCTCAGGTTCTTGGAGCCGAATTTGTTCCGGTCGATATAAATCGCGAACTGTGCAATATTTCAGGCACCGCCGTCAGGAATAACCCGCTGGAAAACTGGAATTTCCTGCCGGACTGCGTCCGCCCCTATTACTTGAAACGGGTATGCGTATTCGGGCCGGAGTCGACCGGGAAAAGTACGTTGAGCAGACAGCTTGCGGAACATTACAATACGGTCTATGTCCACGAATACGCCAGACCGTATCTGGACCCGAAAGGCGGAAAATGCACTTATGAGGACATTCCGCGAATCGCGCGAGGCCAGGCCGCCGCCGAGAAAGCGTTGGAACGCCGGGCCAACCGGGTCTTGTTCTGCGATACGGACAACCTGACCACGACGATCTGGAGCGAAGTATATTTCAAACAGTGTCCTGACTGGCTCTATTCCCATGCGGCAAATCAGCATTACGACCTGACCCTGCTGCTGGATATAGACGTTCCCTGGGTTGACGACAGTCAGCGCGACCTTGGAAATCGCCGAGAGGAGTTTTTTGAACTGTGCCGGAAACGTCTGGAACAATATAACCGGAAATATATCGTCATCTCCGGCAATTGGCAAGAAAGAATGAACCGGGCAATTGAGGCTGTCGACAAATTACTTTCGGGAGACTATTGATGAATGAAACGGAAATACAGGATCGCGTCAGGGGGATACTGCTCGGGACCGCTGTCGGTGACGCATTGGGACTCCCGGCTGAAGGGTTGAGCAGAAAATCAATCGAAAAGCTGGGCTGGAACAACTGGCGCCATCGGTTATTTTTCGGTCGCGGCATGTTAAGTGACGATACGGAACACACGCTTTTTGTGACTCAGGCGCTATTAAAATATGACCGCGACCAGGTTGCGTTTCAGAAGTCCATGGCATGGAAATTAAAATGGTGGCTTCTTGGCATTCCCGCCGGAATCGGCTTCGGTACGCTCCGGGCGATTCTGAAACTCTGGATCGGATTTTCCCCGGACAAAAGCGGGGTATATTCAGCCGGTAACGGACCGGCAATGCGATGCGCAATCATCGGAGCAAGGTTCGCGGATGACGAAGACAGCCTCCGGGAATTTACAAAACGTTCGACTGTGATTACCCACTGCGACCAACGGGCGTTGACCGGTGCGCTGGCAATAAGTTACGCCGCTAAATACGCTTTGCAGAATTATTCTCCGGAAGATGCAAGTTTTCATCTTGAAATGCTATCTGTACTGGAAAACCTTTCATCAGATGATGAGTGGCTTGAAATAATCGGCAAAATGAAAGAATGTTTGAACAATAAAAAATCGCTGGATGAATATGTTGCCGAACTTGGAATAAGCAAAGGGGTGTCCGGTTATATTTATCACACCGTTCCTGTCGCAATCTATGCCTGGTTGATAAATACCGGAGATTTTTGTAAAACAATGACCGATGTCCTCAATTGCGGCGGTGACACTGATACGGTCGGAGCCATAGCCGGAGCGCTGGCGGGAGCTTCATCGGGAGAGTCGGGTATTCCGGCGGAATGGATAAACGGTATTATCGAATATCCGAGAACCTGTAATCTCCTCCGTCAAGCGGCGGACAATATGACAAAGCGAATTACCGGTTCGGATGCCGTTCCGGTCAGTTATTTTCTTCCGGCACTGGTGCTGAGAAATATATTTTTTACAATCATTGTTTTAACCCATGGTTTTCTAAGAATGCTACCTGCACGAATAAGAAAGATAATAATCAAATGAAAAAATTGTACGCAAAACACATGACGCTGCTGACCGACCTTTATCAACTGACCATGGCATACGGTTACTGGAAATCCGGGAAGGCCGAAGATGAGGCGGTATTCAATCTTTTTTTCAGGAAACTGCCGTTCGGCGGCGGCTATGCGGTAGCCTGCGGACTGGAATATGTCATCGACTTCATCAATGATTTCCATTTTGACGACAATGATCTTGCATACCTTGGAAGTCTGACCGGAAACAATGGTCAACCGCTGTTCGATGTTGGTTTTCTGGACTATTTGAGTAAAATGCATCTGACTTGCGATATTCACGCACTGGAGGAAGGCACTCCGGTTTTTCCGAATGAACCGGTCCTGCGCGTAACCGGTCCGATAATCCAGTGTCAACTACTGGAAACCGCTTTATTGAACATAATAAACTTCCAAACCCTGATCGCCACTAAATCCGCCCGGATATGTCTGGCGGCCAAAGATGACCCGGTTGTCGAATTCGGTTTAAGGCGGGCTCAGGGCTGCGACGGTGCTATTGCCGCGACCCGCGCCGCTTATGTCGGCGGCTGCGCCGCCACTTCAAACGTCATGGCCGGTCATCTTCACGGGATTCCGATCAAAGGTACCCACGCCCACAGCTGGGTGATGTCTTTTGAGGACGAAAAAGAAGCATTTGAGACTTACGCCGAAGTTTTACCGAACAATTGCATATTCCTGGTTGATACGTATGAAACGGTTGAAGGCGTAAAGAATGCGGTTGCCATCGGGCGCAAACTGCGCGAGAACGGGCACGAGATGGTGGGAATCAGACTGGATTCCGGGGACTTGACCGATTTGAGCATAAAAGCCCGGAAAATTCTCGATGACGCCGGATTCCCGGACGCACAAATAGTTGCCAGCAACGATCTGGATGAATATGCGGTTGAAAAATTGAAAAATGACGGCGCCAGAATCGACATCTGGGGCATCGGCACCAAACTTATTACCGCCTACGATCAACCGGCCCTGGGCGGCGTATACAAGATTTCCGCGATTAGACAGGTCGGCGGCAGCTGGCGCAGCAAAATAAAGTTGTCAAACGATCAAATCAAGATATCCACTCCGGGAATCCAGCAAACCCGCCGGTTCTCCGTCGACAGTAAGTTTTTTGCCGACGCCATCTACGATGAAGGTTACGGCATTGGTGAAAAACCGCAACTGGTTGATTATTTCAGCGGTCAACCGGTAGAAATTCCGGCCGGTGCCGAATATTGTGATTTACTGATCCCGATATTTCTTAGCGGCAAGTGCGTTTACAGAACTCCTCAGCTCGACCAAACCCGTCTTAACACGCTTTCTCAGCTGGATAGACTGCCGGCAGACTTGACCGCCAATTGTCCAAAAGGGAAATACATCATAGCTCTTGAAAAGCAATTAGACGCTCTCAAAAAACAGCTGATTGAAGCTGCCCAATAATTTTTTTCAAGAAAAAACAGTTCCACCTATTGACATAGTGTATTTTAAACACTATACTAAGTGTAAACAAAACACTAACAATAAAAAGGAGCCTGTTATGAAAAAAGCGTTAATCATAGTTGATGTGCAGAATGATTTTATGCCCTGGGGAGCTTTACCGGTTGCGGACGGCGACAAGATAATTCCGGTAATCAATGCTTTGATGCCGAAGTTTGACGTGGTAGTCGCCACCCGTGACTTTCATCCGCATAACCATTGCAGTTTCGCGTCCAACCATCCGACTGGAGAAATCGGCGATGAAGTTGAAATCAAAGGCATGAATCAAACCCTCTGGCCCAACCATTGCGTCGCCGGCAAAGACGGTTCTGATTTCTCCGTGGAATTGGATACACAAAACATAGATGCCGTTTTTGATAAGGGAACCGATCCGGGAATTGACAGTTACAGCGGCTTTTTTGATAATCAGCACAACAAGAAAACCGGACTGGCCGATTACCTGACAGAGCATGATGTCAATACCGTATTTATCACCGGTCTGGCAACTGATTATTGTGTAAAATTCACCGCACTCGATGCCGTATCGATAGGCTTCGAAACCTGGCTGGTTACCGATGCCTGCCGGGGCGTGGACCTTAATCAGGGAGACGTAAACAAAGCAATTGCTGAAATGGAAGCGGCAAATATAAATATAACAACAAAAGATGAATTGAGGTGAATTATGTTTGGATTTAATACAGTACGTGATGGCGACAGGGTTGCGGTCTGGAAACCGGACGGGACTCAGCGGATGATAGACGGTCCAACCCGGTTCTTCAACCTGACCGGCCGGGTCTTCCCGATGATCAGGTTCACCGCCGAACCGGATGAATATCTGGAAATTAAATTCAAGGACGGCCGGACCGTCCATCAGCGGGGACCGGCAACCGAATGGTTTGACCCGGTCAAACAGCTTAAAATAACTCCGCGCAAGGCAATGCCGGTGGACGCTAATGAAGCGGTTGTCATTTATCGCGAAGAAGCAGGAAAGGTCATTCGCCGGATTGAACGCGGCCCTGCCCTGCTGGTCATGGAGGCCAACGAGTGGCTGCATGAATTCAGATGGCATGGCAGCGATCCGGAGCATCCGGACGTTAAAATTCCCCGCGCCCTGATATTCAATAAACTGCGGGTCATACCAGACCAACTATACTTCGATGTTCAGGAGGTCAGAACCACTGATGAAGCATTGTTGACGATCAAAGTCATGGTATTCTTTGAACTGCTGGATATTGAGATCATGCTGAACCGTACTCATGATCCGGTGGCGGATTTTATCAATGCGCTGACCGCCGACATCATCGAATTTGTCGGCAAAACCAATTTTGAAAGGTTTAAAGAGCAAACCGAAGAGCTTAACGACCTGACAACCTATCCGCAATTAACCCAACGCGCGGAATTGATCGGGTACAAGGTTAATAAAGTAGTCTATCGCGGCTACCATGCCAATGCAAAACTTCAGGCCATGCACGACAACGCCATCGAAACCAGAACAAAACTGATTCTGGACGGTGAAACCGAAGAACAAGCACAAAAGCTTGAGGATTTGAAACTGGAACGCACGATCCAGCGTGAAATACAAATTCAGGAACAAGCGGTTAAAACGGCTGAACATGAGCAGCGTCTCAAACGTATGGAACTCGAAGAGGAACTGCGGCGAACGCGCGAAGAACACGAAGCGGCGGTGAAACGGCGCAAAGAGTTAAACGCGGTCGAACTGGAACAGCAAAAAGCTCTGGACACGGAAAGAGTTAAGCTGCTGAACGGCATGGCCGACTTGCAAGTGGACCTGACCCGGGTGCTGGTGGCGGAAAACCGTAATCCTGATAAATTTATCAAGATCGACGCGGAAAACAACCCGCCGCAGTTTCATCTGCATGGGGCATAACGTCGAAAAGTAAGTTTATCCCCGGTTTTTCATCCGTGAGAAGAGACCGCCTGACTTGGTTTTGGGTTCTTCCTTAAGCTTGTTTCCGCATTCGATGCAGATAACCGCGTTTGCCATTGCGATCGGGGCGTTGCATTTCGGGCAATTACCGAAACCGCCGGATTGAGGAGTCGGCATCGCCGGTGGAGCCGGTGCCGCGCTGGACGGTTGTGGTGGTGGATTTGACGGTGCTGGAGCCGGAGCAGCGGAAGCCGGTTTAATTGGCTGAATGACTCCGAGCGGAGCGGGATTAGCCGGTTTGCCTTGAATATTCGGAGCCGGAGCGGCTTGCGGTTCGGGCTCTCTTTTCTTGATGGCTGGAGCTTTTATTGCCGGAGCATTAGTCCGAGGCCGGATAGCCGGCCCCTGAGTTTTCGCAGCTGGCGGAACAAAGCCGGACGGCTTCTTTTTTTCCGGCAGTTTTAAACGGTTCCCCAGAACTGAGGTATGAGTGTTTACACTTCTACCATTACCATTATTCAAAGTCGGTTTGTTAAGCAACGGAGCCTGGATCGTTTTTTTCTCGATCGTCGGCAGCGGCGACGACAGCGGTGCTTTGATCGTTGAAGCATTGGTCGAAAGCGGAGCAACAGTCTGGACGGTTACCGAAGATTTATCCTGCAACGGCTCTTCCGGTTGCCCGGAAACATCATCCAGTTCCTCCGACTCGTTCGAGGCATTCGCCAGTGCCTCCTGTTTCTGTTTCTCTTTTTGAGCCCGGAGTGAACGGGTCAAGGTTTCCACCCGTTCCATCAGGGTCTCTACCGGCTTGGCTACTTCAGCCGGCGCCGCCGGTTCCGGAGCCGGCACCATAATTTCGGTACCGCAGTCCGGACATTCAGTCACCGCGCCGGCGTCTTCAAAATCGGCCGCAAGTTTACGGTTACAGCCGGGACATCTGAATTTGATACTCATAAATTCACTTCACCTGTTACTCAATGCGGAATCTCATTACGCTCACAAAAATCAATATCATCTGTGGTTTTAACCTGTTCAGTGGGAGACGGCGAGACTGTTTCGCATACTTGAGCCCCGACGGGAATCCTGGGCATGCCGTTCAACGCATCGTCATTGGTTTCAACCATCCATTCACGCATTCTTTCACGCATCTCCTCGACTACCCCGGCCAGCGCCGGGTCATCAATAATATTATTAACTTCCTGCGGGTCGAACAGCAAATCATACAGTTCTTCACGGTCAAGAGCTCTGTCAGCCAAACCTTGTTCGACCAGCACCTCTTTTGACGGTCCGTCATCAATATTGCTGAGGAAAGGCTTGCCGTATTTTGTCAGACGCTTAATATATTTGTAACGCTCGGTTCGCACACAGCGTTTGGGTTCATATCCGGCATGAGCGTTAACTTCGGCAAATATCGCGTCCCTGACCGATTGTTCCTTTCCGGTAATCACCGGCATTTGCGAGAATCCCTGAACCCGTTCAGGAATGTCGATCCCGATATAATCACAGATCGTCGGAAAAACATCAACATGCGAGATCATCGAGTCAATCACCTTGCCGCCGGACACGCCGCCGGGTCCGCGCATCATCAGTAGAACTCCGATACCGCGGTCATACAGACAACATTTCATACCGGGAAACGCAATTCCGTGATCGGTAGTGATTATTACCAGAGTATTCTCAGCCAGACCAGTTTCGTTCAGACAATCAAGAATCATTCCAACCCCGTCGTCATAGCGTTTGGCCATGGTATCGAAACGCGCCATGTCCAATCGGGTTCGGGCCGTATCCGGCAAATGCGGCGGAACCGAGGCCCAGCGCGGGTCATCATCCGCTTCAAATTCCGGAAATTTCCGATGGGTTTCAAAAGTCCCGATTGACAGGAAAAAAGGTTCGGAGGGCGGATTTTTCAAGAAATCACAAGCGGCCGGGGCCACATCCATAGCTGATTTCGAGTTCACATTGAGAATTTGATCATACCCGATTTCGGCTTCCCGGTCATGATCGATTATATGCTGTATCCCGGCCAGATATGATTTATATCCGACGCCACGCAGCGTATGGACGATATGTTTGGAATAGTCATTCATTTCAAAACCGCGATGGGCCAGTCCCAGCATACCGTTGCTGTGCGCATATTCGCCGGTCAGCAAAACCGCGCGGCTCGGCGAACATGTCGGGTTGCCGCAGAAACACTGCCGGAAAACCACTCCGTCTTCCGCGAACTTCTGCAAGTTCGGCGTTCTCACCTTATGTCCGTACGGGGAAATATAACGCCCGGTATCATGCGAATGCAGATAGATTATATTTGGTCTTGAAGCAGTCATTTATCTCGTCCTTAAATATAATATTAATATAACAGCCATAAACTCTTATTATAGCATTATAATGGATATGTTCAAACCATAAACAAAACAAGATATTGAAGAAATATCTATCAGAGGACGGGACGGAAAAACAGATCAAACGTCGATATAAACAGGACTGGTCCAGGCCATGTGACCGTCTTCCTGAATCATTTTTATGTAGACCGGATTGCATCCTTTGTGCAAGGTACTGAGTTCTATTTTGAAATCAAAGTTCGTCTCGAACAGTTCATCCGGAAGTTGATAGATCGAAATCTTCTTATCAAGCCCGTCAAAGTCAAAAGTCCGGGGATCATAACCGATCATCGACAGAGAAAACTCAAGATTGCCCTGAGCGGTTTCCATTCGAATCGAACCGGCATTCGCGTCTTCGAGTTCCAGGATCACCCCGGCGAGACCACCGGTAGTATACGATTCCCAGTTAACAACATTATCTTCGGATATAAAAGGCTGCAAATCCGGATTCCAGAAGTTAATCGGAGTAACGTTCAGAATGTTATTATCCCGGACGATCAGACGTCCGCTCCAGTCAACTCCGCGATGATGCCCGCGTTCCTCGGCTCCGCTCCAAATGATTTTGACACGGCGTCCAAGATCCTCGTCTCCGTAAGCACGTTGAATCAGCATATCCTGCATGCCGTTGACCAGATTAATACTTTCAACCGGGGCGGTACCGACAACCTGCACATACAATTTGGCCACGTCATCTTCCCGCAATTGCAGTTCGTCACCCATCATATAATGCGTTTTGTCGTTAATTTCCAATTTCAAGTCAATAATCGCGCGATTCCCGGTCGTAGCATAAAAGTGACGTTTTTTCATTGAGTAAAAAATATCGCGCCGGGACAATGACCGGGCTAAAACACAGGTCAAGCCGCCGTATGAATCATATTTCGAGGCTCCGGGATAAGACGAGCCGGGACGTCCCTTATGATCGGCGGAATTGGCACAGATGCCGACCCGGCAGCCATTTTTAAGCGCATCGGCCAGCAGCCATTCAAAAGTTCCGGCGGAAGAATGAATTTCAATTCCTACCTCCACTTCCGGATCGTGCATATTCATATTGGCGTATCTGCCGCCGACATTGGCTACAGTAAAGGCATTTACCGACTGGGTTTTCAAGTTATTGAACAGGTGTTCCACGGTCGGAGAATCAAAGTGAACCGACTCATAATCCGGCAGCATATCCCGTGAACTGCGGGTAATATTACAGTTGGTAGACGAGAAAAAGACATTGCGGTCACCACCAACCAGCGTGTTACCGCTCCATTCAAAACCCGGGAAAGTAACAAACTCGCCAGCCGTTCTGAAGTTATGTGAATCAGCGGCATTTTTTACCGCCTGCCAGGTAGAATCCGACATCATAAAGTCATTCCCCTGATGGCCAAGAATATCCAACACGGCAAAGTCACGGCCAAAATCAAAATACTGCTCAATGCTGTTGGAACCGCAGGTTTCTTCGG
The DNA here is from genome assembly GCA_963676655.2 of Victivallales bacterium. Lineage (GTDB taxonomy): Bacteria > Verrucomicrobiota > Lentisphaeria > Victivallales > Victivallaceae. Next base: position 306,510 of record CAXXKX010000002.1, on the reverse strand, counting down.
ACTGCCCACTGAAATCTGCCCAGTAAAAATGCATCTTAGGCTTGCTCTCAGTAATCAGGATCGGATTACTGGCAGTTTCGAGTCCGGTCTTTTCATCACCGATCTCAATAGCGAAATTGCCCTCTTCCGGAAATCCCGGATGAACAATTCTTTCGATGGGAGCGGCCGGATTTCCCCAGCGATCTTCAAGTTTCAAATAAAAAGCTATTTCCTGATTTTTCTGCATGATCGACGGCGCAAGACAAACCGCCTTGACGGGACGCCCCGGGGCAACATTCATGGTCGGAGATTCCGGCAATCGTTTATATTGATGAGTCGCCATCGGATCGACATAGGTTTTAAATGCAAAAGTTTTTTCAACAAAGGTTTGAACCTGCCAGCCACGGGAACCTTCGGAGCGGTCACCGAAAGTAATTGTCACCGTATCGCCGCTGCGCAGGAAGCCGTTGGCTATTTCAAGAATCAGCTCCTTACCCCACGGATTGGTATACGAAAGATCACGCCAACTCGGAAGGAACATGCAGTCACCGGTAGTCTCAATCGAACAGAAATTATCCTCTTCAGGATGTGCAAACTGCGGTACCGCAAAATCCCCGGCATACCTGAAAGCAATTTTGATATGCCCGCCGTCATCAATCGGATGTCCGGTGGTATAAATATACGTTACCGTGGAATAAGAACCGGCAATGACCCGCGTCGCCTGGTTCAGGTTAGCTGTGCCGGGGCTGAGTACATATGTCATTTTGTCCGATAATCTCTCAATCTATTCTTAATTAAACTATTATGCACAAATATTTTTCAAACAAAAATCACGATCATTGAACGGAAATCTAAGCTTTTAAAATAATATTTATCATGCATGACCACATCCCTGTTCAATTTTTCAATACTAACAATACTCCAGAATTATTTTTTGTCAACTCGAAAAAAACGATATTTATTCAACATCACTCAATAAGCCACAATCATTAATTGAACATAGATTGTACATAAAATGATCAACGGCACTTTTCTATTACAATTTTAACATTACCTGAATGCTCATAAAATACTGTTGAACAACATTATACATTAGAAAGGTATTTTTTTTGGCACAGTGATTGCTTTTTAATCAATCAACCCAACAACAACGGGAAAAACAATTGAAATAAACAACCGAAGATAGAAGGAGTAGAGAAATGCAAACAGGAATAATCAGTCAGGAAATGGATCAATTACTGGAAAACCGTTTTCCGATGCCGGTAGCCAAAGCAATCGAACCGGTAGTCAAAGAGGCTCTGCGGGTAAAATCGCTGGACCGGGTCTACCACGAAGCAGCGACCCTGAATACAGACGGCAATTTCGCGGAAAAAGTTCTCAAGGTAATGAATGTGGACATGCAAATATCGGAAGAACAATTGGCCGGTATCCCGAAAGAAGGGCCGCTGCTCGTTGTCGCAAATCATCCGTTCGGCGGAATCGAAGGCCTCGCCCTGCTGGCTCTGCTGAAACGGGTCCGGCCGGACGTCAAACTTATGGCAAACTACCTTCTCGCCAGAGTCCCTTCCTTGAAAGACGATATTTTTGAAGTTGATCCATTTGGCAAACAGGCGTCACGCAGCGCCAGCGGCATGCGTGGAGCGATGAAATGGCTGAAGAACGGCCATGTCCTCGGCGTCTTTCCCGCCGGTGAAGTATCAAGTTTCGACCCAAAACGCCAGGCGGTTGTCGATAAGCAATGGTCAAGCATGATCGGTTCAATCGCCCAGAAAACCGGAAGCGACGTTCAGTGCGTGTTCTTTGACGGACAAAACAGCAAAGTATTCCAGACCCTGGGTCTGGTTCATCCCCGACTGCGTACATTCATGCTGCCGCACGCGTTTCTGAAAACAAAAAATCAAAGTCTCGCGATCAAAATCGGACACCTGATCCCGGCATCAAAATGCCAGACCTTTGAATCATCTAAAGATTTGACCGAATATCTGCGTATCAGAACCTACGTGCTCTCATCCGACAGCTCTAAAACCCAGAAACGCAAACAGCGCAAAGAACGCCGTGAACGACGCCTTGCCCTCTTTAAACACACAAAAAAACAACAGGCTATCGCGCCGCCGGTCAATCAGGAGCGGCTGACCCGGGAAATGCGCGGCCTGCCACAGGAAGATCAAATGGTTGAAAGCGGCAAATACCGGGTATACTGCGTCAAAGCCGAACAAATTCCAATCGGACTTCAGGAACTTGGACGTCTGCGCGAGGAAACATTCCGGGCCGTTGGCGAAGGAACCGGCCTGGCCCGCGACCTCGACTGGTACGATCAGCACTATCGCCATTTAATCCTCTGGAATGATGAAGAAATGGAAATCATCGGCGCTTACCGCATGGGACTTTCCGCTGAACTATTGGCTAAATTCGGTCGCAAAGGACTCTACACCGCCTCGTTGTTCCACTTCTCCCACCGTATGCTCGATGAATTGACGCCGGGCATAGAACTCGGTCGTTCATTCATTCAGCAGAGGTACCAGAAAAGCCCGTCGGCTCTGGGGCTGCTTTGGAAAGGCGTTATGTCCTTTATCCACCAGAACCCTTCCCACTGCAGAATTTTCGGGCCAGTCTCGATCAGCAACGACTATGACTCCATGAGCAAGCGCATGATGATCGACTTCATCAAGGAAAATCATTTTGACAATGAACTTGCGCTTGAAGTCAAGCCGTCGCACGCCCCGAAACTTAAACCGATCAAACTGTGGGATAAGAATTACGGCACCCTGCTGAAAACCGTCGAAGACGTCAACGAACTGATCGCCGAAGTGGAACCGCACCTCAAAAACGCACCGGTCCTGATCCGTCAGTATCTGCGCATGAATGGTCGTTTCGTCTGCTTTAATGTCGACCCGGAATTTGAAAATTCCCTGGATGCCCTGATGCTGGCCGATCTGTCTCAGCCGTCCTCTGTCGTCGAACGCTACATGGGCAAGGATAAATACCGGGAATTCATGGAAGCCCACAAGAAAATGAACTCAAAAACAGCATAACCCTCTCTACTCAGGGATCGTCCGGACTCCCGGGGTGGATCCGGGCGATCCCTTCTTACGCTTCTTACGAAGAAGCACGATGGGCTGCTTCATACTCCAGTCGCTAAAGCTCCTTACGGAACCAGAAAAGCATATTTACTGGCTAAACAGCATCCGACACAACAAACAAATCCGGGGAAGAATCATCAAATCAAATCGGGGAGATCACAATGAAGTTTGAGAGAAAAAACATTTTCGGTATTATAGCGATAATTATATGCTTATACGCACCGTTGTCATGGGCACTGCTAAATCATAATTCATGGCAGGACTGCCTGGGGCTATTATGTCTGCCAGGAGCTTGTCCATCGTATTTAATACTACAGAACAATGCACCTGTTGATGTAATGATCGGGATATCGGGAGTGTTTACAGCTCTGATAATCAGTTTTCTTTACTTACTGAGCATAGTTAACAACAAACTGTTCATTTTATCATGTGTAATAGCCGCAAGCTATTCCGGATTTTTATTAATCTCAATACTTATTTCCGATTGCTATGCGTCTTGCTGAAAGACAAATAATTAAAAGTCTCATAAAACCGAACAATAACCATTAAAACAAAATAAGGGTAACAATGAAATTCGAGAAAAAAAACTATTTCAGCATTATTGCGATAATCATATGCTTATACGCACCGTTATCATGGCTGCTGCTATTCAATCCTACCTGGCAAAACATCCTGTCTTTTTGTAGTGCACCAGGAGTTTTACCAATGCTGCATTCACTCCCGGTATTGCGCATTATCGACTCAGCGGCATCCCCGATCCTTCAAACTTGTACGGCCGGAATATTCACGTTTTTTATCATCATCTTTTTATACGGGTTAAGCATGAAAAACAATAAATACCTTATTCTATCCTGCGTAACAGCCCTAATCTGTTCCGGCTTTTCTTCATTTTTAGCACTTAACGCCATGGGGTAATAATAAAGACAGGGAAACTGGAGTTTTTCATTATTAACATTATATTAAGCGTTCAAAGATAATTTGAGATATTGGGAGAGTACCGCAGGCCACTGCGGCATTGTTTTCGGAGCGTCGCTGGCCACTGCGGTATTGTTTTTCGGGGCGCCGCTGGCCACTGCGGCATTGTTTTTCGGAGCGCCGCAGGCCACTGCGGCATTGTCGGGCCAAGATCAAACATGAAAATAAAGCAATAGAGCTGATTTCATCCTTGACTTTTCATCCTCGACTGCCTATTTTGAATGAAAGTTTTAAGGGGGTTGCGTAATGGCAGTCGACATCTATCAGAAAGTAGAACAAGACTTTGGAGCGGACGCGGCGGCGGCTCACGAGGAACTGTCTAAACTTGATGCGATGACCAAAGGCCTGATATCGGATAGACTGATCCGGGCCATCGTCTATCTGGCTGACGGAAACCTCAAGGCGCTCCGTGAATATATAAAAAAGTCCCGTAACAATTGGCAGCAGGTAATCGATGAAGCCGAATATGATCCGGGCGTCCCTGAACGTCAAAGAGACTTCAACAAGACATTTCACGAACTGAAGTTATACCGAAAAAAGTAAGTTCAGCTCGAAATTTTTCTAATTTATCATATCCCTTAACTTGAAAAACTCCCTGAAGCGGTATAGATTATAGACTGTTTTTTACGGAATATGGTAAGAGACAACGTTAAGATAAGCCCTGACGGCTTATGACGGTTTATGCGGTATCGTGCACTGGTCCGGTCACGATGGCTGCGAAACACGCAACATTCTCAAAAGAGAAAGGAACGAAAATGGACAACGTTACAAAACAGGGAATCATCAAGAAGTATGCCCGCAAAGAAGGTGACACCGGTTCACCTGAAGTACAGATCGCTGTACTGACCCATCGCATCAACGAGCTGACCGACCACTTGCGCAGCAACAAGAAAGACCACAGCACCCGTCACGGACTGCTGACCATGGTAAGCCGCCGCCGTAAACTGATGAGCTATCTCAAACGGGAAGATTACGACAGCTACATCAAGATCACCAGCGAACTCGGCATCCGTCGCAAGTAACAACAATCCAGCAGGAACGGCGTTTAAGCGCTGATATAAATCTTGTCGCCATCCTGCAATAATTCAAAAAAGAAAGGCAACTGAAAAATGAAACGTACATTTCAGCCCTCGAATAGAAGACGTAAACGCAGACTTGGCTTCCGCGCAAAAATGGCAACCCGCAGCGGTCGTGCGCTGATCAACCGTCGTCGTCGTAAAGGCCGCGCCAGTCTGTCCGCCTGAACCGGTGACGCGAACGGCGTCTCCGAACCGGCGGCCGATTGGCCTGCATACTGTTTATGAAATCTGCAAAGACCACTGACAGGTTGCGTTTAGGTTCAGAGTTTGCTTATGTTCGCGAACACGGCATCAAGTATGTGTGCCGCTACTTTTTACTGGTAGCGGCGCCGTCACCGGATAAGGAGTTTCGTTATGGAGTCGTCTGCGGCAGAAAATTCGATAAACGCGCGGTTGTGCGTAATCGAGCCCGCCGGCTCCTTAAAGAATCAGTAAGGCTCATGAAACCACGGATAAAACCATGTCGAATGGTCCTGATACCCCGAAGAATGATCCTGGACATCAATCAGCCGCAGGTACAGGAAAATATGGAAAAACTCCTGGCCAGAGCCGACCTGAAGCAATAAATTATAAATTCAATCCGTCAAAATGGTATAGTCCAGGCGAATGGTACATATTACTGGTACGGATTTATCAATTGATCGTTTCTCCGTGGCTTCCGAAGTGTTGTCGTTTTGAACCGAATTGCTCACGCTATTCGATCGAGGCGATAAGAATACACGGTTTGCTGAAAGGAGTCATGCTGACGGTATGGCGATTGTTGCGCTGCCAACCGTTCTGCAAAGGGGGATACGATCCGGTGCCGCCGCCGAAACACTGGCGCCGTAAATAAAGAAAGATAAACAGGTTCGCATAAGTGAAATTTGATAAAGAAACCATTATAGTCTTCGTCATCTGCATGATTCTGCTGGTGTCGGTGGATCCTATTTTCAGACACATGGGATGGTTGCCCCAAAATCCTCAGCAGACAACTCAGACTAAACCTGAAGCGGAAAAGAAATCGGCCGAAACCGTGAAAGCGAAATCGGAATCGACCGCATCAGCAGAGACTAAGGCTAAAACGCCGCCCAAAGTGGTGGAAAAGCCGAAAAACATCCCCAAACTTCCCCCCAGGACAATTGGCGATGAACTTACCGAACTGAAGATCGATCCGAATTTCGGAACCGTCACTGCGATCACGCTGAAAAAATTCCTGAAGTTCGACCGAAAAGAAAAGGTTGTACTGGACAAAGAAGCCCCAACCGGAGCGCTTGACTTGTTCGGCCCGAACAAATGGGATGAAACCGTAATCGAATCCAACCTGATAGCTCCCAACGTTTACTCGCTGACCAGAAAGATCACTGATGGCGACAAGTCGTTTTTCCTGATCCAGAAATGGACCGTCAACGGCTATGTCACCGATTATGTGATCACTATCAGAAATACCGGTGATAAACCGCTGGAATTCGACTGGCTTTACGTTTCAGCCGGAGCAATGCCGACCTTGAACGACCTGACCGGTGACAAGGCTAGAAATCTAAAACATCTTATCGGCTGTATGACGACCAATGGCAAATACATTGATATGGATGTTGACGACAAGAAGAAAGATTATGATAATTTCGCAACTGGAGAATCATTACAATGGATCAGCGTCAGCAACAAGTATTTCACCAGCATATTTAAAGCGGATAAACCATTCCAGCCGAAAGTTCTGAGACTGAATTTCATCGACAAAGAAGACAAAGATAAAGAATCTTATGTCGGCTCGATCGGAGCGTCATGGAAAGGCTTGAAAGTCGCGGCTAAAGATTCCCTGGTCCTGAAAGCCCAGTGCTACAACGGGCCGAAAGAGATGGATCTGATGAAAAAATTCGATCCTTCCACTATCGAATCGATACACCTGGCCTGGGGGCCGATCGGGTGGATCGCCAGATTCCTCCTGGCACTGCTTGCCTGGCTGCACGGAATGTGCGGCTCCTGGGGCTGGAGCATCATTATCCTGACCCTGATCGTCCGCGGCCTGCTGTGGCCCCTGACCCAAAAGGCCAACCGGTCCATGAAACGAATGCAGAAACTGAAACCTGAGATCGACAAGATCAACGAACAGTATGCTGATAATCCGCAAATGAAGAACACCAAGGTCATGCAGTTGTACCGGGATCACAAGATCAATCCGGTCGGCGGCTGTCTGCCGATCCTGCTGCAGATCCCGATCTTTTTGGCTCTTTACAACACTCTCGACGGCACCGTTCAGCTGCGCCAGGTCGCGTTCCTCTGGGCAAACGACCTGACCATGCCCGACACGGTGGCAAGCATCTTCGGACTCGACATCAACCCGTTGGTCCTGGCGATGACCGGTCTGATGCTGGTACAACAGAAAATGATGCCGACTCCGGCCGATGCCATGCAGCAGAAAATGATGATGTTCATGCCGGTGGTTATGCTGTTTTTCCTTTACAGCCTGCCATCCGGACTCACACTGTACTGGACAGTCAGCCAGATATGCAGTATAGGACAAATGTACATAAACCAGAAATTGATGAAGGACCCTGACGAAGAACCGGCCCCGAAAAAGGCCTGAACAATCGAAGCGAAAACAACCCCACACTAAACCGCAAATCGTCAGTGGGACTAATTAAGGAGAAAACAAATGACTGAAAACGCAAGAATCGAAGAACAGAAAACCGAAACTATCAAAAAGCTTGGAATTATGCTTGACTACCTCGGACTCGAAGCCAGTTTAAAGGCCGGGACCAAAGGAGAAAAGATTTCCGTTATCATCTCATCCGAAGAAGCCGGACGCATTATCGGACGCAAAGGGCAAACCCTGGAAAGTCTGCAAATGCTGCTCAACCGCATGATGTTCAAAGCCGATAAAGAATGCCCGAGAATCCTGTTGGATATGGATGGCTATTCCAGAAACAACCGGACTCCCGATGGCGGCAGCGGCCGCCCTCCCCGGCGTCGTCGCGATGACCGGAACGGCGGCTCAAGGGGCGAAAGAGGCGACCGCGGCCCGCGTCGCGATGCTCCGCGCTCGGAAGAGGATAATGAAGCCTTGAAATCCCAGGCGCTTGACGCCGCCAAAGAAGTAAAACGCTGGGGCGAACCTGTCACCATGCGTCCGATGAACTCCCATGACCGCCGCATTGTCCATATCACTCTGGAAAACGATCCGGAACTGATTACTGAAAGCGACGGCGACGGCAAACTTAAAAAAGTAATTATTTCCTTAAAAAAGTAAAATAATTAAGCTATTGCGATTTGCTTTTTCAGCAAAATGCAGTAGATTAAAAGTCTGTTATTTACAGGTCGGAGCGTAGCTCAGTCTGGTTTAGAGCGCTGCGTTCGGGACGCAGAGGTCGGAGGTTCGAATCCTCTCGCTCCGACCAATTTTTTCCCGAAAAATTATTTTTGATCTCAAAGCGACTTATTTATTAAGTCGCTTTTTTTAGTACGCCCGGCATGGGCGATAACTTGACGGTGAAAGTCCGTTACAGGCTTGGCAGTAGGAACTGTTAGCGAATGACAAGGGTGTCCATCGCGAGGTGGAATCTGAAGGAAGTCGGATGCAAACTCCCGGCCCGACGAACAGGAAGTGCATACAAGGCATATTCAAGGCGGACGAGCTTGCTAAACAAAGCAAAGTCCAATACTGCCCGAACCTTGAGGTGTAAATGCACCGGGTATATGGGATGAAAGTTATCGTTCTTATCCGGGGAGGTCTCATTGGTACGAACGAGGTTGTCAACAGGCGATAAGTTCAACCCGCGCAGTGATGTTGCGGCTGAGCAATGAGAAGTCAGCAGAGGTCATAGTACTGTATAGTATTTACAGGAAGGACCGAACAGTAGTCGTTCTTTCAATAGTGAAAGGTCAAACATGTGTCGAGAGCAGAAAATCCAGAAACGGAACTGCCTGAGAGATGATAGACTGGAAGTCGAAGATAACTCAGGAGTGCGGAGCATGTTTGTACGGGAAGCTGACCTGGAAGACGGTACTGGCTTGTTTGAGGCAATAATTGAGCGTAATAATCTCAATAAGGCTTTCCAGCAGGTCAGAAGAAAAGGAGGATCAGCAGGGGTGGATGGTATGTCCACAGACCAACTATTATCCTATCTAAAGGAGCACAAAGAAAGTTTTCTTGAAAGTTTGCGCAATGAGACTTACCGACCAAAGCCAGTACGTCGAGTAGAAATACCAAAACCCGATGGAGGCGTGAGATTATTAGGAGTACCGACAGTCATGGACCGTATGGTACAACAGGCTATCTCACAGGTTTTAAGCCCCATATTTGAGCTTGAATTTTCAGAGAACAGTTATGGGTTTCGCCCCAAACGCAGTGCCCATCAGGCTATAAAGCAGGCACAGACATACTACAATCAAGGCTATCATCAAGTGGTTGACCTTGACTTGAGTAAATATTTCGATACGATTAATCACGATATATTACTGAATGTTCTGCGCGATACAATCCATGATAAACGTGTGATCAACCTGATAAAACGCTATTTGAAAAGCGGGGTAATGATAAATGGGGTTCGCACTCGCACAGACGAGGGAAGCCCGCAGGGGGGCAACCTGTCTCCATTGCTGAGCAATATTTACCTGACAGCTTTTGATAGGGAACTGGAATGTCGAGGACACAAATTTATTCGCTATGCTGATGATGTAAATATCTACGTCAAAAGCCAACGTAGCGCCGAAAGAGTATTGTCCAGCGTAACACACTACCTTGAAACGAAGCTTAAACTCAAGGTCAACGAAACCAAAAGTAAATCAGGAAGTCCTTTGAGTTTAAAGTTTCTTGGCTTTGCCTTGCATAGTACAAATGCCGGGCAAGCTGGTATTCGTGTTCATGAGAAGTCTATAGACCGCTTCAAGCGACGTGTACGAGAATTACTCCGGAGAAATCAAGGACGTTCTGTAGAATATGTATTGCTGAAATTACGCCAATACACTAATGGTTGGGTAAATTATTACGCAATAGCTAATATGAAATCATTTATGCAACGTTCAAGTGAATGGTTGCGGCGCAAAATCCGAACTTATATCTGGAAACAGTGGAAACGAGTAAGGACAAAGTTTGCGAATCTACAGAAATTTGGCGTCTCCAAAGAGAAATCGTGGGAATGGGCAAATACCAGAAAAGGCTATTGGCACGTAGCCAATAGTTGGATATTGAGCACTACAATGACTAATAATTACCTGGAAAAACTAGGGTATACAGATATTTACAAACGCTACAATTTTCTACACTCAAGCTACTGAACCGCCGTATGCCGAACGGCACGTACGGTGGTGTGAGAGGACGACCGTTCAAATAATGAGCGGTCTCCTACTCGATTTTGTATTGAAGATAATTGACGTGTATAACAGGGGGCTTAAAATTCCACTAGGTGTTATCCGGCATAAATAACGAACCCCTTTAATGATTTTTCAAATTCCAGAAGTTACTACAAACCCACTTGAGCGTCAGCTCCAACTTGATAATTGGATATTCCGTGTTGGATATTGGATATTGAAAAAGGGGGTCTATCATTTGCGCCGGGCGACACTAGGTGTTATTCCGGGAGCGCTGGTCCCCAGACCGGCATTAACAGGAGCAAATATTATTCTTGTGATTTTGTAATGTTTCACAAAACTCAAAAATACAAGAGTCATATAAATAAAATTATCGAAGAAATGACAAAAATAAACAGGCAATCTATCAGATGGAAGCACGACGCTCCCGATAATCATATTTTCTTTTTCAATGCGCCTCGATCATTCTTGAATATTTTGCGCAACGAGCTATATTTAGGCATCAGAAACATTAACTTATTGAGATTACTGCTATATGGAACTTGATTTGAAATTGATAGCCGCCCGATTGGAGGGGTTGGAGGAAACAATTATTTCAAAATTAATCGACCGCGCGCAATTTCACGTCAATAAGATAATCTACAATCCCGGCGCCAGCGGTTTTGCCGGGGATACCGAAGCCAGTTTATTTCAAATCCGTTTACGCGCCCAGGAGGAAATGGACGCGACGTTCGGGCGTTTTCACGCCCCGGATGAGCGCCCGTTCTGTTCTGAGCTGCCGGAAACGCGCCGCCAGGTCAATATTCCGCCTACCGGATTACATATCGATGATTATGATAAAATAAATCTTTCTAAAGATATCCTAAATGCCTATATGCAGCTGCTTCCGGAGCTTTGCAAGGAAGGCGACGACGGGCACTACGGTTCAAGCGTTGAGCATGACGTTTATGCCCTGCAAGCGGTCGCCCGGCGGATTCATTACGGTTCAATGTATGTGGCCGAAAGCAAATTTTCCGCCGATCCGCAAGGCTATACCGCCCTGCTCCGGGCCGGAGACCTTGAAGCAGTCGGGGAAAAATTAACCCGTCCCGAAGTTGAGGAGAAAATCATCAGCAGGATTCGGGATAAAGTAAGTGCCCTGCAGCAAACCGCCAACCCCAGAGTCAGAGTAATTATCAAACCAGAGGTGATTGTCAAATTTTACCATGAATACGTTATTCCTCTGACCAAAAAAGGCGAAATTGCCTACCTCGTCCAACGAGTTTGAGGATTGCTGCAAGCTCTATATTTTGTTGATTAGCCATATATGTTAGAATACGGTATTAAGCAATATCCTGTATGGTATTTCTACCGGAAGAGTATCTTTTTCATGTCATTTTGGAGTGCGGTTAGATTTAACCGCTTTGCTGCGTACTTGGCCGATCAGAAGAATTTATCTATGGCGGAAATCTGCCATAGCTGAGCAGCACAACATAAGCGGCTGCAACAAAGTTGCGGAACAACTGCAGTGATAAAACATGCATCAGAGCCAAAGCGGTTAAATCTAACCGCATTCCAAATTTATCCGGCGACATAGCTTATCCCGGACCTGGTAGCTGTAATCGGGCTGCAATTGTACCTCCATACAAAAAGTCTTATGACTATTTCAATTTTCAATAATACAAATGAATACTTTGTATTAAGAAACAGTGTGACGACTCAATTCTTATATCACAAAGCACAGAACATATCTATTAATATTTGTAATTAGCTGTTTTTGGCGGTAAATTATAAGGATACCCGGAAAAGATTACTTTAGTCTCGAACTATACTCAATAAAAAGCGAAGGTGAAAAAATGGAAAAACTTTGTGAATCAGCCGGATTTATGTGCGGACTTCAACCATCAGCGACTTTAGCAATTACCGCAAAAGCCAAAGCAATGAAGGCCGACGGCATAGATGTATGCAGCATGTCAGCCGGCGAACCGGATTTCGATACGCCGCAAATTATCAAAGACGCCGCAATCGCAGCATTGCAGGCCGGCAAAACCGGTTATACCCCCGGTATCGGTATTCCTGAATTACGCAAAGCGATCGTCGAAAAATTTGCCAACGAGAACGGTATTGAAACTACCGTCGCTCAAGTTATTGTCGCACCCGGAGCTAAATTTTCCGTATTCACCGCAGTCGCCGCCTTATGCGGCCCCGGCGATGAAGTGCTCATCCCCGCCCCTTACTGGGTCAGCTATCCTGAAATAGTGAAAACTACCGGTGCCAAGGTTGTGGTTGTCCCGACGACGGCTGAAAATGACTTTCAGATGACCGCCGCCGATCTTGAAGCTGCGGTGACTGAAAATACCCGCCTGCTGATTCTGACCTCTCCGTCAAACCCGACCGGAGCGGTTTACAGCCGGGAAATGCTGGAAGCTATCGCAGCTATCGCGGTTAAACATAATTTCATGGTCTTGTCCGATGAAATCTACGAAAAGCTGGTTTACGACGCAGACAAACCCCATATCAGTATAGCGTCTCTCAATCCGGAAATCGCCGAGCTGACAATTACCGTGAACGGCTTCAGTAAAGCTTATGCAATGACCGGCTGGCGTATGGGTTACCTGACCGCGCCGCTGTGGCTGGCAAAAAAGATTTCCGCCCTGCAAAGTCACACCACATCAAACCCGACCAGTTTTGCCCAGTACGGAGCGCTGAAAGCACTCGAAGCAGCCGACAGCGAAGTGGAAATGATGCGCAAAGCTTTTGCAGAACGCAGAGACCTGATCTACAGCTTGGTCAATGATATTGACGGCGTTTCCGCGCCGCGCCCGACCGGAGCATTTTATATTTTCTGCGACATCTCATCATTCGGATTGAGCAGCGACGACTTCTGCACCCGTTTGCTGGAAGAAAAACTGGTTGCCGCCATTCCCGGCGCGCCGTTTGGAGCCGAAGGCTGGATCAGAATGTCTTATGCCTGCGCGGAAGAAACTATTCGCGAAGCCTGTAAACGCCTCGCGGAATTCTGCGCAAGCCTCTAAATTTTTAAGACTATTAATCAGTACCAAGCCGGGTCGAGTTTTCGATCCGGCTTTTTTATTTTTCAGGTCTTTCCATATCTATATTTCATTGATTATATCGCGTTTTTTATTGCAGACTTACAGCCTGCATTTATTTTTTTCTTTTTACCCACGGCGTTGCCGTGGGCTTTGCTGTTTCAGGCTTACAGCCTGAATCTCAATGAATAAAAAGCTCTGTAAGAGCAAAACAGCGCAGCCCCGGGCAACGCCCTACAAGCGCTAACCTGTTCTCATTTTCCAGCAGCTATATTAAACAAACTATGTAATCTCAATTTTCACACAATACATTTACGTCTCAGCGCTGAAAGCGCGACATATATCCAGCCCGGGGTGATTTCGCGTAGCGAATGAACCCCGGGAACAATCAAAAATAAATTAAAGCCCTACAAGGGCGACATATAAAAACGTGCTGAGGGAATTTTATATACCGCACTTTCAGCGCTTGTTATCGTAAAGGGGGAACCTTACCCGGGGTTCAATCGCTTCACTCAATCACCCCGGGCTATGATATATGCCGCCCCGATGGGGCTATGGCATGGCTTCACTCAATATTCGCCTCAAAACATTACTTTTTAAGTTTAGTTAGCGCTTATGGGGCAACGCCCGGGGAAGCCGATTAATCCTAAATTTGCTGTAAGTCTGCAACAAAAGGCGCTCGTAATCTATATCAATGAAAACACCAAAAGAATCTATTTTTTTGACAATGTAATCTTGTCAATCCACTTCCAGCCGATGTTGCCCCGTTTTATCACCGCCGTGGCGGAGGCGGCATTCCCAAGGGACTTCAGATGCGCCGGAGTAGTTTGGAGCGAGTATACTTTCGGATTACCGGGAAAACGATATTCGATGACGTATTTGCGGAACATCAGGAAACGCGTCTCAACTTTCTTATCGACAATCTCCACCGTTTTATACTCGGGCTTCGACTGATCCAACATGGAATTGAACACCAAAGAAACACAATATGAAATAAAGATGCAGCAAATCGGAACCAGCGGAATCAGAATAATCCGGAGAATCCGTCCTTTGGCTCCCGGCCAGGACCAGATATCGTGGGATATCTCCAGCGCCTCACACTCTTTCAGCACCTGATCATTTGCCCGCTTGACCTTTCTGCGCTGCCGCCATGAATTGAACCACCATAAAACCGTCAAAAAGATTCCACTGACAATGCCGCTGAAAGGCGGAAGTACCAGAAATGTCGGATCGTTGTCAACCGGAAAATATCGACCTAGAATATAGCAGGCCCATTGGAACAGCATAACCAGCCCCGGAATTACAAAAACAATGATCGGAAGGAACACCGCCAGGGCAAGATAATAGGCGGAAAAGCTCCGGTTCTTTTTTCGCAGTACCACGCCGCCGGACTCGTCAATCTCCAGAAAACCGTATAAATTTATTTCCTGTAAACCATCATTTCGCGGCCAATACAAAGCCGGCACGAAATCCCCCGGCTTGTAATCGCACGTGAACCACTTTTTATCGACCAGCGGCTCTGATTTCAACCGCAACCTGACAGGATAAACCGCCCCCGGCAAGCGTACCGTAATATCGGCATAATAAGCATAATCGCAGTTAGTGCCGTTGATATATTCAACCGCCGCATCATGCGGTCGAAGAGTAATGGAGTCGATTCGGGCTGGAATCGGGGCGCCGTGGACATAAAGATCCAGATTATCAGGCAACTCTCTG
This sequence comes from Victivallales bacterium, assembly GCA_963676655.2. GTDB lineage: Bacteria > Verrucomicrobiota > Lentisphaeria > Victivallales > Victivallaceae. The sequence goes on along the minus strand of CAXXKX010000002.1, from coordinate 291,366 downwards.
GAAAACAACAGGCAAACTGCCTGAACCGACAGAATCAGATATGCCAGCATGTCCGTATGCATAATCGGGATAAAATAGAGTCCCAGGTGTTTTGCAACGTCCAGATGAGGAATAATCAAGCATATCGCGGCCGTAATACTCAAACTTGCCTGGATTACAATTCTCTTACGGGCAAAGCGACGCTTGACGGATTGCGGCAGCGGCCGGGGCACCGGCTGAATCAACTCCTCCGGCAAATCAAAGTCCGCAGGAACTGAAAAGTCCACTATATCATCCACAGGCAAAGGCGGAGGGCATATTTCGTTTTTATCATCAGACATACGCAAAAATTTTCAAGCTATTGTGATATGAAAGACCCCGCTATAAATGCAACTTTATTTCAAGAGCAAAATCAAGATGGCGACACAAACCAGTATAAACAATATTGACAAAGTAACCAGCAACAGCAGCTTTTTATCTTCAAGCCAAGCAGGGGGGTGCGGGGCGTCAGGAGGAACGATTTGATTATCGCCGTCAAGAGATTTATCGATTACGACGTTACCGGGCTCCTTCAGGCGCAGAACAACCGGATCGTCAATATCTTCATCAAGATACATTGTTACCGTATTTTCCAGATCATCGACATCAACGTCTTCATGAGTATGCACGGAAGTTTTTGCCCGCCGGTCGACAATGCTCTCCGAATCTTTTCGAACAATGCTGATGTCGATATTTTCCAAAACGGCACTGTCGGACGTTTCAGGCTTCACCACCTTTTTGGAGCCTTTGGGCTGTTTGCCTCGCAAAGCTCCTTCAATATCTTTTTTGACATCGTCCCAGTTCTGCTGGCGATCAGCCGGAACCCGCGCCATCATTTTCATGATCAGAGCCGAAGTAGCCGGAGAAATATCCGGATTCACTTCGATCGGCGGCACTAAGTCATCGGTCAATACACGAGCGAGAACCACATGCGACACCCCGGAGCCGAAAGGCTGCTGTCCGGTTACAAGATGGTATATAGTCGCCCCCAAAGAGTAAATATCCGTTCTGAAATCAATATTCTCATCCCCACTGGCCTGCTCGGGGCTGATGTAGTCAGGCGTTCCGATAATGATCCCGACCTGGGTCAAGCCGGGTTCGTCATTTTCAATTTGTTTGGCAATTCCCAGATCCAGCAGCATCGGCTTGCCGGCTTCATGCATCATAATATTTTCCGGCTTGATATCGCGGTGAATGATCTTGAATTTTTCCCAGGCATAGCCCAGAGCGTCAGCAATTTGCAAAGCAATTCCCAGAGCCTCTTTTTCCTGGATGATTTTATTGATCGTCAAACTGTCAATCAGGTTGATCCCGTCAATATACCGGCTGGCCAGAAAATAAAGTTCGTTGATCATGCCGGCCGAAAATGCCGCGACAATGTTTGGATGATGCAGCTGTCCGGCAATTTTGGCTTCGCGTAAAAATCTTTCCCGGTAATCGTCGTCCTGAGCCATCGACGGCGGCAGGATTTTTATTGCTGCCAGACGCGACAGCGCCGTCTGTTCCGCCAGCCACACTTCGCCCATTCCGCCTTTCCCCAAACGGCGTTTGAGCATAAAATCGCCGAACTCTTTACCCTCGCCGACACCCGGCAGCGGAACATGGTTTATTTTCCCGCATTTAACGCAATGGGTATGCTTTCCGCACTTTTCTATACTGACGGTAAATTCAGTGCCGCAGGCGCGACATGTCACCTCAACTCCGGTCATTATTCTCTCTCTATATCTGTTTTCATGGAGTTCAATATAAAATCACCTTTAATGGTAATTTTAAAACTCCTTAATATATGTTCAGAGTAGCAAGATTGTCAAGTATGTTTTGAGCTAAAAAAAACGCTCTTTCCAAAAAAATTTAACTTTTCGGCAAAACCGGCTTGAATTCAGCGTGATGAACCGCAGATTAAAGGTAAATATTTATTTGATTTTATTAATTAACAATGGTTGGAAATATGAAAAAAGTTAAAATCGCGATGATCGGCAACTGGGGACACGGTTCGGCGATGCTGGGCTATATCGAAAAATGCAAACCGGAGTTCGCCGAAATCACCGCCCTCGGCCAGATTTCTGAAACCGAAACTTTCGACAAAACAATCGAAACTTTTAAATTCCTCAAGGGCTGTCCGGTCTATAAAGATTACCGTGATCTGCTCAGAGAGGCAAAACCCGATATCGCCGTGGTCAGTACGACTTTGGACAAGTTAACGGAAGCCACATTAAACACCGCTAAAGCCGGCTGCCATATTTATGCGGAAAAACCGATTGCCGCGACTCTGGAGCAACTTGAAGCGATTCGTCAGGCGGTCGAAGAGAACAATAAATATCTGGTTTTCACCATGGGCAATCCGGCCTCACCGCAGCTGCGTGCGATCCGGGAACTTTACGACTCCGGCAAAATGGGAACATTAGCCGTCGTCAATGCCAGAAAATCCTATCCCTGGAACGACAACCGGGTTGAACAGTTCCCTGAAAAACTCGGCGGCACCATCTGCTGGGTAGGCATCCACGCCCTTGAATTTATTCACTCCGCGACCGGAAAGCTGTTTTCCAAAGTTACCGGTATGCAGTCAAACGTCAGATCGAATGATTTTGCCAGTTGTCCGGACAATGTGGTTCTGTCGTTTGAACTTTGCGGCGGCGGCCACGCTTCGGTCAGCGTTGATTACTGCCGTCCGGATGGCCGTCCGGTCTACGGCGACGACTGGATCAGGGTGGTCGGCTCCACCGCCATCGCGGAAGCCAATATGTCGCGCCAGACCCTCAGGATTACTGATATGGAAACGGAAAACCTGTCCCCTGCCCTGCCACCAGTTGAAGAATGGTTCGGCTTACTGCCCCGGGCCGTCGCCTTCGGGGAACAATTGGACCGCTGCAAACATCTCACCGATGTCGCGTTCAAGTTGAACCGGACCGCGATCATTGCTCAAAAAGCAGTCACCACAGGCAAAATACTGGAAATATAAAGAAAGAAATATAGCCGTTCCTGCTGAAACATAGCGATCACCACGGAGTAACGGAATCACGTGAACAAACCTCCGCGGGAGGCACCTTTCCACTCAAACCTCCTTCGTCCACTGCCCCCTTTCCGCGTTTATCAACCTTATTTGCAATGACTGATATTGCAGGGTATATTTAATCAAGGGATTCAAGGGAAAACGTAAACATAGTTTCAGGTCTAAAAAACAATGCTATGAAGTTTTCATGAGGTTTTATGCCTTAATTTAGGAGTACATGGAAAACTTGATGCAAAATGCGCATTACTTGCTCTTGCTGGACCTAACAGGGTAATTATATGAATGAATGGAATACAATTGATAAAAATTACACTCCCCTATATAGAAATAAATTTGCTAATGGGAGTATAGTTATTATAGCATGGATTTATACCATACTGCTATTTACTGCTTCAGTTACGATACTATTTAGAGGCCCAATGCTCTTTTTACAAGAATTTACGAAGTCAGCAAAAGGAAAAGTCGAAAAGGTTGAAATGGTACATGGAGGGTATGATATATTTTTGAGTTCACGAGAAGATTTTTATTGGATATTGTCTACCCCCCCTCCTGTTGCGGGAGATCGGTTTACAAAGGAAATGAATTCATTCAGATATATGATCAACAGTAAAAACAGGACATCCAAAAAAGAGATTATGATGTTGACATCATTTCCAATACTATATCCATATTCTTTTGTTTTATTAGGAATCATGCTTATTTTTCAGACTGTTTTTTATAAAATTCACGAAAAATCTCCGCCTGTTGCTTTTTTGGAGTCTTTTCATCAAAAAGTATATAAAAAACAAGCTTCAACTATTACTATGTATATACTACCCGTATTGTTTATCTGGTATATAATATATTTTTTCGTCATTGATATTTTTTTATAAATGCAGATTCAGGTATCAATCCATGTCTTTTGCATGAATCAAATAAACGGCATAAGTATCCAATATTGACAAACTTAGGAGAATGTGGTCTTTTGTTTTTTATTGAATGGAAAATTCTAACCGTCAATTATACGCAAAATAGACAATATTTTTGCAGGAAAATGCAATTATGAATATAGACGTAAATGCAAAAGCATTACTGGAGCTCATTGAAAATGATATTGCGAAACGTGATGAATTGAAGGATGTTGAATTTTCAATAGCACTGCCGGGAGGGCCAGTTGACGGCTATGAAGTGTTTTATCAACATAAGAAAACAGACCCTCATATGATTTTAATGACAAAGGGTAACTATAGATGTTTTTTATGGAACGACTTAGTCATTTCTAAATGGTGCATCTGTGATTGGGATAAAATTGGAAGTAGAGAAAGAACGCCAATTACGTTTGAAAATTTTAGTGATGCTCTGGAAATTTTGATTTCGAACCTTATTCTCTTAGAAGCCAATAATAAGATCAAATACGTTGATGACCTAACAACGTGGTTATTAGAAACTGATTACCTGTCAAAAAAATCAGTATAGCCTTTCCTGTGGTACATATTAATCACGAGGGAACCTGGGAGCGCGTAGCTCCAGCTGCGCATTGGAGAGTATTTCATTACCCCAGAAGCATACGGCGCAAGCAGTCGTGTCAAATCGACCTCTGCATCTTCACCTTAATTTTCAACGTTCTTCGCGGATAACCGGTTATGAGAATTAATATGCTTGCTTCAACCTCTTTTTTGCGCAGCTGGAGCTACGCGCTCCCAGGGGCGACACGAGGGAGTTTCGAGGCGGCGCATTGCGCCGGTTAAGATATGTGACATGCTGCACCACAAAGGCACGAGACGTGCCGAAGATGCGGACGGGACGTCCGCGCTCCCAGGGCGGAGACACGATGAAGTTTCGAGGCGGCACATTGCGCCGGTTAAGATTTGTAACATACTGCACCACAAAGGCACGAGACGTGCCGATGATGCGGACGGAACGTCCGCGCTCCCAGGGGCGACACGAGGGAGTTTCAGGCGGCGCATTGCGCCGGTTAAGATATGTGACATGCTGCACCACAAAGGCACGAGACGTGCCGAAGATGCGGACGGGACGTCCGCGCTCCCAGGGCGGAGACACGATGAAGTTTCGAGGCGGCACATTGCGCCGGTTAAGATTTGTAACATACTGCACCACAAAGGCACGAGACGTGCCGATGATGCGGACGGAACGTCCGCGCTCCCAGGGAGCGGCACGATAGAAGTTTCAGGCGGCGCATTGCGCCGGTTAAGATATGTGACATGCTGCACCACAAAGGCACGAGACGTGCAGAAGATGCGGACGGGACGTCCGCGCTCCCAGGGGGGCACTTCCTTGCAATGGGGCAGGAGGAAATCCTTTTTCTAAAAAGGATATTCCTCTCGCGATATTGTCAGGTCAAAGAACGGAATTAGACTTTGAGGTTTTTACCCCAGAAAGGTTCCAGCCATCGAGCTTCGAGTTCAAGCAGTTTATTGAAACACGCCTTGACGTCGGACGGAGTCGCACTGGCGGCAGTGCAAGGATCGATCATACAGGCCAGACAGGCTTTATTGAGATCGCGCTCCATGAACGCGTCGCTGGCCAGGGTCTGCATGTCGGCCATTCCTCGGGCCAAAGCGCCAAGATGGATCGGCAATGAGCCGACCCGGTGGGGATGGATTCCGAGGCGGTCAACAGTGTTGCATACTTCCACGCAGGTTTCACTCGAAAAGTTGTCGATGAGCCCGTCATTCATAATATTGATGTTCATCCGGTAAACCGCATCGGTTTCCAAAGCATGAATCAGATGCGCACCGTACTCAAACGACCTCACCGTATCGAGCGGAGCTCTGCCGTCAAGCTGTTTTACCAGCTCCGCATCGGTACTCCAGCGCGGAGCGACCGGCGGCGGTTCAGCGGCAGGCTTTCTCACCGGCAAAAGCAGCTTTTCCCGGTTTTCCGCCTTCGGCAAAAAGAACGGCAGGTATTCCGCGCAATGCCTTGAAGACTCTGTAGTCCAGCAGCCAAAAGTACGGAGCAGTTCAAACTGCACCGGCCTTTCCTCCCAGATGCTACGGTCATTTGCCGCTTTTAACAGATCAGGATATGCATCTTTTCCATCGAGGTATTCAAGTCGCAGGAACCAGGCCATATGATTGATGCCGGCGGCATTATAGCGCAGCTCTTTATGACTTACCCCGAGCCAACGGGCAATATCGCGAATCCCGTACTGGATGTTGTGACACAGCCCGACCACATGGATATTCGGACAGGATTTGTTGAGAATCCGGGTCAGCATGGACATCGGATTGACATAGTTCAGCAGCCAGGCGCCGGGACAGCGTTTTTCCATATCCTGCCCGATCGCCAGCAATTCCGGGCCGGTGCGCATTGTCCTCAATACACCGCCAATGCCGACCGTGTCGCCGACATTCTGGAAGATATTGTATTCCTGCGGCACGCAAATCTCATAGTGATACGGCACCCCGACATAACCGGGCCCGCCTTGAGAAAAGGCGGTAATAACGTAATCCGCACCATCAAGAACGCCATCGCGCCAATCCAGAGTTCCAGATATTTTGGCGGTTCCGGCGAAATGTTCATTGATCATTTGAGAATATTTCAATACCGGGTCAAGGTGTTCACGATTAATGTCGACCAGAACCAGTTCGCAATCCCTTAATTCGGAAAAGGAAAGAACATCCACTACGCTTTTAGCCCCGAATCCGCTCCCCGCGCCAATAAATACAATCTTCATACTTAATTCCTTTTTTGCTTTTTCAATGTTTCGTGCGAAATGCAATTATTAACCACGAAACACACGAAAAGTCACGAAAAAGTTTTTTTCAGCTTGAACTGAAAACATAAATACTTCTTCATGTTCTCCATGGTACAAATAATGGTTTTGCATAAGTTCAGCTTTTTCAATGAATCATGCGACAATTGATTCTTTGAATCCCAAATGTCATACAGACATCCCCAAACACCTCTTAAAACAATTATTGAAACTTACAAAATTCGCTTAAGCTTTGGTTGAGGATTTATCTTGGCAATATACTCTGCTATGGTAAAGACTGCAAGTCTTCAATCTTCCCTGTCGCATAAAAATACGAGGTAATGAAAAGCGGCCAACCTCCGCCTTTCTTATGCAAATTTAGTGGATGTTTCATGGGACGGAATCAATTTTTACTCTTTCGCATTTATTAATGTCCGTGCAACCTTATTTGCAATGACTGATATGGCGGGATATATTTAATTGAGGAATTCAAGCACAATCAAAAATGGGGACAGTAAAAAAAAGGGAAATCTCAAAGGGGCAGTAAGTTTTGTAACAAAAAGTAATGGAGGATAGTATGTGTAAAATCTGTTTTGTCATTTTAATCTTATCGATTAACGGTTTATATGCAGCAGGCAAAGAAGTCAATATATTTCTCCCTTCCCCCAATATAATAGGTAAAAACATAACAACAAAATTGTGCTTATTTGAATCGGAAAACAAGAATCATGGACATAAAAATGATATTGATGAAATATGTTTGAGTGTGAACAGTAAATTTGAAATATCAGGAATAACTGTTTTTTTTAATGAAGGAGTAAAATTCCAGGATGTTGAACATCAAATCAATAAGAAGTATGCAAAATATTCTCAAAAGATTTTCGCGAAAACCAATAAATTCAGGTTATGGAAAATAGAAAATAAGTTTGCAATGCAATTAAGCATTAACGAGAGCAAAGTTCAATTAATTTATACATCATTAACTAAAGGAGCGCATTCTATTAAGAGAACAAAGATAAACTCAACCATCCAACTATGTCAAAAATCAAAATTGTCCATTTAACTCCCGGATGATGTTGGTCACTATGGGGGGTAAGACGGCGCCTTGCGCCGGTAAAGATGTGTAACAAGCTTTACCTGGAAGTCACGAGACGTGCCGAAGATGCGGACGGGACGTCCGCGCTCCCGGAAAATATCAATTTTAAATTGATTTCATAAAAGATGAATAATCCAATAAAAGTGCGAGAGTGATATACTCCGTGGAGGATTTTATTCTGGAAAAACCGAGGAAAGGATAGTATGAAAACATATACCCGGAACGTCATTACTACAATCGTAATCGCTTTCACCGCAGTTGTATGCTTATACATGCTATTAAATAAACAGACAAACAGGCGAGCGAAACAACCAGCATCACAGCGTCTAAATGATGGTATTGCGGTTGAAGCGCCTGATAACTGGCGGTGGGTAAGAGACGGAATTCATTTGAGGCATTTTCTTGTTCTGGCTGGAGAACCGGAAACAAATCAAACAAAGGGTCTGAATGCAGGGGAACTTGGAGCTGTAACTTATAAGTCAAATATCGAAAATGTCTATCATCAATTTTTATTTGACTCCAAGGGGCTTCTCCGGTTCTCAGAATGGTATGTTAACATACCAGATGACCTGAAAATTAATTCGCCAAAAACGGCAATAAAAAACAACCTGAAAATTCCTTATCCACGTATGGTTCCAATTTCATGGACAGGAAAATCTAGCAATGGATACGAAATTCAGGTTGACATCATGTATCCAGATGGTCAATGGGTATTATCTAAAAAGTATTACACTTCACAAAACACAGTGGTTCATCAGCATACTGGTGCGAATGCCGGAAGGTGGAGAGTCAGGGCATTATCAAATAAAGGTGGTGGTGTTTGGTCAAATTTCGTAGAATTCAAATGTATTAATTAACTGCAAACAATGTGAATTTGGCATGCTATGTATTGTTCCGTATATTGTGGAATTTATCGACTGTAGACATGCCACTCCATGACTTACATAAACATCTTATGATTAATTAATAATGATTTATATATAATCAAACTGTTCGACAATTTACGACGCGACGTGCCGAAGATGCGGACGGGACGTCCGCGCTCCCGGGGAAATGCATTTTTTTTTCGAACGTTTTGTTGTTAAGTGAAAAGTTACTGTTCATTCAACTAGTCCGCTGAATAGCCTTATTTATAGAAATACGCCAGATAAATGTATACCGATGAGACAATAAGCGAAAGAATCATCGCTGGAAAACCATATTTCAGGAATTCCATAAAACTCAAAGCGTAATTACTGCGCCTTGCGATTTGAGCAATAACGACGTTGGCCGAAGCCCCGACCAGGGTCCCGTTACCGCCGAGACAGGCCCCAAGCGCCAGCGCCCAGAAAAGCGGCTGGTTAATCTGGGATGCCGCGGCCGCTCCGGTTAAATGCATTTTTACCATGAAAGCCGGAGTAATCGATTTGATCAGCGGAATCATCGCGATGACCAACGGTATGTTATTGATGACCGCCGACATAATTGTGCTGCTCCAGAGAATTATCAAAGCGGTCAGTAAAAGGTTGCCGCTGGTCAGGTTAAGGATCGCCTGGCCCATCTTTATAAAAACATTATTGTACTCAAGGGCGCCGACCAGCATAAACAAACCAATGAAAAACAGGATCGTCCCCCATTCCACTTTCTCAAAGGCTTTATGGATTTTAACCTTGCAGACCAGCGCCATGGAAATTCCCCCGGCCACAGCAATAATGCCCGGTTCAAGCCGGATGACACGGCTGGCGACAAAGCCGGCGACAACCAGAAAGAAGATGACCAGAGAGCGTTTCAGCATTTGGGGCTGAACAATTGCCTGTTCCGGTTTCGACTTCATTATTCTGGCAATCGTTGCTTCCGACGCCTTGAACTTCCGCCCCATCATAACGACGGTTATCACCAGCATTATAATCATCAGAATCAGGACAGGCGGACCAAGGTTGAAAATGAATGCGTTAAACGACAATCCCACCTCCGAACCGATGATGATGTTCGGCGGGTCGCCCACTAGCGTTGAAGTGCCGCCGATGTTGGAGAATATTGCTTCAAGGACCAGAATCGGCATAGCCGGTATCTCAAGAATCTGCGCAATCAGGATGGTGATCGGTGCCACCAGAATAACCGTCGTCACATTGTCCAGCAGAGCGGACAGGACCGCCGTCAGCAACAACATGGCAATGACTATTACTATGCCGCGTCCTTTCGCTTTACGGGCAATCAGAATGGACAGATATTCAAATACTCCGGTGCTTGACATAATAGTCACGATCATCATCATGCCGATCAACAGGAAAATCACGTTCATGTCGATCTTATGCAGCAGTTCCTCGTACGGGGCAATCCGGAACGCGATAACCGCTACCGCCCCAAGCAGGGCGGCGACTGCTTCATCGACCTTGCCCGAAGCGATAAAACAGTAGGTTATCGCGAATATTATCAGGGCTAATATCATATCATACATTTTGCGGGAACTCCCTTAGACATTAATGACCTGGTCAAGCACAATGCTCGGGTCGATAACGCCGACCAGCCGACCGTCTTCCAGGACATAAAGCGTGCGGCGTCCTTTGACCACCAGTTCAAAAACGATTTCAATGAGGGTCGTACTTGTGGAGATTGTACAAAATTCTTTGCTCAACACGTCTTTGGCCTTCGAATGCGCCTCATTGTAAAAATATTTTTCAAACGGGTCGAATTCACTGATGAACGCTACTGTTTTAAGTTGCATAAAGAAATCCGGCATACCGTGACGAAACAAGTTTTCGCAGGTGATTTCACCCAGCATCCGGCGGTTCTCGTCAATTACCGGAGCCGCGAAGACATGGTTGTCGGAAAGCAGCCGCGATACCTTGCGCAGCGGCATTTCAGGAGAAAGCCCGACTATCTCGCTTCGCATGATGTCTTGAGCCGTGATCGGCACGTCGAGATCGAGCCGTGAATTCGCAATACAGTCGAACACATCATCCCGGGTGGTTGAGCCGGTCAGGCGCTGACGCGATACAGGATCATGGAACATCCTGACGACCTGGCTCATCACTTTCAGCGCCAAAGTGGGAATCTCTAAAGGAACCAGAATAAGGCAGGCTATTTTGATGGGAAGCTGTCCGATTGAATCATAATTGATCGGTTCTTTCAATATGGCAAGGGAGACCGCGATCGAAGGTAGCTGCGGCAGTCTGGCATGGGGGAAGCCGAAGCCTTCTCCCAGACTGGTTGTCGATTCGGCTTCACGAGCATGGACCGCTTTGAGAATAGTTTCTTTTGAGTAGCCTTGCAAAGCCGGATTGCAGATAACGGCATCAACCATCATTTCCAGTAAATGGCTTTTATTTTGGGGTTCGATTCCGGTAATGATGGAGTTTTTATCTAAATGTTTAATTAAGTGCATGGTTTGTTTTCCTTAACTTTTTGCTGTTTGCGGTAATTATTTTTTCGATATGGAATTGAAGCAAAAGTAATGGATAGGTCTGTACGGGCTTATCTCTTTGCGCCTGGATGACAATTGTTCAGACAAAAAACGTCTATTGCAGTTTGTTTCTGCCGGCCAGTCCGCCTGTCGCGATTACCGTCCGGCAATTACAGCCCGAAAAGCTGAATTACGCCGCTATGCGAATAAGCGCAATAATTCGAAATCGGGATTCGGCTGAGTTTATGAATATAAGCTTGTTTCCGTATTCGTATCCATGTCCGCCAAGGGGACAGGCAAGCTGATACTTACCGGGCCCAAGCGGACTTTGTCAGGAATTATTATGTACGGAGAATGACCGAACGAAGACAGGGCAGAATAACATAGTTATTACGCTGTTCAGCAGATCTTGAATAACATTTAGCAAATTGGGAAAGAAATATGTTGATGCCCAAATTATCCGGGCGAGAGAATTTGGAAGGCAGAAATACGGTTCTATTGCCGATTCTGCAAGTGTCCTCTTCTAATTCATTGCAGATTTCGCTGTCGTCAAACAGAATAAACGGTTCGGTGATACTGGAACATTCAGAGGTATTCCGGGAAACCAGTTCCGACTGGTTCCTGCACTCACGCACTTCCGCGACATTCGGCCGCATAGCGCATAGTATAAGCGCCCAACAGATTAAGATGGTTGTAATATATATATTCCTAATCATTATCCGAAAGCCGTTCTTAATTAATTGACAATATATGATAATGCCTACAATATATATCTTCATTTTTGAAAAATCCAGTTATATTTTGATAAATATTGAAAATTTTGCATTTTTATACATTTAAATGAATATAACTAAGTATTATCGAATATATTCACTTGACAGGAATTTAAAAGATGAATCATACTTCTCTTGATGAAAATTTAAAGTTCCCTGTAGAATTACGCAAAATAGATGCACCTCTATGAAGCAGAGTCAACCAGCAAGGTGTTTTTTAAGCTCGTTTATTGATTTTAAAAAAATTGGAAGAGTTCACGCCAATTCTTACATCATTTGCAATGACTGTCATCGGAGGATATATTTAATTGATTGGAGGATTTATGTTTATTTCTAACAAAACAAAAGTTTTCTTGAGCAATTTAAGAAAACGAAGCTTATCAAAGAAATTCCTTTTATTTTTCAGTATATCTTGTATTCTATTATTAACCTTATATGTCGGTTCATATCGACACCTTAGAAATAAGTTCACTGAAATCAGCATAAAAACGGAAAAAGCCAGGCCTATGAGTATTCCTATTCCTTCTGGATACTATATTGAAATTGTATTTGGAACTGGATTAAGTGCTGGCGACACTCCTCCTAAAGGTTGTGTGATATATCCTTATGTTTATAATGATGGTAAATGGGAGATATGTAATTGGCTAGGTTATTTATATTATCCATTAATTCTCCTTGAAATAAAAATATGGCGAATTAAGACCTTTGGTTGGTGACTGAAGCGTATTGTTCCAGGATTGATTGCTTGTGTAAACAATTTTATCATGTTTGATACAGGAAAGCCTATGGAAGACAAAAAAATAAAGCAAATCTCAAGAGATATGTTTATCGCCTGGGGAATAATAAGTTGGCTGGTCCTAATATTAGACCTCAAATTTTGGCATTTAGGAATGTCCGTACTGTATACGTCACATGCCGATGTATCTGCTTTACCACGATATGTCCCGAGCTTATTCTTATTTCTCAACATATCTTGTACTATTCCTATTGTTGTTATTGGAATATGGATAACATTGGGAATTATAGACGAATTCTTAATATATTTCTCCTTTATCCCTCAAATTATTTTTTACTGGTATTTGGGAACTCTTACAGGCATATTTATTGTCTGGATAAGACACAAAGTTAACAAAAAACTTCGTAATATAACTCCGGAACAGGAATGAATAAGCTGTTTTGATTCATGCTTAAGGTCTTGATTTTATTTAACATCCTGTGTTTGGTTTTGCATATTTCAAGCATGCATGAATGAGAAATGGCTCTGCTGAAAACATGCAATATTTGAATATGCTTTTAACTTTAAGCTTTTAGCGTTCAACTACAATCATCCGATTTGGGGGATGACTGTAATTTTGAAAAAGAAAAAAGGCCCGAAGCTGAAAACTTCGGGCCGTAATGGTTTGATCCAAGTTGAATAATTATTTAAGGACCAGCACCTGCATTTCACCGCCGGTCAAATTAATGGCATTTTTGGAAAATGTCCAATCGGGATGGGCGGTCTTTCGATTACCGATACCGACATCGGCATTTCTTCCGGCCTGGAAATTGTTGAAACAAATCACAACTTGTTTTTCTTTGAAATTGTGAATCTGCATTGAACCGTATCCCGGAGAGTTTTTCGGATTAAAAGAGTCTCCGAAATCAAACAACTTGCTGGACGCGTTCGGAATATTTTTAGCATTTCCGGGACCGTAGTTGCATTCCCAGAATTCAATATTGCAGCCATCGGCATATTTACCGTTTTTTACGCCAGGAACGTTGCTTTTGACCAGACAGTTTGCAACTTTCTGTTGGAACCTGGCATTAGCGGACTTAACCGGCACCCCGATTTTCTTGACGTCGTCAGTAAACGGGTCCATTGAAACAAAAGCCCATTGAACTTGACCTTTTTTGTCTTTCAGCGCCATGAAATATGCGATCTTTTTAAACGGGCCCTTAATTTTGGCCGAGTTATCAACCTGATATCTCATCTGGACCCTGCCCGGAACCACCGGCTTAGTTGGATCGAACTTGTAGACAACCTGATATCCTTTAGCTTCCGCCGGGAGATATTTGGTTGCATCAAAGTTAGGTGAATAGGTGGCATTGGCAATAGCTTTAGCTACTTCAGGCGGAACTTTCCCCCAACGGAACGGCGAAGCAGGAAGGCCCGCTTTGTTAATCAGGTTGACACCAACCGGGTTATCGCCCCATGCATAATAGACCACCGCGATCTTTTTTGCTTTTGGAGAAGTAACTTCAAGCGTATCGGGAGAAATTATTTTTGCGTTGGCGGGGACAACGTTACCTTTGCTATCCATCACCGCAAACCATTTGATCGGTCCGGCGCCTTTGACGGCCAGCGGAGAACCGCCGTTATCGAATTTAACGACAGCCTTATTGCCTGCCAGTGTAACGTTTTCGACAACCGGTCCGGTCCAAACCAGATTCTTACCGTAGGTCTTTTTCAGCGCAACCCGTCCAAGACGATCACCCACATCCTGTTTGTTGACCGGATGAATGCTTTTTTCTTCGCCGACATCAATCGTTACGGCCATGCCGGTGTTCGGTACAGTCTTCGCGGTATTCATGAACTCCTCGCGCAAAATGGCCCATGAACTGTTTATGTCATAAGGCTCTTTGGTGGGAGCACGAAAGTTCGGCAATTGAACAAAATAGAACGGGAAATTCCCCTGTTTCCACAATTGGCGCCATGAATTAATCATCGTGGTCAATTGCTCGCCATAGGACCCCGGAGTTCCGGCATTGGATTCACCCTGATACCAGATCGCGCCTTTGATAGCAAAAGGAGCCAACGGATAAATCATCGCATTGTAAAGGTTGGCTGGATAATTAGGACTCTTGTGAGGATGAACATAAAACCGTGGACGGCGCGGCGCATTGCCTTTTTTACCTGCTTTATTCCAGGCCGCGACTTTCTTTTTCCAGACTCCAAGACTTTTCTGGTATTTGGCTCTTTCTTTAGCTTCATCATAAGTTTTCGCACCGGCATCCGCCCGGGACTTTCTACCGATTGCCGCAGCGAATTTCTTCTGAGCGCTCCACGGGGTCCATGTCTCAACGCAGGTGCCACCCCAATTGGTGCTGATCAGGCCAATCGGAATATTCAGGTTCTGATAAAGTGTACGTCCGAAAAAATAACCGGCAGCGGAAAAACCGGGAATTGTTTTGGGATTGCATTCATTCCAGCTACCGGTAACATCGTTCAAAGGCTTCATCGATGTCACACGTTTGACGGTAAAAAGTCTGATATTCGGGTACTTGGCCGCGGCAATTTCCGCGGGGGCATTCTTAACTCTTACAACCGGCCACTGCATATTTGATTGACCGGAACAAATCCATACGTCACCTGACATGACATTTTTCAGTTCAATTTTCTTTTTTCCCTGAACAGTTATGGTGTATGGGCCGCCAGCTTGCGGAGTCTTCAGTTTAACTTCCCATTTTCCATCTTTTCCAACCACGGTTTTCGCCTTAGCGCCCCAGGAGCCGACAACGGTGATTGTTCCCGACGGCTTCGCCCAGCCCCAGACCGGGGCAACCGCGTCCCGCTGGATCACCATATTGCTACTGAATATCGCGGCTAATTTAACATTTTCAGCGGTAGGAGGTTCATCTTTCATTAAGATTGAGCATCCCACGAACATCAAAGCCACGCTCATCAAAGCAATGGCTCCTGACAACCTTTTTTTCATAATCCTGTTTCCTTCTTGTTTTTTTAAAGTCAATAGAAAAACTATGACTTCGACTTAATTTTATATTGATCGATAATTTAATTTATCCTGCCGTTTCGACGACAAAAAATGTTTTATTTCTTAACTAAAACAACCATGACGCCGTCTTTACAATTTCTAGCATTCGAGGAAAAAGTCCAGTCCCTGGCTTTCCCCTTGCTGTTGCCGATGCCGACGTCGGCTTTGCCGCGACCATGAAATTTATTGAAACAGATAACGGACTGTTTTTCCTTATAGTTATGAATCTGCATTGAGCCGTATCCGGGGGATTTATTCTTGTCAAATGTATCGCCGAAATCAAAAAACTTGTCTGACGCGCCTGGAATTTTCGCGGCATTCCCGGCAAGATAATTACAATCACAGAATTCAATATTACATCCTTCCGGATACGCCCCGTTTTTGACTCCGTCAACGTTGCTGACGACCTTGCAGTTCTTAACCATCTGCTGGAATCGGGCGCCGGAGGCTTTGACCGGAACGCCAATCTTCTTTACTTCATCGGTAAACGGGTCCATTGATACATAAGCATATTCGGTTTTGCCGTTTTTATTAACCAGAACCAGCAAATAGGCCAGTTTTTTGAAAGGACCTTTCACCTGGTTGGAATTATCAATGTCATACACAATATCATTTTTACCGTTTTTCATAACCGGTTTCGTCGGGTTGAACTGATATACCAGTTGATAACCTTTAGCTTCTGCCGGAAGGTATTTTGATACGTCAATTGCTGATTTATTACCGGTCGGGCGCGCAGGAGAAGCCGCTTTTTTTACTGCCGACGCTTTCTTTACTGTAGGGGCTTTTATTACCGGGGCCGGAGTAGTCCCGATATTCTTGATATCTCCAGCCGGACTTATATTAAGCGGAGAGTGAGATTTTATATAATCAAACAAAGCCTTGTCAACTCTTATGCCCGTATCGCGGAACTCACAATTCCTGTCATTCACCAGAGAGAGGAGATATGACCATCCGGGAACTGCGCCGGAAAGCGCCCCGCTGCTGAACGCAACCTTGATCTTGTTGCTGCCGGAAAGCCCTTTGCCGTTTTGCAAAACAGGATTTCCAATCAACCCGCCTTTATTATCAACCTTCAAGCTCAATCCGAATGGATGCAGAAATTCCCTGGTCTGACGAAATCTTTTATATTGCTCCAGAACGATTCCGGCTATCTGGTCTCGATTCAAGCTCATCGTACAAACCGTGTTCGGATAGGGCGTCAAACGAAAAATATCATTTCCGGTTACTTTGCCTTTTGCAAGTTTCGCCCTACCCGACGGTACACCGTAAAAAGCGGCATCAACTTTAGCCGCTCCGGCAAGCGCCATTGCGAATAAAGAACTGATCCCGGACGACTGCATCCGGTTTCGGGGAGCGGTCAACTCGACCGAATTATATCCGGCGACCGCCCTGGCATCTTTGTCCGCGGCCTTCAATAAACCATTCACCTCACGGGCTAACTGCGGATCGACTTTTGTACCGGAAGTAACTTTTATCATCTCGGATTTAATCGAAACTTTTTTATTTGCGGAGTCATACGAAACCACCGCTTTACCAAGAAAACGGCAATGGCTGCCGGCCTGCAAGTACCAGGTTCGCCCGGATAACACACCGGGTTCAACTGCGTGAGTATGGCCGCCAAGCACAAGATTTATATCAGGATAACGCTCCAGCAGCTTAAAGTCAGTAGGCTTTTTACCGAAGCGGCCGTTATGCACAACTAAAATAATCACATCCGGCTTTCCTTTTTTGACTTCAGCCAGAGTTTGATCAAGGTATTTTGCGGAATCCGCGAATTTTAGCCTGGTCAATGCTTCCGGACTGTAAAAGCGCTTATCGCAACAACCAAAGCCAATTACCGCGACCTTGAGTCCGCCACGCTCAAAGAATTTGAATGAATAAAAAGGCGGCGAACAAATGACGTTACCGGCCAATGCACTGCCTTTGAATTCGGAAACCCGTTTCAATAAACAATCCACCCCGAAGTCAAAATCATGATTACCCGGCACCCACACATCATATTTCAGTAAATTAAGCATTTTCACGGCAACCACCCCGGCTGAATGCTTACCAACGAAGCTTCCTTGCATATTATCGCCGCTGTCAATCAGCAGCGTGTTCCGGTCTCCAGCTTTTTGTCTTTCATCATGAACAAGTAACGCCAGTTTCAACCAGGATGACCCGCGCGGACCGAAAGATGCGTGAATATCACAGGTTGAAAGAACCGTAACCGTTTTGGTTTCGGCAAAGAGTTGCGACGAAGCCAATAATAAAAACAGTATAAATCCATGACCAATCCCGGATCCCCTCAATACACGCATTTTTGACCTCCTTGATAATCAATAATTAAACGGTTATGCATACTAAAATCATTTTAATATCGACAAAGTCGATAACCGGCAACTTTAATTCAAGCCGCCGGTTATCAATGATTATTTATTTGGTTTTTACCAGTACGTAGAGTTTGGCGGATTTATACTTAGGGCTGTTTTTCGCAAAAGTCCAATCAGGATGTGATGTCGGCCGATTACCGATGCCGATATCTCTTACACCGGAGCGGAAATTATTAAAAGCCAGCACGGTTTGTTTTTTTAAGTAATTATGAATCTGCATTGAGCCATACCCGGGAGACGCTTTTGTCGCCATAGCATCGCCGAAATCAAATGTTTTGTCGGATGCGCCGGAAACCTTAGCCGCATTTGGCGGGGCATAGTTGCAATCCCAGAATTCGATATTTCCGCCCTCAGGGAAAGTCCCGTTTTCAACCCCCTTGACATTTGATTCGACCGTAAGGTTTTTAATCTTTATCTGGAATCGGGCGCCGGAAGCTTTATCCGGAACACCGATCTTTTTGACATCGTCGGTAAATGGGTCCATGGAGACAAAGGCATAATCTTTGCCGTTCAGAATCAATACATAACCGACTTTGGCTATTTTACCGGTAACCTTCGCACTGTTATCTGTGTCGTAATTAGTTGCGGTTCCGCCTTTCATGAGATCTTTTTTAAGAAGATTGACGGAATAAACAACCTGATAGTCTTTCGCTCCCTTGACAAGGGTTTTCAAGTTTTTGTCTGCGGCTTCCTTGTCCGCAGCATTTGCGGTGGCAGTCCCCAGGATTACGAGACTGCTGACGAAACGAATTACATGTTTTGCGTTCATCTTGATACCTCCTGTTTTTTGTATTTAAACCGGAGATTCCATATTCAGGAATCTCCGGCCTTATCGGAACGATTTATTTTGTCTTTACCATTATATACAGTTTGGCGGTCTTGTAGCTTTTACCATTTTTCGCAAAAGTCCAGTCCGGATGACCACTCCGCTGATTACCAATACCCAGGTCCGCGATCGAACTGCGGAAATTATTGAACGCGAAAACAGTCTGTTTTTTGGCGTAATTATGAACCTGCATGCAACCGTATCCAGGTGAGGCACCAGTACTCATCTGATCTCCAAAGTCATACCGGCCATCTGAAGCGCCGGGAATTTTAGCAACATTCGGCGGACCATAGTTGCAATCCCAAAACTCGATATTACCACCGTCCGGGAAAGTGCCGTTAGCTATACCTTTTACATTGGATGCTACTTTCATGTTTTTGACTTTTGTCTGAAAGCGCGCGCCTGAAGCTTTATCCGGAACACCGATCTTCTTGAGATCTTTAGTGAACGGGTCCATAGACACAAACACATATTGCTTATCGTTAAGAACCAGAACATACCCTATCTTTTCAATATCTCCGGAAATTTCAGCAGATTTATCACTGTCGTAAACAATCTTTTTCCCGCCATCGGCCAGCTTGGCTTTGGAAGGGTCAAGTGTATAAACAATTTTAAAATCTTTGGCGTCCGGAACCATCATATTCAACGCGCCCCTTACCGGAACCTTGCCGGCCCGGAAAGCGGAAGCCGGAAGCCCGACCTCGTTAACCAGATTCGGTACAGCCAACATGTCCCAGGCATATTGAACAGCAACAGGTTTATCAACCCCTTTTGCAGTCAAAATTATATCGTTTTCGGCAATGTCCGCATTCGCTTTTTTAAAGATACCGTCAGCGCCGCAAATCTCGAACCAGTTGGCCGGTTTGCCGTCACGGGTCTTCAACTGCTTCGTATTTGAAAATGTAACTTTTATCGCATTACCTTCAATTTTCATTTTCTTGAACAGCGGCGAGTCACATACAATATCTTTTTTACCGTAGGTTTTATTCAAAGCCAGCATTGCCAGACGTTTACCTACATCCTGCTTATTGGTCGGATGGATATTTTTAAGATTCCCTATATCATTGATGATCGCGATTCCGGTATTCGGCACAGTCTGTGCCGTTTCGATCTGGGCCTCCCAGATTATCGGCAGCGCCTGTGGAGAGGAACGATAGTCATAAGGAGCGATTTGGACAAAATAGAAGGCTAGATCTTTGTTGTTGAAAACTGACCGCCACCCCTCGATCAGGGCTTTCATTTTTTCACGATAAATCTTGCCGTCACCGCGATTGGATTCGCCCTGATACCAGATCGCGCCGCGAACGGCGTAAGGGACCATCGGATTGATCATCGCGTTATACAGAACCGTCGGAGCCTGATGTCCAACGAAAGGAACCAGTCCAGCAGGATATGCCGGCGGAGGCTTAATCTCCTTCTTTTCCTTCAACTCAACTTTTGTTGATTTAATCCATTTTTCATAGTTTGCGATGGCCAAATCAACAAGCTTCTTATTCAAAGCTGAACCGGGTATTCTGGCTTCGACCTGTTCGGAGATTGATTTCAGCTCCGGAATTTTGGCAAATCCGACCGGAGGAGTCCAGGGTTCGATCCTGGTTCCGCCCCATGACGAATTAATCAACCCCACCGGAACATTCAAATCCTTATGAAGTTCCCGTCCGAAAAAATAACCTACAGCGGAAAAGCCGGGAACTGTGGTCGGTGAGCATTCGTTCCATGTAGCGGTAAAGCTCGTTTGCGGAACGGTTTTCGAATCTCTTTTCACGTGGAACAGGCGGATTTGCGGATATTTAGCCGCCGCGATCTCCTTCGGGGCGTCATTGGCCCTGGAAAGCGGCCATTCCATATTCGACTGTCCGGAACAAATCCAGACCTCGCCCGACAAAACGTTTTTCAGTTCAATCTTGTTTTTCCCCTGAATGGTAATGGTAAAAGGTCCGCCGGCTTTCGGCGTGGCAAGTTTAACTTCCCATTTGCCGTTTGCGGGAGTGACCGTTTCCACCGACTTGCCCCAGGAACCGGTAACCGTGACTTTTTCCCCGGCAGCGGCCCATCCCCAGACCGGCGCATTGGTGTCACGTTGGATTACCATGTTGTTATTGAAGATTTCCGGCAGCTTGACGTCTGCCATCGCAATCGACCCGGCCAGAACCACAGCTCCGGCGGCCCACAGGCTGGAGTGTTTCACTCTCATACGATACCTCTCTTTTTTGTTTGCAGAAAAGATTTCTAATTTAATCGCAATAAATGAGATTACAAATCAATTGCCTCAGAATGTATGAGCATGAATTCTTCCCGAGGCACCTCGGCAGCCCCGAACATGCCGGTAAAAGAGTTTTGAACCTGGGAGTCGAGCCAGGTGCAGCCATATTCTTTTTGCAGGAACTCCACCGTATTGATTAACGCGAACTTGGATGCTCCCGGTTCAATAAAAAACATGCTTTCGCCTGAAAAATAACGACCGATCCGGATTCCGTACAACCCGCCGACCAGTTGTCCAGATTCGTCAAGTGTTTCAAAACTCATAGCAACCCCGAGACGATTCAGTCCGCGGTATGTACGAACCATTTTCTCCGTTATCCAGGTGCCATGATCGCCCCGCGGCGCATTGGCACAACCATGAATGACCTGAGGAAAATGCTGATTGACGCTGAAAGTGAATTTTTTCTTTTTCAATTCACGCCGAGCGCCGTGCGGAATATGAAAATCATCGAATCGGATTATCGAGCGGCGCGGCGGAGCAAACCACAGAATATACCGTTCTTCGACCGGCCAGGGAAATATCCCGTTGAGATAGGCGGTTATGGTTAATTCAGGACTGATGAACTCGCTGACCGTCAGGACACCGTCGGAATCGGCCAGATGCACTGGTGGAAACGGGTTTTCGAGCGCTATCAGGTCCAGTTTCATTGCCGTTTTTCAAGCAGGAAAACACAGTTTGGCGCAAACAAATTAGGCAACAGCCTGGCACATAAATCACAATGATTTCCCAATGGGTTTTCATTGACGATAGTAATGTCAAGTTCTTTGCACAAACTGCGGAAATCCGCGATTGTCGCCAGATGAATATTCGGTGTATTGTACCAGGTATGCGGCAATGTTTTCGTGATCGGCATCCGGCCGGACAGGACCAGTTGAAGCCGCGCCCGCCAATATCCGATGTTCATAAAGCTGACAATCACCCGTTTGCCGATCCGCAGCATTTCCTGAAGCAGCAGATCCGGCCGCTCCACCGCCTGTAAAGTCTGACTCAGAACAACACAGTCAAAAGAACGGTCGTCAAAGAGCAGCGGCTCATTAAGGTCGGCATGGATCACCGGCACGCTGTTGTCGATACAATCAATGATCCGCTCCTGGGAAATCTCAATCCCCAGACCGGAAATCTTCTTTTCATTGGTCAAATAGCGCAGAAAAGCGCCGTCACCGCATCCAAGGTCCAAAACTCTGGATTTAGGTTCGATCAACGCGCTGATCGCATGCAGGTCGGGACGCTTGGTAAAAAGTTTTTTCAGTTCCGGACTCATGGGCACACCTCCAAACGGCGATTACGCAGGAAATCGGAAAGCATCCGCCCCAGCGTCTCAGCTTCCAGCAGAAAAGCGTCATGTCCGTAAGCTGATTCAATCTCGCAATAACTTACCTTGATTCTGTTTTTCAACAACGCTTTCACCAGTTGCCGCGACTCTGAAGGCGGAAAGAGCCAGTCACTGGAAAACGCTGTCACCAGAAACTCGCTCTTAACATTGGCAAAGGCGGCGGCCAGATCGCCGTTCGCTTTCTCGGACAAATCAAAATAATCCATTGCCCGGGTGATATAGAGATAGCTGTTGGCGTCGAAACGCTCGACAAACCGCCGTCCCTGATATTGCAGATAACTTTCAACTGAAAAGTCAAATTTAAAATCATAGGAGTATGATGAGGTTTCCTGTAAATTACGACCGAATTTGCGCTCCATCGACTGATCGCTCAAATAAGTAATATGCGCCAGCATTCTGGCGGCGCCGAGTCCTCGTTCCGGAACATTTTCGTTATAATTACCGGTATTCCAGTTGGGATCGGTCTGAATCGCCTCGCGTCCAACCCAGTCAAAGGCAATACATTGCGATGACAAGCGGGTCGTCGTGGCAATCGGGATGCAACTGTAAACACATTCAGGATAAGCGGTAACCCACTCCAGCGCCTGCATTCCGCCCATCGAGCCGCCGATAATCGACAGCCAGCAGGCAATATTCAGATGCTCCATCAACCGGTGCTGGGCCCGAACCATGTCGGCAATAGTAATGACCGGAAAAGTTAGATTGTAGAGATCCCCGGTTTCAGGATTGACCGAACGGGGCCCGGTAGAACCGGAGCAGCCGCCGATAACATTACTGCATACCACGAAAAAATAATCCGTGTCGATCGGTTTACCCGGACCGACCATCTCGTCCCACCAACCCGGCTTCTTGTCCTGCTCCGCATGATAACCTGCAACATGAGCGTCACCGGACAACGCATGTTCAATCAGAATCGCGTTAGTCCCATCGGCATTGAGGGTGCCATAGGTTTCATAGCGGATATTGACCAGAGACAGACTGCGTCCGCAATCCAGTTCTAATTTGTCATTATCAGTCGTACCAAACAGGAAATCCTGCGGATAAACAATTCCGACTGAGTTGTGAGTTGTGAGTTGTGAGTTATGAGTATTCATTATTTATCTTGTTTGTCCCAACTTGCTGACGAGGGAAAAAATCATTCGCTGCAATTCATCTATTTTTGATGTTAACTCGTTAAATTCATTTATTTTGATATATTTCAGTTCACAAGCTATTATCAGCTGTGTATCCAACTCCGCTAAACTTCCTTTGCCAATATATAAAAAACGTATAAAATCTTTAGTCGAATTCCGAGCCTGACCTTCAGCAATATTTGATGGTACGGAAACCGCGGCTCTTCTCATTTGAGATATAATTCCAAATTTCTCTTCGGCTGGAAAACCAGAGTTTTGCGTCAATGAGTATATCGACTTCGCCAACTCTATTCCTTTTTGCCAAATTTTCAAATCTCTGTAATCATTAACTTTTCCCTGAATCCCCATATCTCACCTGATTATAATAATTTTCAAAGATTAGTAACTCACCACTCTCAACTCACCACTCTCAACTCACCACTCTCAACTCACCACTCTCAACTCACCACTCTCAACTCACCACTCTCAACTCACCACTCTCAACTCACCACTATAAATTACTTTCAACGGGTTGAAAAACTCCTAAAACCAATGTAATTTAGCAGAAATATAGAAAATTTAAAGCCATAAAATAAGATAATAAGATCATTATGCTGAAAAGTAACAACATTAATATTGCGGCAATCGATGAATTGCCGTCACCAAAAGAAATACGTTCCGAATTGCCATTGACCGAAGATACCTTGAAAAAAGTAGTGGATGCGCGTACGGAAATCACCCGGATCATGGACCGCCAGTCCGACCGCAAAATAATTATCGTCGGCCCCTGCTCCATTCATGACATTGACTCGGCCCTGGAATACGCTGAAAGGCTGAAAAAACTCAGCGATGAAATATCCGACAAACTGCTGCTGGTTATGCGGGTTTATTTTGAAAAACCGCGAACTACCCTGGGTTGGAAAGGCCTGATCTACGACCCGGAACTGAACGGTTCGTACAATATTGAAAAAGGGCTGAGAATCGGGCGAAAACTACTGCTGGACATTGTCAATCTCGGGTTGCCGACCGCGACCGAAATGCTCGAACCGGTCGTACCGCAGTATATCGCCGACGTCGTCTCCTGGGCCGCGATCGGCGCCAGAACAACCGAAAGCCAGACGCATCGTCAGATGGCCAGCGGATTATCAATGCCGATCGGCTTCAAAAACGCCACTGACGGCAGCATCCAGGTTGCCATCGACGCGATCCAAACCGCATTGTCCCCGCACAGTTTTATCGGCGTGACCGACAAAGGCAAATCGGCCGTATTCAGGACTACCGGAAATAAATACGGACATCTGGTCCTGCGCGGCGGGCAGACTTCGCCGAATTACGGCGCGGAACATATCGCTTTCGCCAAAGTTGCGATGCGGAAAAACGGCCTTAATCCAAATATTATAGTGGATTGCAGTCACGCCAATTCAAATAAAAACCCGGCCAAGCAGCGTGAAGTGGTCTTTGACATAACCGATCAGCTGTGCGAAGGCGAGGATTCGATTATCGGTCTGATGCTGGAGAGCAACCTGCTGGCGGGAAGTCAGAAAGTTGAAGCAGGTAAAAATCTGCAAAGCGGTCAGTCCATCACCGACGGCTGCATTGGCTGGGATGAAACCTGCGAGCTGATTCGCTATATTGATGAAAAGTTATCCCGGTAAGATAATAATCTGCCGGTTCTTGATTTTGAAACTGATTCAAAACGGGAATTGAATCATGAACAAGCATGGGGTGGAAATATTCTCCAATAAATTAGCATTGGAGATCAGACAGGAATTCCTGAAGCTCATAAGACAGGGAATAAGCCCTGGTGACGCGGTCAGGCAATTATTGTCGAAGTTTAAAATAGACCCGGCCCGGCCGGAAGTCTATACCACCTTCTGGCTGGCGCTGGCCGCCGCCCAATGGCAGTCCGGCAAACTGACCGAAGACGTAAAAAACGCCGCGATAATGATTATCGAAGAGGGTTACGATCTGCGGCACTGGGATCACGACTTCACGATGATGCAGCAGCGCCAGCATGTTCTTGATGAACTGTACAGTCAAATCGACCCCAGCCACCATCACGGCCTGAATATTATCAGCGTGCGACGTGAAAGTCCGTTCAAGCCGGGGGACGCCATCGGCTATATCATGCCGTCTAAGGCCTATATGATCTTCCGGGTTCTGAAAATCCACAATGATGAAAAGGCCTCCGCTCCGATCTGTGATATCTGCGACTGGTGCGGTTATAAATTTCCATCGAATGAGGAAATTGTCTCCCTGCCCTGCGCGCAAGTCCCGGGCACCGCGGTCATCAATGGTCGACGGATCAAAGGACACTCTTTGATCTGCATCGCCTCACACACCCAAAAAAGCTTTCCTAAATACCGGGCCGGCATCATCTCTCGCGGCCTGCAATTCAAACAGCATTCCGACATAATTTATTATACCAACTGGCAATATCTGGACGACTGCCTGAATATGCTGCAAATCCACCCCGCCACCCCATCGAAAAATCCGTGGTGGAAGAAATTCCATCTGCTCAGTCAGGAAAAATAATTTTACAGCTGTAAACAATTATGTCAAAAATGACATGATAAAATATGATAAACAAAGTGACGGATGAGTGAAGGACCGGTAAAAAACGACAAATGGTCAAGCCGGGTTGTTTGAAAATCAGAAAAGTATAGACGTTTCATCCAGCTGATAAAAATCCACAGGTCTTTTGGAGTGCGGCTTGATTAAGCCGCTTTGAGGTTGGAATTTGCCAATCATTGGAGGTGCTCCATGGCCGATCAGCCATGACCGTAGCGGCCGCGACATCGTCGCGAAATCTCTTAGCAAGATTTGCGGATCTCCGTGCCAAAGCGGCTTAATCAAGCCGCACTCCAAAATTGCCGGCGACATGATTGGTATTATATATGCAACTTATGCTTTTCTGATTGAACTTTGTACGCAAACACAGCGGGAAGCGGCTGTTTGGTGACAAACGCTTGATATTAATGTTCGAAGATTCTATAGAGAAAATCAAATTAACGATAGGAATAATTTTATGCCGAATTTCAGATTTACCGCTTTAGACGCCGCAGGACAGGATATTTCAGGAGTCTTCAGCGCCGCCTCCGGAAATGAAATCTCTGAGATTCTTAAGCAGCAAGGTCTATTTCCAACTTCAGTTTCAGAAACAAGTGAGCCGGTTACTGGAATATGTGAACCGGATGAAGATGAAGAATATGATGATTTTGACGAGGATGATTTTGATGATGATGATGATGACGATGAGGGTGAAGACGAAAAAATCCCGTGTTCATTCACTGACCGGGATAAAATCACGCATAAAGGATTCTTCGAGCTGTTTGAACAGGGAGCCAGCCTGGGCCTCAGATTCAGCGACATGAACGAAATCACCCTTTTTGAAATACCGTTCTCTCAAGTGAAATCATTCGATATAAAAGGAATTTTCTTCAAAAAGGTCATATTCAAAACAAGCGACGGATGTGCATATACTATCAAAGGCAACACAACAAAAGTCTTCCAATACATGATGATGTGCAAATTCGTTGAAGACAATCAGCCTGATAGCTAAAAGCTTTTTCAATGAATAAAGAGCTTTGCAATAGGGATACAGCCGACATCCTGCTGCAGATTATGATTGGATTTTCCGGTTGCTTTTTTCTTGTATAAATCAGAATTCAACGCTATATTATTATTTCTGTGAAACATTTCATGAATACGAAAAGGAGGGATTTCCAATGAAACATTTATCTTCGCTAATCACAACGGTCCTGATACTGGCCTCAGGAATAACAAGCCATGGCGCAAGGCTCACAAAAACCGACAAAGAAGTACTTTCTCTGCATTTCAAACTATGCAATCAAATGACTGCAATGAACGATGAAGCCTATAATGCACTTAATCTTCTGATGTCAGATATAAACAAATATTCATATGCCATTGACGCTCTGCAAAAGGGAAACTCATCAAAAATAAAAAGTCAAATCAGCAACCTTGAACGAAATAAAAAATACGCCGAAAGGTCAATCAAATATTCCCAAAAGAATTACAATTCACATAAACAAAAAATTAATTCCATCAAACGGGATAAAAAAATCGAAGCGGAAATTTCCGTCCTTGAAAAACATAAAAATACATTAACGGCCAAAATCAATAGATTAAAAGCTCCTTTTGAAAAAAGAACAAGCACCATTTTAGCAAAGATCAACCAGAAAGTAAAAAATATTGAACTGGAAAAACTGGTTGAATCAGCAATGCGGCCATCCGGCAACAACAATAAGATGGCGGACCTGGTCTCTCGTAAATCATCAAACGCCAATTATGCCGACGGTTTTGTCAGTTGCCAGTGGTATAAGGGAAATACGCGAATAGCCTGGGCTCATATCAGACTCAGACCCAAGGACAAAAATATTTCCCGCAGAAATACGATTGCGGATAAATATCCGATTACCACGTCAAGCGACAACAGCGTCTGGTTTTGGGTCGAAAACATGTATATTTGCTTCGTGGTAGATGATAAACAATATAAAAGCAAAGAAAAAGTCATTGAGCTGGCCTCACTACTTTTTGATCTGAAAAAACTTGCCGACGCCTGTGATAGCAAGGACATAAAACAAAGTGTCACCATCTATGAGTTTATCGACCAGATAAAGAAAGACATGAGAAAAGCGACTCAAAAATACTCAAAACAGCGCTCAGATATAATCCGAAAGCTAAGAGATTATGAAAAGCAGGGCTATTACAGCTCCGATGCTTTAGCAAAACTCAATTCTGATTTGCGTAGCGCAAAAAATCTCTATGAAAATAATTTAAAGTCCATCGAATCCTCTGATAAAATCGTCGCGCAGCTGAAAACTCCATCGTCAAATCGAAACCAGGCGATCAAAACTTTAAATAAAATGATTGCCGAATCCAAAGAAAAGATTGCAGCAGCATGCAAAAAGCTGAATAATCAAAAAGCAAAATTCACTAAATCAATCAACATTCCAAAACTGAACAGTTCATATCAATATATCGCAAACAAATTCTTCCGGGTACCAAACAACTCCGAATTCTTTATGATTAATCGAACCGCAATTGATCCCTGGTTTGGAATCCCCGTCATAAACTGCCGTTGGTATTACGATATGTCAACTTCTCAAAGGCCAGCATCTCAAGCATGTTTTTCCGGTAAATTAACTTATTATCCAGACTTCAAACCGTCCTCCAGCAAAGGCTTGATAAACAATAAATACGTTATCTGCAACTTAAACCAATATTCAATATCAGTCAAAGTTGGCGATTTTATTATCTATTTATCATCAAATAACCGAATATTGTTTACTGAAAAAATCTATATGAAAGCGGTACAAGAACTTTTTGACCTCGATGCAATTGCCGAAGCCGGTACGGCAGCTCCATGACCATCCAAGTATCCTAAAAGAATCACGACAGCAACTTGCACCGGTTCGGTAAATAATCATTCAAATTGGAATAATAAACAGCCGGATCCCCCGGCTGGGTTCAGTTTAAATATATTTATTCTCAGATATAATCAGGAATATCTGAAGCAGGCAAAATGATGGTATGTCAAATATTAAAATTTGCGATTCCGGCAGGTTTAATTGTGTGCGGCTATCAAATGCAGGCCGAGGTACTGACTCAATCGGATAAGATAATTCTCCAACATCATTGTAAATTGACCGCAAAGCTGAATTCA
Source organism: Victivallales bacterium (assembly GCA_963676655.2). Taxonomy (GTDB): domain Bacteria; phylum Verrucomicrobiota; class Lentisphaeria; order Victivallales; family Victivallaceae. Next base: position 262,043 of record CAXXKX010000002.1, on the reverse strand, counting down.
GAATTTAATAAAATCAGCAATTTGATCTCCGAAAAAAGAAGTTTGCTTAAACAGTCAGAATACTCCATTGATGCATTAAAGAATGGCTCAGAGTCTGGCATATCATATCAAATATCCGCCTTGAAAAATTTGATCCAGCAGCAAAAGACCAGATATAAAACATATAAAGAGCAATATGACAAACTTTTCAAGCGGGCTCAAAATAGAATAGTCGATAAAGCTGATATTGAGGAACTGGACGCTCTATACAAGATTTACTGGGCATTGCGTTTCAAAAAAATCAGGCTTATATATAAGCATCGAAAAGGACGTAACGCTGACATCCAAAAAGAATTAAAAAAAATAGAGCAGCAACAAAAGGAAAATGAGATTAAAATTTCCCATCTGGAAAAAGCCGGGATCATGTCAACCGCGGATTTGAACCGCTTAAAGTCATTGCCTGACAAAATTGCTTCGTTGGATAGAAAGCTCGAATACTTATCCCGATTAGTTAAACTGCTCGAATATCCGAAGAATAAACGCTCAGAAACCATGACCGCAATGGAAAAAGCTCATTCCGGCATGAAGGAAGAAATCCTCGATCTATATGAAAAATTCAAATTGGAAAAAAACAAAATAATTGAACCGCAAAGATTTGCCGTTTTGAATAACAAATTTCAAAATATAGCGCAAAAATTCATCAAACTTCCTACGAAAGATAAGTTCAAAACAATCAACCGCTACTCCGTCAACGCCTGGTTCGGCAGTCCCGTAATTGACTACCGATGGTTCTTTGACACCTCTTCATCCGGGAAGAAACAAGAACGTAATATTTTCAACGGCAGTATAAAATATATTCCCGGTCTGCACAACGGGAAAACTCATCGCAAACTTTTTGATAAATATCCCTTGTTCAACAATCTGGACTACAAGATTGAATTCGGAACAGGAGATTATCTTATCAGTCTGCATGGTTGTGGCATATATTCAAATAAAGAAATTTATCCAATTGCTGTCAATTCTCTCTTCGATCTTAAGGCGATAGCCGGCGCAACAAATAATTTGCGTACAGAAAGACGCTTCACCGATGAAAAATCAGTCATTCAACAACACATAAAACTCTGTAAAATCCACCGTAATTATCTTCACCGACAGCATAATGAAGAAAAGTCTAAATTGCTAGACGGAATCGACTTTAATTTATGGAATCAACGTTATCAGGCCTTGGCGCGTAAATTTGTCCGCATCCCGGATTCTCGAGAATACTCTCTCCTGACGCGTTATAACGTTTCTTCATGGCTGGGAATCACCCGGATTGAATGTAAATGGTATACCAGACCATATTCCAAATACCATGCGATACTTTACGGTTATATTGATTATAATCCTGACTTTAATCCACAAGTGACAATAGGAAAAGGCAACAGCAAATACCCGGTTCATATTTTAAGTGATAACATCATATCCCTGAAAGCCGGGGATTTTGTGGTCAGTCTGGAAACTTTCTCGGATTTTTACTCCGGCAAAAAGAACTTGCTCAATACCGTCAAGCAACTTTATGATCTCGATTCAATCGCCAGTATAACAAAATGATCGTTGAATTATTAATGCGACGGGTCAGACAAAATTCGGCAATGCCTAATTGCCACGAATTACGCCCTGCGTTCAACGCTTTTGAAAAACTCTACATCGTTTTTCAAAAACATCACTCCGCGCGAACTGAACTGTTTAACACGCAATAAATTGCGTAACATACTTTCGCCGCAAGCGGCGACCAACGCTCCTGCGTTGAATCCAGTCCGGCAACGTGCCGGGGCGAAATAATTTAAAAATTTTTCTTTATTTTTTACTTTTTCCGGTCACAGCTTAATCCATGGTAATATGATTTTTCCAAGGCTTTTTTGTTTGGCCTCTTGATTATCCTCAGCCGGATTATATATTCTTTATATATCGGAAATGAAATATGGAAGGGGAAATATGAAATTTCGTTATTATTTTTTGATTACCGTATTGGGATTGGCCGGTCAGCTTAAGGCTGAAAAACTTTCTGAACCGGAAAAGCAGTTACTTAAAAAACATCTGGAATTGTGCAAAAAACATGTCGTTATCAGCGACCAGGCTGCTCAATATCTCAGACTTAAAGAACTGCAGAAGAGTACCCTGGCAAGCGCTTTACGCTCCCTGCAGGACGGCAGCTACGATGCTGTCAGGAAAGAAATTGATAAACTTGAAAGAAGCAGGGAATACGCCAAAAGCAATTTGAAGCTGATCAATCAGCATATCGCTTCGGCCACAAAACGTCTGCAGGCAACCAAACATGACGAAGCGATGGAAAAGATCATTGACGACCTCGAAAGTAAAAAGTACAAGCTGCGCGATAAGTTGTTCATTATCAGAACTCCTTTCAAAAAACGGTCGAATGAAATCCTCAAATCGGTCGACTCTACAAGCCGCAATCAGGAATTGAAAAACATTATGACCGGCTTGCTTGCCCCGTCGGAAAAATTCAAATCGGAACTGGTTGACCGGAAAATAATTCAAACTTCATTCCTGTCAGGAACCGTTGATTGTGCCTGGTATCGCGATGATGAGTTTTTCGCGATTGCGCGAATAACCCTCTCATCTGAACCGCCGTCCGGCAATCCGATCGATAAACTGTCTGACCGGTATCCGATATACTCGATGAACGGTTCCAATATTACGTTTCAAGTAAGTAACTTTCTTATCGCATTGAAGGTAAAACGCCGTTTCCTGGAGAAACAGTACGACCTGAAAAAAATCGCGACCGGCCTTATCGACCTCAAGCAACTGGCGACAGCCGGGACCAATGATATTATAGAAAGCAGCCTTGCCACCAGCGGGGAACTGCACAAGATTCATTCAGAAGAGGAAAAAATGACCGCGGTTCTCCAAGCTCAATTAACCAAAGCCTTTTCCGCCATCAGCAATTTTAAACGGCAAGGCTATTGCTCCTCGGAAGAACATGCCCGGAATGAATTCCTGCTGGCCGGAGCCAGGGCCAATTATCAATACAACAGCAACAGCATTAAAACCGCTGATTACCTGATTAAATTATTACGTCAACCGACTAAAAAATATCGACTGATCATCGCTGAACTGCAAAAGAAAATCAACCAACTGGACCTAGATATGGCGGACTACTGCTATAAATATAAACAATCCCGTAACCAGTTAGCCGAGAACCTCAACTTTCCTGCCGTTAACCGTCGGTACCGGAATATGGCCGCAAAATTCTTCCATCTTCCCCAAGGGAAAAAATACTCCCAGATCAACCGTATGGACACTGATTCCTGGCTTGGCAACCCCAATATCACCTGCTGCTGGTTCCTTGACCTGACCCATTCCGGATACAGCAATATGACCCCGGTTTTCAAAAGCAGGATCACCTACGATCCCGATGCCGGCGACCTCGCTTACAGCTACGCCGTCAACCGTTCGACCGACAATCAGATCATAGATCAGAAATACCGGGTATTCGGTGAATTCGACCATAAAATCAACATCAAAGCCGGCCAATTCCTGATCGAGTTTGAAGCTGAAAACTTCAAGTACCACAATCGCAAAGATTTGATCCAGGCCGCCGCTTCCCTCATCGACCTCGACGCATTAGCCGATGCGGTGGAGTGAATGAACTCAAATAATCTATCTAAGAGCTTATTAATAAGGTTACGTAGTCTTTGCTTTTTCCGGGAGCGCCGGTCGCCAGTCCGGCATTCACGAGCATGTGAAACGTTTGGTACGTTAAAAAAATTGGCAAAAAATCTTAAAGATCAGATATATCAAAGAAAAATCAGTTCCTGAGTGTATGCCGCAGTGGCCTGCGGCGCTCCCATTTATAATGCGCTTTCATGCGCGGCGGGAGCCACGCGCTCCCGGGGATAACATGCTTGCAATCAAAACAAACTAGACAACCGAAAACGCGATGCGTTTTCGATTGTCTTTCGTATTTTTTCGTGCCTTTTCGTGGTTTTCGTGGTTCCGTCGTTCGTATTTAAAACCCGGCCTGGGGCTGGACGGTTTCAGTTAAATTTTCGTTTATCAGTTCTTTGCCGTCAGCGTTAGTGATCTTTATATGGCCGCCGACAGCGCCGGTGCGGGTAAAAGTCAATTCGACTTTTCTGCCATCCAGGGTTACAAAACTGATGCCGGGAGCAGATTCACTTTTCAAGTATTTCACCTGAACCGGAGCCTTTAATTTATCTGCCGCTCCGACCTGGATAAAGTTCAAGAATATATCTTTCTTTCGCGGAACTTCCGGAGTAATTTCGATCCGCCATTTTCCAAAATAGTTTTTGGGATATTTTTTGACAACGTTCGGCAGGACACTCCAATTTACATCTCCAGCAAGGAATTCTTTGCCCGGACCGCCGATTTTTTTGATTACGGCGTTTTGAGGCAATATACTTTCCAGAATAATCCTTCCGCCTTCCCCTGAATCCGCGCTGACAGTTTTCCCTGAAACCGTTGGTTCATTGAGGAAATGCAGCAACCAGTCCTTACGGTATTCCGGCTTTACCGCCGTTACCCGGTCAAAGATAACAAAATAGTCAGGCATAATATAAACGAACTGCCTGACGAATTCAGCGCATTTGCGTTTGTCATAGACCGGCGCGGCATCCCCGGCGATATAAGTATAATAAGAATTGCTGCTGAAAGCCAGGCATTTCCCGCCAAGTCTTTTATTTTGGCTGCCGTAAGCGTCATCAAAGTGTTTTTTATTTTTTGCAACTTCCTTGAGATAAGCAGGGCTATCCTTATTTTTACGCTTCCAACGCGAATCAGGCTTTTCCAGTATCTCCTTATCTTTCGGAAATTTCTCACCCGGCATGTGGATAAGCATGGTGTTGTGGGCCAGGCTGCTTTGATTATACTTTACAGGGTGCGGAGAACCGTCAGATAATCTTGTTCCCGAATCAATAGCCAGATAGCCTTTTTTGAAAATGATAAAATGATTTTCATCTCCGCGGCTTTTGTGATAGATAGTTTTACATCCTATATTGAATAAGGCGTAAGTATCGTCAGGCCCCGTGCCGGAACGCATTATCAGGATTCCGCCGTTTGAGAAATGACGCGCATCGCGTTTTTTCATTTCCTTATCGGATAATGGTTTCAGCGGTTCCGCCATATTGTATAGAAGATATTCATTGAATAACCACCAATTGTATTTTTGCGCTTTTTTGCCGCCTCGCATATAATAATGTTGATCACTGTTAAAACATGAAGCGTCAATCTGTTTTATGCCGCTGCTGTCGCAGAGATACTTTGCCGCCAGCGCGGCTTCTTTAGGGTGGCTGTCACGGTAAAGGCTCATGATAATATGTAAGTGCCTGGTTGCCCCGGGCAGTGTCATATTGGTACGCCAGTCATCACCAATACCGAAACATCTCGATTGGGATTTTTCCTTGCCCGGCAGAGCGTTCCACTGATACCATACGGGAAATGTCGCTAAATGATTGCAGTCCGGAATTTTTCCGCCTTTCACCGCGGCTTTCCATGAAAGCAGAAAGTAATAACTGGCCCATGGATACTGCCCGCAGGAATATCCGACAGTCGAAGATGACAGCATACCGTCGTCTCCGGCAATTTTATCGCGATAAGCCAACATTTCCCGATATTTCGCGTATCCCCATTTTAGAAGTTTTAAGGCTTCTTTATCGCAAAAGCCGTCGCCGTAAGCGGCCAGTCCCGCATACCAGGCCAGTCCTTTATCTCCATAGAATCCGCCATATATCCCGGACGCGTTTTGATGGCTGAACAAAGTGTGCCAGTCCGCGAATATATATTTGCTGTTTATTTTTATGAATTCAGTAATGAATTCACGCCTTTGCTCAGGAGTAAGCGCGTCATATACCCAGTCGTAGGCCGCCGCAACTTCAATGCGGCGCGCCGCATACCAACTGATTGCAGTGCGTTTTTCCATACATTCTCGATAGGTATGAAGACAGCCCTTTAAAAAAGTCCAGCACTTTTCCGCGTACTTCTTATCTCCGGTCAGGATGTATGCCAGAGCTTCGGTCATCGCCTCGTCGCCCCATTCCACCGGGACTTCAACTTCCACGGTTGTTTTAGACTTGCCGGTTCCGCTGTAGCCGCGCGCCTTTCTGGTCAATTTGGGATCATATTCAAATGAATCGGCGTTTTTCAAGATATATTCAAAGCCGATTATTTTGGCCCATTTGCGGACTTTCGGAATCATCTCTTTATTAATGAATATCCGGGGATGGTCTTTGCGTATCTCTTTGATCCAGCTGTCATTGTCAGGGAGAGCTTGATCGAATGGAACAACTTTGTGATCAGTATCCAGCTTAGCCTGAGAAAATCCGGGAGCTGGACAAAGCGCGATCAGTACAACAATAAATATATATTTAAACATAAATTACCTTTTTAAATTTGAGAGGTTAATTATTCTTCATAATCCAGGTTATTGGCTGTTCCGGCATGGCCCCTGTTTAGAACTTCATAGTATTTCATAGCCCCGGCATGACCGTCAAAAAACGTCATATTGGCCTTGTCATTATGCCTGTAGCCAAGTAGATTTTTGTAGTTAATAGTCGGATAACCGGTCCGGTCGTTGCGTTGATCGGCAAAATGAATCTTGAAAGACGGGTTCCTGAGCCTTGTCAAACGCCTTGTCGGCGTATCATAAGGACTCAAATTGGCGTTCATCGCATAGGAATATTTCTTTAAAATCAAACCATCAGGCGTGGGACATTCCCATAATGCTTCATTTTGCAGATACCCCGGATACCCGTGTGATTCTCCGTAGCTGGTCTTTACTATAATAAACTGCCAGTATAAGACAGTAGTGTAATTAGTAAGGCTCCGGTAACGGCTCGGCATGATCCAGCCGTCATGTTCATCGGAGTAAAACATGCTGGCGGTTCCTATCTGCTTCATTTGCGAAAGACATTTCATTGTTTTCGCGGTATCTCTGGCCTTATTCAATGCCGGCAGCAGCATGCTTGCGAGGATGGCTATGATGGCTATCACGACCAAAAGTTCGATAAGCGTGAAATTTCCTGCTTTTTGAGTTGTTCTGTGGTATAAATTTGACATTTGTCGCCTCCTTTTAGCAATGTCAACAGATTGTTGTTCCTGGCTATAATAAACATGTTTTTCACATTTTCTGCATAATCATCTCCTGAATATATTTACTTTGTTTTTTATGATAGTCAGATAAAAATATGTTGTCAAATCTTGGCTGAAACTTATAGTTCAACCCGTAATTCATTACTTCTTCAAAAAGCGTCAAACCTAAATCGATTATTTCCCTGTGGGTAAAAGGCACACGATCAATGCCGTGTGGAAACTCATATAACAACGGCAATGCCCCGCTCGCCATATGCAGAATATCCTGAAGATAAAAATAATTACTCGTATTCAGGTTTGGACGGGGAAAAACCCTGCAACCGGCGGCCAGCTGAGCCGTGGTGACGACTCCGGCAACCTGACTCTGGAGCGCCCGGCAGTTATTGGAGATATAGGCGTCAAGAGAACCGAAGCCCGGATCGGCTTCACATGAATGACAGGACAAAATACAATCAGGCAGTTCGTTTCTGGCCAGATCAAGCAAAGTTCCGGTTTCAGGCTGAACTTTGCCGAAAAAATCATCATGCTGGATGTTTACATAATTATCATTGAAATATCCGCCGAGATATTCGACCTCCGATGCCGGCAGAGGCAAAGTCATTTTATGCTGCGGATATTTTATTGGCGAACCGTCTTTCCAGATTCCGTGCGCATAATACTGAAATGTTTCAAACGTTTCCCCGACCAGGCTGTTAAGCTTGAACCGCTCCCGGCCGTCAGGTTGAGCCAACGGAACAAGAACCAAACGATACTGCGTCAAAGCGGAATTAAGCTTATGCCATTCCCTGCCGCTTAAATCGCAGCCTTTCTCGATTACATTGATTAAGTTTATCAACGCCGCGCAGCCTTCAACCTCCGCACCGTGAATCGTCGAATAAATCATCAGTACCGGTTTTTTACGGACGGAAGACTTGAAAAAGCAGTCAGGACGTCCGGCCGCGCATGCCGACGACAAGGTGGTAGTCTGCTCAAGGGGTTCCCTGCTTCCGTATTCATAAGCCAGAATATCCCGCCCCCCCCCGGATTTACCGGCAACAAAGACCTTGCCCTTCACGACATTATCTTTCAGATACTTCTCAACATCTTTGTTTGAAGTAATCCAATATGCCGGATATAATGCTTCATTTAATAACACGTTCAATTCCTATTTTTGAATGATTTTAAAATCGTTTATATTTACTATAATAATATTTTTTATGCATAAGTCAATAACTTTAAACATTTTTAGATATATTTATTGACACGGTTAAAAAAGCGTTGTATTATATATATAGTTATTAACAACCGGAATAAAATCTTATGCGTGGATCAAAAGAACAGATTGTAATTGATTATCTGCTGGAAAAAATATGTTCAGGAAAATACCCGAAAAATTCTCGAATTCCTTCTGAATATCGTCTGGCGGACAAGTTCAACATTAACAAAGGCACCGCCAACCGGGCAGTATCCCACCTGGCCAGCAAGGGCTACTTGAAACGCCTGAAAGGTGCGGGCGGAACCATTGTCGTCAGAAATAAACTTTTCCCGATATACAAAATGGCGTATATCGGAATCATGGGCGGACCTCATTCCTATTACCCGATGCTGCTTCGCGGCTTGTCTGAAAGCGCCACGGAAAACAGTTGCTTGATAAGTTGTTTCAATATTTCACTCAAAACAAACATGAATGAATTCAATGATAATTTAAAGGAAATGAATTTTGACCTACTGTTCATTGGCGGACATATTCCCCAAGTAAACATAGGAGATATCCCGACAATATATATCGACTCCTATCCGGAGGACGGCATAAAAGCCAGCTGGCTGAATTCAGACAACTACCGGGCGGGACAAATCCTGGCTGAACATATCATAGAAAAAGGACACAAAAAAATTATTTTTGCCATGCGTCATCATCCGGGGCTGATTTTTGAACAACGATATAACGGCGCCGGAGAAAAATGCAAAGAAGCTGGACTTAATTTGGATATAGTCCGCTTTTCAGGCGATGAACGAAATTCCTCATCGCCGTTTTTCTTTGAAAAAATTGCTAATTCCGCCGTTAATAAGTATACCGCTTTGATTTTCGAAAACGATATTCTGGCAGCGGATTTCATCGGATACTGCATGAAGAACAGAATCAGCATTCCGAAAGACATATCGGTTGCGTCTTTCGGCGGTTTCCGGGAATTCCATCATTTTTATAAAATCACCGCCGTTGACCTGCATCCTGAAGACATCGGCAAATACGCGGTAACGATGGGACTGGCTATCCTGAATGGAGAACACGATGCCCCGCATGGAGAATATTTACCCGTAAGTTTGTTTAACGGTGAGACCGTAGCGCAGATTTAATTTGTCTGCGTCTGTACCTTTCCATATTTTTTCGGGCATCGGAGTCTTTACCAAATCGCCGGTCGGAGCCCGGCTCCCACAAAAAAGCTTAAGGATTAAAGATGAACGTTGAAAGTTGCGCCGGTCGGAGCCCGGCTCAGACTGTGACAAACTAACGCCGGTCGTCAAGGGGGAATGTCCCCCGTTAAAAAGCGCGGCCCCCACAGAGGCGTCTATTACACTTTCAATCAAAACAAACTCAACAAGTGAAAACGCATCGCGTTTTCGGTTGTCTTTCGTGTCTTTTCATGTTTTTCGTGGTTCAAAACGCTGAGAAGCCACGGCTTTTTATGGTCTTGCAACTTGATAAAACACATTTTTAATGTAAATTACTTTTTGCTTATTTTTTGATCAATTTTAACCATACAAATAAAGGTGAAATCATGAAAGTTGTTGTCGCATATTCAGGCGGACTTGATACCTCGATCATCGTCAAGTGGGTCAAAGAAAAATATAACGCCGAAGTGATCGGTTTCTGCGCCGACGTCGGCCAGGAAGAGGAGCTCAACGGAGTTGAGGAAAAAGCGATCAAAACCGGCGCGACCAAGTGTTACGTCGAAGATTTGAACGAAGAATTTGCCAAAGACTTCATCTTCCCGATGATGCAGGCCAACGCCATCTACGAAGGCACTTATCTGCTCGGTACTTCCATAGCCCGCCCGCTGATCGGCAAACGTCTGGTCGAAATAGCCCGGGCCGAAGGCGCGGACGCTATCTGTCACGGCGCGACCGGCAAAGGCAACGACCAGGTTCGTTTCGAGCTGGCCGCCTATGCCATGCAGCCCGGCATCAAAGTTATCGCCCCGTGGCGCGAATGGGAATTCAAAGGCCGGACCGACCTGATCGAATACGCCCGGAAAAATGATATTCCGGTTACTTCCACCAAGGAAAAACCCTACAGCATGGACCGCAACCTGCTCCATATCAGCTTTGAAGGCGGCATTCTGGAAGATCCGTGGAACGCCCCGCCGGAAGATATGTGGGTAATGACCCGGCCGCTGTCACAAGCCGAAGATACCCCGGAAGAAGTCATTATTACATTTGAACAAGGCAATCCGGTCGCAGTCAACGGCGAAGCGCTGTCACCCGCCAACCTGATGCGTAAACTCAATGCTATCGGCTGCCGCCACGCGGTCGGCCGGATCGATATTGCTGAAAACCGTTTCGTTGGCATGAAATCCCGCGGCGTTTATGAAACTCCCGGCGGCACGATTCTGCATCACGCCCACCGCGCTCTGGAAACCATCACCATGGACCGCGAAGTCATGTTCCTGCGTGACAGTTTCATTCCGCAGTACGCCCGCATGGTCTACAACGGTTTCTGGTTCGCGCCGGAACGTGAAATGCTCCAGGCCGCAATTACTGAAAGCCAGAAATTCGTCACCGGCGACGTCCGGGTCAAACTGTTCAAAGGCGGCTGCCACGTTAACGGCCGCAGATCAGAATACAGCATTTACGACGAAGAAATCTGCTCATTCGAGGAAGAAGAAGTCTACAACCAGAAAGACGCTGAAGGCTTCATCAAACTCAACTCGCTGCGTCTGCAGATGCTGGCCAACAGCAAACAGCACCGCTATTAATCAAGCGGGGCTGGATTGAGGACGGGAACACGCAAGTTTTTTGAGTGGACGGCCATGCTGGGCCCCGGCTTCATGGTCGCGGCAACCGGCGTCGGGGCCGGCGACCTGGCTACCGGCGCTTTCGCCGGCAGTCAACTCGGGACCGCGATTCTCTGGGCTGTATTGCTCGGGGCCGCAATGAAACTGCTGCTTTCCGTCTGTTTTACAAAATATCAGCTGATTACCGGCAAAACCATCCTTGAAGGCAGTATGGACCGGTGGCGTTTGTTTACGACATTTGCCTTTCCGCTCTACCTGATCCCATGGAGCCTGGTTGTTGGAGCGGCGCTGATCAGTGCCTGCGCCATCACCCTGCACGCCATGCTGCCGCTGTTCGATCAGCCGTTATACGCCAAACTCGTTTACGGCGGAATCCAGTCTTTACTCGGACTGATTCTGGTCCGCTTCGGCGGCTACCATCTGTTTCAGCGGATCATGAAAATCTTTATCCTGATCATGTTCGTCACAGTCCTGACCTGCACGGTCATGGTCGGACCTGACTGGGCGGCGATCATCCAAGGCATCATGATTCCGCATATTCCCAAACTCGGTTCAAACGGCCTGGCCTGGACCGTGGCCCTGACCGGCGGAGTCGGCGGCACCCTGACCATTATCTGTTACGGTTACTGGATCCGGGAAGAAGGCCGCACCAGGGAATCGGATTTAAAAAAATGCCGTTGGGACCTATTTTCCGGTTACTTCGCGACCGCGCTGTTCGGCATGGCGATGGTGATCATCGGCAGCCGCATTCAGGTTTCCGGCAGCGGCGCGAAACTGATCTCTTCGCTCGGACATTGTTTCGGACAGGAAGTCGGCCCGGTCGCCCGCTGGATGTTTCTAATCGGGGCCTGGGCCGCGGTTTTCAGCAGTCTGCTCGGGGTCTGGCAAAGCGTACCGTATATTTTTGCCGATTTTTACGTAAAATGCCGTCGCAAAACAGATATTGATGCTATAGTAAAAGAGGAAAGCCGGCCGTACCGGATATACCTTTACGCTCTGGCGATTGTACCGATGGCGATCGTGCCGTTCGGATTCAAAGGAGTGCAGATGCTGTACTCGATAGTCGGGGCATGTTTCATGCCGCTGCTGGCGTTGAGCCTGATCTTTCTGTTGAACAAAAAAGAGCTCAAGGAGAAAGCAGACGGCTGGCTGATGCGCGGCGCGCTGGCGGCTATCCTGATTTTTTTCGCGGGATTCGGGCTCAAAACCGTGCATAAGAAATTGACCGGGGGCGGGAACACCGCACAGACGACATTGAAGACAGACGGGAACCAGAAAAAATGATATGCTTGAAATGCAATAATGTCCGCAAAGGCTACCCGATCGGGAAAAACCGGATCGAGGTACTGAAAAACGTCAATATGGAAGTAAAACAAGGCTCCTGGACCGCGCTTCTCGGGGCGTCCGGCAGCGGTAAAACCACACTGCTAAACCTGTTGGGTGCACTGGAACAACCAGACACCGGAGAAATCACTTTTAAAGATATCATATACTCAACCATGAGTCGACGCCAGGCTTCCGAGTTCAGAAAGATAAATATCGGGTTTATTTTCCAGGCGTACCACCTGCTGCCCGAGTTAAATGTTCTGGAGAACGTCATTCTGCCGGGAATGCTGACCGGGACAAAACGCACCGCCCTGAATAAACGCGGCGAAGAGCTGTTGGAAAAAGTCGGACTGAGCCATCGTCTAAAACACCATCCGGCCGAACTCTCCGGCGGCGAACAACAACGCGCTGCCATCGCCCGGGCCATGATCAATAATCCGCATCTGATCCTGGCCGACGAGCCGACCGGCAATCTTGACTCCGTCACCGGAGCCGGAATCCTAGAGATATTCCAGGAACTCCACGCCGAAGGCACCGACCATACCCTGCTAATGATCACCCATGACCAGGACGTGGCCAATATGGCCGATACCATTCTACACCTGAAAGACGGTATTATCGAATGAGCGGAAAAATATATCTGGCTGAACCGCGCGGCTTCTGCGCCGGAGTCAGACGCGCCCTAGACACCGTAGAACAAGCTCTGACTCATTACCCCCGTCCAATCTATGTCTACCATGAAATAGTCCATAATGATTTTATTGTCAACGAACTCAAACAACGGGGCGTGAGATTTGTCGAATCAGTGAAAGACGTCCCACCCGGCAATGTGCTTATTCTGAGCGCGCACGGCGCGGCGGCCCGGGTAGAAAAGACGGCGGCGGCACGAAACCTGCAACTGATCGACGCCACCTGCCCACTGGTAAAGAAGATTCATGCCAAAGCCGAAAAGCTTTACCATGACAATGCCGACATCTACCTGATCGGGCATCGCGGCCATCCGGAAATTGTCGGAACCATGGGCCGCATCGACAATCGCGCCAAAGTTGTTGAAAACGTATCCGAAGCTAAAGCCCTGCCTCGCACTGATTGTCCACGCCGCTGCGTCTGCCTGACCCAGACCACACTGAGCCCGGACGACACCGCTGAAATCATTGCCGCCATGAGAACCATTATTCCGCAACTGGAAACGGTCGAAGGGATCTGCTACGCAACCAGGAACCGGCAGGAAGCGGTCAAAGAACTGTGCAAAAAATGTTCGGACATTATTGTTATCGGCTCGCAAAACAGCTCCAATTCGAACCGATTGCGGGAAACCGCTGAAAAGTGCGGCGTCAAAGCCATCCTGATCAATAGCTCAGCTGAATTACCGGCGGATATCCTGAACGCAAAATCCAATATCGGCATAACCGCCGGCGCCAGCGCTCCGGAATACCTGGTAAGCAAGCTGGTGGAACTGCTGAAGCAGCATGGTCGAACCTTCGCGGGGTCAGTCATATCCGCCAAAGAGAAATTGAATTTCAAACTGCCGGAATTCCCCGGCAAAGACATTCCCCAAAAACAATAATGCTCCAGTCATAAATCGATGATTGCAGCAATCGAACCACCGGCCTGAACAATAATGTTCAGACTTGACAAAATGAAAATTACTTGTATAGTTTGTGATCCGAACTTCTTTGATAATATATGTGTAAAATAAAGCTGGTGTCATGAAAAAAATATTTCTATTGCTGACTTGTTGTGTAATGTTTACGATAAGCCCGGTCAATGCTTCAAAAGTGGTCTTTCCGGGCGAAAACAAAACATTATCCGTCCCGGTTGAAAAAAGCTTCAATGGCGATAAATTCAATTATTCCATCAAACTATATGAAACGACGCCGAAATACACGGTTTACCGGCTCGAATATCCGGGAGTCGGCGGCAAAGTCAACTTCGGAAACATCATCACTTACTACTATGTACCTTCAGACATCCTGAAAGGACAGCAGAAACCGCGTCCGGGCGTAGTCTGCCTGCATATCCTCGGCGGCAACGGCGCGCTGACCAAAATGACCTGTGCTTATTTCGCGTCAAACGGCATTCCGGCCATGATGTGCCTGATGCCGATATTCCATGAACGCAACCCCTATGGCAGTCGTTCAAAAATGCTTAAGCGTCCTGAAGCCGCACTGATTCTGGCCGAAGCATTCAAACAAGGCGTGACCGACGCAATCCGGACGGTCGATGTAATGAGCAGCCGTCCGGAGGTCAACCCGGCCAAAGTAAACCTGCTCGGCACCAGCCTGGGAGCAATAACCGGGGCAACGGTTGCCGGACGTGACCAGCGACCGGATAAAGTTGTCCTGCTGCTCGGCGGCGGCGACTGGAATAAATTTATCGGTCATTCCCGGGAAACCAGCAGCATCCGGCAGTTGATTGATCGTTCCAAAGGAAAAGACCGTGATTATGTTATTGCCGCAATGGACAGTACCGACCCCATAAACAATACAAAATATCTGGCAACCCGGGCGGCAGTCGGCAAGCTTATGATGGTCACGGCCTCGGATGATGAAGTAATCCCTGCAGTTTGTTCTAAAGAGCTGGCTGAAAAATGCGGCATGAAAAATAAAATGACCACGCTTAAGGGCTTGGGACATTACTCGGCTATTATCGCCCTGCCCGGCTTGCTTCAGCAATTTGTCGAACTGTTCCGCGACTCGACGGTTCCACATTACGCAGCCAACCTTACCGACAGCAAAAAGACCGCGCAAAAATTTTTCGCCCAACTTAACCGCCTGGTATGCTTCAAACCGGATGCGGGCAAATGTTTCTTCATCAGCGCTGATTTTGATTTCAAAGCAAAAAACAAAAAGAATGTCAAAGGCGAAATTAAACTTTTCCGCGGCAACGACCATAAGCTCAGATTGAACCTTAGCATGCCGAAAAATCCTCTGGGCGGAGAAGTCAGTCGGATAGCCCTGGGATACGGTAAAAGCCCGTGGTTGCTTGGACCTGATAAAACAGTATATCTGGGCAGTGAACAGGTGAACTTGAAAAGCAATCCGGCCCAATATATTTCCGCCAGAATATTCCAGTACCAGCAAATGATCTCCGGAATATTGATGCTGGCCTCCCACGGCATGCTGCAGCCGATGGAAAAATGGCTGCGGATAAAGGTTAAACCGCAGAAGCCCAGTGGCAGCCTGATGACTATATCCACCAAAAAAGACAAGCTGGAAATATATCTCAGCGATGACGCCAGACCGTTGAAAATGGTCTTTAAAAACCGGAAGACCAGCGGGGTAATCAATTTCTCTCACTGGAACTTGTCGGCACCGGCCAATGACCTGGTCTTCAATCCGCCGGAGAGTAAGGACACCAAAACCGTCAAGGTCAAGCAACGGCAGTTGGACATGATGTTTGCCGCGTTAATCAACCTCTCAACCATGAAAATGTAATTTTGCAGCCTCATGAACGTTGAACACTTTGAACATCGAACATTGAATGACTTAAATACAAAGAAAATTCAACCTGGGGATTCATCCCTGGAGGGCGAAACTCCGTTGAGCCGGACATGCCGCGCAACCGGGCGGCTCGAGGGACTCTCGCCCTCCACTAAAACACATCGAACATCGAACATTGAACGTCCAACATGGAACATTGAATGACTTAAATACAAAGAAAATTCGACCTGGGGATTCATCCCTGGAGGGCGAAACTCCGTTGAGCCGGACATGCCGCGCAACCGGGCGGCTCGAGGGACTCTCGCCCTCCACTAAAAACCTTTTGAACATCAAACATCAAGTGAGTTAAATACAAAAAACGATAATAAGGATTAAGTTAATGAAACGAATATTTTTTATCCTGCCGATAATCTGCCTTAGTTTGTCAGTCCAGTCACAGACTCCGGAAAAACTCTCTATTATCAAGCGTTCCTCCAATTCTCACGGTCTGCTGTGTCGGCTGGAAAATAAAAAACGCATTATCTTCCTTGAAGGTTCACCTGAGGAAATGGGTTCGGCCCACGGCGAACTGCTGAAACCGGAAATTTCCGGCGTACGTAATATCATCATGCTGGTCGCGACCGGTTATCTCTACAAGAAAAACGACTGGTTCTTTACCCGCATTGACGAAGTAATGCAACGCACAAAGCCATTCATTCCCGACCGCATATACCGGGAATGCGACGCCATGAGTAAAGCAGCCGGAATTACTAAAGCGGATGGACGGCAAATCAACTTTTTCCCGGAAATGTTCCATTGCAGCGGCGTGGCGGTAAGAAATACCGCCAGTAAAAACGGCGAAGTCATCCACGCCAGAGTCCTTGACTACATGAGCAAAATCGGTTTGCAAAACTATGCGGTCGTAATGGTGTTTATGCCAAAAGGCTATAATAAATGGCTCAGCCAAAGTTACGCGGGAATCATCGGCACCGTCACCGCCATGAACGAAAAAGGGCTGGCTATGGGAGAAATGGGCGGCGGTGGAGTCGGCAAATGGGACGGGCTGCCGATGACGTTCCTGATGCGCCGGGTCATGGAGGAATGCGCCACGGTAGATGAAGCGCTCGAACTGATGAAAAAGACGCCTCTGACCTGCGATTATTATTACGTCCTTTCGGATAAAAATAAAAATATGGCCGGAGTCGTCGCCATCAGCGGCAAACCGCTTGTGATCCTGAAACCCGGAGCTCAAAATCCGCAGCTACCCGAAGTGCCGAAGGACACGGTCCTGGTCTCCGGCAAAGGCCGGGCCGAAGCGCTGAGTAAAAGACTGAAACAGAATTTCGGCAAAATAGATGCCGCAAAAATGATTGAAATCATCAAACGTCCCGTAGCCATGAAATCCAATCTGCACAACGCGATATTCCTGCCGGAATCACAGACCATGTATTTCGCCGACGCGTCCGGAAGGAAACTGGCCTGCGATGAAAAATATTACCGGGTCAACCTGAAAGAACTGATCAAATTCTATCAGAAAAATCATTAATATAATCATAGCCATCCCGCCAGGGAGATGACTGAAGTTAAAAGCCCACAGTCAACAATCCACAGCAAATGAAAATATTGCACTTGCAACAAAGACAGGATCATTAAAATCAAGAAGTTATAAGATGGCAGTGCAATAGAATATATTTTTGACATAAATACTCGTCACTCCCATTTTTTTTGCGACTCCGCGGCGTCGCGCTCCAGCGATAAAGTTTCTCGATTTACACATAAAACGAGAAACTGATTTGCATTCCACACCAAATGACGACATATTAAAGCAAGGGACTGCCTTGGATGAACGGGAAGCAATAAACGGTATTACCTAAGCAGTTTTTAATGATGGAGGCTTTGGAGATGACCAACTCTAATGGGGAACTATTTTCATGACTAAGACACATATTGGTTTAACATGGATTGTATTAGTATCCATTTACTGCGACCACGCAGTTTCTTCAGACATTGATTTTCATCTGAAAAATAGGATAACAAAAGACTTATCAATTTTATCTGAAAGTCTTATCTCCAGTGTTCATGACTTCGGGGTTGCCAATGTAACCGATGCGGTCAAAACCAACATTACGATAAACGGAACAAACGGATGCCTGTCTGTACCGTATGACAGTTGGTTTTCAGGTAAAAATAAAGACGGTCATTCTGAATTCATTGTCGGAGCCTTAAAATTTGTGATACCAAGCGAGAAAATGGTTGAAGCTGAGCGGAGTTCACAAGGGATGACGAAAGGAGCTGCAGCCAGGCAAATAAGTTTTACCACCCCCCAAAAGGTCAATGAGGAAAAAGAATATGAAACTATTCTAAAACGACTAAATATGATAATTCGTTTGCAACTTGATATGATGTTGATCAACGAAATTGGCGATATTTTGATATATGCCACTCATTTACACGATAAAGGGCAAGAATCAAAGGCATTCGAACTGGCTGGAATAATTCTCAAAAGATATGGTTACCATGGAGCCAAAGAAGCCGTTTATAATAGAATTATGACTTTGAAATATATGCAGGCTTTTTTTGAATTTAGAAACGATTTAAATTGGGCAAAGTTTAGTCGGACAGTTGATAAATTATTATCTTTTCATGAAAAAAGAGAATATACGTATAAAGAGTGGTTTCTTCAACCGGCTATTAAGATTCTGAGCAGACGTCTAAAAGAGAGGTTGAAACCTCCTCCGCCGATCAATCAGAGAGATTTCTCTCTTTCAAGACAAGATTTGGTAATTGCCAGAGAATTAGCAAATGAAAAATGTTATCCCGCTGAATGGGATACAAAACAGCAAATAGAAACACTATATAAAAATAGTAACTACGTGTTTCATAATTGGCTCTTGATCCATAAGTTTCACCGGAATAACAAGTTGAATCAAGATACACTAAGCCGGCTAAAAAAAAGACATGAATTCTGTAAATATTATATAGGAAAATCCATGATAGAAATCATTAATGGAGGCATTGATTCCTTTCCATTATTATTGAGTCTAATCGGAGACACATATTTGACTGAATCGATAAACCTTAAAAACAGCTTTGTTTTCTCACAGAATATCGGTTATTTCAAAAAACTTCCTGCCGAAATAATGTATAAACAGATGGATATGCGCCCCATGAGCAGGGGAGAATTTGCCCGTGAGATGATTAAAATGGCAATTGACAGGGATAATATATATAATAATATAAGATACAAATACAACTGGCTGCCAGATGAAATTATTTACAAAGACGGCAAGGATTTTTATATTAAGAACAAAGGAAAAAATATCCGGGAAATAATGAAATACATTCAAATTCAAAAACACTCATCTGCTGGCTACGCAGACGATTTCTTGCAACAGCTAGATGAAATAGACAAATCATTAAGGAATCCGGATAAAAATAAGTCCAAAGAATAAAAACAAGGCAGCATGGCTATAACATGAAATACGTAATATCAATTTTCTTTGTATCGTTATTTATGTTCATTGTTACATCAGTTATTGCCGATGATCCTTTTCTCAGAGCGAAAGTGAATCTTTTTCTAGCCGGACGGTATGGATGCAGGACAGTTTCACCAATATTTCCCCCGGAGGCCCATCATGGCGGCCTTGAGACATATTTACTGGTTTACAACAATGATACTTATGTCGGTTATATTGACAGATATGGCTGCTTTATATCAAAAAAAGAAAAAGGCCATGTAACCTGGTTCCATCAATCAGTTCTTATTCCTCTCATTAGATGTTTCTGGGGATTTCTGGCCCTGGTGCTCTCGATCCCCGTATCATGGCGCTTCTGGAATCGCATTTTGAAGTATCCAAAAGATATAAAAAATCAAAGTAAAATAACTCACATGACCTAATGAACCTTAATGGATGACCACATTGCCAAAATTAACAAGAAGAAAAAGGACAAGACGATGAGATGGTGTTTTGTTATTATTGCAGTTCTGTTTATTGGTTGTGAACCAAAGCAGAACAAAAAAACTGGACCCAAAACTACACGTTCGTCTCCCCAATCGCCAGCAGATGCATGTGAATCTGCGCAGAATAAGGAAGCCGGAACTAAAACTGCACTTACCTCTCCTCGTTCACTTGTAGATGCATTAGCATCATCCAATCCAGCGACAAAAGGAAAATGGGGTGAAAAGCTGCCACCGTCCTGGTCTGAAGCAGAAAACAAAAGGGTGTGGAAAGCATACCGGGAGATTGTAGCAAAAGGAAAGAGCATCGTTCCAATATTGATTGAAAATCTTGATCGAAAAGAGTTCTCTACTTGCATGTCTACCTCGGTTGAATATTCTCCTTTTTCTGTTGGACATATGTGCAAAATGGCAATAGCTGAGATGTTTGATCCCATTAGAGGGATGTACAAGTCACGAGAAAATGGAGAAGGAAAAATTCTTATGGGGGCATCTTACTTTTCTACAGAATTTTATCCCACAACCAAAGCCTCAATTTGGTGGTCCAAGCACCAAAACAAAACGCCTGAAGAGATTCGGAGGATGATATATAATTGGTATATCAATAGAGAAATAACTTTTGGATTTGAGGATGAAAAGCAAAAGAAATGGATACTAGATGAGATAAACAACCGGTTTAAGCGAAAAAAATACTAACAATCCTAGCCTGAATTATCGCAAACTTATGGCTGTAAAGCGCCACACGGATCGCAGTCCCCCAACCGGCATGAATATTACCTGGATTTAATACTCTTGAGCGCCCCTTCAAGTTCTTCGTAATGAATTAATTTGTTGAACGGAAGCAGGCCTGAAAGGGCTTTGGCTTCGACCCGAATGCCGTCTTCTTCAAGTATCGCAACCGGATTCAGCCCACCGACAACCACCGCCCCGATACAACCTTCAGGCACCGGAATATTGAAGAGCGCCTGTCCGGAACGCCCTATTTCCATAAAACCGCCAAGACCTATCATTTTCAGCTTTTCAGCAAGATTGACAACCGAGTCATAACTCTCAGCTGGAAATTCCCTGAACCCGATGCCGATATATCCGCTACCGGTGGAAATCGCACCTTTATAATTGGTCTTGCCGCCCCGTATAAACAATTCGAGCGGATCAAGACTGGTTCCGTCATAATTGATAATTTCCGCCAGACGAACAGGCTTGTATCCCCGCAACTCCATCAAGCCGCAAAAAAGCGAACGCACCGGCACTCCGTGCTTCAGCAACACCCCGTTCAAGGTTATCGAACAGACCGTACAAAGTCCGACCTTGCCCGGAGGAATAGTCATATTTTCAATTTTTTCTCCGGGTTTCAAAAGCCCGACTAAATATCCCATGGCATAGCCCATGGAAAATACCCGCTTGATCTGATTGATTTTTGCGAGAAGTATCTCACGATCAACTAAAGTGGTATTTACCACAACCGTCCCGGTACGTAATGCCAGGTCAAAATTCATCCGGTAAGTCATCTGGTCAATCTTGGCCGACATATATCCTACCCGCTCAATAACCCTGGAACTCCCGATTTCAAGTTTACCGTCTCCGGTAATAACTCTGCCGCGTTTGCCGTCTGACCGGGTCAAGCCTTCCTCATCAAGCTGTCGTAAATAGAGCCTTACTGTACGCTCACTTATATCATAACCGGCAACATTTAACGATTGGGTTATTTTGCTTCCGCTCAATGGCATGGTTGAATTTTTCAAAACTTCCAGTATCGCCAGTTTTTTGCGTTCTATTTTATCTGATAACGCCATTATACCAATCCTTCCGCTTTCTATATCAAGAATTAACACTATAACTCAATGGCAAAAATACCCCATGAATTCATAAAGTCAAGTTTAAAATGTAAATCACCTACTTTATTTATCGGCAATATTGCCGAATGTATTTTTATTTTTACAGTTTATCAGTTTTAACACTTGCTTTTTTAAGTAGAAAAATATATTATAACAACAACAAAACGGCAATATACATACAATTAATCGGCATTATATTGCCAATATTAGATTAATTGCCGGCAACAAAAAAGGAAAAGTATTGATGAACGAGTACGCGTATCAGGTCTATGACGAGCTGCAGAAGGAACAACCCTGGGAAACAGAATTTCTCCAAAGCGTCCTGGAGGTATTCGAAGCATTGAGCCCCTTGCTTGAACGAAATAAAACCTACGAAAAACACCGCATACTGGAGCGCATTACCACCCCTGAACGCATTATCATGTTCCAGGTTCCATGGGTCGATGATAAAGGCAACACACAAATTAACCGTGGCTACCGGGTTCAGTTCAACAGCGCAATCGGCCCCTATAAAGGGGGATTGCGTTTTCATCCTTCGGTCAATCTGAGCATCCTGAAATTCCTCGGCTTCGAACAAATATTTAAAAACAGCTTAACGACACTGCCAATGGGCGGCGGCAAAGGCGGCAGCAATTTCGATCCAAAGGGTAAAAGTGATGTAGAAATAATGCGCTTCTGCCAGAACTTCATGCGTGAATTGAAAAGTCATATCGGGCCGGATACCGATGTCCCGGCCGGCGACATTGGCGTTGGCAGCCGGGAAATTGGATTCCTTTTCGGCATGTATAAAAAAATTGCCAATGCACACCAGGGCGTTCTCACCGGAAAAAGCCTGAATTTCGGCGGCAGTCTCATCCGTCCCGAAGCCACCGGATTCGGCAATGTTTACTTTGTCTCTGAAATGCTAAAAACCAGAAACGAGGATTTTGAGAATCGCCGGGTAATGATTTCTGGAGCCGGAAATGTGGCACAATTCACCGCAAAAAAAATCATAAGCCTAGGCGGCAAAGTTATTACTATGTCAGATTCCAGCGGATCTATTTTGTGCGACGAAGGCTTGAATGATGAACA
This sequence comes from Victivallales bacterium, assembly GCA_963676655.2. Classification (GTDB taxonomy): domain Bacteria; phylum Verrucomicrobiota; class Lentisphaeria; order Victivallales; family Victivallaceae. The sequence continues at coordinate 239,350 of CAXXKX010000002.1, read as the reverse complement.
ACTGGAATTCATCATGGACTTAAAAAATGTCAAACGCGGCAGAATTAATGAAGCGGCGGACAACTTCAGCAATGTAGAATTTTTCGCCGGCGGAAAACCATGGCAATTATCGGAAACTGACATAGCCCTTCCAAGCGCAACCCAAAACGAATTAGATCTGGAAGACGCCAAAACTCTAGTCAAAAACGGATGCAAATGCGTCTCCGAAGGCGCCAACATGCCGTCAACTCCGGATGCGGTTCAATATTTTATTGAAAACAACGTTTTGTTCGGCCCCGGCAAAGCGGCCAATGCCGGAGGAGTGGCAACTTCAGGACTTGAAATGACGCAAAATTCAATGCGTGTCGGCTGGAGCGCACCGGAAGTGGACTCCAAACTAAAGGATATTATGCGCAATATTCATGAAATAAGCAAAAGAACCGCGGATGAATTCGGAGTCAAAGACAACTATGTCCTTGGCGCAAACATCGCCGGATTTCGCAAAGTCGCCGATGCCATGATAGACCTGGGGGTCTAACCAATAAGGATTACATGGCATCACGCCGATATTCGCCGGGGGACTGGCCGGTAAGTCGTTTGAAACAGCGGTTGAAATAGCTTAAGTCGTTAAAGCCGCAATCACCGGCAATAGCAATAATCTTTTTCCGGGTCGAAAGCAACTGGACAATCGCGTTTTGAACCCGGCGCTCGATAATGTAATTAAAAATCGTTTTACCGGAATATTCTTTGAACAGGCGGCATAGATAATTGCCGCTTAAACCGCTTATTTTCGCTAAATTCTCAAGCGATAGCTGCTGATAATAATTTGCGTCAATATACCGCCTGACTTTGTGCATTCTCTGAAGAGAGGCCATTTCGCGGCCGGGAGCGATCATTCCGGTGCGGATAACCTGCCTGACGCACTCGATCAGAAACAGTCGGAACAGGTCAATCGCGGCGGTCTCATATCCCGGCTGACGCTCTCTCAATTCGCGGTCAAGCCGCAGGACTAGATCAATGACCGGTTCAGGTTCATCAAAACGTATCCGGCGCAGATGAGTCAGGCGGTTATCAAACCTCGGATGCAGCGGCAGAACGTCGGGCAGCACCGAAGCCAGCGGCTCCGGGAGTTCCGGCAGATTATGCCTTTTCAAGTCAAGCATAATGTTTACTATTTCCATACCATCGGCATCGGTCACAATGGTATGATCGCTTTCGTAATGAGTTATGCTGAGCGAAGTACCGCTTTCGGGAAAACGTTCGCCATCCATGATATGCACCCCCTGCCCTTTGATGATAAAGGACAGCAGGACTACATCAATTTTATGCGGTGACGCTTCATAATTCTTATAAACAGGAAAGTATCTCGTCGCCAAGCCGAACTTGTCAAGCGTCTCAAATGATTCCCGCAGTCTGATTGTATGCACATTCATAAAATATTCCTTCAGTTATAATAAAATAATCCAAGTATTTAAATAATCAACGAATTATATTATTAAAAAGTTAACAGTTACCAGTTGCCAGTAAGATTGAAAAAAACTGAGATTGATGAAAAAGAAAACTGTAGAAATGAACAAGAATTCCATCCCGGGAGTATGGACCTTGCCCCAGCCTGGGAGCGCGGACGTCTCGTCCGATCCGTACAACGGACGGCGAAGAACCGTTTCAAACTCCTCACGACGTGCGGCGGAAGCGGCGCTGCTGTAAAAAGTTCAATAGGAAACAAACATTAATCAGATCATCAAATATAAAGGATTTACCATGAATACCCGGGAACGTTTTAATGCCGTAATGAATTTTCAACCGTTTGACCGCCTGCCGATAATTGAATGGGCCACCTGGTGGAGATTGACGATTGAACGCTGGGAATCAGAGGGGATTCCAAAAGGAATGGACAATTATGAATTAATGCGTTATTTTGATCTGGATGTAATGTATCAGGACTGGATCAGGCCGCGTGCACCTGGAATTCCACAACCTGCCAGCCACGGCGCGGCCATTATGAACAACGTTGATGACTACGAGAAAAATATTCTGCCATACCTGTTCAAATATCCGAAAATTGAACCAGGCAAAAAACTGGTCGATCCGGAAAAATGGGAACAGTGGAGCAAAGATCAGGCAGCGGGCAAAGCGGTAATCTGGTTTACCCTGGAAGGATTTTTCTGGCTGCCACGAACCCTGTTCGGAATAGAGGGACATCTTTTCGCATTCTACGACCAGCCTGACCTGATGAAGCGCATCAATCAACAGAACGTTGAATGGATGCTGAAAGTTATCGATGACATCTGCCAATACTGCACACCCGACTTTATGACGTTTGCTGAAGATATGAGCTACAATAATGGCCCGATGATCGGCAAAGCCGAATTTGACGAGTTTATGAAACCGTACTATCAAATGGTCGTTCCCGAACTGAAAAAACGCGGCATCAAAGCCATCATAGATTCTGATGGCGACATCCATGAAGCGGGATTCTGGTTTGAGGAAGCCGGACTTGACGGCATCCTGCCGCTGGAACGCCAGGCCGGAGTTGACATGCCCCGTCTGCGACGGGAACATCCGAACCAAATCTTTCTCGGCGCTTACGACAAAATGGTCATGAACAAAGGTGAAGCGGCAATGCGGGCCGAGTTCGAACGTCTGTTGCCGACCGCCGCCAAAGGCGGATTGCTCATCAGCTGCGACCACCAGACGCCGCCCGGAGTATCACTGTTAGATTACCGCCTGTACCTGAAACTTTTCAGAGAATACGCCGAACTGGCCGGTCAAATGTCACGGAATTAAGGATCATTTACAACAATCCCGAGAATATAGAAGTACAAATTGCTCTTTCAGCGCTTTTGTGAGTGCATAATGCACCCAATCGTTTGTTGCAAACTTACAGCCTGCGATTTCAGGATAAAATCAGATACCCCGGGCGCTGCCCGGGGCTGTACAATTTCGCTCTTACAGAGCTAACCTGAACTATTCATAAAAAATGGATGAGATGTGAAAATATGCTCAAAAAGAAAGTTTTTGATTATCCCGCAGGCGTAGCAGCGCTACGTCGAGGACATAAGCAAATGCTTTACTTTGAGCAGATTGTAACAGGTCGCCATAAATTTGTGAATAATTCAGGCTAAGCGGTCATGCATATTTTTATATTGTTTTATATACTTCGACTTGAGATTAGAGACCGTGATTAATTAATATGTTTATTTATTCATTTAAAAACAGGCTGCAAGCCTGAAACAGCAAAGCCCACGGCAACGCCGTGGGTAAAAAATGACAAAGCAAATGCAGGCTGTAAATCTGCAACAAAACGAACCGTAGAATCAATAAAAACATAGCTTATCCATTGAAAACCGAAAAGCCCTTTATAAAACTGAGCTCGTAATAGTGTAAAGTTATATTTGTTTGACGTTTTTATTCTGTTTCCGGAAACGCAGCGGAGACACTCCTATGCTTTTTTTGAAAAAACGGCTGAAGGAATAAATAGAGTCATAGCCGCATTGATTTCCGACTGCTTCGATACTCAGATCAGTATCGGCCAGCAGGCGTTTAGCGGTATTTAAACGAATATTGGACAGGTAACTTCCAATACTTTCCCCCATCTCATGCCTGAACTGACGGCGTAAATGACTTTCGGATATTCCCAGGTAATTGGCAATATCTTTTACGCTTAACGCTTTTTCCGGATACTGATTCATGTACGGCAGCGCCTTTTGCACATAATAAGTCAACTCTTTATGACGGGGTTCCAACTGGTGCTTTGACAATTCGTCCAAAAGCATAGTCAGGGAACACATAATGGGGATAATCTGTTCCTGTTGATACTTATCCAGTAAAGTTTTAATTAAATCCAGGGCAACATCATTCAGCTTCATCAACGGACTTTTCGGCAAATAGGTCTGCTGACCGTCAATCTTAAATGATATAACCAGGCGCAACGAATAGTTATTCTTAGAGGTTACGGTTCGGTGCAAATACGGATTAACCAGCAGCGCCTGCCCCGGGTTAATCAGGTAATCCCGGGATTCCACCAGATAAGTCATTTCGGCAAGCGGAATTATCAGCATATAACGCGAACTGAGAATCGGCTGGCTCCAATCAGCATCATGACAAAAAATCAAAATGGAATTGGGAATATTAAATCCCACCGGCAAATCCTTACCGACAAAGAAATTGCGGATTTGCGGCAGCGTACGGGCCTGAGAAATAATTTTATCAAACATGTTATTTCACTCTCGTAATAATATTTTTTATCACAAAATACCTGGTCACGCGTGTCATTTTCATCTACAAATTCACTTGAAACTATCCACAAAATGCTTAAACTCACCACCATGATCGCAAATGTTAAAAAAATAATCATTTAGGTTATTGATTATATTATTGTCAATGTATATAATATACCTGTAAACAAGAATCATTTCAAATACAAAAAAAGATACCAAAGAACGAAATAGTCAAAATTATTTTTGTAATACAACTCAAATATACTTAACTATATTGATTAAAAATGATAAAACAAAGCTTTGTTATATTGATGACGTTTCAAAAATCACAAACCAGAAAAAGGAGTACAAAAATGAGGGAAGTAAATTGGGAAAACGGAGCTATGAGAAGCCATTTCACACTAATCGAACTACTGGTCGTTATTGCAATTATCGCAATTCTCGCCTCAATGCTTTTGCCAGCGCTGGGAAAAGCACGGGAAACCGCCAAACGTGCTGCATGTCAAAATAACTTGAAACAGTTGGGACTGGCCGGTAGTTCATATGTCAGTGATACCAGTTACTTTGTCCCGCACAGACTGGGAAACGGTATTACATTTAATGGGATTGCCTATAAGACCGGGTATCCAAATTGGGCTGTATCATTAGGTATTGGCGGTTATGTTAAGTATAATCCTTCAATTTACGCGCAAAAATATTGCACTACCGGTATCTTTAAATGTCCGTCGCACCACAAAGGAGAGTTTGCGGCCAGGCTGGACGGTATCGCAAAAAATTCAAGCGGGTATTATAACAGCTATGTAATAAATTCTTCCTGGGTTGGTTCATCCACTGTTCCTGAGAAAATGTGGGGTGTTGCCGGAGTCAAGGATTGCAAGGTCACGTACCCTTCCAATGTTATTTTCCTGGCGGATGGAGATTACAGCTATATACCCAATACATCGACAAACTCAGCAGCATTAATTGCTGCACGCCATGTATCCAACACTACTAATTGTTTGTTTGCTGATGGTCATGTTGCAGGTATGCGTTCAACTAGAGTCGTTCCTCTTTCTGGCGGGTGGGATTACTGGTATAAAGGAATAATGGTTCGCAACTAAAAAGACGAACCGTCATAATAGTTCTTTCGGATAAAATACAATATAAAGTCTATAACTGAGACCCAAAGTGTTAAAATAAAGATATTTTTAACAAACTTTTAAGGTTCAATTTTATGTTTATGAAAAAAATAACAGTATTTTGTGCTGTTCTGGTCGGTATAATTACGAGCAAGGCTGTTGACGCTTCTAGTCAAGCAATCCCTGCTCACAATTTCAAAGGTAAATTCAGCAAGCAATTCGGACTTTCCGCTGCCCGCGGCCAAATAACCCTGGAACAGCTTGATGGAACTGAAGTATTGAAAATCAGGCAGGACGCAAAGCGCTATTACGCCGCTGCTGCAATCCGACTGAACGATTTTAATGGTACCGACGGGATTTTCGTTGGAGTGGATGTAAAAACAGTCGATATCGAGCAATTTGCCGGAGTGTACTATTATTGGATAGACACGGCGGGTAAAAAACTCACTCAGGAACGATTTCTGGCAAAAGTCAGTGGATCTTCCGAATGGTCCAGATATGAAAAGATAGTCAGTTCGCCGAAACCGTTGAAAACCGCTGGTATAAATATAGGCTTTGCCTTATACTCTCCCAAGGGGAGCAAGACAGATGGTTACGTATTGTATCGCAATCCGGTAATCAGGGTAGCAAAATCTCAAGATAGCGAAAGTGTCAAAAAAACGGCATTGGCCCGTAAAAAGAAACGGAAAGCGGCGATAAAGCCGACTCCGGAGTCATTTAACTGCCGTTTTACCAACAAACTGCGTGGTGTTTCGTTTGATGTGGAACGCGGCGGGTTCGGCTGGTTCATGCTATGGGCCAAGCAACGTTTGCAGGGGCTGAAAACTCTGAAAATCTCCGCGCCGAAAGCCATCGATTTCGAACTGTATCTGGCGAAAGGCGGCAAGGCGGCCTGGTTTCCGTGTAAAACAACAATAAAAAACGGCATCAAAACTTCTGTATTCGCTAACCTTAATAATGTCCGCTGGAACTGCTGGATGAACGTTTTGATTTTCAAAGCCGGAAACAATGTGCCTAAAAAATTTGACCTTTCCATGACATTTTGCGATAGTTCCGGCAAGGCGTTTTTTACGGAGAAGATTCCTGTCAAAATTCTCGAACCACTAAAGTTGGCCCCCTCCGGCAGCAGTTTTGAAAACCGTGTCTATTATGCCCATCCGTTCCGCTGGATTGATTTTAACGACAAGCGAGCGAAGCTGGCGAATGAGTTGCTGGACTACCTGAAAAGTCGCGGTTTTACTTCAGCCGGGTATCTGGTCAACGCGAAAAAACAACCGTTCGCGGTTGAAAAAGGTGAGGTAATTACTAATTTTGGGCGTTTACCGTACCGTTTCAATAATAGCAAACTTATGACTAAATTGCTGAAAAAGTACAATATCCCCATGGCAATGAATATTGGAGGAGCACGCAGCGGCTCCGAAATAGAGACCCAGGCGGTCATCAATAATGGGGTTTCATTTTTCAACGATACGCTGGAAGGCACCGGCAATAAGGAATACCTGAACCGGGAATTAGTATGGATCAACGACTATGAGCCGTATGCCTTTGAAGGCCCGGCTCTACAGTATTCGTTCGCGCCGGAATCGCTTGCCGCTTTCCGTAAATTTATCGGGCTTGCTGACAAGACGAAACTTACTCCCCGGATGGTTGCTGAAAAATATGAAAAACAATGGGTCAAATTCCGTTGTTTCCAGCATGCTGAAGTCATCAAGGCTCAATACAAAGCGCTGAAGAAATTCTGTCCTCAGGCTATTTATGCGCTCAGTTCGGAATCGCTTCCCGGCAGCAACGAGAATCCGTATGATTTTTTCAAACAATTCGGGGTAGACTTGAAGATGATGGATGCCTGGACGGATTTGCATTTGCCAATGATCTATTCTAGAACCACGCTCTATTATAATCGTCTAGAGGCTTGTACACGGCAGTTAAAAAAACCGGTAATGCCGACAATTACTTGCGGCTATGGCAACAGCATCAGGGACCCGAAGCGGTTGACAAAAATTATGGTTGGCTCGGCGTTCCTCGATGCGCCGGGAGTATATCACTGGCCCGGATTCTGGGGTATGGATGCAAATGAATTGCAGAGTTGTCAGCGAGCGATGGCGCTGATTTCCAGGCTTGAGCCTTATTTCAAGGCAACAAAACTGCTTGACCGGAAAAATTACGTTTCCTGTCGGGATGCCAAGGTGGAGGATTTTTATTATGCGGTTCGCGGCAATGCCGGTGAGTATCTGATCTTCCTGGTTAATGATGACAAAAACAAAAACTTTTATCCCAAAGTGATACTGCCTGACGCAGCAGTGCCGCTGTATGTAGCTGAGTTGATCGGCAATAAAACTTTGTCGTCAGGGAGCGATGACGGTAAATTCAGCGCGCTTCAACTGAAAAAAGGTTTTCACGTCAAACTGCCGCCGGACTCAATAAAATTACTTCGTTTCTCTCCTCAAGCGCATTCGGGTTCCGGTGATGCAATAGATGCTGCCACTATGAAAAAGGAATATGACGCCGCGCTGAAAAAGCAAAAGAGTATGAATCGTGGGGCGGAAAAGAACGGTATGTATTATAAGAGAGTCAATGATATTCTGGTTGTTTCAACTCCGGTTCAGCAGGTTTCCTTTCAAATGAACAACTGCGCTGTTGGCAAATGGGAACTTATAAAAAACGGTAAAACATTGCGGTTGCTTAATTTCTTCGGTATTGATCAGTTCGATTACCCGGCCGGCTTCAGAATCAAAGATATTCCCGCCGAACTGGAAAAAATTGAACTGAAAAAAGATGAAGTTGTAATGTCTGTTTATTATAAGGTAAAAGATGCGCCATATGACGGTTTGGCATTTCGCCGCAAGCTGGTTATTTTTCGTGATAAACCTGAGATAAAAGTGCAGATTGATATTATTCCTGCCAGCGGCTTCCGGCAATTTGCGTTAAGGGAGGTTAACGGGGTGAATATTTCCGGTTCAAGCGTTTTTGTCGATGACAAAGCAATAAGTTCTATGCGTTCGGGTAGCAATGGCGGCAATATTTTTACTCGCAATAATACAAAATTTACGCCTTACCTGAAATCAAAACACATTAAGGAATGCGGCAATTTTAGAACCAACAGTTGCGTTCTACAACTACCTAGCGGGTTAAAGGTGAAGATTGAGTTCAGCAACAAAGTCAAAGCTCTGTTAAACTGGTATAATATCCACAATATGGATACAGTTGAACTGATATTCGACAAAGCTTTTATAACCGATGATCCCCACCAGATCCAAACATGGAGTTGCGCCTACACCTTGAAAGCGCTTACGAAATAATGGTTGAATATGTATGGCAAATATCGATGAAAAATAATAGGAATTACGTATGTATCTATCTAAAATCATAACCATTGTAATTTTTAGTAGCATCATGCTTGCAAATACAAGCATCTGTGCCAAATTAGTTGAGAATAAGTTAGATAAGGTAATTAAAGGATATCATTCTTTCTATTATCAGGCAAAAGAAGGGAATAAATTAAGATTCCGCTTCTTTATGCCGGCAATAAAAGAAGGACAAAAATATCCGTTGGTTGTTCATTTCCATGGAGCGGGCAGTCGCGGCAGTGATAACATTAAACCAATAAATCTTGCCAGCACCGTAACCAATGGGGATTACCCGAAAAAATACCCGTGCTTTGTTTTTGTTCCGCAGTGCCCCGGGGGAAGAAAATGGGTTAATCTTGATTGGCACAAAACAGCGCACAAACAACCGGAAAAACCTAATATACAAATGAAAATGGCCATGGAGGCTATCGATGAAATAATTAAAAAATATCCGATTGACACTACAAGAATTTATGTTTTTGGTCAATCAATGGGAGGGTTTGCCACCTGGGATATCATCTGTAGAAAACCGGAATTATTTGCGGCGGCCGTCCCGGTTTGCGGCGGCGGAGACGTCAGTAAGGCTGGCAAGATTGCCAATCTCCCGATATGGGCATTTCACGGAGCTTTGGACCCGGTAGTAAAAGCGGACAACTCCAGGGCTATGATCACGGCGTTGCGGCAAGCCGGCGGCAAACCGCAATATACTGAATATAAAAAAGTCAAACATAACGCCTGGAGTTACTCGTATACCCCAGAGCTGTTTGACTGGATGTTTAAACAAAAAAAGAAACCAAGTAAAGGAAAAATCGATGTATTTTGATATCACAAAATTCGGCGCGATCCCGCAGGAAGACACCATCAACACCAAAGCGATCCAAGCCGCGGTCGACGCGTGCAGCAACGCCGGCGGCGGAACCGTATTATGCCCCGCCGGGGTATATCTGACCGGTACGATCTGGCTGAAGGATAATGTTAATCTTCATCTGGAAGCCGGATGCGAACTGAAAGCGTGTACCCTGAAAGAGGAATACAACACCAAAGACTGTTTTCCCGAACGCGATATTGTCGAACACCAGAACGCCAACGGAACTCACCTGATACTGGCCTACCGGGTCAGCAATATCTCGATCACCGGTCACGGCCGGATCAACGGGAACTGTGAATATTTCTTTCAAGCGGGAAAAAATGAACACTCGAATTTCCCCGGATATTACATGTATGAGATTCCGGATGAACGTCCCGGACAAATGATTCATTTCTGCCGCTGCTCCAACATCAAGATCGAGGGGATAGCAATCGACAACGCCTGCTTCTGGTCGGTATACATGCTCGGATGCGACTATATTAAAATCACCGGAGTCAGCATAAAAGTATTGGAAATTCCCAACGGCGACGGACTTCACTTCAACTGCTGTAGAAATCTCATAATCAGCGACTGCGACATCGATTCACAGGACGACTGCCTGATTTTCCGGGGACATTACCCTCCGCTTGGCGAAAATATTCCATGCGAAAACGTCACTGTGACCAACTGTCTCCTGAGAACGTTCTGCTGTGCATTCCGAATCGGCGTCGGCGACGGAATCGTCCGGAACTGCTCGTTCAACAACTGCGTCATTCACGGTTCAAGGCAGGGCATTAACATCATGCCGGCTTATTCAAAACGTTACCCGCGCGGAACCGATCTGGATAATATCAACTTCAGCAATATCACGATGGATGTTATGATTCCGATTTATATGAGCAACAGCGGAAGTGCCGATTTACGGAACATCAACTTTTCAGACCTGAAAGTCAATATGACCCATACCGTTATCATAAACGGAGGAACAGACAACAATTATCATGATGTAACCATTGCAAACAGTATATTCAATATCGTACCGGGACGTAAACAAAGACTTGGAGGCATGTATATTGAAATCCCCAGCTGCTCCTTTTATGTGGCTGACACAACCGGATTCAAATTTCGTGACAGTATAATCAGATTCCGCGACGGTGCGGAAAAAGTTGATTCGCTGTTCAACTTTGCAAATTGTGACAATCCTTCACTGGTGAATGTCGACCTTGGAAATTGTCCTGAGTTGGGAATCGCCACTTTTGCCGAAGATTTACATCCGGTAGAAACTTGATTTATCATAATAAAGCAGAGTACGATCAACAGTCAAAATTGATTAATTAAGCTTTTCCCGGCGTTTTTTAAAGATCATTCGGATCATTACAATCAAAAGAATACAAGCGCCTGCGATCAGGTAAGGATACAACTTCCCGATCCAGGCGTGACGCAGCCGCATGTCCCAGGTAATATAGATAAACGCCCCTATCAACGCAAACGGAATCAAGACGCCGGGCGGAAAAGGCCATTTGAGCCCGGAATCATCTTTTTGCTTGATAATTTCTATTTTACTGACATCACGCTTTTGAGGACGATATTTCTGAAGAAACTCAAACGCGTGCATATTTTCCAGCGTTTCTTTAAAATCAATCCGAATATCTTCCGGAGCATATTCAGCGGCAAAAATCAAGAACGCGGCCAACCGGGTCTGGTCGTCACCGTCAAATTTCCTGAAATCTCTAAAGTCTTCGCTCAGAACCGCCAAAAAGTCGACCGTGAACAGATGATCCGTAAAAAACAGATCATATTCGCGGTTCCCGCACGTTTCAGCATCGCATTCCGGACATGGACAAAGCGCGCCGAATTTCAGCGCGCCGCAATTCAAACACAGTGCCGTCGTCATGACTACCTCTTCCTGATAATTGACTATCCACTGTAATATGCACGGCAAGGACAGATAATTCAAGTACCAGGAATGCGGTATCAGGAAAACCCGGAAAATCAAATCAGCGCTTCCACCAACTGAATAGTTCAGGTTTTGTCGTAATCAGAAAACTCTTGATAACCATAGGGGATTCTTGACCTCTTGAGCCGGTCAACCATGCCGCAAAATCATATTCCCCTGCCTTTAAATGAAAATAATAAGCACTTAAATTTCCTTTGCGAACCGGCACGTAGAGTCTATTGAAAGCGGTACCTTTAGCAACGAGCCGTACTTTACCGTCTGTTTTGTATGGCCCGAAATCCAGTTGCAGATTCCTGACATGAACAGAGTTTTCGAGTTGAGCCAGAACAAAGTAAGTGCCGTCTTTCGGAATTTTCACTTTGCCGGTAATTTTGCGTTTTTGCGAATTCAAACCGGCCTGAACAATAATCGCATTTCTCAACGCCTCCTGGCGAAGCAACTGCGAGTTGCTGTTATCGGCAAAAACCGATATAGGCAGCGAATATCCCGATTCGGTCCGCAACAGAATCGCGCCGCGATACTCCCTCGGCAACGTCAATTGATCCGACTTTAATCTTACCGTGAATTTAATTTTTTCTCCACTGCGAAATATTCCCTTTTTAGGACTCACTGAAAAAAAGTCTTCATTGCTGCAAATATTAAAAGGAATTTCCTTGCCGTTAAGCCCGGTGGTCACGGTGAAGTATTCTCTTGTGCTTCCGGAAGATAAGTCGAAGCGTATTTCCTGGCGGTCCGTGGCAACCGGCAACGGTCGATACGGCAACCACCTGACTTCGTCATCCTGGAACGCGCCCAAATGCTTCATCTCGAAGTTTGGAATCACCGCAGCTTGATTCCGGCCCGGACTGTGTTCGGCCAATCGATAGTCGCCCCCTGCCCGGTTCATATATATCGGAGCGCCCCAGACCCCATGTCGCTCCTGACCAAGCGCCGTAAGTTTCGCCTTTTCAATCCCGGCCTTTTCTTTGTCATACACTTGAAGCAGATCATTGTCAACATCCACCTTCCATGTGAAAAAACCTCTGGTAAATATTTGTTCCTGAGCAACAAAAATATTATTACGCGAAACCGCTTTAAGCACCCCGGTCAAGGGGCCTGTCGGCAACTTTGAGGTAAAATTGCCGACTGCGTAAGCAGAGTCATACTTTACTGCGGTATTATTCAACAGCATGATCGATCCATACGGTTGTCCATGTAAACTGTTCTTGAACGGCAATCCGAAATAGCCTTCTTCATCCGAACCGTTCACATAGAGATTGCGAATCTGGTATGACGGCCCCAGGTAACATCCGCCAGTACTGACGCCGGTATAGACCGCTTCAAAACGATTCCGGTAAACCCGGATATTCATTTCCCCGCCTTCAATTTCAATAGCATCATCGTTCGAAAAAGCCATATAGTTGCCGTAGATGTCGGAATCCCTGACAAAACCGCCATTCATCGATCCATTGCCGATACCTTGAACAACATCAATATAACGAACCCGGTCCTTTCCGACAAAATCGTTGTAACGCAGCACAATGCCGCCGTTATCGCAGTTAATGATTCGCACCGCTGACGCACCCGCCGGGTGGGAGTAAAACCAGGTATTCGCGGCCAGAGCGGGAGAATGCACGTAACAGCGCTCAATAAGCACGCCGGATGTATTGTCGATTAAAATTCCCGCATCGTTATAAAGTAATTTGCCGGCTTTATCGTAGGGTTTGCCGTCAAGATCGCGCCTGCGGCTGCCGGAACGCCCGAAATTGAAAATTTCACAATTGCGAACCTGAACATGCTGTGAATTTTTCAAACTCAATCCAAATGCCTGTCCATTACTTTTAATGCGCAGATTATCCAGTATTACATAAGAAACCTTATTCAATTCGACCAACGCTTGATCTCCGTCTTGTCTACCCCCCTGAATAATTGCTCCCGGCTGCATTGTATAACGGACATATCCTTTGGCGGCGGAACCGCTTTCGGTCAGTCGAACTGGTTTTCCATCGGGATTTGGTTTGAGGAGAATTGTTTTTAAGATTTTCACATTGGAATTCAAGGTTCTAAAGCGCCCGGTAACGGTTGTGTTACGGTCGTCTGAAATCATCACTTTTACTTCATATTCGGTATTTTCCCGCAACCTGAAAATAGAGCCCCGCCAGGCATTTTCAGTCGGTACGTCAAACAGCGGCAGCGTCGGCAGCCACGCCCCGGAACCAGCTTTCCGGAACATCATCGAGACTTTTGCTTGCTTTCCTTTTTCCTGTTTGGTTCTGTTCAAGTAAACACCGCAATTCTCAAAGGTCGGCCTGAATTCAAGTCGACCGCTGCTGATCAATATGCGACTGCCGTTGCCGGGATCAACCGCCACATTGCTTCCGGGGGGAAACACTTGAGGTTTGGACGGATTTTCCTCCCTGACATAAAATCCGATAGTCACTTTGCGTCCTTTGGTGACTAAAATAATTTGACCGATCCCATTAGAGGCATCAACCCTGGCGCAACTTTTTCCGCTTCTGGGGTTACTGCTCCCGGCGTTCACTTTACCACCGCCCCAGCCACTTAACCGGCCGTCGCGCCTGATGTGTTCAAACCCGGAATTTTTCAATTCTGCCCCGGATATTTCAAAATCATCAAATAAAATCCAGCATGGCAGTGCGGTCGGCGCAAGCGACGGCCCCCTCAGCAAAAGAGTAACCTTCCCCGATTCGCCCGGAGTAAAAGACAGTTTGAAATATTCCCATTCACCGCCAACTTTTTTGCTTGCTTTTATAACTGTCCGGTTATTGTTATATGAACCGTTTATTCGCTCTGTCGGCAGAGAGCGTTCTTTAAAATCCAGACGCATTTTGCCTGCCAACAGCAAGCGGGCCTGAGACTTCCCGGATACGGATAACGTTGAAATTGCCAGTAATGTCGCCAAACAATATAAAAACTGCTTCCTGAAACCTTGAGACATGACGGACCTTCTGTTACAAATTTTTCCCTGCATCATTTGACCGGCCCGAATCTGGCCCGGGTAAAATCATAACTGCGGAAAGCAATAACCTGATCGTCCTCAAACATTCCTCCCGGAGCTTTATGGGAAATAGTATGGCCATCGACAAAAGAGTATACCCCGCCATTCTGATGACGACGGCGACCGTAAGCGAACCATTCATCATAAGTCGGCAACGGTGAACGTGGATATAATCTGGAATTACAACCGGTTTCGGCAAGTGTAACCAGCAATGAAGGTTTACGTTCATTCCCGATTTTAACTTTCGGCTCGGTAACACCGGCATAACCGAATACGTCGACATTAAGCCCGTAACTCAAATTATAATCATCATAGCGATGCGCTGTAACAAATGCCTTCGGACAATTGGTCAGATAGCGGCTGTTATAAGAAGCGCTCTTTGCGGTCGTTGTCGCATAGGTAACGCCATATGGTTTTAAATTTTTATACCATATAACCTTATCCGCGTCTTTCGACATGACATAATAGCCGTCATAGTCATCGCCGTACATGTTCACACTGGTCATGATTTGCTTCATATTACTGGTACATGTGCTCAAATATGCCCTTTCGCGCGCCTGCCCGAGAGCCGGCAGCAGCATCGAAGCCAGAATGGCAATGATGGCTATCACAACCAGTAATTCAATCAATGTAAAAACTCTTTGACGCTCCTTTGCATCCAGTCGGCTTGAATTTTCAGAAACCGCCTTCAGCCTTTGACCCGCTTGTCCTTCTTTCATGATTTATTTCCCGTCTTTCGCATATGTTTATCATTTTTATAATGAACTACTATTCGATTATATAATAAGAATTCAAATTGTCAATAGTTTTTCATAAAAAAGTTCATATAATTTAATAAAAAGGGTTGAAATCTCTAAAAAAACCATTAAAATTAAATATAGTTTAATAAAGGCAGAAAAAATGATTCAAGTTATCGAACGTTTTCATTGTATCCTGGAAAAAGTGGCAGGTGCCAACGGCCAGGCGGTTAAATCAACAGATTTAGCCTCAATGCTTAGCATATCGGCTCCGGCATGCGCAAATATCCTGCGTACTATGGTCAAGCTGGAATATCTGAAGAAAGGATATTCCCGTGGAGAATATCTGCTGGGAAATAATATTGAACGCTTCTCCAAAACGGATGATACTATTCAGCGGTTGCTTGAGACAGCTTCTCCGCTAATCCATCAGTTGGCCAACGATACAGGTGAATTTGTCGTTATGGTGAATGAAAAGTTGGGACTCAGACATGAATTAGTTAAGGTTCAGGGTCAAAACTCTATTCAGGTCAATTTTTCCGAATCACATCAATATGAAAATTTAATCAACACTGCCACCGGGTTAGTGCTGCTGTCGTTTCGTTCTCCTGAATCGAGAAAACTTTATTTTCAAAACCACTTTGTCGCGAACAACATTATCAAAGCAAAAAATGTTGACGAATTGGAAGCAGCATGCCGGGAAGTCCGTGCAAATGAAAGTTTCTTCCAGGGACAAATTCTTGAAGAAATGGAAAGTTATCCAATCGACGGATGCGCCATCATGGCCTTTCCGGTCTGGTTTGAAAAACAAGTAGTTGCCGCAATGGGACTGCGTATTCCTCTGTTCCGCTATACCCGGTCCCACCGCGACAATATCATTGCAAAGTGCCGTGAAGTTCTGAATCAGATAAAATCAGAACTCCAATAACCTAAAATCCTTTCAAGAAAGATCGGTCAAACTGCGGACGATCAACTGTTTTTCAACGTCTTCCATCGACAATTTCTTTGCCGGAACAACGGTTATTTCCGTTGTTTTTCCGGGACGCAGATTAACGAAATTATCCGAAAGTTTCGCGTCGGTGTCGTTGAGTTCCAACCAGGCCCATAAGGCCGGAGCTTCAGCGGTCAGACTGACGACAAAGCCATTATCCGCCTGAGAAACCGCAGCTTTTACAACAGGATCTGCAGCCAGTTTCAAATGCTTTGGTTTGGCAAAAGTCACCAGGTTTTCGGAAATAAGTTCGCCAGCCTTGTCCCGTAACTCCAACCATACCATAAGATCGCGAGCTGAATGAAGGGCAACTTCCTGCCGCAAATCCAGCGTTTGAACCATTGAATCAACGTTGGCGCAAATCTGAATTTCTTTACTGCCGTCAAGGATTTCTTTGCCTGAAGCATCGGTCACCAACCAGCTTAGAACTCCATCAGTTGCCGTCAAAAGATCGCTGGTTACGTGGATATCAACCGAATGATTGACTTCGTCCTCGATCCCGCTGACCAGTAACGGAGAAAAAAATTTCTTTGCCATATAATGCAGCGCTTTCCAACGTCCATAATAGTCGATGGAACTCCAACTGGCGACCGGCCAGTTGTCATTGATCTGCCAGTAGAGTGTTCCCATGCCGCGCGGCATCGAACGGCGCCAGTGTTCACAGGCGTACTTGATCGCGGTTCCCTGCAGAATCTGACTTGCCCAGATCGTATTGGCAAACCCGGTCGGCAGCTTGAACCAGCTCAACATATACTGCATGATCGTGGTGTTGCCGATACCGGACCGCTGATGGTGTTCCATCACCCATGACGTAACATTACGGTCTTCCGGTTCGGTAAAGGAGAAAGTCGTCTTCGGCTCAGGGAAAGACTGAAAACCGAATTCACTGTTGAAGCGATGTTCACAGGTACGATACCATTCAAACGGCTTTTTGCCGTGCCAGACGTCCCAGAGATGGGCGTCGCCGCAAGTCGGGTTGCGATGCCAGGTACGGTCGCCCTGCGGCGAATGCGGACTTCCCGGCCAGTACGGAGTTTGTGAATCCAGACTGCTCACCAGTTCCGGCAGCATCCTGTCGAACAGTTTGCTGTAATCATCCCAGGACATTGACCTTTCGGTCCACTCATCATCAACCAGCCCCTGTTCAAGTTCGTTGTTGCCACACCATAAAGCAAGGCACGGATGATGACGCAGCCGGGTAATATTGTCAATCGCTTCCTGTTTGACGTTCGCCATATATTCATCGTCAAAAGTCGGATAGGTTGAACAGGCAAACATAAAGTCCTGCCAGACACAAATTCCCAGTTCGTCACAGATATCGTAAAAAACATCATCCTCATATATGCCGCCGCCCCAAACCCGCAACATATTCATATTCGCCTCAGCGGCATCTCCCAGAAGCCGGGCATAGACTTCCGGCGATCTCCGGGCCATAATCCCGTCGACCGGAATCCAGTTGGCCCCCTTGGCAAAAAACGGCACTCCGTTGACGACAAACTGAAACGACTCGCCCCACTGGTCCTCGTGCCGGTCCAGCTCCAATGTTCTCAGGCCGATACGCTTCACTTCCGAATCAAGCATTTGTCCATCTTCTTCCAGCAAAGCAACCGCTACCTCGTACAAGGTCTGTTCGCCCAGATTATTGGGCCACCAGAGCTGCGGATCGTCAATGATGAATTGCAATGAACAAGCCCCTTCGTTCAGGGACGCGCTGCCGGAAGCAACCGTTTCGTCATCAAGACAGACCTCGACCGCAACCAGCGGCGACGCCACGTCGTAAAGTTCAGCCGCAACGTCACACACCAGCTCCACTATTCCTGCTGAGTGATTCTGGGTGATCTTGATATCATCGATCCGCGCCGCGCCTGCTCCGATCAAACGGATTGAACGCCATATTCCGCAGGAAACGGCATTGATTCCCCAGTCCCAGCCAAAATTACAGGCCATCTTGCGGGTCCAGGAATGTTTTGCCGCCGCCTGTCCGTTCCAGCACGGCAAAGTTCTGGCAGCATCCTTTTCTTTTATATAAGGAATAACCGACTTGAATTCAATCTCTATACTGTTTTCACCAGCAATCAGTAACTCTTTCACATCCCATTCCCAGGATCGGAACATATTATCGGTCGACGCAACCTGTTCACCGTTGACAATGACCGTCGCGAACAAATCCAGGCCGTCGCACTGCAACATGACCCGACCACAGCTCAATAATTCAGAATCAACCTTAAAGGTTCGGCGATAGGTCCAGTCGGTTTCACCGATCCATTGCAGTTCCAGTTCGTTATCGCGATAGAACGGATCCGGGATTTCTCCGGCCTTAAGTAAATCGCCATAAATATCTCCGGGAACCGTTGCCGGGATTTCTTTGTTTTCGCCGACTTTAGAGACGGCCCATTCTCCATCTAATGATATCTTGTACATATTTGATTCTCCTGTTTTGAATTTCATTTTAATATAACAATACATCACATTAATAGCAAAACAAACACTTGAAAACGCTGTTTTTATGTTTAAATTAACATAAAACATGTTAATTTAAATAAGTCCCGGCAAATGTATCGTCTGATTGCCGGTAGTTGAAAAAATGCAAAAAGATTTTCCTCACGAATTATGTTATACGGCTCTGCGCGATGTAAAATCGGAGCTGTATCCTGAATTCCAGCGCTACACGATTGACAGCAGCCAATCTTATTTCCTGTATGTGGAACATCGTCATCCGGACCATGAACTGATCTATGTCACACAGGGAAAATACAGAGCGACTCTCAACGGCCGTGAACTGGAACTGGAACCGGGAGATGCTTTGATAATCTGCCCCGGCGACATCCATCTTGACGCGGTTCACGTGGGACTGAAATATCACGCGTTAAACTTTGTTTTATGTTCTGAACTAAATATCGGCGTCTCCGCCAGATTACTGAAAGCCGGAATAGCAGCCGGGCAACAGATAATCAAACTGCCGCCGGAACCTTTTGCTTCACTGTTCAAAGATATTTCCACCGAAATACA
Source organism: Victivallales bacterium (assembly GCA_963676655.2). GTDB lineage: Bacteria > Verrucomicrobiota > Lentisphaeria > Victivallales > Victivallaceae. The sequence continues at coordinate 220,147 of CAXXKX010000002.1, read as the reverse complement.
ATCATCTTCGCCCGCCCCCAAGTATATTTCATCACAACTTTCCGCGATATTCTGGCTGCTGGTCAAGCACATTCCGGATGACTCGCTCTCCGATCAAATGTTCCAGGAAGTCGCCGGGAACAGTTTTTCATCACAATTAAACCGGGTAATCTCGGCCAACATCTTCACTTCAAACCTGAACGTACGTGATCTGGCTTCCCTGCTGGGAATGAGTCCGGCCAAATTGACCGGTCTCTGCTCGGAACACCTGGACAATTCCCCCGCCAAAATAGTTTTGGACGCCAGAATCAGCACGGCCAGACGCTTATTATCGGAAACCGATATGAACATCAAGGAGATCAGCAATCTGCTCCACTTCTCCGATCAATTTACTTTTTCCCGCGCATTCAAGCGGAAAACCGGACTTGCTCCGCGTGATTTCAGAAAACGTAATAATGACTCTTAACTCAATCCGATGCAATTCATAAAAACAATTACCGTAACTATAAATATTGAATATCAACATTTAAAACTTCATGGATATTTCCTGGAAAATTATGCTCTCATTGTTCTTATTCAACCACAAATTTTCAATATATTATCATAACGAATTCTTTAGCCTTCTGAAACAATACAGCATTCCGGAGGGGCTGGTGCCTCGGGAGAAGTGTTTTTTCTGAATTCGCGCCGGATCGTCAAATAGGCTTCCGGTTTGGCGAATGAACAATTTTGAACCTAAAATCGCTCCTTCGGTAAAGTGTCGAGTGCGTCGCAGGAAACGTACGTGCATTGATTCTTTTCGTCGGGCTTTATCACGTGCAGCGTAGATTTCTTCGCTTGATGCTCCGCTTTCAGCGGTAATTATCCGCGCCAGCTCTCCTCGAAAGAACGCAAACACCTCGATATCAGTCCAATGCGACGTATCACCAGTGGTAATATTTTGCTTCATATGCTTGACGAAATTCTTGTAGAACATGTGTTTTCCACTTCTGCAATACCGTCCCCAGGTGGTGAAATTATAGTCTGCCGGATCGTTTTTCAGGCCAGCTCGGACTGGGTTGAGTTCGACGTACGTAACGCAGGCGGCCAGGGCGTTTATGCGCTCGAGAATCACGCTTTTGAAGCGTCCGCCCCAGAGTTGCCCGGTACGGTTACGGGTTTCGTTATAAACGCAGGTGAATTGCCTTTGATAAGCCGACATAAAACGACTTATATCAATCATTTTTAGGCTAATCTCCTGACATTGCACTTTGTTTTCGAGGCTGATGACCGGGGTTCGCGGGCCGAATTTGAAGATTTTTTTCATTGACTTGTAATAGGCGTTGTGACGCTTGACAATGACCTCAAGAGGCGGCAGTTCGTTGGGTCCGGGAGCGTAGACCACGAGGTGAAAATGATTGCCCATCCAGGCGGCGGAAATGACCTCGATCAAAAAGTAATCGCAAAGATATAGGAGCAATTTGAAGCCGTATTCCTTGTCAGCATCGGAAAAGGGATGTTCGCCTTTGATGCAGCCGATGCGGTTGTAAAGATGGTAGTAGCAGCCTTCGCCTTTAACTTTCATTCGTGCGTCCATTTTGTCCTCCTTATGGTTAGTGATAATATATACATTGAAAGCGAGTTTGTCAAATTGTCTAATGCCTTGATTATAAAAAAACGATAATTACTTTTACAACAAATGCTTACAATAATTCATTATGATGGAAAAAAGTCAAAGAGCCTATTATAATGACAATTTGTTCCCTCTGCTCCATTCGAAGTAATTATTATTATTTAAATTTCATTTCGTTTAGAGCAATAAATTACTCTGTTTGACAATTATTTCCATTTCACTTGACAATTTGTCAATTTTGTCAAACATTGAACGTATTATACTATTTATCAACACCTTACATCTATGATTTCATTATCATAACTCATCCCGGTGTGAAATTCTTTTCCATGGAATGAAAAAAAAGTCAAGGCAAACTGGATTTCCGCGATGCCGCAATCCCTACTCAAACACAAAAACACCCCAACAATAAAATCACAAACAAATAATAAACAGCAACTTACAATATAAATAAAAAAACTTGGCACAGTAAACGCTATGTATATGGCAACTGTAAAATGCATGAGCATTAAAAAAATTAAACAATAATAGGCGGCCGTAAAAAAGGATATGGCCCGAATTAACAACAAGGAGAATTGTAAGATGAGAAAGATTGCGATTTACGGAAAAGGCGGCATTGGGAAATCCACTACAACCCAGAATACAGTTGCCGGCCTGGCGGAACTCGGAAAAAAAGTAATGGTAGTCGGCTGTGACCCGAAAGCAGACTCGACCCGACTGTTGCTCGGAGGCCTGGCCCAGAAGACCGTGCTCGACACGCTTCGGGAAGAAGGCGAAGACGTGGAAATCGATGACGTCATCAAACCGGGATACGGCGGAACCCGCTGTGTTGAATCCGGTGGGCCGGAACCTGGCGTAGGCTGTGCCGGACGTGGTATTATTACCTCGATCACCCTGCTTGAACAGCTCGGAGCTTATGACGACGAATGGGAACTTGACTACGCTTTCTATGATGTTCTTGGCGACGTTGTCTGCGGCGGATTCGCGATGCCGATCCGTGACGGGAAAGCCCAGGAAATCTACATCGTTGTATCAGGCGAAATGATGGCTATGTACGCCGCTAACAATATCTGTAAAGGTATCGTTAAATACGCTGACACCGGTGGTGTTCGCCTCGGCGGTCTGATCTGTAACAGCCGTAAGGTTGACAATGAAAGAGAAATGATCGAAGAACTGGCCAAACGCCTCGGAACCCAAATGATTCATTTCGTACCTCGTGACAACATGGTACAGCGCGCGGAGATCAACCGCAAAACGGTAATCGACTTCGAGCCGACTCACAGTCAGGCAGACGAGTATCGTACTTTGGCAAAAAATATCGAAAAAAATGAAATGTTTGTGATTCCCACTCCCCTGGAAATTGATGAGCTGGAAAAACTGCTGATTGATTTCGGTATAGCCTAACCCGTTCTTTTATACATCACAAAAAACAAAAAGAAGAGGATCTAAAAATGATAATGATTAAAGCAGTTGTAAGGCCGGAAAAAAGCGATTACGTCCTGGCAGGGTTACTTGAAGCCGGTTATCCGGCGGTTACAAAAGTTCCGGTGTTCGGACGCGGAAAACAGCGCGGCTTGAAAGTTGGCGAGGTCCATTATGACGAACTGCCGAAAGAAATGCTGCTGGTGGTAATCCCGGAAGCTGACAAGGATTTTGTCATCAACACGATCATGCAACGTGCCAAAACCGGCTCGGGAAACTTTGGTGACGGTAAAATATTTATCCAACCAGTAGAAGAGGTCTATACCATCAGTTCAGGCGTAAAAGACGTTTAACCTGCAACCGGGAGAATGGTACAATGAAAGAAGTAATGGCAATAATTAGAATGAACAAAATCAACGAGACCAAGCGGGCATTGAACGCAGTTGGAATCACCTCGTTCAGCGCAACCGGCAGAGTCCTGGGCCGCGGTAAAGGTTTTGTTGATTACCGAATCCTTAAAGGAGCCGAAGACGGCTACATGGAAGCGGTCTCACAATTAGGTGACGGTCCGCGGTTGGTTCCGAAAAGAATGATCTCAGTAGTAGTTTCAGACGACTGGGTAGACCGCACCGTCAAAGCGATCATTGACGAGAATCAAACCGGTAACGCCGGTGACGGAAAAATCTTCGTGGTTCCGGTCAGTGAGGCGATTCGAGTAAGAAATGGAGAAATCGCGACAGGAGCATCCGGCGGAAACGTACTGGATTCTTCAGGAGGTTTAGAATGACTATAAAGAAAAAATTACCTGACGCGGCTACAATCAAGGAAGAAATCATCAAAAAATATCCGGTGAAAGTAGCCCGAAAAAGAGCCAAGTCCATAGTGGTCAACGAACCCGGCACGGGTCAGGAGATCCAGGCAAATGTCAGGACGGTTCCGGGAATCATCACCCAGCGCGGCTGCTGTTATGCCGGTTGCAAAGGTGTGGTACTTGGTCCGACCCGCGACATCGTTAACATCACACACGGCCCGATCGGCTGCGGTTTTTACAGCTGGTTAACCAGACGTAACCAGACCAGCCCAGGTCCGGACGGTGAAAACTATATGACTTATTGTTTCTCCACCGACATGCAGGATGAAAACATCGTGTTCGGCGGTGAGAAAAAACTTAAAGAAGCGATCCAGGAAGCCTACGACTTATTCCATCCACATGCAATCGCGATCTTCTCAACCTGCCCGATCGGGCTGATTGGTGACGATGTTCACGCTGTTGCTAAAGAAATGAAAGCAAAATTCGGCGACTGCAACGTATTCGGATTCAGCTGTGAAGGCTACAAAGGCGTCAGCCAGTCCGCCGGTCACCATATTGCGAACAACCAGATATTCAAACACGTCATCGGCCTTAACGATGATGGTCCGGAAGGAAAATACAAAATCAATATGCTGGGTGAATACAATATCGGTGGTGATGCGTTCGAAATCGAACGTCTGCTGAAACTTTGCGGAATAACCCTGGTTTCCAGCTTTAGCGGCAACTCGTCCATCGACCAGTTCGAAATGGCCCATACTGCCGATTTGAACACGGTAATGTGTCACCGCTCAATCAACTACGTCGCGGACATGCTTGAAAAGAAATACGGCATTCCGTGGATCAAGGTCAACTTCATCGGCGCGGAAGCCACCGCCAAATCTCTGCGGAAAATCGCCGAGTACTTTGAAGACAAAGAGCTGATGGCGACAGTTGAAAAAGTTATCGCGGACGAAATCGGAGCGGTAAAAGCCGCAGCGGCGGAAATCAAGCCGAGAACTGAAGGCAAACTGGCCATGATGTTCGTCGGCGGATCACGCGCCCACCACTATCAGGAACTGTTCAAGGAAATCGGCATGCCGACTATCGCAGCCGGATATGAGTTCGCCCATCGCGACGACTATGAAGGGCGCGAAGTACTGCCGAACATCAAACTGGACGCTGACAGCCGGAATATCGAAGAACTGCACATCGAGGCTGACCCGGAAAAATTCAATCCGAGAAAATCCGATAAAGCGATGAGCAAGCTGGAGAAAGACGGTTACACGTTCAAGGATTACGCCGGCATGATGCCGGAAATGGCAGAAGGAACTATGGTCATTGACGATATTTCCCATTATGAAACAGAAAAACTGATCGAAATCTATAAACCTGCCGTATTCTGCGCCGGTATCAAAGAAAAATACTGCGTCCAGAAAATGGGAGTTCCGTTGAAACAGCTGCACAGCTACGATTACGGCGGCCCGTATGCGGGGTTCAAAGGCGCGATTAATTTCTACAAAGAAATCGACCGCATGGTCAACTCCAAGGTATGGGGTCTGATCAAAGCGCCGTGGCAGGATACTCCGACAATTACCGCGGAACTGTTCAGCGCTTAACAAAAGGAGACTAAAAATGTTATTAAGACATACACCAAAAGAAGTCAAAGAGCGTAAGGCTCTGACTATCAATCCGGCGAAAACCTGTCAGCCGGTCGGAGCGATGTACGCGGCCCTTGGTATCCACGGATGTCTGCCGCACAGTCACGGTTCTCAGGGTTGCTGTTCCTATCATCGCAGCGCGTTGACAAGGCACTACAAAGAACCGATCATGGCCGGCACCAGCTCATTTACTGAAGGTTCTTCTGTATTCGGCGGCCAGGCCAACCTGGTACAGGCTCTCAACAACCTGTTCACCATTTATGATCCGGAAATAGTGGCGGTCCACTCCACCTGTCTCTCCGAAACGATCGGTGACGACCTGAAACAGATCTCGGGAAAAGCCATAGATGACGGCAAAGTTCCAGAAGGAAAATATGTCATTTACGCCAACACTCCGAGTTATATCGGCTCCCACGTGACCGGCTTCGCCAATATGGTCGAAGGAATCGTCCGGGGTTTTGCGGAAAACACCAATACCCCGACCAAACAGCTCAATATTATTCCGGGCTGGGTCGAACCTTCAGATATGCGTGAGATCAAACTGCTTGCCGATAAGATGAAGGTGGAATATGTAATGTTCCCGGACACCTCAGACGTGCTTGACGCGCCGATGACCGGAACCCATGAATTCTATCCCAAAGGCGGAACCACAATTCCGGAGCTGATCAGCACCGGCGATTCCCGCAAAACTCTGGCGCTGGGTAAATTCGGCTCTGAACCGGGCGCGATTCACCTGGAAAACAAGTGCGGAGTCAAGTATAAGACTCTGGATATCCCGATCGGGATCTCCGCTACCGACCGTTTTATCACCGAGATGAGCAATGCTTCCGGACTTCCGGTTCCGCAGAGCATCACCGATGAACGCGGCAGACTGGTTGATATGATCACCGATATGCAGCAGTACCTGTACGGTAAGAAAGTTGCTCTCTGGGGCGACCCTGATCAGCTGATGCCACTTTGCGAATTCCTGCTTGATCTGGGCATGAAACCTTATTATACCGTTAGCGGAACCCCGGGTAAATACTTCATGAAGCGAATGGACGAAATCGTCGGCAAAGCAGTACCTGGCGCCAAATATAAAAACGGCCCCAACGCCGATATGTTCCTGATGCATCAGTGGATCAAAAATGAAAAGGTTGATCTGCTCATCGGCAACACCTACGGCAAGTATATCTCCAGAGATGAAGATATCCCGTTGCTCCGGATGGGCTTCCCGATCCTTGACCGGGTCGGACACAGCTACTTCCCGACCGTCGGCTACAAAGGCGCCATGCGCATCGTTGAGAAGATTCTCGATCTGCTCATGGACAAACAGGATGCCGAATCGACCGAAGAGAGCTTCGAGTTAGTCATGTAATCAGATAAAATAGAACCGGAAGACACAGGCTTATGACTGAATTATTAAAAGAACGTAAGTTGCAGGTAGCAACAAAAATTGACAATAACGAGGTGAGCATTGATTGTTCCAAAGCCAGCCTCGCAGGATCGGTCAGTCAGCGTGCCTGTGTCTTCTGTGGTTCACGGGTGGTCCTGTATCCGATAGTGGATGCGCTCCACCTGATTCACGGTCCGATCGGATGTGCCGCATATACCTGGGACATCCGCGGGACCGTATCATCCGGTCCGGAACTGCACCGGTTGAGTTTTTCCACTGACCTGAGAGAAAAGCACGTCATTTTTGGCGGAGAAAAGAAACTATACAATACTCTGGTCACGTTGATTGATAAATATAGTCCTAAAGCCGCCTTCATCTACTCCACCTGCATCGTCGGGGTTATCGGGGATGATGTCGAAGCGGTCTGCCGCAAAGTCGCGGCGGAAAAAGGAATCCCGGTAATCCCGGTCAACTCCGAAGGATTCAAGGGTTCCAAAAAAGATGGATACAAAGCGGCGTGCGACGCCCTCGGTAAACTGGTCGGAACCATTGACGATCCGAACATACCGCCGTACAGCATCAACATTCTCGGCGACTTCAATCTGGCCGGGGAACTCTGGATGCTGGAAGAATATTACAAGAAGATGGGAGTAAATATCCTGGCCAGGATTACCGGAGACGGTCGGGTCGAGGATATTTGCAAGGCCCACAAGGCGGCATTGAACGTGGTTCAGTGTTCCGGTTCAATGATCCATCTGGCAAAAGATATGGAAGAAAAGTACGGAATACCATTTAAAAGGGTCTCTTATTTCGGGATTGAAGACATGTCCCAGGCCCTGTATGACGTCGCGGAATTCTTTAAAAGCGACGAGATGCTTGACAAGACCCGTGAGCTGGTTAAAGAAGAACTGAGCAACCTGCTCCCGGTCATCGAAAAATACAAAGCTAAACTGGAAGGGAAAAAAGCCGTAATTTATGTCGGGGGCGCATTCAAAGCGATATCGCTGATCAAGGCGCTGCGGCTGTTGGGAATTAAAACGGTTGTCGTCGGTTCACAGACCGGAAAAAAAGAAGATTATGAAATAATGTCCCGTTTGTGTGATCCCGGCACCATCATCATTGACGATTCAAACCCGCTTGAACTGTCCACCTTTGCCCGGGAAACCGGGGCGGACGTGTTCATCGGCGGCGTCAAGGAACGTCCAATCGCCTTTAAAATGGGCCTCGGTTTCTGCGATCACAACCATGAACGCAAAGAAGCATTGGCCGGCTATAAAGGGATGGAAAATTTTGCTGAAGAACTTTATTCGAGCATCAACAGCCCGGTCTGGCAGTTTGCCGGAAACAAAGGAGAAGAACTATGATCAGCACAACTGAAAAAACTGAAAAACATCTCAATAAATCCTTTGGAGAAGATAAATTTACTGAGACCCCTACGACCAACGCATGTAAACTTTGCGCGCCGCTCGGAGCCAGCCTGGTATTCAAGGGCATCGAGAATTGCGTACCGCTGATTCACGGTTCACAGGGCTGCGCCACCTATATCCGCCGTTATCTGATCAGCCACTACCGTGAGCCGATGGATATCGCGTCCAGCAGTTTTGCCGAATCTTCGACCATTTTCGGCGGCGAAGCCAACTTCAATGTTGGGCTGGATAATATTATCGAACAGTACAAACCGGACGTAATCGGGATTTGCACTTCCTGTCTGAGCGAAACCATCGGCGACGACGTCAAAATGTTCTTGGGCGAGTACATCCGGAAGCGCCCCGGCAAAAAACTGCCTAACTTTATCCATGCTTCAACTCCAAGTTACAGCGGAAACCACATGGACGGCTTCAACGCCACCGTAAAGGCAACGGTCTCCTGTTTATGCAGTAAAGCCGCTGGCAATGTAAATGAATCCATCAATATTTTTCCCGGATTCGTTTCCCCGGCCGATATGCGTTACCTGAAGGAAATCCTTGAAGATTTCGGTTTGGAATACATGATGCTGCCGGATTACTCTGAATCGCTTGATAATCCGACCTGGAGTGAGTATCACAAACTGCCGACCGGAGGCACTCCGGCTGCGGCGATCAAAAACGCGTCCGCAGCCAAAGCGTCAATCCAGTTCGGACGGATTCTTGCCGGAAACAACCGGGAAGACGCCGGAGCCGGAGCATGGCTCAATGAAAATTTTGCGGTATCATCATACTGCCCCGGAATGCCGATTGGTATCAAAGAAACAGACGAGTTTTTTAAGATATTGAAACAACTCACAGGTAAACCTGTTCCGAAAAAATATTTACTGGAACGGGGGCGGCTGATTGATTCATATATTGATGGACATAAATACGTTTTTGGTAAAAGGGCTTTCGTTTTCGGCGAAGAAGATTTCGTCGTCGGACTTACCTCATTCCTCTCCGAAATCGGCGTTCATCCAATTGTCTGTGCGACAGGTGGTGAGAGTCCTCATTTCGCCGATGCGATCAAGGCTGTCACGCCTGACGCACAGGCAAATTTTGACGCGCCCCCACTGATCCTCAACGGAGTGGATTTTGAAGATTTGAAAGACCTTGCGTTAGAAATGAAACCTGACTTCCTGATCGGAAACAGCAAGGGTTATTATATATCGCGCGATCTCAAAGTGCCGCTGATTCGCTGCGGCTTCCCGATCCATGACCGGATCGGAGCCCAGAGAGTACTCCACCTGGGCTATCGCGGCACTCAGCAACTGTTCGATACGCTTACTAACGCGTTAATGGAATATAAACAGGATAATTCCCCGACGGGATACAAATATATTTAAGGTAAAAGAAGAGAGTTGAAAACGGAAAACTTTAGTTCCGGCTCAACCATAAAAATGGAGAAGTGAAAATGACAGCAGATAAAACTAAACATCCATGCTTTAATGCAGAGGCTAAAGGAAAATACGGAAGAGTCCATTTGCCGGTAGCACCACAGTGCAACATCCAGTGCAAATACTGCAATCGCAAATATGACTGTGTCAATGAAAGCCGTCCCGGCGTGACCAGCACGGTACTCTCTCCGGAAGAAGCACTCGAGTACGTAACCAGGATCAAAGAGAAAGCCGATTATATCAGCACCGTTGGCATCGCCGGCCCCGGCGACCCCTTCGCCAACGCGGAAGCGACGATGAAAAGTCTGGAACTGATCCACGCTAAATATCCGGACTTAATCTTCTGCCTGTCATCAAACGGCTTGAATATGTATCCGTATATTGACCGGATGAAAGAACTCGGCGTAACTCACGTAACGATTACGATCAATGCCATAGATCCTGAAATCGGCGCAAAAGTATACGCCTGGGTTAGATATAACAAACGCAACCTGCGCGGGCTGGCCGCGGCGGAAGCGCTGCTCGCTGAACAGCTTAAGTGCGTGGAAAAACTCAAAGCGGTCGGAATGACCGTCAAGATCAATTCCATCATTGTTCCCGGCGTTAACGACAAACACATTCCGGCTGTAGCCGAAAAAATGGCTGAAATGGGTGTTGATATCATGAACTGCATTCCGCTGCTGGTTACCCCGGACACGGATTTTGAAAATCTGCCCAATCCGTCTGAGGAAATGATCAAAGAGGTCCGGTCCGCATCCGAAAAATTCCTGCCGATGATGACCCACTGTCAGCGCTGCCGCGCCGATGCGGTCGGAATACTCGGCTGCGACGACAAGGATCTGAGCAGCGAATTGCTTAAATTGACCTCCGCCAAAAACTGGATCAAAGAGGGCCGTCCCTATGTTGCGGTCGCAACATATGAAGGACTGTTGGTAAACCAGCATCTTGGAGAAGCGACCGGAATGCAGATTTTTGGTGAAAAAGACGGCAAATTTTACACTCAGGAAAAACGGCTGGCCCCGCCCAAAGGCGGCTGCGACGACCGCTGGAGTCAGCTCGCCGAGATTCTCGACGACTGCAGCGTGCTGCTGGTCAGCGGAATCGGACCGGCACCTCAGAAGTTTTTTGAGGGAACCGAGATTGAAGTAGTAAAAACCGGCGGTTTGATCGAGGAAAGTTTGAAAGCCATTTATGGCGGCAAGCCGATCAAAAACGTTGCCGGCGGCGATATTTCAGCATGCAAGATGGGCTGCGGCGGCAACGCCGGGGGCGGCTGCTGTTAAAATATAAAAACCCAAATAGTACTGAAAGGAGACATATGATGAAAGTAGCTGTATGCACCAGCGACGGAGTAAACGTCGACCTGCATTTCGGTCGAACCGACAGCTTTTATATTTATGAGTTTAACGGCTCGGAACTCGAACTGTCCGAAGTTCGCGACGTGACCAGGTACTGTAAAGGGTTCGCCAGTGCCGATCATAAGTTTCAAACTGACAAGTTCAACCGGATATACGACGCCATTCAGGAATGTCAAACCCTGTTTACCGTAAAAATAGGCGACGCGCCCAAAGCGGCGTTACTGGGAAAAGGTTTGAAAATCGTTGAGTGTGAGGCCGCTATATCGTCCTTGACCGGAATGATGGAATAATAATTAAATACATAGACCACGGCACCAGCCGTATAATTAACAAAAAGGAGCAACAATCATGGAAAAACCCGAATATCACATTTTCGTCTGCAACTCTTTCAGAATGTCCGGAGAACCTCAGGGCATTTGCAACAAAAAAGGCGGCCCGAACCTCCTGCAGTACATCGAGGAAGAAGTTCTGGATCGCGGCATGGACGCGATGATCTCAGCCACCGGATGCCTGAAAGTATGCGACCGCGGCCCTGCCATCGTCGTCTATCCGCACAATTACTGGTACGGCAACGTTGACGAAGAGGCAGTCGACGCAATTCTCGATGCACTTGAAGACGGAGAAGCTTGCGAAGATTATTTGATTAGCTGAACACTAGTTACCCCCTTCTTTTGCCTGGGCAATGCGGTTTTCGACCGCATTGCCCCTTTTTTTGAAAGAAAAGAATATCTTATCCGGGGACTTTTTATTTCTTCAAGTGTCTGAGCCAGCAAAACCACATCAGAGCCACTCCAAGTAAGGTAACAACCAAACCCGATATGACACTTTCTCCAGCTGAAACCTCAATACGCCTCATGGATGAAGAAATAACTTTTTTATAGGGAGAAATAATTTCACAAATCCCGAATATGATAAATATAAAAGACAAAATTGTTCCTGATATACGTGACACGCTTGAATCAAACAATCCAGCAGTATCCCCGTATTCGTAAAGCTCCTCCTTATCATCTGCAGGATCTTCCTCCGATACCATCGGCAGCACAGGAGGTTCAAGATGTCCGCGTTTACGCCGACAATTATGCTGAAACATCCGCACCAGCGGAGACGAGTATTGTTTATTATTTTTCATTTTCCACCTTCCCTTATTTATTTTAATTATACCACAGATCGTCATTAACGCAAATTCAAATAATATTATTGAAGTGAAAACGATCTTAAAACCTCTGATTTAATAAATTTTTCATGCATTTTTCTTTCAACGTGAAAAACAGTTACTCCTCCAGAAACAGCATTCAAAAATGTAACAACTGTCAACTAATAATACATTTTTGTCAAAACCTCATCTCATTTAAAAAACTTTTTTCTCTATCCATGCATATTTCCATCAAACATTGTTTATGAGTAAATAGAAAACTTCGCTTATTTCCTGCGTCTAACGATAAATTTACAAGAAAAAGATACGATAAGACAAAAAGAGGCATGGTATTTGCTCATTCAAAAAAGCAGGAAAACTTTAAATGGAGTTAAAAATGATAAAAATAGCTGATACAACTTTGCGAGACGGCGAACAGGCCCCCGGAGTAGTCTTTTCTTTTAAGGAAAAGGTTAATATCGCCTTGATGCTGCAGAGGCTCGGGGTGGACGAAATGGAGGTCGGAACCCCGGCGATCAGCAAACGGGAAAAAGCGGAGATCACCTCTTTTATTTCCATCGGTTTTAACTTCAGTACCAGCTGTTGGACCAGGGCTATAGAAAAGGACATCGACGAATGCGTTGAAACCGGCGCCGATATCATCAATGTGTCTTTGCCAGTATCGGATATTTTACTGGCAGCTATGGGCAAAGGCCGTTTCTGGGTTATGAAGCGGCTGGAGGCGCTGGCCGACAAAAAATATTTTGACCAGAATCTGATCTCAATAGGTTTGCAGGACGCGTCAAGGGCTGATCTTGATTTTCTTATCGAGATAGCTAACGCGGTTCACGGCTACGGCGGGTTCCGGGTCCGTTTCGCGGACACAGTCGGAACCTTGAATCCAATCCGAACCGCTAAAATGATCCAGAGCCTGCGTAATGCCTCAAAAATTGAATCAATCGAGTTCCACGGACACAATGACCTTGGCATGGCGGTCGGGAATTCCGTTACCGCCGCGGCAGCCGGGGCCGACTATATCAGCACTACGGTCAACGGCCTGGGCGAAAGGGCCGGAAATTGTCCGACTGAAGAAATTTATTTTGCCTTGAAACACTCGATGAATCTTTCACTTGGCAACGATCTGGCGATAGTCAACGATCTTTGTAAATATGTGGCATCCGCCGCGAAAAGGGAAATTCCGGTCGACAAACCGATAACCGGAAAAATGGTCTATTCTCACGAGTCGGGCATTCATGTTGACTGCCTGAAAAAAGACCTCAACACTTATCAGTTGATCTCCCCCGAGTCATCAGGCCGGAACGAAGTTGATTTCGTCATAGGCAAACACTCAGGCGCAGCCGCCGTCAATGATTTTTTCATCCGGCGCGGTATTGATCTGAACTTGTCGGAAGTCAGCCACTTGCTGGCAACAATAAAAGAACGGGCATGTTACCACGGCCGGTCACTTACCCCGGATGAGGTAATTGACTGCTATCGAAAAATGCGACCAACAACTTTGGCGAGGGACTGAGTTATGACTGTCTACGCGGAAAAGAAATCATTAATCTTCGATGGACTGACTTTCTGCGGCGCCATGGTCTATATTCTCTTGCTGTGCCTGGTTTTCGGAACTTTTTTCATCGGCGCTAAAGTGTGGAACCATCTGGAAATCCTGATTTCCGCACAGGTTCGCGACGCGGTCTTCATCAGCCTCCAGACCTCGCTGCTGGTTGTGTTTTTTACATTTGTCCTGGGTTTGCCGGTCGCCTATATTCTGGCACTGAAAGAATTCAAGGGAAAAGTAGTTGTCGACACCCTGATTGACCTGCCGGTAATCTTTCCGCCGCTGGTTTCCGGTTTGGCGCTCTTGCTGCTGCTGGGACCAAACGGGCCGCTTGGAATATTGTTTGAAAAACTTGACCTGAGTTTGTTGTTTACCAAAAAAGCAATCATTGCCGCACAGTTTTTCGTGTCTTCGCCGTTCTTTATCAAGACGGCGCGGGAAAGCATTGCCGCTATCCCGGAAAACCTGCTTTCGGCTTCATATACCTTGCGCGGCTCCCGTGCCTATACCTTTTTTCACGTGATCCTGCCATTGAGCAGAAACGGCTTATGCGCCGGGCTTGTCATGTGCTGGACCCGCGCCCTGGGCGAATTCGGCGCTACCGCGATGGTTGCCGGCAGCATTCCCGGCCAAACCCGGACGATGACGCTTTCAATTTATTCGGACGCGATGTCCGGCGACCTGAAAGCCGCGACCGCAACCGCATTTATCCTGACGGTTTTCGCGTTTGTTTCGTTAATAATAGTCAAGAATATATTCAAGAAATATCAGCATGTTTATCAGAACTGAAAATATCATAAAAAAATTCGGAGATAAAACGGTTATCGACAATATTTCACTGTCGATCGCCGAAAACGAGTTTCATGTCATACTCGGGCCAAGCGGAGAAGGCAAAAGCGTTATGCTCAACCTGATCGCCGGTCTGATGAAGCCGGATTCCGGCAGGATATTCCTCCGAAACCATGATATAACCCGGGCGCGTCCGGAAAACCGCCCGGTAAGCATGGTTTTTCAGGACTACGCGCTGTTTCCGCACCTGAGCGTCAGGGACAATATCGCGTTCGGGATGAAAACCCGAAAGATGTCCCGTTCCTACATCAAATCACAGGTTGATAAATATATAAATATGGTTGGACTGGCCGACAATGCGGACAAGAAACCGCACGCTTTGAGCGGCGGCCAGAAACAGCGGACCGCTATAGCCCGCGCCCTGGCGGCGGAACCGGAGATAATTCTCTATGATGAACCACTCAGTCACCTTGATTTGACTCTGCAGGAACAGCTTATAACAGAATTGAAAGAACTGCACGATAAAACCGGGACGACCGCGTTATACGTAACCCACAACCGGAACGAAGCGCTGGCTCTGGCGGACCGGATCACCCTGCTGCATAACGGCAGGATTGAACAGACCGGTTCGGCTGAAGATATTTTTTATCATCCCAGAACCGCGTTTGCCGCGTCGTTTGTCGGTGTTTCAAACATTATTGAATGCAATGTCAGAGAGAACAATTCAGACAGATCCAGATTGAGCGCCGGAGAAGGTATTGAATTTGCGGTCAATTACTATCCGGTCTTTGACCGGCATAAAGTAGTCAGAGTCTGCGTTCACCCGGAAAAGATATCATTGTGCGATTATCCCTGCGGCGACAACTGTTTCAAGGCCCGGATAATCAAAGTTGACCATTCCGACGTTCTGGCGAAAATACAACTGGATATCGGCGGCATGGAGATCACCGCAAAAATACCGCACAGTATGTTCAATCCGGTCAAGGAAAACACTTATGTCTGCTTTGAACGCAACAGCATAACCCCGCTCTGCGGTAAAACCTATAAACAGAACTTATGTTCAAAGGAATAATGAAAACATGTATAAATCCTGGATATCAATAGTAGTGGCCGGACTTGCCCTGACATCATCTGCGGGGAAAGTCCTGACCGTCGGCGCCGCGGCCAGTCTGACCAATGTAATGCTGGATCTGCAAAAAAAGTTTGAGCGGGAAAATCCCGGAATCAAACTAAAAATGACCTTTGCCGGAAGCGGCACCATCCGGATGCAGATAGCCAACGGCGCACCAATCGACGTTTTTGCCTCCGCCAACCGTAATTTCGGCGGTTCCGCCGATTACGGCTCCGTCCTGAAAACGGAAACCGTCAAGATCATGTGCCGCAACTCGCTGGTTTTCGCGGTCGGGAAAAATTATCAGGCAGATAAGTCGGCATCATTGCTGTCACTGCTGAACGCGCCGACAATGAAACGGATCGGGATCGGCAACCCGGCCTACGTCCCGGCTGGCAAGTATGCGAAAAAGCTGCTTGAAAGTAAAAAAATCTGGAGTAAAACATCAGGTAAAATGATTCAGGGCAGCAATGTCAGACAAGTCCTGTCGTGGCTCGAACAGGGGGCAGTCACCGGCGGATTCATATATTCCACCGACGCGGCGATGTCGGATAAATTGAAAATAGTAAAACAGTATTCCACGATAGCCGGACAGAAATTGGAATACCCGGTGGCGGTGACCAAAAGTTCAAAGAATTCGAAAGAAGCTTTGAAGTTCATCGCATTTCTGAAATCGCCGCAATCACAAAAAACATTCACCAAATATGGATTTATAACAGGAGAAAAATAATATGCCATTTAATTTTGATTCGGAATTACACTGTCGAAATGCGGTAGTTGGGGACATCCCGGAAATGCTTGAATTACTGCGCCAGTTGTTCAGTATCGAATCGGATTTTTGCTTTAATCCGGAAAAACAAAAAAACGGTCTGCAAATGCTGCTGCATTCGAATAACTCGAAAATATTCGTGGCTGAAAAGCAGGGACATGTCATCGGTATGTGCACATTGCAGGTACTTATTTCAACTGCGGAAGGCGGTCACACCGGCCTGATCGAAGATGTTATCGTGGATGAAGCGCACCGGAGCCGCGGCGTCGGCACCCTGTTATTGGAAACCGCGACCGAATGTGCTCAGAAAGCCGGCTTGAAACGTCTTCAGCTGCTGACAGATAAAAATAACGCTACCGCCCTGGATTTTTACCACAAGTATAACTGGGCGCTAACCAATATGATCTGCGTACGTAAACTGTTTTAAAAAACAACCTTTCCTTAATCCCCACACACAGGCGACGGCACAAACTGCCGTCGCCTGTATTTTATAAACCAAAGGCTCATCACTCCTTATCCGTCAATTCAACTTCCTTGATCGCAAGCGTTCCCATCCAGCCATCCGATCCCAACGGCGGCAGTTTCCAGGCTTTGCGCTTGCGAAACTTATTTTTAAACGTTTTGCTCAATACGCCCTTCTCTTCCAGGTGAACCATACAAGCTCTGGCACAGCCGCGCGCGCCCTCCAATGCAGGATTATGTCCCTCAATGCGACCGTAATGCATGGCCTTGTCCATCTCTGGGCCTCCGATGTAACCGGAAAAGTCTTCCGGCTTGTGGGTCGGCTGAAAGAACGGATTATAATCCGGATTGCCGCCGCGATAGGCGATTGAACATTTGATAACATCAAGTTTGCCCCATTCAATTTTACGTCCGGCAACCATGATCGACTCGGTCTCATGAGCGGATATCGCTTTACCAGAACACTCCGCCACGCATCGCATGCAGCGATCACAGATTTTTCCGTCAAAGAGCGGGTCCGGCTCAAGCTCAGCATCAGTCAGCAATGCGACAATCCGTTGTGCAGGACCGAATTCAGGCGTTAAAAACATCTTGCTGTAACCAAATTCCCCCATGCCCGCGGCAAATGCCATGATCCGGAAATCCGGCATCACATCGGGAAACGGCAGTCCCTCGCGAACCGGACGGGCTCGTTCAGGCGTCGCTTTCTGAGTCGGGAAATTGATACTCGCCCCGATATACATATTCGGAATCGGAACACATTCATATCCGTTATCCTCGACATAACAGCAAAGTTCACGCATGACTCCCGGCATGTAAACGAAATTCATGTGTCCATACCCCATCCCGGTATAACTGCCGAAATACGTCCCCTCCTCTATCCCGCGCAAGTAACCGCGCGGAATCCTGAACGCAAGCACAATCGCCGATTTGGCTTCCGGAAAAATATATCTCGGGTCCTGTTGCTTGGGAGCTCCTTCAAACCGGTCCATTGAAGCAATTCCGCATAAATCAGCCCCGAAAGACTTTGCCGCTTTTTTTACATCCGTTGATTTCAACATTTTTTCCTCTTTTTTATTTGCATTTTAAACTTTTACCAGCTATAATATTCATTATTATAGGATATTATAATATTAAAATTCAATAATAAAGGATATTATACAAGATATGATTCAAGTTGTCAAGCGTGTTTTTGATATTTTGGCGATAATTCGTGAGAACGGCGCATTACCGTTAAAAGAGGTGGCGGAATTGTCTTCACTCCAGAAAACAACCTGTCACAACATCCTCAAATCATTGGTTGAAACAGGCGTACTGGAATGTCCCAGATCCGGGGTATATCAAATCGGCAATGAACTCCGCCGGCTGGCATCAACCCCGATCAGTGATAAGGCTTTAATTAAAATAGCGTCCAGTCATGTTGAATGTCTGGCGGAAAATACCGGAGAGACGGTTGTCCTTGGAGTATTGCGCGGCAACATAGTTGAGGTGCTTTGTTCGAGTGAAGGAGCACACGTTGTCGTTGTCCGTACCGGAGCGCACAAACAAGGCTCGGTCTATCATTGGGCGACAGGAAGGATCCTGCTGGGACACGAATCAAAACAGATTAGAGCAAAAATCCGCCGGGAACTGGGAACGCCGACTATGCAGGAGTGGCCGGAGGCGGCAACGCACCCCGAACGGATTGAGGCGGACCTTGATCAAATCCGCAATATGGAAATAGTGACAAGAGTTGCCGGAAAAGACGGCGTGTTAAGCCTCGCCTGTCCGGTAAGACGTGGAGACGGTAAAGTCATTGCCGCTCTGGGAATATCGCTTCCCGGCTTTAGAGCGGACGATAATATTGAAGGTAAAGGCAGGGAACTTCTGCTCGCGGCAGAAGCTATTTCCCATGATCTTTCAGAAATCTTTTAATCCGGACGATGGATAATATCCGGTTTCATACTTCGCGTGTTTACGCAGAGCGTTTCAATTTCATGGCTTCCTCAGCCCAACTTTCAACATCCTCGGCGACAACTACCATTTTATGGATTTGCTCAACCGGGATATCATGACGCATATAACCGTCAAATGCCGGACAGATATTCTGATAGCCTTCGGCTTCTTTAAGGCGGCCGGCCAGTGATTCATCAACCGGCATAATCCGTTCCGCGGAATTTATCAAGTCAGTAAAAGTATGATTATCCGCCATATCACCATGATACAGCATTGCCGCCATAAAATATTTTTCAATCGACAACGCCAGCAAATTGTAAAGAATCTCAGTGGTAAACACCTCCGGACGTTTCAAGCCGCCTTTTCCAACTTTCAAATACTGACCGCCTTCAATCCGGAATTCTTCATAAGTGTCGTCTAACATTTCACATACTCCTTGTTGATTGTGTGTGAAATAATTATACGCAATAACTATGCCAACTTAATTTGAGCTTAAACAGCCTCAAAAAAACGGCAAAAAATTACATTATTGTAGCTTTTGGGAAATATTCTTCCGACTTGAAGCATTTAGCCGGAAGCAGGAACATCGGCAATTTCGCCATTTATCGGCCCTAGGTGGAATGAGGAATTACCGCGGAGGGGTTTATGCCGAACTGCCGGGTAAACGCCCGACTAAAATAGAAAGGCGTACTGAAATTCATCGTCTCAGCCACTTCCTGAACGGAACAAAGCCCCTGACTCAACATGGCCCTGGCATAATCCAGGCGCAAAGTATCATAATACTGTTTCGGGGAACGCCCGGTTACTTTTCTGAAAACCATCCGGAAATTACGTTCCCCCATTCCGGCGAATTTTGCCATATCGACAATTTGCCAGTTGTCTTTGAGTTTATGGTGCATGCGGTCGATGACCCGGATAACGATCCGGTCCTGAAGAGAGTTGCTTTCACTTTCGGTTACGGCATCGCGCTGCCAGTTGTAAATAAGGAACTGGAACGCCGCCGAGGCATAGTCCCGGTCAAGCTGATTTTCCCGGCGCAGCGAGGAAAAAATATCCTCGAGCAACCTTATTTCAGAAGTCACCGGTTTTACGTTGAAGACATAATCCAGCGGTAAATCCAGCGTGGCAGCGTCAAACTCGAACCAGTAAAAATGCCAGTTGCTGCCCGCGCATCTATAATGCCTGACGGCTCCCATCCTGACGAACAATATATCATTTGTTTTCAGGTCGAAACCAGCTTCATCGGTCTCAAGTCGGCCATGTCCGGATAAAGTCCTGATTAATAAAAAGCCGGGCATCGGCTTATTGCGATTAACGATATAATCAGGCTCGGCTTTAACATGCCATATCCTGTTCAAACAGACTGAACGCGGCACAAATCCTTCACTGGCCGCGGAATATTCCTGAAAAAGCATTCGTCATCCTCACAAAACTTAAAATTCCGAAAAGTATATTTAAAAATCCGAATAATGCATTTACTTATACATAGATAATGTATATATTATTTCCGAAAATTACAATCCATTAACAAGAAATCATGAAATAAATATAAACCAAAAGGAATTATCATGAGCGAAATTAAAGCAGATGGAATCCACAGGATGGTTCCGCCGGAAAAAATGCTGCCGGAAGCTAAATTACTGAGAGATACCTATGCAGTTACCCCGGGGGCTCCAATCGTTCATCGTGAATTCGGTTATTACTGTTTGGACCGCTGGCATGAACAGGGACTTGATCCCGACGCCAACCTGGCGGAAGTTTTTTCTTACAGCAAAAGCGGCTGCCATGCCCTGAGCGGACTCGGCTGGTGCGAAGCAGGATTCTGTCCGCAGTTTGAAGTCAAAGTAATTGAGGATCGCGGCGACACCGAACTGGTCCAGGATAGTGCCGGTCGTCATGTCCTCTATTTCAAGAACCGCCGCAACGGCTTTATGCCGGAATACGAAGATCACCCAGTCAAGGACATGAAAACCTGGGAGGAAAATGTCAAATGGCGCATGGACCCGACCTCGCCGGAGCGGCTGAAAAAAATCAAAGACAGCATCCCGACCGCGATCAAAGCCGCCAATCAAGGCATGATGATTTCACAGCGGGTCGCCGGCGGTTATATGTATCTGCGCAGCCTGATGGGGCCGCTGGAACTGCTCTATATGGTCTGTGACAACCCGAAGCTGATTCACGACTGCATGCAAACGTGGTTCAAACTGGCCGACGCAGTCATTACCGAACATCAGAAACACGTAACAATCGACGAAATATTCTTTGGCGAGGATATCTGTTTTAAAAGCGGCCCCCTGATCGGCCCGGATATGATGAACGAATTCCTGATCCCGTATTATCATCAACTCATCAGCAACCTGAAATCGCGGCAGCTCGACAAACAGCGCCACCTGTATGTGCAAATCGACACCGACGGCTTCTGTGATCCGACCATTCCAGTCTACATGAAAGGGATCGGCATGGACGTTATGAGTCCGTTTGAAGTAGCCTCAAACTGCGATGTTGTCCGTACCGGCAAAGAGTATCCGAATCTGGCTGTTTTCGGTGGTATCGACAAACGCATCCTGGCGGAAAGCAAAGATGCGATCGACCGGGAGCTGGAGCGGATCATGCCGGCCATGATTGCACGCGGCGGCTATATCCCGACCTGTGACCACGGCGTACCGGAGGAAGTATCGCTCGAAAACTACATGCACTATCGTAAGCGCATGCTCGAATACAGTCCGCTGGTTTGCTGATCACAGGTTGGAAATTATATTTTATTTTGCGGTAATGACTTCGGCTTTTACGTCTTCAAAGGAAATTTCAGAATTGGAATTGGCAATTAAGACGATTCTAATTTTTGTTGGAACTTTCTCAACAACTTTTTCTTTGATTTTCTTTTTTCCTGATACAACTTTGATTGTCTTTTTAAGCTCACTCCATTCCGGCTTAGCGGCAAATGACTGTGTGCCAGTACCAATCCATCCCTTATTATCGTAACTGTAAATACCGATACTCCCCTTGCCTTTACCCTTTACTTTGAGTGAAATCTCAACTTTGTCACCAACCTTTGCCGGAAACATCGTTCCGGTATAGACATGCGTTGACTTCTTAGTCGAAGTGATCTTCATCGCTTTAATATTATCTTTTGAACCGGCGACAACTTCAACCTTGCCGAATGGTTTGGCCCAACCGCCTTTATTCTGCAGCCAACCGGCGGGCAATTCTTTCTTACCGGGTTTGAATTCTCCATTGATTTTGAGTTCTCCGGCATAAATCATTACCCCGGAAAATACGGCGATTGCAGTGAGTATTCTCTTCATTTTGTCTCTCCATGCTCAATTTTCACTTTAAAACGGCCTCTTACAATTACCACTGTTTTTTTAACAAGTCAAGAAATTTGTCTTTTTACAATCACTTTAAAACAAGATAGCAACAGCAAATTGCAATTAATTGTCAACGACTTTCGGTTGCCATAAAATACCTTATTGACTCCTAAGATCTTGATAAAAAAGTATTTATTTTACATAATTTTACGTTTGACATGAATTATTACAAGGTGTATGATACACTATTAAGTAGCGTTTTCCAGGAGATAGAGGAGGAGAAATGTCATTTACATCTGCAGTAAGTTCCGGCATGGTAACCACAGGAGAAATCATCTCCGCAGGTACTCAAACCATCTATGACGGCGGCATCGCCAACAGTGCCATCATCGAATCTTCCGGCAATCAATATATTTCATCCGGGGGAGACGCAAATTCCACGACAGTCTTTTCGGGTGGCCAACAAATTGTTCTATCAGGGGGAACTACAACTAAAACAGAGGTTAAAACCGGCGGGTACCTGACAATTTATTCTGCCGGAAATGCCCTAAATACAATTATCAATAGAGAAGGTTCAATCCGTATTTATGACGGGGGATCTGCGGTCAGCTCAATAATAAATTACGGGAGTATGTATGTTGGCTCTGAAAGCTTAGCATCATATACCACTGTCAATTTTGGAGGATGGTGCTTTATAGGTTTTGGCGGTACAGCAAACAACACAACTTTGAATGTTTCAGGCAATCAATTGGTTTCATCCGGAGCTACAGCCTCCAAGACAACTATTCACTCAGGAGCATGGCAATACGTTAGTGGAACAGCACATTCAACAACTATAGAATCAAATGGTAATATGTCCGTCTTAAGCGGGACGGCCTATTCGACACTCATTAATAGCAACGGCAGTCAATACGTTCACTATGGAACCGTTTATGATACAAATATCATTGGTTATCAATCATTGAATGATGATGCAGTTGCAATTGATACTATTGTAAATGGGGGAATGCAATATATTTACAGCGGAGTAGCCATAAATACAACACTGAACGGAGGCGTAAGATATTCAGAATATATCGGTGTTTCCTGGGGCACACAAGTGGTTTACGAAAATGCGGTTGTGAGCAACACCACCATTAACTCCAACGGGATACTCTATTTACATGCGGGCGCCAGTGCATCAACGGTCATTCAGAATTCAGGAGGAATGCTCGATGTCAATACCAGTGCAACCATAACGAATGGGAGCAATACACGCACAGATGGAGGAGATTCTTTTTCCATCATAAATGGAGTTGCCAGCAATCTGTTTATTGAAAGTCAAGGTTCTCTTGAAGTTCTAAACGGTCATTCAGCAGTCAACACCATTGCTGAAAATGGCTCAATCTATATTCATTCAGGAGGTTCAGCCTATGTCACTAATATGGGGTCATATACGTATATGGAGGTATTTTCAGGCGGAGCAGCAAACAATACCACAATAGGTTATAATGCACAAATGGTTATTTCTTCCGGCGGCACTGCATCATTGATTAATCAACTTTCAGGAGGAAAACTTTTAACTGGAACCGATGCCGAAATCACAAGTGGAACAAATACCCGAAGCGATGGATATAATTCATTTTCAATTACTAATGGGGTTGCAAATAATTTTTTTATTGAAAGCGGTAGTAACCTTGATGTTTTCAGTGGTCATTCCGCAATAAACACAATTATTGATAGTTGGGGATGCCTAAATATCTATGACGGGGGAAGCGCATCAATTATCAATCAGTTGAACAGAGGTAAAATCAAATGCTCCACTGAAGCAACTATAACAAGTGGAATAAACACTCGTAACGATGGACATAGTTCATTTTCTTTAATCAATGGCAAAGCGAACAATTTCCTGATCGAGAGCGGCGGCAGTTTATTTGTTAATGCAGGTCATTCCGCTACAAATACTGTTATTGAGTCAGGCGGCTTTATGTATGTTTCTTCCGGTGGCTCGGCATCAAACATTATACAACAAACTAGAGCTGGAGTAGGAGGTGATACCGGAGCTACGATTATTGGCGGATCCAACAACAGATGGCAAGACGGATATACTTCTTTTTCAATTATTAACGGGGTCGCAAGCAATTTTTATTTGGAATCCGGCGGCCGCTTAACCGTACTGAGTGGGCACTCGGCAGTCAATACTTTACTGACTAGCGGGAGCATATATATTTCATCCGGAGGAACAGCAACTATAATCAATCAAAGCTCCGGTGGAACCGTCTCAGGCGACACAGGGGCAACAATTACAAGTGGAACTAATACCCGAAGTGACGGACACAGTTCATTTTCAATCATCAGCGGCATAGCAAGCAACTTATTAATAGATCACGGCAAATTGACTGTATTAAGCGGACACTCAGCGATTGACACCATTGTTAACACCGGCGGAGAGCTTGTTATTCATTCAGGTGGAATTGCATCCGAAACAACTGCAAATTTTTATGGTCAAATACATTTGAGTGGAGGAACAGCCGAAAACACTGATATTAACCACGGCTTCTTTTTCATTTATTCCGGTGGAACATCAATAAAAACTTTGTTAAGTTACGGAACTCAATATGTTAACTTTGGCGGAACAGCCAGTAATACCACCATTAACTCAATGGGAATAACGAGGATTGAGTCAGGCGGCACAACTATTAATACCGCAATAGGTTCAAACGGCTCGATGCAAGTGCAACAGGAAGCGACAGCCAGCAATACAACTATACTCTCCGGTGGCTCAATGCTGGTAAATTCTTTCGGACAAGCCCATGATATATCGGTATTTTCCGGAGGGTATCTATCAATACTTTCGCGCGGAGGAGTTAGTGGAGAACTGATGGTTCACGGAGGAATAATAGAAACAGAAGAACAGTTTAAAGTTAATATGACACAGACAGAAGACGAAGTAAACCTTACCGGGGACGCTGATCTCAGCTTGGCATTCTTCAGTCTGACAGGAGGAGGAAGCCTCAATATCAGCGGTATCAATAATTATGCCAGCAACTTTATCATCAGCGGTGGAGGAGCTTTAAATTTTGACGTCACAGGATTTATTACTCCAAATGATGAATTAATGCTTGCTGATATATATGGAATCGATACCGATAAAGTTACTTTAACTGTCGCGTCGTCACAAGCAAAAGGGCATTATTTGTTGGCAGGAAATGCAATGGGTTTTGATCAAGTCATAACAATCTGTAATGATGATCATATTGGATATGTAGATCTGGACAATGACTTATTCATGTCCGGCGCTCTATACAGCCTGGATATTATCGGAGGAATACTGGAATTAACGGTTAGCTCTGGGGATATAACCCCGCCATCTGTTCCCCAAAATACAGAATCCACTGTCAATGGATATAGAGCCATCCTTGACTGGTCGGATTCAATAGATGATTTTTCCAGCATTAAAGAATATATACTTGAATATGCCGATAATGCATTATATACAAACTCTTTGATTGTAGCAGTTTCATCTAGTGACTACGAAACTGAAATCCTTTCAAATAGCACTTATTACTGGCGAGTAAAAGCAGTTGATAATAGTGAAAACGAAAGCTCATGGAGCCCCACTTCGACTTTCACTATTCTACCCGATCACGTTGCACCAACCACTCCTGGCGGGCTCAATTATAATGTCAACGATTATGCTGTAACATTAAGTTGGAACGCGTCAACAGATAGTAATTCAGGTCTCAAGCAATATATTGTTGAATTCGCTGAAAGTATTACTTTTAATGATGCAACAGTTCAAGCTACATCAACAAGCGAAATAAGCATTGATAATTGCACCGCTGGAATATATTATTGGCGAGTAAAAGCGATTGATAATGCTGAAAACTCCAGTGCTTGGAGCAGTGTTTCCTCATTCACTGTTACTTCCGACACGGTTCCACCCAATATTCCAGATGGACTGGAAGAGGACATCCATGAAAACAACGTGATTCTAGCATGGGACAACGCAACAGATAACTTTTCAGGAACAATAGAATATGTAGTTGAATATGCTGATAATCTTAGTTTTAATTATGCAAGCGCACGAACTACCACAACTAATCAGAGAAGTATAGGCGGAATCAAGAATGGCAATTATTATTGGCGCGTAAAAGCAGTTGACCCTTCAGGTAATGCAAGCGCTTGGAGCCAAACAAAAACATTATCCATTGCAGGAGCTGAAAATTATATAAAAATATTGGCTTCTGATGGAGATCAATATGATCTTTTTGGAGAATCGGTATCAATAAGTGGAAATGATATTTTAATTGGCTCAAGTGGAGATGACAGTTCTGTTGATGGAATTGGTAGTTGTTACCTCTACAAATGGAACGGCTTAGGATATGACGAATATAAGATTACTGCTTCCGACAGAGATGAAAAAGACTATTTGGGTAATGCAGTTTCAATAAGTAATAATATTATAGCTGTCGGAGCATATGGGGACAAAGATCATGGCCAATGGACAGGTAGCGCTTATGTGTATCATTGGAGCAATGATGAGTATACTGAATATAAATTGACTGCATCAGATGGAAGAGAAAGGATGCAATTCGGTCATTCAATTTCTGTATCCAACAATAACGTTGCAATTGGAACATACGATGAAACAGGGGGAGCATACGTATATCGTTGGAACGGTTTTGAATATATTGAATTCTCTTTAACCAGTTCCGATAAAATGCCGACAGATTACTTCGGCAATTCAGTTTACATATCAGGAGATACGGTTGTTGTCGGAGCTGAATCCTATGGAGATGGATATCTTGCTCAGTATGCAACAGGGCAAGCCTATGTATTTAAATGGAACGGCGTTGAATATGAAGAAATATATATCCTCCAGGCGTCTGATGGCGAGCCAGTGACCAAATTTGGACATTCAGTTTGTATATCAAATAACAATATTGTAGTAGGCTCAAACTGGAGAGATGATTTTGGACATCAATCAGGAGCTGCATATGTTTACCGTTGGAATGGCAATACTTACGATGAATATAAATTAACAGCTTATGATGCAGTGGAATATGACTATTTTGGTGAAACAGTAGCTATTTCCGGTAACTTTGTTGCTGTTGGATCTATAGGCTCTAGTAATGACAAAGGTAATCAAGCTGGAAGTGTTTATGTATATCGCTGGAATGGGGAAACATATGATGAAGTCGTAAAACTGGCAGCAACAGATGTACAAGAATATGCCCATTTTGGAAGTTCTATCGCAATTGACGGTGATACCTTAGTTGTGGGGGCTTATCGAGATCAATCTAATGGAATCTTCTCTGGTAGTACATATGTATATTCTCTTTCTGATCTCTTCGATTTTGTTGATAATATAGCTCCAAGCATCCCATCTACTTATTCTGCAACCATTGAGAACAGAAATGTTTTTCTTGACTGGAACGATTCCATCGACGACGAATCAGGAATTCAAGGATATATAGTAGAATACTCGCAAAGTGCGGAATTTACTAATGCAATAACTGAAAATGTTACGACAAGCGCATTGTATGTTTATGGATTGGATGAAACTACCTGGTACTGGCGGGTCAAAGCAGTTGATCTAAGCGGCAACGAAAGTGATTGGAGTTCTGTAAATTCTTTTGTAATCGATATAGCAGATACCACGCCCCCGAGCGTTCCGTTGAGTTTGACTTATAATGTCGATGGAGCAAACGCCCAATTAGACTGGAACGACTCAACCGACAACCAGTCCGGGGTAAAAGAATATATTGTGCAATATTCCGTTAATTCAAACTTTTCCGACGTTGACACGCTAACTGTAACACAAAGTCAAATTGACCTTGAAAGTTTGTCGGATGGAACCTGGTATTGGCGCGTCAAAGCAGTGGATAATGATGGTAATACCAGTATTTGGAGTACTACTGAAACTTTTGTGATCAATACGCTTGATCTCACTCCACCTGATGTTCCGGATAATTTAAACTATGACATTGTTTCAACCGGCATAAAACTGGAATGGGACGAATCAGAAGACGACTTATCAGGGATCAAAGAATACCATATCCAATACTCCGGCAATCTAAGTTTTAATAATGCCGAAACTTACACATCTACTGAAAATGAATTCAATGTGTCCGACCTTAGTTACGGCTTTTATTTTTGGCGCGTCAAAGCAGTTGATAACGCCGGACATGAAAGTGATTGGTCGGACATCGAAAGTTTCAATACCGGCGATACCGCCGGAAATTACTTTTCAAAGGCCAGAGAAATTGAATTTGACGATCAATTCTCATACAATGAGTACGTTGGAGCAAGAGATGGTTTTGATTACTACACATTTGATATTTCAAGAGCCGGAGAATTTGATTTTGAATTAAAAAATCTATACTCCAAAGCTTCTTTATGTATTTACAGACTGGATAACTCAAAAGGGCAACAGCGAGCCCAAAAAATAAAAAACACATCAGGAGACTCAAACGTTGCCATTGATGATGTTTTATTATCACAGGGAACATACTTTATTGAAGTTGCTTCAGGCGATAAAGGCTCCGGCAAATATAACACCGGATACACTCTGGAAATTGAATCTGATTACCTGCCCGAACATTCAAACGATGAATTTGATTTCAAAACCGGGGCCGGAACTCCTGTTGATCTTGATATTGAAACAGGGGCATCTGACTGGGTCGGTTTTGGCGATCCGCAGGATGTTTATAAGTTTGATGTCACGTCGGCAGGAGAATTTGATTTTGCTCTGACCGGCCTGGAGAGCAAAACTTCACTGGCACTATATGGTTTTCAAAAGGGAAAATTCAAACGCATAAAGAATGCGTCCGCCAAAACAGATAAAATAACGGGTGAAACGATTGCTTCATTTGATAATGTATTGCTTGATAGCGGCACCTATTATCTCGAAGTAATGTCAGGCGACAAAGGCAAGGGCAAGTGCAATACAGCATATGACCTGGAGGTTTCAGCCGTCACCTTCCCGGAGGCGACCGAGAATAATTCATGGCAACAGGCAACGGAAATTGTCCCGGATGTTCAACTTAGCGGTTTTATCGGATTCGGCGATGCCTGCGATTGCTTTAAGTTTGAAGTCAACGACCTGACTGCGTTTGATTTTGATCTGGCCGGGGAAGACAAAAATGCCAGACTAACGGTTTATCTCTGGGATAACAATAAAAACAAGCTTAAAAAAGTTGCAAAAACCGGCTTGAAATATGGGGAAGCTCACATTGACAACCTCTATCTGGATGCCGGGTTGTATTATGTCGAAGTATTATCTGCTGACAAAGGAAAAGGGAAAATGAATACCGAATACGAGCTGGATATTACTGCAACCGGTTAAATATTTATTGTCCGTACGACGGACAGCGTCAGTCCCGTGCCAAACTCCAGTCGCGAAGGCTCCTTACGGAAGCGATAGTCAAATATATCGGGTTTAATACCCCGCCCCCTGGGGTGTTGAAAGCGTTTCCAATACCTCGTATGCTTGTTGCATCGAGGTAGTTTATTCAATATCTGGAGAGTGCGCCGTAGCCTATTTTGTATGCGGTTCCCAGTGCAAGACCTACCCATATCAGGTCAAGAATGCTTATAACCTTGATCAGTTTCCAGATATAAGGTTCATTCTGAACCGCACGAGTCTTAATTTTCGCTTCAAGTTCAGCCCGGTCCTTCTTCGGCATGTGATGAGCCTTGTCGGTTATTTTTTTCTTGAATTCCTCGAATTCTTTTTTGATACTTTCCGGAGGTTTGAAAAAACCGCTTCCATACACCCGGTAATTCATCAAGGTCTGATCAGATATCTCTTTTTTAAAATGCATTTCCTCGACAATATACAGAGCGGTATCCTCAAGGGATATTTGTTTCTGATAATTTGGCTTAACTTCATTACCCATGAATTTGGCAATTAAGCAAATACCAAGAATCCAGCCGAAAGAAGTCAATCCCATCGACAGTAAACCAATTCTGGAACCTCTTTCGTTCGGACACAATAAGCACATCGCGCCGCCGGCCACCAGGCCGATAAACAGAACGAACCAGGTAAATTCCCAATCAAGTGAAACCGCCAAAACCACCCATATTCCGACCATTACCAACACCGCACCAGCCCCGCCGAGAAAGGCCAGATTGACCTTTGAGTCGTTTTCGGAACTGCTTGGTTTCAACTGAAGACCCGGTCGCAAATTATAACCGCACGATACACATAAAGCGGCATCTTTAGCCCGCAATCCGGCATTGCATCTTGGGCAATTACCGAATGTCTTAGGTTGCGCCGGCAGCGGGGGCGGTTGGCGCAATGGCTGATCAGACGCAACAGGTGCAGGATTCCGGGGAGTTAACCGGGGAGCCGCCGGTTGCTGAGAGCTTGATTCCGGAGATGAAACCGGCGCAGTCGGTCTCAAAATATTCGGCGCGGCGGCCATACTTGCTGAAGTCAGGGAATCGGGAGCATGATCCTTCAGTGAAAAACGTTTTACCGGGGACGGCATACCACCGACTGTCGGTCTTTGCAATTCCGGAGCGTTCCTGATCGGATGCGGTTCCGGCTGAACCGTCTTTACCACCGGAATAACCTCTGAAACATCAGGGGCCACCGCTTCAACCGTCGGCTGGTCCTCTTTCAACTCGGGCAGCTCATCCGCCTCCGGTTCGTTTGAGAAACTATAGTCAGGAGGAGTAAGTTTTACTTCCGATGCCTGTTGACTTTTGGCATTGTCTCCGGCTGCGGCAAAAACACCGGCTTCCTCAGCCGAAACAATTGAAACCTGCCGGGGAGCTGCCGGAGGAGGCTGAGAACTTGCCCTTTCCGCAATCGTCGAAAAAGCCGGCACCGCGACTTTCGTTTCACATCCGGTACAGACCAATGCCTTGCCAATATAGCTTTCCGGTACGCTGAATTTCTGCTTGCAATTCGGACACCTGAACCGGATCATTAGCCACGGCCCCTCTTTTTATATTTTGTCTAAAATCATTAATCGGAGTAAAATAGCATATTACCGTACAAAAATCAAGATTAACCACCATGGCAAATCATTAAAATACTCCGATTGAGCAATAATTCATTGTACCGTTAAGCAAAATTGCAATTTAATAAACGTTTTCGCTTATTGCTCTTCGTCTTCCTTGGCCTGTTCCGATTCCGCCAATCTGCGAATGTCATCCAGGTTAACGCTTGGTTTGGGCAGTTTCATTCTCATAGATTCCATGGTCTCAACCACAATCTCTGAAACCACCAGGTTCCTGAACCATTTTTTATTTGCCGGAATAACATACCACGGAGCATGTTCTTTTGAACATTTACTCAAAGCGTCTTCAAAAGCCTTGGTGTATTCGTCCCAATATTGCCGTTCTTTATAATCGCTGTCACTGATCTTCCAATGTTTTTCCGGCAGATTCAAACGACGCTCAAAGCGTTTAAGCTGCTCATCCTTACTGATATGCAGGAAAAATTTGATAATCTTGGTATCGTGTGCGGCCAGCAACTTTTCAAAATCATTGATAAACTCATATCGCTTAGACCAGACAGATTTGGGAACCAGATTATGAACCCGCGCCACCAAAACATCTTCATAATGCGAACGGTTGAATATACAAACTTCCCCCTTCTTCGGGGCGTTATGATGGATTCGCCACAGAAAATCATGCGCCAGCTCCACCGGATTCGGGGCTTTAAAGCCTGATACCCGGCAGCCTTGAGGATTCATCGGAGCAAGTACATGATTGATTGTGCCGTCTTTGCCGCCCGCATCGAGCGCCTGCAAAACAATCAGCAGAGACTGTTTCCCTTCGGAATAGAGCTTGTACTGCAAATCGGACAACTTCTCTTTGTTTTTTTCGATAGTCTCCAGCGCAGCTTTTTTATTTTCGAAATCCAGAGTATTGTCAGGATCGATCTTAGTCAATTTTACTTTAGATCCCGGCTTTACAGCAAATTTCTCCCGAAAGTTCATTTTCATGATTTTCTCCTTATTTTTGCAGTGACTACTAATAGTTTATATTGTAAAACATCAAATATCAAGCCCCAATACACTTTTGCGGTGTATTAAATGCAATCAAGCAGCTCTTTTTGGAGCGCCGCAATCGCCAGTTCTTTAGCTTTTGCCTCGATATCAATCGTCACTTTCCGGTCCAAATCACGCCAGCAAACCGGAAAATCATTCAAATCGATATAATCACTGTGAGGTCGCGGCGTACCGTTGTTCCAGCCATTTTTAGGGGATGAAATATGAAAATGCGGTTCGCGCCCTAAAGCATCCCAGGTTGCTATACTTTTTTCGGTTGCCTCCGCAACACTTAACCCGTCAGGGTTGCAACGATGATGATGCACGTCGTAGACCAGTGGAATACCAAGCTCAATACACAACGGATACAAATCTTCAACCGAATATGAAATATCATCGTTTTCCAGCGTCAAGTGTTTTTTGACAACCACTGGCAGTGATTTATATACCCGCTTAAAGCGCTTGATGGCTTCTGATTTGCTGCCATAGACTCCGCCAAGGTGAATGTTGACGCTTTCCGCCCCGATCAGTTCCGAAACTTCACATTGATAGGCCAGTTCTCTAATCGAGTTTTCCACCACCTGCGGATTTGGTGAAGACAAAACAACGAACTGGTCAGGGTGAAAACTCAAACGGATGTCATATTTTTGGACGAAATCTTGTGCATCGGCATATTTTGATTTAATTTCCTGAGCAGCCGGAAGGTCATTTAAAGTATACCCGACCTCCGGCTGGGTATATAAAGGCAGGATTTGCGAAAGTACCCTGAAAGCGCCAATATCATTTTCCCGAACAAATTCAAGCGCTTTCAAGAGAGACGAGGCATTGTGCAAGGCAAGCTCAGACAATCGGGCCAATTGCTCAATACGATCATATTTACGCAATACCCGCGCCGTCGTCTGCCGGAACTTTATCGGCTGCGCCTTGAAAATGCAACATAGTCCAAATCTTATCATTATTGCTCCTTGATATTATTCAATAATAATAGTACCTGGACCCGCTTTTAGCAAGAATATTAAAAAAAAAGCGATTTTTTTTGTTTTGGGACTGGAATAATAGAAAACTTCCATTAAGTTAAATATATCTGATAATTAAACCACAGCAAGAAAGGTTAAATCATGAGCGAATTAGCAATTAACGGCGGATCAAAAGTGTACGACGGGGAATTCCCGATGTGGCCATCTTTTGAAGAATCAACCATCCAGAAAGCAATGGAACCTTTGCGCAGCGGACGCGTCAATTACTGGACCGGCCCGATCGGCGCTAAATTTGAAAAAGCCTGGGCCGAATGGATCGGCGCCAAACAGGCAATCAGCGTATCAAACGGTACCGCGGCTCTGCATACCGCTATCGCGTCAATGAATATCGGCCCCGGCGATGAAGTCATTTGTCCGAGCTATTCATTTATCGCATCATCATTCTGCGTTCTGCAGGCAGGCGCCTTGCCCGTCTTTGCTGATGTCTTGAGCGATCACACCATTGATCCGGCCCAAATCGAACCCCT
The DNA here is from genome assembly GCA_963676655.2 of Victivallales bacterium. Taxonomy (GTDB): domain Bacteria; phylum Verrucomicrobiota; class Lentisphaeria; order Victivallales; family Victivallaceae. The sequence continues at coordinate 186,548 of CAXXKX010000002.1, read as the reverse complement.
GATCAACGAACGTACCAAAGCTGTCATCGTTGTTCACCTGTATGGTGTCGTCGCTGATATGGACCCGATTCTGGCTATCGCCAAAAAACACAATTTAAAAGTCATTGAAGACTGTGCCCAATGCTTCGGCGGCGTCTACAAAGGCAAAAAAGCCGGAACTGTCGGCGATATCGGCTGTTTCAGCTTCTGTCAGAGCAAACATTTCACCACCGGCGGCGAAGGCGGCATGGTTGTCACCGATGACGAAGATCTGGCCTGGGAATGCCGTTCATTCCGTGACCATGGCTATGACGTCAAGGAACGTCTGAACCTGCTGGAAATGGAAGGCAAACTGATGTATATCCATAAGCGCGTTGGTTTCAACTTCCGCATGACCGAAATGCAGAGCCAGATCGGGCTGTGCGAACTGGAACGCTTCGACTCATGGAACCTGGCCAACCGCAAACGCAACGCCAAGATCGTCATGGACGGACTTAAAGGGCATCCGCTGATCCTGGAACTGCCGGTCGATACCGAAGATCGTCAGAATGCTTTCTGGTGGGTTCCGATGGTTCTGGATGCAGACAAATTGAAATGCTCCGTCAAAGAATTTTATAGTGCAATCGGAGCCGAAGGCGTTCCGTGTTATGGCGTTCAGTGGCCGGAAATGTATCAGGAACAGGCCTATCAGGACAATATCGGATTCGGTACGGCCCAGTATCCGTTCAAAGATCCGAAAGCCCGCAAAATCGATTATTCCCAGTTTGACTGCAAAAAAGCCCAGTGGCTGGCAAAACGCACAATGAGCTTCTTCCCGCATCCGGTTTATTCAGCCGAGCAGATGCAAGCCTGTGTTGACGCCTTCAAAAAAGTTGCTGACGCAATGATGAAATAATCCGTTTTACGGTATATATTAAAAACAAGGCGTTTCCGGGCGAACACCTGGAGCGCCTTTTTATTTAAGTTATTGTTGCATCAATAATCATCATAATCAATCGCGGTCACTAAGCTTGAATCAAAGTCTATAAAACAATATGGAAATATGCATGACCGCATTAGGAATAAGGAATTTTATAATGAGCAAAATAAAATACGGACTTATCGGCTTTGGCGGAATCGCGGAAAACCGGATCGCAAAAGAAGGTTTTGCCTGTGACAAAGCACGCTTTTCCCCCTTGCATAATGCCGAGCTTATCGGCGCAACCGACATTAACCCTGCCCGCAAAGAAGCGGCGGAAGCGCTCGGTTTAAAATGGTACGAAAACGCCGAAGCGATGCTGGCTGACGACCAGATTCAGGCGGTATTCGTCGCCACCAACAACTTGACTCACGCACAACTCGCAACCGCGGCGCTGGAAGCCGGCAAAGCCGTGATCGTTGAAAAACCAATCGCCACCACTGTGGAAGACGCTGCCAAATTGACTGCACTGGCGAAAGAAAAAGGTTTGAGTCTGACCGTCGATCACATGATGACCAAGAACTCTTATAATAAGAAAGCTCGAGAAATGGTCGCGGAAGGCGCGCTGGGCACTGTTAATGACGGTTGCTTCCACATGGAGTTTGCTTATGGTTACGATGAAGCTGAAGCAAGCACCTGGCGTTGTTCCAACTGGGATGAAGTCGGCGGTCCGATCGGAGACGTAGCCAGTCATGCAATGTATATGGCTGAATACATTTTCGATTCAACTATCGAAGAAGTCTGCTGCGTCTATTATCCCAAAGTCATGCCGATCAAAGTGGAAGACGGCGCTTATGTCAGGTTTAAACTGGCTAACGGAATCACCGCATCAGCCAACGCCGCATTTTGTGAATATCGCGGCGGCCTCGGCGGAACCTTGTCTAACCTGGGTTATGAAATCTATGGTTCGGATGCGGTTCTTCGCGGCTATGCCACGTTGTTCCAGCTGTCCGGTTATGATGACGAGCCGGTTCCGGTCCGTCTCGAACTGGATAAATTTTCAAGTCAGGAATCAATTAAACCTGATCAAATTGTCAATATATATCAGGGAATTGTTACTGAACATGCTCAATCGATCATCGACGGCAAACCGTTATCCGGCTGTGACGCGGTTCACAACCTGGAACTGGTTGCAGCCTGTCATGAATCGGCTCGCAATAACGGAAAAATCATAAAAATCGGAGGCAATGCATGCTGAAGACCGGATTTGCCCGTGAAGTGATCACCCCGGAAATCGGGGCTCCGCTTTGCGGCTATTTCAATCTGCGTCCCAATCAGGGAGTACTTGACGAACTCTTCGTTCGGGTTCTGCTCTTTGAATGCGACAATGTCATCACCGGCCTGGTCACTTACGACCTGTGCTTCGTTTCCCGTCAGATGATCGCGGATATTCGCTGCCAACTGATCGAACTCGGAATTGACTTCGCCTACAACCTGATTTTCAGCGCCACACATACCCATACCGGGCCTTATACGGTGGAATTGTGCGGACATGACCGGAACGAGGAATACGCCGATTTCACGGTCGGGCAAAGTGTACAGGCTATCTGCAGGGCCGCGAGCAATCTTCAGGCAAGTTCAATCTCGTTTGCCTCCGTCAACAATAATCCGTACGCGTTTAATCGTCGCTACTGGATGACGGACGGTACGGTCGTAACCAACCCGGGCAAAATGAATCCGAATATCGTGGAACCGGAAGGCCCGGTTGACGACGAAGTCAGTATCCTGGCAATAAAACAGAGTGACCGGATTGTCGCCCTGGTCGCAAACATCGTCAATCATACCGATACTATCGGCGGCGATCTTGTATCCGCCGACTGGCCCGGACGCTTGGAAAAAGCGGTGCAAAGTAAAGTGGGATACGATGTCCCGGTCCTTACTTTAGTCGGCTGTTCAGGCAATATAAATCACTTTGACGTGTCCACCAAAATGAACCAGACCGGTTATCAGGAAGCATGCCGGATCGGCGAAGGTTACGCCGTCACTGTATGCGAAATGCTGAACTCTCTGGAAGAACTGGAAATTTCCTCTGTGTCAGCCGATATCCGGGATGTCGATATCGCATTCCAGAACATTTCAGATGAGCAGGCGGATAAGGCCGATGAGGTAATGAGTAAAACCGAGGGGCTTTCTTCCGACGGCGATTTGACAAGTGAAGATCTCGCGGCGGGCGATGGCCTGGTTGCAAGATTCTTTGCGGAACAGTTACTTAACTTCAAAGAACACTGTTCAGGAAAAACCCGGGTATTCCAGTTGGTAACCATCAAATTCGACAAGGCTCTGGCAATTACCTCACTTCCCGGAGAACCGTTCACTGAAATCGGTTTGTCAATAAAAGCTGGTTCACCTTTTGAACATACCATGGTTGCGGCCCTGGGAATGGGCGAATGCGGTTATGTCTGTATGCCTGATTGCTACAATCAGGGCGGCTATGAAATACTGCCGGTCCAGAACGGCGGACCGCATCAGGATACGGCGGAACAGTTGATCAAAGAATCTTTGGAGAACCTGAAAAAGCCGGTTGATTGATCTATTTTATTAGCTAAAAATAAAAAACTCCTGTCAGTCCGGCAGGAGTTTTTTTTGTCTACTTTACAGGTAAAAAAAAGTCCTTCCATGTTTGGAAGGACTTTTTTGATTTATCGAAAATTATTTGCCTAGATCAGCCAGGGGGGCTGGAATCGGCAAAGTCACGCCACTGGCCCATTCCGGTTGCCAGCTGTTCAAGAACTGGGCCGTCTGGATATAAGCAGAAGCAACCAGTAAGGCCATGACAACAACCGCCACCATGGTATAAACAACCGACGCTTTCTGCTGGGTTTCTGTTTTTTGCCCTTTAAGTCTGCCCGGTTTTTCTCCTTGTGCCAACGGAGGTCCAAGTTCAGCTTCCTCTTTATCTTCATGATGCTGGATTTGGAGTCCGCCTAAAGCAGACTGTTCCGGCGCTCCTGCACCGGCAGGCGGCGGAGGCGGAGCGCCAATCGATAAACCACCGGGAGATGCCGGTTTCGGGGGTTCGTCAGGTTTGGCAATGAGTGAATCAATACCGGCAACAATTGTCGGCGCATTGGCAGAAATACCGCCACCAAGAGGTCTATCTTCTTTCTGAGGCGCACTTGGTGAATCCATGCCGGCGACAATTGTCGGCGCAAAAGCGTTTGCTGAAGTTTTTTCTAAATCTTCCCCGGGAGCCGGGGGCTTGATATCAATAGTACCAACCGCACTGATATCAGGTTTGGCCTGCTGAGGCGGTTTAACCCGGATCGCCTGAGTTTTAGTTTCAGCTTCCTCTTCCTGCTCTTGCTGGGGAGTTGGAGGAGTAATACTAATGCTACCGGCCGCAGAAACATCCGGCTTCGCTTCAACCGGCGGTTTTTCGGTTCTAATCGCCTGGGTGGTTGTGTCTTCGGCTGGTGGCGGCTCCTGCAGAACCACAGTCCCAGCATCAGATAAATCAATCGGGCTTGCTTTACTCCTTGCAGGCGGCGTTAAGCCGACAGTCGGAGCAGATGCCGCCGCCGCGGCATCTTCCGCCGCATCAGGTTGAGGTGCGGTTGAAGGAGTAAGTTTGATTGTTTTCTTAGACGCGTTCTTCTTTTTGCCGGGAATCGCGGTAATCTTAATAGTCGCGGTCTTTTTCTTTTCCCCGGGCGCTCCTTCTTCAACCGGCTGAGAAGTCGCAGTTGCGGTTGAAGGACGCAATTTGATCGTATTTTTTGAAGGAACTGACTTTGCTTTCGCTACACTTGGCAGCGGCGACAGTTTCGCTGTTTTTTTCGCTTTAATCCGGGAAATGGAAACTGTTTCAACTCCATCTTTGTTACCAGGCATGTCTGATATTTTTGCCTGTCCTGCTGCCACCGCAGAAGCCACGTCCGAGGCGGCAACTCTAACCGTCGGAGAAGACGGTTTAGCGCCTTCGGCGCCGGGAAGAACCGGTTTCAGACTGCCGGGTTGGGTTCCGCGAGGACGAATCGGTTTTAATTTAATGGTTTTACGGGTAGTGGTATCTTCGGCCATTTTACGTAAATTTCCGGTATCGGTATTACGCATTGCCATCGGATCGGAAATGCCAGGCAAAGCCTGGGTCTTGCCGGCACTGGGTACAGCCATGCCTTGATTATCGGCATTTAATATAATTTTACCGTCTACCTCCTGAGCCTTTCTCATGCTGCCGGTATCGGTATTTGTTTTGTTATCGGAACCGTTTGCCATAACGTTCTCCTTAGTGTATTATTATATCAGAATTAATATTTTTTATTTCTTGTAATAAGATTCCATGCGCTTCCCTACGTCAAGGAAGTTAACATCCACACGGTAAATCTCTTTGAAAAGTTCCAGCGCGTCCTCTGATTTGTCCTGCGACTCATAAATTGTTGCTAGATCATACATAGCTTCCATTTTCTGTTTATCCATAACCGGCATTTCATTAATGGCACTCTGCAACTGCTCGATAGCCATATCATATTGTCCTTTGGACTGAAAACATTTACCTAGATACATCATACACGATATCCGGCGCTGCGGATTACGCCTGGCATACTGGAACTGCTCAAGCGAATCATCAATTCTTCCGCCTTTGAAGTAGAGTATCGCCAAATCATAACGCAACTGCGTATCGTTCGGAAAGTTATTGACACGGTTGGTCGCACGCTCAAGACTGTACTGGTATTTCTTTTGTTCGAGTTCGGCAATCCGGGGCGCGGCTTCATCGCCCTGAGCTTCTCGCAACGCGTCAATTCCGGCGTCAATTTTTGCCAGATAAGATTTTTCAATCAACATGTCAATAGCCGGGTCAAAGGTGTCAAGTTTCGTAAGAATATCATTGTACTGTTTAATCGAATCATCAAAACGACCAACCCTGAAATAGAGTCCGGCCAGTTTACGACGGGTATCAATAGACTCCTGAACCCCAAGTTCCTGTTCGAACTGTTGAATCTGCTTTTGAATATCGTCTTCGGAGCGGATAACCTTGTCTCCGACATCGGCGGAAGCGCTTTCTTGACGTTGTTCGGCAATTTCCTCTTCGCTGCTCCACTCGCTCTGCATACTGGCCAGGGCCGCAGCGGAACGCAATTCAGCCTGAACAGCCAAATTGTTCGGCTTCAATGCGGCAACCTGCTGCATCGTAGCCAGGTGTCTGGTTCCGTCCCCGACTTGCTTGTAAACTTCCGCCAGGCGGCGTAAATTAGCTTCGCTTCCAGGATCAAAACTTTTGATATATTCGTAAGACTCAATCGCGATATCCGGAGCTTTGGCATTCATAGCGGCATCGGCAAGCAGAGTCAAGACAACCGGACTGTAGAGATAAATTGCCAAAGCGTCTTCGCAGTCAGCCATTGCCTTAATTGGTTTTTTACTTACTATCGGTTTGATTTTTGCAGCGGCGAGGGAGGCTTTAAACTTACCCATCATTTTACCGAAAAAGCCCATCGCATCACATTTTTTTTCCTCGGCATTACGCAACTGTTTACGGCAATCCATGAAAGTCGGAACTTTTTTCACAACTTCTTTGAGTTGTTCAATAGCGTATTCGTAATTGCGTCTTTTAGCGGATTCAACCCCCTTGTTATAAAGAGTCCTGAGCCCGGAGGAAAGATCCCGTAAGTCTTTTTTATTCATGCTGCTTATCCCAATATCTGCTTAAACATATCATTATATCAATAAGCTAACATATAAATCAAACTTTTTCAAGCGGTATTTCAATAAAATATCACTGCTCGACAACAAAAAAACTACCTTCATTTTTTTGAGGCTGTTTAAAGTAAGAAAAAAAAGCATGCTTAAAACCGCATATATATTCCTCCGTCTCTTTCCGACGGTCCAGTTTTCGGGGACCCCATGGTATTCTCAACCAAGTCATCTTACTACACCAGTATAGCGTGTAAAACAGGAAAGATTCAGGCAACTCGCAGCAAATCCAGAACAAATTTAAATTCTTAAACAACAAACTAAGCGTTATAACTTTACCATCAAAAACATAAATCATTTTATCAGATGGAATTATCTCGTTCATCACACCATTTATAATCTTTGATTAAACGATGACTCCGGTCATAGCATTCAAGACGAAAACTAATGCTGTGTTGTTTCAGAATATTTATGATGGAAGAAATATTATTCAAATCATTAATAATATCACCACTTAAAAGCAAACTTTCACCATCGTAACATAATTCCAGTTCAGCAAAGTTGGAACAAAGTTCATACTCATTCCTTCCAGTATGCCTTGTTTTCCAACCAGATTTATAAAAAAAACCAGCAACTCTCCGTTCGCTGAGTGTTGTTTTTAATTCAGAGAAAATTTGATAATTATACATAATAATCTTCTTTCTTAAAGATCTTTATACTGGAAGCCCCTGGAGTAGAAACGTTTCCTGCATCGATCCTTGATTTCCCTGTTTCAAATATATCGGGCCATGATATCAAATACAAATCAAACAGGAAAAACATTATTATATTCCCCGCATAGTATATTGACTCCAATCGATTGTCCAGAAACACTGGATTGGATATCGATTAATAAAATCCTGTCAATGCTGTTGATTTCCTCGATATTTCGTTGTGCTTTTCTTCACGGATTGCCGTTCCCATTTCATGAATTCGCTCATCGATGAAGCAACTGTTTCAATTTCACCTGTTTCGTGATCATGCCACAAAACAGGTGGATCATAAAGTCTCAGATCTACCAATAGTTCGTTGCCGCAACCATCGTCAGCAAAGGCAAAATATTTCTCACAGCCTGGCCACTGGCTGTGAAGATTGTCTGCATCCGCTGGTTTGTAGAAACATATATATACTGGGTCACTTCCATCTGGCGGCAAAATCTCCACGTCAGTCAAGACAAGTTCATTTGCATTTCCGTATAGTTCGCGGAACGGAGAAGGAAGTGTGCAGTGAAAATATTCTTCAAGAACTTCGAGTTCGGGAGATAAAAGCCGTTCTTCAAGACGCTCAGTTTCTGCTTGAATTTCTTCGGTTGTGGGATGTCGATACAAAACCTTGTCCAGCATCCGGAGAATCAGAAATGGCAGGACCAGAAAGATACCAGCCAAAGCTATGATTGTCAGGAGCATGTCTTTCATTATATTTCAGTTTCCTCTTGCTTGTTTGGTCAAAACGTGTTTTTAACCTTGCTTTCAATAAGGCCCAACGGGAAAAATAAAGCTGTTGTAAACTGGTTTTTATCGAAAGCCCCATCTTCGCGAAAAACTCCCCCTTGCATCTGGTAATAATGCAATCCCCCCAAAGACTTGAATTCTAAAAGCCAGAGACTACCAGAGTTCCTTAAAGTAATATATGTGCCAATATAAAAAAATATTATTACAGCAATTGATGCCGTCAATATAAGCTTAATCCTGGATTTTTGCGATTTCATCATACTGCAATAGTCTCCACTATAAACTTTTCTTGTTTCGGACCTTGATTTCCCTATTCTTATATTGGTTCATGTCGAAAAAAACAAATTCACATCTTCAACTTTGAGGTTAGTCGATATTTCTGGAGACGGCTGTTGGGTTTGTCCGGGACAGTCATTTCGATCAGTCCGGCTTTCAGGGCCGGATGCAGATAGTTTTGCCTGAAGGTAGGACGGTGCGACAACTTGAGAATATTCATCAGTTCTTTTGCGCTACAGGCTTTTCCTGCTGATTTTTTGAATGACTTCAACAGCCTCCTGACTTGATCGGTCACTTGGTCGGCAACTTGGTCGGCATTAATCGTTTCAAGGATAGTTTCAAGCATGAATTCAATGAACGGAGTACAGTTACCCTGGTTGGTACTCTGGTTAAGTGCGTTGTAATATTCCTGTTGATGGACATGGACAATGCTTTCGACCGGCAAAGCGGCGAACAAGGGATTCCATTGTGACAATATCAAAGTTTGCCAGAGACGTCCAATGCGCCCATTACCATCATCAAACGGATGAATGAACTCAAACTCATAGTGGAATACGCTGCCGGCAACCAATGGATGCGCATCGGTTGTTCCAAGCCAGACAAACAGATCTTTCATTTGAGCCGGAACAAGGTCCGCTGGCGGAGCCATATGCATAATCTCACCATTGCGCCCCATAACTCCGGCCCCTTTGCGGCGATACTTTCCAGGCTGAACCACTAACCCCGCCATTAACATTTCATGCGCCTTCAGCAGTTCTGCTTCAACTTCCGGGTTCCAATTTGCCAGATTATCATATACTGAGATCGCGTTATGCGCTTCCTGTACCTCCCGTGGAGGGGCAACAACATTCTTACCATCGAGAATCGCACTGATCTGGGTCTCGCTCAACGTATTGCCTTCAATCGCCAGCGAACCCTGAACCGTTTTAATCCGATTGATGCGGCGAAGTCGCAGTCCCCGCTGCTCCTGCAATATTGAAATACGTCCCAACGCTTCACAAATTTCCGCAATCAGCGAAACGATCTTATCAGTAACTGTATACGGCGGTTTGTATCGTTTTCCCGGCAAATCGATTACCCTCTCAAAATTGAATATGCGGTCATACATATTCTTGTATTAATACATAGTCTCAGATTTGAGCTTAGTGACCGCGATTAATTAATATGATTACTAATGCAATAATGCATATGGCAGATGCATCAATACTTAATATACCGGGAGGCTGCAACTTTTCAAATCCATATAGGGCGAATCATTTGCCCCCGTTTTTATAATAGAAACCTCGGCAATAATGTTGATTTCTTCGATATTTCGTTGTACCTTTTCATCGATTGCTTTTAAATAAGAAATAATCATAACATCGAGCTACATAAACATGAAAAAAATACTTTTACCGTTCCTGATCGCCGGATTGACATCCCAACTGTTCGCCGTAAAACTGCCTTCCATATTTTCTGATAACATGATACTGCAACGCGATAAAACCGTCCCGGTTTGGGGAACGGGAACGCCGGGTGAAAAAATCGCCGTCGAGTTCGCCGGACAGAAGAAGTCAACCGTTGTCGGCCAGGACAAACACTGGCGGCTCAATCTGGATAAAATTCCCGCCTCACGGGTAAACCGGGTGCTGACGGTGTCTGGAAATAACGTGATCAAGATTAAAAACGTACTTGTCGGCGACGTCTGGCTCTGCGCCGGGCAGTCGAACATGCAGTATTCGCTAAAGCGTATCACCGGAGGAGAAAACCTAGTCAAGGCGGCAAATAACCCGGCGATCAGACTATTGAAAGTTCCGCGGGACTGGAGCAAAACACCGCGACAGGATCAAAAATCTACCTGGACCCCATGTACGCCGGAATTAGTAAAAAACTTTCCGGCGGTAGGTTATCTTGTCGGACGCGAACTTGAGAAAAAATTGAACGTCCCGATCGGACTGATAGGCATTGCCTGGGGCGGCTGCCGCATCGAAGCGATGACCTCCAAAGAGAGTTACCGCGAAGCAAAAATCGCCCCGGATCAGGTTAAGCGTTTTGACAACTCGGTAACAAAACTCGACAAAACACCGGACGCCAAACTGCGCAAGGACAAACAACGGCTGCCATCTGTCCTGTTCAACGCCATGGTTCATCCACTGACTCCGTTTGCCGTACGCGGCATGCTCTGGTATCAGGGCGAAGACAACCATCAGGACGGCCCGGCATACGCCGACAAGCTTAAAGCCCTCATTCACTGCTGGAGAAAGTATTTCGAATGCCCCTCCCTGCCGATCTATATTGTTCAGTTGCCGCCGTGGCAATATGGTAAAGAATCCCCGACGTTCATCCCGCGCTTCCGGGCGGCTCAACAGAAATTCGCCGAAACCGACCCGCATGCCGGGTATATCGTCACCACCGACTGCGGCGATCCGAAAGATATCCACCCGAAAAACAAGCTGCCGCTGGGACTGCGACTGGCCAACCTCGTACTATATAAAGAGTATAGAACCGGCGACGCCTCCGCCCTTTCCCCGACATTTGCCGGCTTTACGGTCAAAGGAGATACGGCAGTGGTTAAATTCAACCATCCAAACGGCCTGAAGACCTGCGACGGCAAAGGTGTATCGCACCTGGAACTGGCAGGAAAAGACGGAAAATTTTACCCGGCAACCGGCAGGATCGAGAACGAGACATTGATAGTTTCATCAGATAAAGTTAAATCTCCCGAACAATTGCGGTTCGGCTGGCACAAACTGGCGATACCTAACTTCTTCAACCGTAAAGGCGTTCCGGTCACAACTTTTTCCGTCAAGTTAAAGTAAAACCTGGGTTATCTAACCCGTCCCCAATTTTAGCCTTAAATCATTCTGGCAATACGACAACGGCAATCGACTATGCTGACGCACCGCTGCACACAAAAAGAAATACTTTCCTCAAGATATGTTATTACAAATCATCAAAAAACAAGCGTTTTCCAACTTTTTGCAATAAAAAACAACATAAGGCATTGACTTTTTTCCACTAAATGTTATAATAAATACAGAATTTAAAATGTCGCAAGCAAAGGTATGACATAATATAGGAATATAGCCAATTGACTTCCAAGGTAAAAAAATCAAACGGCAACGCGGTTAAATATCGCGAAATCGCCAATATGCTGGTTCAAAAGATCGATAGCGGCGAGTATCAGCAGAATGAATTAATTCCACAAGAATTCAAACTAATGGAAGAATTTGGAGTTAGCCGCATAACCGTACGGAACGCTTTAAGTCTGCTGGTCAACGAAGGCTATTTGCAACGTACGCCGGGACGCGGTACCACGGTAATGAGCCGCAAGTCAAACCTGTCAAAATTGCGCAAAGGTATGACGTTCGGCATGTTTATTTTAGCAGAATGGTATAGTAACTCAATGGTATCTTCACTGCTTACAGGCTTGAATGAATATGAGGCAAATCTCTGTATTTTTCCATTCCGCTCCGGGATTGACCAATTGTATTTTTTCAAAGAAACCCTGGCAAAAAATATTGTTGACGGGGTTTTTCTCGGTTATTTCAGTGAATGGCACGAGCAGGTCGTCAAACATTTGAAAAGAATTGAGATGCCGTTTCTGAGCGTAGCGGATCTGACCCAGTACGAATCTTTCGACATCAATTATCCACGACTAAGTATTGACGAGGTATCGCCATTGACCAACGAACTCCAGCGTTACTTTAATCAGGGAGTACGCCGGCTTCAGATATTGGGTACTGTTCATAACTATCAGATGAGGCGTATCAGGATTCTTTTGAAACTGACAGGTATAGCGGATAAGTTTGAACAGATTTACACCGATGTCGAAAAGGAGGATGACTATTTTACAGCAGCCCGCCACGTTATGGCTTCAGCCGTCAATCGACCCGATACACTGGTAATTATTTCCGGAGATGAACTACTCCCGAGCTATGACGCGGTATTCGCAACAATGCCTTGTTTTTCCCGGGAAGCGGTTAATACAATAGTTTATCATCATGGCGGACCGTGGATGATCCGTTATGATTATTTTGAGCGACCATATGAAGATTTCGGGCATCGCGCCGCATCTATGATGCAAACGATTATGAACCAAAAAGAAGAAAACGGCGATATTTACACTCCGGACCACGTTCTTTTGGATGCATTTATCGTCAGAGCCAAACAAGCTCAGACCGTGGACAAACAGGAGCAAAAGTCGAAAGATTACAAAAAGAGTTAAGAAAAAAAGTGGAGAAAGAAAAAAGGTTGTACGGAGAGAAAATATAAATTTCCCCAACAAATAAAAGGAGGTTTGTGGAAATGAAAAAAAATGAACAACAATGCCGCAGGTCTGAAAAAAGAGATTTTCCTCAAAGGAGACAAACCGGAAATTGCAAGTCTTCGCATTTTACACTAATAGAATTATTAGTCGTTATAGCCATAATAGCAATCCTTGCATCCATGCTGCTGCCGGCGCTGAATCGTGCCAGGGCTCTGGCCAGACGAACCAGTTGTCTTTCCAATCTGCACATGGTGGGACAGATGTTCGGCATGTATGCAGATTCTTATGACCAATATATCCCAACCGGCAATCTCCCATTCTGGTATTATTCAATGAGAGATGCTAATTTAGTGACTACTACGCATATAAGTAAAGAAGGGGTATGCAAGTGTCCATCCCTGCCGTATAAATATCCATCCGGATCATCGTACCAATCCTACGGATCGCCACGACTATGGCCGCCGAATGAAATAGTAATCGACAATGGTTATTACTGGTCGGTTCGCCGGATAAAGAAACATTCACGCACGCTCTATCTGGCAGACAGCGCTTTTCTGGCTAATGGGGTTATCAGTCAAATAAACAGTTTCTGGGGCAATAACAATCAGAATGTCCACCTGCGCCACAACAACACAGCTAATGGTTTATGGGCGGACGGACATGGGTCCAGCAACAGCAGTTTTTATAACTACTTGAACTATGTTGGAGGCACAAGCCGGACAAACTGTTATTTCAATGAAGATACAAATATAATTTATCCGGGAAGCTATCAGCGCTGATCAAAGGTATTTATTAATGAAAAAAGCGATATTGTTATCTGTCTTGACGGCAGCGACACTAAGTACGAAAGCCGCGCCATTGCGGATCCTGGCAACTCACTTGGCCAAGAAGGCGAACGGTCCGATTGTCATCGACGGCAAACTTGATGAATCCGACTGGAAAAACGCGCCCGAGTTTACTGCCTACCGTTATGGTTCAGGACCGGTAAAATTAAAAACGTCGATGCGCATAATCTATGACCGGCGCGGCATCTATTTAGGTGTCGTCAACTATGAGGACCGCATGGACCGGCTTAAAACTACGGTATACAGTCGGGATGGAAAACATATCTGGACTGACGATTCAGCTGAGTTCTATATTGATCCGACTGCAACTGCCAATACAATGTTTAAGTTCGATGTGAATTCAGCCGGCGCAATCGGTGATTTCTGGCAGGTCGATCCGGGCTTTACCAATCACAACTGGAGCGCCTCCAGCGCAGAGTCAAAATCCCTTAAGTATCCCGACCGCTGGACAATAGAGTTCTTCGTCAGTTGGCAGGACCTGAAGAAAACCGCGTCTCCGGGTGATGTATGGCTGATAATGCATCAGCGATTTTCCACCACGCACGGCAAACTATGTGCTTCAAGTACCAGCGGCGGTAATTTTTACAACCGCCGATTCGGCTATCTTTTCTTCATTGAAGACAAGGTCCCGACTTCGGAAAAGATTACTGCCCGCTGCGTCAAAACGGCCACTGCGCCCTGGCTGGTATACTGCGGGGGGAAATATCATTATTTTGATGGGCATACTCCATTTTCAGGCAATGCCGCATCAATCCAGAAATATTTGAGCAACAAAGCCCGTACTCTTATCTCCGTCCTGGCTGAAGATAAAAGAAAAGAGCTGAATGCCGAGCTGAAAACAGCTAAAACCCTCTCTGAACCGGAAATTTTTATTAAAATTAACGCTATATGTCAGGAAGCAAAAAAACTCCATCAGCAAGAGAGCCTCAAAACTCTATTTGAATAAATATCCGTCCAGTAAGCAGTCAAGCTTATTTTTATATTATCCGAGATCAAGTTCAAACACCGCAATTATCCGGTGATAAATAATTATAATCAAAAACTTATAAGGATTCATTAAAAATTATGAAAAGAATATCCAGTTTAATTTTATGCATACTGCTAATCGCCGCCAATCCCCTTTCCGCGCAAAAATTAAACGGGGACAAGTTGAATAAGCTGACTAAAGAATTTTCCACTCCTCATCTCGAATGGATTGACAAATTTGAGAGCGGCCCGTTGAATGCGCTGTTCACGATTTCATTACATGAAGCCAGAAATGTCGTGGAACTATCCCAGCGGGCGCCGGTCGCCCCGGACGCAATTACGCTGTCGCTGCGGAATGCCAAGGGAATATTCGGCATTACAGCGGATAACGATGGTTATTACGGCAACCTTTTTGAAGGAACGAGCGAAACAACTAAAACCCGGGAATTGATTAACCGGCTGACTAAACCATACGAAACAGTCCTTATACAGGGCGTTGATTTCAATAATCTTTCAAATGAAGCCCAACTGAAGTTATTTATCCGGGTTAAAAAAGGAATGGGACTTGTTCTGGCCGGCTGCAGAAACGTACCGTCCGGACTATTCAAGCATCCAATCCCTAACAATATTTCATCCCTGCTCGGAAACAGCACGGAAAACAGCAGTATTTATGATGTCTGGCGGGGTCTGGTTCAACAAAATTATAATGAAGCACCAAAATCCTACCGTTTCGGAACCGGGCGGGTCCTGGTATATAAATCCAATTCTATCGTGCAAGCTCCTTTCACGTATCGCTCTCCGCATTGGTGGGCTCTTTATGAAAACGGCCAAGCCAAGCTGATCAGGTCGCTGCTTTGGACCGCCAAACGACTCACGGAGGATGCCCCGAAGGTAAAACTCTCACCGGAAATGGTGACGGTTTCCGGAATAAACGGAAAAGTTAAACTTCGACTGCGCAACAAGTTCGACCGGATAATCAAGTCAGAAACAGTGGAACCGGTTAACGGGCAGGTCAAAATGACATTTCCACCGCTATTCCCCGGAGATTATTATTGTGACATTATCGTATCCGGACCGAAGGGCGTCCGAGACGTGGGCTTCAAAACGCTGACCGTACCTGCCTCCATTAAGGCGGTTTTGAAGACAAAGAGCGACAAGATTGACGGGTTCCAGCCAATCAACGCTACGGTTGAGCTAAGCCGCCCGCTTCGTAACGGCTCCATGCAGGTTGAATTGACGGACTCTCCTAATCGCCGTATCTGGTATCGCGCTGAATCGAAAACCGGGTCGGGAAAGAATATTCCGATTCATGTGGCAAATTATTACATGCCTAATATGGCAGCATTTCTCACTGTGAAACTCTTTGAAAACGGCAAGCCGGCAGGTCGGCTCGACTGTCCTTTTTACTTTCCGGTCTATGCGACAAAATTGCTGCCCAATTATTTCGATTCCCAGTGGGAATATAATCCGGGCGGCGTTGATCGCCTGCGTGCCATGGCCGAATGCGAAGCGATGGGATACAGCGCACTCACCAACCGGATAGACGGGTCTCGTCCAGACGTGCAGTCTTACATGCTTTTGAACATGCCGCTGTCTTCCCATATTATTACGGTCACTTCCCTCTCCAGACCCAATAAAGCAATCGGCTGTAGAGGCGGATGGCTGGGGGGCAAGGTTCCCAGGATTAAACCGGAGGAACTTTCCGACTCCGATAAAAAGCTGTTAAGTGAAAAAACTATCGACCCGGTATCCGACCGGGCCGGACGGATTGCGGAAATAGTAATGGAAAACGCATTCCGTAATAAAAATCTTTCGACCTATCCTCTTTATTATTATGGCCTCGGCGATGAAGCCCACAGCGATTACAAGCTGGGGCTGTCTCCTGCTGATCGTACTTATTTCAACGCCTTCCTGAAACAGAAGTACGGCTCAATCAAAAAGCTTAATGCCTTATGGTTCCGGGATTACCGGAGTTTCGGGGATATTCCTAACTTGCCCCCACACGACGCGATCGCTAAAAAGTTGTACCCCGAATATCTGGCGCATATCGATTATGTTGACAGCGCCCTGACCAAACTGGCTCATAGCTATGCCGACGCCATCCACCGCCGCCAGTCTTCCACTCTGATCGGTTCCAACGGCGCCTGGAGCATCAACAACGATGGTTTCAATATGGAGAAACTTTTGGCAAATCCGAACATCAACACCTGGGCACCCTACCCCCGACTTCCTCAATTGGAGCAGTTGCGCTGTATCCGTCCCGACATCAAGCCGTTCAATGTCTGGGGATGGCTCATGGGTACGGACGCACTTCCCGACGCCCCCTGGTTTCATTTGCTGATCTCGCCGGTGCGTGAATCATGCTGGTTCATTTCCGGCGCAAATCACGGTGGAATAAAAACCGCAGCCGATTATCGTCCTTTCCGCGAACGGTTCAATCGCGAAATGATCGCCTTGCGCGAAGGACCGGCGCAACTGTTGAACGTCACACCGTTAATCGACGACGGAATAGCAATCTGGGAGAACTACGAATCAAGCCGTGCGTCACAACTGTCCGACCCGCGTTTTTCAGCCCCCACCAATTCGTCATTGCCGTTCATTAGTTACGCCTATTACAATGGCCTGCAATTTAATTATCTGTTCAGTTCATCATTGAACAAGTTAAAACATAACAAAGTCCTGTTCCTGTTTGGCGCTTCAGCCCTGGGAACAGAAGAAGCGGCGGCATTTCACGAATATGTCAAGCAAGGCGGAATAATTATTGCCGACCTCAACCCCGGTATAATGAACGATTCCTACGGAATGGGTAAAAGTGAAATACTGGCAAATATGTTCGCCCTGGGCAATCCTCGCAAGCTGGCAGCGCCGAAAAACAGTAAGCTGAACATCGATACCGTATTCAGGGGACAGCGTCTGGTTCTGAATACGGAAGCCGCTATCACTCCCGGCATCACCCCGTTTACCGTCAAAAAGATTGGTCGCGGCTACACTCTACTGCTTAACTTCACGCTTGACAAAGCAAGAATGAACTGTAATGACGGCAGTTACAAACGTTTTATGGGCAATCTGCTGGCCGCGTGCGGCGTGAAGCCGGAGATGAAATTTTCCGGTCTCCCCAAAGACAGCATAGCCCGGATCCGGCGGGGCAACGGTTTTACCCTGGTCGGTTTTACGAATCGCGAGCACGCCAAAGCCGGACGTGATGCGGGAAAAGTCGATGTCACGCTGCAACGTTGCGGACATGTCTACGAAGTTATGAAAGGACCTGTTGCCGCAAATACTACCGAGTTCCAATTTACATTCAAACCGGTATTCAAGCTATTTACGATATTTGCCGAAAAGCAATCGCCGCCGCCTCTCCGTCTTTCATCCGAAACGGCGAAACCTGGTGTGCCATTGCAACTTGACCTGACGCCGTTTGCCCCAAACCGGGTTTTATTGCTTCAGTTGCGTGACAGGAACGGGAAACTCATTCGCAACCGTAATGAAGCAGTACGCCATGAAGTTATCATTCCGGATGGGAAACGGAAACAATATCCGGTCTGTTTCGCTTATACTGATCAACCCGGAAATTACAACCTGACTTTAACAGATGTGGCAACCGGATTGAAAAATAAGAAAATTGTTAATCTAAAACATTAAGGAATAAGTGGCTTATGAAGATAAAGATTTTTATATATACCGGGACGTTATGTTTGCTGCTGGCATTTGAAGCATCCGCGGCTGATCTGATAAAAACGCAACGTAAAACTAAACGCGGAACAGTCACTGTATATAAGGCCCCGATGCTTGATAGCGTTGTTTACGCTAAGTGTTTTGAAAAAGGAATCCATGATATATCGTCCTGGGATATAGAAAGCTCCGGCAATCGCTGGCAGCGCCAGATATTCTGGCTGACCGGTCCGGGGCAAAGTTATGGGACACCAGGAAAAACTTTGTATATAGAAAATGCCGACCGTGCTCAATTCACGCTCAAGGTGCCGATCCTGAAAAACAACCAGACGGCGGGAGAATTACAAATTGATGCGATTCAACTTCGAAAATTCCCAGGCTGGACTTTTTTCCGCTATACCAATGTGCCGTTTGTTTATCTGGGAACAGCATTGAGGGTACAGGGGCTGAAACTTGGCAAGCAGCAGCAGAAACTGTTTCTTACATGGTCGGACGGAATAACCGAAATCGGCGGAACAGTACCATGGCTGGGGAAAAAACCGAAGATTCCTGCCCTGGCTTATTTTTCACGCGGCGGTAACGATGACAACTTATGGGAAATGCTGGTCTTTGCCCCTGAATCAATCAGGGCTATTGAAACGGCTCGCTGGAAAAAAGCAGATGACCGCAGTAATTTTCGTTATCTCCCGGCGAAACGGGAAATCTTGTTTGCCATAGCATCCGGGAAGGGCAAAAACGGCGAAACCGCGGCTAAAGATTTCTTCAAAGGAGAAGCAGCAAAAATCATTGAGGCACTAAAAAATGTAAAGTGGGAGACTGAAGTTGATTGGGCCATGCTTCAGAATGAATACGATGCCATCGCCGCCATGCTTACGCCCTCCACCGGTAACGACGCAAGAAAAAAACTTGAGTCCATAAAAACATTAATCGGGAATCATGAGGCAGCAAAGATCGGGGAAATTAAGTCCGGACTGGCTGAACTGAAAAAACAACTTTCATCCAGCGGCCTGAAAAACCTTTTCGATTAATGATTGAATTTTTATGAAGTATACAAAAACAACATTATTGCATCCGGCTCTCCAATGGATCGATGGTCATATCCTGGGTAACGGTGATGTCGGCGCAGTGGTCTGGGGTACGCCCAATCATCTGCATTTCGGAGTATCAAAACACAACGTCAACGATCTGCGGCGCAACCCGATGCGGGAAGGCTGGGAGTTAACTTACCGCCAACTGGCGCAGAAAGCATTAGACGGGGGTCGGAATTTTGATTCTTTAACCAAACCGCAGCGCGGAAGTGAAATCACCGGACCGCATCAACTTCGTTGCGGGGATTTGACGTTGAAAATGTTTCCCGGGTCCTATTGGCACGGTTTTTCCCAGGAACTTGATATGATCAGCGCTAAATGCAAAGTCAGTGCAAAAGCAACTATCAATTCCACTGATTGGCGTGACAGGCCTGATTGTGAAGTATCTTCATTTGTCCATGCGGAACACAATATCCTGGTCATTGAGTTGCGAAGCAAAATTGAACAAACCGCGGTTTTCTGTTTTAATCCGAATGGCGCCACGGCGTTCCCGGCTCCGGTAATGGAAGTTTCCACTTTAGACAATCGCGCCAGAATTATTCAGGATTTACCGTATCAACAAGCTTATACTATGATTCTGCACTCTCTGGCTAGTGACACAATCATGGGAGTCGCGGCGAAAGCGGTACATGGAAGAATCAAATTCGGCGGAAAGTCGGGAGATGCGTATTTGACATTGTCTCTTGCGTCTGAGGCCGACACTTCACCAATAAAGCTCGTAAAAATCACGCAGCATCAAATTCAGAAACTTACCGCAAGCCATTCCAAATGGTGGGCCAATTTCTGGAACAAATCACAAATTACATATTACGATGAAAATATTGCCCGTTTCTGGTATATGGGACTTTATGCGCTTGCGTCCTCAACCAAACCGGACAAGTCACCGCCCCATCTTCAGGGAATTTGGAATCTTTATGACAGTCCGCCATGGCATGCGGATTTTCATTTCAACACCAATATTCAAATGTGCCATTGGATTGCCTGCTGTACAAATCACCCCAAGCTTCAGGAGGCCCTTGTTGCTAAAATAACCGGGGACTGGCTTGCATGCTTCAAGGATTATGCCGGATCATTGTTTGATGCTCAAGGGATAGCGTTGCCGCTATGCTCGGATTATCTCGGACGGGCAATCGGCTGGGGAGCGCTAGGTCTGGAAATTAGCCTGACCGCGTGGATGGCTCAGCATCTGATCGACCAATGGGAATACACTCAGGATAAAAAGTTGCTGAAAGACAACGTATTCCCCTTTCTGCTTGAAGCATGCGCTTTTTATGAAAGCATTTTGCATCGCCGGAAAGACGGATCATTCAATATCGAATTATCCCATTCGCCGGAACAGATCTGGTACGATGAAACAGGCGAACCATATTTCGTCTTAGGCTCAAATCCGACCATTGACCTGGTTTTTATGCGTATCCTGTTCAGCGCCGCTTTAGACCTGGCAAAAATTTTAGACTATCATGGCCAAGAGCTCAAAAAGTGGACCGAAATCCTCGTCAACTTACCGGACAATCCGACTTTAAATGGAGTTCTGATTGATCAGGAAACCGGCTTTTTTCATGATGGAGACCGGCCCGGTTTATTTGCTCATTCACATCGTCACCCCAGCCGTCTGTCCGGCATTTATCCCGGACATGAAATCGGCTTGAATTCACCGAAGGAGAAGCTAAGGCTGGGAATAGATTCTTTCAAAGAATTCAGATCTTACGGCAATCGGGGATTTACCGGGTGGTCCCTGCCCTGGCAGGCAGCTATTGCCGCAAGATTGGGCCTTGCCGTGGAAGCGGAGAATATTCTTCACGAACTGAAACAGAACTATACTTTACCGGGAATGTTAAACAGTCACAATAATTTGCGCGAAAAGAGCTTTGTACCGAATGAACCGCTCTTCCAGATTGATGGCACAATCGGAGCCGCTGCCGCCATCAATGAAATGCTGGTCCAACAGCATGACGGTAAAATATTTCTGTTTGCCGGAGTCCCGAAAGGGAAAAGCGCCGCATTCAAACACCTCAGACTAAGAGGTAACATCCTGATTTCGTCGGAACGAAAAGGGCAACGGATAACTCATATTGAACTACTTTCCCAAAGCATTGACCTTGAAGTACGGATCAGTAATCCGTGGCGACACGGATTTACCCTTAGAGCCGGAGATAAAACAATTTTCTGTTCTGACATGCCAGATATAATTTTAAAACTTAAACGAGGAGTTTTATATCATTTGAAACCAAAATCAAAAACATTAACAAAACTCCGTTCAAGAAGCGTTCCCCAATATAATGTGGAAAAACAGGATTGACTCTAACAACGTTAGGCCTTTATTTCCTCATTATGACAATGGAGAGATTATACAGGAATCTTGATTGACACTTATCGACAGATATCCGATTCAGCGGATATTTTCAGTAATTTTAAATTATTTACGGTCGCCAATCCACGATGCCGCTGACCGGGTGTGAGCGACGCCATTTTCTGAACTCATCCATGGTCCGAATATTATCCCGGATCACCGCCTGATAATACTCAACGCCCATAATATTCTCCGATTCGGAAGTTGCATTCTTGAGCTTCAGGATCGCGTGTTTGGTTTCCGGCGTCAAAACCGCCAGGATACGTTCCGCGAAATCTTCAAAAAAGCCATCATAAAAAGAATCTTTCAGGATATGGATCATATCAATTTTCCATTCCTGCCCCTCCGAACTCAGATACCAGGCATGCCACTCAATACAGTGTTCATCTGTATCAATCAGGTTGCGATATTCAAGCCGCTGAACGGACGGGTTATCCGCAAATACCGCCATAGCACCGAAGCTTTTGAAAACATTCAATTCAGGAGTATATATATGAAAGTCAATATCCCTCTTTTTCATGAGAAGTCCCGTCTTCAATGAACCGACAAGGTTAACTTCCGCGTTAATAGATTTCCACGCGTCGATAACTCCACTTTCCTCAATCACCCGCCATGCTTTTTGTTGATTTTCTTCCGCCAGTTTTTCTATATCGATCATTATCTATTCCTAACCTGAATTATTCACAAATTTATGGCGACCTGTTACAATCTGCTCAAAGTAAAGCATTTGCTTATGTCCTCGACGTAGCACCGCTACGCCTGCGGGATAATCAAAAACTTTCTTTTTGAGCATATTTTCACATCTCATCCATTTTTTATGAATAGTTCAGGCTAAAGGATTCAAAATTCGCCTTTTTTTATCATTTGATGCAATCCGACTACTTCAAACGGTAAAATTAATTATTTTTTCTTCAGCCAGCGATTCGCGTTGGCGCCATTGTCAAGGCCCCGGAAGCGATTACCCCATTTACCGGAAATTTCCATAATCGCGTCGCCGAGTCTGGAATGAAAACTATCCGGATAATAGTATTCGGAAATATAGAACTGCTTGCCTTCAGGTATCTGCTTTACAAATTCTTCCGCTTTTTTAATGAAAGTTTCAGGATTTCTGAAATCATTGCCAACTTGAATCCGGATACCGTCAAAAACCGACCAGTCTATCATATTCCAGATCCGGGGCGCCGTACTTTCATTATGCCACCAGAACGACTGTTTGGTAATAAGTTTGCGGTGCGCCCGCGCCAACCGGTTTAAACGGTTTAAACTGACGGTATACCGCTGTTTATTTTTTTCGCCCCATTCATCATCGGCTTCCAATTTCAGGCATATTTCATCCACCAGCGGCTCGCCCTGCCATTCGTAATCAGCCAGCTGTTTAATCATTTTGCGGTTATAATCGATAATCCGCTTATCCGGCCAAACCCGGGGATTGTTAAAGCTTTCATCCGCCTGATTACACCAGAGCCAGAGCGTTATTTTCAGTCCTGCCTTGCGGCATTCGATAAACCAGTAGCGCCATTTTGCCAATGATTCCCGGGTCGTTTGCTTATACCAGGATTCCGGCATTTTCACATGGGGATCTGATTCTCCGGTAAATCCGGCCACTACCGGCTGATAAGGGACTTTCGCCCAAAATTTACGACTTCTATTCCTTTTGGCTCCGCTATAATTTTCATCGTTGATCCCATAAATATGAATACGGTTCATGCCGTGTTTGCGGGCACAGTCGATAAATTCCCGGCGCTGCTTATCGGTCCAGTGCGGCGACATCAACGTCATGGTTGATTGATAGCTATACTCCTTCCACTTGAACAAAAAATTACCGATATAAATTTTTCGGGATTTCGTCCCGTTTTTATCCACCTGTGCCATCCCGCTGAAACAACTGAAAAAAGCCGTCAAACAGGACAGCAGAATTAATCTTTTCCGCTTAATCATATCGGCACACCTCCTGTTTGGACATTTTTACCCTTAATTTACTGATCATTAATATAATCGAAATTTTAATCAGGGCTTTTATATTAATTGATATATATAATTATTACTATTTTAATTTTTAATTTTTTCTGGAATTTATTATATTGAGTTTAGTAACGGCATCATCAAGCCCCTGATCCGCCGCTTTTTGTAAAAATTCCATAGCTTTTTTTCTATCTTTTTCTGTCCCTTTACCTTTGTAGAGGCAATGATATAACATATATTGCCCGCCCCGATTGCCGGCATCGGCAGATTCCTTAATCAATTCATAGCCTTGTTTATAGTCCTTTTTGACATTCAGATAATATGCCCCTAATAACGCTCTTCCCAGCATATTGCCCTGCTCTGACGCTTTGCGAGCCAGTTCTCCAACTTTTTCCTTATCTATTTTGCCGCCGACTAACCCTTTCATATTCCAAAAGGCCAGTTTGGCTTGAGCAGGCGCATAGCCCTTTTGGGCGGATTTTTCCATCCATTCACAAGCAAGCTTTGACTTGAACTTAACTCTTTTAGTAATAATACCGATCATATATTCAGCTTCCGCGTCCCCGCTATCAGCTTTTGCATGGAATGCCTTTAATGCTGAATTATAATACTTTTTCGCTTTTCCTTTATTCTTTGTAATACCTTTACGACTTTCAAAATAATAATTTGCCAGCATGAAACATGCAGCGGAATAATTCGCATTTGTGGGATCTGCGGCTATTTTTTCAAGTATTGCAGCCGCTTCATTGTATTTTTTCCGGCCATCCAGCTCTTGAGCTTTTTTATACAGGCTGGAATCACCTGGATTATCCCCCAAAACTAAAGATTGTACATTAAACCATAGAAGTGCAGTTAATATGCACTTTATATTCATACACAAATATTTCTTTTTTTTCAGATTCATTGCGACTCCTCCTCCAATTGAATATTAAATCCTCTGATACGGGCCTCCGACATTGACTTTTGTAGTCGTTGGTTTCCTCTCTCTCAATATATTGGTTAATGACGAAAAATACAAATTCATTATTGTTTATTGGACCGTAACCATCATACCACAATCACCAAACCTGAATAAAACTTTCTTTTTTCCTGCAACCCTATTCAGCAGTTTTCAACACGGACATTTATTAATAAAATTAATACAAAACGCCCAAAATGATTAATATTATTAATATTTTTTCAAAAAAACCTTGACATTATTAATATTTTCATATATTGTAAAGTTGATTGAGGATCAATATTATGGAAAAACTATCAAGAGACTGTCCTTATTGTAACGGGATAATGGAAATCGAAAGGTTGCGCTGTACCGGTTGTGACACCGCGATCGAGGGCCATATATCTATTCCAAGGCTGGCAAAACTTAGCGCCAGGGACCGGGAGTTTGTGGAGCTGTTTGTCAAGTGCAGCGGAAGTTTGAAAGCGGTCGCCATGAAACTTAATATTTCCTACCCGACAGTCCGAAGCCGGCTGGATAATGTGATTCTGGCTCTGGAGGAAAAGGAGCAACAGGACAAGCATGCGCGGGAAGCAATACTGGATATGCTTGAATCGGAAGATATCAGTGTTCAGGAAGCCATAGAACGTTTAAGAGAATTATCATAGGAGCAATAAACTATTTCGATGCAAACATACAATGTATTAGGAACGCGTTTGAAAAAAGCCTGGCAAAATACGCGCCAATGGGCGGGGAATTCCCCTTTAAGCGTAATTGTCTTTTTTTCCGCTTCCGTAGCACGTAGTGCGGTGTATGAAGCCGTTCATCGCCATCCGTCGTACGGATTAAGAGAATTATCATAGGAGCAATAAACTATTTCGATGCAAGCATACAAGGTATTAGGAACGCGGTTGAAAAAAGCTTGGCAAAATACGCGCCAATGGGCGGGGAATTCCCCTTTAAGCGTAATTGTCTTTTTTCCGCTTCCGTAGCACGTAGTGCGGTGTATGAAGCGGTTCATCGCCATCCGTCGTACGGATTAAGAGAGTTATCATAGGAGCATTATAACAATGAAAAAATGTCCATTTTGCGAAGAGAGTATTCAGGATGAAGCAATCAAGTGCAAGCATTGCAAAGAGTTCCTGAATAATAACGGGAACATGCATAATAACGTTAAAAGATTGACCAGAAGCAGAGATGACCAGTTTATCGCCGGGGTTTGCGGCGGACTCGCCAGATATATGAATACTGATTCATCCCTGGTCAGGATTCTGGTTGTTGTTATCGCTTTGATGACCGGTTTTCTGCCGGTAATAATTGGTTACATACTAATGGCGATAATCGTTCCTGAAGGAAATTAACTCAACTATCATAAATATAAGGAGTACGACAATGGGTGTCAATGGCATATTTATTTCCTGGGCTCTATTGCTGATTATCATCTTCCCCCTGGCGCTGATAGGATTGCTCGTACTTTTTCTTGTAAGAAAAAATAATACATCCCGGGATAACAGCACGGTAAGACCCGCGCTAATCCTGCATCAAAAAGAGTTGGACCCGGCGGAAAAGGAACGAATTCAGGCGATGGTGGAAAGCGGTAAAATATCCAGTGAAGAAGGCGACGAGTTGATCGAAGCCTTGAAAGCGTCTTCAAAAACAGTAAAATGTCCATACTGCGCCGAAGAAGTTTCTCCACGCAACAGAAAGTGCCCCGAATGCGATTCGGACATTATTTTTGAACCCCCTAATCAAGCGAGCTCCGGCCGGCAGAGAAAGTCAGCGCCAAGGGTTATAAACGGGATATTGATCGTATACATGCTCGTAGTCGGCGCCCTTATCCTGGTCTTTAGATGGCCGCCCAATCAGACATTATTATTTTTGCCGATGAAATTAATGGCGGTCATGGCAATCACCAGCGCAATACTGATGATCTATGACAAAAAACTCGGCTGGTACTTGGGGATAATCTGGAGCGGCCTTCAGATCGTTTTAATATACATGTCGTTTGGATGCCTGAACAAACAATTTTTTGTCCTGCAATATTATTTTCTGTTTAACGGTAACGGTATTGGCATAAACCTTGTTGGGATTATCCTGCTGGTACTTTTTATCATAGCCGGAAAAGAATCGCAGAAAAACAGCGATGACTACGGCAAAGGCCTGTCATACGAATATGATAATCAGTCACAGCCGGTTGAAAACAGGAACAAAAGCGGTTGTTTTATTACCTTGCTTATCGTACTTCTTATATTAGCATTTTTACTCATTGCCGCATTCTTTCTGATGGGAGTACGAACCGTTCCCGTTAGTGCAAGAGCTCGTGCTATTCATACGCATAACAACGTCAGATCAATACTTTAAAAACTCTCAACACTACTTAAACAATACATTTTGATCCAGCAATAATTTTTCACAGCAAAACCACACCTTTTTTAACATCAACACACCTTGTATGTCGGAATAATCAGATCAAAATCAATGAGTCCCTTGAGCCGCCAGGCTGCGCGACACGTTCGGATCGACAGTCGGAAAATGACCGGTAGCGCCGCGGTTTATTTTGCGTAATAAACCGTGCCAAAGCTATTGAAAAAATCGCCTAACAATGCTAAATTATCAAGATAGTCAAAATTTTTATTTATCTTTAATAATGCGGGTTATTTATGTTTTACTTATCCCGCTCAGTACAAAATGAAAGGGTTACCATGTCTGGTAAAAATTACAAAATCGCGGTTCTCCCCGGAGACGGAACCGGTCCGGAAGTTGTAGCTGAAGGTTTAAAGGTCTTGAAGGCCGCCGCCGAAAAATTCAATTTCACTATTGATACTGAATCTTTCGACTGGGGCGGCGACCGCTATCTGGCCACCGGCAACGTCCTGCCTGACGACGCGGGTGAAACCCTGAAAAAATATGACGCCGTTTTCCTCGGCGCAATCGGTCATCCGGATGTCAAACCCGGTATTCTGGAAAAAGGCATCCTGCTCAAACTGCGTTTTGAACTCGACCAGTACATCAATCTGCGTCCGGTAAAACTCTATCCCGGCGTTGAAACCCCTCTGGCCGGAAAAACTCCGGAAGATATCGACTACGTTGTCGTCCGTGAAAACACCGGCGGCATTTACACCGGAACCGGCGGCTTCTCCATGAAAGGCACCGAACACGAAGTAGCTGTCCAGTCAATGGTTTACAGTCATCATCAGGTAGAACGCTGTTTGCGTTTCGCGTTCGAGCAGGTTCTCAAGCGCCATGACGCCAACAATCCGTGGAAAGGCTTGAGCGAAAAAGATATTGCAGCCGGCAAAGTCGGACAGCTCACCCTGTGCGGAAAAACCAACGTTCTGACCTATGTATTCGACCTGTGGGAACGCGTTTTCTACGAAGTAGCCAAAGATTTTCCGACCGTCAAAACCGACTACTGTCACGTTGACGCCACCTGCATGTGGATGGTCAAAAATCCGGAATGGTTCGACGTTATCGTAACCGGTAACATGTTCGGCGATATCATCACCGACCTTGGCGCCATGACTCAGGGCGGCATGGGCATCGCGGCCGGCGGCAACATCAATCCGACCGGCGTCAGCATGTTCGAACCGATCGGCGGTTCAGCCCCGAAATATACCGGCATGGGCGTAATCAACCCGTTGGCCGCTATTTCATCCGTCGCCATGATGCTTGACTTCCTCGGCGAAGCCGAAGCCGCCGCCGCAATCGATAAGAGCGTCTCATTCGTTACCGGCAACAAACTTAAATCAATGGCCGCCGGCAAAATGGGATACTCCACCAGCGAAGTAGGCGACCTGGTTATAGAAACACTGTAAATCAGTATAAAATCGTTCAATGAATAATCCTCCGATCACTGCGCATGAAAATTGCCCCCGGCTGCATACCAGCCGGGATGTTGTCAAGTTCAGACGGGGGATTTTTACTAAATGCCGGGTCCGGGGCGACGCCCCGGAAGGCATGATCGAATGTGTTGCCGAACCGGAGAAAGCTTTGGCGCAGGCAGAGATCATCAAGGACCGGCCATCCCGTAAAGCCGGAGTATTCAGGTTGCCGGACGGTTCAGGTGTATTTATAAAACGTTACAACAGCCGCGGTCTGATTTATCTGTTGAAAAATATTTTCCGGCGCTCCCGGGTCGACCGCAGCCGCCGCATCGGCCGCAGAATGGAAATTTGCGGTCTGCCCGTCCCAAAAGTTTACGGCTCCGCAATCAAACGAATCGGACCGTTCCTGCTGAAATCATATATCTTTCTTGAATATATTGAAAATACCCTTCAGCCGGAAGAATGGATCAAGCGCCTTTTAAATGATCAGAAGTTGTTCGACGAATACTGTCGACAATTCTTCGACACTTTGGTTAGAATGCAGAAAAACGGGCTGCGTCACACCGATCTCAAAGTCTCCAATATTTACTGCCGGAAACTTGAAAACGGCCAATTGAAATTCGGGCTCTGGGATTTTGACGCAATCTGGTTTATGCCGACTTACCAATCGGAAAAAGAACTCGTCAAAGCATTGGCCCGGCATATATCATCGTGGATACTGACCGCTGAAAGTTTCGATATGGAAATCAAACCATCGGAATTAAGCTTTTTCTTCGTTCGACAGTATTTCCGGGCCTCAAGCATTCGCTTGACTCAAACGGCGGTAAACACTGAAGTTAACCGCTTCCTCAGCAGAAAGAACAGTAAGTATGTCCTCTGAAAAGACTCAATGGCTGCTGTGGCGGGATGAAGAACATACTCCGGCCGAAAACATGGCAATTGATGAAGCTTTGCTCGAAGCCGCAGTGGACATAGAACAACCTTTGATCAGAATATACGAATGGGATCGTCCCGCCGTTTCAATCGGCTATTCCCAGGATTACACCGCGGCCCCACCTGCCGGTTATACCATTGTCCGACGGCCAACCGGCGGCGGCGTGGTATTTCATACCAACGACCTCACTTATACCGCGGTTATTCCGCCCGATCACGCTATTTGCAAGTTGAACCGGGTCGAAAGCTACCGGGTGTTTCATGAAGCCTTGCTGATGGCATTTGAATTCATGGGCATTCAGGCGGAACTGCAAAGTACGGAAATCGAAGAGGTCGACCGTAAAGTAATGAAATGTTTCGTCTCTCCGGCCAAATTCGATATTATTTCCTCCACCGGAAAACACGCGGGTGCAGCTCAAAGACGCGGACGCTCCGGCATGCTGCACCAGGGCAGTATCCTGATGGACGATCTGCCATGTTCAAAACCAGGCCTGACAACCGCCCTGATCCACGCTTTTGAGAAAGAATTTGATATTGAGTTCAAACCGTTCACGCCCAATGCCGCGTTAATGCAGCGGGCCGCGGAACTGGCGGATGATAAATACAGTAAAGAGGATTGGAACCGGGATCGTTGTCATGGCTGAGGACATTCAAAAATTTAAATATCGCATTAATTACGAATTCAACGATATTTCTCTCCTGCGAAGGGCGCTCACACATCGTTCGTATGCCGCAGAAAGCAACCTTGATTATGATAATCAGCGACTCGAATTCCTCGGCGACGCCGTACTTGAAATCGTCCTGACCGACCATCTGTTCAAGCGTTATCCGGAGGAAACCGAAGGCTGTCTGACCAAGATGCGCGCCGCGATGGTCCAGAAAGGCGCCCTGACCCGGCTGGCAAAAAATATCGGCATTTCCGAATTTATTTTACTTGGCCGCGGCGAAATAGAAAGCGACGGCGCGACCCGCCCTTCAACAATGGCCGACGCGTTTGAAGCTGTCCTTGGTGCGTTATACCTTGACGGAGGGCTGGAAGCGGCCTCCGGGTTTCTGCTGCCATTGATCCAAAAGACTTTTCCGAATCCATTCCATCTGACCAAACAGGTAAACCCGAAAGGAATGCTGCAGGAATACGTACAAAGAACCAAAGGTCGTCCACCGGATTACATCACCATGAATATCGATGGTCCACCGCACGACCCTATCTATCATGTCAAAGTGATCACCAACTGCGGAGTTACAACCATAGGGACCGGCGTGAACCGGAAAGCAGCCGAGTTTGACGCCGCTAAGCAGGCATTGACCAAACTCAGCAAAACCGACCCTGAGCTAGCCAAAATATTTGGAGCGGAAAATGATGAATCCTCCTGCTGAAATCGACATCCGCAAGTTAACGGTCGACGAACTGCCGCTGGCGGAACAAATCGCCCGTCAAGTCTGGCCGTCCGCTTATCGTGACGTCATCACGCCGGAACAGATAGAATACATGCTGCAATGGATGTATTCGCTTGAAACCATGACCCGGGAAGTTACGGAACAAAATATCGTTTACGATCTGCTTTCGGTTGAGGGCGTACCGGTCGGCTTTGCCTCTTACGGCCCGTATGAAAATTCAACGGTGAAACTGCACAAATTATATATTTTACCGGAATATCAGCATCGGGGACTGGGAGCGAAATTACTGCGTAATGTGGTGAATGAAGCCAAGAAAGGCAATTTCAAGGAATTGATCTTAAACGTCAACAAGCAGAATACCCAGGCCATCAACGCTTACATTAAATTCGGCTTCCATAAAAAACGCGAAACCGTCGATGATATTGGCAACGGCTTCGTCATGGACGACCACATCATGGCTTATGATTTATCGGTTTAAGCTCCCGGTTTAACTTTTCGGCAAACTCCTTAGAATCTTGCAATTCTTTTTATCTACAATCAGACAGTGTGATTATTTAAAATCCAGAAAAACCTTAACATAAAAAACTTACGTTTAAATATAAAATCACATATTGCTATATTTTGCATGCAACTTGATAATTGATTATTCCTTGTTGGATGTTGGAAAATCAAAAACTTCACTCAAGAACGGAGCAATACATGAACTCTATTTCACTTATCAGAAGCGCCATTATTTCCGGATAATTTTTCGGTAAGTTCTTTTGAATAAAGCTTGCGATCCTTGCAATTCTGCATGGTCGGGGTTATATATGCCCGGCGTTTACATTCGGTAAAACTTTCTCCAGGTTGCAGTTTGAACCATCCTTTTTTGAAAGCCATTTCCGGCAGCAGGCCGTTGAGGATAAGTTTAAAACTCCATCCTCTTTTATGCCGGACGGTTTGGATAAACGGCACCAGCGATGTGGTACAGTTGGTCGTCAGGGTATTATAAAACCTTGGCTTCTTTTTCAAACGATTAATGCCATTGAGAAGCAGAATAAAAAGTTCACGCACATCTTTAGAATCCGAGGTCGTATCATAAACATAGACATCCTCCTTACGGAAATTTGTCCGCAGCATCAGCAAATCACGTTCGGTTCCGAAGATTGCCAGTACCTCATACTGTTTGAACAAGCCGCCAAGACTGGTTTGTTCCTTGCCTTTGGGCAGTCGGGTTTCTACCGACAGGACAACCCGCTTGCCATCCTTGAATCCAAAATCGAGCATCGTATGGCAAATCAATTTATTTCCATCCCAGAAAGATGTAATAAAACGCAAATCACTGATTTTATCGAGATCGAAGGTTTCAGTAATATAGTGCGGCTCGTAGTCATTTTCCGAACGGTAAATAAAATCCCGGATATTGTTGACCGTGACTTTGTCGCCGTTGAATTGCGCCGTCGGCATCCTCGCCCATGGAGTCTGCCACTCCATGTCGTTGGAAGGTTGAATTGAAAACCATAATATCAACACCAAAACATATAAAGCTCCGGCGGTTATCAGAGACGGCAACCGGAATTTAGCAAAAAAGAACCCGGCCGTGCAAGCTAAAATAAGAATGGCGAACAACCATGCGAAAAAGGTCGGCAGCCATGGAAAAAGGTAGAGAATAACGCCAAAACACCATAAGGAAAATATCGCCAGCGCAATTCCCAGCAGGCTTTTTAATATTATTATACCAACCCGATGATATAATGATCTACGAGTTATATTGTCTCTATCCTCTACGACTGTTTTTCCGTCATTAACCTGATTCTCCACAGGTTCTTTTTCCAGCGACTCCTGATTCACGCACTCTCCTTACATTGTTTGATCCCGCCACCCTTCGCGAATTACCTTATACTCTCCGGTCGCAGTATTCAAATCATAGATATTAAAATTTGTTTTCCAATCGAAATTACGGTTGTGACAGGCAAAATTCAAGGACAACGAACCAAGTTCAGGACAACTGATGATCCGGTGGAAAACTCCGGGGGGCCAGCACATCAGAGACGGACCTGTACTGACTACTTGCCCCTCCTTGACGATCCGGTCCGGGTAAACATCGAAGCATTCCACTACTCCATGAACCGGGGTATAGAGTTCAACAAAACGGATTCCCTGCATTACCAGCAGATTATCCCCCTGCCCCGGATGCATGTACCAGGGACGCTCATACCCCTCGATAATCCCCGGAGAATAAGCGCCGGGACCGTGAAAAACCCGGTCAATCGCGTCAACATGCGCAACCGCGTCCATCGGAACCATAGAAAATGAGACGTCACGGGTTTTTCTGAATTCGATAAATTCGATTATTTTGTAGAGGCCCTCAACTTGATCGACTACACGATGTTTATCCATTTCGCACCTCCGTTTTTAAGATGAATACACACGGATCAACCATCCGTTTCGAAGAATCTTCTTCTATTAATTATTATAAGGTTTGAATCCATCATTGTCAAGGTATTATCAACTTTTCAGAACAACATAAAGAATAATGAAATGACAATTATCGGCATCTCATCCGCAAGTACCTAATTTCAAAAAAAACTGAAATAGGCGGCAACATCAGGTTGAATTAATCTAATCTTACGTCATATTAATAGTGTCCCGGCATCCGGGATAAACGTTTGTTTAGAAATGATTAAAAATTCACCGACAAGTTCAAATATGGCGCAAACTGAAAAAATTGTAGAGAAAAATCCTAACGAAATACGCCCCAGGCATTTTCTGTTTTTGCTGGGAGCAATCCTGCTGGTTCTGGCCATATTTTCACACTCCGCCCATGATTTCAATGTCATTCAAGGCGGAACCGATGAACCGGTCCAAAATCTGATAGGTCAAACCGGTGCTTACGTTTCTTGCACCATGATGCTGCTCTTCGGTCTGGCCTCATATCCATTTGTGATTATTTTACTGCTCTGCGCCATCCGTCCGCTGATCCCGCTCGGAAAACGTCACAAGGGACATTGGCTCTATCTGCCGGCAATCCTGCTCGGCCTGTCCCTGCTGCTGGCGGCATACCCTCAAGGTTACAGTGACTCGGTTGAACAATTAGGCTTAGGCCGAGCAGAAGCGGCTAACGCCAATCTCTCAGGCGGCGCAATCGGCCAAATCCTGGTTTCGCCTGAATTCAAGGATGTTCATCCGGGATTTTTGCGTAAATATATGGGCATGGTGGGCGCGGTTCTGCTGGCATCGGCCATGACTCTCGGCGGTCTGACCTGCCTGTTTTTATGCGACTGGCTCAGCGTAATCAAATATATTATGAAACGCCGCGGCGAACACAATGAAAAAACAAAAGAAACTTCTTACGGCAGAGGAGTCAAGGAAATTCCGACGGAAGCGCCGTCAGTACGCGAAAAACTTGGGGTTATCAACAGTAAAGCGGCCGAAGCCGCTGATATTCTCCGCAACAACCGTAAACAGGCTCCGCCACCGCCGGAAGAAGAACCGGTTCGACCTCCGGAACCGAAGGAAGAAGATGTTGAGGAACTTCCATTTGATATTCCCAAACCAAAACAACCGGTCAGGCCAAAATCGCTCGACCATATCCCAAACAAGGAAGCGGTCAGGGAAGCACAGAAAACCCACGCGCCCTCAATGTCTGAATATGTCCTGCCGCCGATTTCCATGCTGGCCCAGGGACCGGACGGCGGCGGCGAATCACTCGAAGCGGTGGAACGCAGTTGCGAAATACTGCAAGCCACCCTCGACAGTTTCGGAATCGACGGCAAAGTAACCGGTTACGTCTCCGGGCCGCGCGTCACCCGTTACGACATCTCCCTGGCTCCGGGTATCAAAGTTGAAAAAGTTACCAGTATCTCCAACAATATAGCAATGGAACTCGAAGCGAAAAGTGTGCGAATCCTGGCCCCGATTCCGGGCCGGAACGCGGTCGGGGTCGAAGCTCCGAACTCAATTGCCGGCTCAGTCTTCCTGCGCGGCATGATGGAAAGCGAAAACTGGAAAAAATCCAAGGCGGAGCTTCCAATTGTTCTTGGCAAAGATGTTTCCGGCAAAGAGATTATTCTGGACCTGGCCAAAGCGCCGCACCTGCTGATTGCCGGTTCAACCGGTAGCGGGAAAAGTGTTTGCATGAATACCCTGATCATGAGTATGTTGTTCAAATTCCGTCCTGATGAACTCAAGGTTATTATGGTTGACCCCAAGGTAGTGGAACTGGCGGTATACACCTCCCTGCCCCACTTGATCACCCCGGTAATAAACGATTCCCAGAAAGTGCCACTGGCGCTCCGCTGGGCGGTTAATGAAATGGAAACCCGCTACCGGATGCTGGCTAAAGTACGTTCTCGCAACTTGTCGACCTTCAACTCGCGTCCGCCGGATAAAGAACCGGTGCTGGACGATGACGGCAAAGTAATCCCGCCTAAACTTCCGTTGCTGGTCATTATTATTGACGAATTGGCCGACCTGATGATGACCGAAGCCAAAAAGGATGTCGAAACCTCGATCGCCCGCATTGCCCAGAAAGGCCGTGCCGCCGGAATTCATATCGTTATCGCCACCCAGCGCCCTGACCGGAACATTATCACCGGGGTAATCAAAGCCAACCTGCCGACGCGTATCGCGTTCCGGGTTACCTCGAATATCGACAGCCGCGTAATCCTTGACCAGGGCGGCGCTGAATCCCTTCTGGGTTACGGCGATATGCTGTTTATTCCGCCGGGCAGCGCGGTACTAGAGCGCATTCAGGGCGCTTACTCTTCCGATGATGAAATTGAAAAAGTTGTCGATTTCATCTCGCCGCAAGCTCCGCAGATGTTTGAAGACGTAGTGTCTGAAGAGCCGGAAGAACGACCTGAAGACATTTACGAATATGACGACGACTATGATGAATCATCCATATACGACGCGCCGGATATCGCTCCGATCGTCAAGAAATATTTGCTGCCTGATGACAACGATCTGCTGCGTCAGGCTTTGGAAATCACCCTGCTTGACCGCAAAGTCAGTACCAGTTATCTCCAGCGCCGACTTGGAATCGGCTACAATAAGGCGGCCAGTCTGGTCGATCAACTTGAAGAACGCGGCATTATCGGACCGCCGCCACCGGGCGGCAGTAAACGTGACATTCTGGTATTTGATGAAATAGACGGAATTTAATTACATGACAAACGAACAAAAAAATCAAAATAACGAACTTGATCTGTTCAGCAATGACCTCTTTGTAAAGCATCCTTCTCAAAGAGAAATACCCGGTGAAACGCCTGAACCTCCGAACTTCCAGCGGGAACCCGAAAACAAACCTGAGATTCTGGACCCGGTTGACATTAATCCTCCAGCAGAACCCGAAGAGGAAAATCCCGAACCACAAATCAAACCGTTATCCACTGAAACTGAAAAGCCGGAAATAAACCAGGTGCAGCCAACTGTTGCAACGATTGAAAATCCGGTCGCAAACAACCCGGAGATTTTGGACCCGGTTGAAGCACCGGCGGAAAAATCCGAAGCGCCTCTGGATAATCAGCCTGAACAAAAAGAAAAAACCGAAATTACTGAGAAAAAACTTGACCCGGAAGCCAAAACAGCACAACCTTCCACCTCGGAAGCTGAAGTTAAACCGGAAGAAAAGAGTAAAGACAACGGTGAATCAGGTGAAAAAAGCGGCGGCTTGAAAAAATTGTTCAGGAAGAAACATGAGAAGATCGACGATTTCGCCGCTTTTGGTATTTTGCTGCGGAATGCCAGAGAAGTAGTGGACATCTCTATTGACGATGTAGCCAGAAAAACCAGGATCAAGAAGTCATATATTGATGCGCTTGAGCAGGAAGACTTTTCCAGACTGCCGTCAAAAGTCTATATCAGGGCCTATATCAGGACCCTGGGCGAGCTTTACAAGATGGAAGCGGACACGATTGACGAAATAAACCGGACATTAAGAGATAGCGACCATTTACATCTGGGAGAAGAAGTCTATAACACCTCGTTGATATATTCATCCGAGGAAGACGAAGAAGAATTAAGCCTTAATCAGCGTAATTTTCCTTTCAAAATAATTATTACGCTAATCGTCCTGCTGATTGCCTTGATCATTACAACCTGGTTCGTCTATAAGGCGATCCACACCACGAAAACACCCGATAAACCGGCACAGGACGCAAAATTTGACGCGACAAAATTAAAAGATTTCGAACAGGATCAACTCATTAAAATGAGTGAAATGCCAGTCCCGGAATAATCATTTCTGTCCCAGCCTGAACTATTCATGAAAAATTCAGGCTAGTAAATTCATGACTTCATCATCCGCAATAACCGGTTTACGTGGGACTGTCGCCAGATCATAACGCGGTAAGAGGTCCGGCAAACTCAATTCCTCACCGAACTCGGCCCAGCCGCACCACCAGGCCAGCAAGCCGATAATCCGTTGCGGGAATACACCGCGTTCCAGCATCTTAAATATCCGGGTGTCACCGTGCCGTTTGGCCAGGCGTTTGCCATCCGGCCCCACAACCAGAGGCACGTGAATAAACTCAGGCTCGGGCAAACCGAGCGCACGGTAAATATGCAACTGCCAGTGAGTGCTCCTCAATAAATCATCACCGCGTAAAACCTCATTTATCTTCATCTCCGAGTCATCCACTGTGACCGCCAACTGGTAACCAGCGCCGTCCGGATGCCGTGCCAGCACAAAATCTCCGGCAACACGGGATACATCGGTCATCTGCCGTCCACAGAAGCCATCATCAAATTCTGTGGTACCGGGCGGAGTCCTGAAACGCCAGGCAGGGAGCCGTGATACGGGTAATTTACGCCGGGCGGCAGCATAACTGTCATAACGCCCACGGCAAGTTCCGGGATAGCCCGGACCATAATCCTCTTTATGGGGAGCGCTCTGCGCTGTCTCCACATCACGTCTACTGCAAGTGCAGGGATAAACCAGACCGGCGTCAATTAATTTGTCCAAAGCCCTGCGATAATGGTCAAGCCTCTGACTCTGGATATATTCTTCATCCCAGTCGAAACCGAGCCGCTGCAGGACCGACCTGGCCCGTCCGGCAGTACCCGGTTTAACTTTAGGGTGGTCGAGGTCCTCCATCCGCATCACCAGCGAACCGCCGCGACTGCGAACCGACAACCAGGTAATCAGAAAGGTCCGGGCGTTACCCAGGTGTAAAGCTCCGGTCGGACTCGGAGCCAGCCGACCGCGAACCTTCATCGAACCGCCTCCGTATACAGGAACTGGCGTTCGCCTGCTCCTTCAGGCAGTTGATATGCTTCAGTAGTAAACCATTTCATGCCGGAATCACCGGCGGCCTGCGGCAGATCCTCTACCACCTGTTCCGGGGTTTTGTAGAAAATGAAACGCCCGGTTGACCTGCGCATTGCTTTGGTTTCCCGATACAAAGTCCGGGCCGGTGCCACCGCCCTGGCGGTTACCACATCAAAACGGTCCCGCCACGGCTCTTTACGGTTCAATTCCCGGGCTCTGGCGGTTACCGCCCGTAAATTAGGTAAATCAAGCCTGTCAGCGCATAACTGGACGAATGAAACCTTCTTACCGATCGAATCCATTGCGGTTATCTGCAGATTCGGACAACACGCCGCCAGCGGGATCGCGGGAAATCCGGCCCCGCAGCCGATATCGACCACAGTCAGCGACTCCGTCGTAAGTTCGGGAAAATATTTCAGAATATACAGCGAATCAACCACATGCTTGATCCAGAAATCTTCCGGCGCGGTAATCCGGGTGAGATTGTGTTTAGCGTTTTCCACGGTCAACAGTTCAAACAACCGCGTCATCCGGTCTGGCAAACCGGGAGCGGCCGGAATCCCATTCTCAGACATCCAACTTTGCAAATCAAAACTTGTCATAGGCTATTCAGGTTAAGTGCACAATTCCTGCAACCAGGGCGCTCAGCGCAAAGGCGAAGCAGTATATCGCGGTCCCGACCCGCCAGCCCGGCGAAGCCGCGCATTTGCGAATAAGGTCGCGCATCAGGAAAGGTTTCCCGGAAAAGAATATCCCGACAATTCCCAGGCCCCAGCAAAGCAGGGAGAAAATAATTACCCCGATGCTGTGGTAGGTAAATGACGCATGCAGAAAATAATAGGCCACCAGGATCATGAATCCGCCCAAAGCCCGGGAAAAGAGATTATCCAGATAAGCAACCGCCAGCACCGTACACAATATTACCAACGGATACAGAAACGGCAGCCAGGAAGTCCAGATTATCGGCCGGACATGCGGTACGCACCACAGCAGCGCGATAAAGGTCAGGATGCCGCCGACAATCCGGTTGCGCGGAATCGGTTCAAAACGCGTCAGATTCTCAGGCGACAGCCGGAGCGAGAAAACTCCCGCCCCGATCATACTGATCGTCAGCGCGAAAAGCGCCGTCGTATATATTGCCAATGGATTCATATTCTTTAAACTATTCCTTAACAGGGAAATGCCGGTCTGGTGACCAGCGCTCCCGGATGAAAACATTAGGGAATGCGGCGCTGGAGCGTCGCGCTCCCGTTTTTTTAATTTCTAATTTCTAATTTCTACTTTCTAATTACTAATTTCTAATTCTCAATTAGATTCCGGAACTTTCAGGATACCGCCGGTATCAGCACTGGTGGCACAGGCAGCGTAACGCGCCAGCCATCCGGTCTGAATTTTCGGAGGCAGCGGTTTCCAGGTTTTACGGCGCTCGGCCAATACTTCGTCTGAAACTTCCAGCTTGATGGTCCGGGCCGGAATGTCAATATCGATAATATCGCCGGGCTCAACCAGACCGATGATACCGCCGGCCGCGGCTTCCGGGCTGACATGACCGATACAAGCGCCGCGTGTTCCGCCGCTGAACCGCCCGTCCGTGATCAGGGCAACGTCTTCGCCCAGACCGCGGCCCATGATGTAACTGGTCGGAGCCAGCATTTCCTGCATACCGGGACCGCCTTTGGGTCCTTCATAACGGATAATGACCACGTCACCGGCCTTGACTTTATCGCCGAGAATACCGTCACAGGCGTCTTCCTGGCTTTCAAAGATAACCGCCGGGCCGCGATGAGTCAGCATAGACGGGGCAACCCCGGCAGTTTTGACCACGCAGCCTTTTTCCGCCAGATTGCCGAAAAGAATAGCCAGACCGCCCTGTTGACTGTAGGCGTTATCCAAAGTGCGGATAACCGTACCGTCAGGAGTGGATGCCTGTTCCAGAACCTCGCCGATAGAACAACCGGAAACGGTCGGGACCTCAAGGTTGAGCAAACCGTCAATCTTGCTGATTTCGCGCATAATACCCATAATTCCGCCGCCGGCGTGTACGTCCTGCATGTGGTATTTGCTGGACGGTGAAACTTTACAGATATTCGGGGTTTTGCGGCTGATTTCATCGAGCATTTTCAAATCGAGCTTAACTCCGGCTTCATTGGCTACCGCCAGTGTATGCAGGACCGTGTTGGTGCTGCCGCCCATCGCCATATCCACTGCCAGAGCGTTGGCAAAGGCTTTGGGATTGGCTATTTCAAGTGCGGTCGGACCGCCGTTTTTCGCCATTTCAACAATGCGTTTAGAAGCGCTTTTCCACATTTCTTTGCGTTCTTCAGATGTCGCCAGAATAGAACCGTTGCCCGGCAACGCGATCCCCAGGGCTTCGCACAGGCAGTTCATGCTGTTGGCAGTAAACATACCGGAACAGGAACCGGGACCGGGACAGCATTTGCATTCAAGGTCTTCAAGTTCGCTTTCGGTCATGGTTCCAACTTTAAGACCGGCAATGCCCTCGAAAGTGGTAATCAGGTCGGAGTCGCTGCCTTTGAATGGTTCGCCCGCGGCCATCGGCCCGCCGGAAGCGAAAATAGTCGGGATATTAAGGCGCATCGCGCCCATCAGCATACCGGGTACGATCTTGTCGCAGTTGGGAATGCAGATCATCGCGTCAAACGGATGCGCGCTGCCCATCGACTCAACCGTATCGGCCACGATTTCGCGACTCGGAAGCGAGTATTTCATGCCGCTGTGGCCCATTGCGATACCGTCGCAGATCGCCATGGTATTGAATTCATACGGAACGCCGCCGGCTTTGCGAATTTCTTCGCAGATAAGTTCGCCGACCTCTTTCAGGTGGCAATGTCCCGGCACGATATTGGTGTAGGAGTTGCAAACCCCGATAAACGGTTTGGCAAAATCTTCGGATTTCAGTCCGGTCGCCCGCATAAGCGAACGATGCGGCGCGCGTTCCGCGCCCTTCTTCATGATATCACTGCGCATGATGGGTCCTCATATCAGTTGTGAGTTGTGCAGGGGTATACACCCCTGTTAAAAAGTTGTGAGTTGTGAGCATAACAACCAACAACAATGATTACGTCAAAATTTCCAAGCTGTAATTTACAACCGTTTTGACGTTCTTGCAACTTTTTTAGCCACCGATTTCACGGATTTTCACATGAGTTACGTCAAATATTAATTTTAACCACGAAAAGCACGAAAGAACACGAAAAATCCAGTTATAAATTTCTGCTACGCAGAAAAAAGATTTTCTGAATTATAAATTGCTCCATGAGCGACACAAAGACTCCCGGGTAGCGTTTAAGTTTTCAACACAAACTGAAAAGTAAATAAAACTTTTTCGTGGTTTTTCGTGTGTTACCCTGCGCAATGCTCGCGCTCATTTCATTGTCAATGGTTAAGTGATTATTGAGCCACGAATTTTCACGGATGAGGAAGTTTTCACAACGGAGTACACGGAGAAACACGGAGGAATATGTTTTTACCATGGAGGACATGAAGAGCAGAAGAATATGGTTTTTATTTTTCTGTGTGTTGCCCTGCGCAATACTCGCGCGTCAGTGGTTAAAAAAAGCCAAGAATCAGCGAGCAGTACTGCCGCCGTTGCGACGACGTTCGGACTTCAAACGCTCAAGGCGTTCTTTATCCTTCTTATACATATATTTCAACCAGGTTTTCTGCTGCCTACGTAAATATAACAATTGCTTTTGATCAACCTTCTCAGGTCTTTCAAAAATACGTTCCAAGTTAGTAATATTTGATTTATATATTTGTATTAATTTCTGATTTTCCGGTAAGCCCAGTTTTTGGTCAACTTTCGCCAATTCCAATTTTTTCTTAATTTTAATCAAATAAATATAGTAACTGAAAATTTTTTGAAACCATTCCCGTTTTATTCCAGTATCAGCTTCCAACCATCTTTGCTTGCTTAAATCTTTAATTGAATTACACCTGGCACTCAGCAACATACTTGAAACGGCTTTGCCATCTTTTCCCTTTGTTATCCATTCAAAGACAACTTTATATCGACCTAGGATCTTACCAAAATCAATCGGTTGATATTGATATTTAACATTAGCTGGCAATTTATTTATCAACTTAATATCTTCCTGGGTCAAAGGGTCGGAAAACACGTTAAGTGCAGCCATCACAACAACGATAATAGTAATATTAATCTTTTTCATGTTAATCCAAATAGCTATAACTAACAATCTTACACTTACCAGTCATCGGATCACGATGAATCCTGGCTAATAATTTACGAGTGGAAACTATTTCATCAAAATAAACTTTATAGGTGTTATCGTAATCAAAAACTCCATATTCAACTTTAGGACTGCTTGTTCTTGGCGTTCCGCTTGAATCATTTTTTGTAACATCAATTGCTCCACCAACATCCTTAATCGTCTGAGCCACAACAACTACCGTAAAGTAATCGGGATTATTTGTTCCTCTCGCAAAAACAGGAGTAGTATCAACTTTTGTCTTTAGTGGAATTTTGGTGAGATTAATAAATTTACCGATCAGTTCTTCTTTTGTCGCATCTGAACTCTGCGTAACACCACATGTAGTTCCATCCTTAAGCTCAGGAATATTCGCGACAGCGGCCCGGGTTCTCCATGCGTCAGTCGCGGTTGA
The DNA here is from genome assembly GCA_963676655.2 of Victivallales bacterium. Lineage (GTDB taxonomy): Bacteria > Verrucomicrobiota > Lentisphaeria > Victivallales > Victivallaceae. The sequence goes on along the minus strand of CAXXKX010000002.1, from coordinate 144,094 downwards.
AGTAGTAATCGCGGCAGAAGCACCATAAGAGCCATCCCCGCACACTTTAGTAGCTAAAGTTGTAGCATTAGCTTGTGCAATTTCAGTTCCTGAATCACTTGATGCCCCCAATTCCGTTGACAATCCCGATGGAAACTCGATCGAAGTACCAATTTTTATTTTATTAAACAATGCGGTCAGAACACTAGCGGTCTGGTTGGTCATAATGTTTACCTTAAGGGGAGACTTGGGTTCTGAGGTCATTTTTATTTGATCAAGAATATTTGCGTCTCCATCACCGTAGGCCCCCCCGCCGCCATTTAGAGCAGAATCCCCGGTTCCAGCTGGATTTGCGTTTATTGCCAGATTTTTATTGTAGGCTTTGAGATTGATAGTTTCCCATGCGGCTCCACGGTGAATCAAACCGAGCTCCCATGGAGAGCGCATCGGAGCATTTCTGATATAAGCGGTAGATTGAGTAACGGCATTCGGGCTGTTAGTATAGTCGTAAGACGGGAATATCGCCGAAGCACCCAACGCTTCCTGATCTCTGGTAGTCGATGCAGAAGAAATATCCGTAACATTCGAATTTTTGCCGGGAGAAAATGGTAACGCGGATGAATAGACATACGATACATGCCAATCATTGGTATTAAGATTCTGCCTGGGATCATTAGTCTGAATTTTAATTCCTATAGACTTTACCGAAGTATTTTTAGTCTCATCGTCTCCAGGCGGCGGACTGATCAGAAAATTGACAGCAGAAAAAGAATCGGCGGGGGGAGATGCGGTGATATTGACATAATCGCAATTAGTATCAAGAACGCCATCATTATCCGAATCATAACTTAACATCAGTTTAGCCGAAGTAACAGTTATACCCGTTAAGTCATAATCAATATTGCCACCAAAAAGTGTAGTTATACTTGCTATTTCCTGAGTGGTTGATGATTGTACTTCAACAGTTGAAGATTTTCCATAGCCATCTGACCAATCAGCCGGAGTAGTCGCCTGAGAGCTGACCGGCAACTCCTTATTCGTAATCGTAGTAGTTCCTCCAGGACTAGAGCCAACCCCGGAATTATTAGCCCAGGCAGTAGTCAAAGTTACACTAAGAACTGTAACCTTGCATGCCATCCTCTGTCCACCGTAAATGTCAATAACTTCTCCTACAGCATCAAATGACGAAGTAAGAGAAATTTTTGATTCTCTAAGAACAGGCACGCCAAATAACCATAATGTGACATTGGTTTCGGCGGAAATCATAAAGTTACCAACCAAATACAATTCATTAAGATAGGGAGTTTTTTCATTCCCTGTAAAAGCGGGAACATTAGAGCTGCTCCAACTCGCAGCAGCGACATCTGAAGTTGGAGTGTTGTCTGAATCACAATAATCCACCAGGTTTGCCGCAATTTGCATACGCCTTTTATTTATCGTACTAAACGATCCTGGAACAGGAGATGCAGCTGTATTGCCGGAAAAATTGGCCAACCACAGCAATCCTGGAGCTCTAAGTTTATAGTTAGTGTTTGTCGTATCGACATCAGTCCAAGCCGGATTTGAATAATCGACCCAGCTTGTGCTTGAACTGTCATACCCTAAATAGTCGTTTTTGTTCTGCCAATATGGAGGATAATGATTTGCGTCACGAGCACCGTCCCCATCGTTATCCAGCAAAAGATATTTGCACATATTATCTTTATTATTTGCAACTTTATCCCACATATTACTGTTACTTTCGGAAGACTCGCCGCTGTCGTAATAACCTGGATTAACACTCGAATCTTTGAAGCCGCGCAGATTAAAGCGTTGGAAAAGCTCTACGTTATTCACCGTGTCAATTGTTCCATCGCCATTTGCATCAACTCCCGGATCTACCAATTTATTGTCATTCAAATCAATCCAGTAGGCTTCCCGTTCCCACGCTGGATTGACGAAAAACAACTTATGCAGGGTTTTATTTTGAGCCGGAGTTAATTCGGGCTGAGTGTTTGCAACTAAAAGTCCGTTTAAAATATTAATTAAATTAGCTTGATAAACCCAATTTGCACATGCAGGCATCAAACTTATTTGAGTGCCATTATCATAATTTGTGTAGTTCATGCTGGAGGTAATAGCTGAAGCAAAAAATGAACTATCAAGCGATTTGATGTTCATCTCGTTAATATCATTGCCGAAGCGCAATTCTACTTGCGCATTTTCATCAACATTAGTTTTCACCATATTGGAGGGAGAAAGTAAGCCATCCGGAATAATAACATAAGCATAACGACCAAAAATCTTTGACTGCTGAGCGCCATCAACAATCGTATCATGCAACAAATATTCCCATTTGATATTACCATTATCAGTCCATTCAAAAACAGTTTCCCCATTCAAGTCAATGGAAGAAAAATAATCGCTTAGTCCATCATTGTCTGAAGTCGCTGTACTGACCAGATAAGAGCCGGAATCCGGCAAATAGAATTCAGCCATAGTAACAAGTCGATTCAAAGTTGCTTCAGCAATCATATCAGTGGCGGACGCACTGGCATTATTATAGGCTATTTTCTGGTCCAGCAGAGAATTAGCGGCAAAAGCCAAGGCCATGACCAAGAGCAATGCCATAAAGGTTAGAGCAAACAATACGGCAACACCGCGCTCGCCCTTTTCTGAATTGAAATATTTTTTTATTTTCTTATACATGGCATCAAAAACTTTCCTTGCTTCTCATATATACAGTACGTGAAAAGGTTAATTTATGATTTTTGAAATACTGAGACACAGCCTCTTTATCTTTAGCTGAAACGGCTTTATCTCTTAAGGTTTTATATTTTGCCATTGAGGCTTCATCCATCGTCGTAAGTATTATTTTTACCCTTTGAGGCCAATTAGAACCGGCAACCGAAGCTGTCGCGGTTGTCGAAGTTAAGCCGGGTTCAAGCGACAAGTCATGTCGATAGCATTCAAATCTCAAATCTACAACATTGGGAATAACTTTTTCCCAGGAACTGGATGAACTAAAAATATCCAGAACTCCTGAACTTGAACGCCAATTGCCATCCCGGTCCACTATTGGATTTGAAATAAAATCATATGTTGTCGTATTATCAGAGCCATCTGAATTCTTATTAGTTGTACATGATCGAATGAGCCAAAACTCATTGTCTCTTCTTTCTTCTTCTGATCCAGTTGAGTATTCATCATAATCCCGATAGCGGCTATATTTCACTTCGCATATATCGGATGTGGCGACCTTGGGTCTCAGCTTTGTTTGTGTAATCATACATAACTGATCACCAGTTGGTGTTGAAGTAAAAACCATCTCAAGCGCACCGGTCCATGTTGTATCTGACTGCTTAACAAAAAGTTTTAAGTTATCGGTTCCATGATTATCAAGATATGTGAACCCGATAGGTTTATTATCATATGGTTTCCTAAACTTTTCATCAAGAGGAGGTTCATCGCCAGGCCCTTTCACATCATAGTCATCAAGGTCATAATGAAAAAAGGGATAAACGCCACGACCATTAACCGTCCAGTCATTATTATACAGCGCCCCCTGCAGGTCCCGGGCAATAATGTCTAAAGCGACACGAGCATTGGCATACACTTCGTTTTTTCTGGCGGTAATGCGCCAAGCCCGATTAGCCGCGGCAAAATACCGGGCGACAATCGCCATGATAATCAGGAACAAAAACATGCTGACCATCAATTCAACCAAAGTAAATAGCCGAGTGCATTTATTTGTTCTTATTGTTTTCAATGAAATCATGCTCAGTCCTGTAAATTAAATTCCGGTTTTTTAAGCTCGACATAGAAATACTGCTTTTCTCGTTCTTTGTAGTTTAACGCAAGCGGCCAGCTCAATTCTATATTCAATCCGGCTGAATTGCCGTAAGAACTATCACTATTATCATTAGTTGTACCAGGGACTTTACTTGTAACGCTGGATTTCCAGACAATGGCCATCGCAGCAAAATCATATTTCCAGGATAAAAGATTGCCGCTGGAATCGACAGGGCCTTTTACAAGAAAATAAACTTTTCTTCCATTTTGAGTAACGGTAGTCTCTTTCTTCTGATAAATACCGGTAGCCCTTTTTACAAAGTTTGAGCTTGCATTTAAAGCAACGTCCCCAGTATTATCCAGTTTTAATTCCTGAGTAAAGTACCATGACATACCATTGATGTCGCCCATTGAATAAGGCGGATTGGGTAGAGGCCCATCAATATCGATACCATACGCCTTGTCTGAAGCCAAAGCCCCCATTTCAGATAATGAAGTACTACCTATAAACATGTCATCAAAGTTATTTGGACTTCGATCGGCAAACGCACGCATGTAAGAAATTAAATTACTAGCCATTTCAACGGAAGTATTATAGCCAACCGCATCTCTGGATGCATTGATCCCGACAGGGAACAACCCCATGATACTGGTCATCCCAACCGCGATTATCCCCATAGCAAGGACAACCTCGATCATATTATAGTAGCTTTTTATTATTTTATTCATAATCAATTATTATAATCCCGTGTTGAAGTTCTATCATATTTACCTAAACCGGTAAACGGGTTTATTATGTATATCCATCCTTTGTCAATCTTGCTGTTTTCATTTTTAGGCTCAAAACTTCGAATCATAAATTTACCTTTACTCGAACCTGGACCCATTGCTGCGTTAAATTGCTCTCGAAATGCAACTATCTTAATATTCGGAGTTCCCATTTCAGGATCAAGAGCACCTCCAGGAGAGAAGACGATTCCCGGCATCCCTAACTCCGGAATGCCAGTTGAACCTGATGGAAGCGGTACCACATTATCAGGGTCCATATCAACACCATATATTAAAGCGGGAAGGTTACTAGTTCCAATTTCATCAAAATAAAAATTACAATAAGTACCATTTGGCAAGAATGTCCAATCATCATTTTCGCACCAGCGCACAAATCGGTATTGATAAGGAGTAACACTAGTGTCCCACTTAACGACACAAACCCTGAGCGAACGAAACAAATATTTATTACGAAAATTATATTTTTCTGCCGAACTGACAAGTGAACTGTCATCTAATGGGTCAATGACTGTTGGTGGAGAAAGAGCTGTTTCCTTATAACTAACAATCATCGGAAAAACAACCGCGACTTTTTGATTTGACGTTACCGCAAACGACCTGGCAACATTCAAACGACCTCCGATATTACGAATTGCTCCGGATACGCCGGAACCGGTAACCGCCCGGTTCACCCCGAGAACTCCAATTCCCAACAAGATACCGACAACCAGAATCACCAGCAGTAATTCCACAATCGTATAATGTTTTTTTATTGTGTTATTTTTATTCATATTATTTACTCAACCCAGATATTATCTTTGATCGCCTCTTTTTGTTTTGTTGTTGCAGTGCTCTTGTAACTACCAGGAGCACCGTCAGGCCCGGCTGAATAAAGGTCATAACCATCGGTATGAACATCCCCCGGAACAACGTAGACGATTGGACGGCCTTTCATCTTTATCAACTTTCCAGACGATCCACTATATTCAACCGGATATCTGTCAATAACAACGAGTTTCTGGTCTAATAAGGTAGTATTATCAATATTAGAAACTGAGGTCTTTTCGTCCAAAGTGCTTGAAGAAGAAGTGAAATTACCGCGGTACACCCCGCTGCTATTCGCTTTCAAGTCTTTCAAATTCAAAAAACTGCCAAATTTATTTTCGTTATCCAAAGTTTTTATCGGATTTCCATATATATCATTAATAACAGTACCACTACTATTCACTTTATCTCTGACCGGAATCAGCAAGGTTGTAAAATTGGCCTTAGATCGAACACCAGATCTATCATCATAAATATCAGGAATATCTTTAATTGTTATACAATAGGTGCCTCCCTGGGGATAGTACCCATATTTCTTTTTGAAAGATTCAATTGCAATTTTTAGTTTCAGCAACGCGGCTTTGGTGTTTGTTTCATCGGCTCTTTTACGGGCAATTTTATATCCGGCCATTCCCATTCCGACAAGAATGGCGATGATCGCTACGACCACCATGATTTCGACCATGGTAAAGTTTTTTCGTTTTGAAGGATGTTTCATTTTTATCCTCATTTTTGATGCCATAAGATGCTTACTGCTACTCATTTCATATTATAGCATAGTTCCTGCTCGAATGCAAACCTTAATCCAGCTATTTTGTCCGTGGGCTACAAGCCACGAATTTCAAGAATTCCTCGAATCGGAATTATCTGATTAAAACTGCAAATCTTAGCCCTTCATTATATTATATGTCGCCCTTACAGGGCTTGTCTTGTTTTTGCTCTTTATCCCGGGGCTCATTCGCTACGCTCAATCAACCCGGGCTGTTGTTATGTTCCGCGCTTTCAGCGCTCAATAAACATACTCTTCTATTCTTCATGTCCTCCATGGTGAAAACACCACACTCCGTGTTTCTCTGTGTTCTCCGTGGTGAACTTATTTTCAGGTTCGCTACGATCAACCCGCAGGGGTATGCACCCCCGTTAAAAGGCTGTTGTTATGTTCCGCGCTTTCAGCGCTCAATAAACATACTCTTCTATTCTTCATGTCCTCCATGGTGAAAACACCACACTCCGTGTTTCTCCGTGGTGAACTTATTTTCAGGTTCGCTACGATCAACCCGCAGGGGTATGCACCCCCGTTAAAAGGCTGCTGTTATGTTCCGCGCTTTCAGCGCTCAATTAATAACTCTCCGTGTTTTTCCGTGTTCTCTGTGGTGAACTTATTCTCTGGTTCGCTACATTTATCCAAGTTCAAAGGTCGTAATACCAAAGATATTATCAACCGGTAACTCCGGAATTCCATTCAGATACATCCGGGCGGTTCCGAACACCTTTTCCATATTGTAACTATGCGCCAGAGTCATCGCGTCCTTGTTGGCGTCCGGAACGTCCAGATAAATTTCGGCATCCGGTTCGGCCGTCGCACACAAAGCGATAAACAGCATTTCCGCCACAATCTGCTGTTCGGCAAACAGCGGCCCGATCTTATATCCGGACCGGCATTTGCGAATAACTCCGTACCCCAGAATGCCGTCGCCTTTATTTTCTTTCATCACCAGCGCGGACGACTCCGGTAAATTCAGCCAGGCCCGTAAAAACTCCGGCCGGGGAACCGGAAAATGACGCTGGTCATACTCTTCAATTATCTCAAACGGCACTTCCGCCGCCGGAACGATTGCGGAAGCGCCCGGAACACCGGAAAACATATTCCTGCCGACGTAACGAATATTGCTCCACACATACTCAAATCCGCCGATGTGACTATAGGCATCCTGTTTATCGAAAACACCGTCGACCCCGATAATCTTGTCTTTCAACCGGTCCATAGCGGCATTTCCGAGTTCAATGCCTATGCGCCCTCCCCGGAGTGCCGCACAAACGATATAAAAACCGATAAAACCGAAATTGCCATAATCGACCGCTGAAACACAACCAACCGGCTCACCGTTCCGGAGCGCGATCATGAAACCATCGGGATCAGCGGCATAAAAAGCGTCCGCGTCGTGCAGCCCGGGGTTCCAACCTTCCCGCGCCGCCATCTCAACCGCCCAGTCTAGTTCAGATCTGGACATGGTTCTTATTTCAAGATCAGTCATATTTCGGTTCCGTAAATATCAAGCTGTAAAGCTAAATACAATTTTCCCATGAATAATACACCTGGAAAAATAAAGTATCAAGAACTGAACCATTAGAAAATAGTTCAATTCTCATCAGGGGGGAGGAAATTCTACATGGACTCGAGCCGGTTCCGGATAATCCGGCGCAATCTTTCGTCAATTTTTGCGCTGAGCAGCTCGTTAAGGATTTTTTTATCTTTAATCCGGGTTACCGCATTTGAACTTGAGCTGAAGTGAGAAGTCTTTTTGGCAACCTGTAAAAGATATTCATCCTTTTTCAGACGATCAACCGCGGCAACAGACACCCCGGCGCTTTTCGTATTAGACGCAACTCTGATCAGAGAAGCGAAATGATCAATATTATTCAGAGCCGCCATGCATACTTCGTGCGATTCGTCCTGCTCGGCAATTTCCGCCAGCAATCCCTGGTCAGTCAGTTTTGAAACCGCTATCGTCCTTACTTTCGGGCTGGGATCGTCACAAGCCACAACAGCTAACAGTTCAGGGTCTTCAAGCTTGTTAACTGCATCGCACCTGACCAATACATTGCTATTTTTCCAGCGCGGCTTGAATAAATCGAAAAGGCCCATAGTAAAGTAATCTCCTTATTTAAGGTATCAGATAAACTGAAATAATTTTATAAGCGGTCAAGCTTATTTTTCTATAACATCACAGACTTCGATCAATATTTAAATACTGCGTTTATCATGTTATAGATAATTATGATCAAAAACTTATTAATACTCAACAAATATAAATTGTTATCGGAATAATTATACCAAAAAAACTGCTCCGCGTCAAGAGTAAAGGCGTTTTTTTTGCGCAAAAAACTGTAAACGCGGATATATCAATGGGTAAGAGCGGCTACTTTTCTTTTTTGACAGTTTTTGGAGCCGTCTTAGCCGGTGCGGGTTTGGCATCACGAATCCGGGTTTCAATTTCCGGATGACGCTTGGCGAGAATATCAACCATACGGATAAAATTGGCGGTGTTGTAGCGTTCAGCGTCACGCCAGTCATTGCCGTATTCCTGATGCAGCCATTTTAAAACCAGAAAGGTAACGAACTTTTCATCGTCGCAACCGACAGGAAGAGCCTTCGCACCTTTTTTATTCGGATGAATGGCCCCGGCATACAACTGCCATTCGCCATCCTGAATAACTTTACCTTTTCGCGGAACGCCGTCAAAGGCGAATTCCACCCGGCGATTAAGCGCGTCAATGAATGCAATCCCGACGGTTTCGTCATTATCCTTGAACTGAATATTGACCACGGAACGGAGCGGCCCGAAGAGTCCGAGCGCAAATTCGTCAGAATAGACTCTGCTATACGAGAAAAAAGCAACGATACCCGCAATCACCAGTATCAGAACCAGGAGTAATCTGTTTTTATGCTTTTTCTTCATTTTATTTCCTTTTGTCATCTTGACAAAAAAAACCGAGTCTATATATATTATACGTGTCAAATTGAATAAAATCAAATATTTACAGGAAAATATTCCTACCGTGAATGTAAGTTTACAAGGATAAAACGAAAACAACCGGAAGAACCAAGTGACAAGCAGATACCTGATAAAAAATCCAAGCATTATTGACGGCAGCGGAAATCCGGCCTTCAACGCGGACGTGCTGGTAGTCGACGATAGAATTATCGAGGTCAGACCGGATATTACAGCAACGCCGGATTGCAAAGTCATCGACGCGACCGGGCTGACGCTGGTTCCCGGATTTATCGACTGTCACGCCCATTCCGATCTGTCCCTGACCGCGGCCCCGGAAGCGGAGGGAAAAATTTCTCAGGGAGTCACCACGGAAATCAACGGCAACTGCGGACTTTCAGCGTTTCCGGTTACAGAATTAAACCGCGACCATTTGCAAGCTCTTTATAAAAGATATAACAAACCGATAAACTGGAATTCTTTTACGGAATACTCCGAAGCCATAAATGAATGCCGTCCGGCAATTAATTCCGCCTTCCTGGTCGGGCATAATTCACTTCGGGCCGCGGTTCGCGGTTACGAGGAGGGCGAGGCGTCGGCAACTGAAATTGCCGCGATGAAGCAATTGCTTTTTACCTGTCTGGATGCCGGAGCAGTCGGACTGTCCCTCGGGCTGCTTTACACTCCGGGATGTTTTGCCGATACGGACGAAATAATCGCGCTGATGCGGGTTGCCGCCGAGTATGACAAGGTGTGTACGGTTCATCTGCGCAGTGAGAGCCGGGAATTGGTCGAGGCCCTGTTGGAAACCGTCGGCATGGCTGGAAAGGCCGGAATAAAACGGCTGCATATCAGCCATCTCAAGACCGGCGGCAAAGCCAACTGGGACAAGCTGCCGGAAGTGATGGATATCATAAGCTCTCCGCCAACCGGTATGCGAATCACCTTCGACCGCTATCCATATATCGAATCCATGACCTCATTAAGCACGGTCCTGCCCGAGCCGTACAGTGAGCTGGACGATGTATCTCTACAGCGCGATCTCCAGGCGGAGCCGAAACTTTACAAAAGAATCCTGACTTCACTAAACCAGTTTGACGTCGAACGCTGGCGCAACGTACGGCTGGTAGGTTCGCAAGCGGAATTCTGCCAGTCGCTTTTCGGTAAAAGCATCTTATACGGAGCCGAAAAACTCGGTTTGACGCCGGCGGAGTTTTGTCTGAATATCCTCCGGGAAGACGCGGTCAACGCGATGGCCGCATTCAAAGGGATGAGCGGCAGGAACATGATGTCGATCATTGCCGATGCCCGCTGTTGCTGCGGTTCGGATGAAACGGCCCGGCCGTTTTCCTATGAACTTGGACGCAGCCATCCGCGCGGATTCGGATCATTTCCAAAGTTTTTCCGTCTGCTGCACGATACCATGTCAACCGAGCGGATCATCCGCAAAATGACCTCGCTGCCGGCGATAATTTTTCAATTGCGGGAACGTGGAATGATCCGTCCGGGTTATTATGCCGACCTGATTCTAATCGATCCGGATGAATATGCGTCGCTAGCAGATTTCAGTGAACCGCACACCCCGGCAACCGGGATATATAAAGTATGGGTCAACGGCCAAATAAGTTTTGACAACCAAACCGTCATCGGGCAAAACGGCAAAGCACTACGTCCCTTGCATGGGCGTATTCTGTAGGGCATCTTTCGATGAAAGCGCCGGGATGCGAATACATCCTATCCTCGGGCTTATTTTTCAGCCACTGATTAACGTTAATGACTATTATTTACGTTCCCCGCCGGTCTCATCGAGACCTGGCGCTACTGGGCTCGCAAAAAATATTTGCGCTCGGTAGTTTGCGTTCTCCGAACGCAAGTAACAATGACCAGCTCGACAACGTTTGCCATTTGCGCTCGGAGAGCGCAAGCTACCATTTTCCGACATATCCATGCGTTCCCCGCCGGTCTCATCGAGACCTGGCGCTACGGCCCGCAAACGGGCTTATTCAGCAGGGCTGCTTTCGATGAAAGCGCCGGGATGCGGCAGCATCCCACCCACAGGCTTATTCTTTAGTCACAGATTGACATCAACGACCATTACTCACGTTCCCCGCCGGTCTCATCGAGACCTGGCGCTACGGCTCACGCAAATAATATTTGCGCCCGGTAGCTTGCGTTCTCCGAACGCAAAGAGCAAAAGCCGGACGAACCGTCGATGCCTCAACTTGTTTCATGCGCTCGGAGAGCGCATACTACCGTAGGGCAGCTTTCGATGAAAGCGCCGGGATGCGACAGCATCCCACCCACAGATACAATTTGCAATCACTGATTGACGTTAATGACTATTACTTACGTTTCCCGCCGGTCTCATCGAGACCTGGCGCTACTTTATAATCGACCGCTTCGCGGTATTTACCTATGCTCGTTCGTTATCACTCATTCACTTATCGGCGGCTCCGCTTCGCCTCATGTTCATTCCCTCTGCCTCTCTCTCACCCCTGCGCGGGGAGCGATTAGCTCAAGATGAAGAGCGAATGTCTCAATGAACTGGGGCGAAAGCAACGCGAAAGCCTATGCTGAAGTTCGTGCCGCCCGACAAAGCGGAGGTCCGAAAAGCGGAACGGCAGTTCCCGGAATAGTTGGCCCAACTGCCGCCGCGATACACGCGGGAGGAGCCTAATGAGGCCCCCGTGGGGTCAGTCGTACTTCCACCGGGGTAATTTCCGTACCTGTCATTACACCATTCCCAGACATTGCCGCTCATGTCATGTATCCCAAGTTCATTACCTGACTTCGTCCCGACTTCATGCGTTTTGTTTCTGGAGTTGGAACTGTACCACGCTACATTGTCAATACTATCACTGCCGCTGTATTTGTACCCGCGACTCTTATTCCCGCCACGAGCGGCATACTCCCACTCTGCCTCAGTCGGCAGGCGATACTCGTAACCGGACGGCAGACGGCCTGCTGCCCGTTCGCGTTCCGTCAGTTTTTCACAAAACTTCACCGCATCGTTCCAGCTAACCATTTCGACCGGATTGTTGCCGCCTTTGAAACGGCTTGGATTACTCCCCATGATCGATTGATACTCGTCCTGCGTTACCTCATACTTGCCGATCCAGTAACCCCGGCTGATCGTTACCCTGTGGACCGGTTTTTCAGCGCTACCGCCATCGTTGGACCCCATCTGGAAACTGCCGGGCGCTACATAGACAAACTTCATGCCCATTAATTCAGCTTGGCATTGACGTTCAACTTCCGCTTGACGCTGTGCCTCAATCCTGCGTTTTTCTTCATCCTTACGACGCTTTTCAATATTATTCTGATGCACCGACAATGCGATTATCCCCAGAATGACAATGACGATAATAGCAACTATCCAGACTATCTTACGCTTTGCGGGGGATTTTCTTTGGTTATCAGCAGTCGCCGACTGCTCCGGTTGGTCGGCTCCCTGTGGTTTGGTGGTTTGAGTTGCCAGACTAGACCTGGCCTGTTCCGCCTGACGTCGCTCCTCGGCCATACGTTGACGTTCAGCCTCCGCTTGCCGCTGTTCCATCAACTTCCTTTGTCTTTCAGCTTCAAGTCGTCGTTTTTCCGCTTCAGCGGCTAATCGTTGCCGTTCCTCTGCTTCACGTTTTTCCGCGTCTAACTTTCGCTGCCGTTCTGCTTCAGCCCGGCGTTCGGATTCCTGTTGTTTCAGTTTGTCCAGTATCCCGGTAATGGCATCGAGCATTTCAGCTGCAGAGGCAATGCGGGCGTCTCTGTTGGTTTCAAGAGCGTTGTAGAGCAGGTCATCCCAGTCCGGCAGCAACCCGTCAACCAACCGGCTCGGAGGCTTCATGCCGAGTACCGTTTCTCCAGTCAGCAGACGGAAGATGATAAGGCCCATCGAATACAGGTCGCTGCGAGTGTCGATATCCTCGCCCCGCTGTTGTTCCGGGCTCATATAGGCATAGGTGCCAAGTAACGCGTTGGTACTGGTACCCTGGACGGTTACCGCCTCGGTCGCCAGATCGCCGATGGAGCGGTTGGCCGACAGGCTCTTTTCAACCATGCTGCGCAGCCATTCGTCTCCGGCCAGTTTGACCAGACCGAAGTCGGCAATCTTAACCGTGATATTCTCCTGAGTACCGGTCAACAGGATGTTGCCGGGTTTAAGGTCGCGATGGATGACGCCGTGTTCATGGGCGCACTGCAGCCCGGACAGCGCTTGTTCTATAATCCGTGCCAGCAGCAACTGCTCCAGTTTGCCGCCATTGGCTGATGCCAGATCGGCCAGCGAGATTGAACCGTCCGGTAAACCGCTCATCAGTTCCATCCGCAGCCAGTAGCGTTCATCTATATCACCAAATTCATCTACTTTGACGATATTTGGGTGGTTGAGCCTGGCCATCACTTTTGCCTCGTCTTTAAACCTGACCAGGGCTCCGGATTGCCGGGTGAAGTCTCGCGGCAGCAGTTTTAACGCGTATTCAAGTTCCAGCGTGGTATGCCGGACATGATAAACCTCGCCCATGCCCCCGCGACCAAGCGGATTCAAAACTTCATAGTGGCCAATCACCTCGCCGACCGCAAAGCTGAAGCCGCCGACATCCAGTGCCGCGGTTCGGGTTTTCATTTCTCCGATTGACAGATCGGGTTGTTCCCTCATATATGGCAGATCCTTATTCCCATAAACATACAACTTTTAAAGTCAAAGTACTTTAACACAATAAACAAAATCATTCAAGCATAGTTCGGATGTAATATAGCAATCTCACGCAACAAAACGTAAAACATCACAGTTTTCTCAGGCCCAAAGTCGTTTACATCCTCTGCTCAATCGTTATTTGAAAAGCTCAAAATCACTTTTAAAACAACATCGCTCCGGATGAAATGAGGATACTGCGGCAAACAAAGTTTGCCAATGCGCTTCGCTTAATTTCGCCTGCGGCGACCAGCGTTCCGCCGTTGGATCGCGTCCGCGTACGACGCGGTGCGATTATACTGCTACGCAGATTTTTTCTTTTTTTGAGGGTTAGATAAAACGCAGTACCAACAAAGGCAACAAAAAAAATCTTTTTTGCCGGTCAGGTATTGACAGATGGCGTTTCATCGGCTATAATATAAAAACAAACCGGTATATACCGGTACATATTTTAAAAATTTTTCAGGGATAAATATGGTTCAATCGACAACAATCTGTAATTCAAAAAAAGATTTTCTGCATCGCCAGACCCGGGACTGGCTGATTCGCCAGATGCGGACCGGTAAATTGAAACCGGGGGCAAAACTTCCGGGCGAAAGAGCTTTGGCCGAACAGTTGAAGATCAGCCGCGGAACTGCTCGGAACGCACTGCAGCAGCTTGAGGAAGAAGGCTTGATCGAGCGCATCCCCTCGCGCGGCGCGTTCATTCGTCAGGAAAAGCGGGCTCTGCGGTTGGCTCTGGTCTTTCCCGAAGCTTCAATTTCGCGTGAATGCCTGCATTTCGCCAACTGGGTGGCGTCATACGAGATGCAAAACGGTCTAATTGAGGCGGGGGTTGAATTCAACTCTGAATTATCATTCGTCCATTGCCGGGAAAATGACGCTTGTGAATTAATCGCCCAAAGGTTGACCAAAGATTTTGACGGCGCGGTCTTTACCAGCTGGCAGTTGCATGATTTAAAAATGGAACTGAAGAAATCTAATTTTCCATTTTTGAGTGTGGGTGAAGAACAGGCCCGACCTACTGTAGTTTATAACCGGACCGAAATGTGTCTCAAAGCAGCCCGCTATATTTGGGATTGCGGGTGTCGAAGCGTTGTCCTGCTCAGCAGTGAGGCAACCAGCATTTCATTGCCGGAAAAAGAACAGGCCGTCAGCCAGGTATTCAAGTCAAAATCAAATTTTAAAGTCATCAATGTAGCTCCCCAAAAAATATCGCTTGAGCATGAGGAAGATATTATCTTCGAGAGTCTAAAGAATACAATTCCAGATGATAAAAACAAGCTACCGGACGCATTTTTCTGCACAACCCCGGTGGTTTCATTTGCGCTGCTCCGGCTGGCTCATGAACGAAATTGGACCATCCCGGATGATTTCATGGTCATGGGTTACGCCAATGACATGAAAATCCGCCCGACAACTCCATTATTGACCCATGTCCACATCCCCTATTATGAAATGGGCAAAGCCAGTTGCAAGCTGCTGGCCAATAAAATATTAAATAACATAGACATCCCGGAATCAACCATAGTTCCGGCTGAACTTATTATCGGACAATCAACCATTAACTCATAATACCAAAAGGAGAAAAAATGAAAACCATGAAATCAAACAAATTCACACTAATTGAACTACTTGTAGTAATCGCAATTATTGCTATTCTTGCCAGCATGCTGTTACCGGCCCTTAACTCAGCCAGAGACAAAGCCAGGGCGATTGCGTGTACCAATAATCTCAAGCAATGGGGCACCTGGACCGCATTTTATGCTGACGAAATGAACGGTTATTTTATTCCGACATACGTTGCAAGAACCAACGCGGCAACTCCCGGAACCTGGCACTATTATTACAGCTATCCGCGCGACAGCTATTTACCGGGGGCAAAACAGGACAAATGGAATTACGGCGGCTATATAAACGGCTGTCCATCCCACTCAAAAGAACCTTACGGAACAAGTTATCTCTTAAAATATTACAGTTACTCTGTCAGCTACTATTTATCACAACCCAATGGGATTAATACGGAATCCTGGAAGATGGTTAAAGTGAAAAATATCGGCAGGATATTCTGGATTACCGACGCCAACAACTCCGGCGCATACACCGGATATACTTTTCAGAACACCCCGACCAGAGCCGGATTTATTCACGGCGACGGCACCGGCGAGGGACTTAACGGCAGGATGAACGTACTGATCGGCGACGGGCACGTTGAGTCACATAAGCGTGAAGGCGTGACCATGGATAATTATATTGTCCAGCATTAATCCATACGCCGGATGGCGCCGGGAACGTCCCGGTGCGATGTTTCGCTTTAAACTCCGCACTTTGTGCTACGAAAGCGGGGAGGACAAGGTCGGATGTAAATCCCCAGATGCTTGCATCGTGGCAGCCATGACCAAAAGCAAAATTTTTACGAATAAATACGATTTATCACATAATAACTATAAAAACAAAATCGTTTCATAAATAATCAGAGGAGAATTTATGACAAAGAAACTTTTTCTAATGGCAATGACACTAATTGCTGTATCAGTAATGTCCGCAAAAGACACTAAGGCAAAATTGATTTTCCACGCCTCATTTGACCGTTTCACCGCGGATGCCGATGTGGGCGGCGGGGATAAAAAATCCAGTCTCAAGGCCAATCTTGAACTGCGCGCAACCAAGGGAATCCGTAAAAGCGGCCTGCTGATGGAAAAGGGTGAACGCTGCCGCTACAAAATAGCCGGAAACATGAACATGAAAGCCGCCACAATATCCATGTGGGTAACTCCGCTCAACTGGGGATGGCAGGATAAGCGTTTTCAATATTTCTTTAGCGCTGCAAGCCGTAATCCACTTTTCAGAATCCAGCTTTATGTCCCAGGCACATATACCGGCGGCGGTGGAGTCGGCCTCTACTGTCAGTTTGGCGAACGTAAGACTTCCGGGTTCAAGTCATTCAGCGTTTTGACTCCGCTGAAATGGAAACCCGGTGAATGGCACAAAATCGACGCCTGCTGGGACAGTACGACCATGCGGGTTTATGTCGACGGACAGTTGAAAGGAAAAAAGACTCTGCCTAATGTTGAATTTCCGGAACTGGAAAAAGATTATTTCTATATTGATCCAATCTGGACCGGACCGAAAAAGATCACCCATAATCCGGATGACCGGTCCATTATGGATGAATTCAAGATTTACGACGGCGTCCTTTCCTCAGAGCAGATTATGCAAAACTACGCCGCCGACCAGGCCTTGTTGTCCGGCAAAACCAGCAGACCCGAAACCCTGGTTCCAATGATTTCCGGCAAAATTAAACTTGACGGCAAATTGGATGATGCGGCATGGAAAAACGCCTCGCGGTTCCCGATCCGGGTGAAACAGGATTCTTTCACTGCCAACAAAGCTGCATTCGCATCGGTACTTTGGGACTCTGAAAACCTTTATCTTGGTTTTGAATCCTCCGGCAGACCAAAAGCCCTGAATAAAAGTCAAGACGGCAAAATATGGGAAGACGACTCCTACGAAGTTTTCATCTGGCCCGGAATAAATACATCTGAGCATTATCAGTTGATCGTAAATGCCGCGGGCGCAGTATATGACGGTCACGGCAAAAACAAAAAATGGAATGGTAAATACCAACGCAAGGCATTTATCGGCAAAGACAAGTGGTCGATGGAAATGGTCATTCCGTTCAGCAATTACGGCAAAGCTCCGAAAGCAGGAGACACATGGAAAGCCCAGATCTGCCGCGACTGGTATCGCAAGCCGCCTTTTCAACCGGAATACACGGCCTGGGCCAATTTCATGGGGGCCTTTGAAAAAGGCCACGGCTATCTCAACTTCTCCGCCCGAAAATCCGGCGTCAAAATGTCTCTTGGCAGTGGTGTCAACGCCGGAGCAGTCGCGTTGGATGTAATGAATCCCGGTTCATCTCCGGTCAAATGCTCCTGGCATGTAAAATCATCGCACAAAGCGCCTGAAAAAGGCGAAATAACCATAGCCGGGAAAAAAGAATCGAATAAAAAACTTGCATTTAAGGGCTTTAAAGACTCAACCGCGGAATTCCGGGTTTTCGATCCGGCTGGCAACCAGTTGCTGATGCTCTATCCGATTCATTTCTTTGTCAAAGAACCGGTTGAAGCCGAATTCATTCCTTATGTGCTTGAAAAGAAATTGACTATTGAAGCCGACGTCAGTAACCTCAGTGAAGAGTTCCTGCATAAAATCAGTTCAGGCAAGGTCAAACTAACCATCAAGGAAGTTTCTCCTGCGAACAAAGTGTCTGAACACAGTTTTCAGATCAAATCCATCAAGGGCGCGTATACTATTCCTGTCAATTGGACTGATGGCAAATACAACTTCGTCTTCACCGTCTCAGCGCCGGGGCTCTCTCCGGTAAGCAACTCTGCCTCACTGGTCAAGCCCCCTACCCCGTGGCTGACCAGTAAAACCGGCATAACCGATCAGGTGCTCAAACCCTGGACTCCACTGAAATATAACCGCAACGGCTCAATCTCAATCTGGAACCGAACCTACAAACTCGACGGGCCTTTCCCGGCTAAAATAATCAACGCAGGTAAAGAGCAGCTCGCCGGGAAAGTAGCCATGACGCTGACCACTACTAAAGGAAAGGCCGACTTCAAAGTCTCCGGCGTCAAGCAGATCATGAAAAAACCGAATCGGGCTGAATTCACCGGCACCGGAGTTTTCGGAAAGCTTGGCGGCAGCGTGAAGTTCGACACCTTTATGGAATATGACGGCCTTGCCGCAACCACCATGACCGTTACACCTCCGAAAAACGGCTGGGATATTAAATCCCTCACCCTGACTATTCCGCTGCGTAGTGACCTGGTCAAAGCGATCCGCAAGCCGAAACGTCAGGAATGGAACGGAAAAGAATGGACCAGTAGTTTCGAGCCTTATATCTGGGTCGGGAATGAATATGAAGGTTTTGACTGGTTCTTTAATTCAGACGCCAACTGGAATTATACTGAAAAGCAGAAACCGGTAGAAATCTCGGTCGATGCAAAGCGTGCTTTGATTACATATAAAATTGTGATGAAGCCGGCAAAAGTAACCAGGCCGATGCAATACATCTTCGGCTTCCAGGCAACTCCGGTGCGTCCCCTGGTCGAAGGCTGGCGCGGAATCAACAACATAACCAGACCCTGGTGGAAAGGCATTACAACCAACAACTGGAATACCGTCTACTCCAAACAATCGGGACTGCCCGACGTAGCCATGCCCGAGGCTTGCGCGAAATACCTGAATAAGGAATTTCATAACAAAGGCATCCAGACATTCCTGTATGTCGGGGCATGCAGTACGCCTGACTCCAACCCGGAATTTGATTTTTTCCAGAAAAAATGGTCAAACCCGTTTGGCGGTACGTTCTATAATATGACTACTCCTAAACGTCCATTCAATCCCGGTTCCCAAAAAACTTATACCCTGCAGCCGGTCTCCCAGAACAGCTCTTACACTGATTACGTCATGTGGTACGCTAACAAAGCCCTGGACCAGCTGCCGACAGCCAATATCTACACTGATATGGACCGGCTGCATCCGGATAAGAATCAGTATCACAACTCCGGTTACCGGAATGACGCGTTCGGGCGTTCAGGCGTGACTTACGATATCCTTAACCGTCGCGGCTATTACAAGCGCTTACTGACGATTTGCCGCAGCCACAAGAATTTTGACGGGTCATACGGTCAGCGCTGGAATCACGCCCATGACGCGTTGGTACTACCGTATCACGCCTTCAACGACTATTTTTATCCGGGCGAACAATTCTCCCACAACCTCTATAAGAACGACTGGTTCTACGTGAATGACCTTGACCCGAAAGCCTGGCGCTATGAACTTGGTAATCGCACCTCCGGTCTGAGTCACGTCTTCCTGCCGCAGTTCATCCGCGGATCAAAGAAAAAGTCGGACGAAAAACGTCCGGAACTGGCGGACAGCCTGTTTACAATAGGACTTTTAAATGACATCGTGATATCCGGCAGCTACTGCAACCGGGGCGCAGCCGAAGAATACTGGGCGTTGCGCAAAAAAGCCGGAATAACCGATCCGGGCGTAACCTCGATCTGTTACTGGGAAAAAGGCTGTCCGGTCAAAGCGGAAGGCAAACGCGCTTACGCGACCGTATACAAAACCGCAGCCGGTGTAGCTATCGGCATCGGTAATTATCTGGACAAGCCCCAAGAGGTAAAAGTTACCGTGGATTTAGCAAAGCTGGGATTAGCCGGCAAAAAACTGACTGTCACAGACCTACGCAGCGGGAAAATTCTGAAGCTGTCAAACGGCGCCTTTACAGTGCCGGTTAAATCACGCAATTATACGATTGTCACGATAACCCGATAAGATATAATCAACCATTCTTAATGCCGGTCATTTTGACCGGCATTTTTTATTCATAAGAATATAATAAATATGCAATTAAAGATAAAATACAAGATCAAGTAATACCGGATCGCATTACATCCACGTATTTTTTCCTACTGTCAACGCACAAATTATAAATACTACCATCAGGCTATATGCATATATAAAGTATCGATTGGAATAGTGTCGCAGTATTTTCAATCTTACGGCATAAACCAATGAAAATAATAATATGACGACAGCAAAGACAATAAGGTTAAAATGATTCGTGTTAAAACCAGTTCGACAGCCACAACCGAACTTTTCAACAAAAATCCTTTGTTCAATATTCAGCCAGGTATAGGAAAAACAGAAAACAACCAGCAACCCAATTGGGATGTTATATTGAATAATACGTAAAATCAAAAAAACAAGACTATAAAAATACTCAACTTTATCCTGATAGTCGCATGGCTCATTATTGTGCATTTCATGAGATTCAGCGTCACGCAATTCCAAATAATACTTTTTAACAGTTAACCATTTGTCTTCAGTTATATACAGCAAACGCATACGCCATACTCTTGTAAGAATATTTAATATTCTTCCTTTGGGTTTACTACTTGCCATGATTTGCTCAATCAGCCAATCATCATCGAAATTAACCCATTCCCCGGCTGGAGTCTTTAAATTAAAACAAACGACATGGGCAACTTCATCCAGATGGATATACCTCAACTCTCCTAAAGAATATCCACTATCATACATAACCCGGGCAATATGCCTGAGACTCGGTTCATCAAGCTCCGTATCCAGCCATAGTTCAGACAATGCACTCCATACCGGCTTCCGTTTTTCTATTTCGGTTGAGGATATCAATTTGGCTTATACTTCCGGTGTTGTTTTAGTTTTTTAACTGTTTGACTTCAATGAAAACAAACTGTTTTCAGTATTTATCATGCCCCCACGGGAATGATCGTCCTGAACAAACGCCCAAGGCGACTGAGGTTTTATCAACCGGCGGGGTATTACAATCGCTTTTTGCACATCCTGATGTCCGGTTTAAAGTAACTATGCGGATATTGCATCTATAATACTCCTTACGTGAAGATATGCAACTATTGAAAAAAAATAAATTGATGCTATATTATTCGTCTGTATTTGTCAACAATTTAACCAGGAGAACAATTATATGTTCAGTGCATCAGATTTACGTAAGGGCTTGAAAATTGAAATTGACGGAGAGCCCTGGGTCATTACCGAATTCGATTTTTGCAAACCGGGCAAAGGCACCGCGCTCTATCGTTGCAAAATGAAGAACATGATCGGCGGCAATACCATGGACAAAACATATCGTCCTACCGACAAGATCGACAAACCGGATCTCGAAGACCGCGATATGTATTACTCATACCCGGAAGGTGATTTTTATGTTTTCAGCGATTCCGAAACTTATGAAGAATTGCGGATCAGCCAGGAAGCCCTTGGCGACCAGGTTTATTTCCTGATCGAGGACATGCAGTGCAATATTCTGCTGTTCAACGGTCAGCCGATTGAAGTTAACCTGCAAAACTTCATCGAAAAAGAAATCATTGAAACCGAACCCGGTGCCCGCGGCGACACCGCTACCAACGTCACCAAACCGGCCAAACTCGACAATGGTTACGAAGTTCAGGTTCCGATCTTCATCAACCAGGGCGATGTTATCAAAATTGATACCCGCACCGGTTCTTATGTTGAACGTGTAAACAAAGCCTGAGAAATCAATTAGGAATTAGAAATTAGGAATGATTGAAAGGGAAAGCTTTCCCTTTAAGCCTTCGTAATTATGGATAAAAATCTGATATCCTCAATGAAAAATATGCAAGCCCGTCTCCGTTTGAGAGCCGGGCTTTTTTCTGCTATCCGCGAATTCTTCAACTCGCGCGGCTATCTGGAGGTCGAAACACCGGTAATGATAGACGCACCCGCACCGGAAGAGTACATCGAGGCCCCGGCCGTCGCCGATAAATTTCTGCGAACAAGTCCGGAACTGCAATTAAAACAGTTGCTGGCGGCAGGGTACGAAAAAATCTACGAAATCGGGCCATGTTTCCGTCAGGGAGAATACGGTCGCAAACATCGCGAAGAATTTACCATGCTCGAATGGTACGAAGCGGGAAAAGACAGTAATTACCTGATAGAGTTCGCTGCCGAAATGCTGCGGACAATCACTCCCGAACCGGTTATCGGAAATATTGATTTCCAAGCTGCTCCGCAGATCATTTCCGTTGATGAAGCCTATAGGACTTTTTGCGGAAAAAGTCCGGATGACGCCCTGCGCGATGATGATTTCGACGAGTTGATGGTAACGTGTATCGAACCGCAACTGGGCCTGACCCGGCCAACCTTTCTAACCGGTTACCCGGAAGAACGCGCATCACTGGCCAGACTCGACACCAACGGGCGCGCCATGCGCTGGGAACTTTATCTCAACGGACTTGAAATCGCCAATGCCTACAGCGAATTAACCGATCCGGCAGAACAGCGCCGACGTTTTGCGCAAGCAAAAATTGAACGTCGCAAAACCGGCGGAGCAGAATACCCGGAACCGGAAAATTTTTACCGGGCCCTGGATAACGGCTTGCCGGAATCAGCCGGCTGCGCCCTCGGACTTGACCGCCTGGTGATGATCTTCAGCGGCAGCAGCGACATCTCAGAAGTCAGAATGCATAACCGTTGACCCGGCATTAATACAGAGTCAAAAGTTTATTCAATTACCTATGCTCATTCATCATTGTTTCATTTTAGATAAATTTGACCAGCGTTGGCATAGAATATTATCCTGTTTTTATCCAGGATATTGTGTTCCAGCATTTGCATCACTTTCTTTGCGGTTAACAATCTTATTTGTTTTTTCATAATAATATTTGATTTTTGCATTAAAAAATGGTACAATATTCCTATTAGCGAAATAAGTTTTACAGTCAGTAAACCTGTATATAATTACAATGGAGAGGCAGCATGCGAAAATTTGCATACATAATCTTAACGTTATCCTCAGTGATATTACTCGGCGGTTGTATCTTCGGCAGTTCCGGCACTACCGATATCTATACCCTGCCCCGCGCAAAAGAAATCTGTCCGGATAAGACCTCTGTCACTATCGTCGGCTTTCAGGACACCTCCGGAACCGCACGGAATATGATCTACAAAATCTCGGAATATCAGGTTGTCAGAGATAATTACAACCGATGGCAGCAATACCCGTCGGAACTTTTGACCGCATATTTGCGTCAGTCATTCGCCAACCAGGACAAACAATCAAAGAACTATTTGATAAGCGGAAACTTCAATTCATTTATCATCGACCTGAAAAAGAAAGAATTGTCTTTTGAAGTCACCTATTCGATAGTACAGGAATCCACAATCATCAACCCACCCCGCTTTGTCGGTATCTATAAAGCCACTTTCGAAAATGAGGATCCCACTGAATATGCCAGGGCATTCAACGAGGCGGCTCATAAATTCGCAGCCGATCTGTGTAAAAAGATAATTGAGAAAAACGGCGCGAAAAAATAATCATGCAATTCACCCGGAAAAACGAATCAATATTTTATCAGATCGGTGACGCTCTATGCGACATCTGGAATCTGATGCTGGCGGTAATGGAATTCGTAGGAGAAGTCCTGTCCGCATTGTACAGCGCGGTTCGCAATCCGCGAAAAATCAAATGGGATTACACTACATATTATATGGACGCCTGCGGGAGTGACGCTATTCCGATTATCTCATTGCTGGGCTTTCTGGTCGGAGTGATTCTGGCATTCCAGGCGATCGTTCAGCTCAGTCGTTACGGAGTTGAAAACTTTGTCGCCAATCTGGTCGGCGGAGTAATCGTGACTGAACTGGGGCCGTTGATGGTCGCGGTTGTTATAGCCGGGCGTTCCGGCAGCGCATTCGCGGCTGAGATCGGTTCCATGCAGGCCTCCGAAGAAATTGACGCCATGGTCACGATGGGCCTGTCAACCGGGCGCATGCTGATTATCCCCAAACTGCTGGCAATGGTTGTTATCATGCCGATGTTGAACATCTTCGCCACCCTTTGCGGCATAATCGGCGGGATGGTTGTATCCTTCATGCAGCTGGACGTATCACCAGTCGACTATTATAACAAAACCATCAGCATAGTAATGCCGATAGATTTATTCCAGGGAGTGGTTAAAAGTATTGTCTTCGCAATCATTATCGCCTGCATCGGCTGTCTGTGCGGATTCAGGGCCAAACGCGACGCTCAGGGAGTCGGCCGCGCCGCCACTTCGGCGGTGGTTATCTCGATCTTTCTGATTATTTGCGCCGACGCGATCATCACCGGATTTTTCAGTACTTGACATATGCAAATTAAATAATTATATGGAGATAGACAAGCAACATGATCAAAGCCAATAAAATAAAACTCGGACTGTTTTTCAGCACCGCGATATCGCTGATTATTTTCTGTTTTATCGTAGCCGGAACATTCAAGATATTCCAGCCCACGCTCTACGCAATGACGGTAGTGGATTCTTCGGTCGGCGGATTAAGTGTCGGATCTCCGGTAAAATACCTCGGAGTCACGATCGGCCAGGTGCACCGTATCTCCCTGCGGAATGTTGACGGTTACATTGACATATATTTCAAAGTACTGCCGTCTTCTGTCGATCTTATCGATAAAAGCGGCCAGCCTGAACCATCCGGTGAACCGGAAAGCCTGGTCAACTTGCTGCAAAGGCAAAATACCAGCTGCCGCATCAACACTGCCGGAATTATGGGCGGCGGTTTTCTCGAATTGAGCATCTCGGAAAATCCCAAGTGGGCTTTACCCAAATTAAAAGTCACTCCGCCGGATGAGACGATTTACGTCCGCAGCATAACCTCAAACGTTCCCGACGCTATCCAGAACCTGAGTAATACGCTCGAAAAAATTTCCCATATTGACTTTGTCAAACTGGTTGACAAGCTGGATAAAACCCTTGATGAAGCCAATGACATGTTCAACAACGCGGAGCTTTCAGCCATGTTGACCCGTTTCAACCGGATATCCATCAAACTTGAAAGCAACCTGAACAGTCTGCAAAAAATGTTTACACCGGAAAGTGTGGAAAAATACCTGATTACCGTGGATAATCTGAAGAAAGCATCCGGCACCCTGAATCATTCGTTGCCCGGCGATAAACTGAAAAGCATAGTGGACAATCTGGATGCGGCTTCCAAGCATTTCAACGCGGCGCTGCCGCCGGAAAAGATAAAAGACATGGTTAACACCATGGAAAAGGATCTTAAATCCTTGAATAAACTGCTGGTAAACACTGATAAGTCAAGAGCGGAAATGGTTAAAATGATCTATGATCTGCGCTACCAGATTGAAACATCACTGTTGAAGCTGAATCATGCATTGCAAAGTGTATCCGACCTCAGCAACAGCCTGAATGATAATCCGGAGCAACTACTGCGAGGCAAAAGTAAACCGAAAAAGAATTATTGATCGGAGTGCTCCAAAGCCAGATCGGCATACCAGATCATAATCATAACCAGCGCAAAAAAGATTGCGCCGCAGAAAAATATCCAGCGCAGCCCCAACAGTGATACGGTCGCATAACTAAGCAAAGCGGCGGAGGCCCATCCCAGACAACTGGCCGTGGCTGACCACCCGAAAATTGCGCCACGCTGGTCATCCGGAGATTCCTGCGCGAGCCAGATGCGAACGACCGATACGGTACCGCCGGCAAAAAAGACCATTCCCGCGCGGGCAAACATCAACAGATAAAGATCATTGGATATTCCTTCCAACACAAAAAACAAGGCCCCGATACCGGCCGAAACAGCCGCGACTCTTCCAGCTCTGAAACGATCAGAAAGATGTCCCATTAAAACGCCGGACAGAACACCGGCTCCCGCCGCAACTCCGAAGATCAATCCGCTCCATAGAGCCGCACCCTCAAGTGAACCGTGAAGCTGCTGGATAAACAGCGGCATATAGGCGCGGTCGAACTGCGATCCACAGGCCACGGCAATCACAATTCCCATCAACAGCCAGAGACTGCCGAAGTCGGGTAGTTTGAATGACCACTTGATTTTTTCCGGCGTTGCCGGCGCGATAAAATTTTCTCTGGCAAAAAACAGGATCAGCAGACCACCCACCAGGAAAAGGCTGCCGCTGGCGAAAAAACCAGCCCGATATCCCCATAAATCAACCGTTATACCACCAAGGAAACCACCGGCGATTATCCCGGAGTAAAGTGCGGAATTAAGCATTCCGAGCGCAATCCCCCGGCGTTCAGCCGGAACACTGCTGGAAATCATCGCCTGAGAAGCAGTAACCGTGCCGGTAAAAATACCCATCAGGATTCTCAGCCCAACCAGAGTCCACGGCCCCGGCGCGAAAGCCATCAGGATGATAATAACAGCATTGCAGAAGTTGGCCCGGAGCAGCATCAGACGGCGGCCGTAACGGTCAGCCAGCATGCCCCATAGCGGCGCAAATATTCCCATGGTAATCTGAGCTGCAATAGTAAAAAGCAAAATGAAAAAATTAAGCTGCTGTTTATCTTCAACACCCAAAGTCTGGAGGTAATATGGAATAAACGGCATGGAAAAACTGAACCCGGCAATTGAAAGGAATTGGGAAAGCCATACAACAAATAAATTTTTTTTCCAATGCTTCACACGAAATCAATCATTTATGCCGGGAATAAAGTAAACGGATCAGGAAGCGACACCAGGCTCCAGGAGTAGTTTTTGGGGAGCCTTTTTTTCCGGAACTTCCTGTTTTTCCTGAGGTATATAGTAAATCCGTGACACAAGTTCGCCCGGTACAAGTTTACCATTAACTATCGTCCGGTCATAGTTGCGCTGTTTATCAAGGAAATAATAGGTCACGCCGTCGGCGGCCATCATTCTAATCGTAACCTGGTTGTTAACCGGATAAGGGATATCAAAGGAAGCTGAAACCAAACCTGGTTTAGGAGTAGAAAAAACTTCCTGACGTCCATCTATCTCCAAAAGAATCCGCCCCGGCTTATCAAAACCTATGGTAAGTTCAAATTTAACCGTGTCCGTGGCATGACGTCCCGGAATCGCAGCAAATTTCTTCTGAATAACCGTACCCGGAATAAATTCAACCGGCGACCAGCCACCCAACGTGACCGGGCCGTTATCAAGCTGCATCAGTTTGCCATCTCCAAACGGCACATATACTCCGTCAGGCCTTACCACACGGGTAACTTTAGATTCAAAATATTTCCGGTAATCCTCATACGCGGTAAAACATATATAAACTCCGGCACAAAGGCAGAACCCGCAAATATAGTAGGCTTTTTGCGAATCAATCCGGTAACGCTTAAGGCAATACGGAATGAAACAGCCCGCCACAATTGCCAGATACGGCAAAACCGGAACCCGGAAGCGACATAATATATAGAAAGCGGCAGTCGCGGCCCAGTAGGCGACTATCAAATAAATAAGAAACAGCATCCTTTTTTTCTTGAACAAGCCCGGTATTTGCGAAAGCATGCCGGCAATTCCCAGCGCGAGAATCAAACCGGTCGGAATAATTGCCAGATAAAGCAGCATCCAACTTTGCGTCCCCTCGCCCATAAAAGAAATGTTATTGGGTATTTCACGATAATCCCAGAACAGCAGCAGCTTTCTGAAAGAAAGTTCGATAAACGCTCCCGGTTCTTTTTTGAACCAATCGAAAATCCGGTAGGCGATCGGCCTTTGCTGAGCGCCCTGCATCCATACCTGATATGAAACCGGATATTCCATCGGTCCGGCATAGGAGTCAGGATTCCGGCCTCCGGGCGGAGCTTCGGGCGTATTCCCCAGCGCCAACACAGCCCCGGCCGCCGTCGACGGCCCGGTGAAAGTACCACTGACTGAGGTATTATGATAGATAAAAGGCAGTTGGGGAAGGAACAGGAAAAACAGAAAAGCCCCGGTCACCAGCAGACTGTGCCGAATCTTCACGCCACGGGAGCGCTCCCGGTCGAGACGAAGTTGAGAATAGACGATCAGGACCAGCAGGCCCGGAACAAAAAACCAACCGTTTCCCCGGGTAAGAATTGAACATCCGGTAATCACGCCCACCACGCCCCAGTAAAACCAGCGACGGCGGCGCAAGGCCAGCAATACAAGGTAGAGCAGTAAAATAAGCCAGAATGACTGCAATACCGCAATCAGGTGAAATGGCGTGTATAACACCAGAACCGATGAAAAGGCTAACAATACAGCAGTGATTATTCCGGCTAATCGTCCACCTAGCTGAGCGGCACAAAGACCGCCAAGCAAAACGGTTGCGGCTCCCAGCAGGGATTGTATTACAAAAACCGCTTTAATTGAATTACCGAAAACCAGTTTGATGATCGGCAGAAATACCGCATAATAAAACGGCTGGTAGTAAAAAAGCCCGCGATATTCCCCTCTGGCTACACTGTTGGACAGTCTCATGTAGGTTGCCATATCAGTCTGTTGGGAAGGAGAAACGACGGAATTAACGCCTTCATTGGCAGATGCCAGATCAAAAGAAACTCCGAGTCTGAGCAACAAGGCAGCTCCGACAATAAGCCAAAGCGCCAGCTTGAATCTTTTTCTGTTGACAAAAAGTTTCTTGCGCATAAAAACGGTACCCTATAAAAAAATACCGGAGCCGCCGCAACGACCCCGGCAGAATTAAGAACGAAAAATCAGACTGTCATCAAGTCTTTTTCTTTTGCGGCAACCTGGTCATCAATTTCTTTGCAATACCTGTCGGTCATATCCTGAATATCTTTCAGCATATCTTTCAGATCATCTTCGGTAATTTCACTGGCTTTCTCAGCCTTCTTAGCCAGATCATTGCCGTCACGGCGAATATTCCGGATCGCAACCTTGGCATCCTCTCCACGAACTTTAACCTGTTTGGTCAATGACGCGCGGCGTTCCTCGCTGAGTTCCGGAATGGGCAGACGCAGAGTGCGGCCGTCGTTAACCGGAGAGATGCCGACATTAGAGGCAATGATCCCTTTTTCTATCGCCGCAACCGAAGCCGGATCCCAGGGCTGGATAATCAGCATTCGAGGCTCCGGAGCAGTAATCCCTGCCAGCTCCTTGAGACGCGTGGGAGTACCGTAATAATCCACCATAACACTTTCAACCAGAGCCGGGGAGGCCTTGCCGGTACGAATCGCGGAAAAATCATGCAGCATAGCATCCTGGGTTTTCATCATACTTTCTTCCAAATGATCCATCAGATCGTCAATTGATACACTCATTGCTGTCTCCTTATAAAATTAACTGAAATTTTTCTGGTTTTGAGGTATAAACTACCCCATTGAACATAAGTTGTCAAATCATTATTACGACAAATACGGCAATTTCCGGATTACCGGGAAAACATGCCTGCTTCAAGCCCGGCGGACATCCGCGATATTTTCGTAACGAACCCGTACGGTACGGATTTTGCCGTCCCGTCCGCTGACCTGGCAGGAGATAAGTTCATCGAACGCCCCGGTAATGACGTTAGCGATCAGCTCTGAGCCGTCCTGCATAACAATACAGTAAGGACCAAGGCGATTTCCCGCGGCGTCAACAGCAATTGATTCAAAGAAAGCTTTGTTTATTCTTACAACGCCTTCTTCAGTTTCAACCTCCGCTACAGCCGCCGCCTCAGCTTCAGCCTGCTGTTTTACCGCGGCTTCAGCCTCCTGACGCTCCTGGCGAATAGCATCAAAATCTTCAAAGGTAGCCGTTTCAGGGTCTATGCCGCGTGCCTTCAGTTCACGCTTGATCATCATTATATCCATATGCATATTCATTGCGGCCGCCGCCTCATCCATCACCATTTCCTCTTTATCTTCCACACTGATGATGGTTTTCTTTTTCAAGCCGAAAATAGTGTATACCGGATAAATGACCGGAATAATAAACCCCAGGAAAAAATGAAGTAAAAGCTTCCGGTTCCGCAGTTCAGCCACCGTGGCCGCCAGACATGCGCTCCCCAAAGCGATTGAGAGAACTATTAGAACTTTCACCAGCGGATTAGTATCCGGCCAGGCCCCGGCTCTACATAATAACCATATCCAGTTAAAAAGCCAAATGAAAAAATTACCGATTTGAGTCAAAACCCAGCTAAACATAAAGCTACTCCGCATATTTTATATCATAATACTCTTTAATATAGTTTGACCAATATATTTTGCAAGCCGCAAAGCCCCCCATCAATCAAATTGCACTGGAATTATCTATCCGGTCTATGTTACCGGAGGGCTATGGTTTGACAAAAGGTTGCGGGTGATGTATAATTATATAGGAAATCAAGGAATGCACGGGTATGCGGTCATGCATATTGTTTTACATGCTTCGATTTGAGATTAGAGACCGCGATTAATTTATATGTTTATTTATGCAACAGTGCTTATTACAATATTCGAGGGGTTAAGCTCTTGTGAAAAAGATAAATAATAATTACTTATTCAGTTCATTCAGGCTCATTATTTCCATCGGTATTCTCTCTCTCCTGTTAATTCTTGCTATTGGGTATTACGGATATAACTTGACCGTTAATATCATTGAAGAAACTTTCCGGCAAGGCCAGCTCAGCCAGGCTAAACAATTGGCGTTATTCACCCAGAACTCCCTCCATGGAAAAAATGACTCCGAGGCGCTGCGTAAAATATATGAATTCTGGTATAATACCGGCAAGCGCACCGAAGACGAATATTTTTGTATAATAGATCAGGATGCAAAACTTGTTCTTCATAGCAAATTTCCGGAGACGACCGGACAAAATCGCGCCGAAAATATAATAAACGGCATCCACGGGACAAAAACTCTTACCGTATCAGAACTCTGCCGGAAGCGTAAAGAATGGGTGGGAAATTATGTTGCTCAATCAGGTCAAAGGCAGATTGCGGCTTTTGTTCCAGTTCACAGACGCGGCTGGATGATCGGAGTTTATCGTCCCCAAATAGCATTGCAGAATGAAATCATATCAGACTTGCGCTACTACATTTTCGGGTTTATTTTTGTCAGCGGCATATTGCTGCCAATATCATTTTTTCTTATGTACCTGATGTTAAGGAAATCACGTCTGAAAGAATCGGAAACGCTCGACTCACTGCAGGAAATGAGAGAGAAATTCCGGATGGCGTTTGAACAATCACCCTCAGTAATTGAATTATACGGTCCCGACGGCGTTCAACTGGAAGTTAACCGGGCATATGAAGAATTATGGGGATTCCCGGCATCACATACGGTCGGAAAATTTAATGTTCTGAAAAGTAAAGAAGTAGAAAGAACCGGGTTGCTTAAATACGTCAAGCTAGCCTATGCCGGAGAAACGGTTGAAGTTCCGGAATATGAATACGACCCGACAGGAGCAACCGAAGGAAGAGGTTTAGGCCGCAAAAGATGCTTGTCTACTAGAATTTATCCGTTAAAAGACAAACAGAATAAAGTCAAAAATATTGTTATAACTCATGAAGATGTATCAGAATGCAGAAAGATACAAAAGGACTTGGCCGAATCCGAAAAACTTTTCAAGTCAACTTTTCAATACGCAGGCATGGGAATCGCCCATATCGGCCTGGACGGCAAATTCCTTCAAGTCAACCCCAGGTACTGCGACATCGTCAGCTACTCTGAAAAAGAGATGTTGAACCTCACTTTTCAGCAGATTACCCACCCGGAAGACTTAACGAGCAATCTGGCGATTCTGGATGAAATGTTAAGCGGGAAATCCAGTTACTGCAGATTTGAAAAGAGATACATCCGCAAAGACAAATCAGCGATCTGGGTTATGGTGACCGCAACAGCGGTACTCAACGAATCAGGCATCACCGATTATTTCATAGCCATAATTGAAGATATTTCCGACAAGAAAAAAGTACTGGAGGATCTGAAAAGATCAGAGTTTATGATGGAAAAAGCTCAGCAAATAGGGCGGCTGGGTACCTGGGAATTGCTTATTAATGAAAATAAATTAATATGGACTCCGGAAAACTACAGGGTTTTCGAAATTGAACCTGGAACTGCTCTTACATATGAAATTTTTCTGGAATGCGTCCACCCTGACGACCGGGAAACTGTTGACAGAATGTGGAAAGCCGCTTTAGACGGATGTGATTATGATGTCGTCCATCGTCTCCTTGTCGGAGGAAAAGTCAAATGGGTCCGGGAAAAGGCTGATATTATTTTTGATGAAAACAACAAGCCGGTCTCTGCCATCGGCTTTACTCAAGATATTACAGAGCGGAAACTTGCCGAACTGGAACTGGAAAAGAGTGAGATCATGTTCCGTACCGCTTTTGACCAGTCATTCCAGTTTATGGCCATTATCCAGCCTGACGGTAAAATAATCAACATAAATGATTTGGTAAGTAAAGTTTGCAAGGTTCAGCCGGAGGATATTATCGATACCTACATTTGGGACGCCCCATGGTGGGTCAAAGAGGATCCGGCCAACCAAAGGCTGGAATCATTAATAAGCAAGGCGGCGGAAGGTATTCACCACTCGGGAGAATCAACTTATTATGACAGAGACGGTAAAGTTTGTTCAGCTCTGCGAACAATTTCCCCGGTAAAAAACCACGAAGGAGTCGTTACCCACATTTCCATAAAAGGACAAGACATCACCGAACGCAAAGAAGCAGAAAAAGCTTTGCAGGAAAGCGAAGAGAAATACAAGCTCCTTATTGAAAACCAATCAGATCTCATAGTCAAAGTTGACCTTGAGGGCAAATTCCTCTTTGTCAGTCAATCATATTGCGATCTTTTCGGCAAAACGGAACATGAATTGCTCGGGAATAAATTTATTCCGCTGATTCACGGTGATGATGTGGATATGACCCTTAAAGAAATGGAAAATCTTTATAAACCTCCATATACCTGCTATGTTGAACAGCGGGCCATGACTAAACATGGTTGGCGCTGGCTGGCCTGGGCCGACAAATCAATCCTTGACGAAAATAATAACGTCAAGGAAATAGTCGCCACCGGCAGAGAAATAACCGACTTAAAAGAAGCGGAGGAAAAATTAAAAAGTGCCCTGGCTAAAGCAGAATCAGCCAGTATTGCCAAGTCAGAATTTCTCGCCACTATGTCACATGAAATCAGAACACCGCTTAACGGCATACTGGGATTCTCGGAAATCATCAGTCAGGAATTGCCGTTCGATATTCTACCGAATGCCGAAGAGCTAAAGGAATCTTTCGACGCTATCAGCAAATGCGGCAATTCCCTGCTGGAAATAATCAACGATATTCTCGAACTCTCAATGATCGAATCCGGAAAATTCAGAGAAGTCCGCGAAATAATGTCACCGGAGGAAGTCATAAGAGACAGTGTAAACGCTTTTAAATTTAAGGCGCGGGAAAAAGGTCTGGATCTGATTTTTGAGGCAAACGGCCTGCCCGAACTATTACAAGGAGACAAACGTCGCCTTAAACAGATAAATTTCAACCTTATCGGAAACGCCATCAAGTTCACCGACAAAGGGTCAGTCAAAGTCATTGCTGAATATATCGACAAGCAACTTTATATTTCCGTCTGCGACTCCGGAATAGGAATAGCCCAAAACAAACTGGATTCAATTTTCACCCCATTCTACCAGGCTAACCAGTCATCAACCAGACGAGCAGGAGGAACCGGCCTCGGCCTGTCTATAGTTAAAAGACAATTGGACATATTAGGTGGAAAAATTGATATTTCAAGTAAAAAAGGTAAAGGCACAACCGTAAAATTCATGTTCCCGTGTTCAAGTCCTGATCAGAAAAAAAATATTCGTAAGACCACAACCCGGAAAGAAAAACAAATTAACTCTCATGGTCTTAATGTCCTGATCATTGAAGACGACCCCGTGAGCATTCGCTTCCTTGAGAAAATTATGAAATACGGGAAATACAACTACAAATCAGCGTCATCATATAGTGAGATGAAAGATATTTGCACCTACATAAGCTTCGATGTTGTTCTGGTTGATTTGGCCCTGCCGGACGCAGACGGCTATGCCTGTCTCCAATGGCTGCGGGAAAAATACAGCGGTCAGAATGTAGTATACATAGCTCAATCCGCTCACGCGCTGTCAAATGTCAGGAGCGAATGTTTACGCAAAGGCTTTAATGACTTTATTGCCAAGCCATATAAAAGAAGCGAACTTTTGAGTCTTATTGAACAAAATCTGAATCGCTGATTTCATCTGTCGTCTGGACATGTTTTATCCATAAGTTAATTCCAAAAGCCGCAAACGGGATAATGACGCATGCAATAATAAACATCACACTCTGAATCGACACGCTTATTCCACGGTGCAGCTGCTCTATCCTGACAAGGTCGTTTTCCACATAGCTTTTGCCCATTCGATAAGCCGTCATTTCCACCCGGTCTGTCAGCAGTTTGATGAAAAAGCCGGCACTGTAAAACAACATGGACCAGCCGCAAAATGCGTACAATGGCCGTTCATTCGGATTAACAATAGAATTCCCGCTCATTGCCCGGTAAAGGAAAACCCCGGCAATTAAAATCTCAAATCCATGCCCGGCTAAAATACATACGTCATTATGGACCTCCGTAAAGGCCAACAAGGAAAAGACTAGCAGCGCAACAACCATAACTGTAACCGAAATAAAATGTCCGCGAACCAGATACAAAACGTATAACATCCCGGCATATGGAAACAGCATTATCCACATCAACCGGGCTGAATAAGCTGTTACCCCGCCACCTTCCCTGAAGTCAAAGGCTGGTAATGAAGGATAACCGAACAAAAGTCCGATCAGAAAATGCCCGAATTCATGAATCAAAATTACTAAATAACTGATTATATGGTTGATTAGAGGCACCCATATAAGAAAAGCGGCCACCGCAAAGGTGACCGCCAAGATGATCCAACCGGACTTGTCGATCCCGGCATAATATTTTGTCTCATACCGGTAATCTGTCGTGTCCATCATAATTCCTTAGTTGTTCTTGACCGCGACTTCCAGCATCCGGGATGAGTCGCCGGCCAGATAAGTAGTCGAAGTCGGGAACGCAAACTCGAGTCCTTCGGCATTGAAGCGCTTGAGAATTTCCAGATTCCGTTCAGTCATCCACCCGCAAGCTTCCATATAATCTCCGGGATGATACCAGACGATAACCGCGATATTCAATGAAAAGTCATTAAAAGCGGTAAAGTTAATTCGCGGCGGCAAATCCTCCGACATCCCCTTATGATTGTCAAAAATTTCATGCAGAATCGCTATCGCCTGCTCCATTTTCTCCGGCGGCGTGTCATACGTCAACCCCAGACCGAAGGCAAATTTGATATATGGCCGGGCATTGAAGTTTTCAATAGCCGAAGTCGCCATAATATTATTTGGCGTCGTCACCAGGCATCCGTCCAGCGTTCTGATCCGGGTACTTCTGAAACCAACCCTTTCAACCACGCCGGTTATTCCACTGACCTGAATACGGTCACCTACCTGAAAAGGTCTGTCAAGGATAATAGTAATCGAACCAAAAACATTTGAGATGGCATCCTTGGCCGCGAACGCGATTGCTAAACCGCATATCCCGGCTCCGGCAACCAACGCAGTTATATTGAGCCCGAGAATACTCTGTCCGATAAACAGGACCGAAACCACCACCAGGGTTATTTTGATCGCCTTGCGCAGCAGCGCGACTATCAAATCATCGATTGTATTGTCCGTTCGCTCCGCAATTTTTGTCAACACATGATTAAGCGGGGCAACCAGACGATAACATCCCACTGCCACGGAAGTAGCAGCCAAAGCAGCTATTACCCGGATAAAAACCTCGAAATACGCATCTTCAAGGTTCTTCAATATTGGAATCGAACTGCAAAGAAAACCAATTGAAAAAACAAATAACTTCAACGGTGGGCGAACCGCCACCCCGATCATATCATCCACCTCGGTTTCGGTTTTTGAGGTAACATGTTCAATGAATATTTTTACAAACAAGACATCCACAATCGCAACCACCAGTAAAGTCACAAGAAGCCCGCCAAAGAGGATCGCAATCGCCATTTTCTGCTTTTTCCACCAGTTGGAAACCTTGGTCCATATATTACCCATGCTCGTGGCAACGTCCTCAAGGCTCTTTTTATTCAGTTTGGGATCATCTGAATCAGCGTCCTGGTCGGCTTCAGTACCCGAATTAACTTTTTTCACCGAGTCGGCTATAACGACCTTCTTCGTCTCAATTTTAATGGTATTAACCGCCACGGTTTCAACCTTCTTCTCCACAGCATCAAGCCGTGGAAAAACACCCACTGACAACAGCAATCCGACAATAAAAAGAATTTTCAAATTTGTTTTCATCTAAACTTAACCCTCATACTTTGATTTGATACTTGATTTTTCGCAGTTCATGGACTATTTTTGTGATGTAATAAAATAACCCAAAATTCTGATCCTGCAACAATAAATAAGCAAAAATGGCAACAAAAGATATATTTGATGAAATTATTTCCTGCTTGAAGCTTGAAGCGGAGAACTCCCCTTTGGCTGCTGTTAACGATGATGTTTTACGTGATTTCTTCACTCCTGTTGAAACAAAAAAAACACCACCTGCCGCAGCCGCGCCAATTACAAGTACTCCTCGCCCCAATCAGCTCAGGCAAAATCAGCCGGTCAACCTCCCTTCGGCAAATATCACCCAACCACCTCAATCACCAACAACAAACAATTCGTCATCTCCAGATCCGGCCAACCTCTCCTGGCATGACTTGTGGGAAGCGGCCATGGGCTGCCGGAAATGTCCTCTTTGCGAAAATCGCACCAATGTTGTTTTCGGCGATGGCAACCGAAATGCCGATTTGATGTTCATCGGCGAAGGCCCAGGGCATGATGAGGATATTCAAGGCCTGCCGTTTGTCGGCAAAGCCGGACAACTCCTCTCCAAAATGATTACCGCCATGCAGTTTACCCGTGAGGAAGTATATATAGCTAATATTATCAAATGCCGACCCCCGAATAATCGCAATCCGCTGCCAGAAGAAGCCGCTGCATGTATGCCATATCTGAAACGGCAAATCCAGCTGGTTAACCCCAAGGCTATCGTCATCCTGGGCGCGGTTCCGCTGCAGTTCCTCTTTAATCGCCGCGGCGTTACCAGACTTCGGGGAACCTGGCTTGATTATGAAGGAATTCCCGCAATGATAACATTTCATCCGGCATTTTTACTGCGCTACCCTCCTGACAAAAGAAAAGCCTGGAGCGATCTCCAGCAAGTAATGCAAAAATTCGGCAAAGTTTACAAACCTTAAAAACGAGGAGAAATATCATGAAGTTCGTTTTAACATTGATTGGAATTGTCGCTTTATTTTTCGGTGGAATGTACGTATATACCAAATACTTTAAAAAATCAGCCCCCACTATAAAGCCCCCGGCAAAGCAAGTCGCAGAAGATCAGACGAAAACTTCGACAAAAACTGAAACCGCCACCAATGGCGATATGAAACTTAAAACTAAAACCACAAAGACTGATACCAAGAAAGAGGAGTCAACCCTGATTACCGCCGACACTCCAATCAAACATTCCCGCTGGGGGAAAAAAATCGACAATATCTATAAAAAACACAACGCCGCTCTCGAGAAAGCCGGCAGTACCGATAAAATCGAGTAGGAGACTGCTCATTATTTGAACGGTCGTCCTCTCACACCACCGTACGTGCCGTTCGGCATACGGCGGTTCAGTAGCTTGAGTGTAGAAAATTGTAGCGTTTGTAAATATCTGTATACCCTAGTTTTTCCAGGTAATTATTAGTCATTGTAGTGCTCAATATCCAACTATTGGCTACGTGCCAATAGCCTTTTCTGGTATTTGCCCATTCCCACGATTTCTCTTTGGAGACGCCAAATTTCTGTAGATTCGCAAACTTTGTCCTTACTCGTTTCCACTGTTTCCAGATATAAGTTCGGATTTTGCGCCGCAACCATTCACTTGAACGTTGCATAAATGATTTCATATTAGCTATTGCGTAATAATTTACCCAACCATTAGTGTATTGGCGTAATTTCAGCAATACATATTCTACAGAACGTCCTTGATTTCTCCGGAGTAATTCTCGTACACGTCGCTTGAAGCGGTCTATAGACTTCTCATGAACACGAATACCAGCTTGCCCGGCATTTGTACTATGCAAGGCAAAGCCAAGAAACTTTAACCTCAAAGGACTTCCTGATTTACTTTTGGTTTCGTTGACCTTGAGTTTAAGCTTCGTTTCAAGGTAGTGTGTTACGCTGGACAATACTCTTTCGG
The DNA here is from genome assembly GCA_963676655.2 of Victivallales bacterium. Lineage (GTDB taxonomy): Bacteria > Verrucomicrobiota > Lentisphaeria > Victivallales > Victivallaceae. Next base: position 105,736 of record CAXXKX010000002.1, on the reverse strand, counting down.
CGCTACGTTGGCTTTTGACGTAGATATTTACATCATCAGCATAGCGAATAAATTTGTGTCCTCGACATTCCAGTTCCCTATCAAAAGCTGTCAGGTAAATATTGCTCAGCAATGGAGACAGGTTGCCCCCCTGCGGGCTTCCCTCGTCTGTGCGAGTGCGAACCCCATTTATCATTACCCCGCTTTTCAAATAGCGTTTTATCAGGTTGATCACACGTTTATCATGGATTGTATCGCGCAGAACATTCAGTAATATATCGTGATTAATCGTATCGAAATATTTACTCAAGTCAAGGTCAACCACTTGATGATAGCCTTGATTGTAGTATGTCTGTGCCTGCTTTATAGCCTGATGGGCACTGCGTTTGGGGCGAAACCCATAACTGTTCTCTGAAAATTCAAGCTCAAATATGGGACTTAAAACCTGTGAGATAGCCTGTTGTACCATACGGTCTATGACTGTCGGTACTCCTAATAATCTCACGCCTCCATCGGGTTTTGGTATTTCTACTCGACGTACTGGCTTTGGTCGATAAGTCTCATTGCGCAGACTTTCAAGAAAACTTTCTTTGTGCTCCTTTAGATAGGATAATAGTTGGTCTGTGGACATACCATCCACACCTGCTGATCCTCCTTTTCTTCTGACCTGCTGGAAAGCCTTATTGAGATTATTACGCTCAATTATTGCCTCAAACAAGCCAGTACCGTCTTCCAGGTCAGCTTCCCGTACAAACATGCTCCGCACTCCTGAGTTATCTTCGACTTCCAGTCTATCATCTCTCAGGCAGTTCCGTTTCTGGATTTTCTGCTCTCGACACATGTTTGACCTTTCACTATTGAAAGAACGACTACTGTTCGGTCCTTCCTGTAAATACTATACAGTACTATGACCTCTGCTGACTTCTCATTGCTCAGCCGCAACATCACTGCGCGGGTTGAACTTATCGCCTGTTGACAACCTCGTTCGTACCAATGAGACCTCCCCGGATAAGAACGATAACTTTCATCCCATATACCCGGTGCATTTACACCTCAAGGTTCGGGCAGTATTGGACTTTGCTTTGTTTAGCAAGCTCGTCCGCCTTGAATATGCCTTGTATGCACTTCCTGTTCGTCGGGCCGGGAATTTGCGTCCGACTTCCTTCAGATTCCACCTCGCGATGGACACCCTTGTCTTTCGCTAACAGTTCCTACTGCCAAGCCTGTAACGGACTTTCACCGTCAAGTTATCGCCCATGCCGGGCATACTAAAAAAAGGAACGAAACCAGTATAGTTTCGTTCCTTACAATTAATCAATTAATTTCTCAACCATAATTCCCATCTGGCTTGGTTGAAGATTTTCCTTCCGCCAATTCCTGAAGAATTCGTTTGCTGTAAATTGTTTGTGCGTGTACGTCCGCCCCTACATTGATGAACTGGTATCCCATATCCTTGTATTCGTAAAAGGTCGCCGGACTGCCGGTCGTACCGGCGAATTTTCCATGTTTCTTAGCGACTTTGGCAATCTCTATCCGCGCCGCCTGCACCTCCGGATGACTAAGTTGTCCCGGAACACCGATCGCATTACTGAAATCTCCCGGCCCGAAAAAAATCATATCAATACCCTCTACCGAGCATATTTCATCAAGTTCATCCATTGGCGCCAGATCCTCAATCTGAATTATGACCATCCGGTTTTCATTGACGAATTTAATATAGTCGGCAAAGTCCATGAAACAGAACTGACCGTCAGCGTTTCCGCCGTCGGCCGGACGCAGCCCGATCGGATGAAAACGCGTTCTATATGCTACTTCTCTGGCATCTTCCGCGCTCATCACATGCGGCACCATGATTCCTGAAGCATCCATTTCCAAAGGCCGGATAAGATCACTGTAACTGCCACGCGATATCCGGACAATAATATCAAGATTATACGCTTTTGCCGCCAATACCTGACGTTCAATGAGCGCATAATCGTTAGGAGTGTGTTCCATGCAAGTCCAAGCACAATCGAACTCGCTGATTCCAGCCATTTCAACGATTCGCGAACTGTCCAGATTAACTTTGAAACAATTGACGGTTTCGCCGTTTCTCATTCGGTCCAGAACTTTACATCTTCTCGGTTGCAACATTTTACTCTTTTCCTTTATAACTTTTATAGTGTTCATTTATCGCTGCGATCAGTTCACTTGCACTTCCCTTTCGCAACGCCTCAATAATCTTCTGATGTTGTCTGATAATTTCCGGCACCGGAGTTGTAACAACAATCTCATCCTTACTTTTCAGCTCAAAAAACTCAACCGTCAAAGGAGTCAATGATTGTAAAATCCGGTTATGCGTGATATCTACCAGCCTTTGATGAAAAGCAATATCCGCCTGCCGTAATTTGTCTGTATCATCAACAAAATCCCGTAAAATCACTTCCAATTCGCTAATATCTTCAGGCGCACAATGCTCAATTATCAACGGAGCCGCTCCTGTTTCCAGGGCAATACGAGTATCCATTATCTCATTAATACTGCGTTGATCCCTGCCCATAAACGGAAAATACCCTTCAAATGGATTCTCCGGATGTAAACTTTTAATAACCGCTCCGATTTTAGGCTTGGATTCGATGACTCCGAGGGTTCTGAAAATCCTCATTCCTTCCCGCAATATATTACGACTTACCCCTAAAGCATCGCTCAAATCATGCTCCGGCGGCAAACGATCTCCAATTTGCAAATGATTCTTTATTATATAATCACGTAAAGATGCCACCACCATATCAATAGCTGTCAATCTTACTCCAGGCTTCACTTTCAACATCTTGTCTCCTGATAAAATCATTAATAGTAGTATTGTACTACAATTAAAATTAAATGCAAATAAGATATCATGATTATTATCTTTTTTATCTAAAAAATATCATTTCGAGCTGATTTCAAAACTCCAGTTTGAGTATTATTTTTAGTGTTTTTAGCGAGAAAATTTAGTCTTTTGCGCGAATGAGCATACCCGCAGGGTATGTAATTGAGCTCAAATGCTAAATTTGCCGCTAAAAATCAAAAATATCTCGAAATAGTTTTGAAATTAGCTCATTTCATATAAAATATAAATTATATTTGAGATGGAAGTAATTCTTTCAGGTCGGGACGGATGATAAACTGACCCAGACAAACAGCTAACGCCAGAGCATCAGTCGAATCTAAAGGAACTCCGTTAACGTCTATCCCCAGCATTGTCGACATCAGAAATGCAACCTGCTCTTTTGTAGCGGATCCCCGGCCTACCGCCACCTTCTTTGCAGATCGGGGAGAAAAAGGATAGACCGGAATATTGTTTTCAGCTAAAACAGAAATTATTGCACCACGGGCAAGACTAAGAATCATTGAAGTTTTTATGTTTTTCCCATAAAATACATCTTCAATAGAACAGACGTCAGGATCGAAAGCAATAATTAATTCCCGAATGCCCCCGGCTAAACGACGAAGGCATTCAGAATGCGGTATTTTAGCCCCATTGCGAATAACCCCGCAATCAATAATGCTGACATCATCAACACTTTTAACATCAATGACACTGTATCCTGTACAGCGCATTGCGGGGTCAATCCCAAGAATCTTCATACATCAAGCTGTTCAAGTAATTCGTCAGAAATATCCTGATTGGAATGCACCGCCTGAACATCATCAAGATCTTCCAACCGGTCAAGCATCCGCATCAGTTGCTGTGCAACTTTCAAATCAGTCACTTCAACAGTATTATCCGGATGCTGAACAACCGCAGCTTCCTCGGTTTCAATTCCAGCTTCAGCCAGCGCGTCAACAATTGCTTCAAAAGCTTCCGGCGGCCCCCAGATTTCAGCAAAATCATCATCAATGTCAATGTCCTCAGCGCCAGCGTCAAGCACTACGTCCATCAACAATTCCTCATCGGCTTTTTCTCCGGTAATTACGAAGTGAGCCTTGCGATGAAACATCCAGGTTACCGCGCCGCTGCCGGCAAGGTTTCCGTTGTTTTTGTCGAAGGAGGAACGAACCTCACTGGCTGAACGATTACGATTATCGGTAAGGCATTCAACCATAACAGCAACACCTCCGGGCCCATAGCCTTCATAAACTATTTCCTCATAGATAACATCACCGAGTTCTCCCAGTCCTTTTTTAATGGCGCGTTCAATATTCACATTCGGCATGTTAGCTGACTTGGCGGCAGCAAGGCCGGAACGCAAACGCGGGTTGGCAGAAGGATCTCCGCCGCCCATCTTGGCTGCAACCATAATTTCTTTCGCCAAACGAGAAAAAACTTTACCTCTTGCAATATCTGCGGCACCTTTTTTATGCTTGATGTTTGCCCATTTACTATGACCTGCCATAATCTACCTTTCGTTTTCTATACTGATTTTTATTCATACGGTATTACTTGAGTAAATTACCCCGTAAACAGCATTTCTTCAAGCAGAGAATCCTAATTTCAATGCTTTATTTTCTCGAAAAGGATTTCAATCACGGTATATCACTGTTGAAAAAATTTGATTTAACCTGCGACATCCTGATATTAGAGCGTTATTTACCTTAAACGATAAAGATGATTGAGCCATGGTCCGGCCAAATGCGAGAAGTAACAGGCGAAATGCAAGAATGTCTATGGTAAACCAGCATAGCATCCAGGCTCTATTTCAATAACAGGATCAGGTCACATTTCAACCATATTTAAATATAGTTCTTGCAACCTTTGGTCTCTACCGGGCAGTGTTCAGTTATATTTCACTGCAAAAGTTTTCTAAAACAATATATAGCGGAGCCTTTCGGGTCGAGACCGCGACTGAGTTGTTTATTTTCCACCCGGTCGGGATCATCGAATTTGCGAGATGTCTCACGGATGAAGAGTTTTGAGCCTAATATCGCACCGTCGGTAAAGTGACGGGTCCGTCTCAGGAAGCGAACCGGCATTGATTCTTTACGGCGCGCGGCTTGCTCCTCTTCGGCTATTTCGGCAGCGTTCGCGCCGCGTTCGGCAGCGATTATCCGGGTCAGGGAACATTTGAATTCAGTGTAGTAATCCGCTTCGCTCCAGTTCGAGGTATCGGTATAATCAATCAATTTTTTGTAGTGTTTGATGAAGTTGGCGTGGTATGCATGTTTGCCGCTGCCGCAGTAGCGTCCCCAGGTTGTAAATCGGTAATCTGCCGGATTTTCGGTCAATTTAGCCCGGACGGGGTTGAGTTCGACGTATTGCAGACATGTTTCGAGGGCGTCGGTGCCTTCAAGGATGACGCTTTTGAAACGATCAGCCCAAAGGTGGCCGATGTGGTCATAAGTCCGGTTAAAAACCACGGAAAAACGTTGTTGGTAAGCTCGCATAAAGTAGCTGATGTCAATCATTTTTTCGCCGACTTCGCGACAGAGTTTTTTATATTTGGGTTCGATGTATGGCATTTTCTTCATTGCATAGGTGAAATCGCCTTCCATCGACTTGTAATAAGCGTTGTGACGGGCAGCGATTTCAGCCTCAGACGGCAGTTCATTTTTGCCCGGAGCGTAGACCACCAGATGGAAATGGTTGCCCATCCATGCCGCGGAAATGACCTCAATGAGAAAATATTCCGTGAGATTTTGCAACAAAGTGAAGCCGTATTCCCGGTCTATCTCCGAAAATGGCAGATCACCTTTGTAGCCTGAGACCCGGTTCATAAGGTGATAATAGCATCCCTGATCCGCAAATTTCATTCGTTTCATAATAGCCTCCTGTTGTATGTTTGAGTTACAATAGCGCCTGATTTGCGAATGTCAAATAAAAATTACCTGTTAATAAAAAATAAATTGAACGGTGTTGTCATTTTGTCATAATTTAAGAGGTATTACTTGGTGCTGAAACGCGAATTTAAAGCCTTTAACAAGACTTAGTTTCCTGCTCGTACAGGGGCTTGTAAACCCCTGAAAAATGTCATTGCGATGCCTTGCAATGGGCGCAATAGCGGTTTCATATCGATGGCCAATGAAAAATTTAAAATCTCATAAGTATCTAGTTTTAATGTATTTACGCATTGACATCTTTTACTTTCCTGCTATATTACAAGATGGAAAATTTAAATATGACAACGACACGAGAACGGTTTTTCGAACCATTGAAAAACGCCCTTGCAGATGTAAATTCAACCCGCAAATGTAAAGACTTTGATGATTTTGAATTTATTCAATCCGGAGTCGGACGAGTTCTTGATTCAGTCAAAAGCGGTCGCGACTGGGTCCAGAAACTACAGTATTTTATTTCGCACGCCATAACGGTCAATTGTTTTTTCAGCGCATTAAGGAGCAAGCGCCGTTTAACCTTGTTGAATGAGGTAAATTGGCATCTTGTCAAAAGATGTAATTCAGTTCTTAATGACCCGTTCAAAGAACATGAGGAACTCAACGGTTTCGCATTGTATGCCGCGGATGGACACTATCACAACTGCTCGTCTCACGAAGATTTATTTGAAGATGGAAAAAAGCATGCGCCTGCAGGAATTTACGCTCTAAACCTCAGAACGGAAAGTCTGCGGTTTCTTGATGTGATGAGGCCGGACCGGGCAAATAATAAAGTCAAAGAGCATGATATATCGGTAATGAAGCGCCTGCATCCTGAGACCTTGCGAATGGGGGAAGCCAAAGGAACCAAGGTTGTGATTGCCTATGATTCGGCAATCATTGATTATGCACTGTGGCACCGCTGGAAACGTGGTAAAGGCATTTATACCATTACCATGGCAAAAGCCAATCTGAAATTACTGGTTACCGGGGAGCGGCAATTCGAACGTAGTGACCCTCGCAATAACGGGGTGGTTAAAGACTTGTTCGTCGGCAACAGCAGTTCCGGTTTATTGAGAAAAATCATTTATATAGACCCGGTTGACGGTACGCAATATATTTTCCTGACCAATGAAATGACCCTGCCTCCGGGATTGATCGCATTTATCTATAAAAGAAGATGGGATATTGAAAAATTATATGACGTCAAAAAAAATAAGTTTCACGAAAACAAAGCCTGGGGTAAAAGCGTCGAAACGAAGTGTCAACAAGCTAATTTTATCTGCATCACCCATAACCTGATGTTGCTGTTGGAACAAATTCTTGAAGACAATGAAGGGATACGCGATGAAAAATTGATTCAAAGAATTATGATCAGAAAACAGGAGCAGACGGCTCTGGCAAAACAGGCAAACAGAGCTATGAATTCATTAGTTTATGAATGGAACAGGCCGTCCCAGAGAAGCTTGCAGTTCATTCGTTGGTTACGCAACGAGATCAACATTCAAGCTTCCTGGCAGGACTCCATTGTGCGTTTAAGACCGCTTATGGCAAGGTATTTGAATTGAATATGACAACACCGTTCAATAAATTGAAAATTCAATGTTTAACTTGAGTTCTGCGTAATAAAGTAATATATTATCATAATTTAAACTATTACATACAGGATATTTGATAATGATTGCACCAAAAGGTTTTAATAATAAAAATAACAAAGCCATGATGCTTGGAATGGGATTTGATAATCAGGACGGACATGTCAGGATTACTAAAGGCGACAATTTTCACTTAGTCGGCGGAGCAGAAGAAACTCATGAACGAATGACCGAAACAGCTATAAAAGTTAATGAGAAACTCGCTGATCGCGGTAAACATCTGGAAGAAATTTCACACGAAGAATTCATCGATATTGTTCGGGAAGTTTCTGATAAATAATATGTCAGTTTTAAACAATGTTGTAATTCGCTTGAAAAAATCAGGCTTGCGTTCAGCCCAAGTTGAGGCTGAAATAATCTTATCTGAAATACTCAACAAACCACTTCTTGATATTAGAGCATTTCCCTTACCTCAACTAACTAGCAGCGAAGAGCTTTTATTAAATACCTTTGTCAGTCGAAGAGAGAATCATGAACCACTTCAATATATTCTGGGTCATGCCTGGTTTATGAATTTATGTTTGGAAGTCGGTCCCGGGGTTCTTATTCCAAGGCCGGAAACTGAAACAGCGGTTGAATTCATTTGTACAAAATCAAAGTCAGATGAGAGCATCTGCGATTTAGGAACAGGAAGCGGGTCAATTGCGCTTTCAATAGCTTTCGAACGTCCAGATTTAGCAGTAACCGCGGTTGATAATTCAGAGACTGCGTTGCGATATGCAATGAACAATCGAAATAAATATGAGCTGCAAAACGTTACAATTATTAAGAGTGATTTATTTACTGAACTCGGCGAGCAGCGCTTTGACTGGGTCATTGCAAATCTCCCTTATGTTACAGATGAGGAATATAAAGCTCTTCCTGTTGAAGTATTACAACATGAACCGGAATCAGCGTTAAGAGCCGGAGTAGATGGACTTGATGTAATACGAGTAGCACTTAACAGCTTAACGCAACACCTCAATCAAGGCGGCAAAGCAATTTTTGAAATCGGCGAGCTCCAGGGACAAAAGGCACAGGAATTATTTCAAGCGAACGGAAATTTTAAAACCGTTGAATTAATGTCTGATCTGACAGGCAGAACTCGATTTGTTTACGCTGAACTTAATTAATGTATAACTCATATTTTAATTTTTCTTTAATAAAAAAACAAAAAAAGTTAAAATGACGACTTGAAAAAAATTGAAGTATTTGTATATTAGAGTCCTCTTTTGATAAGCGAGTGTAGCTCAGTTGGTAGAGCATCACGTTGCCAACGTGATTGTCGACGGTTCGAATCCGTTCACTCGCTCCATTTTTTCTACTGTATGCGAGTGTAGCTCAGTTGGTAGAGCATCACGTTGCCAACGTGATTGTCGACGGTTCGAATCCGTTCACTCGCTCCATTTTTCTCCGCAACATCATAATATTGACTATTTGCAATAATAACGCTTGAATAATTAATAAGTAAGTGTTATATGTTTTATCATAAAAGCTTCTATTAATTACAGGAGATATTTATGAAACATTTAATTCTGTCAGGCTCTTTCCTAATGCCCAAATAGATATTGGCATAAAAACTCTCATCGTTTACTGCTCGTAATAATCTATAAATCTTAATATGGTTTTAAATGTTTTCAAACAATGACTCATGGTTTCAAATGTATCATTGAACTCAAAAGTATGGAAAAAAATGGATAAGATCAAGCTTGGTGTCAGCAAATGTCTGCTCGGGGAAAAAGTCCGCTACGACGGACAGCACAAACATGACCGGTATATCACCGGAACCCTGGAGCCTTTCTTTGAATATATTGGCATCTGCCCCGAAGCAGACTGCGGTTTATCAATTCCCCGGGAAGCCATGCGCCTGGTCGGGCAGGACAAAGATCATCCCAAGCTTATGACCAGAAACACAGGCAAGGACATCACCCCGATGATGATACAGTGGGCTGAAACAAGATTGGCCCAATTGGAAAAAGAGCAGATTTGCGGCTATATTTTCAAGAGCAAGTCCCCTAGCTCGGGAATGGTCGGGGTTAAAATTTATTCTGAGGACGGGTTGCCGCGCTGGACCGGGTCAGGAATTTTCGCCGGAATGCTGATGAAGCGTTTTCCGAGCCTTCCGGTAATTGATGAAGGCCGCTTACATGATCCTGTACTAAGAGAAAATTTCATTGAACATGTTTTGGTCTACCGCCGTTGGCAAGAACTTAATTGCCGACCACTTTCCGCCAGGATGCTACAGGAATTTCACGCAAGACATAAATATTTACTCATGAGTCACAATCAAAGAAATTTAACCGCACTGGGAAGAATTGCAGCTGCATCTTCCGGAGAAGTCAGATCAGAAGATAGAGAAAAATATTTTGAATTGTTGACCGAAACAATGAGATTACATGCAACCATCAGTAAAAACGTCAACGTATTAATGCATCTTATCGGCTACTTTAAGCATGATCTTTCGCCGGAAGAAAAGCAGGAGATGCTTGAAGTTACAGACAGCTATCACAATGGACTGGTTCCGCTAATAGTCCCGCTGACCTTGCTCAAGCACTACATATACAAATATAAAAAACAATATCTTGAGCAACAATGGTACATAAAACCTCATCCGATGGAGCTTATGCTGCGTAATCATGTTTGAAGTTCTTTTTCATAACAGCTTTAGGGCTTTCTGTGCTTGTTATTTTTAGCAAATGAGTTATATTAGATGCAGTTGAATTTTATGATAATGCTTATTTCACCAGAATAATATATGAAAAGTCGACCTTTGAGAATAAAACAGATTGTGAAAAACAGAAAAGTGAGAAGCCGGGGTTTTCAACCATTATTCATCTTCAATGAGGGGAGAATCTGAGGATGTCACTTATTTTACTTGCCCATGACAGCCGGGACAGGGTCAAAACAATCCCCGCAATAATTGACTCGATGGGGCATACGCATGTTTTATGCAATAACCAGGATAATATCCTGACCGTCTTTGAGAGGCATAAGCCTGATTTAATCATTCTTGACCAGAAAAAAGCTTTTTATGAATGTGAAAGACTGCGTTCTACCGCGGAAACCCATGATGTCCCGATAATCATCATATCCCGTCTCAAAGGAGAAGCTGACACTATCCGCGCCATGAAGATGGGTGCCAACAAATATTTGACAAAGCCGGTTAATGTAGATTTGTTGAAGCTGGCGATTTCTTACGAACTGGACCACATCAGACGTCATAAGAATGCCGAGGACATGGTTGCTAAGAAGATGATCCTCGGCGGCAGGTATAAGCTTTCAAGTTTGATTGACATTGACCGGCATTCAGCCATCTTTCTGGCGGAGGACCATCAAAAAGACGATTCAAGAGTTATCCTGAAGTTACTGCGTGAAAGACTGGTGATACCGGAAGTCATTGAACAATTTAATGATGTTGCTGAAAAAGTAATGGGCGCGAAATGCGATTCACTGGTAAAAATACTCGATAGAGGTGAGCATGAATCCCGCCCGTTCCTGATAATGGAATATAATAAAGGCGAAACTTTCGCTGAACTGATGACACTTGGCCAGCTTAACGAAAAAGAAGTGTCAAAGATGGCAGTGGATGTAGTCAGGGCTTTGCTGTCAATGAAGAGACGCGGAGCGCTGCACCTGGATTTGCGCCCTGAAAATATAATCAAATGTAAAGACGGGTATAAACTTACCAATTTTGGATTGGTTGTTGATCTTGAGTCCAACATTTTTTATACCGGCTTCGGATGCTGGGGAGATCCAGCCTATATTTGTCCGGAATATTTTACCGCAGAGGAAAACTTGACAGCCAGAAGCGATGTTTACAGTCTTGGTCTGATTATTTATACTGCGCTGACCGGAAGTAATCCATTCACAAATATAAACTCAGAGTACGTCGTCTATAAACAAGTACTGTTTGACGTTCCTCCGTTACATGAAAAGGCACCAGCTGTTTCAGTCGCTTTTTCGACGGTGGTTTCGAGTATGCTGACCAAGAAACCCGGCAAACGTCCACGTTTACGGGAGTTGGAAATAGCATTTAATCAGATTATTATGATGCTGGAAGTTATGCCCGCGTCCAAAATGGGCAGTGCCGGACCGGCTGGCAACATATCTGAACGTTCGGCATTGGAAACAACCGGTGATGAAACTATTGATATTGCACCGTCACAGCAAAATAAGGTTCTCAAAGATATATACGAGGACCGTTTAAGGCGGGAGGCGCTGGAAGAAGAAATTAAGCGTCAAAAAGAACGCAAAATTAAGCTGATTCTGGCTGGTGTCGGCGTTTTCTTGCTATGTGTACTGGCATTTGGCGGCGGGTGGCTGGTATTCGCTTCGGCTGCCCCGAAATACCCATATAAAAACGGTCCTATTGTGTTATTTATGTGCTACAACGGGCACAAACATGAAAAACAGACGTTTGACTATACGAGCAAGTGTCCAAAATGCGGACAATATGCCGGTCGAACTCGCTTCTGTCCCAGATGCAAAAGATATTTCGCTATATCTGAATGGCCTCATAAGGACATGACCCGGGAAGAATGTATCGATTTCCAGAAAAAACTTCATGTCTGCCCATATTGCAAATACACAAGAACATATATAGCTTTTCCTGATACGATCGTACAAGCTCTAAAAAATAAGGAAAAGAAAAAAGCAAAGCCGAAAAATGAGGCAAAAAAGGACGCTAAGAATAATTCAAAGAACGGCTCCAAGCGGCGCAAGAAACGCTGATTGACCATCATATAAAGCCCAAGAAAAATTTCTCCTGCGATACTTTTCTCAACCATCAATCGCTATTTTATAATGCTTAAAAATATCAATTTCTTACTTGCTTTATAATTGTTGCAATGTAAAGTGTGAATAATTTGCCCGACCATACAAAATACAACGGTAAAATACAATGCTGGAAAAAAAACACCCCGACTTCCCTGTCTGTTATTATCAATTCAACGAACGCCCGCTATCTGATTCCTGCTGGAGTGTCCAAACCGGCCCGGATGGCAGAATCTATATTGCATGCTGTGTTGAACATACCGGCGGACAAACGGTCACCGTAGTCCGCTATAATGCAGCAGAGGATAAACTCGACTACCTTTTTGATATGGATGAAGTTACCGGTGACTTGCGGGACAACGGCCGGGCAACCCAATGCAAAATTCACTACAGTTTTGCACCGGATCCGGATAAAGATCTGCTTTACTGTGCCACCCATTTAAGCGGACCGCCCAAAGGGGAAAGGTCATACAACCCCTGGGCCGCCTGGCATGATCCGGTTCGTTCTTTTCGCGGTGCTTATCTGACCGCCTACAACACTAAAACGGACAAGGTCGAATCCTCTGAATTATTCATTCCAAAGGAAGGATGCCGCTGCTTATGTTTTGACCGGAAACGAGGTTTATTATACGCCCTCACCTATCCGCGTGATCATTTTGTCGTGTATAATCCGGCAACGCGGGAACTTAAAGATCTCGGGCGACTGGGTTCTGTTAATTCCCAGTGCATATTCATGGGGTCAAATGGCATGGCATATACTTGCAATGATCAGGGGCGTTTTATCCGGTATAATCCTGATACGGGAAAACTTGAACAACTGCCGATATCCTTCCCGGTTGAATATTTCCAGACCAGCATGCACGGGGTAATTTATGATGCAGTGGAAAATCCGGCTGACGGTGCAATATATATGGTTCCCTGGAAAGCCCATCCGCATCTGGTCCGTTTCCGGCCGGAAGAAGGCAATTTCGGTAAAATCGAAGACCTGGGGCGATTGAGCCAACCCGGCAACCCCTATTTGCCCATGAGCGTCAACCTGTGTCATGCAGGAGGACTGGTTTTTGGAAATGACGGTATGCTCTATTATGTAAAATCAGTCTGGAACGGTGGACCAAGGGCAATCTCAAACCAAATGACTAAAGAAACAATCGCATATTTATGCCGAATGAATCCGGTAACTCTGGAGCATGAGGAAATTTGCACTTTGAAGGGCGGCGCGGGCTCCAACCATTATATATCCCGGGGAGCCAAAGACGCCGACGGTAATTTTTATTTCGGCAAAATACTGGCAAAACCTGCAGGTATCTACAGAGTTGAAGTTAATGAAAAACAAGCCCGGACAAATAATGATTTTTTAAGGTATTGGGGATGATATGAATAATACGACTGAATTAAAATTGCGGCAAAAGTTTGTTGAGGAAGGGCGTTTCGCGGCACTTCCCCTGTCAATACCGGGCGAAACTCTGCCGATTCCTGAAGATGAAAGCGCGATAACCACGGTAGCGGAAAACCTTGATGGATCACTGGTATACGGTGCAACTTCCGGAGAAAAGTGCCATATTTTCATCAGCGCATCAAAAGGCACAAAAAACGGAATACTTGACCTCGGAATTATTGAAAACGCGATAGATATTCCAACGATACTCTGTCATGATCGTAATACGCATGAAGCCTATCCTCATTACGTTTACGACAAAGTTGTTTTTGCGGCAAACTTTGACCACGGAACAGCACTCTACAACTTCAAATCAACGTTTCCAGGCGACACGTTTCAGGAGCCGAGTTTTGCTTTGCCGGAATTTTCACAAGCTGTTTTTCTGAAAAACGTTCGCATGTTTGACCTGATAAAAACCCCGTCTTTCGATGTAATATTCTGTCTTACCGATAAAGGTGTTTTTAAATTTGATTCCTCCGCAAATAAAATTTCAACTATTTTTGAAGCAGATCTCTCCAGTATCCCAATTAAAACTTTCGCTACTGTATCAAATGAAACAGCTTATTTCACCGGTAACAAGCATAAAATGATAAAAATCAATTTGCTAAACGGAACTTGTGAAGAAACCGCGATTCCGACGTCGATGCGGGAACCGGGATGCGGTTACTGCGTCATTGCCGGAAAAATTATCTACGCCAGACAATCAGGCGAATTGGTTCAGGTGGATACTGTACATGAAACGACTGAAATCATTGGGAGGACCATGTTGCCTGATGTACAATGCATGAGCGCCCTGCCCGATGGCAGGATATACGGTGTTTGCGGTCGGGAAATAGGCTATTTTTTTAAATTTAACTTGCAGAGCAGAACCGTCGATGATATGGGGGCAATCGCTGCCGCCTTTGGAGCCAAACGTTACGGCTTTGAGTTTTCCAGAATGTTAACCGGACGTGACGGAGAGATCTATTTAGGAGAAAAAGACCGCGGCGGACATTTTTGGATATATTTCCCTGCATTAAACTGATTGTATCAAATTGAACTTAAAAAGTATTATTTTATAGAAAATTTCCATCTGTTGTCAGGCATATTTGCTTGCATTACCCGAAAACACTGTATATATTTAATAATGGCACTCAGCATTAACGGATACCGTTTTAGTTACTATGCATAATTTTGTGTTTGCAAAATGCTTAATATCCTGCACGTTCAAGTGTCGCTAAAAATACGTTGAAATAAGGTTATATGCCGGAGCTATAATATGAACGAAAAGCCTTCACACACAGTGATGATAGTTGATGATAATTTGGAAAACCTGCGCGTTGCTGCCGGAATTGTAAGCAGAGCAGGTTACGAAGTAATTTTGGTAAGAAATGGACAGGATGTACTTACCGGCGTCAAGAAACACCAGTTGAATGCTATACTGCTTGATGTGATGATGCCAGGCATGGATGGCTTTGAAGTTTGCCGGAAGTTGAAAAAAGATCCGGATACAGCAGAAATTCCGGTCATTTTCGTTTCAGCCAAAAGCGAAGTTATAAGTATTGAAAAAGGCTTTGAAATGGGAGGAGCCGACTATGTTACCAAGCCATACAGCTCCCGGGTCATGCTGGCCAGATTGAAAACCCATATCGAAGCGGCTGAAAACAAAAAACAACTTCAGGAAAGTGAAGCCAAGTATCGTGGACTGTTCAGGGAAATGCCTTCCGGCTTTGCGTTACACGAAGTTATTACCGATCCAAACGGTAAAATCAAAGATTATCGTTTCCTTGATATAAATCCGGCATTTGAAAGTCTTACCGGAATGAAAGCAACAGACATAATAGGACGTCTGGCTACAGAAGTAATGCCCGATATTGAACCGGAATGGATTCACACTTACGGAGAAGTGGCGCTGGAAGGAAAGTCTATTGAATTTGAACGCTTTTCCAGTCCTTTACAAAAATGGTTCTGGGTCAGAGCTTTTTCTCCTGCAAAGGGACAGTTCGCCACGATTTTCCAGGCCATCTCAAACAAAAACAATGCATCCGAATAGTATTATATCGAATGAGTTTTCTCTACAATTTTTAAATAGACATCATCAATTTTCTGATCAATCGAAAGTCCGGAGTTCGGAATGATTTTTTTTGAAAAAAACTTACATGTACTGATAATAGATGACTCACTTGAGAGCATGGAGGTCTCCGCATTTTATATTGAAGAACTTGGCTGCCGGGTAAGCAAAGTGAGTAACGGCATAGAAGCTCTGGAATTAATGAAAAAAGATCATCCGGATGCCGTATTAATTGACATAATGATGCCGACGATGGACGGTTTTGAGATCAGTGCAAAGCTCCGGGAAACCTCTTACGGTTCAGACATTCCGGTCATCTTCACTTCAGCTCGCGATGACGTTGAAAGTGTGGAGAAAGCTTTTGCCGCAGGAGCAACCGATTACATGGTCAAACCATGCAATCCCCGAATATTGCAAGCACGCCTTTCGTCTCATTTGGCGGCAGCGGCGGCACGCAAAAAACTCATTGCCCATGAACATCGGCTCAGTATGACTCTCAATTCTATCGCGGACGCCGTTATTGCGGTTGATGTCGACGGAATCATCGAAATGATCAATCCGGTGGGGTGTGAAAAAATCGGGCTGCTGGATAAAGATATCATCGGACGCCACATTGAGGAAATTGTTCATCTGGTCGATTCGGACACTCACGAAGAACGGGAAAATCCAGTTTTTCAGGCATTCTCAATGGGAAAAGTCATCAGAGATAATGACAGTTGCATCCTCGTGGCAGAAAACGGCATTGAATATCGGGTGAAAATAAGCACTTTTCCGCGCAAGGATCAAGAGACTGGAAATATTATCGGCGTGGTCATGGTATTTCGCGATGTTACGGATGATTTTCTTCAGGAACAGCTGCACCAGCGGGCGGAATTCGCCCTGGAACATCTTCCGGGAGAAGTTTATTTTATTGACAAGGACGGTCGCTTTGTTTATGCCAACAAGCTGGCTCGCGGAATTTTCGGTTTTGGAGACGGCCCCTTGACCAACCGGTACATATTCGATATCAACCCGGGATTTACCCGGGAAAACTGGCAGGAACATTGGGACCGGGAAATTAAAAAAGATTTATCCCGGCGTGAAGCGATTCATCGATCCATCGACGGCTCAGAGTATCCGGTAGAGATATTTGTAAGGAGCATTACTTTGAGTGGCAATCAGTATATGTGCATATTTGCCAATAATCTGATTGAGCAGAAACGGCAGGAGCAGGAACTCATCAGAGCCAGAGAGGAAGCTGAGGCCGCCAGTAGGGCAAAAAGCGAATTTCTGTCCAATATGAGTCATGAAATTCGTACTCCGTTGAACGCGATTATCGGATTCAGCGAATTTCTGGCTGACGAAGCAACACCTGAACAACTGGAAATGATTGATGTCATCAGAGTGGCCAGTAATTCCCTGCTGGAATTGATCAGTGATGTACTGGATCTGGCAATGATCGAATCAGGTAAAGTCGAAATCAATGCCGCCCCCATGTCTCTGGTTGAACTTTGCCATGAGATGGAGGTTTTATTCAAATTTAAAGCTGCCGAGAAAGATTTGACTTTCAAAGTATATCCCCCTGCCGGCGGCGAAAAAGTTATGCTGGATGAAACCAAAATACGTCAGATCATAATGAACCTCGTCGGCAATGCCATAAAGTTTACTGATGAAGGAGCGGTAAGCCTTAAATTCGATATCGAGCACATCGATGAAGAAACATGTAATATAACCATTGCGATTAGAGACAGCGGCTGTGGTATTAAAGAAGTGAATATTGAGCGAATCTTCAATATGTTCGAACAAGGGGAACGCCCAAATACCAAAAGTCATGAAGGCACCGGACTCGGACTGGCTATCTGTAAACGCCTCGTATCCATGATGGGGGGAATGATAGAGGTTGACAGCAAATTTGAAATCGGCAGTACTTTCAGTATTTATCTGCCTAATATAAAAGTACTGCAGGATGATGAATTACACCTTTACTACTCGTCGGAAGAACATGTTTTAATGCCTCTCGAACCGGCCGCGCGGGGTTTTGCAAACAAAGAACTGTTCCCGAAACTTGAACCTCTCCACGGCTCATTGCTGGTAAATGAAGTAGCAAATTTCGCAAATTGCATTCGTGCTTTTTCCATTAAATTCGAGCTTGATGATTATATGGCAATCGCGGACTCTTTAGCAAAAGCCGCACATGATTTTGACATGATCGAAATGGAAGGCATTATTAATAAGTTAACCAAAGAGTTCAGTCCAACTTAAATATCAGGACTGCTTTTTTCCCATCCCGGAGACTACATGAACTGGAAAGATTTATTATCATCAAAACGACTCGGCAAAAATGAGGCCGATATAATCAGCCCCGGGCGCTCCCCCTTTCAACAGGATTTCGACCGCATCGCTTTTTCTTCGGCTTTTCGCCGCCTTCAAGACAAGGCCCAGGTGTTTCCTCTTGCAGAAAACGACTACGTCAGAACCAGGCTTACCCATAGTCTGGAATCTTCCTCGATCGGGCGTTCCCTCGGTTCTCTGGCCGGACAATATCTTTGCGGGAAATATCAGGATCTCAAAAAACTGGAACTTCAACCCAGTGATATCGGCGCTATCACCGGCGCGGCCGCCCTCGCCCATGATATCGGCAATCCTCCGCTCGGTCATTCCGGCGAGGAAGCCGTCAGACACTGGTTCTGCAACTCAGAGGTCGTCGCGGAAGACCGGGAAAAAATGTCCGAACTGGAACGTGCCGACATCGAACGTTATGAAGGCAACGCCCAGGGCTTCCGGGTTCTGGCCAGATTGCAGATGCCGGATAATCCCGGCGGCATGCAGTTGACCTGCGCAACCCTTGGAGCATTCACCAAATATCCGGTTGAATCAAAAGATGAAAACGCGCCGAAAGCTAAAATCTACAAGAAATTTAATTTTTTCCAGACTGATAAGAAGCTTTTCACGGAAGTCGCCGAAACCACCGGTTTGAAAAAACTCCCCGGAAGCGATTATTGCTGGGCCAGACACCCCTTGGCATTCCTGGTCGAAGCCGCCGATGACATTTGTTACCATATCGTCGATTTTGAAGATGGCCGCATGCTGAAAATCATTTCCTACAAACAACTCAAAGATTTATTTATGGAAATTATCAGGGATACTTCACTTGAAGACCGGTTGGAAAGCATCGCTTCAGAAACCAGAAAAGTTGAACTGCTGCGCGCTAAAGCGTTAGGGACTCTGGTCCGGGAAATCACTAATGTTTTTATTGAAAATGAAGAAAAAGCTCTGGCCGGAGAACTCGATTGCCCATTACTTGACTTGATCAAGTCCAGGGACGCCATGAAAGAGATAAGCCGGATAAGCTTTGAAGAAATATATACGTATCGACGCGCGGTCGAGATTGAGGCCGCGGGATACGAACTGACGGAAGGCTTGTTGAACGCGTTTTATCCCTGCATTCAGGACTGGGCGAAAAACGGCAAGGAAAACTCCTCATACCGTACGAAAAAAATGCTGCAACTGATTCCGTCGCACTATTATGATTTTGAGTGTAATGACTGTTACATCCGCATGATGTACCTGCTGGATTTTATCTCCGGAATGACCGATTCCTACGCGGTATCCCTGTTCAAGAAAATTCGCGGCATTTCACTGCCCGGGAGAATATAATATGCCCGAACTGCCCGAAGTGGAAACCATTTCCAACGCACTGCGACCGCTTATTCTCGGTCATTGTTTTAAGCGCATCGACAAGTTTATCGACGCCATCCGCTATCCTTTGGACTGGACCGACAATCCAGATCTACTTGACAGTCCGGTCACCTGTGTTAGAAGGCGGGCCAGATATATGGTTATCGAACTGGAAAACCTCAACTGTATTGTCTTTCATTTCGGCATGTCCGGTTCGATCAGGCTGGTTCCGGAATCCGAACCGCGACGCAAGCATGAACATCTGGTATTTCTATTATGTAACAGCCAGACTCTCCGGTTTGACTGTCCAAGACGGTTCGGCTTTGTCCAGACCTGTAAACTGGAAGCCTCTGAAACAGAACCCTCCATTCTCCCTGAACTCGGGCCGGAACCTTTGAGCGATGATTTTTCCGGTGAATATCTCAAGAAGACGCTTAAAAACCGGGGTGCTAAACTGAAAAACGCGATCATGGACAATAAAATAGTTGTCGGGGTCGGCAATATCTACGTAACTGAAGCAATGTTCGCGGCCCGGGTGCGCCCTACCCGCGCCGCCTCGTCGTTATCCCTCAATGAATGCAAACGTCTGGTCGAAGAGATCAAAAAGGTTTTGATCCGCTCGATCCATGCCGGTGGCACAACTATTTCCGACTATAAAAGCGTTGACGGCTCCGAGGGAAAATTTGTCCGTGAACTGCAAATGTACGGACGCAAAGGAGAACCCTGTCCGCATTGCGGCACCTCAGTCTCCCACGAAGTCATCGGCGGCCGCAGCAGCTTCTTCTGCCAGAAATGCCAGAAATAAAACTGCCTTTCTGTGCATTTATTTCATTCGATGTGTTTTGTGGAGGGCGAGAGTCTCTCGAGCCGACCGTCTGCGCGGCATGTCCGGCTCAACGGCGTTCCGCCCTCCAGAAATGAATGCCCCAGCCCAAGGTTTTGTGGAGGGCGAGTGTCTCTCGAGCCGACCGTCTTCTCGGCATGTCCGGCTCAACGGCGTTTCGCCCTCCAGAAATGAATGACCAGGCCCAAGGTTTTGTGGGGGGCGAGAGTCCCTCGAGCCGACTGTCTGCGCGGCATGTCCGGCTCAACGGCAGGGATATGCATCCCCGTTTGCAAGTTTCGCCCTCCAGAAATGAATGCCCAGGTCCAAGGTTTTGTGGAGGGCGAGAGCCTCTCGAGCCGACCGTCTGCGCGGCATGTCCGGCTCAACAGCGTTTCGCCCTCCAAAAATGAATGCCCAGGTCCAAGGTTTTGTGGAGGGCGAGAGTCTCTCGAGCAGACCGTCTGCGCGACTACCCGCAGAGCGAAACGGCGCAAGGTAGTGGGGTGAATCATTAGTTCGGGTTATCTTCTTCGAGTTGTTTGCGAAACTCACGCCAGCTTTCCCAGCATGTTTCGGCAGGGATGTCGGTGTAGCCACGCTTCTCGGCCATCTCAATGGCCATGCTCAAGCGCATGGTCATGCAGACTGCCTTCCCTCGGATTGCCAGTACTTCCTCCTGAGTCAGGGGACTTCCCTTCTCACGTTCATGATGCACCAAAAGCGTTACCAGCGAGGGAATGAACACAGGGACAACTGTCTCGTCTGCGGAGGCGAACGCACTATCGGCCTCCTTGTCCTTCTTGGCGAAGAGTTTTTTCAGCAATCGCATCATGTTTTTCCCGTTTCCCGAACAAGTTATGATATAGCTTTCAGATATTATTCCTATTGATACCCATCTTCAATGAAGAATAACATGAAAACAGGTGTTTTCAATGTTTGAAAACAATTTTTGCGCCGCTTCCCCAGCCCATCTCAATGCTTGTGTTCGTTTTTTATTAAAAGTTTTAATTGGTTGTACTCATAAATGGGGAATTCATGTTCAACCCACAGTTCTTTATATTTCTTTAAACCATAGGTCTCATGAATCTTCTTTAGAGAATCAAATAATTCTCCAACCGCTTGATTCAATGTTGTGACTCCACTTAGCAAGACACTGTATTTATCCTTGGGATGCATATCCCAAGAAGCCCAATCGTCAAACCACCTAACTTCGAACGCAATCCTGTTGTCTTGTTTTTGGAAAAGTAATTGATGTTCACCAGGTTCATCCATAAATACGACTGATGCTGAATCAGAACCATTAATTAATGATTTTCCAGCATCAGCCAGATCACATAGAGAATCATGGAGATAGGAAACCGTCATTTTAATCGATTCATTTTTCCCCCAAACAATAGCTTCAGCCCACCCCGCATCATATAAATTGTATTCAAATTTAAAATCAACCATTATCTTTTAAACCTAACGATGCAAATAACCGGTGCAGATGGAACGCAGCGGAATTTGCATCCGAGTTAATTTGCCTTGTTAGGTGCTATATTTCTTCCAAGTTTCTACCTATAAACTCGGCTGATGAACTCCATGCGGGTTTTATTTCATTTGAATCTGGATCTCTGTACCAAGCATCTTTCCATCTTTTTTCAAAGCTCCACTCCCATGAAACCCTTGTACCTTTCTTAAAATGAGTTTTAGTAGAGGGAAATATACGATAAAAAACCTTTGAGCCGCTTGAAGACTCAGTTTTTAGAATTATGCCTTTCGCATCTGATATTTCGTTTTTGCATTCCGGGTCTGAGTATATGGGGACACCTTCATTGTATACCCAATTTTTTTCTCTAGGTAACGCTCTGAGAGTTTTTAGAATAGTAACTCCGGAATCAATAGCGCTTAAAATATTCCCCTTTTCAGTATTTCCTCCGTGAATAATTTTATTTCGAGTCTCCCAAAATTGCTTTAGGCTACTTGCGACATGTTTTGGTAAACCATAGTGACTATCTAATTCATCAACTATTTGATGAATAGGAAGTTGCCTCCTTCCATCTAGCTTACCAATGCTTGCAAGTGTTTGTTTGGCTTCTTTTTCAACCTCGGTAGCTAAAAGAATCAATGCTGTCTTTGGCGAACGCGCCGCTTCTATTATTATATTCTTTATGGAATTATCGGGTTCTTGATTAAAGGAGGGTGCTTCTTCAATGTTCGGATCTTCAATTACTGGTAGAGAGGCAACTTCATCTGACGCCTTTATGGCAGTTTTTTGGAGTTTGATTAGGTCCTCGCTTAGCTCTACCTCTTGCCCAAAAAATTTTCCTTTTTTTATTCGTCCTATAGCTTGGGCTATTTGGTTCTTAAAAATAATTAAAGCGGCAAATCCTAAAATCGGCCAAAGCAATGTAGCGATGGCTTTTATCAATTCTGCAGCTTCTTTCATTATTTAGCACCTATTCTTTTTGCACCTAACGTGTAAATCACGTGCGCGAAGAATGAGCGTCACGTGCATTTTTTTGTTATCTTATTCTTCTGGATATCCATGCTCTTCATAATATTGCCTTTCAGCAATTTGATTCTTTACCTTATCACATTGTGGCATGAATTTATTACTCAAAAAACCGTGCCCTAAATCACTAGGTTCAATTTGTAATGAGGATGATTCATCTAGGTTAACTTCGAATGAGACAGAATCTTCAGGATTTTCATATGGTGTAACCGTTTTTTGTCCTAATGAACGAATACCCAAAACTTTTACATCGTCATTTTCTAAAACTTTTTTTAGGTGTCCTTTTGTTGGTGCAACATATAATTTGGTTTCACTTCCATGACCATTTCTAGTTGTTGCTTCATAAACTAATGTTTTTTTTGCCATAATAGATTCTTTATTAATTGTTGTTTTTGATATAACACCGACATCACCCGCCTTGCCCAGAGTGAGGAACGAACGGCGGGTAAGGTCGGGTGTATGTATTTGTTATCTTTTGAATTTATTTAATGATCCCATCTTTGAATATTGATTTCTTTGTCCCTTTTTGTAAGTACTCAACTACACCTATCAACTCCTTTGAAAAATCTATCTCAATCGGTTCTTCTACAGGTTTTGAAATTGAGTATTCAACTTTGTATTCCTTTATCTTTAGTTTCAAATCTTTATAATAGATAAATGCATTATCAAACTTTTCAATTTTTTCGAACGTACCAAAGTCCTTATTGTCAAGGGGGGCCAGTCTGTTAGAAAGCTCATGGATTGAATATCTATCTCTCTTGGCTACATCATCAATGAATATCTCGTTATTCAACCCGGACAAACTCAATGGCTTAGAAGTGTCTATATCTGTATTTTCTTTAATCCATTCTGCGTCTACAATTGGTTCAAATTTAATGATATTTGCAGGCATACATAAATTCAGGTTAATACAGATTTTCTTGATTAATGGCGTTCCATCAGGGTCAGTCCAATCTGACTCATTTTGCTCTCTGACAATTAGCAGATCAATTTTGTTTTGTTCTGCTTTTGTCCGTGCACCAGATTGATATCCTTTCTTAGTCGCAAATACAGCTTTTAAATCTGGAATATCTCTAATTTTTCCTATTAATGCGTCAATTTTTTCGACGGATACGTTTGAATTATAGTCTTTACATTCAATTACTGTTTTATATGTAAGTCCCCCCAACTCATACTCCCAATAAATATCAAATTGCCTTTCAATACCGCAGTTGTCGACAATTTTTTTATCAACCTCGACTGTAATATTTTTCTGTGTCGTTATATTTTCAGCATTTAATAGTGCTTGTTGCAGCTTTGCTACAAACAACTCATATTCTTGTCCTGTATTCACCATTATGTTTCCTACCCAATATTTTTAATCAAGATAAAAAGTTATTATATAGTTTTCAGATATTATTCCTATTGATACCCATCTTTAAGGAAAAATAACATAAAAATAGGTGTTTTCAACGATCTCCATCCGAACCTGAGTAATCACTGAATCTTCCACTTCCCGTTGAGCCCATTTTATCCTCCTTGATGCTTCTTGTGTTAGCTATGCAATAATAACTAAAATTAATACATTAATCGACAATATAATACAATACCATGCAAAACAAATCAAGTATATTTTTCATTTTATGTCAAAAATATTCATTTAAGTTCAAACATTGATACCTCTACCCAAAAAAAATTAATATTATTACTCCGGCTGATAATTACCTTGCATTATATGTCGCCCATTCAGGGCTTTTAATGTTTTTAAACTGTTCCCGGGGTTCAATCGTTTCGCTCAATCACCCCGGGCTGTTGTTATATGCTGCGCTTTCAGCGCTATTCAAAAAATGCAATATGATTATATGCCGGACTAATAGTAACTATATTTTGCTTTTGTAAAAATCGTCTTTATTCAGATTATTTTTCACCTCGTTTTCATTCGATGTTCGATGGAACAGTTGCCCTGCGCATTGCTCGCGCTCACTTCGTTGTCAATGTTCGATGTGTTTTGTGGAGGGCGAGAGTCCCTCGAGCCGACCGTCTGCACAGCATGTCCGGCTCAACGGCGTTCCGCCCTCCAGAAATGAATGCCCAGGTACAAGGTTTTGTGGAGGGCGAGTGTCCCACGAGCCGCCCGTCTGCGCGGCATGTCCGGCTCAACGGCGTTTCGCCCTCCAGAAATGAATGCCCCGGTCCAAGGTTTTGTGGAGGGCGAGAGTCTCTCGAGCCGACCGTCTGCGCGGCATGTCCGGCTCAACGGCGTTTCGCCCTCCAGGAATAAATGCCCAGGTCCAAGGTTTTGTGGAGGGCGAGAGTCTCTCGAGCCGACCGTCTGCGCGGCATGTCCGGCTCAACGGCAGGGATATGCATCCCCGTTTGCAAGTTTCGCCCTCCAGAAATGAATGACAAGGCCCAAGGTTTAGTGGAGGGCGAGAGTCTCTCGAGCCGCCCGTCTGCACGGCATGTCCGGCTCAACGGCGTTTCGCCCTCCAGGAATGAATGCCCAGCCCAAGGTTTTGTGGAGGGCGAGAGTCCCTCGAGCCGACTGTCTGCGCGGCATGTCCGGCTCAACAGCGTTTCGCCCTCCAGAAATGAATGCCTAGGTACAAGGTTTTGTGGAGGGCGAGTGTCTCTCGAGCCGACCGTCTACGCGGCATGTCCGGCTCAACAGCGTTTCGCCCTCCAGGAATGAATGCCTAGGTACAAGGTTTTGTGGAGGGCGAGAGTCTCTCGAGCCGACCGTCTGCGCGGCATGTCCGGCTCAACGGCGTTTCGCCCTCCAGAAATGAATGACCAGGCCCAAGGTTTAGTGGAGGGCGAGTGTCCCTCGAGCCGACCGTCTGCTCGGCATGTCCGGCTCAACGGCGTTTCGCCCTCCAGGAAAAAACGTCCGTGGTGAAGTTTTTCGTATTAAATCATTCGATGTTCAATGTTCGATGTTCAATGTTCGATGTTCGATGTTAAGTATTATAAGTAAAAAACCCCGGCCGGATGGCCGGGGTTGAATATAGCTATCTGAAATCAGCCTTATTCGGCTTTTTCTTCCGCTTCTTCAGTTGCTTCAGTTTCAGCTGCTTCAGCTTTGACTTCTTCAGTCGCGGCAGCTTCTACTTCTTCAACTTTGTCTTCAGCCGCTTCAACAACTTCTTCGGCTTTGACATCTGCGACAACTTCCGCTGCCGGCTTTTTGGTCTTTTTGGTAGCCGGGGCACCGGCTTCGACCAGCTGCAACAGGCACATTTCAGCGCCGTCGCCAATACGATTACCAAGTTTGATGATGCGGGTGTAACCGCCGTCACGCTCGGTGTACTGGGGAGCGATTTCGTCAAAAAGTTTTTTGACCATATCTTTGTTGCGCATTTTTGAGATAGCCAGACGGCGACGATGCAGATCACCTTTTTTGCCCATAGTAATGAGCTTATCGGCAAAACGACGTGCTTCTTTCGCCTTGACAAGCGTAGTCTTAATCTGGCCGTGTTCGAACAGACTGCTCACCATATTGGCCAGCATGGCCTTACGGTGAGAGCTCGAACGGCCTATTTTAAATGTATGCACTTTATGACGCATTGTTTATTCCTCTTCTTTCTCGGCGCTGTTGACGCGTTCCAATTCAGCGTCAAGCGCGGCGATGAGGTTTTCGTTGAATGACAAACCAAGGCTGAGTCCTTCGCCCAAACCTTCAAGCTTTTCCTTGATCTCGTCCAGCGACTTGCGGCCGAAGTTACGGTATTTAAGCATCCGTGACTCAGTTTTGGTAGCCAGTTCATAGATCAATTTGATGCCGGCGTTGTTCAAGCAGTTCATGGCACGGACGGAGAGATCAAGCACTTCAACATCCTGAGACAGGATCTTGTACATGCGCAAATCTTCTTCGTTCATTTGTGACATGACATCTTCTTCGTCAACCTGAGAACCGAGGAACGGGCGTAAATGCTCTTTCAACAGAGTTGCGGCATTTTCAAGCGCTTCTTCCGGAGAAACGCGACCATCGGTCCAGATTTCCAAAGTCAGCTTATCCATTTCGGTTTCATCGCCGACACGGGCGTCACCAACATGGTAGTTAACGCGGGTAACCGGGCTGAAAAGACAATCAACCGGAATCATCCCGAGGGGTTGATTAGTGGTTTTATTCTTTTCGGCCGGGACATAACCCTTGCCTTTGGCAATTTCAATTTCGGCACGGAAAGGCATATCCTTATCCAGGTTGCAAATTACCTGTTCGGGATTGAGCACTTCCACGGTACCGTCTGTGATAATATCAGCGCCGGTAACCGGACCTTTTTTGTCGGCCCTGATTTCCAGTGTCTTACTTTGATCACTATGCAGATTCAAACGAATCTTTTTCAGATTGAGAATGATCTCTACAACGTCTTCGATTACGCCATCAATAGAGCTGTATTCGTGCGGTACGCCATCAATGCGGACTGAGCTGATCGCAGCTCCTTCCAGCGAAGAAAGCAATACACGGCGCAACGAATTACCCAGGGTATGGCCGAATCCGGTTTGAAACGGAGCGGCCGTGAATTTCGCGTAAGTGGCAGTCGCGGTCGCTTCATCGATTTCAATGCCCTGTGGCATGGGAAAACCATTTGCAGCAGCCATGTTAAATCTCCTGTAAGTTGATTATTTTGCTTATGCCGGTCAGTTCGCAAGCGAACATTATACGCGACGTCTCTTGGGCGGACGGCATCCGTTATGGGGAACCGGTGTAATATCCTTGATCGCAACGACTTCGAGACCAGATGCGGCAATACCGCGGACCGCGGACTCGCGGCCTGAACCAGGTCCTTTGATCCTTACTTCAACTTCCTTCATACCCAGCAGCTGCGCTTTTTTCGCCGCATCGCCGGCAATAACCTGAGCTGCATAAGCAGTACTCTTGCGGGATCCTTTGAAACCGTTCTTGCCGCCGGTTGACCAACACAACACGTTGCCGTGCAGATCGGTAAACGTTACTTTTGTATTATTGAAAGTCGCATGGACAAATGCAATACCGGAAGGTACATACCTACCGCTTTTACTTCTCTGTTTGACTTCTTTAACCTCTTCGGTGCCCGCTGTGGCCTCAATTGCGGCCTCTTCAACGGCCCCGGTTTCGGTGTTCTGAACTTCGTCTTTAACTTCTTCAGACATAATAAAACCTTATATTTACTGTAATACGGAATATTGCCCGAAAAGGATTAACCAGCCAGTTTACGCGCGGTCTTGTCACGAATCGCGCCAACAGTCTGTTTACGGCCTTTTCTGGTACGAGCGTTGGTCTTGGTACGCTGACCGCGTACGGGCAGACCCCGACGATGGCGGATTCCACGATAACAGCTTATCGAGGACAAACGGCGAACATCAGCTGCGACCATACGACGCAGATCACCCTCTACCATGATCTCATTCTGAAGAATGGTGGTAATGGCTGAAATCTGGTCGGCGCTCAAATCGTCTGCACGCAAGTTACGGTCAATGCCGACTTTCTCAACGATTTTCAACGCCTGGTACGGGCCGATTCCGTAGATGTAACGAAGAGCGTATTCGACTTTCTTCTTTCCTGGAATATCTACACCAATTATACGTGGCATGATTATATTTCCTCTTTGTTACGGTCCTTAACCTTGTTTCTGTTTGTGGCGGGGATCGCGGGAGCATATTACTCTAACGATGCCCTTCCGCTTGATTATCTGGCAATATTCGCATCGCCTTTTTACCGATGCTCTTACTTTCATCTTTCAGAATTCTCCTGTTTTGAAATCAGATTCAAGCTTCTAACTAATAATTATTTTCGCAACCATTTCCGGGCTCCAGTCTCGTGTTTCCGTGTTAAGGGAAACCGGTGGAATCAAGACCCAAACCCAAAATAAGAAAAATAATTTACACCACTTACCGCTAATTTCAAGAATTTTTCTTACAAAAAACTAGCAATTTACAACTTTTTTTCAATTTTTATCAACTTTTACGCGTTTTCATGTCGCGATAGTCCCGAAAATGCATTTTTTTGCATCGAAGACGTTTAAAAGAAATAATATCCCCCCTGGGGAACGTTTTAACGGGGGTGTCTGCCCCTGCGGACGTCTCGTCCGCATGCAGGCGTCCGCGCCTGCAAAAAGAGGTTGGAGTCAAGCAAACCAAATCTAACATACGGCGCCACGCGCCGGTAAAGATATACGATAAAGCAAACTCCTGATGCGGACGAGACGTCCGCGCTCCAAGGGGGCAGGAAATCTAACCCTTTGGACGGCGCCAGACGCCGGTAGAGATATACGATAAAGCAAGCTCCTGATGCGGACGAGACGTCCGCGATCCCAGGCAACGGGTACGGAACGTGCCCGTTATGCGGACGAGACGTCCGCGCTCCCAGGGTAAATGCATGCGGACGGGACGTCCGCGCTCCCGGGTGGCTTCATGTCTTCTGCATAAGTCTAAAAAAAGACCCGCAGGTTATATAAGTCCTGCAGGTCTGCCCAAAAAAAAGATTTACCTACTCAAGATTATTTCAGTTCAATGAAAATTATCTCACGGGATTTGAGATTAAGTTTGACTTCAAGGTCTTTGCCTGCCTTCTTAGCGGCCAGTATTTTCTTTTCAGGATAAACCTGGGTCAGAACAGCGTCTCCTTTTAACCCGTATTCAGCCGAATTGAATTTGATGCTGAACACAACCGGTTTCTTATCGATATTGGTCAATATGATACCAACCTTTCCTTGAGGATCGGCCCAGGTCCCGGACAGGATCGCCGGCAATTTGCAGATATGGTTAATGCGCCGGAATTCACCGGTTGTAACCGTCGGTACTTGACTGATCCGGACCGGACGCAACATTCGTCCAAGATTGAGGTATTGATAGTAACGGCTGCGCACGTCGCTTATATTTACAAGATAGGAAAAATTCTTATCAATCTGTTTATTGCGCCCCAACTGTGTCGGCCAGAGTCGACCAAGCTGATTGCCGATCGCCAGTTGCCAGCCCATCGTCATTACCGGCATCGGATCACTCTTGACTTTTGTGACCAGTCCAACAGTGCGCCCGTAGAACGTGACATAATCGTGGTAAACCGCACCAAACGCCGGAACGTATCCGGGCCAGATTTCATAATGAATAAGTTTATTGCTCATGACGTCGATGAAACTCTCCGCCGCGCCTTCGCCGGAAAGCACCATTTGCGGATTGAGCTTGCGGGTTTTATCGAGAATCATCTTCAGCCGCTGATGTTCCGCCTTGAACAAGGCAAGGGTCACTCCCAGCGGATGACCGTGCGATTTGTCGAAACAACTCTGGATATCGTAATAACCGCCGCCGAAAGACATCTCCCCGGCCTGGTCAAGATATATCGCCGGCACATGGTAGCGTTTGACAATATCATAACAGGTATCGGCCAGATAATCCTGCCAGAACTTCCGGTGCAGACACAGTTTGAAATATTCATTCTTTTTATTGCCCCAGAATGCCAGCTTACCATCCGCTTTTTTCTGGATGTGGGGCAAAGCAGTTTTGAAATCGCGACGATTTTCCTGATTCGGGTCCTTTTTGCACCATAACCTTGAATTGACATAAGGAGTCACAAAGATATTTTGCTTTTCCCAGTTACCGACAATCTGACCAAAACCTTTTTGGGCATCCGGAATCGGCGGGAAGCTGCCGCAGCCGCGATATTTTTTCTTCAGCGCGTCATCCCAGGCATACCATTGAACCGCCAGAACTCCATGCAAACGTTTCCGGTATTCAGCCACAATATTATCCCAGGCGGAAATACGTCTTCCGCGACTATTATCCAGGCGTAGCCAAACCGTAGTCTTTCTCAGCCAATCCGGCACATCCTTTCTAGCAGCCAGCGTTCCTTGCCGGGTCCATGGAGCCTGCAGCGCGAATTTACGGTAAATCATCGACGCGTCATACCAGTCGCCCTCAAAGTAATCAACGATCATCGGCCATTGCTGCTGATAATCAAGTCCAGGTTTAGCGCTGTCAACAGGAAACTGTCCAACCGCAAATCTGAGCAGTTTATTTTTCGGCTCCCCGGTAGCGTAAAAAACTTTCGGATTGCTTTCATTGTCATGCGCCGACAAATATAATCCCGGCCCTTTATTCGATGAAGGATAGTAAAAATTCCCTGATTTCTGATAATAGGCATTCAACTGCATCTGTCCGCGAGCGGTTGGATAAGGCAGGCCGTAGGGTTCATGAGAACCGAACCCGTAACCGGTTGATGGCTGCTTGTTATCAATCTTCGCCATCTCATCGGTCGTCAGCATAAATTTATCTTTTTCAATCTTCCGTTCTTCATCCCAGTAGATCGGATTATGCACTGTGCGCCCTTCAGCCGGGCACATCAGTAAATAGTCATCTTTCGGCGACTTGCCAATCTGGCCCAGCTCAAGCTCAGGACTGTAAATATGCCAGATTCCATATTTTTTACTATGGTTGACTATCCCAATCCTAAAAGAGTTAAGTCCGGAAACGGGGTCCTGTGCGATTGTCATGGTCACATCCAGCGCTCCCTTGTCAGACCCGACATCCACGCCCTGCCAAATAAGTTTTACCGTCCCTTTATCATTTACGACGCTTTTTTTCCGGCAAGGAGAATAGTTGTAAACAGTTATAAAATTATCTTTGCGGCTGTAATCGTCGGTGAGTTTAACGCGCCACAGTTTCGCCTTGTCCGGCTTGACCGAACGCTGAATAAATTCCACCCCTTTTTTTGATTTTATACTTAGAACCCCCATTCCCTGACGCTTTGACGCCAGTTGAAAGACCAGATTCGGGCTAGTGACAACAACAGTATTACCTTTGTCGACGACGCTGGCGGATTGAACGAGATTTGCGAAAATAAGCGCAAACGACCCTAGAGTAATTTTCATCAACATAGTGGAATTACCTTTTTATAAGATTATGAAATATTATCAATAATTCTGTCAGGATAACGTTCTTCGAGACCGTGTATCTCGGTTGACCATTTCAACAAGTCAGGCGGAGTGTAACTGCAGCCGCAGCTCCCGCCGATAAATAATTTTGGTGCAACAACTCTGGCATTACCTCCCCGCGGTTGTGATCCGGGGGTTGCAATGCGTTCAAGCAGCAGATTACAGGCATCTTCGGCAATTGCATGAAAAGGCTGGATAACCGTAGTCAACGGCGGAATGGAAAAAGATGCGAAAAGATGACCGTCATAACCAATCACCGCCAGGTCGTCAGGAACCCTCAAACCATCCTCATGAAGTAAAAGCATAAGTCTGGACGCGATAAAATCATTGGAACACAAACAAGCAGTAAAATCTTCATGACTGACCAAATTGGAAATCTGCTGAAATGCGTTGTCGTCGCCCAGTTTTAGAATTTCAATCGTGGTAATGTTTTCCAGCGAAATTCCAGCCTTTTGACAGGCCGCCTGCAACCCGGTAAATTTTTCTATATTTGTTTCAAGCTTACTGCAGATAAATAATATCTTCCGATGCCCGTGCGAAATAAGATGAGTTCCAGCCATTTCAGCGCCGGCCTCTTTATCAATATAAAAATCAGCCTCCAACGCATTCTCATAGCAGCCGATTGACATGCTTAATGAAACATAAGGCATTTTCAGTTTATGCAGCAAAGCCGCAGTCTCAGGGCGGATCCGGTTCATAATAATGAGCCCCTCAACATTGCGCGAAACCATCGCTTCAATTTTTCGACGCATATCGGCAGTTTTCAAATTAACAATATTTCTTCCAAGGTCTGAATCAACCAGCATATGATAGTCTCTTCCGTTAAAGAAACAGGACAAGTTACTGAAGAATTCTTCAGTGACATTACCGGGAAATGACATATTAACAATCCCGATTACCTTTGATCTTTTTCCGGAAAGCATTTGAGCGGACAAGTTCGGAACATACCCCATTTTAGCCGCGATTTTCTGAATATGCTTACGGGTTTCCTCCGACACCGCCATCCTCCCCCTGGCATTATTCAATACTGCGGAAACCGCCGGACGCGAAACCCCTGCCCGGTCCGCTATTTGCTTGAGAGTTACCCGCATCTTATACCTCAGGGTTGACCGCCGCTAAAGAAAGTATCAAGATAGGACATGTTTTCCAGTTCCGTATATTTCTTGGACTCGACATGTCCGTCCAGCATCATATAGTTCGTACCGCCGGTATGCAGCGGTATTATGTAATCCATCACCCCGGTACTTCGTTTGCGGAAATAGTGGGGGGCCGTCCACAGGCCGTTGCTGTCTATGATCTTGGCCGAATCGCCAATCCCGGCTGTCGAGCTGGGTTTAGGCACCCGCGACATTTTGCGGTAGCAGTAGAGATACTGTTGCTGCGACGCCCCGCTGAAAACCTTCGGCAAGTAATATGCATATGAAATATTTGCGCCGTAATCCCCCATCCAGCCGGGAGTAGAATCACGGAATTTAGTCAGTTGCGTCGTTCCGTTAAAGGATTTTGGAACCTGGGGACAATTAAAAACACCGCTGCTGACGTAATTCGCGTCCATGAAGTCATTAACAAATGATTTTTCAGTTGCCGTCCCGTTCGGCGCGTTGTGAATATAAGTTGAAGTATAGCCATCGTTATCGTCAAGATAAAAAGCGTTGGCGTTTCCCAATTGTTTCAAGTTGGAAACGCATTTGATGCTGCGCGCTTTGTCCCGCGCCTGATTTAGAGCCGGCAATAACATGCTGGCCAAAATAGCGATGATCGCAATAACAACCAACAATTCTATCAGTGTGAATTTTTTTCTGTTTTTCATTGAATACCTCTTTTTTCTTGTTGAAAAAGTTTAATTACCCGTGTAATTAATTTAATTATACAATACAGCGAACGTTTTGTCAACATTTAAAACGGAAAAATACTGAAATTAACAGTGAGTAATCAGTTTATCAGGATAAAAGGCGGTCAAATCCCGGTCTTCCGTCGTCCATTTCATCAAAGGATCCGGGGCAACATCGCATCCGCAGCTGCCGCCAATGAACAATTTAGGCATCACGGCATATTCTTCCTGAATAATTGTGAAGTCGGCTGCCGCAAACTCATCAATTCTTTGCAAAAGCAAACGTCCCGCTTTAATTGAAGTCTCACGGTAATCCTGGATGACCGAGGTCAACGATGGAACCAGTAATGGGACAAAATGGTTACCGTCAAAACCGATCAAGGCAAGATCATGCGGAATACGAATCCCGGCAACCCGCAGATGCTGCATCAAACGCGCGGCGATGAAATCATTGGAGGCAAGACAGGCGGTAACCCCATGTTTATGAACAAGCGTACAGAACTGTTGAATAACTTCTTCTTCGTTCAACTTCACCCCTTCAATCGCCATGCAATGCTCCAATGGAAGCCCGGATTCAAGCCAGGATTTTTTCAAACCCTCAAATTTATAATTATTTGTTTTAAGGTGACTGCAGTAAAAAATTACTTTGCGATGTCCATGAGACAGAAAATGCCGACCGGCCAAGCGACCGCCGCCATATATGTCGTTTGAAAAATCAAACTCTCTGTAACTGTCAGAACCCATTTCTCCTGTTTTGATCGATACAAACGGGATGTTCAAGCTTTGCAGTTGAGACATCAATCCTTCCGGGGTTGGTCCAAGAACGATTATTCCTTCCGCGCCTGTAGCTTTAAACTGCCTGACAATCTCCACAATATCTTCGATACACCGTTGAATAATTACTTTACCGGGAGCGGCATCCAGAATAATTCTGAATCCCCGCTCCGAAAAAAAGCGGGTCAAATGGTACAAATATTCTTCCGGAGTTTTATTGGGCAGACTTACATTGACAATCCCGATCAGGAGTTGCGGTGAAGAACCAGGGGAACCAGAGACCCCTGGTTTGACAGAACTTCCAGGAACATTTCCCCGGCGCTCTGACAAGCTGACTATTTTCTTTATCAATCCTGGCATATGCGAAAATTAAATCTGAATCCTGTCGTTATTACAGTTCATTCAATTTCACAATTCTGCCTTCATGCGCGGATTTGATTGCGGCAAAAGCCACTCGTGTCGCCATAACAGCTTCGTCAACCCCACACACCACCGGTCCGTTACCGAGAATCTCATCGACAAAATTATCCATGGCATGGGCATGCCCTTTGTCCGGTTCGGCGGTAAACTGTCTGGTCTGATCCCCGGTATCGAGAACTTCCTGACAGGCCACGGCTTTTTTCTCGAGCCAGCCGGAGATCCCCCCCTGCAAACCGATATGCGGATGCCGATCTTTAAGTAAAGGATAAGTAATTCTGGCCGGAGCGCCGGCGATCCCTGCCGTGCGGACTTCACACATGTGATCACAAGCCACAACAGAACCGTTCCCCATGGCTTCATAAAGTTCTTTCGGGTATCCGAATGTCCCATTTCCGCAAAGATTCAAAACCGCAATCTCTCCACCGGCATATTTTACAATGATCGCATGATTGAGCATTCCGGTTTCCATGGCAACCACTTCGACCGGTTCGCTGTTTAGAAACCAGTTGCACATATCAGTGAAATGCGTCATTTCAAACAGCATCGGACCATGCGGCGCCTGCTCCTTATCAAATACCCAACTTTTCCACGAATACCAATCATCGTTGATACGGCAGGAAAAAGAAGCGATTCCGTCATCGTCACGAGGCGGACGTGAATCACCTTCACGGTCCCAACGCCATTCACACTTTTTCGGATTCTCCATCTGCTCACGGAAAATGCGATGAGCATCAATCATCGCCGGGCTGTTGCGACGATTGTGACCGACGCAGAACGGAATTCCGCTTTTATTCACAACTTTTTGAATTTCATACACTTCTTCAAGCGACCGGGCCAATGGTTTTTCCACATAGACCGGTTTATTATTCTCCGCAGCAAACTGAATCACCGGAAGACGCAGTTTTTCGGTAGTTGCCAAACATATCGCATCCACTTCAGGGTCAAGTATAGCCGCTTTCCAGTCTTTTCCAACTTTTAAAGCACCATGTACTTCCCGGCATTCCTTCAGAGCTTCATCAGACAAATCACAACATGTGTGAAGGACGGTTTTTTCGGATTTGGCAATGTTCGGAATATGTTGCTGACGAGCTAAAGCTCCGCATCCGATAACGGCAAAATTCAATGGTTCCTGCAGCATATTAAGGTTTTCCTGTTTTTTGCTTGCGGTTGAAAGAAAATAGAATTGAAAAAACAATTTTATAATGTAGATTCATAAACTGTCATATCAACCGGAAAAGGAAACTTTTTCTATAAAAAAAACTATTTTGTTGTTTAAAAAAAAGAAATCAATGATTACAAGCGGTAAACACATTTTACAACTATCCATGATTATTTCAGGGCTATTTTGTTTGACCGGATGCAAAAGCTGGCGCGACAACATAGCTGAATATACTAAAGAAAGCTATGATTCGACGGCGAACTTTATCGACAAAGTAGCGATTGACTTCCACGTTAAAAAGCCGGACAAGTATGAACGCATTCCATACAAAGATGAAGTTTTAATTAAGAATAAATATATTCGTATAGCCTATTCTCCGCGAATAAATCGCATTACAACAATTGAGCGTCCCGAATGCGAAAATATCCTGTATATGCTATCTCCTGAAGCAGAGAAAAAAGCCCGTGCCGCGGGTGAAAAACCCATGCTTGGCGGCGGCAGCCTCTTATATGACATGTCCATTGAAAAGACATTATCTAATGAATTAAAAAAATCCGAGATTGATAAACTATGTCTCAAAACCACCGATGATGTTTCTGTTTCATTAAAAGTTCTGACAAATGCCCCGGATGTCATATTATCAGTTAAGAAACCACGCGGGAGCCTCTCAGGCACTATTGCAACCCGCTTTGAATTTAACAAACCACTGTCAATTGTTTTTGAGGATCTGACCGACAAGCATGAAAACAGCAGGATTTTACAAGTAAGACCTCATATAGGATACTTCGTTCCACCTAAAACTAATGATGATGATGAAGCAATAAAAATTTATGGCTCCTGGGTGGTCATCCTGTATCGCAATGACATGATAATCTTCGCCAGAGCTATGACCGAAAAAGCTCCGCCTCACGCATCATATCGGTTCAGGCTTGTGGATGACAAGTTAATATTTTATTCAATTATTTTTCCGTCGGGTTCCCAAAAGCAGTCTTTCTCAGAGCGCTGGCAGATTCTTTACAGGACCGCTCTTTATAATCCACGTTCATTAACAGACTTTCTGGTGCAAAACCATATCAACAGCATCTATAAAAAAACGCCAAAAAAAGGAAATAAATAAGCTCATAGTATTATAATAACACCTATTTTACCAGGATATTTTTAAAACTACCTGGTATTTTATTATGATATGAACGGTGTTGTCATTTTGTCATAATTTAAGAGGTATTACTTGGTGCTGAAACGCGAATTTAAAGCCTTTAACAAGACTTAGTTTCCTGCTCGTACAGGGGCTTGTAAACCCCTGAAAAATGTCATTGCGATGCCTTGCAATGGGCGCAATAGCGGTTTCATATCGATGGCCAATGAAAAATTTAAAATCTCATAAGTATCTAGTTTTAATGTATTTACGCATTGACATCTTTTACTTTCCTGCTATATTACAAGATGGAAAATTTAAATATGACAACGACACGAGAACGGTTTTTCGAACCATTGAAAAACGCCCTTGCAGATGTAAATTCAACCCGCAAATGTAAAGACTTTGATGATTTTGAATTTATTCAATCCGGAGTCGGACGAGTTCTTGATTCAGTCAAAAGCGGTCGCGACTGGGTCCAGAAACTACAGTATTTTATTTCGCACGCCATAACGGTCAATTGTTTTTTCAGCGCATTAAGGAGCAAGCGCCGTTTAACCTTGTTGAATGAGGTAAATTGGCATCTTGTCAAAAGATGTAATTCAGTTCTTAATGACCCGTTCAAAGAACATGAGGAACTCAACGGTTTCGCATTGTATGCCGCGGATGGACACTATCACAACTGCTCGTCTCACGAAGATTTATTTGAAGATGGAAAAAAGCATGCGCCTGCAGGAATTTACGCTCTAAACCTCAGAACGGAAAGTCTGCGGTTTCTTGATGTGATGAGGCCGGACCGGGCAAATAATAAAGTCAAAGAGCATGATATATCGGTAATGAAGCGCCTGCATCCTGAGACCTTGCGAATGGGGGAAGCCAAAGGAACCAAGGTTGTGATTGCCTATGATTCGGCAATCATTGATTATGCACTGTGGCACCGCTGGAAACGTGGTAAAGGCATTTATACCATTACCATGGCAAAAGCCAATCTGAAATTACTGGTTACCGGGGAGCGGCAATTCGAACGTAGTGACCCTCGCAATAACGGGGTGGTTAAAGACTTGTTCGTCGGCAACAGCAGTTCCGGTTTATTGAGAAAAATCATTTATATAGACCCGGTTGACGGTACGCAATATATTTTCCTGACCAATGAAATGACCCTGCCTCCGGGATTGATCGCATTTATCTATAAAAGAAGATGGGATATTGAAAAATTATATGACGTCAAAAAAAATAAGTTTCACGAAAACAAAGCCTGGGGTAAAAGCGTCGAAACGAAGTGTCAACAAGCTAATTTTATCTGCATCACCCATAACCTGATGTTGCTGTTGGAACAAATTCTTGAAGACAATGAAGGGATACGCGATGAAAAATTGATTCAAAGAATTATGATCAGAAAACAGGAGCAGACGGCTCTGGCAAAACAGGCAAACAGAGCTATGAATTCATTAGTTTATGAATGGAACAGGCCGTCCCAGAGAAGCTTTCAGTTCATTCGCTGGTTGCGCAACGAGATCAACATTCAAGCTTCCTGGCGGGACTCCATAGTGCGTTTAAGGCCGCTTATGGCAAGGTATTTGAATTGAATATGACAACACCGTTCTATGATATGGTAAAGAAAGCATTTTCTTCGAGTCGATTTGAATTAACGCCTTTACAAGTGTATTATACTTCTGTTGTAAATTAGGGTTAATTTTCTGAATAAAAACATTAAGGTTGACATGGATGTATCCGACATGATGCTGCTCCTGGCATGGCTGCTTTCCGGCCTGCTTTTCGCGAATGTCAAATTTGTCTTTGTCAGAGTATTGTGCATTGTCGTCGCGCTTGCTGCCCCGGTCATCTGGCTGGCAGAAGAAATTCCAGCCCATTGGGTCTTCTGGTATGCTGCAATCGCGGTTGTCGTCATCACTTTTGGAGTATTCAAATATATAATGAGTGTTGCTTATAAAGGTGATAAGAACAAGCATTAAATTTAAAATTTATATATGAGGTAATATTATGGCATTATGGGGCGGACGCTTCAGTAGTGAAACAGACCGGGAAGTAACTGAATTTTCCGAGTCAATTTCTTATGATAAACGTTTATACCGCTGGGATATCGTTGGAAGTAAAGCCCATTCAGCGATGCTGGCGTCAACCGGGATCATCCCGGCAGCCGCGGTCGAAAAAATTCATCAGGAACTGGATGTCATTGAGCAACGCATTACTGAAGGAGATTTCAATTTCACCTCGGAACTTGAAGATATCCACATGCATATTGAAAGCGCCCTGATCGACAAACTCGGCGATGAAGGCGCCCGCGTGCATACGGCCCGCAGCCGCAATGACCAGGTCGCGCTGGATATCCGGTTATATCTCCGGGATGAAATAACTGTCCTGCGTTCAATGATCAAAGAATTCCAGCATGCACTGGTTGACCAGGCGGATAAAACAGCTGAAATGCTGATGCCGGGTTTTACCCATTTGCAACACGCACAAGTTGTGCCTTGCGCACACCACCTCCTAGCGTATGTCGAAATGCTTGATCGTGACTCAGGCCGTCTCGCGGACTGTCGTAATCGTCTGAACGTCCTGCCGTTAGGATCCGGAGCATTGGCTGGAACAACCTTGCCTATTGATCGTCAGTTTGTCTGCGATAAACTGGGATTCGACCGGATAACCCGGAACAGTATGGATGCGGTAGCGGATCGTGATTTCGCGATTGAGCTGGTATCCGCTCTCGCAATCTTCGCAATGCATGTATCACGCCTGTCCGAAGACCTCATTCTCTGGTGTTCGCAGGAATTTGATTTTGTGGAACTTGATGATGCATTCTGTACTGGGTCAAGCCTGATGCCGCAGAAAAAGAATCCGGATATCGCGGAACTTTCGCGCGGCAAAACCGCTCGAGTTTACGGTGACCTGATGGCTCTGCTGACCCTTTGCAAGGGGTTGCCCTTGACCTATAACCGCGATATGCAGGAGGACAAGGAACAGATTTTTGACGCGCTCGATACGGTCAAGAAAATCCTTCGAGTTTTCCCGCCGATGATCGCAACGATGCGTTTCAAAGCCGAAAATATGCTGGAGGCAGCCTCAGATCCAGCGTTAATGGCCACCGACTTGGCGGAACGCCTGGTTGAGCTGGGCATGCCATTCCGCAACGCGCACCATCGAGTGGGCTCTCTAGTCAAATGGTGCCGGGAAAACAACAAAAAACTTAATGAAGTATCTCTATCCGAAATGCAACAGACCATTCCGGAAGCGGATGAACAGTGTACTCAATTATTCACCCCGGAAAGTTCAGCCGGAAAACGGAAGGTGTTCGGTTCCGCCGGCTTCGGCCCGGTGCGGGAACAGGTTGATTACTGGAAGCAGCAGTTGGCGGGAGAATAATTTTCGAACCCGGGACATGGCGGGAGCATGACAGACTATTACAAATTACTTGGCGTCGAGCCCAACTGCGATTTTAAGTCTCTCAAAAAGGCATATTACCGCAAAGCCAAGGAATGTCACCCTGACCGTTTTAATAACTGTGCGGCAAAAACCGAAGAATTTAAGGTTCTGGTCGCGGCGTTCGATGTTCTTTCCGATCCGGAAAAACGGCAGAAATATGATCTATCCCGAACTCCGGAAGCAGAGTTTATTGTCCCTTCCCGCAGGGAGAATTCAGTCATGGATTCGGAAGCGGACGATATCCTGGAAGAGCTGCTGGTCGGAACCCCGTATCCTGACGGCACAACCCTGGCTACGTTGTTCATGGACTTTGCTAAAACCGAGGTATTCATAACCTTTAGAGAAGGTAAAACTCTGTTTTTCCAGAAACGTTTTAAAGCGGCCCAACCATTTTTTGTAAGGGCAGTGGCGACTTCTCCCAACAATATTCTGTATCAGGTCTTTCTGGCCAGAAATCTGGCTGGACTGCGGAAATTTTCAAAATCTCTGCGCTGTTACCAGCTAGCCATATCAATTGGTTACAGGCGTATTCCGCAACAAAGACTGGAGCGGGTTCAATATGAAATGGAAGCAGTAAGAAAAAAACGCGCTCCGTTCTGGAACGCAGTACTTTCTCCTTTCAACAAGCAGTCTTCGCCATGGATTGAATCCACTCGTAATGAAATGATTGATGAGACCAACCGCGCGTTGGCAAAACTTGCCAGAGATCGCAAAAAAATTGCTGAAAAACAGGACGTAAAACGATTGAAATAGCTTTTTTATTTATTTTTAGATGTCATATTATTCTCCCGCATCCTTATTATAATATACACAACGCTTTTACGTGAAACTTTCAATGATAAATCAGCTATTCACCACCTTATGCAAATAACTGACCATCAAATCTGTCGGATTTGTAGCGCGGAAAATTAAAAAACAGTTATTATTACTTTCATCTGCTTGATTATTTGTGTTTTCGGACTATTTTTTATGATGATTAGGACTTGATAAAACAAATTACGACGGAGATAAGCATGCATCAATGGGTAGAAGACTTACTTGCCTTGCAGGACGTAGATATGCGCATTCACAATATGAAACTGCGATTGGAAGCAATTCCCGGGGAAATAGCTAAACTCGAACAGACAATTGCCATAGATACCGAGGATTTTAAATCGAGCCGTGAGGGCGTAAAAAAAGCCGAACTGGACATTAAGCATATTGAGTCCGAAATTAACTCTCAAAACGAGCAGATCCAAAAACTGCAGAAGCAGTCGGTAATGATCAAGAAAAACGACGAATACAAAGCGTTAATGTCGGAAATCGAGCATCACAAACAAATAATCAGCGATTTTGAGACTAAAGAAATTGTCGCAATAGACGCGCTTGACGCCGCAAAAGATAAATATAAAGAACTGGAAAAACAGTTTGACGCAAAAATCAGTTCACTTAAAGATGAAATCGCGGAATTAAATACGTTGAGTGAAGAAGTTAAAGAGGAAATAGCTTCTTTGCAAAAAGGCAGGAAAGCTTATTCCTCCCGCATCGCCACCGATACTCTTGTGGTTTACAACCGGCTGCTCCAGCGCGGACGGGCTCCGCTGGTCCCGGTCAGCAATTCATGCTGCGGCAACTGTCATCTTAAACTCACTCCCAACACTTTAAATCAGGCAAAAAAAAGCGGCGTAACCTACTGCGACAATTGTTCTTACATGCTCTATTTAAAGGACTGAGCCAAGAGGACGAAAATAAATGGCAGATTTCATTGAACATAAGTTCTGTCTGCTGCTTGACGAATTTCCCCGTTACCAGGAAGCGTTTGTCCCGATGCGGATAGAAGATCTGGAACGGCATGGTTACTATCTGCACATCGTTTCACTGGACAGTTCAATTGTCAAGGAACCCCATAATACCGTGCAACGGCTCCGTTCAAGGCGCACCTGTCTGCCAATGCCGCTGGAGCGGGTTCCAACTTCGCTTATCTTATGCGTCCTGTTGATTATCATTGCCCCCGTAAAACTTTTTCATGCCACCGGCAGAATGCTGAAGCTGCTTTTCCAGACCCCGTGGCCCCTGGCTGTTTTCAGTAACTTCCTTCAGGCCTGCCAATTGGTCAATCAGGTCATCGTCCATGAAGAAATTACCGCTTTTTACGGTATTCTTCAACACGACTGCATGCGGACCGCAATCATTGCCACGGAATTCAGCCCGCTGCCGATCATCGCCGAAGTAAGAGCGCAGCACTTATACTCAATGAATGAAAAGGTTCTACTGCGCTACCTCAGCAAAGTAAAAATCGTTCTGGCCGAAACCGACGACGAACTGCTCTATCTGAAACACGTTACAGCCGGAATGCCGGATCCGCCGCTGATGTTTCAATGCGGACACGGCATCGACCCGCAAGACTATCCATTTATTTTCCCGGACTCGGAATACGACGTCACTCCACCTTACCGGATTATGTCAATTGGAGAACTGCACAAACGCAAAGGGTTCGACACCTCAATCCAGGCGTTGAAAATTCTACGGAACCAGGGACTTGACTGCTACTTGACAATCGTTGGAGACGGTTTTGAAAAAGGACGACTCAAACGACTCTGTAGGAAACTGCATTTAACTGAATACGTCGAATTTACCGGCGGACTGCCGAGACAGAAACTGCTCAACCGGCTTCTGGATGCCCATGTATTGCTCCAGCCCGGACGCGTCCCTCGAGACAAATGCCATGACTCTATGCCTTTTTCCCTGCTGGAGGCGATGGGGGCCGGAGTTCCGGTTGCCGCCTCCGCCCTGCCCGGGGTTATCGATCTGGCCGAACACGGCGAAACCGCAATGTTGTTCCAACCCGACGATCCGGAAGCCGCGGCTGATGCCTGTAAACAAATTCTTACCGACTACGGATTGCGGGATATGCTTATCATGAAAGCCCGGCTGATTGTCGAAGGCAAATACAACCGCCGCCGCCGTTCTGCCGAACTGGTCGATATTCTGGAAGCCGCCGGTATAGAAAGTTGATATTAACATCTCCGCTGCCAACTTATCAGAAACAGGCAGCCTGGTCTTTTTTCATTATTTTATAAAGAATATTCAGGAAAAATATTAAGCTCCTCCGAATATGGACTCATTTTCCCGAATTCCATAATTGGCAAGGTTAAAGACAATATTGTCATATGCTATTTTTTAGCAAAATTTAAAATCACATACTATTGAATTTCCTTATTATAAGTGTATGTTACAAGTCTAAGTTTTTTCATAGAACTTTAAGCTGATTTTATCAGTGAAAAAGTTATTTAAATTCTTATTTTTAACCAGCTCTTTCAATATAAAAGGAGAAAATGAAAATGGGCAAAAAAATGATGACCATTGACGGCAACTATGCCGCCTCGTATGTGGCCTACGCCTTCAGTGAAGTCGCCGCCATCTATCCGATCACCCCGTCCTCCACCATGGGCGAATACGCTGACACCTGGGCCAGCATGGGTATGAAAAACATGTTTGGTACTGTTGTTGATATCGCTGAAATGCAATCCGAAGCCGGTGCAGCCGGTGCGGTTCACGGCTCACTCAGCGCCGGTGCTATGACTACTACCTTTACCGCGTCGCAGGGGCTCCTGCTGATGATCCCGAACATGCACAAAATCGCCGGTGAAATGATTCCGACCGTTTTCCATG
The DNA here is from genome assembly GCA_963676655.2 of Victivallales bacterium. Classification (GTDB taxonomy): domain Bacteria; phylum Verrucomicrobiota; class Lentisphaeria; order Victivallales; family Victivallaceae. The sequence continues at coordinate 61,820 of CAXXKX010000002.1, read as the reverse complement.
TATCAGCTCGTTCACTTGCAGCGCAGTCACTGTCAATCTTCGGTGACCATTCTGACGTAATGAGCGTTCGCAATACCGGTTTCGCCTTGATGGCCGCCAACTCTATCCAGGAAACTCACGACCTGGCTATCGTATCACATCTGGCCACTCTGGAATCCAACGTCCCGTTCCTGAACTTCTTCGACGGATTCCGCACCTCTCACGAAGTACAGAAAGTCGAATTGCTTGACTTTGAAGATATGAAAAGCCTGCTCGACATGAGTTATGTTGAGAAATTCCGTGCCCGCGCCATGCGCCCGGAAGCTCCGTTCGCCAAAGTCGGCGCCCAGAACCCGGATGTTTACTTCCAGGGCCGCGAAACCACCAATAACATGTATGCCGCCACTCCGGCTATCGTCCAGAAATATATGGATCAAGTCGGCGCCTGCCTGGGACGCAAATACAATCTGGTCGATTACGTCGGCGCTGCCGATGCTGAAAAAGTCATCGTTGCCATGGGGTCCGCCTGTGAAACTATCGATGAAACCATCGACTACCTGATCGCTAAAGGCGAAAAAGTCGGTGCATTGAAAGTCCGCCTCTATCGCCCGTTTCCGGCGGAAGCTTTCGTTAAAGCCATTCCCGCTTCCGTTAAGAAAATTGTCGTTCTGGACCGCACCAAAGAGCCCGGCTCACTCGGCGAACCGTTGCTGCTGGACGTCAAAGCCGTTCTGGCTGATACCGACATCAAGGTTATCGGCGGTCGTTACGGTCTTTCAAGTAAAGAATTTACTCCGAGCATGGTCAAAGCGGTTTATGACCACGTTGACGGAGCTTGCACCACCGGTTTCACAGTTGGTATCAATGACGATGTCTCCGGCACTTCTCTTCCGATCGGCGAAGTTATTAACTCCGCTCCCGCCGGCACTGTTCAGTGCATGTTCTGGGGACTCGGTTCCGACGGTACTGTCGGCGCTAATAAAAACTCCATTAAGATCATTGGTGACAACACTGACAAGTATGCTCAGGGATATTTCGTTTATGACTCCAAAAAATCTTACGGTATCACTATTTCGCACCTGCGTTTCGGTGACAGCCCGATCAAATCCGAATATCTGATTACCAAACCTGACTTTGTCGCCTGTCACAACCCCGCTTATATCGGCCGTTACGACATGCTGTCAAGCATCAAGGAAGGCGGCTCGTTCCTGCTGAACAGCGAAACTCCCGCGGCTGAAGTATTCAACAGCTTGACCAAAGACATGCAGCAGATCATCATTGATCGCAACATCAAGGTTTATACTATCAATGCGCTGAAAATTGCTGAAGGCGTCGGCCTGGGCAACCGCATCAACTCTGTTATGATGGTCTGCTTCTTCAAACTGGCAAACATCATTCCGGTTGACGACGCTATCAAGTACATCAAAAAAGCGATTGAAAAGACTTTCAAAAGCAAAGGCGATGATATTGTCAAGATGAACTGGGAATGTGTTGATCAGTCTCTGGCTGGCCTGGAAGAAGTTCCGGTTCCGTCTTCAATCACCGAATCATTCGTTCCCACCAAACTGATCTCCGACGATGCCGAAGATTTCGCCAAAGACGTAATCCTGCCGATCATGCACCAGAAAGGTGATGACATTCCGGTATCAAAAATGTCTATCGACGGTACTCTGCCTACCGGTACCACCTGCCTGGAAAAACGCGGTATTGCTCCGCATATTCCCAAATGGATTCCAGAAAACTGTATCCAGTGTAACCAGTGCGTAATGGCTTGTCCGCACGCGGTTGTCCGTGCCAAGCAGATTGCTCCTGCCGACCTGGCGGACGCTCCGGAAACCTTCAATACCGTTGCTTCTAAAACCAAAAATGATCGCGACCTGGCTTACAGACTGCAGGTTTACTGCGAAGATTGTACCGGTTGCGGTGTATGTATCGAAACCTGTCCGGCCAAAACAAAGGCCCTGCAATTCCAGCATATCGATGAAGCTCGTGCCAACGGCGAACGCGAAAACGCTGAATTCTTTGATGCCCTCCCGGACAATGTCGTTGACGGCGCATCCACCAGCACTGTTAAAGGCGCGATGTTCCTGAAACCGCTCTTCGAATTCTCCGGCGCCTGTGCCGGTTGCGGTGAAACCCCGTACGTAAAACTGGTCACCCAGCTGTTCGGCGAACGCATGATCGTCGCCAACGCCACTGGTTGCTCTTCAATCTACGGCGGAACTTTCCCGACTATTCCGTACTGCAAAAGCAAACGAGGTCGTGGTCCGACATGGGCAAACAGCCTGTTCGAAGATAACGCTGAATACGGTTTCGGCATGCGCCTTGCGGTCGACAAGAACCGCGCTCAGCTCAAGATGAACGTTGAAAAAGCCATGTCCATGGACATCTGCTCATGCATCAAAGATGCTCTGGGCAAATGCATGGAACTGTGGGAAGACAAATCTGAAGCCGCGATGGATGCCCAGGACGCCTTGAAAGCCATCCTGGCTGATTCCGTTGCTAAAGCTGAAGGCGAAGCCAAAGCAGTCCTCTCCAAGATCAATGAACTGGCTGATTACTTCGTAGACAAATCAGTCTGGATCTTCGGTGGTGACGGTTGGGCCTATGATATCGGTTACGGCGGCCTCGACCATGTCGTTGCCTCCGGTCGTAACGTCAACATTCTGGTTGTCGATACCGAAGTATATTCCAACACCGGTGGTCAGGCTTCAAAAGCCACTCCGATCGGCGCGGTTGCGAAATTCGCTAACGCCGGTATGCGCTTGACCAAGAAAAACCTCGGCTTCATGTGCATGAGCTACGGTTATGTCTATGTCGCATCTATCGCGATGGGCGCGAATCGTGCTCAGACCCTGAAAGCCTTCCAGGAAGCTGAAGCCTATGACGGTCCGTCAATCATCATGGCATATGCCCCGTGTATTGCTCATGGGATCAACATGATGAAAACTCAGGTTGAAGAGAAACGAGCCGTTGACTGCGGTTACTGGCCGTTGTATCGTTACAACCCGATGGAAGAAAAACCGTTCAAGTGGGAATGCAAAGAGCCTACCGGTGACTTCCAGGAGTTCATCCGCAGCGAACGTCGTTACACAACGCTGCTTAAGACTGCCCCGACCGAAGCCGAGTCATTATTTGCCAAGGCTGAGGAAGACGCCAAGCGGCGCATGGAATTCTACAAGAACATGGGCGAGATAATGTAATCTCAACCCGGTTCAAATAGACCAAATCAAGGCCCGTCATTGCGACGGGCCTTTTTTTATCCTTTTTGCATACGCCTTAACAACCTGATTTTTCCTGCTAAAAATCTTAATATGATACCTTTTTACCGCCGCCATTTTTAAAACTACATGGAAATTTATTATTAATTTTAAAAGCCTTATGCAAAAATTGCATAAAATATGCATTTATTATTAAAACACTATTGACTTTTGCATAAATACCATGTATAATTGATAGTGTGATAAAAATAAACAGGAATGATAAAATGGTTAAAACCAGACAACCTAAACGAATGAGCGACGCTAACGTGCTGGCATTGGTAGCTTCTCATGCTAAAGTCTCAGCTGGAACAGTCAGTCGGGTATTCAACAACAGCGACCTAATTTCATTAGATACCAGAAGCCGGGTCCTGGAAGCGGCCCGGGAGTTGGGTTTCAGGCCCCGCGTCAGAGTCAGGAACAAACAAATTGCCCTGATCACTGAACCACCATGGAAAACCGTCATGGGCGGTTATGTCAATACCGTCACTCAATACATTTGTTACGCCCTTTCACGGGTTAACGCGGATATTACTATGATAACCGAGGATCGGATAGACAACCTGACAGACAGCTGGTTCGACGGTATAATCGGGATCGCCTGGGAAGACCGTACTATCGATTTGCTTAAGGAAATGAAAAACCTGCCAATAGTCTGGCTCAGTGATAACTGGAGCGAATATTTTCACACGGTTTATCTCGATGCCGAAGACACCGGCAAACTGGCTGGAGATTATCTGGTAAGCAAAGGACATCAGCGTATCGCAGTTATCCATGAATCAGATTACACCGGGATGAACCGGGCCAATGGAGTCGGGCTGGCATTGCAGAAAGCCGGCCATGACCCGAAAACAAATCTTTTGACAATAGATGACTCTGTCCCGCTGCACCTGGCGGTAAAACAGGTGATCGATTCCGGCAGCACCGCGGTCTGGGTCACCGGAGAAGATATGAAAGTAATTGAAGTAAACTGGATAATTCAGGAACTGGCCGGGAAAAAAATTCCACAGGACATTTCCATTATGGGTTTTGAAAACCCCGGAGTATCCGAGTTTCAGCGCCCATCCCTGACGACAGTGGCAAGCCCTTTGCGGGAAATGGCGGAAAAAGCGGTTGAAATAGTTTTAAGCGGCGAATCACGCAGGCATAAAAAAGTCAAAATGGAAGTTCAACTGATTGAACGCAATTCAGTCATAAGTATTTAAAAGCATTTTGAAAAGTTCAGGTACAAAAGCCTGATTAGCATCTGATAATTTTTACAATAATAAAACTTAAATACCGGAAAAATAAAACATGCGTTCTGTAAAAAAATGTTTAATCTCCACAGTCAGCGTGCTGGCGTTCACTTCCATCCTGGCGGACAAACTTCCTCTTGATCAGGGACAGGTCATAAAGAAAGGTTCCGCCAACGTTGAATTTGAAGCTGGCTCCATAAAACTTAAATTCGACGATCCAAGCTGGGAATCCGGCGTTAAAATCATGCCGCCGACCGGAACAAAACAGTGGGATTTGAGCGCTGGAAAAGTTTTGGCCGCAGATATTGAGAATCTCAGCAAAAACAAACAACTCAGACTGGTGATGTTCATTTATGCAAAAGACAGCCGGACCGGGAAAAGGCGTCACGCCAAAACCGGACTGGCGGTTAATCCCGGAGAAAAACGCACGTTTAAATTGTTGATTCCGCATCGCAGCATATATGGCACGCCCAAAGGCATCCCGGGGCCAAGAGCACTTGATTCCGACCGAATTGACTCCATCGAGATTTATCAGGAATGGACCTTTGAAGGCAAAGCTAAAGACTTGGTAAATTGTAAGATATCCAATCTCAGGCTCGAAGACCGGATTAAAAAAGATGCCAAACCTGTTCCGGAAGATAAATTCTTTCCGTTCATCGACAAATACGGACAATATGTCCATCAGGACTGGCCTGAGAAAATCCATTCAGTTGCCGATCTGAAGCAGAAACATCAACAGGAGCTCAAAGAGCTGGCAAGTGCAAAGCGTCCAACCTCCTGGAATCGTTTCGGCGGCTGGAAAAATGGTCCGCAACTGAAAGCAACGGGGAATTTCAGGGTAGAAAAATACAAAGGTAAATGGTATTTTGTCGATCCGGACGGGAAACTGTTTTTCTCACACGGGATCGACGTACTCTATGCACACACTGACGCTACCAGGACAAAATCACATGACAAATGGTTCGAGTCCAAGCCCTCTAAATCAGGCCAATTGGCGTTCACCGACACAAATCTTCAGTTGAAATACGGCAAAAAGGATTATGCCACTGATTTCTATAGCAACCTGGCAAAGCGACTGGAGTACTGGGGCTTCAACACGATCGGCAACTGGGGAAACAAGGATTTTATCGCGATGAGGACCATGCCGTACACTATGCAGTTGACCGATTACAACCGGCAGTTACCGAGGATATCCGGCAGCAAGTTAAAATTCTACGATGTTTTTGACCAGAGATATATCGACGGAATGAAAAATCTGATTGATAATGCCGCTAAAAAGAATCCCATGGTAAAAATATCCCTGACCGATCCGCTGTGCATCGGCTATTTCATCGACAACGAGCTGAATTTCGGCAATCGCAGAGCCTATGATCTGATAAAGTCAATCATCAAAAGTCCGGCAAAGCAGGCAATAAAGCAGGAATATATCAAAGACTTGAAAACCAAATACCAGACAATTGACAAGCTGAATGCGGCCTGGGAAACTCAATACACCGACTGGCAGGCTTTACTGGCAAGCCGGGAACTGCCAAAATTCAACGAAACCAGCCGGGCCGATGCCAGAATCTTTATGCGAAAAAGCATCGATCAATATTTCAGGTTGTGTCGTGACGCGATAAAATCAAAAGCCCCGAACCGGCTCTACCTCGGCTGTCGCTTTATCGGCACCGACGCAATCAAACCGGTGCTCTATGAAGCCAGTAAAAAATATTGCGACGTGCTGACCGTCAACATCTACGCACACAGCGCCGCCAACTTCGATACTCCAGGGTTCCCGGATATGCCGGTCCTGATCGGTGAATTCCATTTCGGAATATATGACCGCGGCATGTTCTCTCCCGGCCTGTGTCCGGCGGGTCTGACACAGCAGGATCGCGCCCTGGCCTATACCAGATTTCTCCAGGGGGCACTGGTCAATCCGCGGATTGTCGGCACCCACTGGTTCCAATTCAGGGATCAACCCTTAACCGGTCGCTGGGACGGTGAGGGATACGCCATAGGTTTTGTCGATGTCGCCGACACCCCGTACCGGGAAATGATCGAGGCATCGCGCAAAGTCGGGAAAAATATGTACAGTTATCGTTTTAATGGAATTTTAAAAAACAAAATGAGGCAAGAACCATGAAAACCCCAAAAACCTGTTATTTCACATTAATCGAGCTCCTCGTCGTGATTGCCATCATCGCCATTCTGGCGTCGATGCTGCTGCCGGCATTGAACAGTGCCCGAGCCAAGGCAAAAGACATAACCTGCCTGAACAACCAGAGGCAAATCGGTACGTACATGGCGGCATATGTCGATATGAATGACGGGAAATTTCCTAAATTCCAGGGCAACTTGAGTGCGTCTAACATTGCCTGGGGCGGTAAAGGCACCTGGCAGGACGCCCTCTATTACATCTCCACCAACACCGATTTTCTGAATTTCCGTCACTACGACATCGGCAGGCCTTCGGAGCGGCCGGAAGATCGCGGCGCCAATCGTCCGAAAACTATTTTTGCTTGTCCATCTCAAGTCTCCAAGCAGGAGTTCAACAAAGGCGGGGTGAGCCGGCACTACGCCATGAACAGCTTTCACAGCAACATGAGTTACAGTTGGGTGAAAGGATATACATTCAAAGTTGATAAAATAAAAGGACCGTCCGATCGAATGATCGTCATGGACGTAGACCGAATCACAACCAGCGATACCAACCTGATTGAGATCGGCAGTTATACGCACATCAACTCCAACGGCGGTAACTGGCGGCATAGCAACAGCCGAGGAGCAAATATCCTCTTTGTTGATGGTCATACAGAAAGCAGAATCTGGTCTGCAATCCCCAACTATAATGCCCCCATCGGCCAGGGCTCCCGCCTGTTCGACCCTGACGGCTTCTGGTGTGACTGGAGATAAACTCCCCTGCCCTGCCCTGTAAAAGAAATCAATCCTTAGCCCGTCAACACGACGGGCCTTTTTTTTGTACTATAACTCAACAAACGTTTTCAGCATCGGGAGCGTCTGTCTTTTTTCGGCTTATTGGGTCAGGTCGCCGATCTTTATATTTTCTTCCGGACCTTTGTAGCGCTGGTATTTTTCCGGGTTCGACACCTTTTTCTTTCCGAAATTGATCGCCTTGACCGGACAGAAGTTGTAACATCTGAAACACAACAGGCAGTCATCGCGCCTGGTCAAATCTGAATGGTCGGCATCGAATGAAATACTGCCGGTTGGACAGTATCTTTCGCACAAACCGCAACCGGTACAGCGCTCCGCAAGAAATTGAAAATTACGCAGCAGTTTTGATTTGTTTTTTCTAAAGAAATAACGCTGGATGCGACCGGGGACAGCCATCAAAATACTGGTTCCCGCCAAATGCCGGTCTTGCGCCGTAATCATATCCGCCGCACGATTGATTTTTTTCAACGCTTTGTTTTTGATCTTTGCAAGCTTTTTACCTGCGGCCGGTTTTGATAACGAAAAAGGCAGCATCGCGACATTGAAATTGGTCGTGATATTGAACTGGAAACTAAATCTGAAATCATAGCCTTTGGCGGTAAGCTCTTGCTGGAAAAAACTGCTGGCATCGCCGGAAAACGCGGCCTGAGTGCAGAACGCGCCGAAGATTTTATTTTCGCATGCCGGCAGATTTTTGACTAAGGACATCATATTATCAGGCAAATCAGAACCGTAAACCGGATAGCCGATCAAGATACAATCAGCCCGTTCTATCCGGGCGGCAACCGCTTCACTATCTTTTATCGATTCATTTTCCAGCGAAACCATATCGACTGTGTGGTCACGCTGTTCAAGTGCTTTTTTCAATTCGGAAGCGACCCACCAGGTATTACCGGTCCCGCTGAAAAAAAATATCACGATATCCATTTTCTCTTCTCCGTTCAGTGATTGAAAACAAATCGCTATTGACGATGATCAGTACCCCGGACTCAGGGTTAAATTAAAAATACAGGGTATGACCCGACAAATCAACCGTTAATAATGACTTTTTCAGACATTCAGAGCAACATATACTTCTTTTTGAGGGCAAGAGAAAATGTCATTTGCTTTTGATATTAACATATCTACAACACCAAAAACAAAACAACTCTGACAAATGCAAACCAAGAAAAATAAAATATTTTTAACACAAAACTTGACATTTAGCATTTAAAGTATAAATATATAATAAATTTCGAATACTAGTACATAATGTAAAACAAGGATATAACTATGCAACTTGTTAAAGTTTATTTTGATGCCTATAAGAGCTTACAGAACAAAGAACTTAATATTACTGATAATTGCATTGGCTTAGTTGGCATCAATGAGTCAGGCAAGTCTAATATTCTCCGGGCAATTAATCATATAAACACAGATAATCCTTTAAGTATAAATGACGCGCCTAAAGCTAATAAGACCATAAATCCCAAATTGCGTTTTGAATTTGAGCTCAGTGAAAACGAACAAAGAGATGTATCAAAAATAATTGATAGTTGGATTAAGGGGAAAACTGCGACAAAAATTAAAATTAAACCAGAAGACCTGAATATTGTTTACCACATTGAAATAGACAGTGAAACAAAAAAAGAAAAACGCTTCATTAGCCTTAACAATTCAAAAATAGACTTAGATAAGAATTTTGTTTTACTGAAAAATTTTCTTAGTGATTTAGATAAAATCAAAATTCGTGACTCTTTCATTCCAATATCTCACGCCGTAATTATAGATTTTTGTAATTATGAGAAGAACCATAACATATACAAGGATTCTGTTAAGCTACAAAAAATCAAAAATGAGATTAATGAATTAGAAGTCCTGAAAAATCAAATAACAAAACATGACGCTAATGATTCTAAAAAAAGCACCTCTTCATCGAATTTAACATTTAAAGAAAATTTACAGGAATTGTCTAATAAAATAAAATCAAAACAATCAGAGTGTGAGAAAATTCAAAAAAATCTTGACGGATATGATGTAGTTTCTGAAAAAAAGAAACTAGAAGATAATATCAATAAACTCAATTCTGATATTCAAAAAAAAGAAAATAACTTAAAAATAATTTCAAGTGCTGATACTGTTAAAAGCCCTCCTAGAGAGATAACTTCTTCGATAAATAAGATTAAAGCTGAAATCAATAATCTCAAAAATAGATTATTTTCACAAGAAAAAGAATTAGAACAGCTAAATACCCATATTATGGATAAGTATACTCAAGATTCTCAATATATTATTCCGCATTTGGAATCTTTGCTTGAGAAGTACCTGATTCAGATGTTACCTGATGTAGTATTTTGGACATACCAAGATTCCCTTACCATCGAGGCAGAAACTTTTTTTGAAGATATTATTGATAATAAAGATTTTACAGTTAAGCTTAAACCATTGTACAATGTATTAAAAACAGGATTAAATATAAGTTCGAGTGAGGAATTAAACGATAAACTAAAGAAATTGAAAACCTCTCCCACAGAACGTTGCAAAGCATCTGACACTCTAAAAACCAAAATAAATAAATACATTGAAAATGCTTGGTCAAATTTTAATCAAAAAATAGATATAAGATTAGAAAGAGACCATATTTTATTTTCGATCTATGATCCTGAAATTGATGATCCAAATTATTTCAATATGAACGAGAGAAGTCAAGGAGCTAAAACATTCATATCATTTTTATTGACAATTGGCTCCGCAGTTGAACAAGGAATTATTAATAATATGATTCTTCTAATTGATGAACCAGAGACTCATCTTCATCCTTCAGGAGTCAGGTTTATGCTTGATGAATTGATTAAGATTTCAGATAAAGATAATCAAGTTATATATGCAACTCATTCTATATTTATGATTGACCGAAAAAATTATGATAGGCACATTATCCTTGAAAAGAGAAATCAAAAGACCAACATTATTCCATCTCGAAAGGATAGGGTTGGTTGCTTTCTTCAGGAAGAAGTTCTTTATTCTACGTTGGATTTTCACTTTGACAAAGACTTATCTTCATTGAATGAGCATAATTTTGTGTTTGAAGGAGATGGAGATACGTCTCTTTTTGAATATTATTATAATCTCTTACAGAATAAACCCTTTGAAATCAAAAAATCATCTTTCTTCCATGGAGGAGGGTGTACCAATATAGAAAAATTTTTAAATAGAAAACCTATTCAATTGGGCTCAAAATGGATATTTATTCTTGACAAGGATAAACCGGCAGAAGGCCTAAAAAAGATGATTGAAGGTAAATATAGAGAATTTTTAAAAAAGTATGTTTATGTTTTCCAATATAACCTAAATGATGGAAAAACAGACAATGTGGAATTAGAAAACCTACTTCCAACTGAATTACTTGATGAAGTATACAGTATAACAGAAAGTAAATTTGAAAACATTGACAGCGAATCCGTCAGGGGTATTATTGAAAATCATAATTGTAATGGGGTTAGTAAAGAAGAAGTCAGTGATGTAAAAGGAGTATTTAAAGAGTGTCTAAATTCCCATATTAAGGCAAAACTTAATGGAATCAAAAAACAAGAAGATTTTGAGAGTACCTTTCCTGAATATTCCAGTTGGGCAAAATCTGTAATTAATGAGATAAATAAGAGTTTATCCGAAAAATAAAAAAACTCCGGGAGTTACTCCGGAGTTTTTCAATCGAAGTTCAGAGTTTCCCGTTGGTAACTGGAAACTTATTTCGGATATTTAACTTTGGCTTTGATTGTTACTTTCTGGCCCTTTTTGACTTGGATTTTCTGGGACGCATTAGTGCCAATAGATACTTTTATCGCATTTTTGCCGGTTCTGGCATCTTTGACTATTTTACCGCGAGTCGACCAATGGGCGGGTTTTCCTTTGGCGTCAAGCTCTTCAAATCCGGGATTTTTCAATTCCGCGCCGGTAATTTCCACGTCATCATATAAAACATAGATCGGGGTACTGCTCTTGTTTCCTTTGGCCCGCCACCACAGCCCACACAGTTTGACGACTACTTCACCATCTTGCTGGGGCGTAAAATCGACCACATAATCTTCCCACTTATCAGTTGTCAACGGTTTTGAAGAAGAATACAAATTATAATTTTTCCGGTCTTTCAGCCAGCCGGAAACATGCATACTCTTGCCGGGTTTCAGGACGTTTTTATTGGTTGGATCAGATACATCGATTCTGGCCTTCCTGGCATTCTCCGGAATAACCTTAATGACTTTGTCAGCGGCGAAAGCGGTAAATGCAACCCCTGCGGCGAGAATTGAAGTTAAGATGGTGCGGGTTTTCATTTTTCTGCTCCTTAAATTATTTGCGGTTCGATAAAGAGAATAAACAAGAATATAACAGCAGTCTCTATATAATGCAAATTGAAGCAGTTTTTCATTTCAAGTCACAGACGCGTGAGATTACCAGGCAAAATTCAAATGACCATTGGCATTCCTGACGACAGCGCAACGTCCGAATTCTGAATCTTCCCATTCCGGCGTTACATTTTCACCGCGATAGAAATCCCAGAGAAAGAACGGGGTCGTAATAATTTCAAGGTTATCCTCATAGCCTTTGGGAACAAAAAAGCGTACCTCAGCGTCAACCAGTCCGCTGTAATAGCGTCTTCCGGTAAAATTAAACGTACCCGGCAAATAAATTTGCCCGCCTATTACAGAATTTTTGGCCTGTTTAACAAAACAGCGGCACTCTTTATGCCAGCATCGGGCCGGATGCCAGACCGCATCACCATGCTCAATATGCGTTTCAAGTTCAGTAAGTATCGGAGCGCCCAAAGGAGCATTTACCCGTAAAGAACACGAGGTATCCGGGGCAAGCAGAGAAAAGAAAAAGGCGTTATCGTATCGAGAGATGTTACAACGCGGCAATATTGTGTCTATAGAAAAAGCGTCGGCACTCAGTTTCCAATCGAATTTTGACAGTACATGGCGTAAAAGACGTTCCGTCGGAAAAGATTCCGAAGGCGGCAGCATGACCATAAACCGTTCATTGGTCCGGACATCTGGAGAACATGGCAGGACAGCCCGGAGAAACGCCAGTTTTCCGCGTTTCGCCGCAATTACCCTGGTTTGATTGTCCTGCTTAGCCAGGACCAGCGATTCGACATCCGGGGCGTCTATCGTCTCTGTCAATCCACCGCCGGCAAACTGTTCCACCACGTGGAGAGTTTTATTGATATTTCCCTCGCTGAAAAGGTCGATGTTCAAAAATGAATCTATTTCGACCGTCTCAAGCAGCGGAGTTGTGCAACGAAGCCCCAGGCGCGTCTGGAGTTCAATCGGGGCCGAAGCAAGCGCGCCATAAAAGACAACTCTACCGCCTTTATCGATAAATGGATACAGCGTTTCCGCGGCCGTAACCGGAGCAATCAATATCGACCTCAAAATCCGCTCCGGATCATCGGCCAGTAATTTTCTCAAATTCCCGGTACTGATTACCGTGTTGACAGGAGCCCCGCCTTGAATGGTCTCTCCTAAAAAGGTATCCTCGTTAAACACCTGTTCCAAACGGCGATCCTTATCCCGTACTAAAGAACAATATTCATCAAACGGATAAACCCAAACCAACGGCCCCGGTTCGTCCGGCGCGTTTTCAAGCGCATCAAGCAAGTGGTTTGTAACTTCACGCGGAACAATATCCGGCATTTCGCCTTTCGTGTCATCAACTGTCAGGATTGAAACACTGTTGGCGGCTTTAACCTCGCCGGAACCGGTAACTCTGGAAACCGACAACGGCATGAAAATATCCCACGGTTCACGTCCGTAACGATCAAGCCACGGACTGTTCATCCACCAGGGATCATGGGCGTAAAAACGATATGGAAACATATCATTCGGCAGTTCGGCAATGTGAGACATCCAGGCAGAAATTTCCAGTCCGGTCCGAAAATCAATCGCGGCCCATGGAGAGTTGACCGGAGCGGTAATCACCCCGTCACGATAAAGCTCCCGCAACGGGGCCGCATCGGTCGACATCTCAACCCCGGCGGAATAATTACTACCGCGCGTTTCAATTTCGACTCCGGGACAGTTTGATGTAAAATCATGCCAGAATCCCAGCATCGCCCCGGCTGTTTCATCAACTTTTTCTGGATAAAAACGCTGCTTGTCTGAAAGTGCGCCGGTAATCCCCCAGGTTTCACGCCCAAAACCCATACCATTGGACAACCAGATATAATCGTAACCGAGGTCGCGTGAAAATTCATGGAACTGCTTGCCCAGAAAAGTCCCTAAAGACGTTCCTTCCGGAATTCCGTTCGGATACGCGGCATAGTGTTCGTTGTCCGCATGCAGTACGGCGTCGCAAAAAACAAAATCATTTTTAGCAAGGATTTCCCGGTGCCGGCGATATTTAAAATCGGAAATCGCGAATTCCGGGCCGTTGTCAAAAGTGGCGCCAATCCTTATCGGTTTACCGGTAACTTTTTCGCCGACAACACGGATTACCTCAATTAAGCGTTTCAACCAGGCGTATTGACGCGGTTGCGGAGAGTCGATATATGTCGCGTTACAGTGGTGCGGACTACGCAAGTCCCTGTAAGTTGGATTTTCCGGACACGGTCTATTCGCCGCTCCGAGCCAATACGCCCATTCAAAGGTCTGGTCCATATTTCCCGAATATTCAAGTATTTCGCTTCCGTCCGCAATCCATAATAAGACAGAAATCCTGTCGGAGCAATCGGAGAGAAGCTTCCATTGCGAGAACATTTTTTCGCAAACGGCATACATGGTTTCCTCGGATTCATCCCGGAACGGTTTTGAACTTAACTCAAGGGTGACATTTTTTAACTTAACAGGTTTCATTATAATATATCCCGCATGTTTCAGAGTAATGCATAACGGTTAATATACCAAGGAGGAATCATAATTCAACCATTTAAAAATAGTCCTCTGACTCATTTTATACATCTTCACCACTTTATGATATAAATGCAGGAAGTATAGAATATAGTCATACCGCTTGACTATAAATAATACGTAAATCACCTAAAACAAACAACTTAACCATTTTATCAAATTATTAAAAGAAAAAAGCCCTCATGCCGTTTGACACGAGGGCTTGAATTTATATGCCGTGATTTACAGTTTTAGCTGCAGGAACACGGACAGAAATGAGCTTTGATCTTTTCGACTACAGCTTCCGGGGTGAACCCGAATTTCTCGGCCAGGACCGAATACGGAGCGGACGCGCCGAAATGGTCGATACCGATAGACAGGCCGCAACGGCCTACGTATTTGCCCCAGCCCATGGTGGACGCGGCTTCGATTGATACGTATTTCTTGTCAGCCGGAATAACAGAGGCTTTGTATTCGTCACTCTGGGCTTCGAATAGTTCCCATGACGGCATGGAAACAACCCGGACTTTGCAGCCGTTTTCGCGGATGATTTTGGCCGCGTCAAGCGCCAGGTTGACTTCGGAACCGGTCGCCATCATGACCAGGTCGAAATCTTCCTGGTCATCCAGCACGTAAGCACCCTTGGCTACATCGACATTGCCGCGCAATTCAGCCGGGATCGGCTCAAGATTCTGGCGGGTCAGCAGCAGCATGACCGGGCCGTCAGCTTTAAGGGCGGTAGCCCAGGCATGAGCAACTTCAGTCGCTTCCGCCGGACGGATTACGGTAACGCCGGGCAGTGAACGGTACATCGCAATCTGTTCGATCGGTTCATGGGTCGGGCCGTCTTCGCCGACATAGAACGAATCATGCGTGAAAACATAGATTTCATGCAGTTTCTGGATAGCGGCCAGGCGAATCGCCGGTTTCATGTAATCTGAGAAGACAAAGAAAGTAGAGGTATACGGAATCAGGCCGCCGTTAATGGCCATACCGTTGCCGCACATCCCCATAGCGAGTTCACGAACGCCGAAATGGAAGTTACAGCCGCCGCGGTTTTCCGCGGTAAAGCTTTCGCCGCCTTTGATATCGGTCTTGGTGGACGGGGCCAGGTCGGCCGCGCCGCCAACGAGACTCGGAACGAGTTCAGCGGCTTTTTGAAGGATAGTACCGCCGGAAGCACGGGTGGCCACCGCTTTGTCAAGCGGAGCTGCAGCCAGAAGTTCTTCAAGGATATTTTCCGGAACTTCTTTTCTGAACATTTTTGCAGCCAATGCCGCGCCTTCCGGGTTGGCGGCTTTAAACGCTTCGTGTTTAGCATCCCATTTGGCGGCTTCCGCTTCAAGTTCGGCAATTCTGGCTTCCATCATAGCGGTAACTTCCGGCAGGACGGTAAACGGAGTATCCGGCATACCGAGAGCCTTTTTGGTAGCAACTACTTCGTCTTCGCCGAGTGGTTCGCCGTGAGCGGAAGCTTTACCCTGTTTATTCGGAGAGCCGAAACCTATCTGGGTTTTGCCAACGATCAGGGTAGGACGACCGTCAGAAACAACTGCTTCAGCAAAAGCGGCGTCGACCTTTTCAATATCATTGGCATTGTCGCAATGGATAACGCGCCAATTATATGACTCAAAACGTTTAGCGACATCTTCGCTGAACGCAAGATTGGTGGAACCCTCAATCGTAATCGAGTTGTCATCATAGAAGCAGATGACATTGTCAAGTTTCAAATGTCCGGCCAGAGACGCTGCTTCAGCGGTAGTGCCTTCCATCATACAGCCGTCGCCGCTAAACGCGAAATAACGGTTGTTGAGCAGATCGGTTTTATCCAGTCCGGTTTTCGCGGCCAAATATTTGTCAGCCATCGCCATACCGATCGCGCCGCCGAAACCGCTGCCGAGAGGCCCGGTGGTAATTTCAACACCGTCAGTATGACCAAGTTCCGGATGACCCGGAGTCAGGCTGCCCCATTGGCGGAACTGTGAAAGCTCTTCCATTGAAAGGCCATAGCCATAAAGATGCAGTAACGAGTAAATCAGCATTGAACCGTGTCCGGCGGACAGGATGAAACGGTCACGACCGACCCAGCCCGGGTTTTTCGGATTGTGACGCAGATATTTGTGCCAGAGAACGACTGCGGCATCGGCACAGCCCATCGGCATGCCGGGATGCCCGGATTTTGCTTTCTGAATTGCTTCAGCGGACAGGACGCGGATAGTGTCAGCGGCCAGTTTCAGTTGTTGTACATCCATGAGAATGTATTCTCCTTTTCGTTTTTCTTTGCATGCAAGCACACTCACCTAAGGTTTGCGTTGTTAATCAGTTACAACCCTAAACTTTGGTGCGCAACTCGTTACGCAAAAAAATTATTATGAACCCTTTTAAATAAAAATGCTTTTTTTTGAAAAAACAGACTTGATAAAATAGTTTGAAAATGTATTTTTACAAGTTCAGTGTATATAAATTTAACCAAGAAATAACGGAGCATCATGGCGGCAGAACGCTTTATCACGTCCACAATGAATAAAAAGGACAGTGTCAGCGATGAGACATTGCGGCCTCAAAAATTTGCCGACTTTCCGGGACAGGAAAGTGTCAAGGAGCGCCTCGAACTATTTGTCAAAGCCGCCAGAGATCGTAACGAGCCACTTGGACATCTACTGTTAAGCGGCCCTCCCGGACTTGGCAAAACAACCCTGGCCTACATCATCGCCAATGAAAAAGGCGCGTCAATAAAATCCTCAAGCGGGCCGGTAATTGAAAAACCCGGCGACCTGGCCGGACTACTGACCTCCATGCAGGACGGAGACATTCTTTTTATCGACGAAATCCATCGTTTGAATACCACGGTTGAAGAATATTTATACAGCGCGATGGAAGATTTTTTCATCGACATCATGCTTGATCAGGGACCTGGCGCCCGATCAGTTCGCTTGAATGTGCCGCGCTTCACCCTGATCGGAGCCACCACCAGGCAAGGCATGCTGTCTGCGCCTTTACGCTCGAGATTCGCACTGTCATGCCGTCTTGACTATTATGACAAACCGCCATTAACCAAAATCCTCAAACGCTCCTCCGGAATCCTGAAAATCCAATTAGACGACGACGGCGCCGACGAACTGGCCGGAAGATGCCGGGGAACCCCGCGTATCGCTAACAATCTGTTATGTTGGGCACGGGATTATGCTCAGGTCAAAGCAAACGGAATTATCGATCAGGCCGTAGCATCATCCGCGCTGGAAATGCTCCAGATTGACGGTGACGGTCTGGACGAAATGGATAACCGTATACTTGAAGTTATAATTCATAATTATCGCGGCGGACCGGTCGGAATCAAGACTATTGCCGTCGCCGTTGGTGAGGAGGAAGGAACGATCGAAGAAGTATATGAACCGTTCCTGATCCAGGAAGGTTACCTGATGCGCACCCCACAGGGACGCCGTGCCACAGTCAAGGCATGGAAACGCTTCGGGATCGATGCGCCCGCCAACGGAAGCGATGGGAAACCTCATCCGGATTTGTTTGATGAAATGTTCTAACTAATATTAATAAATAACTGAATTGAAGGGAAAAAATGCACTGGATTGACTGGTTGATCGTGGCGGTGCCACTAATGGTGGTAATTTGTATCGGGTACAGGACTCAAAAATACGTACACGGGGTCTCAGACTTCCTGTCGGCCGGACGCGTGGCCGGGCGTTATGTTGTGGCGGTTTCGAATGGTGAAGCGGCCATGGGGCTGATAAGCCTGTGCGCCATGTTCGAGATGTACTATAAATGCGGTTTCGCGATCAGTTTCTGGAATCAGGTCAGTGTTCCAATCGGAATGTTTCTTGGCTTGTCCGGGTATTGTATTTATCGCTTCCGGGAAACCCGGGCAATGACAATCGGGCAGTTTTTTGAAATCCGTTACAGTAAATCCTTCCGTATCTTTGCCGCGGTTCTGCAATCAACCTCCGGCGTGATAAACTATGCCATTTTTCCAGCGGTCGGCGCTCGATTCCTGATCTATTACTGCGGTCTGCCTTTGACTATCAATATTGCCGGCTGGCAATTTCCAACCTTTGCCCTGGTGATGATGTGCTTTCTGTCGCTTGCGGTAATGATCGTCTGGTTTGGCGGTCAGATCACCATCATGGTCACCGACTGTGTACAAGGGATTTTGAGTTACCCGATGTACGTTATCATCGTGGTTTTCATTATTCTTACGTTTTCCTGGAGCAAGGAAATGGCTCCGGCCCTGATGGATAGACCTAAAGGGATGAGTATGCTCAATCCTTATGATATTGAAAAATTGCGTGTATTCAATATTTTCTATGTTTTTGTCGGGATCTTTTCAAGTATTATCAACCGCATGGCCTGGTCCGGCACTCAAGGCTATAATTCCGCGGCGGCAACTCCGCACGAACAAAAAATGGGTGGGGTTCTCGGCACCTGGCGCTCGGGTTTTTCCGTGATGATGTATGTCCTGCTGGCAATAGCCGCCTATACTTATCTGAACCATGTTGATTTCCAAAAAGGCGCTACCTCGGTCCGCAAAGAACTAGCGGTCAAAGCCATGAAAGATGTGGCTCCTGAGGCTAAATATGATGCGGTCAGGTCTGAAATCAGAGAGTATATTAATACCGGCAAAATTTCTCCGGCCCTGAAAACCAGACTGGCCCAAAGCGATTACAAGTTACCGACAGCTACCACTTATACCGTGGACAAACGTGAACAAATCCGCAATCTTTCTGTCGCAGCCATGAGAACGGAAGATAAATCAAAAGCCCAGGTCTACAGCACGATTTTTGGTCAAATGCTGGTGCCGATGACCGTAAGGAGTTTCCTTCCGATCGGTATTACCGGGGTCTTCTGCGCGATCATGATCTTCCTGCTGGTCAGTACTGATACAACCTACATGCACTCCTGGGGCAGTATCATCGTGCAGGACGTTATTTTGCCGTTCAGAACAAAACCATTTACCCCGAAGCAGCAACTCAACCTTTTGCGTGCTATCATCGCTTGTGTGGCTGTGATCGCATTCCTGTTCTCATTCTTTTTCGGTCAGGTTGACTATATTATAATGTTCTTCGTGATAACCGGAGCCATCTGGCTCGGCGGCGCCGGACCGTGCATTGTCTTCGGACTTTATTGGAAACGAGGTACCGTTTATGGCGCATTCGCGGCTCTCGCGACCGGTTCAATCCTGGCGGTAAGCGGGTTTATCGCTCAGAAAAAATGGGTTGATGTTATCTATCCCAAACTGGTTGAATGGAATATGATCGACTCACTGCAGTCCTTTCTCTCAACCGTTACGGCGCCATTCGGCACTTATATCGTCTGGAGAGTGACTCCTGACAAGTTTCCGATCAATTCACAGGAAATTTATTTCATCACAATGCTTATTGCCATTACTTTGTACGTAACCATTTCATTGCTTACCTGCAAAGAGCCATTCAACATGGACCGTATGCTGCACCGCGGCAAGTACAATCGCGATGGTAAATCTTTTGAAAAACCGCCATGGAGCATCAAAAACTTTCTACCGCGCCTCCTGGGTATTGACTCGCAATATTCAAAATGGGACAAAGCGTTGGCATGGTCCGTATTTATCTGGACTTTTGTATTACACTTCTGCGCGTTCTTGTTCATTGTCATTTGGAACGTGTTTGATCCGTGGCCCAGCCATTGGTGGGCCAACTGGTTCCTGTTTAACAACCTGATTCTGGTCGGTATCGTCGGAGCCATCTCAACCGTATGGTTCACTGTCGGTGGCACCTGGGACCTTTGCCGGCTCTTTAAAAGGCTGGAAGCCAAGGAAACCAACTTGCACGATGACGGTCGCGTAATCGGCCATGTTTCCGCCGAAGACATTGATTTGGTTGAAAAAGTCGATCATGTCCACCTCGAAGACGGCCGCGATAAGAGCGAAACAGTCGAACCTAATAAGGATCAATAAGTATCCTGACAATACAGACGGGTTGATGCCGTTTCTACGATGGAAGTAGTAAATCGGCACAACCCTTCTCTATATAAGAAAATTTATATATCTAATTATCATGCAACAAAAAAGACAAAAAGGCAATGGGTTGGATTGATTTGATAATTGTCTTAATTCCATTAGTGATGGTAGTAGGAATTGGCACAATCCTTGTCTATATAATATAACTAATATATCTAATGATCACAACAAAAAAGGAAAAAAGGCAATGAGTTGGATTGACTGGGTAATCGTCTGTATACCATTGATGATGGTAATCGGAATCGGGATCAAAAGCCAAAAATACATTAAAGGCGTGGCGGACTTCCTGACAGCAGGACGTGTCGCCGGACGCTATGTTGTTTGTGTGGCTGCAGGTGAAGCTGGTATGGGGCTGATCAGCCTGGTGGCGATCTATGAAGCCATGTATAATTCAGGCTTCGCCTACAACTTCTGGCAGCAGATAGTGCTGCCTATCGGGATGATTATGGGGTTGACCGGGTACTGTACATACCGTTTCCGGGAAACCAGGGCCATGACTATGGGGCAGTTTCTGGAAATCCGTTACAGCCGTAAGTTCCGTATTCTGGCAGCATGTCTGCAATCCTGTTCCGGTGTTTTGAACTATGCTTTGTTCCCGGCTGTCGGAGCCCGCTTTCTTATCTACTTCTGTGACATCCCGGTTTACGTCAATATCGCCGGCTGGATGGTCCCGTCATTCGCTCTGGTCATGGCGTTTTTCCTGTCTCTGGCAGTTTTTGTCGCCTGTATGGGCGGTCAAATCACAATCATGGTAACCGACTGTGTTCAAGGGCTTTTGAGCTATCCTATGTATGCGATCATCGTCGGTTATATCATCTGGCGCTTTTCATGGTTCAATGAATTGGCCCCGACCCTGCTGGACCGTCCCCCCGGCAAAAGCATGCTGAACCCGTTTGATATCAGCAGACTGCGTGACTTCAACCTGTTCTACGTTGCTGTTGGTGTTTTCGGTAGTATTCTCGGACGAATGAGCTGGTCCGGGTCACAGGGATATAACGCCGCGGCCAAAAATGCTCACGAACAAAAAATGGGGGGAATTCTGGGAACCTGGCGTCTGGGCTTCTCCCAGATGATGTATGTTCTGCTGGCTGTTGTTGCCTTCACCTACTTAAATAACAAAATTTTCAAGTCAGGTCCTCACGGGGCCGACGCCTGCCGCGCCGCCCTGGCCAAAAAAGTTTTTGATGACATAGCCCCGGATAAAAAGTTTGATGAACTGCGAACCGAATACAGGGAATATCTCGCTACCGGTAAAATAGGCCCCGGTCTACAGCAGAAACTTGACGCCGCGCCTTCACCGGTTAGAGTCAAAGCCAGTGGTCAACCCACGACTAAGAAGCCGGTTGATAAAGAACCGATGCTGACAGTCGGCAAAAAAGCCCTGCTTTCCGTTTCACCAAAAGAAGCTCAGGTATTCGGCACCATATTCGGACAAATGCGGGTTCCAATGGCTATCAAATATATTTTGCCGACCGGTTTGCTCGGAATATTCTGTGCTCTATGTATCTTTTTGATGATCTCCACCGACACGACCTACCTGCACAGTTGGGGCAGTATCATTGTTCAGGACATCATCCTGCCCTTGCGTGGCGGAAAACCGTTTACTCCGGTTCAGCAGATCCGTTTGCTGCGTATCCTTGTCGCATCAGTCGCCGCTTTCGCGTTCTTTTTCAGTCTGTTTTTCGGGCAAGTCGATTATATCCTGATGTTTTTCGCGATTACCGGCGCAATCTGGACCGGCGGCGCCGGGGTTGTTATCGTTGGCGGACTTTACTGGAAACGCGGCACCACCGCGGCGGCCTTCTCGGCTCTGATTGTCGGTTCAGGTATCGCGACCACCGGCGCGGTCTGCCAGAGTCTCTGGGCCAGCACCATTTATCCATATCTTGAAAGAAGCGGCAACCTTGGCTGGTTCACGCAATATATCGAGGCGGCTTCCGGACCATTTGAACCATATATTTTATGGCGGGTAACCCCGACAAAATTCCCGATCAACTCTCAGGAACTCCTGCTCAGCAGCATGCTCCTGTCAATCTCCATATACGCCTTGATTTCTCTCCTGAGCAGAAAAGACGCGTTCAATATGGACCGGATGCTCCACCGCGGCAAATACCAGATTGAAGGTAAAAAGATCGAACACAGTGTCAAAAGCATCAAGGACTTCTTCCGAAAGGTCATCGGTATCAATGATGAATATACTACCGGCGACAAAGTCATTGCATGGTCAGTATTTATCTGGTCCTTCGGCATCATGTTCCTGGGATTCTTTGCCGGTTCAGCCATTTGGGCCTATTTCGCAAAATGGACCCCGGAAGCATGGGCAAACTATTTCTTCATTCGCCAGTTTCTTCTCGGCGGAGTCGTCGCGGTTATCTCGACCTTCTGGTTCAGTTGGGGCGGTACCCGCGACCTGATTCGCATGTTCCGCGCTCTGGATGAGAAAGAAGTCAATATCCATGACGACGGCCGAGTTATCGGTCACGTATCGGCCGGCGACGTCGAACTGATTGAAAAGGTCGAACACGTTCATCTTGACGATGGTCGTGACAATGAAGCCCCGAAAAATGCCGAGGCTGCTCCAAAGAAAGAAGAAGATAAATAATGGCGGAAAGTCCTTCAACCATAGTTGTTGCGTATAACGGCAGCACGCATCCGGATGCGTCAAAGGCTTATGACAAGCTTGAGGCGCATATCCGGGAAAAATATCCTGACGCGGCGCTTCGCCGCGTTTTTCTTTCAGAAAAGATACTTGAAAAAGTAACCGATGAAACGGTTGACTCTCTATCCGGGGCACTGGAAAAACTGGCCTTGGAAAAATATCAGGCCGTTTCAATCCTTCCCGGAATGGTCTTTGCCGGTGAAACCTATGTAATGATGATGATGCCTCTAATGGTTTTCGGGGAAGTCTTCAGCGGCGGAGTTTCGCTCTACAGGCCACTGCTCGACTGGGAGTTTGACTGCCGGGCCTTTGCTCAAACCATGCTTGAGGAGATGTCGGAAGAGCTTAAAGAACATGACAAGCTGATCCTGTTGAGCCACTCCGCGCATCCGACCCTGGAAACGCTTGCACAGGAATTTAATAAGCTCAATGACAATATTTTGTTTGTCACCCTTGATGAGCTGGAAGATCTCGACTCGGTACGGGCAAAATTGCCTTCTGGTTCCAAGGTGCTTATCCAGCCGTTAATGATCGCAGGCGGGGTTCATGTCCATCGCGACATGAAAAGCAAGCTGGTTTCCCCGCTTGAAGCAGACGGTTTTGAATGTACCCCCATTTTCAAAGGATTATGTGAAAACGATTCTGTCTGCAAATTGCTTGTAAGTCATATTATTCCCGGCTAAAATAATACATACCACTCGTTCGACCGGAACAAAAAATTCTATCCGGCAATCAAAATAATCCCCCCTTGCTGATTTTATAAGTATTATCTATCATACCGCTTGACTATTACTTTATCATAAAACATTAATCAACAACGTCTTAACCCGATAAAACTCTTTGATTACATTTTCAACATAATCAAAATTTCTTAAAAACACTCAACTCCGGGACTACAATTTTCCGCTAAGCCACTTGCTTTTTCGGCTTCAACATGTATAATAGTTACTTAAACAGCTTTTCATACATGTATAAAAACAAGTTTAAATGGAAATTGGAATGAGGAAATTATTTTTGCCGCTTATCGCATTGGCATTGTCCGTCGGAAAACTGACTGCAACCGACAAAGAATCTGAAACCGTTAACGTCAAGGCTTTACAAGTGAGACTGGCTGAACCTGAGTTCAAGATGCCGAAACGGATATTTACGCCTGAATTTCTTGCGGCAATGAAGTCAGGTAAATTTCGCAGTCCGATTTCCGGACATCCCGGGAACGGCAAGAAATGGCTGAACATTCCCGATGAAAAATGGCAAACACTGATTCGCGACTTTGCGGCATTCAGCAGTAAGGGCGGAAATCTGGGGACCGGAGGGAACTCTCCGTTCACCGGCAAATATTATCGCGGCTGCCGTCCGATGACCGAGCAGGAATTTTTGAACAATCCTCATCAGGCTACAACCTACAGCGGTCATACGGTCTATGAATATGAAAAAGACATGCCGGCCAATTACAAAGCGAAACCGAACAAAACGGTAAAAATTCCACATTACGACGGCACTATGTATCCGTATCGTTTCTATGTTCCTAAAGGACTTGAAAATGCTACAGCCAAGTACAATTCCAAGCGCAAGGACTGGTACTGCAGCGCCGCGGAGGTATGGGGCGTCAGACTCACTTTTATTATGAATAAAGTTATTCCGGACCTGGCAATGCGGGTGGTTATGGAGAATGATGACAAAGCCTGCCATATCCTGGCGGTTATCCTTGACCGCATTGCTCAAGTTTACCCGGCATTACCGATTTATTCTCGCGCCCTGGGACACGGTTTCGCCAGAAATCGCGACGGCAGCGAATACCTGACCGAAAAAGATTACCATAACATAAAAAATGTTTTCTCATATAAACTTGGTTACAAACGGCCATACTGGTTCCATGGCATTTATGATTACAATTACGCAAAACTCAATTGGGGAATTTCCGGCTGGACCGATGGGGTTGCGGATCAGACAGGCCTGTTCGCCAAGGTCTATGATCTGATCCGTGATCGTAAGCCGACCTTGGCATACAGCAAACAGAAATACGGGGATGAAAAAGCCTGGGACAAAAAAGTCTACAAAAACCTTATCAAGGAAGCAGAATATTTATGTCTGGTCAGCCCCGCTACCCTGGGCAATACAATGTACGGTTATTTGAACGGAGCTCCCTATATTGCCATTATGACCGGTAATAAAAAGTTGTTTTCTCATTCTCTTTCCTTGCTGGAAGTTTACTTCGCCAACAACTGGTTTGCGGACGGCATGCCGACCGACGCCGCATTCAATTATGCCATGATGACCTATGGTCTGATGAACTACCGCTGGATGTTTGAATATTTTGCCGGAATAAAACTGACTGATCGTTTCCCGCTGGGAAAACGCGCATTTGAACTTGGACCGCGCCCGGTCATCACACTTTACAATGTGGAAAGTAAGCATAGCGACCAGCACGCCCGATTCTTCCGTTCGCGCCGCCCTTGGATGCCGCCGCCGGAACCGGGTAAAATTCCGTATGAGAAGCATGAAAAGACCCAGATTTTTCCAACTTATGGAATGAGTGTATTACGCGGCGGGGCTCCTGGTTCAAGACTGGAACTGATCTATGACCACTTGAATACCAGCAATCACGCTCATTTTTCCCGACTTAATTTTCAGTTGTTCTATGAAGGAATTGAACTGCTGCCGGATTTCGGTTATTCCGTCGGTTATATTGATCCTGGCAAGGAACCATGGAAAACCATCAAAAAAGATTATCCGTACGAATTCCTCGGTTCCCCAGCTCCAAGAGACAAATGGGGTCCGTGGCGGCACGCTTACGCAATGGGCCCGGAAGCGCATTGTACCGCGATGGTCGATTATTACCATCATACCGGCAGTCCGAGTTTCTTATACGGCTATCTGGGCAATGATTCCAGCACGAAGCTCGGTTCATGGGCGGTTTTCTCCGACGCTGGAGCTAAAACCATTTTCAAAGGTCGGCCAAACTACGTTAACACTTTCCGGCGTCAGCTTGTAGTTTTGACCATGCCGAACGGACGTCCGGTTGTCGTTGATATCTTCCGGATTCGCGGCGGCAAAAGACATGATCTGTTTTTCCACGTGGCGAACGAGATGACTTCATCATCTCTCAGCAAAGGCAAAAAGCTCTCGGCTCCCAACATGCAAAAATATCTTGGAGTCCGCCAGAACTATGACAAGCTCACTGGAAAAGTAATTCAACATTATGGTCGCGGCGGAGCTTTGATTACCGGTCTGGAATCGCACCCGGTGCCGGATCAGGTGTTCACTATGGATTTCGATATTAAACCGTCAAAACTATTGCCGAAGAATCCTAAAACTCTGGAGCAATACGGGAACTGGCCCAAACTACTGCACGACGTGCATTTAAAAGTCTGGTCCGACATCAGCGGATCGAAAACCGAAAAACAGGAGATTATCAGCGCCAAAGGACCATGGCCAGGCATTCTGGAGGAAATCGACCCGAAAACCGGTCAAATTATGCAGGGCCTGCAAATTGTCGGCATGAAAGATGCGATCAGCTACATTATCGGCTCCAGGACCGCGTCCCAACCCGGCCTGATAAGTACTTATTTCAATGTTCTCGAGCCATTCAACCCGGCTCAGAAGAATTTCATCAAAGCTGTCAAAGTTCTCAATGTCCAAAATGAAAAAAACAAAAGCGGATTGCTTTGTGAAATTCAAAGCGATACCGGCAACGTACTGCTGGGAACTACCCTGAAAGGCAAGGAATTCAATAACGCCAAACTCAATATGAAAGCAACTTTAGGCATTGCATTTGAAAAATCACCGCAAGCGTTAATTTATGACGGTTCTTATCTTAAAACCGATAATATTGAAATTCAAAGTCAACCGAGTTGGAACATGCAGCTCGAAAGAGTCATTGGAGACTTAACCGGGAAACCGACAGAAAGCGCGCTGATCGTATCCAGCGACACCCCGCTGCCGCCTGGAGAAATTTATACCGGACGTTTGATATACCTGAAACATCGCACACCGGGAAAACGTCAGAGCGTATTCACCGTTAAAAAGATTTCGAAACAAGACGGAAATCGCTATCGTATCGACTTGATGTATAATCCCTCGTTCATTCAATATGTATTCAAGGTTGTCAGTTATGATCCCGAAAAACCAAATCTGGTGTGGCAGAATTTCGGAACTTTCAAAGGCAACCGTTCCGGCAACCACTATGGCTCGAAAATCCGTTTTCTGAGATCCGGTTTTGAGACAATCATGTCTTCAGGCGGACGTTCAACAATCGAATTTGTCGATACCCCGAAACCGGGACAAATCAAGCCGGAAGATACATTTATTGTTTACACCATTCAACCGGGCGACAAAGTTCTTATGCCTTCGACATTCTCAATCGAACCCGGTAAAAAAGCCGGAACTGCGAAGGTTTTTTCAACAGGGAAAGCCAAATTCCGCCTTAAAGATGGGAAATGGCATGATGTTGCCGCCGGAGCAATAGAAGTAAACATATGATCTCTTATATACGCCCGGAATGAACACCCGGGTTATATATTTGCCGAATAATGACAATTGCATAATTAATGGTAAGACATGGAACTGTCGGGTCTTTTATGACGCCTGAATCTTGTCATGAAGTCTCAACTGTTCCGAGCATTATATTCAGGCAGATCCCCTGGCAAGCATCAAGCGCCACCATCCTGATGCCAAAAAACAATTATCTTATTATTAACCACTTACAACTTAATTAAAGTCAAGCTGTAAGATATTTAATAAAAAGCTAAATCATTTTTTAGAGTTTATTTCTGCGACATTTTCCTTTTTTTATTTACAGGTATTGACTTTTTATTTATCGTATTGTATAATATAGTACAATACAATATTATACAATACTAGACAATAGAGACAATACTCAATGCTGGCCGAAACAAAATATATTGAAACAGCCAAGAAAATCACCAGAGAAATAGTATCTCAGGGAATGAGAAGTGGTGACAGGCTGGATCCGGAATATGTTTTACTCAAACGCTACAATGTTTCCCGAATGACGCTTCGCCGCAGTCTGGACCTGCTCGAAAAACAGAAACTTATCCGGAGACAGCGACCTAAAGGAACATTCGTCGACACCCTGCCCAGCGTGTCATCTTTTGACCGGGAATTCCATGTTCCGCATTTTTTAAAGCGTCGTAACGTCACAATCAACCTGGAAATTTCCGATACTCATAAGAGTAAAATGATTTTCTGGGAGAAGGCCATTCAATTGTATGAGAAATCCCGCAAAGGAGCCAAAATCAACCTTTTAAGCATACTGCGCTTGAAAGATATCGACAAAGATCAGGCTAATCCTGATGTCATGATTCTTCCGGCATGGAGCATTCCTCATTATACAAAGCGGGGGATGCTTGCAAAACTGGACAGAAAACCTGATTTCAACCTGTTTAACGGCTTTGACGAATCATTCGAATATGGACTGCCTTTCAGCAACTCTCCCAAAATGCTATATTTGAATTGTGATATCGCGGAAAAATTACACCTTAACACAGAATGTTTTAACGGTACTTTCAGTTCATTCAAAAAATACATTATGAACATCGCGGGAAAAGAATTTTTCAATTTTGACGTTTCATCTTCATTTCCCGGATACATTACAGCTGGAGGTGACTTCGACACACCGAAAGGCCGAATGCAAGTTCCAGAGAAAGTCACTGAAGCATTTGAATTTTTCGCGATATTGAATAAAGCAGGAATAACTTTTGAGGAAGGATCACTCTACCGCGGTGAAGCATTGATTGGTTCCCCTTCCGGTTATGCACTTAATTTTCTTAAGGAATCTGCGCCGTTTAAAACCAGAAATATTCCAAATATCTTAACTCCGGCATCAATTACCAGATATATCCCGGCTTGCATATGCTTATCAGCAACAGCGGAAAATAAACCGGAAGTTATTGAATTCGCCGAATTTTTAGCGTCCCCGGTTATCCAGAAGTTAATCACTAAATGTCAATTCTCATACCCGGCAATTCGTGACTATGCACCAGACGATTCACTGGATCAAATGAAACCTTTTTCCACCTCATCATTCCAGGTTCCCGAATATATGGAAACAGTTTTCATGCCGATTTCCGAAAAAGTAATTAATAATGCAATAAGCGTACCTGAAGCCATACGGGATTTGAAAGAAAAAACGCTACTGTATAATGATAACAAAATTGGTTGGATTGATAGTTTTTAACGGAATATAAAATTCCACAAAAAATATAAAACAGAAAGGGAGTAAATGAAAACTTCAAGATTCACACTAATCGAATTGCTTGTAGTTATAGCAATCATAGCTATCCTCGCGAGCATGCTGCTGCCGGCACTGAATCAGGCAAGAGAAAAGGCCAAAGCAATAAAATGCATCAGCAACCTAAAACAAATATCCACCGGCACCGCACTTTATCTGGATGATAATGAAGAATTTTTCCCCCAGCAAAACGGTGGCAATCCCAGCTATTTCTGGACCCAGAAACTGGTTTATCATTCCTATGTCGGCAATCCTCCTCTGAAGGGAAACAATCTGCCGCCGGTATTCAGTTGTCCGTCAAGAACCATCGCCCCGGTCCGGGACCGGCCTTCGTGGGGTTTAAATACCGCCATATCCGAATGGGGGGATTACGCTAACGGAAACGGAATCAGCTTTGAAACCATAAAGTTGTCAAGACTGAAGAAACCGGCAAATACTTTCGTTTACGTCGAAAGCCTGGCATGGAGCGAGTATGAGGCCGGAACTGCTAACTGGGGCATGTTCATGATTTCAAGGACTCAAACCCCGACAAGTACCAATACAACGAGATGGATGCCTTATCACCAGTTTATGAGCGGCAGCGCGAGTGTTGGATTTGCGGATTTCCATGTGTCCGGAGTATCAAGAGCTCAAATGGACATATACGCCTCAAAAGACGATTTACCATGGAAAACCGGAATTTAATAAATTTTCTGATTTTTATCCGGCATTTCGTGAATTTTTAATCATTCAGGCATATTATATCATACAAGATTCAATCTTTTTTAATGAAGGGAGCAACATGAAATTACTCATATCAGGAATACTAATTACAGTCTGTGGCTGTACAACAATATGCGGTGAATTCGACAGCTATAAATCACCGGTTGCCGGAAAAATCGGTAAATCATGGCCGGGCGGCGATCCGTCCCTACTACCTAAAACCTTGTTCTCTCCGGAAAAACTTACAGAGATCAGGAAAGAGATGAAAGCTGATCCCGCCAAACTCAAAAAAATCAGAGCTAACGCGGACCGTTTTCTTAAATATACCTCCAATGACTGGAAAAAATTGATACCTGACCGATCACCAGCCCCGATTTCGACAGAAACTGAACCCGGCAGCTCAGGCTATATCAGCGATAAAAAATGCATTGTCTGCGGTGCCAACAACGGCATGCCATATGATTATAATTTCGTGCGTGATCCCTTCAGCATGAAATGCCGCTATTCCGGTAAAGTATTCCATGAACTGCCGGAACAGCAAACCGAAGCGGAAAAAAAAGAACTCAAGGGAGAAGATCAATTCAAACATTTCGATGGAAAAACCCGTTCAGTCAAATACGCTTACAGCTTGAAGTTTAAAACCCCAAAAGGCAAACCGGTTAAATACTACCCGGCTAATATGATCCTGAAGTACCGGCTCAGCTATATAATCGGTACCTGGGGCGGCGGCGTCCTGCCGAACCTGACGGACGCTTATGTGTCAACCGGAGATGAAAAATACGCGAAAGCGATAATCATGATCCTGACCCGGCTGGCGGAAGTATTTCCTCATTATCCACTGGCTTGGCATAACGGCATAGACCCGCGTTCCCGTGAAGAATTCCTGAAGCTAGCGGAGAACCATATCGCCCCCGGGTCCCACGGCTGGCTCGGGCCGGCCCGGCTCAATGCCGCCGCCGCCAATTTCCGTCCGCCGATGGAGGGATATTACTTTTTCAATATCTGCAAGGCTTATATGGCGGTTGCAAATTCTCCTTCCTGGGGAGATAAGAAGAATCAGCAGTTCGTCCTGAAAAACCTGATTCAGGAAGGCAGTCTACTTTTCCGGGCCTATGGAGCCAAACAATGCGTCGGCAACGGCATCGGCATGTACGCCCCCGGCTTGCTGGGCATGGCAATGGTCCTTAACGACGATTATTTCAAACGCGGATTTCTCAAGATCCTTGAGGATTTCCTTTACAATGAGAACTGGTATGACGGACTTTCAACTGAAGGTTCCGTCAATTACGCCGGAATGATCGGTGGTATGTTCAATCTGTTCAAAACAGCCGGACTTAGAGATAATGCCGGATATTTAAAATCAAATCCATTCCTGCTGACCGCCGGCCAAACAAGATCAAACCTCTCAACCCTCCGCAACGCCCCGTCACAGCACGGCGACGGCCCCAATCAGGCATTTCTGGCCGGTTTTAAGAAGACCGGTAAAGACGGCAAAGAACTCCAGCAGCCATCTGCCGTTTTCGGAGGTGCCGGCCTCAGTATTCTGCGTGCCGGAGGGCAAGGTAAAAGAATGGAAATTATTTTCTCTCACGACCGTTACTGGGGGCATTCACATGACGACATGCTGGGGATTCAATTCTATTACGACGGTATCCCACTGATGGATCATTTCGGCGACAGCCGTCTCGGACGCTTCATTGACCTGCGCGACAAATTCAATCCGCTGGCCGCGAAACTCAAAAAACTACCCTATCCTCAACCGATGCATCCCTCCGATATGAGCAGAAAAACTTTCAGTATGGCGCTGCCCAATTCAGTGTTGTCCAAAAATACTGTAATGGTAGACGAATATGGTGAAAAGAGCGGTCGTGCACCATGGCTTGGCGGCTTCGGATTACCTTCATTCACTTACGGAAATTTAACGCTGTTCAAAGGCTCTAAACCGGTTCCCAATCTGCAAATTGCCGAGGCCCAAGCTGAAAATAATTTGGCATTGCGCTATCAGGGCCTGCGCGAATTCAGACGCGCCCTGATCTGCGTCACCCGACCGGATGGAACTCCGTATGCTGTCGACATTTTCCGGGTCAACGGAGGTTCCCGGCACATGTTGCTGTATCATAGTCGCGGCAAAGAAGTCACGTCATCCCTGCCGCCGGTCAATGAAAAGTATCCGGATATCAACGCCTGGGCCGCAAAGCAAAAACGTGTATTCCAGCCGGAATCAGTCAATGCGGTCGCGAATGAAAAACTGTTGAGAAACTTCCAGTTGACAAAACGTGTTCCGCCAATGTGGAGCCATACATGGCTGTTGGATTACGCCGCCTGGGATTCAAAAAACAAGCCGTCACAAGCGGCAAAAACAATCAAACCGGTCTACCTGACACTTTACGGTCTTGCCGGTCAGCGCAATGCGGTTGAAACCGGCGTCAGAGCCGTAACCGACTATCCGGCAATGATTGATGAAAATATTGACGGACAAAGACAGCGCGGCATGGTCGAATTCAAAGATGCCGTAAACTATGTCGGAACCCTGCGAACCAATCCGCGACGGATGGCCAGCACTTTCGTTCATGTGCTGGAACCTCGCTTACTGTCAGCTTCATGCATCAGCGATATTAAAAAACTTGATCTTATCGCCCCGATGCCGGGAGCGGTCGGCCTTGAAATCACTTTTATCGACAAAACCAAAGACTACGTTCTCTATCTGCCTCCAGACGCGGGAAAAGTTGAATTCTCTGACCCGATGATCGTCATCAATGGTCGTGCGGCGTTGATCAGGACAAACGCGAAACGCAAAATGGTTGATTTCGCCCTGATCTCCGGCAATCACCTGCAGGTCCGCAGCCGGACATTTATCGGCCAGGCCGCTGCAGATATGCGTGGCGAAGTGATCGACTTGATCGGAGACATTTCCGGAGACCGGTCGGAAAGCGCTATTATCGTCAAACCGTTCACTGACTGGCCGCTTGGTGCCAAGCTGGCCGGACGTTATCTGACAGTCGGCTTCAACCACGGCAAGCAAACCGAGAATTACCAGATCGCCGGAGTAACCAAACTGACCGACGGCAATCTGCGGATAAACCTGATGCACTCGCCGTTCTTCGTAGATATTTTCGGTGAAGTAGCTTCACTGCGTGATAATAAGGATCCGGAAAGACATCCGGTCAGATCAAGCCAGTTTATCGGCACCATGATTCAGAAAGGCGGAATGTTCATGACTCCGTATCTCTGCGGCTCAAAAGTGGCTTTTCCTGAGCTTGGACTGGTATTTCCGCTTAAAACCGGAGAATTCAAGGTTGACGCAAAAAATCGTTACGACCTGGCTGACGACATCGACTTGATCAAAGCCGGAGTCAAACCCGGCATGAAATTCGCGGTATTTCCAGATTTCAAGAATGCAAAAGTTAAAGTTGTTGGCGCAGCCGAATTAATCAAATCGAAGAAATAAATCTGAAAAAACAATTATCATTGTCGATATGATTAAAATCATACCGCTTGATTATAAATTAATCATTAAGTGTTAATCTCAAGAATCTTATACACAAAAAAATCAGTTCTTAGCTTCCATGGCCCGGGAAATTTTCAATGCCAGCCAGCGCGGAATAAAGCGCGGCACCTGGGCCAGAAGCTTATTATCCAATCCCGGAATAACCAGCCGCCGCCCTTTCATCATACCGTCATAACCGGCTTTGGCCACCTTGACCGGTGAAGCACTGTTCTTGAAAGCGGCGACATCTTCCACTCCGGCGTTTTCAATAAATTCGGTCCGGGTCGGACCGGGACATAGCGCAGTAACGGTTACGCCGCTGCCTTCAAGTTCATTGTAGATTGCCTCGCTGAATGACAGGACATAACCCTTGGTTGCATAATAAACCGCGTGAAGCGGACCGGGAACAAAACCCGCCATCGAAGCGATATTCAATACTCGACCGTCTTTACGTTCAACCATTCCCGGCAGAACTGAACGGGTTAACTCAGTCAACGCCAAAACATTCAAATTTATCATGTCGCGGTATTTGTCCCAATCACATTCATGGAACAAACCATAACCGCCAAATCCGGCATTATTGATCAGGATATCGACCTGTAACCCGAGTTCATCAATGTCCCGCATCAGGGTTTTTACCGCGCCTGGCTGAGTAAGGTCGGTTGGCAAAACATAAATTTTTGTCGCGTATTTGGCTTCAAGTTCCTGTTTGATTACTTCCAGCTTTTGATAACGGCGCGCCACCAGAATCAAATCAAAACCTTCATCAGCACATAAATATGTCAACTCTTTACCAATGCCGCTGGACGCCCCTGTAATCAATACCGTTTTACTCATAGACAACCTTTCATAACAATATTTTTCTTTACTTATTTTAGCACATTATTGAAGATTATGCAAAGAGCTGTTTATTTTTTATTCCGGTAACGACCAGGTGCCAGTCCGGTTTTCTTTTTAAAAATATCTGAGAAATAAAATTCATCGACAAAACCCAATTCATCCGCAATTTGCTTAATCGACCTGACCGAACCGTTTAAATACAATTTTGCCAGTTCAATCCGCTTATCCAGCAGATAACGGTAAGGTGTTGTTCCCCAGTCGCGTTTAAAAATGCGGATTGTCTGGGATTCTGAACGTCCGATATGTTTCGCCATCTTCGCTATCGACAGGTTACTCAGAACATTTCGATCCAGCAGATTCTTCAACCTTTCCCCTTCAAGACTGACCATCTGTCTGAACGCAATTTGTCCAGCCAGAGCTTGAATTATCCGCAATATTATAATCGCGCCAAGTTCATGGGCCTGATTTGCATTGTCTTTTATTTCCTGTAGCCCGTACCGGAAAACTGATTCAAGATCACATGCGGGAAAATACCAGAGATTATTCAAGCCATAGCAGTTAATCATCTCCCTGACCAATGGACCGGAAACATTGAACCATATTTTTTCCCAGGGATCATCCGCGCTGGAACCGTACTCATGTCTGGTATCGGCATGGACAATATAGACATCTCCTCCCGCCGGAAAAAAGTCTCCCTGCGGAGTTTTCAGAAATCCACGTCCCTTGATCACATATTCGAAAACAAAAATATCGCTCTTGTTTCTTCTTATTAAGTAAGAACCATCGCAAAACGATATCCCGGCCAGTTGAATGTGGAGCGGAACTCCGGCTGCTGGTGGCGGAAAATTAAGAATATCCTCTCTCATGCCTGTTTTCCTAAAATTATTGCGTTTATAACAAATGGCAATATTAAAAATTAAGTATATAATATATTCATATAAACATAAATCAACCGCAATAAAACTAATTTACGGAGAAAAACATGATTCCAAGAAATGAATATCCTCGTCCGCAATTTAAACGAGATCAATGGCTCTGCCTGAATGGAGAATGGCAGTTTGAGATCGATAATGGCGACAGCGGCCTGGAACGCGGTCTCAAAGAACGTGAACTGGAAGGAAAAATCACCGTTCCATTCTGTCCTGAATCAAAACTTTCCGGGATCGACAATCCGGATTTTATGAATGCGGTATGGTATCGCCGGACCGTCGCAATCCCAACGGAGTGGCAGTGCATGAACGTTCTGCTGCATTTCCAGGCCTGCGATTACGACACGACCGTCTGGGTAAACAATCTCGAAGTCAAACGCCATCGCGGCGGTTTTACGCCATTTACCTGTGATTTGAAAAATATCGCTGAACCAGGCAAAGAAATAACCATTGTTGTCAGAGCCCGTGATCTGAAAGATATGGCAAAACCCGGGGGGAAACAGTCGATCCAATACGCGAACACTGGATGCCTCTACACCAGAACTACCGGCATCTGGCAAAGCGTCTGGCTGGAACCGGTGCCACAGATTTACCTGAAGCGTCCAAGAATTACCCCTGATGTCGGCTCCGGATGCTTCCATATCGAACAACCGGTCAACATGAACCGTGCAGGCAGCAAAATACAATTTGAGTTGCTTTACAACGGACAAACAGTATCCCGCTCAACAGTTCCGGCTGATGTGGATTTATCCGCCAGGACCATTCTGCAACTGAATGAAGAAGATATGCATCTGTGGGAACCCGGCAAACCTGAACTGTACGACCTAAAAATAAATTTGTTCGATCATGCCGGCCGGATAGTCGACTGCGCAACCAGCTACTGCGGCCTGCGCTCTGTCGCGATTGACGGCATGAAAGTCAAAATCAATGGTAAAAGCATGTTTCAGCGTCAGGTACTGGACCAGGGCTATTATCCGGATGGAATAATGACCGCCCCAACCGATAACGCATTAAAAGAGGATATCCTTCTGGCGATGCAAGCCGGATTCAACTCCGCCAGACTGCATCAAAAAGTCTTTGAGGAACGCTTCTTGTACCATGCCGATAAACTGGGTTATCTGGTTTGGGGCGAATTCGGCGACTGGGGAGTCCGGGAACAAAACATTTCACACTATGATCCTTTCTGTCATCAACCATATGCGGCAATGATCACTCAATGGCTTGAAGCTTTGGAGCGGGATTATTCTCATCCGTGTATCATCGGCTGGTGCGGATTAAACGAAACCAGACAGGACATCACAGACAACATCCAGGCTTTGGACGATATGACCAGAGGAGTTTTTCTGGCCGCAAAAGCTATGGATACATCCCGCCCGGTACTTGACGCGTCTGGATACTCTCATCGCGTCCTTGAAGCAGATATTTACGACTGCCACGACTATGCACAAGAACCGCAAAAATTGGCATCAAACCAGGCAGGTTTAGCTGAAGGCCAACCATATCAGAATGCTCCCAAATGGAATGTTCCATATCAAGGCCAGCCTTTTTTCGTAAGTGAATTCGGCGGCATCAAATGGAATCCGGCTCTTACCGACAGCAAAGAATCATGGGGCTACGGCGATACGCCTGAATCGCTGGACGAGTTTTACGCCAGATTTGAAAGTCTGTGTAACGTTCTGCTTGAAAACCCGGATATGTTCGGTTACTGCTACACTCAGTTAACCGATGTTTTCCAGGAACAGAACGGCATTTACACCTTTAATAGAAAACCCAAGTTCGACAATGAAAGATTGAAGTGTATTCAGCAGCAAATTGCTGCGATTGAAAGTGCTTAAAATTGCTGATCAATTCTGCAGTTTTCGAAAACAATATATAACCCCGGCTGAGATGAATCCTCGTGCCAATTGCTTTTTCTGCATTCGCTCCGGATTATTGAATCTGCTGCCGGTTTCTCGGATAAACAGCTTTGAACCAAGGATAACTCCGTCGGTAAAGTGTCGGGTTCGTTGCAGGAACCGCACATTCATCGACTCTTTACGACGGGCGTTATCCCGAGCGACATATATCTCTTCGCTGGACGCCCCGGTTTCCGCCATCACGATCCGCGCCAGCTCGCCTCGAAAGAATGAAAACAGCTCCTTATCGGTCCATTTTGACGTATCTCCGGTCGTAATATTCGGCTTCATATGCTTGACAAAATTTTCATAAAACATATGTTTGCCGCTTCTACAGTAACGTCCCCAGGTGGTAAACTCATAATCCGCAGGATCGTTTTTCAAACCTGCCCGCACCGGGTTCAATTCAACATAAATGACACAGGCGGCAAGCGCATTTATCTTTTCTAGTATCGTACTTTTGAAACGACCGCCCCAGAGTTGGCCGGTCCGGTCGCGGGTTTCGTTGTAGACGCAAGTAAACTGTCTTTGGTAAGCCGACATAAAGCTACTTATATCGATCATTTTTCGAGCTACATTTTCACATTGTTTTCTGTCGTTTATATTTATGACCGGGTTTCTAGGACCAAATTTGAAGATTTTTTTCATGGATTTGTAATAATCGTTATGCCGCTTGACAATGGTTTCCAGCGGCGGTAATTCATCTATCCCTGGAGCGTAAACCACAAGGTGGAAATGATTCCCCATCCAGGCGGCGGAAATTACTTCTATGAGAAAGTAATCGCATAGGTATTTCAGCAATCTGAAACCATATTCTTTGTCCAAATCGGAGAAAGGATGTTCTCCTTTAACGCAAGCGATGCGATTATAAAGATGATAATAGCATCCTCCTCCGATTACTTTCATTCGAAAACCCACTTCAATGTCCTCCAAATTAGTTTACTTAAAGGTAATATAATGGCTGAGAAGGATTTTGTCAATAGTCATACCGTATGATTATAAATAAATTATAAGCAACTGCAAATAAAAATCTTAAACAAAGGCAATCCGGGTAAACTTTAGATGAAATAATCTGCTTTTGTTGAAAAACTATGTCTAATGTCACCGTTTATCAAAACAATATAACATTGTATATTGATTTTATTTTCAATCCAGTGTATTTTACCTGTAACTGCAATTCATAACGAAAAACAGCCGATTTTGCGACAGGAGTAATTCATTGACAAAAGGCATTACCGTAAATAACAAAGTTATCCGAATTATTTTCGGCAGCCTGCCATTAGGGTTGATCTCCGGGATTACAGTTGTTCTATACAGCCACCCGGGATTCGCATTATCCAAAACCGGAACATCCATAATCAATCCTCTAATCGCTCTTTTGATATACGCAGCCACAACTATACTTGTGACTGCTTGCGGATGTTTTTTAAAAAAACGCAATCATCCAGTCAAAGAATACGCTGTTGCCGGATTCGGAGTGTGCGCATGGTTTATATTACAAAAAATTTCATTTCATTCCGGACTTTTTCTATTTTTTTCTGGTTCAATAATTATCTACGCTTATTTTCTGCTACGTAAAGGCTGTGTATTGGAAGATTTCGAGTTTTCAAAAAAAACATCACTGATTATTTTAACATCACTGTTTCTGATCTATTCCTTTCTGACAGGAGGAGCCGCGATTATGAAATACCAGTGTTGGTTGACCGGTACTTTCGACTCGGGAATATTCACTCAAATTTTTTACGCCATGTCTACGAATTTGTCCCAAGTGGTAACGGTGGAGTTCAATAAAGTTATTTCTCATTTCTCCGTCCATGTATCACCATTCCTATATCTGCTGCTGCCCGGCTATTTGATTGGAAAATCCACCGTGGCACTGATCATTATGCAAACGCTATTTATGGGGTCCAGCATATTTCCGTTGTATCTGATCGCCAGAAAACGCGGCCTGTCGAACTTTCAGGCTACCCTCCTGCCGTTTTGTTTGATTCTCAGTCCTATCATGACAAATTCAGTCATGTTCAGTTTTCACGCGGTGGAATTTTCGATGCCGATAGTATTATGGCTGCTTTATTTTTATGAAAAAAAATATATTAAAGCAACTCTCATCATGTCTGCATTATTATTGATGATCAGGGAAGACATGCCGATTCCATGTTTTTTCATCAGCATTTACGCCTGGCTGGCATTGCGAGAAAAACGCGCGTTGATCCCGGCTGTGATGTCTATACTATGGTATATAATTTGTGTTAAGGTAATAATACCTCAATCTGGTGGAGTTCCCTGTTTCGACCGCTATTCGGCATTGATGGCTTATGGAACCGGCAGCGCGGCATTCGGAAAAACTATTATCGGGAATCCGCTCTATGCTTTGCATACGGTTTTAACAACTGACAAGACTTTGTTTGTTATGCAGATAATGTTGCCGCTGTTATTCCTCCCGCTGTTTCGTTTACGTGGGCTCATCCTGCTAATTCCCGCAGTGTTGATGCATCTGCTGAGCAATTATGAACCTCTTTATCAGGTTTATTACCACTATCCGACCACTACGCTGGCCATCTGTCTTTATCTGGCGACAACTAACGCGGGATTTTTTAAGCGACGGAAAATTTGCAGTACCGCGCTGGCATTATGCGTTATATTGTCAGCCTTGTGCGGAGTCGCTTTCACATCAAGATTTTTAGTATATTATCCATTGTATTTAAAACATCAGAACAATTTCAAGGAATTTGAAATCATCGGCAAAAGTATCCCGGAGGATCAAGGTGTTTCAACCTCACTGCGATTCGGGCCGAAACTCGCCAACCGGAAAAATCTGCGTATTTTCCCGAACACAACAGATTGTAATTATATCTTTCTGGACCTCCGACCTGGATTTTCCCACTCCAAAGACCTGAAGAAATTCATGTCCGATATAGCCCAAAAGAACCGGAATGGATTCGGAATCACAAAATACCGGCGCGGGGCTTATCTGTTAATGGAAAAAGGGCGCGGAGCGCCTATGAATAGAAATCTGGCTCTCGATATCATCAAGGTTTATACGACACAGGCAAACCGGGAAAAAAGGCCGATCAAGGCAAAATAAGCAAAAATCAATGACCGGAAGCCGGATAGGTTAAAGGCTGCTTAACCCAGGCAATGTGAGAAACTTGTTTTCCTTGTTCGAGCCAGCGAATCTCAAAATCGGTTTTGATATGAGCAATATCAGCAATCCTGGAATCATCTTGTTTAAATAAACCCGAAGCTTCAACTACTCGTTTGACAATATCCAGATACTGCACATCGTCGGTCCGAAAATGGAAACAGCCGTCCGTTTTCAAGATACGGTGGAGATGGGTCATAAAGTCGGCACACAGCAAACGCTGAGCGCGATGTCGATCTTTGGGCCACGGATCAGGACACAGAATATGCAGACGGTCAACCGATGCATCAGGCAGCATATAACCAAGCAGATGCCGGGCCTCGACCCGCAAAGGGATCATATTGGTCACTTCTTCGCGAATATTCCGCTTCTGGAGTTTACGCAAACGCCCGATCATAACATCAGCGGCAAAAACTTGTCGATCAGGATATAATTGAGCCAGCCGGGTGGAAAAAAGTCCTTTACCACACCCGAGGTCAAGCTCGATCATACGCTCCGGCGCCAATAAGTCGGCAATGGAACAATAGGAGTCTGTCAGAAATTTGATAAATTGGTCTTCAGGATGTTTATTCATACTTAAAATTAAAGGAAAAACAGCAGTTTGTTATATTAAAATATTACCGAGTTTAACGTTAGTAAAACCACGGCCGGAAACATAATCCCGGATACGAATCAAAGTTTCGCGCGGAGTTGGCGGAGCTTCCCGGAAACGGTGATCCGGATGATAGGCCGAAAAATGCAAAGTCACATCTTTATCAAGCTTACTCTCAACCCAGTCCAGGTATTCGGAAATCATCTCCTCTGAATCATTATATCCTGGAATCACCAGGTTGGTAATCTCCAGATGTTTGCCGAGATCGTAAAAATACTTCATTGCATAAAGGACCGGCTGGAGCCGGGTACTGGTCATGGTTCGGTAAAATTCATCAGAAAACCCCTTCATATCAATATTAGCCGCGTCGATATAGGGATATATATCACGAGCCGCCTGCGGCGTGATATACCCATTGGTAACCATGACCGTTGCGAGATTTCGTTCTTTTGCGACTTTAGCGGTATCCAACACATATTCACCAAAGATCGTCGGCTCATTGTAAGTAAATGCAATCGACTGGCAGTTGTGTCGGAACGACAATTCGACCAGATTTTCCGGGGTAAAATAACGAAAATGATGGTCTGGATCATAGGAGCCGCGCGAAAGCGAAGCATTTTGACAAAAGCAACAGTCCAGATTGCAGCCGAATGTACCAAGTGAAAAAGTTTTAGTTCCGCTCATAAAGTTAGCCAAAGGCTTCTTCTCGATCGGATCGACATTCAGGGATACCGGATAGCCGTAGGCAAGCGAATAAAGCTTGCCGGCAACATTAATCCTGCCCCCGCAAAAACCGCGTTTACCATCGGCAATTCGACATAAACGGGGACAAAGCAGACAATCCACCGCTCCTGAAGAAGCGGTTTTCCACCAAGCGGCGGGATGCATTTTGGATGTGTCTGCCATCAAAATTCACTTCAGCTATCAGCCGTTCTTTTTCTCAAACTCAATCATGAAATCAATCAATGCTTCAACTCCGGCCAGCGGCATAGCATTGTAAATACTGGCCCTGATTCCGCCAACGGAACGATGTCCTTTAAGGCTGGTAAGGCCTTCAGCCGTAGCTTCTTTTACAAACTGGGCTTCAAGATCCTCGCTTGGGAGACGGAATACGACATTCATCCTTGAGCGGCTGCCGCCGTCAACCGGACTGCGGTAGAAATCGCTGCGATCAATCAGCTCATACAGAGATTCGGATTTCATATCATTGATCTTTTCGATCTTTTCGATACCGCCCTGGGCCAGCATCCAATCAGTAGTAAGCTTCAACATATAGATGGCAAAAGTCGGAGGCGTATTGAACATTGAACCTTTATCAATATAAGTATTGTAATTCAGCATTGTGGGAATATCGCCTGCACGTTCAGCCAGATCTTTGCGCATAATCACAAGAGCCATACCGCTAGGTCCAAGATTCTTCTGCGCTCCGGCATAAATCATCCCGAATTGATTGATATCAATTTCATGCGACATAATATCGCTGGACATATCAGCGATCAACGGAACATCACCGGTATCGGGGAAAGAGTGATACTGGGTTCCGGCAACCGTGTTATTGCTGGTGATATGGATATAAGACGGGTTGTCGCTCAGTTTCCAGTGCCGGATAACCGGAATGCGGTCATAGTTGGTTGCTTTACTGGAGGCACAGAAGTTAACCGGGCCGAAACGCAACGCTTCTTTAGCGGCCTTTGCGCTCCAGGTACCGGTATCGGCGTAATCAGCCCCCTGTCCCGGCAACATCAGATTCATCGGAATCATCGCGAACTGCATACTGGCACCGCCTTGCACGAAGATAATGGCATATTCATCACTGATGTTCATCAGCTTGCGAATATTCGCTTCTGCCTGTTCGATAACCGCGGAAAACTGTTTACCGCGATGAGAGAGTTCCATGATACCGCTACCGGTATTGTCGTAGTTGCAAAATTCCGCCTGAGCGATCTTCATGACCTCAGCCGGCAGCATCGCCGGACCCGCGCTGAAATTAAATGTTTTCACGGTTAAAACCTTTCCTTATGAGTTTATTATAAACAGTAAAACAAAATGCTTCATACCTTATACTTTAAGATTGTTCAAAAACGTTTTTTTTCAAGTCGTGATAATGAAAATTACAAGGTTAATTTTAACTGTTTTGGGGCATTTGCCTGAAACCAATAAAACATCTTTATAATGAATTGAATTCAATGTCAATGATCAGTCTCTTGTTTTCCCAGAATAAAACATCCCTTTGCATAGCCTTAATTAGGCTTTCTACAATACTTTTGACCAGATCATTCATCTCTGGAACTCTCACCGTTTATCAAATTTTTGCGCTGATTACCGCATACCGAAATGGCACCAAAAATTTAGATAATAAAATAATAACCAATTTTAAATCTAAACTTAAACAACTTACTAATAAATTGTTACATATTAATTAAAATCAAGCGATATGATTATTATGATTAATATTTTTTTGTTTTTTATTTTATACGGGTATTGACTTTTCAGGGCAAACACAGTATACTCAGGAGTAAGTCATATCAGTAAATCATATTATATACTTATGGATGCAAAAATCTATAAATACAAATATGAAGAAGTAACTGACAAGTTGCGAGAATCAATATTAGCCGGGGAATTCGGTGACGGACGCCTTCCCCGGGAGGAGGATATTGTCAAGGCATTTAACGTCAGCCGTATAACTGTCCTCAAGGCAATGAATCTGCTGGTCCAGGAAGGGATATTAACCAGAGTAAAAGGGACCGGAACGTTCATTAACCGGGACTTCAACGACAACGCCACGGATATAATGCATCGCACCGTTATTGTCGCAATGCCGACCAGCGGCCATTATTACAGCAAATTATACAACAGTGTAAATGATAATATCCAGGAACAGAATTTATTTCCTATAACTTATAATATAAATGCCGGCAATTTCGACTGTCTGGCTAAGATGGCTAATCTTAACACTTTGCTCAATACACCCGGAAAGGGGATTATTCTTGACGGCGGAGGATACTGGCGCAATCCTGACCTTTTGAAAAAAACCAATCTGCATTCGATATTTGTGGATTATTATGACTGGAGCGGCAAGCCGCCGAAAGGCGCGGTACTGATCGATTATGAATATGGAGCTTATCTGGCGGCAAAGCATTTACTGGAGTCGGGAAAGAGAAATTTGATGCTGATCACCAATGAAAACACCGTCTCAATTGAAATGAGCAAATCTCACATTGCAAACCACCCGCGTTGGCAGTTCAATGCAGGCTGTCTTCGGGCAATCAATGAATTTCCGGATGCTGCTTTCCGCTGGGTTAACTGCAATGCATCTGATAAAAACTTTGATTTGATGGCATCAGGTATCATCAGCACGAAACCCGATGGCATAATTTGCATTTCCGACTACGTTGCGACCAAACTGTGTTCAATAGCTCTGCGT
This sequence comes from Victivallales bacterium, assembly GCA_963676655.2. GTDB lineage: Bacteria > Verrucomicrobiota > Lentisphaeria > Victivallales > Victivallaceae. The sequence goes on along the minus strand of CAXXKX010000002.1, from coordinate 17,619 downwards.
TACGGACTTAGGGTTCCTGATGATATTGCTTTTACCGGATGCTACAATACGCCATGGGTTTACGAGTCTGAGATTCCCCTGACCAGTATCGACGTCAAACCGGAGGTTATGGGCAAAACCGCCGTTGAATTATTACTTAAGAAAAGTGACGAAATCATTAAACTGAAACCGGCATTAAAAATCAGACAATCCTCCGGCCGCTCCAATGCAAAAAACGGCGTCAATGCCGGATTTATCCATAAAAAAAATTTTGACATGATACCAAACTAAAAAATAAAACAAAAAGGAAAGGAATTTTCATCATGCAGAAAAAGACATTCACGCTAATAGAGCTATTAGTAGTAATTGCAATAATCGCAATCCTGGCTTCAATGTTGTTGCCGGCGTTGAATAAAGCCAGAGAGAAAGCAAGAGCAATCAGCTGCCAAAATAACTTTAAGACTGCCGGAATGGCGATTCATATGTATGCGGATAATTACAAAGGTTATATTCTGCCGATGCATACCGGCAACAGTTATTATCCTTCCGAGTGGGCAAATAAGTTCTGGATGCAGTTTCTCGGAGAACTTAAAATCGTTTATCCGCAAATATCTCTGGCACGCTATATGCAGAAGTTTATGTGTCCGTCGGTCGCAGGGAGCGTTTCGCAATTCAATGATATGGCCGGTTATTACTGTTGGAGTCATAATGGTCGGATGAATACTTTCAACGACTGGACTAAACTAAATAATTTCAACCAGATAAGAAGAACCAGTGCGGTATTCTGCATGGCGGACGCAATCGATAACGCGGATACAAAATATACTTACGGCTCTTCCGGCATCTGGTACAAAACGCCGACGGCAACAACTCAACCTAAGATCGATTTTCGTCATTCAGGCAGAGCCAACCTGCTGTTCTACGATGGACATGTCAAAGCATTGGGAACCAATGACATTCCGGAACGGCTGACCGTCGAAGGGTATCCTTTCTGGTTCGGCCGGGCAAAACCGTGACAAAGGGAAACGAAAAATAATGTTGTTTAAAATTGAATGTTTGTTGCTCCTGTTGATTTTTCCGTTGATTCTGCTCAGCGCACAGCCAAAACTGCCTGTAGCCAGTGAAAATATTATTTTTGAAACGGAGTTTAAAGACAAAGATGTTACCGCCGATATATCTGAAGGCTCACCAGACATATCGCTGAAACTGGGCAAAGTCATTCTTAAGGATTCCCCCTGGGGCAAGGCTCTTTATTGTGGAAAAGGAGGGGCGAAATTACGGTATGAGATAGCGAAAAATGTAGAATTCTGGAATAAAGGCACGGCGATTTTATGGTTTCGACCTCTGGATTGGTCCAAGGTAAGTTTGCAGCATTCGCGAGTTTTCTTCTTTGGAGTCGAAAGCAGCAAAGGATTCCTTGGAGTTCAAGTTTCCAGCGGTCCTAAATCACAAAACATTCTGGAACGTAACATCCGTATTCTACTGCTCTATTTCAAGCATATTCCTTCGACAACGATGAGTATCAACGGCCCTGCCGCACCGGGAGATAACAAGTGGCATATGCTGGCCGTGACCTGGAGTAAAAACGAGATAGGACTCAGCCTTGACGGCGCTCCATTCGCGCTCAAAAAAATTAATGGAGAACTAAAGAAAGAATATTTCCAGTGTCCGTCTTTTTCTATCGGGTCAGATGTAGGAGCAAACTACTTGCTGCAGATGCTGAGGATATACAATTGCAGATTAAACAATCAGGATTTAAAGAATATATATAAAACAAAAACTGAATTGTTAAGAAAAAAGCAATAAATAGCATTATCACATAATCTCAATATCAACAGGAAAATATAATATGAACTATAAAAAACTAACCCTGATCACCGCCATTGCTCTCAGCCATATCGGGATATTCGCTGATAATCAGAATATAATGTCCACGCAATTACTCAACCCGGCCCCGGTTATCGACGGTAATATAGGCAGGGACGAATGGAAAAATGCCGCGCAGACTTTCGGTTCAAGGATAATCAACAGCATCCACCTGGAACCACGAAATATCATTTATTATTTCGGCTGTTCAGACCAAAACCTCTATTTTGCCTGTAAAAGTGAACTTCCTCCGGGTAACATGCAATTAATTTCCAGAGTGAGAAAAAGAGACGGCAGAGTCTTTGCCGATGATGCGGTCGAGTTAATCCTGCAGCCGCCTCACGGTCGGGCGATATATCAGACAATAGTTAACTCAATCGGAACCCTTTTTGATCAACAATTCAAGTCTGAAAATGGCGGAATAACAATATCCAAGCCGTTAAAGTGGACCCCAAACACCAAAGTTTCCAGTCGAATGGCAGATGGATTCTGGTGTCTTGAAATGGCAATTCCGCTACAGGATATTGGACTTAAAAATACTTCACCGGCCGGCAAATGGAAAGTTCAGATGACCCGGGACTGGAAGCAGCCTACTCAATGGACATCATGGAATAAGAGCAGAGCTTTTTGCGCGCCGGAAACGATGGGGGAAATCATTGTTTCAAAACAAACCCCGGTGATTAAATTCAAAGGACTGGGGCCGCAGCTGAACAACGGCAAGGTCCAATGTGTAATTACCGCCTATAATCCAACGGCGAAATCATGTAAAATTACCTCCCGTATTGATATTACGTCAATTACCGCACCGCGAGTTTCCGATGAAGAAAAAATTGTTCAGCCCGGAGAAGCGAAAGAGTTCAAACTTTTGTTCAACGATTCGACCAAAGCGACTTATGAATGCAAAATAGCCGTCAGGGACCTGACAACTAAGCAAACATTATTTGCGGACCATTTGACCTGGAAACCCGCGCCCGGCCCGTACTGGCGTCAATCCGCCGCAAAACAGACGACGCTTGATTTCTCGTTTTACCCTTACCGGAAAACCGTCAAGGCAAAACTGGACCTTGAGGCACTGAAAAATAAGCCGGTTAAAGGACATGTAAAATTCTATATAACCGGACCTGATGGAAAAACTTTAGCAGCAGAAACGATAAAACTTAGCTCAAAAAACAAAAATCCCGAAGCCATACTGCAACTGCACAAGCTTCAGCCGGGAAATTTCAAGCTGTATGCAAACCTTGTCCTTACTGAAAACACCAAACCGTTGACCTTTGAAAGAAATTTTGTTTATGATAACTTTCCGTGGGAACACAATAATATCGGCAAGGAAGATATTATTGTCCCGCCGTTCAAAGCCTTGCAGGTAGACCGCAACCATAGAACAGTCTCCGCCCTGATGACCGGCTACCGGATAAAGAACGGCTTCTGGGACGCCATTTACGCCCAGGGGGAAAATATTCTGGCCGCGCCGATACGCCTGGTTTTAAATGATGGAAAAACCAGCCTGCGGGAAACCGAATTCAATTTTACAAAACTCGCGAATTCTGAAGTCACGGCCCAAACATTACTGCAAAGCGAAATGTTGACGGCAAATATAAAACAAAGTTATGATTACGACGGCATGTGCAAGCTTAACATTACATTAACCCCCAAAGGTTCAAACGTAAACCTGCAGTCCGCATTTATTGAGTTGCCGTTAAAGCCGGAAATAGCAAAGCTGATGCACGCAACCAATAATAATATGCGCTACAATCCTTCTCAATATATCCCAAACGGAAAAAACCTCGTATGGGACAGCCGGATGGCCAAAGAAAATCCCGACATTTCTGGCAATTTTCTACCTTATATGTGGCTTGGCTATGTCTACAAAGGACTAGCCTGGTTCAGTGCCAGCGACAAGAATTGGAGCGTAGACCGGAAAAAAGCCGCGTTGGAAATTATTCGCCGGGAGAACCGCATCATTCTAAAAATAAACATTGTCAACAAACCTTTTGTATTATCAAAGCCAGTTTCCTATGTCATGGGATTTCAACCGACTCCGGTTAAACCGCGAATGAAAGGTTGGCGCAGGCTATGTGAACACTGGCGTCCGAAAGAGATTACACATGCCCGGAAAACGGTAGTATTCGCTGGAAACGGCACCTACGGCTGCCGGGAAGAGGCGTCGCCGTGGCCGATGAACCAGGATTACTCAATCGTAAAATTAATATCGAAGCCGCGACGTAAGGAACCGGTAAACACCAGGCTGCAGGAAGCGGATAAATTTCTTAAAAAACACTTTTCACCCCAAAACAAGCACGAATACGACTTCATTGAAAGGCATCTGATAAGAGGCGTCAGATATTCAAAAGACTGTGATTACGCGATTCCATATATTAATTCACGGGCATCATCCCTCAAGTGGAAAGACTATCAGGTATATTTGGATGAATGGTGGGGCGCCGAGTACCGGGCCAATATGGATGGAGCATATAATAACACATTCTCAGCGAGTAACCAGGACATGCGGCTCTATTATGCCCAAAAACTTGTGCAGGCAGGAATGGACGGCATTTACTATGACAATATCCGTGACTGGCCGGTATTCGATCCGGTTCGCGGCCCGGCATATAAACTGCCTGACGGCAGGACCCAGCCATTTTTTGATATTTTCGAATTGAGGGAGTTTTTAAAACGGACGGCGGTAATGCTTTATGTAAATAAAAAAACTTTTCCGGACGGACGTCCCGTGCTCATGGCTCATATGACAAATACCAATATTATTCCGCTGATGAGTTTCTGCAACATTACTCTGGATATGGAAGCGTGGTATGGCGCCAGCGATTTTCAAACCAGGTTTTCTGAAGGTTACATTTTGACGGAAGCCCTTGGTACCCAAACCGGCTGCATCCCGGAAGTGCTGGTCAAAATTACCGGCAATGATAAGCTGCGCATATCCCGGACTTTTATCGCCACTGCTCTGGCCTTTGATTTTCCGATTGTTTTGAACGCTGGCGGCCTGGATGGCAGACTATGGTCAAAAATCAAGACCACCATAATGAAGTTCGGATACGGCTCCAAGGCGGTGGAAGTATTTGCCTGCTGGGATAAAAAGAACCCGATAAAAGCATTGTCCGGAAAAACAAAATGCTCATTGTACCTGAATAAGCAAAAAAAACAAGCGATTGTCGTTGTTTCAGACTTCGGTTCGGGGGGTAAAGCCGTTGTCGATATCCAATCGCTCAACTTCAAGTCGCCCATGGCATCCAATCTGGAAACCGGCAAGCCCGTCAACATAGTTCAAAATAAACTTGAAACAGACCTGAAAAAACATGATTTCAAACTTATCATGCTGAAAGAATCACAAGAAAATACTTCTACCGCTCAGCCCACTTCTTACCCGGCATCAGTCAATATCAGTTGCGGCAAGCTGAATGTGCGGCTGGGTGCGGCAACATACTGGAACATCAACCGGATTAAATATGCCAATATACCGGTCAGTGTTGATTTGAGTGGTGCGTATTGGGGAACTGTTTTCCTGTTTCCTGACGCCGGATTCATCGGCTCCGGGCACAACGACAACAATGAGACGGAAAAAGTAATCGACTTGAAAATGTATGTCGATGGTAAATATCTTGCGCCCGGCGATGTCGGCAAAGAGAAGCCGGTCATTTGTTCAAACAACTTTAAAATGGAAAAAACAGCCATGGCAAGGAGCATCCGGTTTCATTATACGCTGGAAATCAAAAACAATAAAATATTTGAAAACTGCAAATTGACCACTGATAAAGATACTAATTTAAAATTGATGTATAATTTTATGCACCCCTGGTCCGAGCAGATGACCGATTATTATATCCTGACGGCACAAAACAAATCGCGACAAGGAACATTCAAAACCAACAATAAATTCCCATACCAGGGTAAATTTATCTGGGCCGCGCTGTATAATAGTCATAATCAAACTGGCGTCGTCTCAAAACTTACGGCAGGGAATGCTGCAATTCTTTTTCTATGGGACCGGAAGCAATACAAAAAAACCTATCTTTGTTCTTTTCTGAAAAAGACTTTCCGGATCAGTGATAAACCTTCTTACAGTATGACGACCGCGTTTTTTCAAGCACCGGTCAAAAACTGGCAAGAGGCCGCAGTCAAGACGGCGAATCAACTCTGACCTGTAAAAAGGTTGAAGGTTAACTTCTAACGAACAGAAAATTCCACCGCTCTGAGTTCAAGCTTTATCGTCAGGTTTTGAAAGCTTGTTTTCTATATCATTCAACTTTTTGGACATGGCGTTGAGCCGGAATTCGATGGAATTGAGAATCCAAAACTGGAAATGTTCCACTTTGGATTGTTTGTGAATCATCCAGATAATTTTGACTGAAACCAGCAGCACACCGATTTCCAATGACAACATTGACGTAACATAAGGAATCTTATATTCCCCGAAATGCCGCAGTATGTCCAGAACAAATATCAAACAAAGGAGAAAAATAAAAATAAAGTTGAGAACTTTTTCCCAGGTCTCCCCGCCGGTGCCGCCAATGGCTCCGATCACCTGACGAATCTGTTCTTTTTCCCGGCGATAGTCATCCAGTTCGGCGCGCAACGCCTCCAGTTCATTTTGATGATCGTCCAAAACTTTCTCCTCCTTTTCAGACAAAAAAACAGGCGGCCTGACGGCCAAAAGATATCTCACGCAATTCAGGACACTCTTTAGCGCAGACTTCCTGCGCCATCGGACAGCGCGGATGAAACGGACAACCAGCTGGCGGATCAAGCGGCGACGGGACGTCACCTTCAAGAACAATCCGCTTACGACCCTGTTTGTCCAGAGTCGGCACCGCCGAAAGCAGCGCTTTCGAATACGGATGGGCCGGGCTCGAACAAACTGTCGAACTCGGACCGGATTCAACTATCTTTCCCAAATACATCACCAGAATTCGTTGGCTGATATGCTCCACCACCGCGAGGTCATGGGCAATAAACAGCATCGCCACCTGGGTTCGCCGCTGAATGTCCTCCAGCAAATTGATGATCTGAGCCTGGACGCTGACATCGAGCGCGGAAACCGGTTCATCCGCGATAATCAGTTTGGGTTCGACCGCGAGCGCCCGGGCAATCCCGATCCGCTGACGCTGTCCGCCGCTGAACTGATGCGGATAACGATACATGTAATCAGGATCAAGTCCAACCATTTCCAGCAGTTCCGCAATCCGTGTTTCACGCTCGGACCGGCTCAGTTTTGAATGCAGTCGTAAAACTTCATTCAGAGCGGTAAAAACCGTCATCCGCGGGTTCAATGAACCGTAGGGATCCTGAAAGATCATCTGGAACTCGCGACGACGGCGACGCAATTCAGCGCCGTGAAGCAGCGAAATATTTTCCTGGTTGAGCAGACAAGTGCCTTCGCGCGGTTCCTCAAGACGAACCAGCGCTTTACCCAGTGAACTTTTACCACAGCCGCTTTCGCCAACCAAACCAACCGTTTCACCGACTTCAATATCGAATGATACGCCGTCAACCGCTTTGACATGACGTGTCGGGCTAAACCAGCCGTTACGGACCGGATACCATACTTTCAGATCTTTGACCTCAAGCAGTGCCATTTATTCGCTCTTTACTCTTTAATTTTCCAGTCAAGCGCGCCAACCGGACATTCAGCAATACAGGCCCCGCATTCTTTGCACTGACCGGGCAGAACATTGCCGTAGGCGCTGGCGACAATTGTCTGGAAACCGCGTTTCTGTTGGCTGAGAAGCGATTTATTGACCACTTCCTTACATATTTTCACGCAGATTCCGCATTTGATACATTTCATCCGGTCGTGAATAATCGCCGGATGACGATTATCATAACCGGCCATAACTTTTTCACCTTTGATCAATTCCGGATCGGCACCGTATTCCTGTGAATGCTGTTTCAGTTTGCAATCACCTTTGGCGGTGCAACTGCATTCGATACAACGCTGTCCCTCAGCGATAATTTTTTCAGCCGGAAGCGTCAAACTGACTTCGTTAAAAGTACTGGTCCGCTGTTCAATCGGAATAAGATCGAGTTCAACCCGTGGTTTATCTGAAACGTCTTCACGCAGATAAACCAGATTATCCGCGGCCAGACTGCGCCAATGGCCGCGCGACACATTGATCTGACGTTCCATATTCAGTTCGATACCCAGCAGATGATTGGCAATGCCCAAAGCAACCTTGCGCCCACCGGCCACACCTTCAACCACGGTTGCCGCACCTGTAACACAGTCACCTGCCGCGAAAACCTTGTCGCCGGCAAATTGATAGGTTTCTTCCGGCACATCGATATCGCCCCAGCGATTAGTCGCGATACCTTCCGGGGCATCGGTTTTCTGTCCAATCGCCGCGATAACGGTATCGGCCTCTACCTCAAACTCGCTGCCGGCAACCGGAACCGGACGGCGACGTCCGGACGCATCCGGCTCACCAAGTTCCATCCGCTGCAAGGTCAAGACCAGGCAGCCGTTATCGGCTTTGGTCAACTTGACCGGAGCCACGAGAAATTCAAACTTAACGCCTTCTTCTTTGGCTTCATGAATTTCAATTGCTTCCGCCGGCATCTCTTTTTCAGTCCGGCGATAATAACAGCTGACGCTGTCGCTGCCAAGGCGAACGCTGGTCCGCAAACAGTCCATCGCGGTATTCCCGCCGCCGACAACAATCGTCCGACCCGGATTTTCACCCTGCCAGTCGTTCAGCGCCAGTTTTTCAAGGAATTCGATACCCTGAATGGCCAGTTCTTCGCCCTCACAGCGCATTGATCCGGGTTTCCAGCAGCCGATTGTAACCGCGACAGCATCATACTGATCTTTCAAATCGCTCATCTGCAGATTGTCGCCAAGTTTTTTATTGCATTCGATTTTGATGCCCATTTTATAGAAATGATCAAGTTCACGGTCGAGGATGGCTTTAGGCAAACGATACTCGGGAATCCCGTAACGCAGCATCCCGCCGGGTTTCGGCATTTTTTCATAAATTACCGCTTCGATCCCGTTCAGGCGCAAATAATAGGCTACCGCAAGCCCGGCCGGACCGCCCCCAACTACCGCGACTTTCTTACCGGTCAGTTCCGGCAGGTCTTCCATATAATCGTCGTAAAACAAATCAGCGGCAAGACGCTTGAAATCATTGATCGCCACCGGCTTGCCTGAAATATTTTTCCGGCAGTCCTTTTCGCAGAAACGCGGACAAACCCGGCCGATGGACATCGGCAGCGGAATCCGCTGTTTGATGATCTTCAAAGCTTCCAGAAAATCATTGTTGCGCCCTGCCCTGACATATTCCTCAACATTGGCATGGGCCGGACAAGCAATCGTGCAAGGCGCTTCGCAGTCTCCGGTATGCTCACTCAACAGCAGGTTCAACGCGGTCCGACGCATTTCAGCCACTTCCTCGCTGGAAGAATCGATCTGCGCGCCTTCGGTCGGGCAAGCCGAACAAGACGGCAGGAACCGCCCGGTTTTCAAGTCTTTTACCACACAGACAAAACAACTGGTGGTGCGGGATACTTTTTCATTATAACATAAAGTCGGAATGCTGATTCCGACCTGAGTGGCCACATCGAGAATGGTCTGTCCCGGTTCCGCCGTGACTTCCCGTCCGTCTATAACAAAATTAATTTTACTCACAATATTACCCTTTTGAACTTTCTACGCGGCAAATCGCGTCTTTCGGACATACCTCGATACAGGTGTTGCAACGAGTGCATTTATCATTGTCAATCACAAAATCGTCGCTGACCGCGTCAACCGGACAATTCTTGATGCAGAGTTTGCATTTGATGCATTTTTCCTGGTCCAGATAAACGTCAACCAAGGCCGCACACTGCAGCGCGGGACATTTTTTATCGACCACATGAGAAAGATATTCATCTTTGAAATAGCGCAAGGTCGCCAGCACCGGATTCGGCGCGGTCTGCCCTAAACCACAAAGCGAGCCCATACGGATCTTATTACCGAGATCTTCAAGGAAATCCAGGTCTTCCGGAACGCCATCGCCGCCGGTAATCCGCTCGAGCGTCTCGAACATGCGTTTAGTCCCGATCCGGCAGAAAGTACACTTGCCGCAGGATTCGCGATGCGTGAAATCAAGGAAGTAACGCGCGGTTTCAACCATACAACGCTGTTTGCCGATTACGATCATCCCACCTGAACCCATGATCGCGCCAAGGGATTTGAGCGAGTCGTAATCGACCGGGGTATCGAACAATTCAGCCGGAATACAACCGCCGGACGGACCGCCGGTCTGAACCGCTTTAACGCTGCCCGGTTCAGCTCCGCCGATGTCATAAACAATCTCCGCCAGAGTGATTCCCATCGGCACTTCGATCAAGCCCGGATTCTTCAAATCCCCGGCCAGCGCGAACAGTTTGGTTCCTTTACTGGACGCGGTACCAGTTTCGGCGTATTTCGCCCCGCCCTCATTGATGATGCAGGGAACATTACCAAACGTTTCAACATTGTTGATCATCGTCGGCAACTGGTTCCAACCGCTGTCGGTCGGGAACGGCGGCCGGAAACGCGGCGTACCGCGTTTACCTTCAAGAGAGGCGATCAACGCGGTTTCTTCACCGCAGACAAAAGCGCCGGCGCCTTCTTTAATATTAATTTCAAGGTTATCGCAAACCAGTTTATCAAGACCATTTTCAAAAATTTGTTTGATAGCTATCTTCAGGTGTTTGATCGCCAGCGGATACTCAGCCCGGCAATAGATGAAAAGTTTGCCGGCGCCGGTCGCATAAGCCGCTATCAGCATTCCTTCGAGTACCTGATGCGGCACGCTCTCCATCAGCGAACGGTCCATGAACGCGCCGGGGTCGCCCTCGTCCGCGTTACAGATCAGCACCTTGTCCGGATTATCTTTAGCGGCCAGAAATCCCCATTTCATCCCGGTCGGGAAACCGCCGCCGCCACGGCCGCGAAGACCGGATTTTTTCACTTCGTCAATGACTTCGGCGGGGGTCATTGCCACCGCTTTTTTCAGCGCATTGTAACCATCGTGAGCCAGATATTCGTCCAGGTCGACCGGATCGATATTACCGGCCAAACGGGTTACTTTCAAAAGTTCGTGCGAACGGCGTTTTTCAGATACTTCAAAATGCTTATCCGGCCCAAGTGACAGGATATTATCGATATCTTTTGCCACAGCCTGGATCCCGGCATAAATAACGGAACCGTCGGTCGTTTCAACTTCGACAATTGGTTCGGCATAACAATGCCCGATACAACCGACTTCAACCATTGGAATATCGCCAATGCGTTCACGCAGCATATCCATAACATCACCGGCTCCGGCGGCCAGTCCGCAGGAAGCCGCGCCGACTTTTATTTTTGTAATTGTATTATTCATTTGGCGCGGTACTCCTTGAGAATTTTAATCGTTGATTTCCGGTCGAGTTTCCCGTAAACCTTGCCGTTTATACTCAATACCGGAGCCAGAGAACAACATCCGAGACAGGCAACCGTTTCCAGCGAAAATAAACCGTCTTGAGTTGTTTCACCATCCTGAATCCCAAGTTCAGTGGCGATCCAGTCAATGATCAGGACGCTGCCCTTGATGTGGCATGCGGTTCCGTCACAAACAGATATCCGGTATTTACCGGGGCGGGTACGTTTAAACTGGGCGTAAAAGGAAACAACCCCTTCGACTTCAGCTTCAGGCATTGAAAAATATTCAGAGGCGGCGGCAATACTTTCATTCGCGATATACCCCTCGGCGGCCTGGATTGCCTGCAAGCCCTTGATCAAATTACCGGGGCTGGCCTCAATGTCCTGCAAACAGGTTAACACTGCACTCATAATCACTCCTGTTGAAATAACATAATTCCTACATATATTGTCAGAAAAAACACGATAAATATAGCATAAAACCAGACGATTACAACGACTTTTTAAAGTTTGGTTCTTTCGACGATACCATCAAAAGTTAAAAAGAAAGAAAAATTTTTAAATTATATCGCACCGCGTCGTATGCGGACGCGATCTAACGGCGGAACGTCTAATACCGTTCACTTAATAAGATCTACATTGTGGCTGCGGCTATATAAATATCGATAGACCAGTAGCTTGCGCTCTCCGAGCGCAATTAGCCGTTTCACAAAAATTAGATGCTGCACCACTCTGCTGTTTGCGTTCGGAGAACGCAAGCAACTAATTGGCAAACCTATTTCTATCATATCTCTATTGACTTAAGTGAACGGTATTAGGCGGAACGTTGGTCGCCGCAATTTATTGCGTGTTAAACAGTTCAGCCCGCACGGAGTGATGGTTTTGAAAAACGATTCAGAGTTTTTTAAAAGCGTTGAACGCAGGGCTTAATTCGCGACAATTCGGCATTGCCGACTTTTGGCGCCGTCTCTTTCGTTGTTTTATAGGATTGTTCATATTATATTGCACCCCTTAAAAATCAATATGGCATTCCCCAGGGACGCTGACGTCTCGTCCGCATGTATTTTCCCCCTGGGAGCACGTGACTCCTGCCGCGCAAAAAAGCGCATTAAATGACCCAATGTATTTATCCCTGGGAGCGCGTGGCTCCAATTAAGCGATGAAAGCGCGACATATACCCAGCCTGAGGTGATCGCAGGAGCCGGGCTTTTTAACGGGGGACTTCCCCCTGCCGACCAGAGAATTAGCGCTGAAAGCGCGGTATATATCCAGCCCGGGGTGATTGAGCGATAGCGATTGAACCCCGGGTAAGATTTTCCAACAATATTAAGCGCTGTAAGTGCGAAATATAAAAATTGGAACGCGTGGCTCCTGCCGCGCAAAAAAGCGCATTAAATATGAATTTTACTCTGTTTAAGCGCTGAAAGCGCGGCATATACCCAGCCTGGGGTGATTGAGCAACGCGAATGAACCCCAGGTATAGTCAGAAATAAATAAAAGCCCTGTAAGGGCGGCACATAGAACCTCCACATCAACCTTATTTGCAATGTCAGTTTATAAGCAGTATATTTTGATTGAGATGACACTGGAAAATACTTAAATCAAATTTTTTACGTCAAAAAATCAATTTAAGAGGCGTTTTTAAGTGTTTTTATGACTATTTTAAGCTCAAAAAACTGTTCGATATGGGGTCCGATTCGAATGGCGCATTACCCGAATGGCCAATCAGACCCGAATGACCACAACTAAGGACCAACTAACATTCAGACCCCAACTAACATTGATATGTGTTTTAAGTGATCGATATTCATTATCCAAAATCTCCCTTAAAGGTAACGATCAAGCTCAGCGGCGCTGCTTATCCGCGTCCGCTGAAGTGCCTTGTTGGGCCGTGTTCCCATTGGGAGTATCCGGAACCAGGGCCTCGGTCCACTCGAACAACACATCCCCGCGCCTGAAGCTCCCAGTCATCTGCGGCTTCGCGATGTTCTTGCGTCGCGGCACTTCGGAAGCCGTGTTCTCAGTCACGTACAGGATATAGTCGATCAGTTCACCCACGGTCAACTTGCCGTCTTTCCGGCTGGAATTCACTGCTCCGCTGCCGGTTCGTTCGAAGCCGTCTGCCTCCGACTCAAGAGCCTTCGCCACGGCGAGAGTGAAAGGGTTAATGAGCTCACGGTTCTTCACGATGGGGGGAGAGATCAGGTCCTTGTTCTGGGACGTCAACACGATCAGGTTCCGTCCTTCCTCTTGTGCCCGGTTCCTCCAACGCTGCCTGACCAACGGCAAGTTCAGGTGTTCGACGAGCCCCCCCGAATAGCAGGACATCGTGAGCACCACGACGTTTTTGGCCGGGATCTTCAGAAGGAGATCGGCGTACTCATCCCAGAGGAGCGTGCCGGCATGGTCCGGGCGCCGCACGGGAAGATCCAAGACGATGCCGCCGAGAGGTTGGCTCTTTTCAAAGCCGTTCTTGCGCCCGTGACTGTGCGTGTAGATCACCACGGTGTCCCGCGGCGTAGAAGTCTCTGCAAGTAACTTCAAACGCTTTAGGAAAACGGCTCCGGTAACCTTCTCATTAGCCTCTCCTCGTTGATACTGCTCCTTTGTGATGACGCGTTCAGCAACAGCGTCCACAATGGCTTCGCAGTGACACGACCTTGCGGCGTCCGCGACTTTCTGAACGGCGATGACCGCTCTTTCCTGTTGCCTCTGCGGGTCAACGATCTTGCCTTTCCCAATGACCAGGAAGTACGTCTTGGGCGCGAGGGTCTGAGCGGGCGTTGCGTTTTCAGCCAAGGCAGGCTGCGCAAGTAGTCGACCAGAAACGCAGACAAGGCACATCAGCGCCGTTAGGGTTGTCCGAATTGCGAGCGCGTGTTTCTGCATGTGTTATTCCTTCCTTAATTTCTTTACGGGCAATGACCAGGTCCCGCCCAAAATTCCAGCAAAAATCACATACAGATATTCCACAATATCACTTCCTTGCCGTTACTATACTCTTACACCTAACAAGTTATTCCGTAATTTTCAGATATCATTCTTATAATCATTAAGTTACAGTTGCCAGTTTACAGGTATACTGGACAGCAACCAGAGGCGTGCTATTATTCATTAGACTCATAGATGTCCTGCGTCCCAATGTGTCATAAGCGTAATCAACCTTATGGTTTAATATATACGGTATCGTCGCGGATGCAAGAAGTATGTCAACCACGATATATATACAAAAGTCAATAGTGTAGGTGTGCCCCCCGCATCCTGTCCCAAATCGCCAAAGTCAATAGTGTGGGTGTGCCCCCCGCATCATACAAAAGTCAATAGTGTAGGTGTGACCCCCGCATCGACGCATCATACAAAAGTCAATAGTGTAGGTGTGACCCCCGCATCGACATGACCCCCGCATCGAACCCCCGCATCGAATAGTGTAGGTGTGACCCCCGCATCGACCCCCCGCATCGAGTGTAGGTGTGACCCCCGCATCGCAATAGTGTAGGTGTGACCCCCGCATCGCCACCCCCGCATCCACCTGACCCCGCATCCACCCCGCATCCACCTGACCCCGCATCCACCAGCCCGCATCCACCCCGCATCCACCAAAGGCTTGACCCCAGAGGCCATTTATCAGCCCCCAAGGCGGCGAATCGTTATGATTGATCAAATATCTAAAATAATTTTGCAATCTGGTTTAACATTCTTCTTAATCTCATCCAATGTTTCATCAGGAAGCCCAGACGACAAAATAATTGATTTCAAGTAAGGAAGGCGTGATAAAATCTTGAATTTTCTTATTCTAATACAACTGGTCAGGTTTAAAAGTTTAACAGGACTTTTTAATGGTAAGAAGCTCAAGCTATCAATACTAACGCACTTTGAAATATCAATTGATTTCATGTTCTTCAAATGAGTCAATCCTTGTATCTCTTTTAGATTGCTGCAGTATGCTAAATTAAGCTCTTCAAGCATTGGCATATCTCCGAAATTAACAACAGAAAAATCATTAAAAGACAGAGATAAGCTCTTTAGTTTCGGGAAATCAGGCATACAAAATACATTGGGTAAATCTAAGGAATCAAACTTCAGCTTATTCAAAGTACCCATTGATTTTAGTGTTTTATTTAGATTAACCATTTTCATGCACGATACGGCTAACTCCTCTATTTGGCCGAGGTCATTTGACAAATTCAATTTTCCTGCAGTAATAGAGAGAATTTTAATTCGATTGTTTTTAAATGCCGAAAGATCAACATTTAAATAACGAGCTTTGAGGTTCAATTCTTCAAATGGTTTTATGATTGTAAGCACTTGAAACAAGTTGGTTGATATAGTCTTGCTCAGCTTTTGATGTTTTTATAAAAAGAAGCTTTCCATCCCTAATTATTTTACGCTTTCTTATTTTGCAGACAATGAGAACTCTCAAGCGTATTAATTTCTCAAAGGCTGAAAAATTAACTCTTCGCATCTCATCCAGAATAACCATGGCGGATAGATTTCTTATTTGAGGACACTGCGGACCAAGATCTGTCAGAAGCTTCATTGCCGGTACTGTAAGGCCAATATATGCATCGGGCCGGAAATGAATAATTCTATTTATCAATTCGGTATATTGTTTTAAATTTTGCTTATTAATATCGTTAAGGGCGATTATTACCTTTTTCCCTTTTGGGACATGCATAAATCCTTTTTTTTGTTCTATCACTCCTACTCCAGCAGATGCCTTCTCGAAAGAAGATACTTGATATTTTATGCCTGGTGGAACAGTAATTGAACTTGAATAAACACAAATCAAATTCAATATACATACGTAAAACGTGATTGGGAATTTTACTTTCTTATTCATAAATGGTTCCTTTTTCTAAAATGGTAATATATGTTAATATAACAGAAAACAATCATTTTCCGCATATGTTTGCTTTTTGCCTCCTTTATTAATTTTTCCAGACATTTCTTTGCCTTATGAATAGCACGTGCTAGCATATTTTGTGTGCCTTTAATATCTGATATAATAATAGTATCTTGTTCAGCATTATTAATCATCTCTCCTTTTGCTCGCCCTCTTGCATTAACTAATATATTTCCAGAAGTCGGTTCTCCCCAGGACCAATTTCCTTCTGAATCGCACACGCACACTCTTTTCTTATATCTAGTAATAGGGGTCCTAGTAATAGGGGTCCCTAGTAATAGGGGTCCGACCCGAATGGCGCTAAGTTAAGGTGTTAAAATACCATTTTTCATCCCCTTGAAAAAGGTTTTAATTGAGTTAAAATAATGCCTGTTACGCAATTTAAACTACCACATAAAAAAGGAGCAACAGGCATGTCCGTTAAGACCCCGAAATATACCCCGACTTTTCCTGAAATGCAAAGTTTTTTAATCGGACGTAAAAATATTTCAGCAAAAGAACGGTTGCGTCGTGATATTGACGAGTTGAAAAAGAAACAACTTTGGGAGTTTCAATATCTGTTTTCCAGTTTTATTCCTGCTGATCTTTTGAGATCAAGGTTCGGAAACATCAACTTACGCAACCGTGTTTTCAGTATGGAAATAGTTTTCTGGGCATTTTTAAATCAGATACTTTTGTATGGAACAAGTTGTTCAGAGACCGTAAAAAAGGTTCAGAGCTGGATGTTGATCAGAAAACGACAATTGCCCAGCTCAAGCACCAGCGCATATTGTCAGGCGCGTAAACGTCTGCCACTGGAACTGTTGCGAAAAATAAACCAACACATAATTTCTGTAATTGCAGGAACTGAACCATCTGAAAAGCTATGGAAAAACAGAGTGGTCAAGGTGGTAGACGGCACCGGGTTAACCATGCCTGACACTCCGGGAAATCAGCAAATTTATCCTCAGCCGAAATCAATGAAACCGGGTTGTGGATTTCCGCAAATCAATTTGGCTGCAATATTTTCACTGTCAAACGGTTCAATGCTGGGCTATGCTTTCGGTGGTCGCAACCAGTCTGAAAATCTTTTATGGCTTAAGTTATGGCGTCTGCTCTGTCCCGGAGATATTATTTTAGCCGACAAAGGCTTTTCCTCTTTTTCAAATATTGCCGGTTTACTACAAAAAAATGTCGACAGCGTTATGCGCCTTCATGGATGCCGGGCAAAAAACTTTAAATTCAGTCAGGGAAAACGACTGGGACATAAAGATGTGCTTGTTACCTGGCCTCGACCATATACCACTGGCGCTAACTGGACTGACGAGCAATGGGATAATCTGCCGAAGTCATTGACTATCAGGGTTATTGAAGCTCCAGTATTACACAAAGGGTTCAGGACGCAAAAGGTGTTGATATGCACCACTTTGCTTGATGAAAAGAAATATCCTGCTGAAGATATTGCGCGTTTGTATTTCAAACGCTGGCAGGTCGAATT
>CAXXKX010000001.1:0-183732 GCA_963676655.2 Victivallales bacterium | reverse complement strand
ACATAATGGATGTGGCCCCAACGTTCCTGGAGATCGCGGAACTGGATAAACCGGAAGGGATGCCGGCAGAGTCATTACTGCCGCGCATGAAAGGAACCGCACCGCCGGTTGTGAAAAATTTTGTGGTCACCGGACGGGAACGACATGTAGCAACTGCCCGTGAAAAAGGCCTGCCATATCCGCATCGGGCAGTCAGAACCAAAGATTTCCTTTATATCAGGAATTTTGCTCCGGATCGCTGGCCGATGGGCGATCCATGCGGCATGGATAATCCGGCGGCCCCGGCACCGGATTACGACGTTTTATCCAATGACACAATGGTCTGCTATGCCGATTTTGACGCCAGCCCGACCAAGGCATGGATGATACACCATCGAGCCGAACCGGAACACTCCGAAAACTTTGACCTTGGATTTGGCAAGCGACCAGCCGAAGAATTATATGATTTGAAAAACGATCCGAATCAGGTCAATAATCTGGCCTATGATCAGACATATAAATTAATCCGGGATCAGCTCAGCGAAACCCTGTTCAAGGAGTTGCGGGAACAGAGTGATCCGCGAGTATGTGAAACCGAATGCCGTTTTGAAAGCAGCCCTTACACTGATTTGAAATATGATCAAAGCATGGACCAGGATCGTTTAAGCCGGTCATAAATTTAGTTATGAGTGGTAAGTGGTGAGTGGTAAGTGGTGAGTGGTGAGTGGTGAGTGGTGAGTGGTGAGTGGTGAGTGGTGAGTGGTGAGTTATGAGTTATGAGTGGAAGAGTTGAGTTATAACCGGCAACTGGTAACTGGCAACTGGTAACGGATTATTATTTTTAAGGAGAGTGATAAAAAAATTTAAAAAAATCCTTATATTGCGACTTGCAAATAAGGTTATAAGCGTGTTCTATTACCGAATATAAAAAATACCAATATTGTAATTAAAACTTTCATAAAAGGAATGGAGTCATGAAATATTATTCAGAAGATCATGAATGGATCGAAGTAAAAGGCCGCGTTGCAACTGTCGGAATTTCCGAACATGCGGCGGAAGAACTTGGAGACATCACTTATGTCGAGCTGCCGCTGGAAGGCGATGACGTCATCGTCGGCGACGCTGTCGGCGTGGTTGAGTCGGTCAAAGCGGCCGCGGACGTCTACTGCCCGATCTCCGGTACGGTTGTCGCGATCAATGACGCGCTCGATGACCATCCCGAACTGATCAATAAATCAGCGGAAGAAGACGGCTGGATTTTCAAACTTAAGGACTTTGACGAAGATGATCTTGATGACCTGATGGACCTTGATCAATACTTCAAATACCTTAAAGAATCTAAATAAACCATCCGCGTCGCGGCAGCCGCAGGTCGGATAATCTCTAAAACAGGGAAATAAATCTAACAGATTTTTAATAATAAACCAGGTTCGCGGTTTCACCGAAAAGTTAACCGCGAACAAATTTAAAGGAGGCGTAAATTGCCGTACATTGCCAATACGGATGATGATCGCCGGGAAATGTTTGAAGCCGTCGGAGTCGACGGCTTTGATAATTTATGGAAGGCAGCCGGAATCAAAGTTCCGCCGCCTGAATTGCCGAATATCGCCCGGGGTTTATCAGAATATGAAGTTACAACAAAATTGCGGGCCATGGCCGCGAAAAACTCTTTCGGACTGACCAGTTTCCTGGGCGGCGGATACTATGACCATATTATCCCGGCCGCAGTCAGTGAAATTACCGGTCGCAGTGAATTTTACACCGCGTACACCCCGTATCAGCCCGAAGCTTCGCAAGGCACTTTGCAGGCCATTTTTGAATACCAGTCAACCATCAGCCGCTTGACCTCAATGCCAATCGCCAATGCTTCGCTTTATGACGGCGGAACCGCATTGTTCGAAGCGATGATGCTGGCGGTCAGAACCACGCGCCGCCGCAAAGCGGTTATCTCGGCCGCGGTTTCCCCGATCTTCCTGAAAATGATCGAATGCTACAGCAGCAACCTTGACGTCGAACTGGTAACCGTACCGGTACCGGATGATTCAGACAGCTCAGCCGCGGATAATCTATTGGCGGCGGTCGATGATAAAACAGCCTGCGTCATGGTGCAGTATCCAAACTTTTTCGGCGCGGTTGAAGACTGGACCTCTTTTAACGAAGAACTGCACGCCAGAAAAGTTCTGGCCGTATGCTCCTGCTATCCAACCGCCCTGGCCATTCTAAAACCGCCAGGTGAAATGGGATTCGATATTGTTACCGGCGAAGGTCAGAGCCTTGGTCTGCCGTTAAGTTTCGGCGGCCCGTATCTGGGCTTCATGGCGGTAACTGAAAAATTAATGCGCAAAATGCCCGGACGGGTCTGCGGCAGAACTGTAGACGACCAGGGCCGCGAAGGCTTTGTCCTGACCCTGCAAACCAGGGAACAACATATTCGCCGCGCCGCCGCGATGAGTAATATTTGCACCAACGAAAACCTCTGCGCACTGACCGCGCTGGTCTATCTGACCTGCATCGGCAAACAAGGTTTGATCAATGTGGCTGAATTATGCGCCTCGAAAGCCGATTTCACCCGGCAGCAACTGCTGGCAATCGACAAAGTCGAAGCGGTCGGCGGAGACGCGTTCTGCAATGAATTTATTGTCAAACTACCCGGCGACGCGGCCGAAATCTGCGGACGCCTGGTTGATAAAGGGTTCGCCGCCGGATTTCCTCTCGGCCGTTACTATCCCGGACGCAACGACCAGCTGCTGATAGCCGTCACGGAAAAACGGACCAGAGAAGAAATCAAAGCGTTAGCCAATGCAATGGAGGCGGTACTATGACCCTGATTTTTGATAAAAGCCGTCCCGGTCGTCCGGGTGCGTCCCTGCCGGAACTTGACGTCCCGTTCAAGTCTAATGTCCCGACCAATCTGAAACGCGAAAAACCGGCCGAACTGCCGGAAGTATCCGAGCAGGACGCGATGCGTCACTTTACCCTGCTCAGCCGCAAGAACATCGGGGTGGACACCCATTTCTATCCATTAGGTTCATGCACCATGAAATATAACCCGAAATTCCATGAAAAAATTGCCCGACATCCCGGATTTGCCAATCTGCATCCGCTGCTGCCGCAATTGCGTCACGGCGGCTTACTGACCCAGGGCGCGCTTGAAGTGATTTATGAATCAGAGCGGATTCTTTCCGAATTACTGGGCTTTGCCGACTTCACCATGCAGCCGCTGGCCGGCGCGCACGGCGAATTGACCGGCGTCATGCTGATTGCCGCTTATCACAAAAAACGCGGCGACAGCAACCGCAAAGTAATGTTGATACCGGACGCCGCGCACGGCACCAATCCCGCCAGCGCCGCTGTGGCCGGATTCACAACCAAAGAAATCCCCAGCGATCCTGAGGGTAACGTGGATATGGAAGCCTTGAAAGCGGCACTCGGAGACGATACTGCTGGAATCATGCTGACCTGTCCGAACACCCTCGGATTGTTCGACCCGAATGTTGAAGAAATCTGCAAGTTGGTCCATGAGGCGGGCGGCCTGGCTTACTGCGATGGTGCCAACCTGAACGCGATCATCGGCCGGGTTCGACCTGGTGATCTCGGATTCGATGTCATGCATGTCAATCTGCACAAAACATTTGCCACGCCGCACGGCGGCGGCGGCCCCGGCTCCGGTCCGGTCGGCGTAGCCGAATGCCTGGTCCCGTTCCTCCCGGTTTCCCGGGTACGCAAACGCAATGACGGCACTTTTGACCTGGATTATGAAGCTGAAGACAGCATCGGCTACATCGCACCGTTCTATGGTAATTTCGGCGTAATCCTCAAAGCTTGTGCTTATATGTTCACGCTGGGCGAAAACGGCTTCCGCCGCGTCAGCGAAAACGCGGTTTTGAACGCCAATTATATTCGCGCCAGACTGCTTGAGCGTTTCAATCAGAAATACTGTCGCATGGGCATGCACGAGTGCGTGATCGACGCGACCAGACAAGCGAAACAAGGCGTACACGCATTGGACATCGCCAAAGCGCTGATCGACCGCGGCTTCCATCCACCGACGATGTACTTCCCGCTTATCGTGCCGGAAGCACTGATGATCGAACCGACCGAAACGGAATCAAAGCAGGAAATGGATAATTTTATCGATGCCATGCTGGAGATTGCCGATCTGGTCGACAACGATCCGGAAGAAGTGACCAAATGCCCGGTGACCACTCCGGTCGGCAGACTGGACGAAACCCTGGCGGCAAGACAACCAGTTCTAACCGCCTGAAAGAATATCCAATATCCAACAAGGAATGATCAAGGATAAATAAATACTATTGAAAATTCACTGGAGATAAAACAATGTTTACCGGCTTGGTAGAGACAACCGGAACCATAATCAGTCGGGGCGGCGGCAAACTGCTGATCCGCCCGGACAAACCGTTCGAAGCGTTACAGTTCGGCGAATCGATCGCGATTAACGGCGCCTGCCTGACACTGGAAAAGAATCATCCGGACGGGACGTTGGAGTTCCATACGCTCGATGAAACCTTGAAACGAACCTGTCTGGCGGCAAAAAGTATTGGTGCTAAAGTCAACCTTGAACGGGCGCTGCGAGTTGGTGACCGCCTTGGCGGTCACATCGTCTCCGGCCATATCGACTGCGTCTCAAAAATCATTGAAATGAACCGTTCCGGCACAGATGTCGAGCTCAAAATAGCGATTCCACCGGAATTAGCCCCCTATCTGGTGGAAAAAGGTTCGATTGCCATTGACGGCATATCTCTGACTCTGGTTCAGGTAACTGAAGAATTCTTCACAGTTCACCTGATCCCGGTTACCCTGGCGGAAACCGCACTTGAATATGCCAAAAACGGTGATATAGTCAATCTAGAAGGCGACATCATCGGTAAATACGTGGAACGCCAATTACTTCTCAGTAAAGGAAAAGGCTCAAACATCTCGATGGAAACGCTATTCAGCTCCGGATGGTAATAAGGATCATTCCGGATTTCTAATTAAAAATCAGGAGGGAGTTGGCATGCTTGAATTGAAGCAATTGACCCGACGTGATTTTCTGAAGATCGCCGGCAGTACGCTGGCAGTCCTTACCGCAGGTGGATGTCTTTTTCCCAGTCGTGAGGGTGATCATCCAGCCTCAATGCCCGTAAGCAATGACAGCATTCCGGTCCGCAATCCGGCTTTTAAAGCCGTTATTACTAATGACCGGATCGTGGTTTACTGTCAAACAGGAGAAAAAAACTTTAAAGCCTATGCTTTAAGCCAATCCGGCTATGATATCTGGCGACATTGTCTTTCTCATGAAGATTTCATGGCCGGACAAAAAAAATCTGTCGGGGCAATTTCAAATGAAATAAACCTGCCGGAACAATCAAGTCCATCCGGGAAACTTGATGCCGTCAAAAATTTTTTGTATTCACTGCAACAAAACGGTCTGGTATTTCAAGCCGGCAGTGATGTTAAAATCTATATTCCGCGTCACGCTTAAGGTTTAAGAATGTCTTTGTCATCGGAATATAAAATTACCTGTGAAGTATTCGTCATTCCCGAAGACGGGCAGTACATTCTGTACGCTCCTCTGAAAGGGATAGCCGCCCGGATCAGCGGAGCCGCCGCCGCGTTGCTAAGGGACATCAAAAAGGGTGAAATATTTGAATTGACCAGTGATGATGAAAGCTTTCTGGCGTCACTGGTTAAAGTTGACGTCATCAATGGTTCTCCCGATATCAAGTTGACAGTTCACAATGAAGGAGAGTTTAAACCGACCCACGTTACATTATTTCCAACCGACGCCTGTAATCTGCGCTGCATCTATTGTTACGCCAGGGGCGGCGACTCCCCCGTACCGGCAACCATTCCGGTCGCGGCGGCCAAAGCCGGAATCGACTATGTGGCGAATAACGCGAAAGATCTCGGGATGGAATATTTTTCGGTAGGATTCCATGGAGCCGGGGAGCCGACCGTCGCTTGGAAGAAATTCGTCGAACTGGTTGATTATGCGCATGACAAAGCCGACAGCATGGATATGATCGCCTCGATAACCACTTGTACAAACGGCATCATGCCGGCTGAACACGCCCATTGGCTGTCCACCAATACCAGCGCCGCCACCGTATCTTCAGACGGTCTGGCGGAATTTCAAGACCGTCAGCGGCCAAAGGTCAACGGGCAAGGTTCATTTGCCGACTTGATGCAAACATTGAAAATATTTGACGAAAATGATTTTTTCTACGCGATTCGCGCCACAATCACTGAAGACAGTGTGGGCTCAATGGCTGAAATGGTGGAGTTCTTCGATGAAAACTGCAAAGCCGGTGACTTACAGTTTGATCCCCTGATCTTTACCGGACGCTGTCATGAAACCGACTGCCGCGGACCTTTGGATGATATCTACCTGAAAGAATATATCAGGGCCTATGAAACCGCCAGAAAACGCAACCGGATGGTCGGTTTTTCCTGCCTTTCTTTCACCTCTTTAAAGTCATTTTACTGCTGTGCCGTGGCCGATGGTTTTACGGTTACTCATGACGGCTATGTCACATCATGTTTTGAAGCCTGCGCGCCGGATCGACCGTTTGGAGACGTTTTTATCTACGGGAAATACAATGAAAAAACCGACTCTTTCGATCTGGATCTGGACAAACTTCGTAAATTACAGACCAGAAATGTTTATAATTTGCCGTATTGCAAAGATTGTTTCTGTAAATATATGTGTGCGGGAGATTGCCCGATTCACAGTCTGAAAGCAGGATGCGGTCTCGGCCGCGGCACCCGGTGCTACTTGACCCAGGCCATTGGCCGTTACCGTCTGGCCGCAGTCGTCGACAACTCGGAACCGATAGCACATATCCCATTTGACAAGGAGGAAAATCATGCCTGAACAAGCTCCGGATTTCTCATTGGAAAACATCTCCACCGATCGCGATGCCGGCAAACCCGCAATCTATCTGGTAAAACACTTTCAGGTAGGAGAAGCCAATTACATGAAGCCCCCCCTGGAGGAACAACTGGTGGATCCGGATGGCTCAATCCCTTCCACTACCGAATTGAAATCGGCCTGTACCTGCAACAGTGTCTGCACCTGTGTTCCCGTCAGCACCTGCGCTTGCAATACGGTGTGCACCTGCAATACCGTCAGTCGATCCGTAACGACCACCACCAGGCGTACAACAACTACCTCCGATAGTTTGACCCGGCGCGGACTAAGAGATATCCCCTCAACCACCACGACAACTACTACGCCGACATCAACAAGCCGCTCAAGAAGTTCACGCTCGACCCGAACCACAACCACAAGAAGTTCCGGGGGCGGCGGCGGCGGTTATTGGGCTCCCTGCTTTTGAGTCTGATTCTGATAGATTATCAACCTTTTTGATTTACCCCCGCCGGCTCGAATCTCCAACAGATGAGCTCCGGGCAGCAACGAAATCTGGTTTCCGACTGATTTCACCGGTTTCCGGTCGACAAAAACATCAATAACATCCTTGTCACCTGATAGGTCAAACTTCGGCAATAACGAATGGGCTTGTACCATAAGCCTGTTGGCAACGTAAGTATTATTCTGCATTCCATTGACCATAGCATCAATCCAATAGGGTATAGGACTTCCGGGGGCGGCCGCTGACATTAACTCAAGCTGTTTTTTCGCGTCATTAAATAACTCAGTTGAGACCAAACGACATGCCTGACCAAAATCTTTTTGCATATTGCTATCATAGCTGGCGGTACCTCCTGATGCAATAGACTGATTCACCGCACCAAGCCACTGCCACTTCTGAGGATAACTACCGGTATCTAAAACCGCTGCGGCCAACAGCTCCGGCTCGCCTTTTCTGGCATAAACAATCCCTATCAGCAACGGAGTCATTTCCGGAGCCGAACGTCTACGCTTTAACTGCTCAGCAAGTTTAACGGCCTGACCGATGTTCCTTTGTTCATCAAGTACCCAAAGGCGATTGTAAAGAGCTGCGGGGAAATATGGTTTATACTTGACAGCCTCATCAAAGGCCAGCAACGCATATTCATATTTTTGACTGGCAGCATATATCTTTCCCAGGTTCAAATAGTAATATGGGTTGTCCGGATCATAGGCAACAGCTTTTGCAAGAGCTGAAATAGCGTCGGACAACTTTCCCTCTTTATGCAAGGCCAAACCGAGATTTGAATATGCTGGAGCACACCCCGGATTTCTGCTGATAGCCCGGTTGTAATATCTGATTGCACTGCTGAAAGAACCGCTTCGATAACTGGTATTGCCAGATGCCAGATATCTGTCAGCATAGTTTTTGTACCTGTCTGAAACACCACCGGCCTTCTTTTTCAGAGCATCCCAAATAGACCTTTTTAGCGCACTACTTTTATTAATAACAAAATACCAATCAGCCCTCGCAACATTGTATTTGCCACTGTCACAAGCAATTTGCGCGCTCAGCATTTTACTTCTGATCTCATTCAGGCTGGTTCCCGGCTGCGCCTCCGCCGCCAGAGCTGCCAGAAAATACTCACGTTCAGCCCTTTCTTTCAACTTATCATAATAAGCAGTTTTTCGACTTTTTCTTACAACACGTTTGCTTTTACGGGAAACCTGCGGTTGCACTGCAACTTTCGGGAGAACCACCAAGTTATATTTCTCCCGAATATTTTGAGGCAGACTCTCCGTTCGTAACAATTTCATGCCAAAAGTGCCGTCATCGTTCTCATATCTAATCTCTATACCGTTGGAATATCGTGTCAAAACTTTGGCATTCTTGTATACTTTGCCGCTGACAACCGTTATATCTTCAGCACACACTGCCTGGAATAACATCAATAAATGAATTATAACTATAAATTTAAACGTCATATTTATGTCCCTCGCATATTTCAAGTATATTAAAGTATAATACATTATCAATCATGTTTATGCAATAATTTTCCCAAAACAATCCAGTATTTTGATTCGCACAAACAGTTGAGACAGTTGCAATCAAAACAAATTATGCTATCTTCTGATAAAACATTCACCTATTGTTGCAAGTATAAAGGTTTTATATGAATAAATTGGTAATTGCCGGTAGAGAATTCAACAGCAGGTTGTTTCTTGGAACCGGTAAATTTTCTTCCAGCGACGCGTTACGCTCCGCAGTCGAAGCCTCCGGCACTGAAATGGTTACCGTTGCAATGCGGCGGGTAGACCTGGATGATCAGAATGATGATATCATGTCCGCACTTGACCCGGGAAAATTAGTTATAATGCTCAACACCAGTGGTGCCAGAGACGCGGCCGAAGCGATCAGAATCGCCAGATTCGGGCAAGCCGCCGGCTACGAATGGATAAAACTTGAAATTCATCCTGACCCGAATTACCTGCTTCCTGACCCGATCGAAACAATGATCGCAGCCGAAGAACTGGTCAAGGACGGATTTAAAGTATTACCCTATATCAACGCCGATCCGGTACTGGCAAAAAGGCTGGAAGATGTCGGCGTAGCCGCAGTGATGCCACTGGGCGCCCCGATCGGCAGCAACCAGGGTTTACGAACCAGGACTATGCTGGAGATAATCATCGAACAAGCCAAGGTTCCGGTTGTAGTTGATGCCGGGCTTGGATTACCCTCACACGCCGCGGACGCCATTGAAATCGGCGCGGATGCGGTTCTGGTCAATACCGCAATTGCCGCGGCTGGAGATCCCGGCGCGATGGCGAAGGCTTTTGCAACCGCCATCGGTTCTGCTGAAATGGCTCTGCAGGCAGGACCGGCGGCAGCCCGGGCAACCGCGTCGGCAACATCACCGATGAATTTATTTGACGATATGGTTTAATCCACCAATAACAATAAGGAGAAGGTAAAATGTTCGGAGCAAAACAACTATTGATCGCAGCCGCAATTGCCGCATTCACTGTAACCGGGCAGGAATTAACCCCAAAACTGGCCGAAATAACCATGCCTGACGGCGAAATCTACCATCATCCCAAGGTGATTTCCCGGAACGCCGAGGGGATTACCATAATGCACGACACCGGCGCGGCATTCTGGAAATTCGTCGATCTTCCCAAATCGATTCAAAAAGAGTTCCACTACAACCCCAAGCAGGCCGCTATTTATCGTAAGGAAATGACTAAAAGGCGTGAAGCTTTGGCAGATCAGATTGCTGAGAAAAATGCAAATTTCGACTTTGAGAAAAAAGTCGTGGCGCTGAATTTGCAACGTTATTACGTGCAAGAACTCAGATTGAAGATTGAGGATGTTCAGCGAGACTTGAAAGAAAGCAAATCACAGTATAATACTGCGCATTCAGAAGCAAGAAGCGATTTAAGCGCGGTTACAAACCTCGCGGAAAGTCAAAACCAGGGGCAGTATGGTTTTAACGGCAATAACTGTTATGGCGCAGGGTGCTATTCATATCGGCAGGGAGGAAACTCAATGGCTTTTTCTGCCGAAGGAAAGCTTGATGATGACCGGAAAAAAGAAGAAGACAGGGCTGAGAGTTATCTTTTCAAAACTGATTGGGATGAAAAAACATTACCGCGCTTGATAGATGAATATAACCTTCAAAAGAAACATCTGGCCGCAATGGAAGCTCAAATGAAAGTTTTGAAGAAACAATATTCCGCCAAAGATTTTGATAAAAAAATTTGTCAAGCCGTCAATCTGGACTATACTCAGCTTCAAACCAAGTTACAGCAGCTTAAAGACTTATGCGACAATAAACTGATTACGCCGGATGAGTACATTAAGAAAAAAGAACAATTATTGAAAGACTTCAAATAATTTGATTTTTCTTCAAAATTAATATCTGTGTTCACCGGTTTTGTTAAGCACAGCAAAACCGGTGATTTATTTTATAACCAGGACCTTAAAATATGTTTTCAGGATATTATTTGTCTTCGAGGTTTGCCTGAAAACGTTTTCTCATGAAAGTTTATTTTTTAAAACTTCACCAGCGTTCCTAATGCCGTTTCTGGTAAATTCTTCTTCTCCTCCCGGATGGGTTGCCATCGGAACAATATCTTCTTCATTTTCAAGAACAAGTTGCAAAAAATTTACCGCTGTAGTCATATATCCGGGAGAAATTTCGAGCGTTGCAAACAATTTTTTATCAAGGTTATCATTATAAAGCTGCTTGGAAACGGGAGGTTCTAATTTTTGGAGCATATCAACGCAAGAATTGTCTTTCTGTAAATGACGACAGTTTTTACAG
The DNA here is from genome assembly GCA_963676655.2 of Victivallales bacterium. Taxonomy (GTDB): domain Bacteria; phylum Verrucomicrobiota; class Lentisphaeria; order Victivallales; family Victivallaceae. The sequence goes on along the minus strand of CAXXKX010000001.1, from coordinate 172,575 downwards.
ATATCGTCATTCTCACAAATCAGCTCAATTTTCTGTTCCGGATCATCCAATATGCTTCTAACAACCAGAGGCTGTGAATGCCCGTTGGAGTTTGACTGCAGCAAATAAACTTCACGACCATTCCCCAGACTTTTATATATGTCAATCAAATGATGCGGTCTTAATCTCATATTATATTTCCTTACCTGATCATGTCTTTAGAAACTGTTACAAATAATTAACCATACAGGATAAAAGTCAGATTTGCAATATAACCGGCAATTTTCTTGATAGAATTATTTGATACAAGATTAAATTTTTAAAAGATTCATTTGACATCGTTATGTAGTTAAGAAATATTTCCCAATCCCGAAAATCCATGCTGCCAATAATCAAATTTATTGAATATCAAAATTATTGTAATCGGTCATTCCATTTTATAACAAACTCTGCGTAGCAGTTATACCGCACCGCGTCGTACGCGGGCGAGGTCCAGCAACGAGATGCTGGTCGCCGAAACGGCGGTCATGCCGTTCGCTACGAAGGGCATTTGTCATGCAACGCATGACGCAGTAACATCATTTTCTCGAAGTGATGTCATTGATTTCAAGCGCGTATCTGCTTAAATCAAAGACGTTGAACGGAGAGCATGAATTGCTGGCCAGCCAACTGACCGAATACAAATTCTTGACAAAAAAAGTAAAAATTATTATATAAACACAATTTTTTTTTATTTCCGGCGTTATTATAAAGATACTGTGAATAAATTCCCCTTTTCAGGATAAAATATCCTTATCTTTTGTCGTGTTATGTTTTGCATATCAGTAAAAGCATGACTATATTATTCATTTGGGTTTAACTTTAACAATTTTAGAGGCTTTGCAACTGATGACGAACAGAATAATCCTTGCCGATTATCAAAAAACAATGAGGATGTTTGTATTCATATTTATTTCTTCATTGATTATGTGCAGCGAATCCCTATTCGCGGCGGAACAAAAGACTGATTCAACCAATTCGTTCCCATGGGTTGAAATTAAAAGTAAAGAAAAAGCGGCCTCGAAAACTGTCACAGAACAGAAACAGGCAGCATCAAAAGTACCCTCTTCAACGACTGTAACCAAGCCGGTCGGAACAGTAGTATATGTTGACCCGGACAAAAAAGCAACTATCAAAGATGTTAAATCGGCTCCACCAGCCCTTGATATCACGGCAAAGGCCACAAAGAAAAAAGTTAAACCCGAGGTACTGTCTGTTGCCCAGCAATTGGAAAAACTGCTCAAACCATCAGATGCGTTAATTATGGCAAAACGCAAAATAGAAAGTGAAAAACCATATTTCAAGATCATCAAAGGCCGTAACGAAAAATCAACTCTTATTTATCGTTGCCGTTTCATTCAGGCTAATAAAACACTGTCCAACACTCTGTTGAGCATCATTTCTGAAAATGGTTCAGTTGAGAGCTCTGAAGAACAGAACATGGTAATTTTGCACGATGACAGCAACAAGATGGATGAACTGCGAGATTCCCTGCTTGCCCTGGACGTAAGTTCACCTCAAATTCTAGTTGAAGCAAAAGTGGTTGAGGTCGTGTTGACTGACGGCATGCAGCGTGAATTTTCAATCATGTTTAACAAGAGCCAGGACGGATTTAATCAATCAGGCGGTATCGAAACCAGTATTCCCGGTCAGCGCAGCTCAACCGACGGCGGCGCGAATATTGACTGGATGCCAATCCTGACCGGATCTGCAGACGGCAATTTTAAGAATATGAACATAGCCCTGGAATGGCTTTTAAATTCTCAGAACGCACGAATCCTGTCATCTCCAAATGTTATTGTGTCCCGTAATGCCACCGCCAGTATTGTTACCGGTCAGGATATTCCGATTCAGGAACAGAACGTAGTCAGCGGCTCGGTCACAACTTCAACAAAGTTTAAACGCATTGGCGTAACCTTGGATGTCACGCCCAAACTGATCAATGGAGACAGTGTAAAATTAACCGTCAATCCACAGGTCTCCAGTGTTCAGGGATATCAGGAAATCGAACAGGGCGGAACCGGTTATTCAGTGCCGATTATCTCTATCCGTAATGTTTCGACTGAACTTACTCTGAGTGACGGTCAAATCATCATCATCGGTGGACTGTTCAGTCACGTTGAATCACTCCAACAGGAAAGAGTCCCGTTTCTGAGCGATATTCCCTATGTTGGCGAGTTTTTCACCGGCAAGAATAAATCTTTAAATCTCACTCAGTTGATATTCTTTCTTAAAGTCAATATTCTGACTGAGGATGAAATGGCCAAGGGCGTGTTGTATGATCCGGCAGTTCAGGCCGAAACCATTAAGAAAGTCAGTGAAGTAATTCGGGATTCGGAAAAAATCTTCCCAAAACCGAAGAGCAGTATTGAACAAGCCAAAGAAGAATTCATCGATAAAAGCCCGGCCTATCGTTAAGTAACCATTAGTGACATGAGAAAATATAAACGCAGAATATTAATCTTTCTTTTCTTTATCCTTGGCGCCATAGGCGTCGGGACATATTACTGGCATGTCAGCTCAATTGGCACTGCATCAAATGATGGAAGCAAAGAGAAATCATCCCCCGACCGCTTATTCAACTTGAAGCGCGGTGACTTGATCATCGGTTTGCTGCAAGCTGGAAGCATCAATACCAAGAAAAAACACAAACTGGCCCTGGAAGCATCTTACAATACCAAACTGTTATACATCGTCGAAGAAAATGCTAAAGTTAAGAAAGGTCAAATTCTGGCTAAATTTGAAACAGAGGAATTGAGGGACAAAATTGACGATTACAGAATTGAGTGTGAAAATAATGAGAAAGAAATCCTTCTGGCGAAGGAATCACTCAAGATTCAGGAAAGTACCAACCTGGAATCAATAAGGACAGCCAAAGACCGCGTTTCCGTATCCCAGGACAACCTGCGTAAATATTTGCTTTTTGACCGTAAAAAAGAACGTGACTCGATTGATCTGAAAATTAACAACGCAGAAGACGCTTTGGAATTGGCAGAACAAAATTACGACAAAAAGAAAAAAGAAATATCCGAAGAAGGCAGCGGAGACCAGGAAGAGGAAGACAAAAAGACTCAGGAACTCAAATCTCTGCTCACCAAGATTGACACCGCCAAAAACACATTGAACAATGCTTACGACGACCGGACCGTAATGCAGCGCTATACCCACCCCAATAAGCTGAAGGACTTGCGTAACAATTTGGCCCAGGCAAAGCTGAACCAACAGAAAACTAATGTTTCAACTGCTTCAAATATTATCCAGAAAACTCGCAACATTAGTAATCTTGAACGCAAATTGCGGAAAAACCGTGAACGCCTAAAACGTTACGAATCCTATATGCCGATGATGAAACTGGAGGCTCCGGTTGACGGGATCGTCATTTACGGCGACCCGGACCGCCGATGGGGCAACCCGGAAATAAAACTGGGAATGGATATCAGACGTAAACAAATACTGATAACCATTCCCGATATGAGTAATCTGGTTGTTGATTTCGATCTGCCGGAACAGTTCCGGTCAAAGGTAAAACTCAATGATTCAGCAATCATTACTCCGGACTCTATTCCAAACATGAAGCTCAGGGGCAAAATAAGCACGATTGCTTCGCTTCCGGTAAATCAAATTTATTGGGACCGTAGTTCTCCGAAAATCTACAAAAGTACAATTGACTTAAAAAATCCTCCGTCAAAACTTGTCAGCGGTATGAGTGTTCAGATTGAAATTATAACTCAGATAATCAAAAATACTCTTTTTGTTCCGGTTGAAGCGGTCTTTGAAGAAAATGACAAATTTTTCGTTTACTTGAAAGATGGCAGCAAAGTTAAAAAGGTAAATGTAAAAATCGGAGCGTCAAACGACACTTATGTACAAATTCTTGACGGATTGAAAGAAAAAGATGTTGTTTATCTGTATCGCCCGTTCCAGAAAAAAGAACAGGATAAATAAACCATGAAAAGCCCTGACAACAGTCAAGGCGATCAGGCGGTCGTTCGGCTTGAAGGAATAAAGAAAACTTACCGCACCGGTCCACTGGCGGTTCCGGTCTTAAAAGGTATAGACTGTACAGTCGAACGTGGTAAATTCGTCGGCATTATGGGCTCATCAGGTTCCGGAAAATCAACCCTGCTCAATATTCTCGGTTTACTTGACGTGCCAACTGAAGGTTCTTATATCTTGAACGGCGTTGCAGTGCAAAGTCTGCCTGATTCCGAGCTGGCGATAATCCGCAACACTCATATCGGATTTATCTTTCAGGGTTTCAATCTTTTTCCGCACCTCACTGTCGAACAAAACATCGAGGTACCGATGGTGTATGCCAGAGTACCGCGCCGGGAACGCCGGGAGCGAGCGGCAATCCTGGCCGAACGAGTCCGGCTCGGCCACCGGCTGAAACACCGGCCCAACGAGCTTTCCGGAGGTGAATGTCAGCGTATAGCGATAGCCCGGTCCCTCGGCAATAATCCAGCGTTCCTGCTGGCGGACGAACCGACCGGGAATCTCGACGAAAAAACCGGAAACGATATCATGAAGCTTTTTCATGATTTGAATGATGACGGCACTACGATAGTCATGGTTACTCACAACCCGGTCCTCGATCCGCATTTCGATAATGTCATACGGTTGCGCGATGGGTTGATTGCCGATCATTCAATAATAGCTGTCGGAGGCTGACCAATATGTTCGTACATGATCTGTTCAGACTCTCTTTTCACAATCTGCTGCTGCATAAAATACGTTCGCTGCTGACCAGTCTCGGAGTTATTTTCGGGGTTGGAAGCGTCATTGCCATGCTTGCTATTTCCGAAGGAGCTAAGCGAACCTCTTTGGCTCAAATCGAGGCAATGGGAATCGATAAAATAATTGTTTACTCCCGCAAACCACCTGTCGCCGGAAAAAATGAAACTTCCTCCCAAGGCAGTGTTGCTGAAGCTTATGGACTGAATGAAACTGACCTTGCAAACCTGACCAAGATGGATAATGTTGAACATATTACCCAGATGCGTAATGCCAGACGGAAGTTACTGAAAGGCAGCATTCGGCTTGACCTTATTCTTGTTGCGGTCCCGCCGCAATTCCTCGAAGATTCACATTCCCGCATCACCAAAGGACGCTGGTTCAATGACGTGGATATGCAAAACAAAACTCCGGTTTGCATCATTGGCAAAAATGCAAAACGTAAACTGTTTAATCTGGGAGAAAAAAATATCCTGGGCCGCAATCTAAGAATTGAACAGAAAAGTTACAGAATTATTGGCATACTGGAAAACAAGCATGATATGCGGTATCCGGAACTGGACAATCCCAATAACATGATCCTGATTCCATGGACCGTGTCGATGGCAAACTATGGTTTTTATTCTTTTATGCGTGAAGGACGGCAACTTAAAATCGCCAATATCCAATATGACTGTTTTATTATCAAAGTGCTGGATACCGCCCATATTGACGATACGGCCAAACGGGTTGCGGGGTATCTTAAAAAAGCGCACAGTCGAGAACGTGACTGGGGCATGGTCGTTCCGCTTGATCTACTTAAACAAAAAGAACAAACTCAAAATATTTTTACGATTGTCATGAGTTCAATTGCCGGTATCTCACTGGTCGTCGGCGGTATCGGAATCATGAATATCATGCTTGCAAACGTGTATGAGCGACGTAAAGAAATCGGTACCAGGTTGGCGCTTGGGGCACAAAAAAATCATATTCTCTTCCAGTTCCTGATTGAAACTGTCTTCCTCACTACAATTGGCGGAATAGTGGGTATTTTTCTCGGAATCGGGATGGCTCAGGCCGTTACCTTTTATGCAGAGTGGCCGACAATCTATTCGCCCTGGAGTATTGTATTATCAATGCTTATTTCCAGCTTTGTCGGGATTGTTTTCGGCACCTATCCGGCCTGGAAAGCCGCCCAGCAAAACCCGATTGAAGTATTGAGAGCGGAATAATCTTTTCTAATCAAATTTACACATAATCTTATTATTCAGAATCTTACAAAAAATAAATAATCAAACTGTCTGTTTATTCAGTTTATTTTTTAATCACCTATCCGGACTGGAAAGGCACTCAGCAAAACATGATTGAAGTATTCAGAGCAGAATAAGCTCCCTAATAAAACCTATACATAATATTACTATCCAGGATCTTACAAAATAATAATAATCAAACTGTCTATTTATTTAAGTCTATTTATTTAACATTCCGTTTAAAAGATGGACAAAAAAAAACCGGCCCGAAGGCCGGTTTTGAAATATCATAGACTTATTATAAGTCTTCTTCTTCTTCTGCCTGATGCTTGGCAATAATTTCGCTGGCAACGTTAGCCGGCACCTGCTCATAACGGGCAAATTCCATTTCGAAAACCCCGCGTCCCTGAGTCATCGAACGCAGTTCTGTTGCATAACGAGGCATCTCAGCCAGAGGAATCTCTGCGTTGACAACCTGCATACCGTCTTCAACTCCCATTCCAAGAATACGACCGCGCTTATGATTCAGGTCGCCGGTGATATCGCCCATGTACTGGTCAGGAATCGTAACTTTTACGTTCATCACCGGTTCCATTAGAATCGGTTTGGCTTTACTCATGGCATCGCGAAACGCCATTCTGGAAGCAATTTTAAACGCCATTTCGTTGGAGTCAACCGGGTGGTGCTTACCGTCGTAAACGGTAACTTTTACGCGTTCCACAACACAGCCAACCAAAGGACCTTTTGTCATGGCGTCGACCACTCCTTTTTCCACCGCGGGAATAAAGTTTTTCGGAATATTTCCGCCAACAACCGCGTTTTCAAATTCATAGCCTTCCTCATTATAGGCAATTCGCAGATAAACATCCGCAAACTGACCGGCACCACCACTCTGTTTTTTGTGACGATAATGGCCTTCTCCATTAGAGGTGATGGTTTCACGGTAAGCAATTTTTGGTGTTTCAAGGTTAACATCCACCTTAAACATTTCTTTCAGCTTATGGACTACACAGTTCAAATGCTGGTCCCCCATGCCGGAAAATACAAGTTCATGTGTTTCGGCATCACGTTTAATCTGGATGGTAGGATCGCTTTCAGATAATTTTTTCAGTCCTGAGGCAATTTTATCTTCTTCACCACTCTTGACCGCAGTAACCGCGTAGGACATAACCGGATTCGGGAACTCTATCTTCGGTAATTCACCAAGCGATGAACTTCCGGCCAAAGTTTGATTGCAATGCGTATCTTTCAGTTTAGCAATAGCGAAGAGACTTCCGGGACCAGCCGCATCCGTACTTTTCTGCTCTTTACCATTCATCAGCAGAAGGGAACCAAATCGCTCCTTGCCTCCATTAGTCACGTTGATCATTTCAGAGTCTGATTTAACAACTCCGGACACAACTTTAACATAGGTCAGCTGTCCGATGAAAGGGTCAATGATAGATTTGAAAACCAAACAATGAGCCGGTCCATCTGCTTTACGTTCAGCGGTTGAACCATCAGCCAGAGCATATTCTTTCTTTTCGAGCGCGGCGGGGAACAGATTGACTATGCCGTTCATCAGCTCAGTAATACCGATATCTTTTTCAACACTGCCGGCAAATACCGGAATAAGATCACCTGAAAGAATCGCGGAATGAAGCCCGGTGGCGATCTCTTCATCAGTAAGCTCTTCGCCTTCAAGATATTTCATCATCAGTTCTTCATCAGATTCTGCGATGGTATCCATCAGCATTTCTTTATATGTATCGACCTGTTCGGTCAGATCTGCAGGAATATCAGTACTGCGAAGAACATGGAAAACCTTGCTGAATGCGCCTTCGGAGCCATCCGGCAAAGTAATGGGCACACATACAGTTTTACCATATGCTTCCTGAAGCTGGTTCAAAACCTGAAAGAAATCAGCCCGTTCACGATCGATACGGTTAATCAAAATAAACCGGGGCAATCCGTGTTTCTTGGAAAGTTTCATTGCACGACCGGTGCCAACTTCAATCCCCTCGACTGCGTCAACCGTGATCAAAGAGTTATCCGCCGCAGCCATCGAACTGACAACTTCACCGACAAATTCACCATATCCCGGCGTATCAATAAAAAACAGTTGATTATCGTTCCACTCGCAGTTCATAATCGCTGAATAGATACTGCTCTGCTTTTCCTGTTCATCCGGAGTATAATCAGAAACACTGTTTTTCTGGTCTACACTGCCTTTACGGCTGACCGCTCCCGATTTGAATAACATCAAGTCGCACAAACTGGTTTTTCCACTTCCGCCATGTCCGGCAATTACGAAATTGCGGACTTTTGAACAGTCTTTCATCTTCGATTTTCTCCTGTTTTCTTGTTTGTTACCTCAATATATATAAGATATACTTATAATTAACCTGATGGAATTGTTCTATTCCGGGCTGAATTCAACGCACAAAGTTACATATAATAGCAGTTTATTAGAAGATTTCAAAAAAACTTATTGTTTTTTTTGTTGCTATATTGAAAAAAGGCGTTATTTTTTATCTATTAACTAATATTTCGATAATTGATGACTGAATTGATTGTTTTTACAGAGGTAATATGTCGGCGGCAAAAAGAATTGCATGTGCAGCGGAGTCTCATCCGGGGCTAGTTCGGACGGATAACGAAGACAGTTTTTCCGTCTGCAGACGTGGAGGAGACAAGAACATTCTCCTGGTTGTTTGCGACGGAATTGGAGGACATCACCGTGGTGATCTGGCCAGCAGCAGTTGCTGTCGCAATATTGTAACCGCCTGGAAACGCAGTGATGCCGGGAATATGGAATCAAGCTCAGAAATGGAAGAGTTTCTGGCCAACTGCGTCAAAACAGCCAATTCATCACTCTTTGAGCAAAACAATCAACTCGGCGTCAACAACCCCATGGGAACCACCATCGTATGCGCGGTTATCATGGATGAGCATATTGTCGTTTGTCACGCCGGGGACAGTCGACTTTACCGGCTCAGAGGAGACAACTTTGAGCAAATAACCCGCGACCACAGCGTAGTTCAGGAATTGATCAACCGGAAGCTGATGACTCCAGAACAAGCGATAAACCACCCGCTGGCCCATGTCATATCCCGGTCGGTCGGTCCGACCGAAGAAGTCAATCCGGAAATTCATATCTATGATCGCCAGTCAGGGGACCGGCTTTTGCTCTGTTCCGACGGGTTGAATCTGCATGTAAAAGATCCTATGCTGAAAGCTATTATCAGAGATTCCAAGACTCCCCGAGACGCGATTGATGAACTGATGAAACAGGCATTGATCGGCGGCGGCGAGGATAATATTACCACTGTCTGCGCTTTTTGCTGATAAAGATTTTATTTATCCTAAATTTGGCAAAAGGGTTTGGAAATAATTTTTTGATAATAATATTTATAGCGCGATTATCGCGATATTTTAGCTTTATTATGTCAGACAAACAGAAGTTTGACCGTTTATGGCAAGTTCAGTACAATGTCAAATATGCCCGAAAAGATGTATAATTCCGCCGGGCAATAGTGGAGATTGTCGAGTCAGGATTAATCTCGATGGGGTTATCCGGGCCGTGACTTATGGGTATCCCTGCGCCATTCATCTTGATCCGGTCGAAAAAAAACCGCTAAACCATTTTCTGCCCGGCTCCAAAGCATTCTCGATTGCCACCGCCGGCTGTAATCTGCATTGCCGCAATTGCCAGAACTGGGAAATCTCCCAGGCTCCAGCCGATACCACTCCGGCCTATCAAGCACCTCCCGACAAACTGGCTGCCCTGGCTAAAAAAAATCATTGTGCGTCCATTGCCTATACCTATACCGACCCGGTCGTTTTTTACGAATATACGACAGACTGCTCACGTGAAGCTAAAAAACTGGGGCTGAAAAACATTCTGGTTACCGCTGGATATATCAATCAAAAACCGCTTAAAGAGTTGTGCAAATACACCCACGCGGCCAATATCGACCTCAAAGCCTATTCTGATAAATTTTACCGTCAAGTTTGCGGCGGAACGCTGAAACCGGTGCTTAATTCGTTGGTTACCGCCAAATCATGCGGCATTTGGGTGGAAGTTACCAACCTGCTGCTGCCAACCCTGAACGATAAGGATCGCGACATAACTGCATTGTGCCGTTGGGTCAAAGCCAATCTCGGAGCGGATACGCCGCTGCATTTTTCACGTTTTGCCCCGCGTTACCGGATGCGCAATCTGCCGCCGACATCCCACGAAACTTTGCAGCGTGCCAGACAAATCGGTAAAGCTGAAGGACTGCATTTTGTTTATGTCGGCAACATTCTCAATCCCACCTGGCAGGATACGATCTGTCCATCCTGCAAGAAACTGTTGATTCGGCGGGTCGGTTTTCGCATTCAGGAAAACAATATTGTCGATGGAAAATGTCCCGGATGCAACACCAAAATTAGTGGAGTCTGGAAGTGAAAAGACGAATTTTCATAAAAGGTTTTGTCCTGTCAATAGTCGGTAGCGCGTTTCTACCGGCAATCCTGCGTTTTACCCCAAAAAAGAAACCACTGAAATATCCCGGACCGATAAAACCCCTTGATCCGGAAACCATAAATAAGGAGGCACCATGGAAAGGTTGATAATTATATTTTGTCTGGGCTGCAGCCTGATGGCACGGTCAGAAACATTGAATTCCCGGCTCGCAGGGTCATGGTATCCAGGTTCAGAAGTCAAATTAAAGCAGCTTATCAAAGAATGCCTGAAAAACGTCAAGACTCCAAAATATCCAAATGTTATCGCCTTGCTGCTGCCGCATGCCGGATATCAATATTCCGGCCCAACAGCCGCCGCCGGCCTTGCAGCCGTCACCGGGAAAAAATACAAGCGCGTAATCATTCTCGGCCCAAGCCATTCTGTCGCCATGCGCGACATAATAAGCATTCCCCAGTACGATGCGTATAAAACGCCATTGGGGGAAACCAAACTGGATCTTGATTTTATAAAAAAACTCAGAAAACATAAATTCGTCAAAACGGTTCCACAAGCCCACACCAATGAGCACAGTGTTCAAATCGAGCTGCCGCTCCTGCAGTACATCCTGAAAAACCAGTTTAAACTGGTCCCGATCGTCGTCGGACAATTGACATCGGAAGGAGCCGCTAACATTGCCACCGCAATCAAATCACAGCTTGACGATCAAACCCTGGTTGTCGTCAGTTCGGACTTTACTCATTACGGAAACCGTTTTTTTTATACGCCATTTCCGTTGGACAAGTCAACGCCGGAAAAAATTAAAAAACTTGATTTTGGCGCGCTGAAACAAATACTTGCCATCAAACCGAACGGATTTCGAGAATATCTGACAAAAACCCGAGCTACCATCTGTGGACGTTGCCCGATTGAAATACTGCTGCGCATGCTTCCGGCGCAAACAAAAGTTCATTTAGCGGCATACGATACGTCCGGTCGCCTGACCGGTTCTTATGATAACTCCGTCAGTTACACTTCCTGCGTTTTTACAGGGAAATGGAAAAAGAAAACATCAAATGAATCGGCCATCATCGAAATATCACTAAAAAGCCAGACGCAATTGATGAAGCTGGCCCGGGGTGTAATTGCCGGATATTTAAAAGATAAAACAATTCTTTCACCAGACAAACTCGGAATTACGCTCTATCCTGACATGAAAAAAGTCATGGGGGCTTTCGTCACTCTTCACAAGGATGGCCAACTGCGCGGCTGTATCGGCGAAATCATCCCACGCCGTCCAATCTGGCAGGCGGTCCGGGAACAAGCCTTTAACGCCGCCTTTCGCGACTGGCGCTTCAGTCCGGTCAAAAGTGACGAACTCAAAGATATTGATATCGAAATATCCGCACTGACTCCGCCTAAGGCAGTTAAATCATATCAGGACATCAAGCTTGGACGCGATGGAATTATCCTGTCGCGCTATAACCGTTCCGCGGTATTCCTGCCGCAAGTCGCCACGGAACAGGGGTGGGATATTGCCCAAACTTTAACCTATCTCTCACGCAAAGCCGGCCTCGGTCCAAACGACTGGAAATTACCCGGCACCACGTTTAAAGTTTTTCAAGCTCAAGTATTCGGTGAAAAACAAAAATAAGTTGAAAGTATAAAATTGAAAATCGAAAGTATTTTTACAAATAAAAATTCCCTGCTCTTTGCCGGAATCGGTTTTTTTACACTGGGCTCTCAAACCCTGATTTTCCGAGCCAGTTTGCGGGTTTTCGAGGGAAGTGAGATTTGTACCGGATTATTTCTTTTCACCTGGCTGTTCTGGGCAGCAGCGGGAGCCGCCTTTTATCGTCTAATCCCGGAATCATTTCGCAGTAAATGTACGCCTGTAATTTTATCCCTTTTGTTCCCACTGGCCTGTTTGCTGCAAATGCTGCTGTTGATCCGCGCCCGTAGCGTCTGGGGCATTCCGGAATATGAGATTTTTACTTTGGGAAAGTTGACCTTGACGATGTTCCTGTTCAATGCCCCGGTCAGTCTGCTGACCGGATTTATCTTCGCCATCACCTCCAGGCTTACAGCCGCCGGGGATCTCTATCGTTGCGAAGCTCTCGGCTCGTTTATCGGCTGTGTTATTATTACCTGGCTACTGTATATCGGAGTGTCTGACGCAACAGTCTTTTCAGTTCTAACCTGTTTGCTGCTGTTGTTATTGCATCCGGCTTTTCCTAAAAAATTGCAATACATAATCCCCGTCTATGTTTTTCTTATTACAGCCGCAATCGGCGGCGGCCTCCTGTTACATCATGAATTCAAAGCTTCATGGCAGCGTTTTTTGCCGAATACCAGAATACAAGGCACCTTCATGACTTCGCAAGCCGCTTATACTTATGGAATCCGTGACGGCAGCTTTGTCGTCAGCCGCTGGAACTCGATTTGCACCGCATTACCGGGACGTCCCTGGCTCAACGCCGCACTATGCATGGCTCAAAAGCCAGATGCGAAAAGCATCATGATTATCGGAGACAATGCCCCGCTGGCATTGGCCTTTTGTAAGTTAAAACAAGTTTCCCGGGTATGCTGGGTAAGTCCCGACCCCAATTACCCGCAGGAACTTTTCTCAATCGTCCCGGAATCATACTCTAAACCGGAAAAACTTGTTTTAGAATCAATCACCGTAATGCAAAAACGTGACAAAATACAATATGATTTGGTCATTGTTCAACCACCCGCATTGACCTCTTTGTCTACTAACCGCTTTTACTCACAGGAGTTTTTCCGGCTGATCAGATCAAAATTATTGCAAAATGGAGTCATGGCTATTTCTTTTTCCGGCGGTGAAAACTTTTTAAGCCTTGAACAAAAGCACTTTGGAGCGAGTCTGCTTGTCACGCTCTCAACCGTATTTAAACAACTTATTCTGCGTCCCGGCGAACACAGTTGGTTTTTCGCGACAGAAGCTTCCGGTATAGTAACCGGCAAAGATGAAGTCATGGAGCAGCGTCTTAAACAAATTCCAGACTTAAAAACACATTTCCCTCCGGAGGGAATCTACACGGTTTTTGAGTCATTTCGAGCTCAAATGCAATTACAGGAATATTATGATTATCTGAAAGCCAATAGAAAGGAAATCTCTTTGAACACCGCATATTCCCCACGCTTGTTTCTCGACTCCGTAATCAACTATTTGAAGCGGCTTGAGCTAAATGTGCCTAATGATCTGGTATTACGACTCAGAAGTATTTTTTTCTATGCCGGTTTTATCCTCTTTCCTCTACTGTTTGGAATAGAATACATCTTGAAACGTACTACCGGTAAATTCTGCACAGAAGCCAATTCTGGCGCGGCCATGCTGGTAGTTTTTCTAACTTCAATCTCCGCGATGGTCTGGTGTCTAAGTGCAATGTTTATTTTTCAAATGCGGTTCGGCTCACTTTTCCTGTGGTTCGGCATGCTTAACGCCTCTTTCATGCTTGGCTTGTTTCTGGGTGGATCTTTCGCCAGAAAAAAAGGAAAAAGTTCATCCTTCGCATTAGCGGGAATAACTTTTGCTGTAGTTCTGACTATCACTCTGTCAATAACCGGCTTCGCTTTGTGTCCTATTTTATTCTCATTTTTATTTGTCGCATCCGGTTTTGCCGCCGGTCTGTTTTTACCATTAGGAGAAAAAATTCTTGGCGAAAAACAAGGAGGCGCATTGCTTGAAGCCCTTGATTGTTCCGGAGGGGCAATCGGAGCTATTCTAGCTGGAATTCTATTAGTCCCGTTATTTGGCCCGCTCAAAGCGGTATTAATTGGTCTTCCTCTGGTTTTAGTCTGGTCAATCCGCCAATGGACCCCATGCAGAGTTTCCCTACGAACTTTTGGAACTGTTATTTTCATTGTCGGCCTGACATTATGGCTGCTGCTGACAATTCCGACTAATGCTGCGGATATAAAACTATCTTCCAGTCAAATAAAATCACTGGGACTGTCAGGTTTAAAAACAAAATCTGAAACAGTTAAAGGTAAAAGCGTGTTAGAATTAACCTCCTCCAATGGAATTACTCAAGGCTGGATATTCCGTTCGCGCGATTTTTTCAAAGAACATCCGGATGGTTATGAGGGACCGATTTACCTTTTGATAAGAATTTCACCTGATGGAACAATTAAAAATTTAGACATTACCAGTCATCATGAAAACTCCCGCTACCTGAAACGCGCGTTACGATGTAAATCAAAGTTAATTGGAACAACAGTATCTACCAACGGCAAACTGCCGGAAATAGACGCCGTTACCGGAGCAACTTTTTCCTCTCAAGCAATAATTGAAACTGCCCTTAAAGCAACGAGGAATTTTGTAATCGCCACGAACATCAAAAGTCAGCCGCCAGCAACAAAAACTCCTGCAAAAAAACAAGCCGCAGAAATTCCTGATGAATCAAACGCCCCGCCGCTGGCGACGGTTCGTAAAATAGACGAAAAAAAATATAAGCAATTGATCAAACAAGGCAAACTGTCAAATCACAAAGCCCTGTTTCAATCCCCGCAAAACAAATAAATTATCTAACCCATTGTTGTCGTCTAATAATTTTTGAAATTATCAGACTGTAAAATTATCAGACGGTGCGACTATAGCTTATACATAAATAATTAACAGAAAAACAATTAGAAAATCATCTACCGCAATTATTTCGCAAAAACGCTAGCATGCCCTCAGATGAATCCGGTAATGAAACAAGCATGTCGAAAGCTCTGAATAACTCTTGAAATGCCGTCCTCATTGTCAATGGAGGATATAACTGCGGGAACTGTTGTTCGAGAAAATGAATATATTTCAGGTTTCGAAAGGCATCGAACCAGATATGGAAAGCCGCCTCTATACGTGCCGATTCAGCTGGAGTATTTCGAATGATTTTATCCCATGCGGCGGAAAAATTGTTCTCGGAAAAAAATGGTTCATCAAGTTTTTCAGGAATTTTTTCAGGTGAACTGGAATATTGTTTGACCACTTCAATAATTTTCTTTAGAGCAATAAAAACTTTAGGATTATGAAAGGCAATATGTTCACCATCGGCAATCCGGCGAATCTTTGGTCCGGTGCCGAAAGGAACTCGATCAGACGGACGCGCTGCGGGATGCACTGTAATATCTTTCAGCGTCAAAACCGGGCCGAATTTACGCAAAGCCTGTAGAAAATAAAAGTCCTCTCCGCCATTTTTTGCCCGCATCCCACCCGCTTTAACATACGCCGAGCCCGGAACAACAATTGCCGATCCCAGTGCCTGATACGCATATGGAGAACCAGCCAACTTCATACCTAATTCGTAATACCGCATATATAGTTCATATTCAACAATCGCCGCCTGCTCTACCGTAGTGGCAGCCTGTTGATGCCTGAATTCACAAACGCCGACAACTGCAATCTGATTATCACTGAAAAACTGAAAACTACGCCGCAAATATCCCGGTTCAACCAGCGTATCCGCATCCAGACAAAACAACAATCCTTCCGGTTGCAGATATTGCAATGCGGTATCCATGCCCATTTTTCGTGCGGCCCCAACACCACCGCGCTGAATTTCTTTGCCCGGGGAAGCCGCATCGATCCAGAAGATATCCATTGGATACTCCACTGCGGAAAGCAATTGTAATGTCAGCTGATTATCATGCGATTTTTTCGCGTCTGTATCGGACGACTGATTAACGACAATCAGAACCATAATGTCAGCAGGATCACAAGCTGCAAGAGAATCCAGAGTCAGGGGTAAAGATATTGATTCGGCTAAACACGGAATCACCACAGCTCCATCATAAATTTTTTCTGGAACACGAGGTTCAAGTATGTGAACATCTCCATGTTTTTGCAAATATCTGCTCAACTGTGCGTTGGTTTTTCTCATGAAAACTATCCATTTTCAATCTTGCCACGATTTATTCTGATCCAATTACTTTTTGCGCCGTCGAGAAATGCATCTTAGAGTATTGACTCAAAAGCTCAATTCCACCTTGAGCAAAAATATGTTTTCCCACCTCAATAACTTTGGCGGATGCACCACGCGGAAGTTCCAATCCCAGTTCCTTGCTGTATTCAGCCATTTTGCTGATATACCCCTCGCGAGCCAGGATCGAAGCTGCTGCAACCACCGGATCACTTTCTGCCTTGGTACGTTGAATCAGTTCAATCCCCCTGCCCTTTTCCATCAAAGCACGCTTGATCAGATGTTCAGCGCCAAATTTATCGGAAATAACCTGATTACACTCCGGTGCACGCTCCAGCAGATTCTCTATCGCTCTGGCATGCCCCCAAGCTAGAAGCTGATTTAAATTCTGACATCCTTCATAAAACCGGTTATATGCCGGATTGCCCAGCAAAACACGAGTCCAGCGTCCTCTGACACATTGTTTTATTTTCGGGGTCATGGCATAAATCTGTTTATCACTCTTGATCGCTTTTGAGTCTTTTACCCCTATCTTCATGAGTTCGTTTTTCATTGTGTCGTCTGCATATACCGCAACAATGACCAACGGCCCGAAGAAGTCCCCCTTCCCACTTTCATCAACTCCACCATGCGGCACAAATGGCTCCAGCGGCTCCGCTCCGTCATTCTCCGGCTCCACGTCGTAACCAAAACCAAAATCATGCAGTATCTCGGGTTCCAGCGTAAACTGGACAAACTCTGTCAACCCTTTTCCCTGAACCGTAAGCTTGCCTGATTTCCAGGCAACAACAACGGCTTTGTCCCCACGGGCCTGCCAGAGAGCATGTTGAACTTCTTTAAACTCCCAGCCACGCGTTTCAAGCAAATCACGCAACTGATCAGCTTGTGCAGGGGATATGGTATTTGTATATATACTTGGAGCAGCCATCAGTATCTTATAATTTTAAAGTTAAATATCAGTTGGAATAATCGTAAGGAACAGTTTTATTTTCGTGTCTGCTTGCCGCCGGACTTTAACCATGCTTCAACAAACTGATCAAGATCTCCGTCAAGAACAGCGGCAGTATTACCGGTCTCAACCTCTGTCCGTAAATCCTTGACCATTTGATACGGATGCAGGACATAAGAACGAATCTGATTGCCCCAACCCATTTCAGTCTTTTCACCACGAATCGTGTCGGCTTCCTTCATGCGTTCCTCTTCCTGTTTTTCATAGAGTTTCGCTTTCAACATTTTCATAGCGGTTGCACGGTTCTTGTGCTGTGAACGTTCATTCTGGCAGGCAACAACGATTCCACTCGGAATGTGGGTGATCCGAACAGCACTGTCTGTAGTGTTAACGTGCTGACCGCCAGCGCCACTGGCCCGGTAAGTATCTATCCGCAGATCGCTTTCATCGACTTCAATATCTACATCATCATCAAGTTCCGGAAACAAATCGACTGAAGAAAAAGAAGTGTGCCGTCTAGCATTGCTGTCAAATGGAGAAATGCGGACAAGACGATGAATCCCGGATTCGCTCCTAAGATAACCATAAGCGAATTCGCCCTCTACCCGAAGCGTCACACTTTTCACACCGGCTTCATCTCCCTGCTGAATATCAATGATCTCGTCCTTCCAGCCGCGTCGTTCAAACCAACGACGATACATCCGCAACAACATTGAAGTCCAATCACAAGATTCGGTTCCACCTGCTCCGGCATGAATTGAAAAATAAGCATTGTTTCGGTCGAATTTGCCGGAAAGGAAGCTAAGAAGCTCTATCTTATCCAGATCCTTGCTCAGCTTTTTCCAAGTCATATCCGCCTCATCGAGCATATCAGGATCTTCTTCGGCCATTTCCATCAGAACCTCAAAATCGCCCACTTCATCCGCGAGTTTATTAAAAGGCTCAATCACGTTTTTGCATGAACTGAGTTCCGCAACAGTTGCCTGGGCCTGTTCTTTATTGTTCCAGAAATCAGGGTCAGCCATTTTTTGTTCAAGTATATTTAACTTTTCCCGTCGATCATCAATTTTCAGGAAGCTACCAAGTTCAGCAATGCGCTGAGTAGCTTCATCTGCAACATTTTTTAATTCTTCTAAGGTCATTCTTGTTTTGCCTTGTTGGTTAATATAATTATTTTACCTTCAGCAATATAGTAAGCTGTTTTAGCAAAAAATCAAATTTTCCGGCATATTTATTCATGAAAAAGCATGTTAGCGATTTAAAATTTATGAAGAGCCCCCAACGGATATTTCATAAATCTTGTAATTTTCGGAAACAATATAATATACCGGACGGACAGGAGCCTCGGGAGAGGTGTTTTTTCTGGATTCTTTCAGGATCGTCAAACTGACTTCCGGTTTGGCGGATGAAGAGTTTTGAACCTAAAATCGCTCCTTCGGTAAAGTGTCGGGTGCGTCTGAGGAAGCGCACATGCATCGACTCTTTTAGTCGGGCTTTGTCGCGGGCGGCGTAGATTTCTTCGCTCGAAGCACCGGTTTCGGCCGTAACGATCCGAGCCAACTCTCCTCTAAAGAACGCAAACAATTCGGCATCAGTCCATTGCGAGGTGTCGCCGGTAGTAATATTAGGCTTCATGTGTTTGACGAAATTCGTATAGAACATGTGTTTTCCACTCCTGCAATACCTTCCCCAGGTAGTAAAACTGTAATCAGCCGGATCATTTTTCAGACCAGCCCGAACCGGGTTGAGTTCGACGTAGGTTACGCAGGCGGCCAGGGCATTTACGCGTTCTAGAATGACGCTTTTGAACCGTCCGCCCCAGAGCTGTCCGGTGCGGTTGCGTGTCTCGTTATAGACGCAAGTAAATTGTCTTTGATAAGCCGACATGAACCGGCTGATATCGATCATTTTTAGGGTGATTTCCTGGCATTGCTCCTTATTATCAAGGCTAATGACCGGGGTTCTCGGTCCGAATCTGAAAATTTTTTTCATTGATTTGTAATAGTCATTGTGCCGTTTAACAATGACCTCAAGCGACGGCAGTTCATCCGGTCCTGGAGCGTAGACCACCAAGTGAAAATGATTCCCCATCCAGGCGGCGGAAATCACCTCGATCAAAAAGTAATCGCAAAGATATCGAAGCAGTTTGAAGCCGTATTCTTTGTCCGCGTCGGAGAAAGGATGTTCGCCTTTGATGCAGCCGATGCGATTGTAAAGGTGATAGTAGCAGCCTTCGCCTTTGACCTTCATTCGAGCTTCCATTTTGTACTCCTTTTGGTTGGTTTGGAAATAATATAATCTCTCAAAGCAAGTTTTTCAAATACTTTGACAATTTGATTATAATATATTTATTAATCAATACATGCCAAATACTTGCATCAATAAAATAATTATACTATATCGGTATCTTCACCTAAGTAGGCTTGAAATTCTTTTTTATCACTGGCTTTCATGTAGGCTTCCATCGGACTGATAATGCCTTCAGCAAGCATTTCACGCAAATTACCATCCATAGAGCACATCCCCTGCCCTTTGTTTGACTCAATGATAGTACGAATATTCGCAATCTGACCTTCACGAATAGTATTGGGAAGACCATCAGACCAAAGCAAAATCTCATGACAGGCTATACGTCCGCCCCCCTCTTTCTTACATAGCAGCTGAGAAACCACAGATTGTAAGCAGTCTGCTAACATTGTTCGGATCTGTGCTTGCTCATCCGCCGGGAATGCATCAATAATACGGTCAACCGTCTTCGGAGCGTTATTAGTGTGCAAGGTCGCAAAAACCAACATCCCCATGGATGCACAAGTCAAGGCCAGGCGAATGGTTTCAAGGTCACGCATTTCCCCGATCAGCAGGATGTCCGGGTCAGAACGCATCGCTCCACGCAATCCACGAGCAAACGAGCTGCTGTGAATCCCGACTTCCCTGTGAACCAGAATGGAGTTCTTATTTTGATGGACAAATTCAATCGGGTCCTCAATGGTGATGATGTGCTTATGATATTTATCATTGATATAGTCAATCATCGCCGCGAGAGTGGTTGATTTACCGGAACCAGTAGGTCCGGTAACCAGAGAAAGACCACTTTTCAGGTCACATATTTCCCTTAGAACCGGAGGCAGCTTCAAATCCTCGATTGTTAGAATTTTCGTCGGAATCTGTCGCAGCACAGCGGCCATCCCCCAGTAATTTCTCAAAAGGTTGGTACGAAAACGCGCTACTTCCGGAATTTCATGTGCAAAGTCAAGGTCATTATGTTTACGATAATGCTCCCAGCGTTTGGGCGGGGTTATCTCTTTAAGCATCTCCAGCATGAAGTCGGGGGTGATCGGCTCATCAGTCAAATCTTCCAAAGCTCCCTGCACCCGAGCCTTGATGGGCTGTCCGATCATCAGATGCAAGTCAGAACCGCCACGGTCAAGCATTTCAATCAAATATTGGTCAATCAGCGCCATAATATTTCTCCTTGATTATCTTCCGAAAAATCCACGTTTTTTCTTTTTAGGGTCTTCTTCAACCACTTCTTCGTCGTCCTGTTCCAAGGCCGGTGCCATAACCGGCTGAGGTGGCGGTGCACCTCCTCCAGCCGCATAAGCCTGAGCATTGTTAATCGCGGCAATCCGGTTAAACTCATGCAAAACACCTTTGTCAAGAATCAACGTTCTTGCAACCTCTTCGGATATACGACCTGCCTGATACAAGTTAAAAGCATTTTGGTCGAACGTGCACATTCCCTGCTTCATTCCGGTCTGCATGGTTGCCGGTAATTGGAAAGTCTTACCACTTCCGATGATATTGGCAACAGCCATGGTATTGACCAGGATCTCATAGCACATAGTTACACCACCAGCTTTGGCTGGGACGAGTTTCTGACAGACAATTCCACGCAAACTACCGGCAGTCATCGCCCGAATCTGCGGCTGCTGGGACGGCGGGAACACGTCCAGCAGACGGTTCAAGGTACTGGCCGCATTACCAGTATGCAGCGTTCCGATAACCAAGTGGCCGGTTTCAGAAGCGGTAATTGACATTTCAATCGTTTCCAAGTCGTGCAATTCCCCGATGACAATGATATCGGGGTCTTCACGCAAAGCGCCTTTCAAGGCGGCATTATAGGTATCGGTATCGCGCCCGATTTGTCGCTGGGTAACGTTGCAATTCAAGGATTCCTGAACTATTTCTATAGGATCCTCTACAGTAATAACATGGTCATGACGTTTTTTATTCAAAACATTGACCATTGAGGCAAGCGTTGTGGTTTTACCAGCCCCCAAAGGCCCGGTCACCAGGATCAGTCCGTTATGATAGTCAAGCATCTGCTCAATTGTTTTCACGTCAGTTGGAAGAAAGCCAAGTTCTTCAAGAGACATAAGTTTTTCCGCCACCAATCGATAACTCCCGGCGGTTCCATCTTTATGCTCAAGCAAGCATATCCGGAAGCGGTCGTTAGCAATCTGAAGAGCAAAGTTCAAATCCTGTTCACTCTTGAATTTTGCCCGCTGTTCTTCCGTCAACAAAATCGTATTCAGCCTGAAAGCATCTTCAGCCGGCAAAATTTCATTACTCAAAGGGGTAATATTCAAATCCTTACGGCAAAACGGCACCGCTTCGGCTGAAAGATGCAAATCGCTTGCACCCATTGCACGAAGTCGCAGCAGAAGTGCGACCATCATGGAATACAACTCTTCATCATCCATTGATGAAATCTGGGACAACATTTCGATCGGATCGCCGTCAAAGTCTTCCGGGGCTTCCAATACATTACTCGCAGAAATCAAAGCCTCATCTTCGGCATCGAGGCCGGGCGCATTAAACGACAAACCAATGGATTGTGGTTCCTCATTTTCCTGCACTGCGGGCCGAAGCCCGGCCAAAGCGAGTCCCTGTGGTGCCGGTTGAGGTGTCGGAGGCTGAATTGCAAGAGATAATCCGACTGGAGCAGAAGGAGCTTCATCTTCTTCCTCATCCGCAAACATCTCAGGGATCTGACCGGTTTCGGCATGCCCCTGGGCTTCAGCCATGATCCCCTGGATCTGCTCAAGCAGTTGTTCAAGTTCCTCTTCACTGACCTGTTCGGCAAAAGCGTCAAGCATCGCCTGCGCATAAGTTGCCATATCCGCATCATCCCCGGCTATCTCACGAATTTGGTCACAGGTCTCCATATCGACCAGTTCGTCAGACGCCAGAGCTATAAACCATTGAAGTTCCAGATCCATATATTTTTCCTTCCGTATGTACCATATCAAACGATGTCAAGGAGCATCAGGCTTATTATCCTTCTAATACATCTAAATACATATAATACGAGAAAAGTAAAATGCAAGTCGATGATTTGCATTTCAACATCAGGATAATATTTTAAAAAAACAACGGTACTATGTACCGGCTCCACAGGGACTTTAAATCGCAAGAAAAATTCAGTGTAAGCACTTGACTTTTCGGAAAATAGAGTCATCTTAAATGTTCCCGGAAACCCGGAGGAACGATATTCGTTAACAAGTTGCAAATTTATTGCGTTCTTTGAGTGGTAAAATTGAATTAAAAAAAAATTGAAATTGTAATTATGGCTGAAAATCTGGTAATTGTCGAATCCCCAACTAAAGCAAAGACTATCGGGCGCATGCTCGGTCAGAGCTATCGTATTTTGGCATCTGTCGGGCACATCAGGGATCTGCCGCAAAACTCATTCGGAGTTGACATCAACAACGATTTCACTCCGCTTTATCAGGAAAACCCCGGCAGCGGTAAGATTATTAAAGAACTGCGCGCCGCGGCAAAAAAAGCCTCTGACATCTATCTGGCTCCCGACCCTGACCGTGAAGGAGAAGCCATTGCCTGGCATTTACAGGAAATGTTGAAAAAGGGGTTCAAAGGTAAATTCCACCGGGTTACGTTTCACGAAATAACCAAATCAGCCATTAAACAGGCATTTGACCATGCCGGAAACGTCAATATGAACCTGGTCAATGCTCAACAGGCAAGACGGGTTCTGGACCGTCTGGTGGGCTATCAGGTCAGTCCGTTATTGTGGTCGCATATCGAACGCGGCATCAGTGCCGGGCGGGTTCAATCGGTTGCCTTAAGGCTGGTGGTGGAACGGGAACGGGAAATTCTGGCCTTTGTTCCTGAAGAATATTGGAATTTCACCGCGACCCTTGCGGCGGAAGATAACAATGAACAGGTATTATTTGAAAATAAACTTGCTTTGATCGATGATCAGAAGTTCGTAATTAACAATGGCGAAGATGCGGCAGCAGCACTTACCGCGATTAAAAACGGTCGCGGTTTCAAAGTTGCATCAATTGAAAAAACACCGAAGCGCCGTAACGCCCCGCCACCATTCATCACAAGTTCTCTACAGCAGACAGCCAACTCAAGAATGCGCTGGTCGGCGTCGCAAACGATGAAAGTGGCCCAGAGTCTTTATGAAGGTATGGATGTCGGCACTGGCGGCTCAGTTGGTTTGATTACCTATATGCGTACCGACTCATTCAATATCGCGGCGGAAGCCCGCAACCTTTGCCGGGAACTGATCGGGCAGAAATACGGTCCAAAATTCGTACCGGAAAAACCGAACTTTTTCAAGAGTAAGAGTTCTGCACAGGAAGCTCACGAAGCGATTCGCCCAACAAATGTCTCCCTGACTCCGGAACAAGTTAAACCCTATTTAGATGACCGGCAATACCGTCTTTACAACATGATCTGGAAGCGATTCGTTGCCAGCCAGATGGCACCGGCGCAGCTCGAACAGACCACAGTCGATTCCGAAGTTACTGGTTCAGACGACCGCAAATATACATTCCGGGCCGGCGCTCTGGTAACGGTATTTCCAGGTTTTATGACCCTCTACGAAACAAGCCAGGAGTCCAAAGACGAAATCAACGCTGCGGTTCTTGGTCGACTCAAGGAAAACCATGCGTGCAAATTGATAGAAGCCGGATCGGAACAGAAATTCACCGAGCCGCCTCCACGTTATACAGAAGCAACGCTGATCCGGGCGCTTGAAACCAACGGCATCGGACGTCCTTCAACTTACGCGACGATTATGCGAACAATTATGATGCGCAAATATGTCGAACGCCAACAGGGAAAATTGCATCCGACCGATTTGGGCATCCGGGTAATCGATTTCCTGGTCAAAAGTCTGCCGGCTCTGTTCGATGTTCAATTTACCTCCAAAATGGAAGACGAGCTGGATAAGGTTGAGGAAGGCAAAACTGAATGGGTGGAAATGCTTCGTGATTTCTACAATCACTACAGTCAATGGCTGGTTTCCGCTAAAAATATTGGAGCCCCCGAACAGGATAAAGTTATCACCCTGCTTGAACAACTCGACAAAGTTCAATTTAATGAGCCCGAAAAAGTGGGACGGCGTACGTATGATGATAAAAAATTCTGCACGTCTATTAAGGAAAAATTCGAAAAAGACGGCTCTGTGACCGCGCGTCAATGGGAAGCATTATTGAAGATTGTCATAAAATACAAAGAACAACTGCCTGAACTCAAAGACTTCGCAGAAAAAGCCGGTTTTGCCGACGACCTAAGTGATGCCAAGGTTAAACAAAAAGAAGCTGAAGCCAGACGCAAGGAGCAGGAAGCCGACACTGATGAGGTCAGTCATTATGAAAAGATTTTCGCTTGTTTTGATAAGGTAGAATGGGAACAGGCTCCTCCGAAAAGTCGTTTCAATGATGAAAAATTCTTCAAGTCATTAAAGCGCCAGGCGCTGTCCGGTAAAAAGCTTTCTGAAAAACAGCTCAATGCGCTAGGCCGCATGGTTGACAAATATCAGGACCAGATTGAAGGAGTTGACGAACTGAACAAAATGCTTAATATCCCGCAATCTGATGACCAGGCGGATAATAAGCCCGATCCGGAAGTAGAAGCTCTCCTTGAAAAATTCAGCAAAGTCACCGAATGGCAGCCTCCAGTCAAAAAGGGAAAAAGAACCTATGACGACAAAGAGTTTTACGAGTCCATCAGCAACCAGTTTGCCCGGGGTAAAACGCTTTCTCCACGTCAGATCGGCGCACTCAAAAAACTCGCAGGCAAGTATAAGCTAAGCTGAAAAAAGTTTTATGCGAAAGACAGTCCAATTGATATAATTGACTTATTTCGCTTTCAGCCGTTGCAGGTAACGTTTATAAAAAAGCACTCCATTGTCATTGGCTCCATACGATTTTTCTCTGATCGAAATAGCTTTTTCCAATAATTCAATAGCACGGGGCAATTTTTTATTCTTGTAAGAAAAGCATAAGGCACACATATAGTAAATATCACTGAGAGCCGGGTTATCCTGCGGTTTAATCTTTTCACAAATCGCAAGAGCTTTCGAACATGCCTCCATGGCGTTGTCATATTCATTTTTAAACTGATAAGCCCTCGCAAGTATTGCATAGGCTCTGGCAACCCGGATGTGATCATCTCCAAACTTCAAGCGTAAAATACGCAATGCTTCCTGAAAAGCGACTAATGCTTGAGCGTATTTATGAAATCTGGAATAGGCATATCCCAAATTCGACCATGCCTGGGCGGTAAAGACATGATCCTTCCCGTAAACATCAAGATACATATTTTTCATTTTTTCAGTCAACCAGACGGCTTCTTCAAAACGCTTTTGCCGGGAAGCATTAATCGCCAGATCGTTGTAACATAACGCAAGCCAAATACTTTTTTTCCCAAACTGTTTATGAAAAACCGGCAATGCCGCCTTCAGCTCTTTTTCAGCCAAGTCATATTTCTTTTGCTGCATATACAATTCACCCATCTGAAATAATGCTCTACCATACAGCGCGCTATTTAATGGTAAATTGGCTTCTATAAAATTATAATTGGCAGTAATTAAAGGCTCAGCGTTCTTTTCCTGCCACTGTCTCAAATACAAAAGCCCGCGCCATATCACAAAATGATATGTCCACAAATGCTTAGCCCCCACTTTGTCCGCCACAATCTTTTCGCCTTTGACCGCCAACTCAAGTGCGCCCCGATAATCGTGCGCAGTACAAAGATCATCAGACTTCGCTTTCAGTAGAAAAGCCGCATTAACAGATTTCGGCCCATATAGTTTGTCCACCAATATTTCTTGCTGTTTGAACAGTTTTGCTGCTGCTTCTTTGCGGCCTAATTTCTTCAATATACTAAATTTCACATAAAGTGCTTGTCTTCTCAGAGGAGATTGCGCACCAAGTGGTTCAAAGCCTGGAAGGATTTCATTATCAACTATCTTTAATGCACTTTGAGGATTATCGCGAGATAGGAACCGTGCATACAACTTCTTCCATTGCAGAGTCTGAATCGAGTTTGGAATTTTTTTTGCCTGCAATTTCAAATTTTGTTTTATGATTCTTTCCGCTGCAGCATAGAGGCCAAGTTCCTGATACAGTTCGGCCAATTGATAATCAGCTTTACTGGCGCATTCCGAGTCCTCGCCATATTTTGCCTTTATAATTTTTACAGCATTTTCGAGCAACTTTCTGGCATCGTCATATTTCCCCTGGATAAAAAAAACTATTGCATAAATCGTATTGCTTTCCGCCACCTCAGGGCTGTCAACGCCAAACTTATTCCGCTCAATCTTCAATGACTCTGAAATATATTTATCAATCAGGGAGAATTGTTCCGTCTCTAAGGCAAGCCAGGCCAAAGAGCGCAAACCTTCAGCTGCCTGTTTTGAGTCAGGGCCGAATTGCTTTCGACGCATTTCCAAAGATTTTTTGAAATATTGTTGAGCCTGGGCAAAATGTCCTGAATAGTAAGAATCCATTCCCTGTTTCGTCAACTCCTGATAGTTTGGATTTCCTGCATTTAATCCGATTGTCATCAACGCAACAACAAACAGTAAAATAATTTTATTCATAAGTCCTCTCCCGAATTGAATTTTTTGAATATACTACTCTGTTATTTATTTTACAAGACAATTTCTCCGAAAAATCCAGTCCATCGACTGCCGCCACCCTCCTGTCACTCAGCAATAAAGCACTATACAAAAACAACTTACATATAATAAATAATCAAACCGTCTGAATAAATTCATAAATAAAATATCAATATAGTCGAGATGTCTGAGATTATTTTATTAAATTCAGTTTTGATTTTTTGTACAACCAGTACAGGTAGCAGGCTAATAAAGCTGCGCTTATCGCGGAAATGGACAAACCCAGTTCATAATATGGCGGAATCGCCGAAATGATCAGCGTTTGCCGTTCCGGAGCTTTGAAAACAAATGGCCTGGAGAAATCAACGTACGTTGAATCAGGAAAGAGCAATGCTCCGTTGAGCCGCCAATAACGACCGGCATTCTGGTTAATTACTATTAATACTGGCGTTGTTGTTGAAATTACAATTTGATTAGGGGACCACTCCTTTACACTTATATTAGCCGGCACCGCACTGACTTCCCCTCGGTATCCGGGTTCATTAAAGGCTTTTACGTAACTCATGCCATGCGCCTTATATAAGGGATCAAAAGAATCTTTCAGGCCAATATTGCGATATGTCGCCGAATAAAGATAACTGTCCTGCTGTTTAGCCATGAAAATCGGTTTGCCGGTATTCCGGAATAAATTTTCCACTTTCTCCAAACCAACCATTTTCCGATGTTGCCAATTGTAATACTGACTGAAAATCAATCCGGCAACCGAGATGAAAACCAGAGAGCCGGCAAACAGTTTTCTCGCATTCCTGTTCTTGAATTTCACGGTTAAAGCCTGAAGTCCGGCCACCGCGCCGAAGATCAAAATAAATACGACGACAAACCGCCAACGCGTCGGCACCCTCAATACATCTTGCCCGTTCACCCAGTAACCGGGCAACCATGGCGATGAAGAATCAAGCGTCAGCAACACCGCAAAAATAAGAGCCGTATGAAACCAGCGCCACCCCTTGATCAAAGAACCCAAAAACATCACAACAGCTATTATTCCAACATAACAACCAAGCTCATGCCAGCGCAGAACATCCTTCCAGGCATGCGGCATTGTATGAATCCACTGCATCGGCCAAACCAGTGCTTTGAGGAACAGCCATGGAGAAATTGAGATTAAATCAGGCAGCGGATTATTGGTATATTG
The DNA here is from genome assembly GCA_963676655.2 of Victivallales bacterium. Lineage (GTDB taxonomy): Bacteria > Verrucomicrobiota > Lentisphaeria > Victivallales > Victivallaceae. The sequence goes on along the minus strand of CAXXKX010000001.1, from coordinate 144,217 downwards.
CATGCATAATGGAATTGTCATAATTAAACGAAACGACGCGACTGTCAGAAAAGTCAACAGTGCCGCGACCATGTTTTGATAGAAAGAGATATTTTTAAAATTATTTTTCCAAAGCCAAAGCAGCAGGACCAGTATGACCAGTGAATTGATTATCGACAAATAATGAAAAAACTGCAGCATCATTGCTCCGGTAAACAGGCCGAGAGCAACCGCTGCGGACAAACGACGCGGAGACATCAGCGCAAACAACGCCAGCCATGGCAGCCAGATGATCCCCAGCATACATATATGTCCTGCGGTTACGTGCATGGCAATACATCCCTGCAAACCAAATAAAACAGTACCCCAAAAACAAAAAAGATTGATCTTGACTGTTCTTTTAAGCAACAACCACATTCCAAGCGCTCCGAACAGCACATCGAACATAATCGCCAGACGCAGCCCCGGAACTGTTCCCAGTAAAAGAACAAACAAGGTATCAAAGGAAAATACGCTGACAAGCGGATGAGCAAACAACGGCACACCGCCTTTATGCCAGGGAATCCAGAAAGGAAATTGCTGATATTCAACAATAGATTTCCGCGCTCCTTCATGCATCATGAAAACCCAGGTCCAGTCATCATCAAAAGTTACCGGCATCTGGTTGCATGACAATATATAAGGAAACCAGCCTATGATAATAACCGCCATTGCAGCTATCAGCCACAACAAACTGTAACGCCGGGCATAAATAATTCTCGCGATCTTTTTCGAAATATCTGGAACGGAAATCTTCAATTTTAAGTCCTGGTTTCAGCTGGAATATTAGTAACGAAAAAAATAGCACATTCAGTCAAATATACAACTGTGGTTGCAATGATTTCACATTGCGCATATTTTACTTCCTAACTACCGACGCACTGACCAGCAAAAAATGACCCAACTCATTCTCTTTACAATAAACATGTTACATAAAAATTAAAGTCAAACGTAACGATTATTAACTAAATTCCATATTAAAAGGTTTATTCCTTTACATTACTTGACGGAAGCTTAATTCAGATGTATTATTTACTGCAATGTTTATAATTCATGATTCAGGAGCAATAATGAAAGTTCTGTTAAGCGGTAAAAATCTGGAAGACGTAATCCCGCTGCTTGATGCTTACGATGCGGAAATAGTCACGAACAATCCGGACATTATTATTTGTCACGGCGGTGACGGTGCGTTGCTGGGGGCGGAACGCGACTATCCCGGTATTCCTAAATTCCCGATTCGTGACGCGGCAACCGCGCCGGTCTGCCCGGAACACAACTGCTTGAATCGGCTGGAATCACTTTTTAAAGATAAAGCCAAACTGACCGAACTCATTAAACTCTCCGGTTCAGTCGGCGATCAGGAACTGATCTCAACCAATGACATTTTTATCCATAATCACGAACGGGTAAGTGCTTTACGTTACCGGGTCTGGATTGACGATGAGTTATATGCCCGTGAAATTGTCGGCGACGGCGTCGGAATGGCTACGCCGCATGGCAGTACCGCATATTACCGCAGTATCACCCATAGTACTTTCCGGGTTGGATTAGGGTTGGCATTCAGCAACAGCACAGAAGTAGTCAACCACCTGGTTATCCCGGATAACAGCATTGTCAGAATTCGTATTCTCCGCGGCCCTGCAATCATGGTCGGAGACAATTCCCCGGTTCAACTAAGACTTGAAGAGGGCGATGAAGCCTGCATCAGAAAAGCAACAGATAGAGCCGTTATCCTCGGATTGGAAGAATTTATGTGCCGGCGCTGCCGTCAACTCCGGCACAAAGACAAATACAAAGCTTAAGCTTTCAACCTGACATAGACATAGTAGGCCGAAGTCTGCAATGTCAGCTTGCGGTTGAAGAAATTTGCCCGCAATTGATATTCACCCTTTTTCAGTTCAACTTCAAATTTCACATGTGACTGTTCGGCCGCCACCGTTTCACATTGAACCGGCATTCCGAGGATGTGCAATTGCGCCAGATCAATATCCATGGCATTGCCACCCGAATAAAATCCATGAGATTCAGCAGCAATACCTTCGTGGTAAAATTCTACATCATCTTCTGGCGCAATACTGCTGCCGATGGCATGTCCCGCCTCTTCCGGCCAACGCCTCATTTCAAATTCATACACGCCATCGCGTTCCGCTTTGATCGGCCAATATCCCAGACACGTCCGGCCCTGACGAATTTCCTGCTGGTTCCATACCGTCATATTCTCTTCACTGCGCAGGTCCATTGAATTTAAATGTACCGCTTCATCCGTTCCGCCAATCGATAACGGATTATCTTCATCCATCTGACGCGAGCATAAGGTCCACCATTTTTCGTACTCGGCCTGCAACTCAGCCACCAATTCGGGATGATCGGCAGAAATATCATGTTCCTGTCCCGGATCTGCCGAAAGATCATATAATTCATCACGATCAACCAATCGCCACTTGTTTTTCATGACGCAACAGCGCTGCCATTTGAGCGGATAAGCAACACGCTGGGTATCGGTAACCACAACCCGGTTATCCCAATATTCCTGCGGTTTTTCATGGTTGACTAACGGCATTAAGGATTCCCCGTCAAAGTCCAGCTTGTCAGCCGGTTTATCAATACCGCAAATATCCAAAAATGTAGGCATAAAATCAACGTATGAAGTCAATTCCTCGATTTTCCGGCAACCGGTCATTCTGCCGTCGGGCCAACGTACAATAAACGGAATCCGGTGTCCTCCGTCATATTCTGAGCCCTTGCGCCCCCGCATTCCGGCATTGTAAGCATCCGGAACGCCATTGGTCCCGCAGCCGCACTGCCCATTATCACTCATGAAGATGAGAATGGTTTTATCCTCGATTTCAAGTTCTGCAAGTTTATTACGCAGCTGTCCGAAATTCTCGTCAATATTGGTGATCATCCCAAGGAAACGGGCATAATTTTCCTGATCTGTATATTGCATGTATTGTTCCCAGTATTTTTTGTGAACATTGAACGGACCATGCGGCGCATTGGTTGAAATATAACAGAAAAACGGTTCATCTTTGTGTTCTTCGATATATTTCAACGCTTCAGAAAAAAATACATCAGTGCAGTAACCTTCGAACTTTTGCGGACGGCCATTAACAAAATAAGTATCGTCAAAATAATCATTACCCCAATAATCCGGCTGCTGACTGATGCCGCCGCCGCCATGATAGATCGCGGTTTCAAAACCCCGGTGCTGCGGCAGATAGGGATAATCATCACCAAGATGCCATTTACCAAACATCCCGGTGCGATAACCGCTCCCACGCAACGCGTCCGCCAGGCACCATTCATTGCTGCGCAATAAAGAGCGTCCGCCGATGGTGTGCCAGACGCCGGTTGAGTTACAATAATGCCCAGTCAGCAGTCCGGCCCGGGTCGGGGCGCAGGTAGTCCCGCAGTGAAATTGCTCGAAACTAACCGCATCACTGTGAAATTCATCAATGTTCGGCGTTTTGATAAACGGATGTCCATTGCATCCAAGAGGCGGGTATCCCTGATCATCAGTGAGAACGAAAACAATATTGGGTCTTCGCATAAAAATTTCCTTTTAAAATTGTTTGATTGATATTTTTATTGTAAAGCTTATTTTAAAACTTTCACTTAAAATTGTTCTTTTTTTCATATTTTTAACGATTTTTCCGATTAATTTTCGAGTATATCCGATGATATGCCATCGCCGCTAAAAACATATTTATTTCCACCTGAATTTCTGGTGCGCCCATACTTTGATTTCAAATTTGCATAACCAGAGACAATAATCTCAGCATTAACTTTTCCGGGGCCGGTTGCAGTAATCAATACCCGAATTTTATTGTTAACAATGAACGCCCTGGCATCAACCAGCGATTTTTCTCCTGATGTTTTAACCTTAACCACCGGCGCGTGATCAAGACTCAACAACCACGGTTCCAATTCGCGTAAAACCTTAGCGACCGCCACAACCCGGGGCCAAAATATTTTTGATGATCCGGGGTCCTTTTTCTCCTGTCGTTCCATTATTGTAGTGTAGCTGTAAAAACAAAACCACTTGATACCGTAAATAGCGGGGAGCAAGACCATTGACCGCATTTCCTCCTCAGTCGGATATTTGAATTTACTATATGCCGAATCGGAACGATGCGCCCCCCAATTGAATGTCTGAGGAACAAACATTATGGGGATTCCGGTTTTAGCCGCCTCATTAAGGCCGAAACGCACTTTGCTCATTGATTGAGGAGAATCTTTATAATAAACCGGATATATGTCAATTCCAAGCACATCCAATGCCTTTGACAAGGGAATATAGTCTTCCGTTTTGTCCGTTAAGCCGACAACAGGACTAAAAGGAAACTTCTCGGCATATTCTGTTCTCAAATTACAGAACTTGGGAATTTGTGTAACCGGAGCTTCATCGGCAATATATGCGGCGAGAAGCGCCGGGTGCCGATATTCATTCATATTCGGAAACCCCATAAGCTTCAGATTGTATTTTTGAAGCATATCCAGGGAATTTCGTATTTCCTTCTTCCATTTCTTACTTTTGAAATGGGGGGGTGGCCCCGGATATGAGAGTTGGGATATCTTGTTTTTTTCTTTTTGAATGTTCATGGCCCGCGCTGTATAAGTCAAAATAAAATTGAATCCGCCATCGGCAATCCTTTTCACATCTTCTTCAGTACGTATCCAGGTTACATATATCCCCAGCGGCATAAACGGTTTGCCATTGACGAGTGCCCTCCCGTACTTATCAATGCTTGCTACTGCTTCCGGTAAAACAGCCGCGGGACGGCGGTAAAGCGTAAAATCATCTTTAGCGACAATTTTTTGGGATTTCAAGTTCAACAATGATGCACGCCCCCGGTATGTTCCTTTTTTAAGAGTACCCAATCTACCAACGGCATTTCCTCTCTTATCAATATCAAGTAGTTTTTTACGACCTCCCAATTCAACGAGAACAGCATGATCCCGCAATTTTTCAGGTGCAATTTCCCATACATATGCCTTAAAAGCAATATTACCGTTGTCATCCAATATTAATCCATGGGGACGCACCGGATATACAATCCCCTGGTTTGAACTGACTTCTTCAATTTTCAGATTATCCCACCATATTTTACCGGTCAGATTGTAGAACAAACGAAGAAGAAGGTAGTTGTCTTTGCCTGCTTTAAACTGAACTTTCACCTTTTTCCAGTCTTTGGAAGCTATCGGCTTGGGATTGGGATTGACCATTTTCTGGTATTTACCATTATTACGAAACTCGATTGCTGGAGAATTAATGCTTTTTTTGCCAGGGACACCTTCTGTGCGATACATGATGGAAACAGTATAAACTTTACCCTGGTTCAACTTGAGTTTATACCTGGCAACCGCCGAATTATAATCACTTGGCTTAATACGTTCACAAAGCAAAGCATTGGTCCCGGTCATCCCCGAATTTTTCACCAACTTACAACCTCGTCCAAGTGTCCAACCAGAAAGTTTACCGTCAAAATTTTCGAACATCAGTGATTCCGAGTTTTTTGATGCAGTCAAATCCTTGTAGCGGGAGATGTCCGGAATTTCTGAAGCGTATAAACCGCATACCCCAAACATCAATATAATTAATAATTTTATTTTCATGAGCACTTCTAACTTTAGTCTATTTTATTTGACTACATCTACAATGGAAAACTCTGCAACATGGTACTTATTTGCAACATAAGCAGGAATAGTAGTCTTTGTCAGGGCTCCCATCGTTGCAACATATTTGGGACCATATTCACCTTTGGAAATGCTCGCAACGTTACCTCCCATACAGGCCACATTACCGCGTCCATCGTGATGAACACTGAATAACAAGGTTTTTACCTGGTTTACGTATATGGCACCAATGCTTCTGCCATTGTCCAGATTAAATGAATCCGCAAACATAACATACCTTGATGCGTTCTTTTTCACTTTTTTCCTTGAAACCATACGATAGCCCGTTACCCATATTGCGGCTCTCAACCTAACGCTATCGTCGTTAATTGAACCGTAGGTATAATCATTAAAAGGATTAGTGACATCTGGTCTTTTCTGACTTGGACAACTTACCAATTCATATTTTTCCGGGATGAGTTTGGTCTTTATCAAATACTGCACCCATCTTTCCTGACCGTTGACACTTGACCAGTACATCATATAGTCGTCGTAGGCATCCATATACATGTTGGAAGCCATGATGATCTGTTTTAGATTTCCCGCACATTTGATGTTTTTGGCTTTATTCCGGGCTTTGTTCAGTGCCGGCAGTAACATTGATGCGAGGATGGCGATTATCGCTATCACAACAAGCAATTCAATAAGAGTGAAAGTTCGTTTTTTCATAGTACTCACCTTGTTCCCTTTCTTTTGGTTACTTTAAGCATATAAAAATCAGGATGTGAATTTTCTTATCCTTAATTTCTTTACACCTTCTTTTTTATTCCCATGCTATTGAACTAAACTTTTTCGATGTTCAGCCAACGCACGATTTACCGATTGACTTTAATGATCATTATTGTATATTATAAACAATAACACAGGAAATGTCTATGGAGAAAACAATTAATATTATTAACAATTCAAACATTACAAGACTTCCATGCATTATAATTCTCGCAAGCGACTACCTGTTTGTTACGAACTGGGGGCACGCCGCACCGGTTCGCCCGCACTGGCGTTTTTATTGGAATCCTGTCCCTGGAGCTGAGGTAAGCGATGAATATCAAAATTACTGCCTTGAGAAAAACATCATTCTGGCAATCCCTCCCGGCATACATGCAAACCAGAAACTCGTTAAGCCCTCATGGACATTGTATGTCCATGCCGATATTGATATTCCACTGGATGAATCCATTTTGCGGATCATGTCAATTCCGGTTGGAGAAGGCATGAAAAATGTATTGGATAAATTGACAAAGCTTCCGGGATCGCCGCTTGTTGTCGGGGAATTCATATATGCGGTCATATCGCGTCTACCTGAAAATATTTGGCGGCAACAGGTCACTGATACCAGAATTGAATTGGTGTGTCGCTTATTAAGAGAACATCCCGAAAAAAACTGGGGCAATCCGGAACTGGCTCAAAAGGCAAACTTCAGCGAAAATGCTTTTATCCGCCGATTCAGGGAAGTAACCGGGGTTCCGCCGCAGCGTTATCTGTTAAAACAGCGTTTAAACCGGGCCGCCGCTCTTTTACTGGAAAATGAATTGTCGATCGACGAGATCGCTTTGAGTTGCGGTTTTTGTGACCGCAATTATTTATCAAAGATGTTCCGTAAACATTTCGGCTTACCTCCCGGCCGTTTCCGCGCCGGAATTAATGTACCATAACCCTATTTATAATTTTAAAATAATGCCGTTTTTCTAGAACTCCCATAAAAAGTACCTGATATTTTATTATGATTATCTGTTTTCAGGCAAACAGTCAAGTTTATCCTAAAAAAATTTACTTATAAGGTTGCATTATTTATAAACCGGTTTATTTTTACATAAAGACCAAAAAGGAGTTTATGAATGAAAACCATTAAGTGCGGAATTATCGGTTGCGGAGTGATCGCTCCATCACATATAGAAAGTTTTCAGCGTCTGCCGGATGTTGAAGTAAAATGGGTTTGCGACCTGGTCGAAGAAAAGGCCAAACAAAAAGCCGAAACCTATAATATTCCTTGCATCACCACTGATTATAAAGAGGTCTTGCAGGACCCTGAAATCGACTGTATCGCGGTATGTACCGAGCACGGCAGCCATGCTAAAATCGTCATCGACGCTCTGGACAGCAAAAAACATGTCCTCTGCGAGAAAGCCCTGGGCAGAAGTTCAAAATGTATTGAAGAAATGCAAGCCGCTCACGACCGGAATCCAGAGCTGATTTTTGGCGGAATATTCCAGCATCGTCATGAACCGATAAACCGTGAGTTGAAAAAACTTATCGAAGAAGGTGCGTTTGGCACGATCACAACAGTCAATTTAAACTGCTGCTGCCTGCGGACAAACGAATACTATCTCGGTGACGCCTGGCGCGGAACCTGGGAACATGAAGGCGGCTCTGTTTTGATCAATCAGGCAATTCATTACCTTGATCTGGTCAAATGGTTGTTCGGCGGAATCGACGAACTTACCGCAAGATGTGACAACCTGACTCATCAGGGGGTTATCGAAACTGAAGATACCGCGGTTATCCTGGTTAAATTTTCATCCGGTCCTCTCGGGGCGATAACCGCAACTGCTTCCAGCGCCGCAAAATGGCACAACAAAATAAGCATCAGCGGTACCGACGGCTATCTGGAATACTTGAATCTCAAGCCGACTCATCTGGAATTTGAATCTTCTGAAAAACAAGCTGAAGTCGAATCCAGACTGGCAAACTGCGGAATCGAAGACGCTTTACAGGAAAACAAAGGTTACTACGGCGGCGGTCACCCGGGACAAATCTGTGATTTTGTTGAAGCGATCAGGGAAAACAGAGCTCCGTTCGTCTCAGCTAAATCCGCCGCAGAAACGGTTCATATGGTTATGGCTTGTTATGAATCGAGCCGGACCGGTCAATGGGTAAAGCTTAAATAATCCAACTTCAAATCATATCAGCACGGTCGCCCAGCGAAACAGGATGACCGTGTACAGCACACAGCTCCACCACGCTGCCTGCTGGGCGCAACGGTAATGCCGGTATTTCAAAATAATCAAAGCGGCTAAACCACAGGCGCCCAATTTGAAGCACACCAGCAAGAGCGGCGTACCAAGCATAGATCGCGCAATAATATTCAACTCTAACTCAAAATTATTTTTCATGACCACTAATGTGGAAATTAAGTCGTAAAGGTTAAGAGCAATGAACAGGGATATTGCATACCAGACACGTTTAACGGCCTCACTGTTACAGTTTCGTCCCTTTATCGTTCCTTCATTTTTAGGATGATGCGACAATAAGATACCAAGCGATAGAACCGAAAGGATAAGGCCCGCCACGGCCAGCACTTGATACTTGCCACTACCATTTTGGTCATCCTTATTTCGATAATAAGCACATTTCTCCTTCACCGTGGCAACGCGGGCCTGCAAAGTTGAAGACGGTTGTATATTGGCAATTATCTGTTTCCATTCCCACGACGCGAAACTATGGCCCGGAATATCCATTAAAGTTTTTATTTTTTCCTCGTTACTTTTTTCAGAAGCAATAATCTCCATAATTTGTATAGTAGTATATGAAGGAAATAAGCAGGCCTGATCACTTTGGTTGATAATCAACAACGAGTCGGCATTAAGATCACGTTCGATCAGGAACATCACCATAGTCTGCCGATTCCGTTCAAGATAAAATTGTCCATACTCATTATCACTCTCGTATTGGGAGCCAATGGATTCCTGTGCCCTGGGAGAGAGTGGAAATTTATTAATTGAAATACCGTTCTTGTCGAATACAATCGTATATGGAGGAGGTATATATCGCCCATTGTAGATGAAAAAGCCTCTTTCAACAGGTATGCTTTCAAGAGTTTGCGCACCAGCCTGGCTCTCCTGCCCGGCATGAACAACGACGATATGGGCATAGAGGGAGCATGTGATAAAAAGTATTTTCACAAATCCAGACATTTCATACATCCTCTATATACGACTGCTATCTCCAATCAGCCGGCTATGCCGCTGATATAAACACAAACTCCAGTTACAACACAGGCAACTACTACCAGGATAACAGCTTCCAACGGGGTAAAATCTATTTTAGTCATGATGACAATCCTTTTTAAATTAATTTATGATTCAACAACATCTTCCCCCCGATTGAAAGATTATTGTTTCATATACCATTCCTTAATTTTGTTCAGTTCTATTTCTAAATAACACAATCTATACACCTGATTTTTTATTTTTATTACAGTTATGCTAAAAAAATATTTAACCGGGCACATCTTTATAATTAGACGTTGTAATATCACCAAAAGTTACAAAAAAATTAAACAGCCAAACTTATTTATCAGTGCCATAACGAAGTCAGCAAGATTTTTACTTTATTCAACACAAGAAGTGTAAATACATCTGCCGGGTAAATATTTCCCGCTGGAAATAAAAAAACGTAGTGCTATATTGAGGTCATATCCGGGTGAATGGGCCAATTTCAACTATTACGGCCCCCGGCAAATCGTAATTATGAATTTTCTCAGGAGTTTAGCGATGGATTATATCGACAATGCAAAATATGAGTCGAATTTGGCTAAGATCAAAAGTTTCTGGGACGGTGAAGGCCGGGTTATGTTTTCGCTGAATACATCAGAATATAATTATCGGCAGAACTTTGATCATGACGAAATTTGCCGGCTGGCGCCATTGAATATAGCGGCCGTCGACAAAATGCCCGGCTGCAACATGCCTTGTTTTTTTCCCGATTTCGGAACAGTTTCAACCGCTAAATACTGGGGCGGAAAAACTTTTTTCCCGCACGATGATTCCCATGATATCTTTATCGAACCTGTCGCAAAATCAGTCGACGAAGCCATGAATATTACACCAAAAGCCGTCGACGCGCCGGACATGGACGCCGCAATCGCGATCAACATGTACAAACAAGTATCGGCGGCCATGAAGACAGACAAACTCTGGCTGCGCACTCCGGATTTTCAGGGGACGTTGAATACGGCATCGCTGATTATGGATCAGGAAGAAATGATGATGGCAATGTATACTGAACCGGAAAAACTGCATCAACTGCTTGATCAAATCTGTAATTTTCTGATCGACTACTTCAACTATCTCAAACGCGAGTCCGGCAACCGGGTCTGCGGCAATATCTGGCCCTATACTTTTTTCCCGTCGGATCTTGGCGCGAGTTTTACCGAAGACTTTATGCCATTGATCTCGGCGGCTGAATACAAGGAGTTCGGCCTGCCGTATGTGGAAAGAATGTCCGAAGCATTCGGAGCGGTTCATATCCACTGCTGTGGTGATTGGGGTCGTCATGCGGAAAATCTATACAATTCAAAAGCAAAGATCAAAGCTGCGGAGTTCCACTATCCCTGCACCAGAATCGAGGAAATTGAAATCCTTAACGAAAATACGGTATTTATCCCGTACATCATCCTTGACCACCAGGACAACAAAGAGTTTTCGTCCACGATTGAGTACTACGACCACCTGTTGACAAACAGTTCCCCCCAAACCCGTTTCTGGTTCCCTTTCTGTGACCCGACCGAAGAAGCAATCGCATTCGCAAAAAAACTTGGATTTTAAATTCTTCAGCCGCTATGCTTGAAATCTCAAATTTGAAACTCATTCCTACATAACACTGTCCATAAAAAATAAGGAAACAAAGAAGGCAAATATGAAACCAGGAGAACAAAAACAACTGATTACCCAAGCTGCAAAAACATACGCAAATATTAAGGAGTTTGATTTCGAAGAGCATGCTTCAGCAATTATTTTTCTTGATCTTGAAAGCAATTTCCATGAGGCCTCTCTCAAAAATATTAAAAGAAATCCGATTTGGAGTCAACGCCTGAACAAGACCCATCCGAAAGTTAAAAATGCAAAAGAAATGCAGTCGTCCAACAGCAGCGATGCATTGCTCATGAATATTTTTTGCTATCCGAATATCACAGAGTATAAAGGCTTTAAAAAATTAATTGGGGATTGTGATGTAATTGAATTCGGCTACAATCCCAAAATCAAAAGAATCGACAACACAGAAGACTCGACCGAGATTGACTTGGAATTATCGGGATCGCTTTGTGAAGCCAAATTAACGGAAGAGGATTTCACTTCACGAGAAGCATCCATTGTCGAAAGATACAATCTTGATGAAGTGTTTCATGTTGACGCCCTGCCAAGAGTTGGTAATAAATATGACAATTACCAGATAATCAGAAATCTTCTTGCCGCCAAGCAGCATAAAAAAGACCATATTCTTTTTTGTGATGAACGACGCCCGGATCTTGTAAGACGCTACTTGGAAACAGTGATTTGCCTGAAAGATATAGAGCAAAGAAAAAGATGCAGAGTAATCTTTTGGCAGGAAATAGCTCGATTATGTCCCACATCACTAAAAACTCGGCTCAAATATAAATACGGAATATATTGAAAAGATAATTAATGCTGGCAAAAGAATTGCGGAAAAATGTGGACTGAAGACTTTTGACTTATAAAAAAATGGCAGTCCCGCAAGGATTAACGCTCGTTCCTCGCTCTCGCACACAAGGAGCTCGTGGTCGCTACGCTCTCGAACCTCTGATCGGTTCTCATCATTGCGGTTACGCCTGTGAAAAAAATTGCTGTTGACTATGGGCTGTATTTTTTCTACTTCCGTAAGGAGCATTGCGAGTGGAGTATGAAGAAGTTTACCGCCGTCCGTCGTACGGACAAAAAAATGGCAGTCCCGCAAGGATTCGAACCTCGACAAAGTGAACCAGAAGAAAGCGCACAATCAAAAAATTAACCTCAAAAACCACCCTTTTGAAGAAAAATTCATTTCTCTAATCCCATAACCGAAAAAGCCATTCCAAATCCGAACATCAATCCCCGAAACATCAAATAAAAAAATCAATCGCCAATACTACATCCCAGGCCAAACCATCAACGCCATCTTCACCGGAATATCACCGGAGTCATCGAATCAAAAAAATTTTCTCACTGGTAATATAGGATTTCACTATGGTAATGCCCGGAAATAAAGCATACGACTTAAAATGTACCAAATGTAATTGGCGGGATAGAGTAATAGTTCCAGCAATCCAAAGTTCTCAAGACATCCTTAGCATTTTAGCAGGCAACAAAATTCCATCAAAATGCCCCAAATGCGGCAACAAAATAACCAAAAGAGAAAACATAGCGATTGTATTTTGATGTATATAACATTAATATCTCTAAATACTAAGATTTACACTTTTACTCATTTACAAAATTTGCGTCTTAAATTGGCAATTTCGTCAAATAGTAATAATGTATTATCGTAATTTGTAAAAGGAACTCTACATAAGTATTCATTTGTTAATATAACATATATGCCTTCACAACCTCTTAATATATCTCCTTGCTTAATATACATTTTACTATCAATGTGTTTGGGAAGTTCACTAAATAAAAATTGGGAATTTCTACTGGTCCTCCAATCAGACGAATTGTCTGGATAGTCATGACATCTTGAAAAAAATCCTTCTTCAGTAAAAATAAAACCTTCATCATATATATTGAGAGGGAAATACATGAATAAAATGTCTGAAACCTTTAACTCATTTGCAAAATGCCAAATAGCTTTCTCCGCCTTATCATGGTCAAGTATATTAAAAGATTTCAATGAAAAATCTTGAATATATAAATGTTCTTTCTCGTCCTCATCTACTAACAATCCATATTTTGCAAACGCTTTAATCAAACCTTCACAATATGTTAATTGTTCATCGTTAAGCAATTCATTTAATTCTGATTGAGAACATATTTTTATTGTTTTGCAATCATTGGTCATCTTATAGTAATCTAAAAGATATTTCCATTGCCAAATTTTTTGTCCTCCAAGCTTTGCGATTGCTTTCAAGTCTTTACTTGTAATTGCTTCAATTACTTTTGTTATAAATCTTACATCATCAACATTTGCACCTGCAATAATCCTCAATTGCTCAACAGCATCTTCTTCTGATTTGGAAAAGTCTCCATCTTGAAATGAAATCATTATCGCATCATAAAAGAAGGTTTTTTGTAGCTCATGATTATTAAGCATTTCTTTTATATCTGTAATAAGGTCTTTACTAGGAGATACTACTGATTCCGCAATATCAGCTAGCATATCATTTGGAAGGTTAAATGTGTTCATTAACACTTTGATGTATTTTTTCTCGTCCTGAGACATCTCATCATCTGCGTTCATAATTAAAGCTAATGCCGTTAAGTACTGTACTTTCTCATCCAGGCTGTTGCTACGAACAGGATGAGATTCCAAAATAAGCGTTTCATCGACAAAGTTTTGTAAACTTTTTAGTACATTGTTCATTGTGAAATTGCTCCATTGCTATTAATATTCATTATGCTTTCAAATCTTGGTTTAGTAGTTTGAGAAGTTTGTCATATCTTTCCAAAAAATGAGTTTTGTCTTCCAGATCATGCTTCAAAGTTTCTACTGCATTAGCCAAATCTTTTGTCAACATTGGAATAAAAGTCATTTTCTCTTTTGATAATTTAGTTAGAATATCGTTTTGGGTTCGCTCAATCTCATTTTTGATATCCGATAGAACTAAGCTAATCACTTTTGACTGCTCTCTCCGAAGCTCTTCGATTTTTTCACCCCTAACTTGACTTTCAGTAAATTTATCTTCAATTGTTTTCTTATGTCTTTTTACATCTAGTTCAATATTTGGAATAGTAATACGCTCAACTGCATTGCCGAGTGGAATCAAAATGGCATCAGGATCAAAATTTTCATCCGAAAGGTCAAAGAGAGTCTTAGTAATATTCAGAATATCCTTTCTAAATTTTATAATGTCAATTATTGTATCTATCAATTCAAATAACTTACTACCTGTAAGAGATACGAATTCATCTAACAGGTCAATTGCGTCTTGAATATTGGCATATGTATATGTAACAGAGCGCGTCGCAGTACGTGTCCTCGTCTCATAACGATTATCTGAGAGACTTCTCCACCAAAATATACCACAACCATTATCATGGGTATATTCTTCTTGATATTCTTCTAACTCACTTCCCTTTTTACTTGAAATGCGGGAAAAAACAGATGAAGATTTTTCTATATCAAGAATTAGTTTTTTTAAGGATTTTTCAGCTTTTATTGAATGATGATCGAAAACTCCTTCTATTTTAGTTTGCCCGGATTCAATTTTTTTAATCATTGCTTCTTGTGTTTCTTTTACAGAAGCTAAATCGCCCGTGAGAAGGTTGGTTTTTTTCAGTAAAATATCGTCGCTTATTTTGGTGAGTTTGTTTGTGTAACCTGCCTCATAACCTACCAAAACATTACTAAATTTTTCTGCTTGTATTTTATCTTTTTTAGTTTTCACCTGGTTTAATTTTTCCCTAACTGCTGAAAAGTTAGCAATAGCAATTAGATCATCTTGAGAAAAATTGAAACCATCATACATTTTATTTAACAAATCAAGCGTCTTAACTTCATCAGCGGACAAATTATCATTGTGAATTACAATATCCTGGCATCGAGAAGAAATAAAAGTGGGAGGAAGAGATTTCTCTAATACATGAGAGATATAAGAGTCATCTTTAATTTTCTCAAAATTTTTATTAGCCTGATGATTCAGTTTACTGGTAGCTCCTAGTACTAAAGCTTCAATCGAAGGATAATCCTTATAGGTATCCAGCATAACAGAGTCAAATAAAGAGCCTATTAAATAAATTTCGTTGACTCCTTTACTTGGAATATTTTGAGCTAACAGACTCATATCTTCTTCATCTAGAAACTGACTGCAAAAGCTAAGAAAAAATACAACATCACATTGACCAATAAACTCTTTAGTTCTTCGACCACGGGAAATAATAGGGTCGTTCATCCCCGGTGTATCAACAATTTCTATATTTTTAAGTGTATCAATGTTCAATTTCAGTTCAGTGCTTTTAACGATTGGAGTAAATTTGCCATCTGCACCAACATATTCATTTAATTTATCAATGATATCAAATGTATTTTGTAATCCATTAATTGATATAGATGTTCCAAGTCGGCTAGAGACATTAAGGCCATTTTGAATTGCCATGTTATGTAATTCATAACATGCTTCATCTTCTGCATTATGTACTGGTTTGATTGGAGGAGAAACAATTTTTTTCCTTTTGGGAAAAAGATTTTTCTTTCCTGTGTGTTGTGTAAAACTTGCCAAGTCAACTTTATATTTGTCCTCTGCATCAATGTAAGCTCTTGCTTTTTTCTCAATATTCTCCCATTCTGCATGGTTGTAAAATTCTACAATAGCTTCAGGTTCTTTTGAGTAAGAGATTTTGGTTAATGCCGCAGTCATTGGTGTTGCGGCTTTGGGCAACACATCCTGACTATCAAATAAAAGAGAATTCAAAAAAGAAGACTTCCCACGTTTTATTTGACCTATAATGCCTATTCTCAACAGCCTGCCTTCTTCGATCGCATTATTAGCGTTTTTTTCAAATTGAGTTGCGATATCATTTAACTCAAGTAATAAATCAGTATTAATAATATCATTAAATTCTTGATAGCTCTCAATTTTTTTTACAATTGCGTTTTTCTTTTCAATAATTGTTTCTTTGGGGTTCATCAATAATCCTTACTCAAACTTATTTTACCTTACAAAACGAAAACAGCATTTAGTAATTTCTTCACTGTCTATAGCACATGCCTCTTTAATTTCTCTCTTCTTATATTTGGCAGTTGTACTATCCAAATAAAAGCAATCAATATCATCAACAAACAACTCATCTTTTACTATGTCATTTGGAAGAGGCAAATGGTTGTAAAAAACATGAGCCAAATCACAACCAATAGTTTTTGCGAGAAACCTAATACCATCAGGAGTAAATCCCCAAATAATTGTGCTTTCTATTACAGAGTTTTTTGATCTTTGATTGTGTGCTATATTTGCTATACCAAAAGCGGTCAAACCAATCAATAAACTTGAGTACACGGTAGCTTCAGACGCTATTTCATCTTGCGCAATATCTTTTGGAATAAATTTATCATCTGATTTTTCATATTGCAATGGAGACTGCCTCAAATCACAAACAAGAAAGTGGTCGATACTTGACATAATATTATGATCATCAATAAATATTGATTTATCATTTAATGCATTATTCATGATTTTAATAATGTTTCCCATGGTTATGTAATTACTTATAAGCCTTTCTTCAGGCATATTATCAAAAAAATCATCAGGAAGATTGTCCTCCCTACTATATTCAATTGGTTTCCACTTGATCCCGATGGATTCATAATTATTGGTTTTGATTCTTGCAATATCGCTAGAGTCAAAATCATAATACTCAAGCAAGTGGGAGTAGGATGACAGGTTGAGGCGTTTATTAGAATTTACATTTAAAATCACGCTAATTTTTTTGTTTATAATCGCAAAAGTGATTTCTTCAATCAACTCAATTTTATCGCCGTATTTCAACTTTTCAGCAAATGACTTCACCCCATCCTTTTCAACAGAAGATAATCCTCCATCAGAACACGCTAAAATTAAGGCATCAAATAAAAAGGTAATTGCTAGTTCATTACCTTTGAAGTGGCTAATAAAATCCTTAACTAAGTTTTTATCTGGAGATTTTGCATTTTCAATAATTTGAGGAAGTATGTCATTCTCGGGCAAATCAAGCGACCTGATCAATACTCTTAAATATCTTTTCTCTCTTATATCAATATTATTGTCAACATTTGAAATCAACGCCAAGGCATGCAAATATAACAACTTAGATTCCAAGCCTAATAGTTTCATCACATGATCTTTAATCTCAATAACTTCATCTCCTGCTTCTTCTATACAGTCTCCTATTTCACTCATTCTATTTCCTTATTATGATTATTCGACAAAACCGTGATTGAATTATATTATTCAGTACCAAACTACCTCTTCTACATTCTCATTTCATTTTAATGAAAAATTTGAAATTTAGAGATACAATAATTTTAACTCAATGTTTTCCGTTGTCAATATGTGATTTTCAAGCTTAATGTCATTGTTTGTTAATTCGTCGAGAAAGCTAAATAAATCAACCATAATATAGTCTCTCCATTTATGATATTAATGAATTTTTTTATTTCAAATTAAATTTTAAATATCACATTCATATAAGACGACACATTTATTATGTGCTGTTATCTGAATTTTAACATCCTTATTGTATGCGAAAAAAGCTTGAATATCTAGATTCCCAATTTCTTTTTGAAGAGCGAATTTAGTTACAAAGGCGTCTACTCCATCAATAACAGAAACAGTAATTCCCATTGAGCTAATTTTACTGATTTCAGCATCGACTTCTTTAAAATTGTCAAAACTATTCAGTTTACTTTGATCTCCATTAAAAATAGCATCAAAACGGTAAGTACTAGTTTGAGATTTATTATTTTTTTTGCTTGAAGCCTGTTCGATTGAAGCAAATGGGCGATCAACCAACTTAACATTTATTTCGGAGCACAATGCCTCAATCTTATCCTTAAATTCATTTTTTATCGAATCTAATTTTTGCCTATTGAGCTTGAGCGAGTTAACCTGTTTCTTTACTCTATGTAAAATATTATTAAGGTGTTTTTTATTCTCACCTGTGATTATATCATCTAAAACCAATGCATTTAACATCTCTAATGAAGATTTATGAAGACTTTCTTCGCTGCTATAGAAGTCAGCATATTCCTTGAATATTTTTTCTGCGTGCCATGTAAATAAAGAGCCTGCACGACCACTACTTATTTTTGTAAAAAAAGATTGCAGAACATTTTTCTTGTCTGAGAATTCCTGATTCTCAAACGAACTATATCCAATAACATCAATAAACGCCATATCATTCTGTTTTAAATCTGTTTTGGCTTTATTAATAATGTTATTAATATCTATCTTTGTTTTCTTTTCAGCTTTACTAATAACATATAGAACAGGACTTTCTAATTCCAGTTGTTGGATAAATTTAATATCAGTAACAGGGATAGTGCCATTTTGACAGTCAACCAGCCATATCAGATAATCAGTATTCCTCAGATGTTCCCGGGCAATATTCTTATCACTGGCAACACTACCAATATCAGACTTACTATATCCGGGAGTATCAAGAAAAGTCAGTTGAGGGTATTTAAAGTCTTTTCGTTCAATTGAAATTAACTGCAATATATGACTGAATGATACATTGTACTCCTCCGTAAAAGCATGACATATTGCCTTTAAAGCATCTTCATCTATCAAAGCTCTTTGCTGATAATAGTTTAATACGCTTATCGAATCTTTCTCTCCTTTATTAATATATGTTGGAATTGAAGTAGTTGGCGTCGTGTCAGTTGGCAGTAGTGAGTCACAGCCAAGAACAGAATTTAAAAATGCTGATTTTCCAGCACTAAACATTCCCCCAACAGCAACAGTGTAATACTGTTCTAAATAAGGAAATGCACTGGCTTGTCCTAAAGATTTATGCAGTTGTATTAATTGAGTATATGCTTTGGCACCCGTAGGGTTTTCGTCCCTTTCAGACAAGGGAAGGAAACTGGTTTCAATAATATCTTTAAGCTCATCAAGGATATTATGAAATATATCATTTCTGTTATTTTCAGATATAAGCTTTGCACATAGTTCCAGGCCTTTGCGTGGATTTGCAAGGTAGATATTTTCATGTTGTGACATAATACCATTTTCATATGTCATTGCAAATGAAGAATCATCTGAGTGAGCATTCATTAATTTATTTAAACTCATATCTATAATTTTCTTCTCTTGTTAAACAATATATTATTAACTACTCATTTAACATCAAGCTAACAGGAGTATTTTTAATGGCTTCAAGCAACTTATTATATTGTTTCATTTTCTCTTGATATTGATGTATTGATCTATGTTTCCTTGTTTTTAGGTCGCTTAATCTCTTTTGATATTGATCTTTTTCATCCCCTAATACTTGTAAAATGGATACTTTGATCTTTTGTAAAGCATCACTTAGTTGCTGTTCAATTTTTGAAATCACTTCAGCTGTAATTCTTGGAATCACTTGGTTTATCAGGCAACTCCGTATTTCCTCATCTTGAATCTCTTGCTTTTTGCGACCACCCAAAAACGCTCCAATAATTCCTCCTGCTATCATTCCTAAAGGACCAAATATTGCTCCTATTATTCCCCCTAAGCTTCCTGCTATTACAGCTCCTGTTTTAGAAAATTCTACTGTTGCACTTGTTGGTATTCTACATCCAAATCCAACTGTAGCGTTATCACAATCATTAAATTCTTCTATTTTGTCTTCAAAACGACTTAATTCTTCATTGATAAGATTTGACACTTCTGCCTGCAGTATAGGGCGCAGCAAAGCATTTAATTCTGATTCAAGAGTATTCTTTTTTACAGCGCTCACAAGTGTCTCAATATTACCGTTTAACAAATTTGTGGCATGTGAAACAAGCATCTCCTTTCCCTTACTACAAAGATTAAACGTCATTTCACTTATATGATTTTCAATTTTACTTTTTTTATCATTGTAATCGCTTTGAATTGCATTAATTTTCACTTCAATTTCATCTTGGTCTGACTCTTCATGGCTTATTCTATTCCTTATTAATGCCTCGGAATCAGAAATTAATTTTTCACCTCTATCAAACAGACGTTTTCTCATAAGAGATGTTTCATTTCTAGCAGCATTATCCAATAATGATTCGAAGTCTTTTATTGAGTTCTCAACCGAAATATCTCCTACTTCTATCTCAATATCAACAAGATTTAAAATACTATCCTTGATTTGATTTTTAATTCTCCTTAACTTACCATCTGTTATACGATTTGCTTTAGAGACAAGACAGCCAAACTCTTTATTATATGAACAAGATATTTCGCCTAATTTGTTAAGCACAGAAGCATCTGCATGTGAAATTTCATCAAATAAACAAATAAAGAAATCACCCCGGTCCAAATAACATGCTATGGCTTTTTCATGTTGAATATTACTAGCATCAAAACCTGGCATATCCACAATGACAATATTGTGCCTAGACTCTAACTTTGGATTATTCAAAAACAGTTGCATATAAAACAACTCGTCAGTAACCTCAATATTACTAATTTCAGATAATTTTTTATCCTCTGAATTTCCATTAAGATAGTTCAGAGTAATATATTCATTTTCGCTATAAGATAGTTCTGTAGCAACAGCAGTTGTTGGAGCTATATCAGTCTCCAGATATTTATCTCCAAGATAACAATTTAAAAGAGTGCTTTTTC
This sequence comes from Victivallales bacterium, assembly GCA_963676655.2. Lineage (GTDB taxonomy): Bacteria > Verrucomicrobiota > Lentisphaeria > Victivallales > Victivallaceae. Next base: position 123,318 of record CAXXKX010000001.1, on the reverse strand, counting down.
CCGATGAAAATTTACCTACGACAGGAACTACTACTTTATAGTTTAAAACATCTTGCTTTAAAAGCTTAGCATCTTGGATTATACTTATGCCATCATCAATTGATTCCATTGCATGAATAATAGAATCAAGAGTATCACAATATGATTTTTTTAAAGATTCAATATCTCCGTCCTTGTCAAAACGGCGATCATTGTTCTTTAAAGAATTTAACAGCTCAAGGCCAATATCCAATGCGGGGATTTTGACTGAAGCGTCAAGGTGTAATAGCTCAATTTCTTTGATAAAATCATCCTTAGAAATAGCAGGAGAATCATGAACTATTTGCATGCCTTTTAAAATAGGATAATTCGCTTCTTTTCCAGGAGCGACTGGAAGAATAGAATTTGTGTTTAACTGATGAAAAAATGATTGACTGTTTGACTCAGTACATAAATCGAGTGGAGAAAAAGAAACATCGTCCTTATGCAAGTCCATTAATGCAGTCTTGTAACGACAAAGAACAGCATCATCCCAGATTCCTTTTGTAATTTCATAAAAGCTGACTGTAGACTGGATAAGTCTGTCGATAGGGGAAAGATTAAGCTGTCTTGCTTGATTTATATGATACCAATCTTCCAGTTTATTCTTGTAATGTAAATATTCAATATTTTCGTTTGCTTTTAATATTTTCTGATCAAATTCTTTGATTACATATGATATTGCTTGTTGCATTAACAGCAAAAACCTTTTGTTTTTTATTTCTTGCAATTTACTTGCATTATATAGCATATTAACATGGTTCATTAAATAGTTAGTTTTATTTCCCAAAGAAACAATTGCATCCATTGTTAATAAATGCTTTCCATTAAGTTTGGAGATAAGTTGTTGATTTGCATAGATGGCTCTATTCAAATCCCAGTTGATGTCCGTTTGTAATCTTTGATTTTCCCCTGTTATATAACCTAAGATGCGACTAAAAAACTTTTGATCTGTTTGACTGTTTATTCTACCCTCTGTTGAAGCTAACACTGAAATGGAACTAAAAGCTTCGTCTAATAACTCACTTGAATTTCTTTGAACTTCTTCAACTATGTTATCCAACGCATTATTCAATAATTCTATTTCTTCTTTTTGAATTTCGGATGCTATTTCATGCATGACTTTTTCAATAGTCATTTCCATATCTGATGGTTTTGAAAAAGATAATAAGTCAGTATCTCCCCTGTTTTGACTGGATTCAAAATAAAGCAGAAGTTCTTTCCCCAATTCTTCATCTGTTTTATCTTCTGAACCTTGTATCATTCTTATTTCTTGATTTGTAAAGATTTTGTCTTGAAAAATATAATGTTCATTAACTACCCCATTAGTCTTGTCAATATATTTATCCTCTGTGTCTTTGAAATCTTTGAATTGTCTCAAAACACGCAAAGTATCACTATATCCCAGTTTAATAAGTTTTTTTGCATTACTTGAATCAAAATTAAGAGGCGCAATTAACCCATCAAACTCATTTGTAGGAATTATATTCCAAAACTTAACATTTGGATATTTTTTCTGTTCAGTATATATAACTGGTCTACGATCAAGATATACATTGATAATATGAGTACAGTTTTCATGCTCAATTAATGGCTCAAAAGGCGTATTATTACTAAAAACACCAGGTAATACGCCTCCATCATGGTAACGCTTTCCATTGATTTCAACTGAACCGAAGACAAAAGGTATTGCAGAAGTAGCTTTTAACCATAATATAATTTCATCTGGACTTTTTCCATTTAAGCGAGGAAAAACAAGTTTTCCATTATCCCCATCAAGAGCGCAAACATATAAGGGTATATTGGAGAGAGCAACATCTTCACAAGCATGACTTTGTTTAATAAGTTCCTCAACTCCTTTTTGAGTAAACCAAGTAGAACCACTCATAATTGTTGCAAAGTGAATCAATGCTTTCCCTTGAAAACCAGGGATTGCTGCAGATGCAATTGTAGAGATAGCTTTTTCTGCTACTTTTTTCCAATTTATTTTTAACACTTTAGAATGAGATATACTACCCCAAAGATCAATTGCTAGGTCTAGGTCTCCTCCTATAAACATTGCTCCATTGAGTCCACCAATAGAAGTTCCTGCTACGGCTGAAACACATCTATCTATTTCGAATTCTTTCAACGCTTTCCATACACCTACTTCGTATGCCCCCTTCCCGCCACCGCCAGAAAATACCAATCCTAATTTATTCACTACAAACTCTCCCTAATGCTTTTTTGTATATATTGACTAAAAATTTATATAATAATAAAACCTGAGTTTCTTTGTTTTTTGAGTCAGGTTATCTCATAATAATTTCTTGACATCTGATTATGGGGTTAAGCATCAAAATCATTCTAACCTTTTAAATGCAGAGGCAATTTTCAAACTACATTTCGACCGCTTTTTTTTGATCCACATGTTGTGATATGTTCATTCACATACCGCCGGGAATGCTCAATCGCACAAGATCAAAATCTACTTTACCCAAATTAAAAAATTCTATTCGAAATGTAGTTTTGAAATTACCTCTATAGATAAAAATATGTCGATAATACGGATAAAGCAAATCTTGTTTTTGGAAAAATGTCATTTTTTTGATACTATTAGACGCAAGTTGCGTTTTACCTGGACTGCATGGGTTGCTTGGACTTTGTTGTTTATGGGTGGAATTAAACTTGCTCATTGCGTACTTGCAGGAGAATACTTACTGGATAATTTCTGATTCAATATAGTCAATAAGGTCGCTGAAGGTTTTCATTTTTTCGAGATCTCTTTGTAACACAACTACATCCAGTTCCCCTGAAATTTCGGCTGTTAATCGGGACTGTTTTTCAAGGCAAGTTTCCGGTTCGAAATCGTCTTCATCATCATCACAAAGATATTCGGATAATAAAAACTCGGCGGGGCGCGGCTGTTTTTTGCGATTAACGAACGCGATTATTCCTCCAATTACCGGCGGCAAGGCTTTTGCGACCGCTGATACGGCATTGTCAAGTTCCCTTATTCCAGTTTCAGATTTAAGCGTTATTTTATCAGCGGGATTTTTTATATCCTCCAGTTTGCCATAATAGTTTCCGAAAAGATTGTCCATGATTGAATTCAATTCGTTTGAAATATCTGCTCTTGTCATTTTTACTCTCCTGGTTTACGATAGTACGAATAATACTGACGGAGAATAAACTCCGTCAGCGTGTAAAGAAATTATTTTTTTGTTTTGTCAACTTTCTTGACGCCTTTGATAGTCGCGGGGTAACCGGCTACCTGGCAATCGATTTTTTTGTAAACAAAATAATCGGTTGTGTTGATCTCGTATTTTGTTGCCAGCAAAGTGTCGGCCTGATTGGCTTTGCAAGTTTTGTAGACGGCGGCAGACTTTGCCTTCGCTACCGGGGCAAACAAGGAGAAGTCGCCAAGCATGGTATCGTCCGCAAACGTACTCTGTCCCCAGGTAAAAATGCCGAACAAGACATGGACTTCTGCTTCACCGGAGACCTTTTGATTTTTGAGTTCAAGGACCGGTTCATATTTGACCGGCTCTGCTTGCGTGGCAATGGCACTGGCTCCGTCGTTGGTGTTTACGCTTTTGCATCCTGTGGCAACGATTGCGAGAATTGACATTACAGTCACGAGCATAATAATTCTGGTTTTCTTCATGTTTTCTTTTTCCTTTTGATTTTAAAGTTATTTGACGATGATTAATTACAAATAAACCCCTCCTCTCCCGGGAATTAAATCTTTATCGTTGATTACCCGTTTTTCAACATCCGGTTAGTATACTTCACGGGGTATGACATTTTTTGTCGTACCTGGTTATGATGCGGTTTTCCAGTCGATATTTTCTCCTTCTGATTTTGCGGTCGTAAAAATACGTTTTAATTCGTCAGCACTGATTTTCATGTCTGATTCAAAGTAAGCCATTGCGGCACAGCCTACGCCATAGGTTACTGCGGCGGCTATAGGGGCTTTCAGAAACGGAATGAAGCTGGCAACTACTTTGCCGACTAAACTGCCTCCAAGACACCCAAGAAACGACGCGATTATGGTTTCATCAACAGCATATCCATAGCAAGACCCGATTTTGGTAATCATATATGCTTCATTAGCAACCAGTGGAAATACATCCGCCAGTGGAAGAGGAATCAAGCCGATCGCAAATGCCCTTCCGGCAGCCCAATAGACATATTCATCGGCAGATTCATTGATTTTCTGAACCCACACTTCTTCTTTACGGTCAAAGTAGTTGTTCCAAGCCTCAATCAACTGTGCTTTTTCTTTATCGTCCCCGTCATCGTGATCTTCCAGTTCCCCAAAGATCATGTCACGACTTCTGTCAAGCAGTTTACTAAGGCCGATTTCATTTTTACTGGACACTGTAATGATATTTTCAGTATCGAGGATAGTCGCGAGGCGTTCAACCATCTTTTCCATATCGTCTTGTTCCAGAAGATCCACTTTAGTTATCACGGCAATAGTATTATGTCCCGCCAACTTGATGATTTCCAAGTCACCACGCTGGATGACCGCTTTACTGCCGTCGATACAATACCAGACGCATTCCCATTGCCCGACATTGCTTAATTTTGCCCGAAGATTGTTCCAGTAACTTGAGGCTAATTCGCCCAATTCGATGCCCGGAGCATCAACAAAGTCAACGACTTCCGCTTGGTAGGTCACGCAGCTAAAATCGGTATCTTTTCCTTTTGAATGAATAGCTTCATCAGGAACTGTTCCATCAGGACAAATTGCCTGAATTAATGCTGTTTGACCACAGGCGTACTGCCCGCTCACCAGAATTGTTGGATGTTTTTTCATGATGCGGCTCCTTATTTTGAATTGTTATTTTGATGACTGCACACCTTATTACAGGTCCGCAGTAAACTATTTATATTTTCGCCGATTTGGTCACTTAGCCTACCAAGTTTACTTAACAGGGAACTCAACCGCTCAACTCCATCACAAGTATTCTGGTCCCAATACCAGTAAGATGGCGCAGGAGGAATCGAGAACGGCGGTATCTCAACCTGAAAATCATCAGGAAGCTCATCATTGATCATTCTTGCCAGCATGCGGCACTCTCCCATCAGCATAATCAACTCATGGCGATATGATTGAATTTTCTCGATGCATCTTTTTTTAGGGGAAGTTACTTCGTTATCAATATATGAATCATTAATTATCTTCAATAGGAAAAACGAAACGGATGAAAAATGGGAATCTGAATTTGAAACCCTTTGCTTCAAACTTTTTAAGTCTTCAATCCAGTATTTCATATGTTCTTCGAACTTCATGAGATGCCTTTTGAAATCAACATTTTTTTAATTATCCAATTGCGTTGTGTTCTTTACGGAATATATTAAACCAGAGGGTACGACATTTTGTTTCGTTGCAATCCATGGAATACAGAAATAAGGGAATAACGTTATGCCTGTCAATAAGAAGCAGTCCGTTCGATTTATTAAAATCGTTGCAGAGCTGAAGCAGAATAATTATCCGAACAGCCGATCGTTGTGTGAAAAGTTCCGGCGTGCGGATTTGGAGGAAAATATCAATATCAGTTGTTCCGAGCGTACAGTCCAGCGCGATATTGAAGTGTTAAGAAATGATTTAGGTGCCCCAATTGAATATGATCCGGCAATGAACGGTTACTATCTGACAAACAACTGTTGGGAGTTAAGTTGCCCGATGGTGTGTGACGGGTTGATTACATCTTCATTACTGGGAACCCGCATGGCCGAAGACCTCGCGCCTCAACCATTAAAAGGCATGATTCAGGAATCGGTTGAGAAGCAGTTGGCAACTAATAATTCAGAGTTCCTGGATACTGCCTTTATGCAATCATTGATTGTTGCTTCAGGGATAAAGGCTAGTATTAAGCCGGAAGTATTCAAGTGGGTTTTTGACGGCTGGCGTAAACGCGAGGCCATACGGTTTCATTATTGTAAACCTGACGGCAGTGAATCGGAACGCTATTTTGAACCACATCTGATTTCTTTTCACAAGGGGATTTGGTATACGAAAGGATTTGTTTTGCCAGATGTAAAAGAAGGGGTATTCGCAATTCAACGGATGTCAAACGTAGAATTAAGCGGCAAACATTTTGAAATTGATAAAGCGATTATTAACAAAGTGAAAAAAGAAGGTCTATTCAACTACCCTAAGATTGAAGGTATAAAACTTCTTTGTGACAAAAGCATAGGATTCTATCTACACGAACATCAAGACATGAAGAAATTCAAGATTGAGGTTAAGGATGATGGCAGTCTATTCATAGAACTTGCTCCTGCTATAGAACATGATGTTATCCGCTGGGTTCTTGGAGAAGCCGGAAAAATCCGCATTCTGGAGCCGGAAGAGTTACGCGAAAAAATTCTGGATGCCGGGAAGAAAATAATTGAGGCTAACTCATGACCACGACATAAAATGTCCTACCTTATGGTTTATTGTTAAAGTAAAGAACAATCAACAGGAGACGAATCATGGTCATACCAATGGAAACTAAATCGTATATTTTGAGTTGTGAAAAGTGCAACATTACTGAATATATGGTTTTTATGAGATTACCGCAAGCATTTCGATTTCGTTGTATGGATGGGACCGAAGTTTCATTCGATGGAGATGATATTATCGAAAAAGAAAAGGTTTTCAAACCAATTCACGGTATATTTGGTGATAAACCTCCCAAAAGATGTCCTAAATGCGGAAATAAGTTAAAATGCACAGGAGGCCCTCGTCTCAGTCCTGTTGTACATTGAACGATAAAAAATAAAGAAAGAGAGAAGAGAAATATGAAACCAGGAGAACAAAAACAACTGATTACCCAAGCTGCAAAAACATACGCAAATACTAAGGAGTTTGATTGCGAAGAGCATGTTTCAGCAATTATTTTTCATGATATAGAAAATAACTTTAATGAGGATTCCTTCAATAATATTAAAAGAAATCCGATTTGGGATCGACGCCTAAACAAGCCCCATACGAAAGTTAAAAAGGCAAAAGAAATGCAGTCATCCAACAGCAGCGATGCATTGCTCATGAACATTTTTTGCTACCCGAATATCACAAAGTGTAAAGGCTTTAAAAAATTAATTGGGGATTGTGATATTATTGAATTTGGCTACAAAGCAAATATCAAGAGAATAGACCAAACAAACGACTCGACCGAGATCGACCTGAAATTATCGGGAGCGCTTTGTGAAGCCAAATTAACGGAAGAGGATTTCACTTCACGAGAAGCATCAATTGTCGAAAGATACAATCTTGATGAAGTGTTTCATGTTGACGCCCTGCCAAGAGTTGGTGATAAATATGATAATTACCAGATAATCAGAAATCTTCTTGCCGCTAAGCAGCATAAAAAAGACCATATTCTTTTTTGTGATGAACGACGCCCGGATCTTGTAAGACGCTACTTGGAAACAGTGATTTGCCTGAAAGATATAGAGCAAAGAAAAAGGTGCAGAGTAATCTTCTGGCAGGAAATAGCCCGGGTATGTCCAACATCACTAAAAACCTGGCTCAAGGATAAATATGACATACAAAGAGAAAGACTTATAATCAATTCTGAGCACTACTGATTAATAATATTCTTTTTTATATGGGTTGCATGGGTTGCTTGGACAAAAAAATTCCCACCGTTAAACAGTGGGATGGTTGGGTTGACCAGTTGAGGCGATGAATTCCTTCTGAAGAAATTCCAGCATCACTTGTTGCTCAATGCCTTGCGACTAAAAGCTCAGAAATACATATTCCGGGTTAATATTGACCATCTAAGATTTGCTCGACAGCTACGGCTTTTGCGGTTGAATTCAGCAACGCAGGCAAGACATTTCCATTGTCATATATTGCAGATAAAACTCGCACATAGTTAACGACCTTTTCTTTTTCAATCTGTTCTTTTCCTTGCTTATTTTTTCCTGAACAAGCAAGTTCCATATATTGAATATTAAAGCTGTCATCTCTATTAACTACAAATTGGATAGTTAAAACAACCTTTTCAATACCTGCCTTTTTGTAATTGTCATTAAGAACGAAATTACCATCAAACTGGACAACCTTACGCCCGTTTTCCGCTTTAAAGCTTTCCCAGGATGTTGATTTGAAACTGGAACAATTGTCAAAAGCCTCGCCTACCGTCAAGCTTTTGTAATTTCCAATCACTCCACCTTTAACCAGATTAACGTCACTAGAGCCGGAAAACATTGAACTAATTAAGAACAAGCAAAACCAGGATGCAAGCAAGATAAGAACGGGTTTCCCCCAGCTTTTTCTTTTGTAACCCAGATTGCCTTCCCTGATATAATTTATTTGCTTTTTACCTAGAACCAGATACCAGGCTATAGTGACCAGGAATAAGATAGATATATTCCAACCTAATAAGATGGCTAAAATGAGAAAAGCGATATTCCCATACATCCAATACATGGATTTTTTGGCCATATCATCATTTTTCAATGCGCGCCAGTTGATTGCATGTATCCATGCCCCTAATATAGAACTGAAGAGAAGGGATATTCCAACTGCCGCAACCGGGTTCCATAAGGCTGGCCGATTATGCAGACTTTCAGAGTCAAATTTTTCCACTTCTTCCGGGTGTTCCTCATAGTATTTGATTTTCTCAATCAAACTCTCAACATTTTTTCTGTTCTTTCCATAGTCAATAAATTGAATTGGTAAAGAGCATTTGCTGACAATGGATATTTCATTGTCTGTAAGTTTGTTTATTACAACTTTCTCTCCCCAGGAAAGCATGCCGCTTTCCACAACGGCAATGATTTTATTGTCCTTTTCCTCCTGAATTGACCAGGATAATTCACTTACTGACTTGATGATGATGTCATGCAAGTTTTTAACGTTTTCACTAACTGTGTAACGTTCCTCGTACATTGCTGCTATAGCCATGTTTTTCTCCTCATTCTTGTTTGATTTAGACTAATGTAAATATAGATTTTCCACGTTGGATTGTTTTTGTTGAAACCTCCTCCTTTCAGATTGTTATGCCGCTAATCCGGGCATAAAAAAGACGTACCCTGCTGCATCCCGCCAGAGGTACGCCAATACACCCGGACAAAACATGCGAACAGAGTACGTCCATAAATGAACGCAATCCATATAAGCGTTGTTTTGTCCACAATAAGATATTGGCGTTTTCTGGCGTGGAAACAACTTAATGAAATACTTGTAATTTACATTTTTTCTTAGTTAAAGACTATTCTCCCGATTAGTTAAAAACGATAAATCAGAATAAGAATAGCACAACTTTTGCCACATGCAAATTAAAAGCACTGTCCGCAATATTTTTCTGAGGATTGGCGCACCTCCGGCAAAATACAGCAGGGAATCAAGTTTTCTTTATTTGTTTTAATTTTTAATGGTAATATATTAGTCAAGGTGTGACATTTTACTTCACACCATTGTCACAGGAAATAATATTTGGGAGTAATCATGCCGATCAACAAGAAGCAGGTATTTCGTTTATGCAAGATTGTTTCAGAATTAAAACATAACAACTACCCGAACTGCAATACCTTACAAGAACGCTTCCGTCGTGCCGATCTTGAGGAAAATATCAATATTGCCTGCACCAGGCGTACAATCCTGCGGGACATAGAATCCTTGAAAGAAGATTTTCATGCCCCGATTAAATTCGATCCTGGAAATAACGGATATTACCTTACCAACAATGCCTGGGATTTTAACTGTCCACAGCTTTGCGATGACTTGATTACCTCGTCAATACTTGGAGCCAGAATCGCTGACGACATTACCCCGTCTCCATTGAAAAAGATGATTCGTGATTCGGTTGACCAGCAACTTGCAACCAATAACTCTGAATTCCTCGATACGGCATTCATTCAATCCCTAATGGTTGCGTCCGGAATAAAATCAGATGTCGAACCGGAAGTATTCAAGGCAGTTATTGACGGCTAGCGCAAACAGGAAGCGATTCGCTTCAAGTATCACAAACCCAACGGTCCTGTTTCCGAACGTTATTTTGAACCGCACTTAATATCCTTCCACAACGGCATTTGGTATACAAAAGGTATTAATCTGCCTGATATGCGTGAACTGGTTTTCGCTATCCAACGTATGACAGCAGTTGAATTATCCGGTAAATATTTCAGAATTGACAAAAAACTGATTGCCAGAACGAAAAAAGACGGATTGTTCAATTATCCCCGCATCGAAGGTATTAAAGTTCTCTGTGATTCAAGCATCGGTTATTACCTTTATGAACAACAAAAAATGAAGAAATTTACCATGGAACAGCGTCCTGACGGTAAATTTCTTGTAGAATTGGCTCCAGCCATAGAACACGAAGCAACCCGATGGATTCTAAGTGAAGGCGGAAAGATTGAGGTATTGGCTCCTGACTGGCTTCGCAAGAAAATCCACGAAGCCGGTCGGAAAACCGCAGAAGTTAACTGTTAAAAGTTTTTGATTGCATCTGCAACATTGCCGGTTGCTTTACGCAAAGACTCATTCTGCAAATGAGAATAACGTTGCGTAACCGATATATCCCGATGTCCAAGCAATTCCTTTACTTCATATAAAGAGACACCGCTGTTAACCAGAATCGAAGCATAAGTATGCCGTAAGTCATGCATTCGGAAGTCTTCAATTCCAGCCTTAACCAACGCTTTCAAAAAGATCTTACGAGGGTCGACAAGATGTCCTTTTTCGCTTATTCCCGGACTGGGAAATACATACGGATTACCTTTCTGCCGGTGTTCTTCCATGGTCTCGATAATCCCGACAGCTAAATCATTAAGAACTACTGTACGCGATGAACCGTTTTTTGTCTCAGGCAAGAAGAATGAACGATTTTCCAGATTGACGTTTTCCCATTTAAGTTGTTGCACTTCACTGCGTCTAGTACCGGTAAACAGCAACAGTTTGATAGCATTGACCGCCACCGGCTTATCTGGTTCAAGATCATTTAGAGCATTAAGCAGTTTTTTGACTTCTTCAAGCTTCAGGAAACGTTCCCTTGACTTTTCTTTCGCTTTGGGAATCCCCTTGCAAGGATTGTTTTCAATATATTCCCATTGCACTGCCAGATTGAACATGCGTGAAAGCAGAGCCAGAAAACGGTTAGTACTGCTTGCTGACAACTCTTTTTTCAAGGTACTGATAAATTTTTGGACATCACGATTGGTTATTGATGACATTGGACATTTCCCGAAATGCTTAAAGACTCTGCTTTGCAGTTTCAATAAATCCTGATGCCATGTTTTCTTCTCGTTTTTAGCAAATGGTATATATTCGTTCAGCGTAAAATCCTTAAACGATATATCCTGTTTAGTTTCCGCCGGTTGCATTTGCGGATCAACGCCCAGATTAATGTTATTGCGATGCCGCCCGGCAATTTGTCTTGCCTCTTTAATCGTCATCATTGGAAACTCTCCCACTTTAACCGCCCGTTTTCGCCTATTAAAACAATATCGAAAGTAGAAGAACTTCCGGCCCGACTTACTGACCAGCAGCTTTAAGCCCGTAACCTCCGAATCGGAATATTCTTTTTCCCGTGACGGTGAATCCGTATCATGCGGGGGAAGTCCCGCAAGTTTTTTCTGGTTGAAATGAAATTTATTTTCGTTTGACATTTTACCACCTGTTATTGTTAAAGTTGTTGTGAAGTTTTTACGCCCGTATTACTTGAAGAAACTTGGGCAAGAGACGTAATTCGATGGATTACAATGATATGTTATTTTAACGAAATAAATTCCGGTTGCCATCCGGTGAGAACGGCTTGTTTTGGCAGAATTTTTCATGGCTTATACCCATGTCTCCGTCAATCGGAAACCCATTACCAAAGCCACGGAAAATAATATGCAAATGATGATTTTGCCCTGACTGCATGGCCCGCCCGGGCAACCCGGGCAGACCGGGGATTTTACAAAATCGCTGATGTAATATTTTCCTTCAGTTGTTCAAAATGATGGATATTCTCTGCTGGAATGGCAAATACCATTCCGAAACCATCATCCAGAATTACGCAACAGCAATAATACTGAAGTTTTTCGTTGAAATCAGCCCATTCCCAGCAATCTATTTCATTCAAGTCAGCCAACGCATCAATCCCGGTTACAAGACTATCAACTTTGTCGTTTGCATCCAAAACCAGCAGATAACCGGCAGACTGGTCCCATAATTCATCTTCCAGATATGGATTTTCCTGTTTTAACCATTTTGCCAAAGGCTCTGGGAATTGTTCCAAATCAGTTGTTGATTTTACCGCAATCATATCAGTTAAACTCCTTACTGACATTGTAAACACCCATCTTGTAGTACTCGCAAAAATTGCCTTCCCACAACCGGTATAGTCCTCTGCCTTCAGAAATTGAAATTGGATAGCCGCATGATAAATACGCATTGCTGCCAAAGTCAAAATCAATATCCTTGCCTAATTCTGCCATGTCAAGCGGACCGAAAAAACTGAAGTCCGTTATGTATTTGATTATTCCATCACAGTCAATAAATATCTCAACCGGATGAAATCCACCCAATTGAGCACTGTAATCAGGATCACGGAAATTCAAGACCACATAACGCCAATCTGTTTGCTCTGAATGATTGATTTCTTGACAGATAATTTCAGCCAGCATATTACTGATTTTAAAACCTTCAACGGTTATTTTTATTTGTTCCTTTTGCATATTACACTTTTCCTTTTTACTTTTTCCCTGCATACATATTACGTTCAATCTGCCTGGCTTTCTTTTTGACTTCCGTTGTATTGAACGCAGCGATTTCTCCCATAAGTAAGGTAAATACTCCCAAGTCATCAAGATATCCGACAAACGGAACCACGTCTGGAACCATATCAACCGGACAAACGAAATATCCCAACGCGGCAATGACTAATATTTTAACCCAAAGCGGCGTTTCCTTACTGCTGAGAATTACGAATAATACAATCGCCTTGAATATGACTTCTCTGCCTACCGCCTTTGGCATCTTTACCAGCTTGTTCCAAAATTTTTTCTCGTCGTATTCCTTTGCGTATTTGTTTTGATCGATAATCATGACCGGCCTTTCTTTTTATTGTGTAACGTGTTTGACAATTTCCTTTCTCCATTGCGGATTAAGCCATAGCATATCCGGGATAATGACTGTCAGGCCAAATTGATTGTTGAACATAACAACTCCAACAAAACAATCATTGACCTTATGAACCCCTTCCCAAAGAATATCCTGAAAATTCACGCCGAAAGATTGTTTGATTTCATTTTCAGTATCTGACTCATCCAAAACAAGAATATAGCCATCGTTGCCCGGGTTGTATGGACTGCCCGGACTTTGAAAAATATCTAACAGCCGCTTATATTCTGATTCTGCAACATGTTTGACTTGTTCTGACTTGATGAAGCTCAAGTCTGTTTCTGTAATAATTTTCTTCATACTTCCTCCTGTAAATGAATAATTTAATCCCTCCATTGACTCTATCTCCGAAAAGATATTATCATAAGATTAATATTGGTTTGAAATATATTTTGTTACGGCAGGCATTCTCTGTAGGAATTCTTCATTTTTTCAGAAAATTGCCCGGGCAAATTCACCGGTGTGACACAAGATGTTCCACCCCTTGATTTATCTTAGATACCAGAACAGCAAAAGATCGCTGAAGACCAGGCAACCCGGGCAGTCCAGGCATTCAACAATCAATGCTAAAAGATTAATCGAAAATCAAAGAAAGGAAATCCAAAATGAAGACTAATTCATTCATCAATCAGGAAAAACTCGAAGCACACGCAGAGGGCAAATGGCTCCAAATTTTGAGCGAACTTGCACCAGTACTGGAAGACGCGGCAGATAATTTTCCGGGACACGTCCCCTGTCCTTTCCATGGCGGAAAAGACGGGTTTAGGTTCCATAATGATGCCGAAACAACAGGCATGGCAATATGCAACACCTGTGGTTCTTTCAATCCGTATCGTCTATTGGAAGAGACCAATGGCTGGGACTTTAAAGAGTCTCTAAACCGAATTGCGTAATATTTGAACGTCACCGAAGATGTTAAAGAGACAATTAACTCCAATAATCAAAGCACATTTGAAATGGACCGGATCAATAAAATCACCGATTACGACCGCAATCTTGTCTCAAACTATCTGGTCAATCGCGGAATAAAAAGTTATCCGACTTGCCTCGAAGATTGTGTCAAGACTCATCCTGAATATGCATATTACGAAGATGGTCAAGAAACCGGGAAGTATCCGACGCTGTTTTTCCCGATAAAACGAGTGGATGGCGAGCTTGTCGGCTATAGCAAAATTTTTCTTGACCCTGAAACTTTAAAAAAGGCCGATGTCCCATCCCCAAAGAAGTTTACCCGCGCTAAATATCCCCAAGCCTATAATGGAGCGGCGGTTCAACTAATGGATATTGACAGTAACACTATGGCGATTGCCGAAGGAATTGAAACCGCGCTTGCCGTATCCGCCATAAAGCCTGAGTTATCCGTCTGGGCTACACTTTCAGCGCATGGTATGAAAACATTCGAGCCACCGGAAAATATCAGAAAAATATATATTTTTGCGGATAACGATAAAAAAGAAAATGATGACGGGAACGTAACAAATGTCGGACTGGATGCGGCTAATGAACTTGCCTGGCGTCTTTGTATCAACGATATTTCAGTCTATATCCTCGTTCCTTTCAACAGTAAAACCGATTGGCTGGATGAATTGAACGAGTTCGGGGCCGCATACACAAGGGAAACTGTTGATATTGCAATTCATGAGAAGATTGGACTGATTGATCCCAAAAATGCCGCGCCTGATAGTGTAAAATATATGAAATATAAAACCAAAAAATCTCAACCCCATTCCAATGAAGACATCGATGGACTTATTCTTTCAACAAACGAAAAAGATATTATCAAATACATGAATCATTATCATTTCATTGTCAGAGTTGAGAATAAAGTGAAAATTGCGTGTATCGAAATCGAGGATGGAGTCGAATCCCTTAAATTCCTGGGAGCTACGGATTTTCATCTTAAATATCAAAGTTGGAAATTGAAAGATAAAAAGACTACTGCTTCACGGTTCTGGATAAATTGTCCTGAACGGAGAGGGTACGATAAAACCAGTTTTGCGCCCGGACAACAGATATCCGACAATGTTTACAATACATTCCATGGCTGGCCACGGCTTCCCCGTCGCGGTAATTGTTCAACATATCTGGAACATGTCAGAGATATTATTTGCGCGAGAGACAATGTCGTTTATGACTATGTTATCAGATGGATGGCTCATCTCTTTCAAAAGCCGGAAGAATTACCGGAAATTGCACTGTTATTGACAGGAGCTCCAGGGACTGGTAAAAGTATGTTTGCCTCGATACTGGGTGAATTGGTCGGTCCCTATTTCTGTAAACTCACCAATGCACACCAGCTTTCCGGGAAATTTTCAGGTCACCTGCAAAACCGCCTGTTAGTTTTCGCTGATGAATTTGACATGGCCAACAAAAAGACAACGCTCCTTAACGCTATGATCACAGAAAAAGTCATTCCGATTGAACGCAAAGGAATTGATATCTCTCTATCGGATAATTTTATGCGTTTGATATTGGCAAGCAATGACGATACCCCGTTCATCCTGCATGCCCAGGACAGGCGTTTTTTGCCGCTGCCGGTCAGCAATGAAAGACAGCAGGATTATGACTTTTTTCACGCGTTAATTCAGGAAATGGAAAATGGCGGCTATGAAGCGTTGATGTTCCTCCTGATGGATATTGATTTAACGGCTTTCAATGTCCGGAAAATTCCGCTTGGGAAAAAGAAATTTGAAATGATCATGGACACGGCTGACAGCTTCACACAGTGGCTTTATTACTGGTTGGATTCCCCCGAGCAATGGGCCAATAAGGTCATGAAAGATAACCTGTTCTTTCAATATTCCGAATGGGCGGACGCGAATAACCTTAATGTGGATCTTACTAAAATGACTTTTGGGAAGCAACTGCATAAAATATTTCCGGACCACTGCATGAGTGACAACAGGCAATCATTCGGCAATACGAGAAAGAGGTCATATTCTTTTGCCGGTTTGTCCAAGTGTCGCGAAGCCTTCCAGAATTACTATAAATCAGATTCTGATATCTGGGAAGCTCCTGCTGATACCAAACCGGTCAACGTCAAAGCCTCAAGGTTACCCTAATCCCCGAGGAATAGAATAATCCAATAAGCATTGTTACATAAATATTCATGTTAATAAATCGCGGTTATTGAACTTAAGTCGAAGTTCATAAAGCAATATAAAAATATGCATGACCGCATATAATCTGCCGGGGCGAAAAAAATCTCGTCCCGGCCTTCAACCAGGAGAATACAAATGGTATATAAATATCACTTAGTAAAGGCCGAAGATCGCAAAAAAACTGATCTTAAAAAGAATTATGGCAATGCCATCCGCAATGCTGTTGAAGATTTCTTCCGCGATGATCTGATATACGTAAAAGTGTTTAAACGCTACTACGCATTCAAGGTAAGCTGTCCGGTAACCAACGGCATGTTAAGAAGTCTGGGCCGAAAGATATCACATAAAATATTCGACAAAGACAAGCTCTTAGTCAAGCACAAATACAACAGCCGCAAAACCGGCAAACCCCAACTAAGCCGCAAAAGATTCATCAGAAAAAAATAAAACTATTTCCCTCAATCGCCGGGGTGTAATGGCATCCCGGTCTTTCCTTACAATGCCTGATATTATTATCAATATTACCAGTGTTAATTTATACCCTCGTCCAAAATGTGACAAATAATTTAAATATTACCATATAGAAATAACGTTTCCTGCTTGAAAATTGGCCATTGCAGTCTTATTATATTTCAGGGTGATGTAGTAACGGGTTAGATTGAACTACACTTTGCATGATGTTGCTTGTTTTATTGTGTGGTTTCCTGCCCTTGTAAATATTTGACGACAAGGGATAATTGATGTAAGGATGAAACAATGTTAAAACAGGATTTTTCACCTCATACAATTAGTCATATTGTAAATAAAGATGATATTGTGAGATGGCGACTTTGGAGAGATAACACAGATAAAGAGTTGAGCTTAAAAAACTTATCTGATACAATAAATGCCGATGATTACAAAATTCATGATGTTACTGTACAGAATCGGCCTTACTGTACATTGTATCAAGCTAAAACAAAAGCTGACCATATTGCACTGAAATTAGTTAATGATTATTTGAAACGCATATATAAGGTTAAACAAAGTGATCGTTCTAGAATTGTCAGACAAGTTAAAACCTTGCTAACTGATGGTGGAGATTTTCACATATTAAAACTGGATATTTCATCTTTTTACAGCAGTATTGATTTTTCCAAGATGATTAACCAAATCGAGAATGATATGATTCTTGGATATAAAGGGATACAGATTTTAAAATCACTAAACCAAGTCATAAAGTCCAAAGGAGAAAACGGATTACCAATGGGGATTTGTATTAGTGCAACATTATCGGAATTATTAGCTCGTAATATTGACGCAAAAATTAAAGTACTTCAAGGAGTATTCTATTACATGCGTTACGTAGATGATATTGTTATTTTTTATGACAAATCACATATTTCAAATATAACAAATAAGATATCGGAGATATTATCAAATTCAGGACATAACTTAACAATTAACACTTCAAAGCAATATCAAGCTAATCTATATGATGCAAGTTTCGATTTTTTGGGCTATTCCTTCAAAACATCAATAATAAATTATAAAAATCACGTTGAAGTAAAAATAGCAAAAGGAAAAATCAACAAAATAAAGACAAGGATCGCTAAAGCCTTTACTCAATACAAAAAAGATCATAGCTTTCGTATGTTGTTCGCTCGTTTGAGATTTTTGTCAGCCGTAAAACCCTTAATTGAAAATACAAATGGAACATTATATGCAGGAAACACGTATAACTACCAAGAGATTTCTAACTGTAATAGTTTGAAATGCCTTGATGGCTATTTATGTGCAATCCTCAACAATCAAATCATAAAAGGGTTATCTCTTAGCCCAAGTGAAGTAATACTACTAAGAAAAATATCCTTTTACCGAGGTTTTGTTCACTGTAGAAAAGTTCATTACTCACTGATGCTGGCAAAGGAAATTGCAAAGATTTGGAAATATGACTAATATAAATACATTAATTCATGTTGACAAGCGTGATAAAAATAGGGTTCTATTGACAGAGGTATTACCTTATGAAGTTCCCATGTGGTTGTCAAATGATCATTTTTATAAACTGCTTAAAGATGGTAATCCAATTGTCAATTTTTTAAAAAATTGCGTTGGTTCTAAAAAAACAATGCTTATACCATTTTTATACAAGATAAAGAGATCTGGAGATGGAATAAGAGAATTAGCGGTAATGCATCCACTGTGCCAGTTAGAAGTGCTTGATTTTTATGAGAATTACCACGACTTAATACTGTACTATTGCCAACGATCTGATAAATCTTTACGAGCTCCATGTGATATTGCTTCTAGGTATTATGTGAAAAATGAAGCAGAAGAGAATGAGTCGATAGTTGGAGTTGAAACGCAAGATCGTATGCAGAATGAAATCAGCTCATATTTTGTATACAATAAGTTCAACTTTTTATACAAGTTTTTTGAATCATATGATTATCATAAAATGGAAAAAAGATTCTCAAAATCATTTCAAGTTGACGTCAGTAAGTGCTTTCATCATATATACACTCATTCCATATGCTGGGCAGTAAAATCAAAAGATGCAGCAAAAAAGAATGCCAAAAAAGTTTCTTTTGATGGAAGTTTTGATAGATTAATGCAGAGTTGCAATTACAATGAAACTAATGGTATTATAGTGGGACCTGAAGTCTCCAGGATTTTTGCCGAGATAATATTTCAAACTATTGATATTGAATTAATTAAACGACTCAGCTTAAAAGAAATAAAAATTGGAGTCCATTTCGAATTTAGACGTTATGTTGACGACTATTTTATTTTCTATAATGACGAGACTGTAAAAGACGTTCTCCTCTATGAATTAGAAGATATTCTTTCATATTATAAATTGCATTTAAATGAATCTAAATCATTAATGTTACATCGCCCGTTTATGACGGAGATTTCACAATGCAAGCTTGGGCTTGAAAAATATTTTAATAGTATATTTAAACCATTTGAGGATAATGGCAACTTTTCTATTTCACGTTCATATAATAAATTTTCTAACTCAATGATTGTAGAAATCAAAAACATTTTACGCCAATTTGATATTAAATATTCAAGTGTTAGCTGTTATATGCTATCTATTTTTCATAAGCATTTGAAAAAAATACTTATTGATGACAATATTAATGATTTAAACAAGATTGAAGACTTGAGTAACCTTTTAATTATTTACCTTGATGTGATTTTTTTCATTAGTTCTATGGATATTAGAGTTAGACCGACTGATTGGGTTGCTCAAATCATTCAACTGATTTTATTAAGGTGTGCTAATTTTAATGATAATCTAAAATACCTTGTTAAGAAAAAAGTATTTGATTCTATCAGAGTGATTATTAAAAATTATGATGTCAGCAATGGAGTTAAATTTAATATTGAAATCACCAATATGATCTTAGTGCTTTCAATGCTTGGAGATGACTTTAAAGTAGAAGAAGACTTTTTGAGGATTATTTTAAATAATCATAGTTCTGAAAAAGGATACTATTTTACTTGGAGCAGTTTGATGTTATACATACGGGATGACTCTAAATACAATAACTTTAGAAGAGAATTGGAACGTGGTGCTCTTGAATATATTTGCAATGATCCATATGGGTTAAATTCAACAGAGACTTATATGTTTTTCTTTGACTTCATATCTTGTCCTTTTGTTGGGCTTGACAACAAGAAAAGTGCTATAGTAGGCATAAAGGGGGAAAATGGATTACCAGCAACAGATCAAGGCAAAATATTAAAGATACAAATGATACAACGCAACACTTATTTTATTGATTGGAATGATCGTTTATGGATACGCAAGCGTTTAAAGAAGAAGCAATTTATTTTTCCGTATGAATAGTCTGGGATAGCTGGTCCTTTAGTTTTCTCAATAAAATTAAACATGGCTTCTGCTAGAACATTATTTTAGAGAGAGTGTTAATCCAATTGCCTTGGCAATTTGCATCGACACACACACAATCAATGAGGACCAGCTATCCCTCTTTATAGTATGCAATATTGTCAACCAAAGACGTTAAATCAAAAATAGTAACCTGAAAAGTCCACTTTTGGACATTGTAAGAAGTCATAGGTTTTCTGTTTTGGAGTGTTTTTCCCTGCTCGGTTGAGGAGAGATGGGTAGGGACCGGAATTTTACCGGAGTTTTTGGTTTGGACGGATGATTCGGGGACGGATGGATTGCGTAAATCGTTGGGTTCGAGGGCAAAAAAAATGGCAGTCCCGCAAGGATTGACGTTCGTTTCACTCTCTCCAGCACTTTGTGCTGGCAGTCGCCACGCTCTTTCCGCTCGTTCCTCGCTCTCGCACACAAGGTGCTCGTGGTCGCTACGCTCTCGAACCTCTGGTCGGTTCTCATCATTGCGGTTACGCCTGTGGATAAATCTGCTGTGGACTATGGGCTGTATTTTTTCTCCTTCCGTAAGGAGCATTGCGAGTGGAGTATAAAGAAGTTTACCGCCGTCCGTCGTACGGACAAAAAAAATGGCAGTCCCGCAAGGATTGACGTTCCCTACGGTCACTGACGCACTGCGTGCGCCCCGTCGCTGCGCTCTCGAACCTCTGGTCGGTTCTCATCATTGCGGTTACGCCTGTGAGTAAATATGCTGTTGACTGTGGACTGTAGACTTTTGACTTATAAAAAAATGGCAGTCCCGCAAGGATTGACGTTCCCTACGGTCACTGACGCACTGCGTGCGCCCCGTCGCTGCGCTCTCGAACCTCTGGTCGGTTCTCATCATTGCGGTTACGCCTGTGAGTAAATATGCTGTTGACTGTGGACTGTAGACTTTTGACTTATAAAAAAATGGCAGTCCCGCAAGGATTGACGTTCCCTACGGTCACTGACGCACTGCGTGCGCCCCGTCGCTGCGCTCTCGAACCTCTGGTCGGTTCTCATCATTGCGGTTACGCCTGTGAGTAAATATGCTGTTGACTGTGGACTGTAGACTTTTGACTTATAAAAAAATGGCAGTCCCGCAAGGATTGACGTTCCCTACGGTCACTGACGCACTGCGTGCGCCCCGTCGCTGCGCTCTCGAACCTCTGGTCGGTTCTCATCATTGCGGTTACGCCTGTGAGTAAATATGCTGTTGACTGTGGACTGTAGACTTTTGACTTATAAAAAAATGGCAGTCCCGCAAGGATTCGAACCTCGACAAAGTGAACCAGAATCACTTGTGCTACCATTACACCACGGGACTGCGTTTTGCAGAGAAACGTAATATGCCTTACATTTTTTAAAAATCAAGTATTATCGTTATAAAATTTAATTTTTCTTGAACAATCAAAAGAAAAAAACAAACCGATAATCAGCTTCAATCTATAAATGTCAGTTTTTCATTTTCTCCATCAATTTGCGCAATTGCAAAGCAGTGGGGTTATTCGGTTCCTCCGTCAATACATGGTCAATAATAGGTTTGGCCTGGCTTTTCTGACCTGACGCCAGATACGCTGTCGCCAGGTTCAGGGACACCCCATGATTGTCGGATTCAAGTCGAGCCGCCGCGGCAAAAACATCAACCGCCTCAGAATATTTGCCCTGACGCATCAGGCACACTCCAAGCTGATTCAAGGACAAACGATGAGCCTGATTGAATTTTACTGATTCTTTCAACAGAACTTCCGCCGTTTTCAAATCATTGAGCTTCATCTTAAAAACAGCATAATTGTATAACGTTTCCGGGTTTTTATCTCCAAGTTTCATGGCTGATTGAAAATGTTTTTCGGCGAGCGCGGGACGGTTTTCCTCTGAAGCCATGATCCCCAGATTCATTTGTCCCATCGGGTCATTGGGACTGACCTTTGACGCCAGTTCAAACAGTTCCCGGGCTCGACTGCGGTTACCCAGGTTTTTCTCGGTTGCTCCAAGTAAACACTGAGTCCGGGACCACGGTTCCGCAATCACCGCCCGATTCAGATATTCACGCGCCCGAATCATGTCGCCCTGACGGTAATAAGCCTCTCCAAGCAAAGAGTCGGCTTCCGATAATTCAAAATTAGCCTCCGGTGCCGGGACCAAAAAAATCAGGCAGGCGGCCAGAACGCCACAAATTCGCACCCCCAATGGCAGATTGCCGCGTTTCCGCCATATTTCGATCAAGGCGTATGCCGCCGCGACAAATACTCCGGCAAGCAGCGGAAGACGATAACGGGAACTGACAACCGTCAGCGTCAGCGCTCCCCAGTAAAACAGGATCGTAAGCAAAAAAATCATGATTCTGTTCCGGTCTCGTTTCTTCATAGCAGCAAGATAAAAACCAAGCATACCACACAACGCAACCACACCGAAAGTCCATCGGAAAAATCTTTGCATCGAGGTGTAAAACCTTAATGGACCGATATCCGCCCCGGCCGGCATTTCCTGCCAATTCCAGACATAAGCGGCTTTTTTAAGTAGCAACAGCACAAATGTCCCGGGTTGTTTCCACATGAATTCATAAGCCTTATCGGCAAAATATTTATCTTTTGAGCCGGCATGGACTCCGACTGCTTGTTCGGCGTCATAATGCAGTTGATCCCAAAGCGGACCCGGTCTTACCCAGCAGCCGCCGGTCGCTTTCGGGCTGTTTCCGACAAAAAGGTTGAATCCGCTGTTATTCTGGATCATCCCGGGATTACCTTTGAGCGAATAATTATGCCATGCCACCGGCAAAATCACCAGAATGATAATCAGGACATAAACAGCCGCCTGCCCCACTCCGTTAAGTAGACGTTTGCCGGTTCGACTCCGGTATATTGTAAATACTGCCAGCGACAAAGAAAAAGCCAGTGACAAAGGATGGGTTATCGCGGCCAGCCCGGCGCAAACACCACCTGAAATTACCAGAAGAATAGACTTGCCGGCACCGCGCCAGATCAGGAACAAGGCCAGATTCAGCAATGTTAGAAGCAATGCTTCACTGGTCAGCTCTGCAGTATAATAGATGAGAGGCGGATAGAGCGCCGCGATTCCCAGAAACAACTCCGCCATTCCTTTACGATGCTGGAAACGATGACGAATTTGCAAATAAAGCGGATAAAAAGAGATCAGACAAATAACCTGTTGGAAAAAGCGTACATACAATAAGTTCATATCAAATAACCGATAGAGCATGGCAAGGAATACCGGATAGAGCGGGGCATGAATCTGCGGCGTGCGCCACCATAAACCATCAACCAGTATCCTCCGGGCCCATTGATCGTACTCCTGCACATCCGGACCAAGGGCTTGAGAAAACAAAGGAGAAGTCGAAAACTGGTACAAATAGAGTATTCTCAGCAGAATACCGGCTCCCAGTATCAAAGCGGGAGTAAGTTTATTAGTGCGAATTTTCATTACATTTGTATTCCGATCACGTTTGCAATGTATAAATATAGCTGTATATTGGATAAAGTCAAAAGCCAAACAAATGGTGTTTTTTCGGATAAAGCCGTAAAGAGTTATGATGATTTTTCAATTGATGGAAATATGCCCACAGTAAAAGCAACTATCAGAAATGGCGCGGGAATCCATTGCCGACCGGCCAGTTTGATCCTCAAGGCCGCTACAGAAATGAACGATCATGAATTTTTCGTGATCAGTAACAATATTGAAGTTCCCTTAAGCAGTATTCTGTCTCTGATTTCTCTTGGTCTGCAAAAAGGGGATTCCGTCGAAATAAAAGTAACCGGCCCGGACGCAGATAATGCCTGCGCCAAAATGGCTGCATTGTTCGAAACCGAATTTGACTTTCCGCCGCGTGAAGTATGACAGACGCGCCTGAAAAAAAATTCCTGGTCGATAATCAAGACTCTGTTTCATTTTACAAAAAGTTAAGGAAAAAGCTACTCAGGCAGATGTATATATTTTTAATCGCAATTATCTCCGGTTATCTGCTGATCTGCTTCATTCTGTTTTTTTTCCAAAACCGTTTTGTTTTTGTCCCGAAAAAAAATATTTTCATCACGCCTAAAGCCTATCGACTGGAATATGAAGACCTGTCGCTTAAATCGTCAGACGGCAATACCATTAACGCGTGGTACGTTCCAGCGGATAAAGCCGAATACACCGTACTGTTCTGCCACGGCAACGCCGGAAATCTGGCAAACCGGATTGAAACAGTCGATCATTATCATCGACTGGGGTTCAATTTCCTGGTCTTCGATTATCCGGGATACGGTAAAAGCTCCGGCAGCCCGAACGATAAAAATGTAATAGAAGCGGCAGAAGCGGCCTGGAAATATTTGACCGTTGACCGCAAAATCCCCGCAAACAAAATTATTGTCATCGGTCGTTCACTCGGCGGCGCCCCGGCCTCTCATCTGGCGGCAAAATATAAACCGTTGATGCTCTGCTCCGAAGCTGCATTCATCTCGCCGCGGGAAGTGGCAAAAGACATGCCCCTGTTTCTCCCGACATCGCTGCTGGTCAGGGTTGATCTGCCGACTGGACAAAATATCGCAAAAGCGAATTGTCCGGTTCTGATAATTCACAGTCCCAGTGACGAAGTAATCAAATACCGCCATGGGGAAGCCTTATTCAAACTGGCACCGGAACCTAAAGAGTTCCATCAACTGACCGGCGGACATAATGACTGCTGGTTTATCGACCAGAAAAAATACGGCAACATCTTCAAAGACTTCCTGAACAAGCACTGTTCCGGCAAATAACCCGATATTGCATCAATTGGATCATGTACAAAGTATTTCTTCATTCATTCTAAAATGATAATAAAATACCAGGTAGTTTTAAAAACGCCGCAAATAAACGGCACTATTATAAACAAATGAATAACAAACAATCAATCTAATTTTATTTTAAAATCAGATCAAAAGTAAGCAGAGACCAGTCCATATCCAGTTCATTGTCATAGAAGATTCTGCGAACATTGCCGTTTTCATCAGTTAAGGAGCCTTCAACAAATGAATAAAACTCGAATTCTCCACGTCTGGCTTTGAGTCCCAGGCGCACTTTCTCTCCGGCTTTAGCTTTAAGCGGAATTTTATGCAGAGGAATTGGCGGAGTCGTTTCTCCGGCAGGCAGACGACGATCCGAATCCGGTCTTTTCTGGAGGCCGTCCATGGTGATGAATCCCAGTGAAACCGGCTTATCCGGGTTGGATAAGTCAAGTAATTCAGTATCGTTGGCATAAAGATCAACCAGCAATGAATCTTCATAGGTATCGGGGTATGTGAATAAACTCAACCGCAGAAAGGCTTTCTCTTGCGGCTCGGGCTCAAAACGCATCTTCCTGATCTCCTCAATTCGTTCCGCATTAATTTTTTCCTGTTCCGGAAATTTCGGATAAGGACGGAGAAACTTATTGAGCTTAGGCTGCCATTTTTCAGGTTCTGAAGTAATCAGCCAGGCCGTTATCGCATGACCTTTGAGTCCGGCTTCAAAAGCTTTCGGTAAAGTTATCTGGGAGCAACCATTCTGCTCATAATTGCTGTCAAGCTTAACACACGTAACATCACCGCCGGAATGTGACGTAATATAATCAACCGTAACCTTCACACAACGTGGAGTTTCCGAATAATTCGCCACAATCAGCAGTTTGGTCCCGTCAGAAGCAACCAGCAAACAGGCTCCAGTATGCGAACTGTCCACATTGATTATACCGTTACTGTTAACAGTCGAATAAACATTATATTTGCGGCAGCCGTCAAAAAGCTCCCAGAGTCGCCACAATGGACGGGCAAAAGGAACAGCCGAAATAACCTCGGGATGAGCCAAGGAGCAGCATGGCAGCTGGACGCCAAGGTGAATAAACGGATATTGCATTGCCGTAGCCAGAAACGGCAAAACCGCCTGCGTTCTGTAGGTTGGAAACGCGGCAGTCCAAAGGCTCGGCTGCTGCACCGACAATCCACTGAAATAAGCATGAATCGTCTGGTTTTCCAATAGCATGCCTTTTTCCTGTTCTCCGCCCAGATAGGCATCCAGTTCAGTAAAACCAACCGCGCTGAAAAAAGAACCCGAATGTCCGATAAACAAAGCGTTTTCACCTATTTTGTGACGGACTCGCCGCATAGTTTTGTCGTAGGTACGAAATCTAATACGACCGCCCGGATAATATTCTTCACATTCCAGATAACAACATGGCGAACCGTAATCCATATAAATCCCGTCATAATCAGGCGTTAAAAAACGGAAAAGATCTTCTCCAAAACCGTCTTTCATCAAATCCTCATTGCCCCTGACATAGAGGGCAACCCTAATATCATGTTCATGGCACTTTTTAATGAATTCGCGCAATTTTTCGGCTGCAACAGCTGGAACCGCGCCATTCTTCACATCGGTGCGCCAGCATTCATGCACAATGAAGAGGTTCGCCCCCTCCTCCGCCACTTGTTCAACAACCTCCGAACCTGGAATACGCTTGAAATTATCAAGATAATGAACTATGCGTAATGGATCATGAGTCCGTGCGATAGGAGCCCGGGTCAAAGTCCAGCCCCAGGTATTGTTCCAGTAGAGAGTACGCCGGGGATTTTTGGCATCGGTACGATGAAAGTTCCAACTGAGACCGCAACGTTTACCATCCCAAATAACCCTGGTAGAGGTATTGTGAAATTTGGGGGTAAGCGAGTTCCAGCCTTCAACATAAAATTCGAGATGGTGATCGCGCCTTCCCTGAGAACCGAAATCAAACGATACAAACGGGAATATTTCATCGGTTCCTGAGCGGTTCTCATTCATGGGAAGGTTGCGTTCAAAGCTGCCGAGATTTTGAATCAAGGCGGCGGAGTATTCGCGCGGAAACTTCCAGTAGGCCCAGTTGGCCTCTTCTTCATCCTGAAGTTTGATCACCGGTTCCAACGCAAAATTTTCAAGTTTAAATTCTTCCAGAGAATTGGCGCAAAAGATTGTTCTGACAAAAACAACGCCATCGACAAATACTTCATAACTCAAAGAAATTTCAAACGCAGGAACTTTCGTTCCGTCATCTTCAAACCGCCATGGCAACCGGTCAAAAATAACTTCATACTTCTCATCGTATTCGATTATTTCAGGCTCGACGTCTTCCGGCAGATAGGGTCTGATCAAACGTTTATTGTAAGATGCCGAGATCAAAGGTATTTCGGACTGCATAAGCGGCGGCTCCTCGGTAAAGCCGAAAGACGAAGGAAACCCGCCGGTCTTGCGCGAAAAACGCATAGCAAACAACTTATTCGACAAACGTACTTCGCTGCCGACAATCTCAACTAATATTTTATCCATAAATCTATCCTGATTTATTTATTAAATCTTTCTCCATGTAACAATATAATACTCTATCCCGTCAAAATTCGTTATTCAAGCTGGATTTTATTTGATTATTATGATAAAAAAACTTTTTTGATTGCAAGATTTATGCTTATTCAGTAATATGAAATTCAGCCTATTCAAACAAATATACGGCAGTCGAGACGACAAGCGTGATCGTGACAATAGAAACCAGATAGCTCCAGAACATCAGAATCGCCAAACCGGATTCCGCCTTCTGGTCGGTAAGAGAGGCCATGACAATCAAATTATTGGCCGGCGGCATACAAGCCTCCACCGCCAGCACCAGAGACGGTAACAAGGTCATCTCCATGATTCCCCATTTTCGCAGAAAATATATATAAACCAGCGCAAACGCAGGAATAATAATCAACCTTATCGCGATGGCGGAAATCACGGTCTTTTTGCATATACCACCAACTTTGGGAAGATTAGCCAATCCCGCTCCCACCAGCAGCAGAACACACGGGATCACTCCTCTAGCCAACAAATCGGCCGCACCGAATAAAGGGAACAACAACCCTGACCCGTGAACCAGAACTTTGCTTACCGGCGGCACAAGCCCGATGGCGGTTCCGGCCACCAGTCCAATAATTGGCGGAGTAATGACTTTCTTCCAATCAAAAGTCCGGTGGTTGCGTCCGCTGATTATCGCGAACCCCAAAGTCCAAAGCAATGTTGTGGAAGTAAGCAGATACGCTGAAATAAAGGTAATTGACTCACGCTCGGCGGCCGGATCATTGCGCAGTACCGGAAAAACTTCGCACGCGGTCACCATCAGGGATATAGGCAGATATCCGCTGTTATGAAAAGTGGTCGAAGCAATAACCGGTCGAACAAAATCACGATTCGTCTTAAATATTTTTACCGTCAAATAGCTTAATCCAAGCCCCAAAAACATAAAAAGAAGAAATGACGCCGGAAATATCCAAATCCCGGAAATCCGTTCTGGAGTGATATAGGCAGCAGTTTTAGTAAACAGCATGCACGGGAGAAAGACGTAAAAAACCAATTTGGAGATTATTACGGAAAACTGACGAGGAACCACGTCATATTTTCTCAAAAAGTAGCCAACTGCGGCACATAGCATAAGAGTTGCCACTGTCGCAGTGGAGGAGATGGTTATTTGCAGGAAATCAGTCATAAATGGCTGTCAAATCATCTCATTGTTTTTCAAGAGCCGCGATCTTTGCACGTACTTTAGCGTGATCGACTTCCTCTCCATATATTATCAAGACCAAACGCCAATATTTCAACGCATCCTGCTTATTACCATTCGCAGCCAGAATATCCCCGGCATGATCGGCAATAACCGCATCCGGTATATCGTGTTGAAGTTCTATAGCTTCCATGATATATTTCCGGGCCTCTGCAAACTTTTTCAATTTGAATAAAGCCCAGGCCAGAGAATCCAGGTTCTCAGGATTCTTGTTGGCCGCAACAGCAGAACGGAGCAGGGTCTCGGCCTCCTGGAGACGCATATTGTGGTCCGCCAGAACATAACCAAGCGAATTATCCCATTCCGCTTTTTTTTCCGGTTCAAGTTTATATAACTTCCGGGTATATTTCTCGAACAGATCAATCCGGTTAACCTTTTCTGCCATATAACTCATGGAAAGATATAGGTTGGCGGTCGGGCTTTTTTTCTGATCAGCATATATTTTTTCAATCTGTTGTAATAATTGCAATGCTTCAGCATACTTTTTCATCCGCATCAAGATCATACTTTTCAAATGCATGACAACCGTAGACGCCGGCATAGCTTTTAACAAATCCAGGGCTTTTTGCTCTTCTCCGGCATCATAAAGTACCATCCCCAGCATCAAACGGGCCTGAAAATTGCGAGGATTTTTCTGCATATATTGAACCAGGGCGGCTTTGGCCAGACCATATTCCCGGGCTTTCCAGGCTGCCTCACCGTACATCATGTAATCTACCGGTTCCAGAATGCGTTCCGCAGCCATACTTTGCCAGGTATATAATGACAATTGATAATTTTTCTGTTTATAGAAAGTTAGAGCCAGCATCTTCCGCAACAAACGGTTATCAGGCTCATAAACCAGTCTCTTCAGGATAACTTGAAACGCCCGTTCGGGTTGATTTATGGTGTTATACAACGAATATAGGGCATTGAACGCCAAAGGATCATACTTCTTTAACGTAAGAGATTCCAGTTTGACAATGACCTCATCCCGCTTCTCCTCCAGATTTTCACGATCACTGTTAAACCATAAAAAACTGTCCTTATCGGCTTTTTTAGCCGCACGGTCATACACAACCGCTCCGGCTTCCAGCAGTTGCGGATCATCGGCCAATTGCGGATCGGCCAAAACCTGATCGTATATTGCCACCGCGTTGGCAAATTTGCCGCTTTCCATTTGAAATGCCCCCAGCAATCTCACCAGGCTAATATACAATGGCATTTGATCAGAGGATAATTTCTTAATATCGACAGTCTTATAGCATTTATCGGCCAGCTCCAGTGCTTTTTCTTTATTTTTCTCCGCAACCATAATAATAACGGCCGAAAGCACCAGACGCAATGAATCAGGCTTACGCCAGGCAAGTTGTTCCAACTGCTCCTGATATACTTTGCGATTTTTACTCTTTCTAATCTTATCAGTAAGATAGCGCATCAAAACCGGCGAATCAGGATTGGCTGCAACGGCCTTAAAGAGGTAAGGCATACTGGTCGTTTCATCATTATGCAGAATAGCCCCGGCAAAAGCTGCCATCGAATCAGCCCGGGATATTCCGCGGTCCGAAAGTGAAAATTCCCCATTTTGCGGCGGCTCTCCGATCATATTATCGGAATTTATATCTCCTCCGTTGACAGATGCCGCTACAATGAATATTCCGGCCAGAGCGGCCAATACTCTTCGGTGTGTCGTTTTACTTGTTATCTGATAATTTGGCATCAAAAATATTTCCCTTGAGACTCTTTCCGCATAAAACAAGACAACCCTCCGACCGCAAAGGCAGGAGGGTTACAGACGTCATTAATAAACCGGCCCGGTCGCCGACCCGGTTTATTTTTTGGTCTTGTGACGCTGAGACTTGAGCTGCTTCCGGCGTTTATGTTTAGAAATTTTCTTACGCCGTTTCTTTTTCAGGTTACCCATGCTTCTTCCTTTTCGATTTTTGTATAAACAAAAAATTATTGTTCTTGTTAAACACAGACTAATAATCTAGCACATTTTTCACAAATTTCCTGTCTGAATTACTTTTTTTTTA
Source organism: Victivallales bacterium (assembly GCA_963676655.2). Taxonomy (GTDB): domain Bacteria; phylum Verrucomicrobiota; class Lentisphaeria; order Victivallales; family Victivallaceae. The sequence continues at coordinate 92,645 of CAXXKX010000001.1, read as the reverse complement.
ATGTTTTTTTATCAGCAAATCAACAATTATCTGTTTTCTTGTCGACTTAAACAGCAAATCAAATTGAATACACCGGTAGATCGCGCATATTCCAGCCCCTAAAAAACAAGTCAAAAAATGCTCAACCATTTAAAATAATGACTGTTTTCATAAGGTCATAATAAAATTACCTGGTATTTAATTATGTGAAAATGGTAAGTTTGCATGAACTCTTTATCGCGATATATTGTTTTATGCAAAACTTAAGGAAAGAATCAGGAATGGAAACTTTACAGGAAAAAATCGCCAGGGTTTTAAAAGATAAAATTGAAGTAGTACCTTATAATCCCGCCTGGCCCGAAATGTTTGAACAGGAAAAAAAGCATTTGCTCGAATGTCTCCCAGATGAATTAATAATCCGGATTGAACATTACGGCAGTACCTCGGTGCCAGGCCTTGCCGCCAAACCGGTTGTCGATATGCTGATTGAAGTTACTTCACTGGAAGATATTAAAAAAAGAGTTGTTCCGATCCTTGAGAGCCAGGGATATGATTACTTCTGGCGCCCCACCCGCGGCGATAACGTTCCGCCATTCTACGCATGGTTCATCAAGCGCGACGCAGAGGGCCGGAGAACTCATCATCTGCATATGATTGAAAGTCATTTTGAGCAATGGAATGCTCTACACTTCCGAGACTATCTGCGCACTCATCCGGAAAGAGTTTTCGAATATCAAAATCTGAAGCTGAAATTATCTCAGCAATATCCTGATAACCGGGTTGCATATACTGAAGCAAAAACCGACTTCATACTCAAGGTAACTGAAGCAGCGATGAAGAACGCCAAGTGAATTCAAAGTTATAACAAGGCATAATTAAAGCATAAAAAAGCCGGAAAACTTTAAGCTTTCCGGCTGGATATTCCACAATAAGGAATAAAAGGGATGGTTATTTAGAAGCGCTTACCGCCGCCACCAAATCCACCGCGACCACGGCCACCACCGCCACCGCCACCGCGACGGTCTTCGCGAGGCTGACGCGGACGAGCTTCGTTAACTGTAACAGCGCGTCCGGCAATGTCCGTACCATTGAGAGCTTCGATGGCCGCCTTTGCCTGATCGTCATTGGCCATCTCAACAAAACCAAACCCTTTAGAGCGTCCGGTTTCACGGTCGGTGATGATTCTCGATGAGTCGACATCTCCGTAGGCTTCAAATGCCTGTCTGAGATCTTCTTCTGATGCTTGGTAGGAGATGTTTCCTACATAGATATTCATATCTATATCCTTCTTTCGCCATGATACTACTAATAATTAAAAATTTCTCGCCAAGTCAGCCACGGCTAAACCGGCTTGGCAACCCCTCTGCGCACACAGCAACGTCTGCTGGTGGAGGTGGCGGGAGTCGAACCCGCGTCCTGAATGAACGACATGACAGCGTCTACATGCATATTCCATTTTTTAAGGTTTTTCGTCCTAGTGCTTAGCCAATGGACAAGCTGGCGTTCGGACTAACCTTCCTGCGATCTTACCTGGAGCCGGAAAGTGGAACTCTCGGCCAGGACGCTAACTGTCATCTTCGTCCCCTAGCGCCCGTCAGGGGGAAGATGTAGCTGAACTTAAGCAGCTAATGCGTAACTTTCGTTATTCGCAGATATATTTTTAATCGATGATTAACGAGGCCAACGATCATCCTCGGCATGCAACCGGCAATCTGCTCAAGCAGTCGAATTCCGGAACACCCCCAATTTGCATAAATACAATTTGGGAACTGGCGCGATGAATATTATACAGCATAAGAACGAAAGAGTCAATAGGCAAACTAAAAATAATGTTATAATTCCTGCTTTGGCTCAACGATTTACGCATTTTTTCGGCTTTTTTGCGGTAAAACTGAAAAAAAACGCGTGAACAAAGGACACGGACAATACAACTTTTAACTCTCTAAATCATACCATCAGAGAGCGTAATTTCCTGACTCTTGCAGTAATGTCCGGAGCCTGAGTTATTTCCGTAACCATCGCGATCCTTGAAGCACCGGCCGCCAGCAATTCAGGAATATGCTGTTCTTTGATTCCTCCCATGACCGAAAACGGCAGTTTTGTTCTTGACGCGGCCTGCTTAAGATAATCTATCCCCAGAGCCCCGCAATTTACCGCTTTGGTATTGGTCGTAAAAATCGGCCCGATGTTAATGCACGAAGCACCTGAATCTTCCGCTTCCTCAATCTCTTCAAAGTTATGTGTTGAGCAGCCCAGCAGTAAATCAGGCGCCAATTCCCTGGCAACCCTGACCGGCAAATCATCCTGACCCAGGTGAACCCCGTCCGCGCCAACTGCCAACGCAATATCGAGATGATCATTAATCATCAGCAGCATATCATATTCGGAAGTAATCCGGCGGTACTCCCGGGCCAAAGCCAGAATCTCGCGTTTCGTCATGTTCTTCTCCCGCAACTGAACGATTTTCGCGCCGCCGGCCGCAATTTGCCGGAGAACATCCAACACATCCCGCTCAAGAGTAAACTCACTTGAGATCACCGGATAGATATCGATATTGGTAAAGCGTTCAACCCGCTCATCATGAATTCTTGACATATATTTGTTCCTTATCTGATTATTCTGTTCGCTCGAGTGGCAGATAAACTGTAAACGTGGTACCTTTACCGACTTTGGTGTCTATTTCGATCCTGCCGCCGTGTTTTTCGATGATCCCGCGTACGATATCGAGACCGAGGCCACTACCTTCACCGGCAGACTTGGTGGTAAAGAACGGTTCGAATATCCGTTCCATAATATCTTCCGGGATACCGCAGCCGGTATCTTTGATCGCCACTACAATATCTTTGTCGACAACTTTGATCGAAATTGCCAGTTTGCCTTTATAATCCATCGCCTGCAATGCATTGTGAATGAGATTAGTCCAGACCTGATTAAGTTCATCCGGATGACACATCAAAAACGGAACGTCATCATCGTAATCACAAATCAACTCAATGTTCTGTTTGATCTGATTATGATACAGAACCAGAACGGTTTCCATATTCTCGATCAGATTGACCTTGGTTTCACGACCGGTACTGTCGGTATGGGCATACGTTTTAAGGGCAAAAACCGTTTTCGCCGCTTTATTAACCGCCGTTGAAATTATCGAGTTACTCCGTTGGATGTTTGTTATATACTGGATAGCGTTCAGCAATTCGGTGGATTTTTCATCCCGCAGCAGCGGCACCAGCTCTTCAAGGTGATCAGATAACTGCAAATTGATAATCAATGATGCTATCGCCCTGGCATCTTCAATCCCGAGTTTAGTCAACTGCCGACTGACCTGTTTCCTCAAATCACGCTTCTCCCGCATCGTCAAGGTATCCATTCCGGCATTTGAGGCCGCCTTGATCAACTGGTTTGTCAGTTCCCGGTGTACTCCATTATAATGATCAGCCATGTACGGCAGTGACGCCAGAACGTGACCAAAAGATTTTTCCAAAGTTTCGTTTGAAGTTCTAATCGCTCCAAGCGGAGTATTGATTTCATGGGCGATCCCGGAAATAAGGTGCCCGAGCGCCGCCATTTTTTCGGCTTGAATCAATTGAGCTTGCGCTTCCCGCAATTCCGTCAGGGTTTGATTCAATTCGGTATTTTTCTTCTGGATTTCCAGTGTTCTTTCTTCAACCATTTTTTCCAGATTTCCGGAATAACTGCTCAACTGCTCTCGCGCCTCGCGCAAATCATTAATATCGAAAGCCATCTGAACGCAGGCCATTTCGCCGCCCTCCCACTCGAGCGCCTGAGTATGCTGTTCATACCAGCGATTGTCAATCGAGCTCTGGAACTGCCAGGAAGAAATTCCGGCCGGTTTACCGTCGGCATCAAGAACTTCGTCATTACGACACCCGGGACACGGCTCGTCACGTTCAACTTTCTGCAAAGTCTTATAACATTCGCGTCCAACCCCGTTACCGTATTTATTGATCGCCGACCGGTTCATGAAGAGAATTTTGTTATCTTCAAGGCCGATAACGGTAATTTTGGCCGGAATCCCGTCAAGAACCAGTTTCAACCGGCTGAACATTTTAGCTTGCTCGGCCTCAGCCCTCTTACGTGGCGAAATATCATGCAGCAATCCGGTAATCAGCCGGGATTTGGTTCGGCCCGCGAATTTTCCCGGAACTCCGATCGCTTCAAGCCAGATCCACGTATCACGTTTTTTGTGTTTGATCCTGAATTCAACATTACCGATCCAGTCCGGCTGATTCCTGAACTGCCCGGCAAAATCTTTAAAATTCTCAAGATCCTCCGGGTGAATTTTTCCAAGAAAGTCCTTTTCAGAACCATTGAACTCCTGTTCCGCGTAGCCCAGCATTTTCAAACAATTATCATCCAGTTCAATACTGTGAAAATGCAAATCCCAACTCCACTGTCCCATCCTGGCCTGATGCACCGTATTGATCAGGCGATCGGTCACTTCATTCTGGCGCTCAACTTTCTGGACCTGCTCCTGCAGGGAATTAACCATAGTGTCAAAAGCATCCGACAACTGCCCAAGTTCATCCTTGCGATTCAATCTCCAGCGGCGACTCATATCACCTGACGCAATTGCCGAGGCCAATGTTGTCGCCCGGCTGATCGGAATAAAGACCACCTTAGCCAGATATACGGCGCTGGAAACAAAGATCAAACCTATCATGATCTCGAGAATCACCCTGATCCGCCTGAAGTTATTCCCGGCCCGATCAAGACGTCGGCTCTGGATATGAAACATCTCCGAATTATTAACCAGAAAGTCATCTATATTATTTATAACTTTTTCTTTACGGCGGTAAATTTCAGCCCCCATAAGAATCTGTTTAGCCAATACTTTGGGGTCTATTTTCCCCTGATACGGTGTTTTCCCGTCAGATTCCAGCCCTTGCAGCGCCAGAATTCCGCTCATTTCGTAAGAAGCCAGAGACTCAGCTCCCCTGAAAGCCCGGATCAACGGCACAATATCGGCATTGGAACGGGCAACCTCTTTAATTAATTTTTCAAAATGAATACGTCGACCGCCGCCGATCGGAAACGATAACGGAATCGGCTCCTTACCGTTCCGCCAGGCTTGAATAAACTCAAAATCCTCAATATACTTGCGATCGGAAGTGTGGTAATAATCATGGGCATTCCGCATTTGATTAACCACCGAATCCCGCAAGATATCCGCCAGTTGGTTAAGGTGAAACAGTTGTTCCTGGAGCCTGGCGGCCTGGGCACTTCGCTTACGCGCCTCAAGTTCACAAAAATATGACCCGGCCAGCAGAATAGTCAAAGCCAGACAGACAAAAATATATTGTTTTTGCAGGGACATATCAATTTTTCGTTTTATGCTGTTTTAAGAGTTCATCCGCATGAGTGGCAGCAGCTTTGGATTTCCCAAGCATCCGAATGATCTCATTTCGTCGCGATGGACTGTCCAACCGGACAATCCGAGAAGACGTTCTACCGCCTTCCTCCTGTTTCTCCACCATGAAATGCACCTGCCCCGCCGCCGCAACCTGCGGCTGATGGGAAATACAGAGCAATTGATGCGACTCCGCCAGTTTTCGCAATTCCTGACCGACTTTCGCCGCGGTTTCCCCGCCAATATTTACATCGATCTCGTCAAAAACCAGAATCGAAATAGCGTCTTCCTCCGCCAGAACCGATTTTAACGCCAGCATAACCCGGGAAATTTCCCCGCTGCTGGCAATCGCCCGCAGTGGTCGCAGTTCTTCTCCGGGATTGGCGCTGAACATAATTTCGATCCGGTCCATACCACGCTCTCCCGGTGGAATCTCGGAAAAAGCCACCTCAAGTGAACTCTTCAAAAAACCTAAAGTAGTCAATTTTCCGCATACCGCCAGACTGAATTCAGCCGCAACCTTTTTGCGGCCCTTCGATAACTCTAGCGCGGCAGTTTTCAGTTCAGAATTCAACCGCTCGACCCGCTGTTTCAATTCATTTCTGAGCGTAGCGGCATTGCGCCAGGCGGTCAGCCGTGAATTCGCGTCATCCAGCGCGGCAAAGACATTTTCCAGATGGGGCCCGTAACGCCTCTTCAAACGCTCAATCGCGCCGATTCGCTCCTCCAAGCGGGCAAACGCTTCTTCATCCAGTTCAACGCCGGAAGCAAAATTCTCAATATCATATGCCAGCTCCCTGGCGGCCTCTATTATCTGCTCACAATTACCGGCCAGTTCGCCGGGACGTCCCGGGTCTATAGACTCCAACCCCTGCAGCAACCGGTAAACTCCGGATATTTGATCCACAATCGCATCATCGCTCTCATTCAAAATCGCAACGCATTGCGAGGCCGTTTCAATTATTTCTTTAGCGCTTCCGGCAAGCTTATGCTTAATCGACAGTTCTTCATCTTCGCCGGGTTCGGGAGAGACTTTTTCTATTTCCTCCACGATCATCTGCAAATGCCCGGCTTCGACCTCCGACGGTAAGTCTTCTTCAAGTTTCCGACGCTCCTGTTCCGCTATCTTCAATTGCTCACAAATATCCCGACATTTTGCAATACCGTCAGCTACCCCGGCATAACGGTCGAAAATATCCAGTTGAGCGGATTGCCTGAGGAGTGATTGATGATCATTGACCCCGTGAATATCGATCAGCATATCGCCAAGCATACTCAGAGTCTGCAAAGACACCGGAGTATCATCAATATAATTGCGGGTGGAATTTTTGGTTATGACCCTGCGGATATGCAGCTGAGAATCTTCCGCGATCACAATACCGCGTTCATCCAGCAGCGATTTGATTGGCGGCCCGGTATCCGGAGACAACTGGATCCCGGCACTGATTTCGCAGCGTTCCGCGCCGGAGCGAATTGCCCCTTTATCCGCACGTTCACCGAGTAAGAGGTTAAGCGTACTGAGAAAGACAGACTTACCTGCTCCGGTTTCACCGGTTATGACATTGAAGCCTTCACCAAATTCGACTTCGGTACTCTCTATCAGCGCCAGATTTTTAATTTTGATCCAGTTTAGCATGTTCCAGTATTTGACTATTGAATTGTTTTCCGTTAATGTATAAGCAAAATTGAACATGGCAAATTATACATTGGATTTTTGTAATGAAAAACCTGAAAAATATCCAAATCGGGCATATATCGCTGCAAGTGGACAGTCAAAATGATAAAATACTTGAGATAGGTCTGCATTCCGACTGCGGCAAAGACTCTGAAATTCAAAACGTTCCGGAAAAAATGCTCAACGCGGCAAAAGCCCTCAATGACGGTTATTCAGGCAAAGAAATGATGTTGTCGCTTGATTTACTGGACCTGACAATCATGAAGCCTTTCCAACGGAATATCCTTTTGACTCTTTATAATAATGTCCCCAAAGGCAAAGTCATCACCTATGGAAAATTAGCAGCCGTGGCGGGCCATCCCGGCACTGCGCGCGCGGTCGGCACAGCAATGAGTTCCAATCCATTTCCGATGATTTTACCATGTCACCGGGTAGTACCTTCAAACGGCCATATCGGCCGTTTCGGCAGCGGTCCAGAAATGAAGAAAAAACTGCTTAAAGCAGAAGGAATAACCTTTGATTCATCCGGCAAAATCAACCTTTGCCACTTCATACAACCAACACCTTAACTGTTCTATAATTAAAAATAATTCCGTTTTTCACTGCATTTAAAAAAACTATCTGGTAATTCTTTTTTAAAATTACTTTTTAATATACTTAATCGAGGGTTTTAGCGGTTTGAGTGGCGATATTCAGTCGGGGAAACCCCAACCCTTTCACTGAATTTTCGACTGAAATATAATTGATCGGAAAATCCGCAAACAACCGCGATTTCTTTGATCAATAAATCCGATTCTCTAAGCAGTTTTCGCGCGCGATCAAAGCGAACTTCCTCAATGTATTCTTTCGGAGCCACTCCGTAATGATCGCGAAAACGCCGATACAAAGTTGTCCGGTCAACCTTTAAGCGAGAAGCCAGATCAGCCACATCCGGAATTGAAATCAGTTCATCGTCAATGATCCTTTTGCACTGGATAGCAATATCAGGAGTTTCAGACGTCATAGTAAGATCTCGCTGATTACGCCGGAGTAATTCAATAAACTCCCACGCCGCCGCTCTCGGCATGAAAGGAGAATCGGCATGCTCCGTCAGATTACGCAGCATTTTTTTTAGTTTGTCAGTAACAACATCATGATTTTTCATTTGCATGTACGGCGAAGCGTTGGTAATGCCTGTTCCACGCAAAATATTTTTCACATTCCACCCCGCCAGACTGAACCATTGATAGCGCCACGGAGTTTCAGGATAATCGTAATACAAAATATGGGCGCCGGGATAAAAAAAGATCATACCCCCGGCCACGGCCTCATATTGTCTGCCGTCAAGTTGAAATACCCCTTTTCCTGATTGAATATAATGTCCGCACCAGCCCGGAGCAATTTGGAAAAAACGAAAATGGCCGAGACTGCGGAATTCACCCACGACCCGGAGGTAAAACTCCGCATCATCGTCCACCGTAAAATGATTTATCTGCTGGATATAGTTTTCCATCAAGCAACCTTTTTCATGCTAGATGCAACATTATTACATATATAAATATATTGCATATACTCAAAATAACAATTATACTTTTCTTAATTCAAACAAATTTATTATAAAGGAGACACAATGATGCAAAAAATAACCGACATTATGCCGATTGACACAATAGACGACTGGGATAAGAGAATTGCTCGTCACGATGCCTGTTTCAGAGGGGAAATAATCGACCGGCCAGTTGTGTGCATATCCATTCCCAAAGAAAACCAGACGCCTTTTCCGGAAAAACATTATGACAATATCCGGGACTGGTGGTACGATTTTGAATACAGATCCGCTGAAACGGCCCATGACATATCCAATACTATATATATGGGCGATGCCCTGCCCAGAGCTTTTGCCAATCTGGGACCAGAAATCTTCAGCGCGTATTTCGGCTGCGAACTTGGTTATGTGACCAAAACCACCAGTTGGAGCGAACCGAATCTATTGGATTGGAATGATGTTGACAAAATCAATTACACCCGGGAAAATCCGTATTGGCTGGCTATCAAAAAATATACTGATACCTTGCTGGAGTTAGGACAGAACAAATTCTATGTCGGTTATACCGATATCCACACCGGAGCCGATGCCCTGTGCGCCTTCCGGGATCCTGCTAATTTATGCATGGATCTGCTTGACAATCCGGATCAGGTGAAAAAACTATTGCGTAAAGTTGACGACGCTTTCTGCGATGAATTCAATTACACTTTGGAATACCTCGAATCTTTCAATCAACCATGCACAACCTGGATCGGCCTGGCTTCAACCATGCGTTACCATGTTCCGAGCAATGATTTCTCCTGCATGATCTCGAGTAAGATGTTCCGGGAATTTTTCCTTAACGGCATAATCAGAGAATGCCGCACAGCCGAAGCCAACATTTACCACCTTGACGGGCCGGGGGCGCTTCAGCATCTTGATACGCTACTGGAGATTCCGGAACTGAATATCCTGCAATGGGTGTACGGCTCCGGCAACGGCATCGCGTCTGACTGGCTGGATATTTATAAAAAAGCTCAGGCTGCCGGCAAAGGAGTTCAGATTTTTATCGATATAAGCGAACTGGAGAACATAATTGGCAACCTTAAACCGGAAGGAGTATTCCTGAGCGTTAGCGGAGTAGCCAGTGTCGAAGAAGGACAGGCAGTGATCAACCGTGTTTCCAAGTGGACATAAACCGGTCAGATCAGCCCTCTATCAGCTTCAGACAACATCTGCTTTAGGATAACTGCCGAGGATTTTGAAGAATTTGCACAACTGCTGAAGTTCGGATAAAACCTTTTTGATGGTTTCATCTTCGCGATGACCGTCAATATCCACCAGGAAACAGTATTCCCAGTTTGCAGTTTTCGCCGGTCTACTCTCAATCATCGTCATGGTAATAGCGGCGTCATTGAACGGTTTTAGACAGTCATATAGCGCCCCGGCCCGTTCCAATGTGGCAAAACAGATCGAAGTTTTATCGTTGCCGGTAGGCTCGGTCGTTTGCCGCCCCAGAATCAGGAAGCGGGTGGTATTACCGCTGAAATCCTCGATATTCGGTTCAAGAATCTCCAGTCCGAAAATCTCCGCGGCCATTCTGCTGGCGATCGCGGCCGAGTTGGGTTCTTCCGTCGCAATCTTCGCGGCCTGAGTCGTACTGGCGGCAATAACCTGCTCCACTCCACTCATATTTTCGTACAGATAATTACGACACTGGCCCATAACCTGAATATGACTGTAAACCTTTTTTATATCCGGCAAAGCACATTTAGCCATCAAATGATGATGGATCGGCAAATTAACTTCAGCACATATCAGAACGGTGGAATTCATTAAACGGTCAAGAGTATGACTGACGGACCCCTCGGTCGAATTCTCAACCGGCACGCAGCCGTAATCCGAGCGTCCAGTCTCGATATCTTTGAAAACGTCTGAAATACTCGGACGCGAAATATATTCGACCGCATGTCCGAAATTTTTTATTGCCGCCTGGTTGGTGAACGAACCCGGCAGTCCGAAATAGCTGATTTTAAGAGGTCTTTCAAGCGCAGTCGCGCCGGAAATAATCTCGCGGTACACCGCCCGCAGAGTTGCGTCCGTCATCGGCCCGGCATTTTCTTTGCTCAGTTGGTTGATTAACGCTGTTTCCCGCTCCGGAACATAAATCGCGGCGCCATCATCCAGTTTCTCCCGTCCGATCTGCTGTACAATTTTATATCGCTGATTGATCAGTTCAATGATATTATGATCTATTTCGGTTAATTTTTCCCGATGTTTCTGAATACTCATATTCCACTACCTGTTCGTATATTAATTTTACTGGAGAAATATAACATGCTCCAACTTCAAAAGCAAGTCCAAAGCAATATTTTAATAAAGGTACAGGTAGTTTATATTTGACTTTTTCAATATAAGGCGTTATATTTATTTTAAAGTTAAATCTCACAGGAGACGGTATGATTAAAGCGCGCATGAAAGTTGTTGGAGAAGGTTGCTATTATCACCTTATTAATCGTATTCCAGGTTATGCCGGAGATCTGCCTTTTGGTGATATTGATAAAGAATATGGATTCAGATTATTGCAAAATCTGTCACGATATTTTCTCATTGAAGTTATCTCCGCAGTTTGGATGGGAAATCATTTTCATCTTGTCGTTTACGCCCCAAGCGAAAAAGAGCTACCGGAATTCTGCGATATCGCAGAACGTCATAACTCTTACTATGATTCAATGAAAACAGAATTCAAGTACGGAATTCGATTGCCTCATGTCGATCTGGACGATGTAAAAACATGCCGCGAAATCGGACTGAAAATGATTGATATAAGCTGCTTTATGAGAGCTTATCAACAGCGTTTTGCCATTGTTTTCAATAAAGTTCATCAACGCCGGGGTACTCTATGGGGTAGTCGTTTCAAGAGCGTGATCCTTGATCGTAATAATTCATTGAGTGCCTGCATTGCTTATGTAGAGCTCAATCCTGTTAGAGCAGGAATGGTCGAAGACCCTGCTGAATACAAATATTCCACTTGGGGACGATGTAATGGAACTGAGCATCATATGTTCAGAGAGAACTTCGTAAAACATTTGAAAAAAGATATTTTGACCGAAAACATGGAGCATTGGGATAATGCGGATGTTTTCAACTACTTTAAAAAAGAGCTGGCACAAATCATCGCTTCAGAACGTGGAGGAACCAATGTGAAAATCATTGAAGATCAATTACATATAGCTCGTAATGAGTCTATGCCGGTAAGATTCTTGCAGCGAACTCGTCACTTCACGGATGGGGCAATTATCGGAGCAAAGTTGTTCATTCGTGAAACGGCAATGCAATTTCAGGATCAATCCAGAGTTAAACGAAAGATATTCAGTCGTGGTCGAACTCCTGGCGGAATTGCCTTGTACTGTTTTCGACGACTTAGAATCTGAAATTGATCATAAATACAACTCATAATCAGGCAATAAAACATACTGTCAGGCTCAAACAATGTCTTGATTCGAGAGAAAACGGCTATAATTATCGTCAAAGATAATAATGTCGTATTTGGAGATAATTTATTATTAAATAATCGCCGAATAATGCATTTTAACTCTCTCATCAAGAGTCATTGAAACGAAAAATCCAAAGATAGAATATGTATTTGAAAAAAATAAATTAATTAATAAAAACTAACTGTACCTTTATATATATTTGTAGTCAAATATTGTTGATTGGCGGACTTGGAAAAGACACCTACAAGTGGTATATTGTGAAATTATTCATCATTTACCCGTTAATTATTTTATGAAAGAATGTAATGCTTAATAATTTTTTGCCGTTTACGAAACCGGCAGTGTGTGAAGAAGCCATCGCAGCAGTCAGCGAAGTGCTGCGATCAGGCTGGATCACCACCGGGCCAAAGTGCGAAGCCTTTGAAAAAGCAATGTGCGATTACACAGGAGCACCGGAAGCGGTCGCGGTGTGTTCGGCAACCGCCGGAATGCACTGCGTGTTGAAAGCTATGAACATCGGCCCGGGCGATGAAGTCATTACACCGTCATTAACCTGGGTTTCCACCGTTAACCTGATCGTTCTGGCCGGAGCGACCCCGGTTTTTGCCGACATCGATAAAGATACTTTGATGATTTCCGCCGGGACCATTGAAAAACTGATAACCGATAAGACTAAATTGATAATTCCAGTCCATTACGCCGGAGCGGCCGCTGATCTCGACGCGATCAATGAAGTCGCCGCCAAATACTCAATTCCGGTGGTTCAGGACGCCGCGCATGCGATGGGAACTTTCTATAAAGGCAAGCATGTCGGTTCGAACGGTACCGCGATATTTTCATTTCACGCAATCAAAAACCTGACAACCGCTGAAGGCGGCATGGTCGTTTCAGACGACCCGGCCCTTATGGAGCGGGTCCGCCGTTTGAAATTCCACGGTTTGGGACGCAACGCCTATGACCGCAATACTCAAGGCAGATCTCCTCAGGCGCAAGTAATTGAACCCGGCTACAAGTACAATATGACCGACATCACCGCGGCTATCGGCTTGAGCCAGATGGTGCACTTGGCCGAATACAACGCCGCCAGAACAGTTTTAGCGGAAAAGTATCTGGAACTGTTTGCCGATGTGGATGAAATCCTGCCGTTGGAACTGCCCGGATACGACTTTAACCACGCCTGGCATTTGTTTATCGTCAGGGTTGATTCTCCGAATATCAATCGTAACGATTTTATGGAGAACCTGAAAAAATACAATGTCGGAACCGGCCTGCATTTTCAAGCGGCGCATGTCCAGAAGTATTATCGCGAGACAATGCCGCAATACCTTGGAAAGCTGCCGAATACCGAATACAACAGCGATCGTATTTGTTCCCTGCCATTGTTCCCCGGAATGACAGAAGAAGATGTCATCGAGGTGGTCAACGCGGTCAGGCAGGTTTTGGAAGATGCCAGAAAATAACAAAATGGGATGGATGTAATGGACTTTAAAGAAGAAATTGATTTCATATCAGTAGTGATTCCGGTTTACAACGAGGAAAAAGTTCTGGACGAACTGCTTAAACGCTGTCTCGAATCATGCCGCCAAACGCAGAAACGATTTGAAATCATCCTGATCGATGACGGCAGTGCCGATGATTCCGCCAATATTCTGCGCAAATATGCCAGTGAAAACCTGGATGAGGTAATCGCGGTAATACTGAATCGCAATTACGGGCAGCATTCAGCGATTATGGCCGGATTTGCCCAGGTGCGCGGCGACCTCGTTATCACGCTGGACGCCGATCTGCAAAACCCGCCGGAAGAGATTCCGGTACTGGTAAAAACAGCGGAAGAAGGTTATGATGTGGTCGGAACCGTTCGCCAGAAACGGCAGGACACTTTATTCCGCCGCACCGCATCTAAGATCGTTAATAAGATCACCCAGAAAGCGACCGGCGTAAAGATGCGCGACTACGGTTGCATGCTCCGGGCGTATCGCCGGCATATTGTCGATGCCATGCTGGAATGTCGTGAAAGCAGTACATTTATTCCGGTTCTCGGCAATAGTTTTGCGCGGCGGACGATTGAGATCGATGTTTCACACAGCGAACGTGCGGCTGGAGAATCAAAATATTCTTTATGGAAACTGGTCAATTTGCAGTTCAACCTTCTGACCTGTTCCACGACCGAACCTCTGCGTATCGTCAGCATTATCGGGACATTGGCGGCATTTATCGGAGTTCTTTTGGCGGTCTACATTTTCGTTAGAAGATTTTTTATCCCCGGATATGATGAATGGGGCATGGGCGGAACCTTTACTTTATTTGCGATTATGTTCGTATTCACCGGCTTCCAGATGCTCGGGCTAGGCCTGCTTGGCGAATATATCGGTCGAATCTACCACGATGTCCGGGCAAGGCCACGTTATTATATAAGGGAAATTGTCGGGCGAGCGAAAAAGGAAGATAATGAATGATTCTACTCCGGTAATTATCCGACTTGATGAAATAGATTCAACCAACCGTTATGGACAAGATAATTTCACTGACCTGGCTGACGGAACGTTAATTGTCGCCGATAGCCAGACTGCCGGGCGCGGTCGGCGCGGGCGAACCTGGATATCCCCGCCCGGACAAAATATCTACGCTTCATACATTGTAAAGCAACCAATCGAACCGATCTGGAATGCCACGCGAATTCTCTCATTAGGGACTTTAAATGTAATTGACCTGTTCGCGCCTGAACTTAAGTGCAGTATCAAATGGCCCAACGACCTTTATTGCAACGGGAAAAAACTCGCGGGAATCCTCTGCGAATCCCATATCGGCCCGAACAACCGACCGGACGGTGCGATTCTCGGGATCGGCATCAATATAAATATGCCGCAGGAAACGCTCGAAAAAATATCCCATCCGGCAACTTCTTTACTGGCTGAATGCAACCATGAATTTGTCGTTGAAAAGTTCATAAATGCGTTAGCTATTTCGTTGAACCAGTGCTATATTAATTACTTCCAGTCCGATGACGGCCTGTTCACATCATGGAAAGAACGTAATTTTCTTTTAGGAAAAAACGTTGATGTGATTGATGAAAAAGACGTCGTTCGAACCGGAGTAGTTTTGGATCTGGCCCCCGACGGATCTCTGATCGTCGACTTCGGCAATGGCCCCGAGCAATTGCTGTGCGGAGATATCAGCGTCAGGAATAAAGCTTGATTATCAAATAATTAAAAATAACAAATATCGGAGAAAAAGATGGAATTACTACAAGAAGGGCTTAAGCTCATGGTAGTAGGCATGGGAGTTGTCTTCCTGTTCCTGGCATTGATGGTTGTCATCATGACCGGAATGGCTAAGGTGCTTGCCCCGTACGCCAAATTGCTTGACAAGCCTGTCGACAAACCGCAGCGTAAACCGGCTAAAAAACCAGCCGCCGCCAGCGGAGATGATGCTGCAAAAGCAGCAGCGGCAGTTGCCGCAGTTCATATGCACCGGAATAAAAAATAAATACTTATTATAAAAACAAAAAAGGATAAGAACAAATTATGAAAAAAATAAAATTTATGGACTGTTCGTTCCGTGACGGGTTTCAATCCTGTTACGGCGCACGCGTTAAAACCGATGACTTTCAACCGGCTCTGGCCGCCGCGGTGGAAGCCGGCTGTAGTCACTTCGAAATAGGCGGCGGCGCCCGTTTCCAGAGTCTCTATTTCTACTGCCAGGAAGATGCTTTCGATATGATGGACACTTGCCGCAAGACAGCTGGTCCGGATGTCAATCTGCAAACCCTGGCCCGTGGAGCCAATGTTGTCGGCCTGATCAGTCAGTCACGCGATATCATCGACCTCCATGCCCGCATGTTCAAAAAACACAGCGTTACCACCATTCGTAACTTTGACGCTCTTAACGACGTCCGCAATCTGGCCTATTCCGGTAGCCGCATCGCTGCCGCCGGTCTGAAACATCAGGTTTCCGTTACTATGATGGGCTTGTCTGCCGGTATAAAAGAAGAATATGCCCATACTCCGAAATTCTACATCGACCGTCTCAAAGACATCCTTGATGCAGATATTCCTTACGACAGCGTTTGCTTTAAAGACGCTTCCGGCACTGCGCCGGCGTCAATCGTTTACGAAACAATTAAAGAAGCCCGCAAAATGCTGCCGGAAGGCACCTCCATCCAGTTCCACACCCACGATACCGCCGGAATGGCCGTTGCCTGTAATATGGCGGCGATTGAAGCCGGTGCCGACTGCATCGACCTGGCTATGGCCCCGGTCAGCGGCGGAACCTGTGAATCTGATATCCTGACTATGTGGCATCGTCTCAAAGGCACTGATTATACTCTGGATATCGACTACAAAAAAGTTCTTGAAGCCGAACGCGTTTTCCAGAACTGCATGGACAAATATTTTATGCCACCGGAAGCTGAAATGGTAAATCCGTTGATTGTCTTCAGCCCAATGCCCGGCGGCGCCCTGACCGCTAACACCCAGATGATGCGTGACAACAACTGCCTCAATCTTTTCCCGAAAGTTATTGAGGAAATGGAAGAAGTCGTTGCCCGCGGCGGTTTCGGAACCTCTGTTACCCCGGTTTCCCAGTTCTACTTCCAGCAGGCTTTCGCCAATGTTACCCAGGGTAAATGGAACAAGATTACCGACGGTTACGGCAAAATGGTTCTTGGTTACTTCGGTCACACCCCGGCCGAGCCGGATCCGGAAATAGTCAAGCTCGCTTCCGAACAGCTCGAACTCGAGCCGACTAAAGAAGACGTTCATGACATCAATGACAACAATCCTAACCTCGGCATCAAAGCCGCTACCGAAAAACTCCAGGCGGCCGGCATCGAAGTTACGGATGAAAATATTATGATCGCCGCTACTTGCGAAGATAAAGGTATCGAGTTCCTCAAAGGCAACAAACCTCTCGGTATTCGCTACAAGGAAGATGAAAAAGCGGCCAAACCCGAAAAGAAATCATCCAAGAAATCAGCTTCCGAAGATTCTGGCAGTTACACTGTTAACGTCGACGGCAAACTGTTCAACGTTCATGTTGCTCCCGGTGGTACTACCGTCGCTCCGGTTGCTGCGGCTCCGGCTGCCGCTCCGGCCGCTCCGGTCGAAGGCTATGAAATCGAAGCCCCGATGCCGAGTAAAGTTTACAAGCTTCTGGTTGAAGAAAACGACACTGTCGCTGAAGGCGATACCGTAGCGGTCCTGGAAGCCATGAAAATGGAAACTCCTGTCAAAGCTGAAAAAGGCGGCACCGTCCTTTCCGTTGAAGTCGCAGTTGGCGACAATGTTGAATCCGGCGATGTCCTGATGGTCATTGGTTAATTGGGATTTGAAAGGATTTCAACCATGCGTTTAACTAAAATATTCACATTACTGGTAGCCTGCCTTGGTTTGTCGATGTCCGTTTCGGCCATCGGCCCGGCTGAGGACGTTAACGGCAAGCCGGTATTCAAATGGGTTCCCGTTCAAGAGGACGGAAAAATATTTATGAATCTGACTTATGTCTGGGACAAGCCGGCTACGATCTATTCGCTCAGTGTTATTGATGGCGAAGACCTCCTTCCAGGTAACGAAGTAATGATTCTGTCTATCCCAGGGCGAAGCAAGGCTACGGTCAAAATGGCTCAGTCCATGCAGGTTATCAAAGTTACTGACGGTCTTCAACCGGCAGCTGCGGTGCAACCGGGGCAGGTTATGATAAGGTTTCGACTTGCTGACATCTATCAGGATTCTCTCCCGACCGGCAGCAGCGGTACATGGAAACTCGATAAATTCAGTGTCATGCTGACCAATCTGTGGAAAAGCACCGGTATTTACGATTTGATGCGCCAAACCACCTCAAATTTCGGCAAAACCTGGCAGCTTGGTCTTGGCCGGGTGCTGATGATGCTCATTGGTATCGTGTTGCTTTACCTGGCTATCTTCAAGGAGTTTGAGCCTCTGTTGCTGTTGCCTATCGGTTTCGGTGCGGTTCTGGCAAATATCCCCCTGGCCGGCATTGCCGGACCTCATGGTATACTTGGAATGGTTTATACCGCCGGTATCGCCACCGGAGTGTTCCCGCTGATCATCTTCATGGGGGTCGGGGCGATGACTGACTTCGGTCCGCTGATCGCCAACCCGAAAACCGCACTGCTTGGCGCAGCCGCCCAGTTCGGGATCTTCCTGGCCTTGCTGGGAGCGTTGGTCTTGACCATCTTCTGTAAAGATTGGGGTATTAACTTCGACTTGAAAGATGCCGCCAGTATCGGGATCATTGGTGGTGCCGACGGCCCGACTTCGATCTATCTGACCAGTAAGCTGTCTCCGCAGCTGCTTGGCGCGGTTGCTGTTGCCGCCTACTCATATATGGCACTGGTTCCGATTATCCAGCCGCCGATCATGAAACTCTTTACCAGCGAAGCGGATCGCAAAATAAAAATGAAACAGCTGCGCCCCGTATCAAAACTGGAAAAGATCTGTTTCCCGATTGTTATTACTATTTTGTGTGCACTGCTGCTGCCGGACGCCGCCCCGCTTATCGGAATGCTGATGTTCGGTAACCTGATGCGTGAATCCGGGGTTGTCGCCCGTCTCAGTGACACAGCCCAAAATGCGTTGATCAATATCGTAACGATCTTCCTTGGACTCGCGGTCGGATCAAAACTTTCCGCCGATAAATTCCTGAACATGCAGACACTCGGTATTCTGCTGCTGGGAGTTATCGCTTTCGGTTGCGGTACCGCGGCCGGACTTATCTTCGGACAGATCATGAAGAAAACTTCAGGCGGTCAGGTCAATCCGTTGATCGGCTCTGCCGGGGTATCCGCTGTTCCAATGGCGGCCCGCGTAGTCAACAAAGTCGGTCTGGAAGCGGATCATCACAACTTCCTGCTCATGCATGCCATGGGCCCGAACGTTGCCGGCGTTATCGGTTCAGCCGTTGCCGCCGGAGTACTCTTGAAGATGCTTGGCTCCTGATATTCAGGCTTCATTCGCTATTCAATCCCCGTGAGATATAATTTCACGGGGATTTTTTTATTTCATCAATAAAGATAAATAATTACCAGGTAGTTTTAAAATCTCGCCAGAAAAACGGCATCACATTAAATATAACAACTTAAAAAGAGCAATATTTTATGGTAAGAATTTTGGTTTCAGGATCGTAGATTGCGGTGAGATTCTGCACTTTATCTTCATATTTACTTTTAAAGGTATTGGCCGGCTTTTCTTTGAGTTTGTATTTTTCAACCCATGCTTTCAATACTTCAGGTGCAACTTTGTATTTAGCGTTGAGTGTAGTGAAATCAGTTTTGTATTCGAGACATTCTGCCGGACTCGGCATGTGATCATTATGACTCTGATGCAATTTTCTGAATGCGACTTTACCTAGAGTCGCGTCAACCAGACAACAACTGGGAATGATCGCGATCATTGCGACGGCCGCGACTATCATTGCATTATATTTCTTCTTCTTAATCAGCAATGTGCATAGCACAATGAATATCAGACATAAAATCCCGAATACGGTAAATGTCACCTGCAATTGCGTATGACCTAAATCTAAATAGGGAAAAACTTCCATTTTTAACAAAAAAATTCTTTTTTAGCTTATTAAGGAGCAGTTAAAAAATGAACTTTACATCTGTGCGTTTCTCCCGGTTGCTTTGTGTTTTGCCGATTCGTTACATAGCTGAGGCTATGCGCCTTATCGGCAACTCCACAAATCATTCCGGGATAATTCACTTATTTTGTCAGGTTTATTTTTAAACAGCTCCTAACTTTATAATATACGGCGAAAAAATAATAATTCCAATAACCGCCGCGCCAATTGATGCAATCAGCACTCCTCCGGCGGCAACATCTTTTGCTGTTCCAATCAATTTATTGGACTCTTCTGTAATCGAATCAGCGAGAAACTCTAAAGCGGTATTCATCGCCTCAGCCATCCAGACAATGACGGTCGCAAAAATAATCAATGTCCATTCCATCGTAGAAATTTTGAATACAAAGCCACATATAATTACCCCGGCTGTTGCAAACAAATGAATCCAGGCATTATGCTGGGTCATAATCAACTTTACAATGCCGTGAAAAGCATAAACAAAACTCCTTGCCCTATTTCTGATTACATTAGTCATCCTTAACAACCTTAATCATTTTCAACTGAAATACATTTATTTCTTCGTAACCTGAATATATAGACAGCACAAGCCATAACCAGGAAACCAATTACAGATATTACAATATAAAGCATAGCTTTATGATAATTCCAAAGTGGAACGCTCAAAGTAGCCAGGTAGGTTTTAGTCAACAATGAATCGTTTCCGGACAAGAATCGCCAAAATCTCTTTCGCAATCCTGGGTCATAGATTTCAAATAATCCTGCCTTTTTATTATTTTCAAAAAACTCCTTGTATGCATCAATTGGAAAATCATCTCCTTTAAATAAAAAAATTCGACCTCCAGTTTGCTTATAAATATGACTTTTAAATTTCCAATCATTTACTTTGTATCGGGCCAATGCCGGTAGGAGTTTATTATATTCAGGTTGACTAAAAAAAACTTTACTCGGATTGTTGTCTTCTAATTTTTCAATATCTCTTTTCATAATATCCAGACAGGCACTTATTTCACTTTTGGTTGCTTCTATGCCATGTGATTTTATATATTTTTTCCGCAATGGGGATAATAACAATGAAAAGAGTTTTTCAAAAATATAATTTTGCTTAATCTGGTCAATTGATTGATTTGGATTGGCATTATTAATAACTTTAAGCTGTAATTCACTAGGTTTTAATTGAAATTCCAAAATTTTTCGACCTCCAACTTCTGCAACAAGATTTGATCTATCTCCGCAATAAGCTTGAACGATTAATCCGGGCAAACAAAACATAAATAAAATAAAAAAAGATAGTTTCATTTTTTTCTCCTCGGCATTGACTTAAAGGCAATCCCCACGGGTCAATCCAATCCTTTTTTCAATCTGCGAATTTTTATAAACTGGAAGATTACTACGACAATCAAAACAAGCGTAAATATTGGCCAGATAATACAAAATATCCAGATATTGATTGTATAGTAACTTACTCCGAAAAGATCCGCGAGTCATAAAAGAATGTCAACACAAAGTTGAAAACAAGCATCAACCAGCGCATTCCCGGAGCGAATCGGCGGTTGACTCATGAAAACTCCTCAATATTAATCCAAATGTTCATTTTCCGGATCACCGTCCCGCTTATCAGCCATCTCATTTGCTTTAATATTCTTAATCCTTCCATAGATTATAATAATATCCGTCAGGAGGCAAACCGTGAAGACTGCAATATTCCATGGAAAGGGAATAACCAGCAGCAGGAAGAAACTGGTCGAGAGCAGGAACAGGAACAAAATGACATTATACCAAGGCATATCTATCCCCTCCTGTATTGACTTGATTTTGTTTATTTACCTGCAGGGTTAAGTTTTATCTTCAAAACCGGCTCGGGAATTACACCTGGATTCAAAACTTTTTGCCCGGTCTCAGCATCAAAGAACGGTTGACGCGCCGGAACCTTACCCGCGTCACCGAGCAGTTCCATTTTAAGTCCGGTCGCGACGCTGAACTGTTGTTTGTTCTTTAAAACCAGATTCGCCCAATTATTCACATACAGGGAGATCGACAAAGTATTACGCTTGATAGCACCATGAGAAAAAATAAAATTATAGGCGTCTTTTTCACGGCCAAGCCCGATCAGGGCATTCATCTTGATAATCGCGGCCAGATTCGACAACAATTCTTTATCCGGATCATCACGCAGGGTTTTAATGATCTTGTCAGCGCCGAACATCGCGGCCTCAAACTGTCCCGCCCTGCCCGCACATGAAGCATAGATGAACCAGAAACCGGGATCATTCTGATGTTTCTCCATTGCCGCGGCCAGAATATCCCCGGCCGGAGCCAGCGGAATGCCGGCTTCACAAATTCGCAGCCAGTCGCAGGAAAGGTAAAACTTTTCCGGCGCGGCATCGAGTTCCTGTTTGAAAACCTTCAACGCGCCATCGGACAAGCCGGCCTTGAATCCGGCCAGGATACGTTTAATAGGAGACTTTTGCTCAACCAGATCCGAGCCTGAGCGAAAATAACGTTGTGCAAATGAAACCGGCAGGAAATATCCGGTTTTACGGTCCAGTGCAACCATCGGCGCAACAACTTCGGCAAAATCCCGTTTGCGCGCCATTACGAACAATTCCATGGCCGAAACCTGGTCGTCCTGCATTTCCATGAATTTACCAATCTCAAACATCGCCGGAGGATAATTACGATTTACCGCGGCCCAAAGCAACTGTACCGCAGCTTCGGTATTATTCTCAAGCATTTGTCCGGCAACCCTGGTCAACGCTGGAGCATAACCCATTGCCGCGGCTTTCTGAAACAGCACAGACGGCTTTTCCCCGTTCAACGCCGGAACCTTACCGCTTTCAATCAACATGCCGAGACGATACATCGCAGGAGGATAATTCAGCTTGACAGCCTCCCGGTACCATTTCGCCGCAACCTCATACCTTTTGGATCTTTCTTCAAAAAGCAGGCCCAAACTGTACTGGCCCTCGGGCAAATGCTTTTCAGCGGCAAATTTATAATTCTGAGCCGCCCGGTTGACGTCTATCTTTACCCCAATTCCCTTGAGGTAGGCGTCTCCGAGCAATACAGATGCCGGCGGATATCGCCATGAACATTTATCAAGCAGAAACAGGGCACTGGCCGGGCGTTTATCAACTCCTAGTCCATGAAGATACAGATCCGCCAGCAGACATTCCTCCACCGAACCGGAATCTTCACGCATAATCTGGAGGCCCGAAGCCGCCCGTTCAAAATAATCTTTAGCCTTGGCATGATTGATTCGGACGTTTCCAAGTCCGGAACTGAACAGTTTGCCAAGTACATAGTAACCGCAGGGGTCTTCGGCCGCAATGGCTTTCGAGGCCCATTCAAACGCCTGGTGGTAATCAACCGGGGTCTGATAGCCGATCAGATACGATACCGCCACTCGCCCCTGGGCGATAGTGTTTCCGGCCTGGGCGTCTTTAAGGTTTTGTTTATAAATAGTTCGGCAGCCACTGCTCAAAAAAGCAATTGCCAAAATCGCGGATAATATAAGTGAAAGCCTGATTCTCATGCTATTTACTCCTCTTGGCTTGATTCTTTCAGATAGGTAATTACATTATTCGATAACATATCAATTCAGAAGATAAAAGTCAAGTTAGGAGCATAAAATGTTTTTAAGATGTGAATTCCACTCGAGCGAACTCGGGATGGCCACCCAGGCCAATATTATCATTCCGCAAAGGATGAGCAACGCCATCGGGATCAACGGGGCAGCCGGAAAAGTCAGGGACATTCCGGTTCTCTACCTGCTGCACGGCTACAGCGACGATCATTCGATCTGGTGCCGCCGTACCTCGATCGAGCGTTACGCCGCCGACTATAATCTGGCTATCGTGATGCCGGATGCCGCCCATAGTTTTTATACCGATATGGCCCACGGACAGAAATGGGGCAGCTATATCAGCCGGGAACTGCCGCAACTGGTCGAAGATTATCTCCCGGTCAGCTCAAAACGAGAGGACCGCTTTATAGCCGGATTGTCGATGGGCGGCTATGGCGCGTTCAAAATAGCGTTGAACAATCCCGATAGGTATGCGGCGGCGGCATCTCTTTCAGGTTGTCTGGATATAGCCAACCGCGCTGACAACATCCATAGTAATGATTCCATCGTCCGCAGTATGACCAATATTTTTGGTAATATTAATGAGATTGCCGGGTCGAATCACGACCTTTTTGCCGTTGCCGAAAGGCTGGTAGAGGGAAATGAACCGAAACCGGCGTTGTACCAGATCTGCGGCACTGAAGATTTCTTATATGACGCCAATGTCAAGTTCAAAGCACATCTTGAAAAAATCGGATATGAATTCAAATATTTTGAAGAACCCGGAACCCACAACTGGGGATTCTGGGACAGCAACATCCAAAAAGTCCTGAAATGGCTGCCGCTGGCTGAAAATATGTGATAGAACAAATGGGTACGGAAAAGAAAAATTTCATGCCGTCAATGGTTCCGGCCAAACCCGGAGTTTATATTTTCCGCGACCGTTTCGGCAAAGTAATTTATATCGGCAAAGCCGCCAACCTGCGCAAAAGGATGAGTCACTATTTTCAGCCCTCGCGCATGAATCGGGCCGATCCCAAGTTGCGTTCCCTGTTGAACTCAATTTCCGACTGGGAATTCCAGACCGTAAAAAACGAAGACGAATCGTTGATCCTGGAATCACGCCTGATCAAGCAGTACGCCCCCCGCTATAATGTACTGATGCGGGACGACAAGCGTTTTCTATTGGTCAAGATAAACCTGAATGAGCCGTTGCCCCGATTGATCGCAGCCCGGGTCCGCAAGGACGACGGAGCCCGTTACTGGGGACCGTTTCCCAAAGGCACCGCCCTGCGTCAAACGATTGAGTTTCTGACCGCCTGGTTTAAACTTCGCGCCTGTTCGCCTCGTGAACCGGACGAAAATACCCATAAACACTGCCTGAAAAAAATCGTCAAAGACTGTTGCGAACCGTGCATCGGCAAAGTCACCCGTGAAGAATATATGGAACGGGTCAGCGCTATGATCAAAGTACTCGACGGCAACCTGAAAGAATTACTGGATGAGCTGGAATTGAGAATGGCCAAACAGGCCGCCGCCCAGCGTTTTGAACAGGCTGCGCGGATTCGCGATATCATGATAAACTTGAAAGAGGTGTTCGGAGTAGGCAACCGCAACTTCAGGTTCGCCAAAATATCGGACAATCCCGGCGAAGACGCGGTAAAGGACCTTCAAGAAGCTTTAAATTTAAAAAAACCGCCCAACCTGATCGAAGGTTTTGACATTTCCAATATCGGCGGCACTTTGGCGGTCGGCAGTATGGTCTGTTTTGAAAACGGGCGTCCCGCCCCTAAGCTCTACCGCCGCTTCCGCATTCGCAGAGTCACCGGCAGTGATGATTTTGCCATGATGCGTGAGGTTATTCACCGTCATTACGGACGCAAACTACAGGAAAATCTACCATTACCTGATCTTTTGATGGTTGACGGCGGGAAAGGACAACTTTCCGCCGCATTGGAGATGCTGGAGGAACTGGAATGTCCATTATTTCCGGTCATTGGCCTGGCAAAAAAGCAGGAGGAAATATTTATTCCCGGTAAATCCGAATCATTGATCCTCGACCGTCATCGTCCGGCGTTGCGCCTCCTGCAGGCATTGCGCGACGAGGCCCACCGTTTTGCGGTAAGTTATCATCGTGAGTTGCGTGATAAACGATTGCAGGAATCCTTACTTGATGAAGTTCCCGGAATCGGACCGGAGCGAAAAAAGAAACTTCTCAGTGCGTTTGGTTCTGTCCGCAAATTACGTGCCGCCACTCCGGAAGAAATTGCAGCTAAAGTTCCTGGCATCGGCATAAAATTCGCCGAAACCTTATCTCAATGCCTTAAACGCAGGCGTTAAAAGCCTTCCACAAAACCTGCATATCCATACTTATTTAGTTACTACAATGCCTTTTTTAAGGAGTCATTTTTCAAACTACATGGTATTTTATTATTAAAATACAAATATAGACCAAGAGCTGTATAAGAGAGAGATTTTGGATTATAAAGAAACCGCGATGGGGAAGCCCAATGGATTTTGCGCCGGAAGACACTTGTCAAAAAACATAGGTGACTCAGGCTTCTTCAAAGACTTTCTTGACGGAGCTTCATAACCGGATGCCCATATTTCATATACCATTGATTCCGGCTCAAATCCGACAAGACTCAGTCGGTAATTTGAAATCCCGCCATCTGGAATTTCCATACTGAAAAACTTCC
The DNA here is from genome assembly GCA_963676655.2 of Victivallales bacterium. GTDB lineage: Bacteria > Verrucomicrobiota > Lentisphaeria > Victivallales > Victivallaceae. The sequence goes on along the minus strand of CAXXKX010000001.1, from coordinate 66,756 downwards.
GGGACTCGACAGGGGAGCTGTCCGGATTTCTAACTTCTCCAAACCCGGGAAGATTATCCTGCAGTTCAGTTACCGGCAACGTATAACATGAACCTTCCACGCCTTTATAGCGGGAAACAATGTTTTTAATTTTGACCTGATCAAGTTTTTTGCCTTTAATCATGATATGCATTTTAAAGTCGCGAACACGATATGGCGCAGTTAACGAGAAAAGAATATCCAGGCCGTTTTCCTGCGGAAATTTTTCAATATCCGAAAACTTCATTTGCGGAATTTGATATATCTCCTTGATCAACGGTTTAATTCGGTCATCAAAATTCAATGATGCCGGGAAACGATATTCATAGCCGTCCATTGACAAATCAACCATAAACGGCACATCAAATTCCGGAACAGCCTCAGCCTGGTCGATAACCACGATCTTGATTTCATGCGCAAGGAACGTCATTTCACCCGATTGGAGATATTCGTAACAAGGATAAAACTGTTTTACACTTTGAACTTCATGTGGAACCATTCTGTCAAAATCGACCTGAACCCGCTGGGGAATCGGGAGGGGATTACGCAGGATACACCAACTTTGATTGGCTCCCGGCTGAATAAATCCGTAAACTTCTCCATGTCCGGGATGCCCCATGACCATTCTGCCATTAGACACAAAAATATTACTGGCATAAGTCCGGCAAAAATCAGTTATCAGCTTGAGAGACTCAACCTGCCAATCATCCATCGATTCCGGTTGCAGGGTATAGGCCAAATAAGTGCTGCCGCGCATAAATGACAGCCAGACCGCATTACACCATGACAACGGAGTCTCAACGAACGGATTACGCAGGCCGTCAGCAAATTCGTGGTTATCGAAACAATCGAGCGGAACCATTGATTTATCCCGCTGCAAGATGTTGTAATACATCAAATCGCGATGGGTCGAAGCACTTTCGCGCTGATTGGCTGCCGGCAAAGAGGCAAATTCGGAATCACCACTCTGTGACAACCAGATGTGATTAAAATGACTTAGCATCCAGGGCGAAACCCACCAGCCGTTACGAGTAATAATATCAGGATTAACTTTTCTCATTTCACGACCAATTCTGAACATCGCATTCAAAGACGCCTGGCGGACATGGTCCGGAGTAGGATATTTTTCCGCAAAATCAGGATTCGTGGCACATTCGTTATCCCAATCTATCTTATAATGAACCGCCTGCACTTTTTCAACCAGTTCACAAAAACGCTCTGTCAGCACTTGTTCAAATTCAGAATCCATCAAAACTCCCGAACCATCGATACAATAAGCGGAACTGTTTCCGCCGCCTGTAGCAAAACCGCGCTGCTCCATATACTCCGGAGCAATCCCCATCGGTCCGTTATGGCTGATCCAGAGACTTAATTCAGTCCCATGCTGCCTGATAAAATCCCGAAGCTCCAGCAACCCTGCATCACGTTTAACATCTTCTTTGGCTTGAAAAATTGACTGGCGATCATTCCAACCGGCATCCAATGTAAAGACATCAGGACGCAGACCAAGTTCAAAAAACGCATTGAAGAAGCTCATATAGTTATCAAACTTCACCGCATATTCATAGTTGCCGATATACGGATCGGACCAGAAAGTACAATACGAAATCATCGGTTTTGCCAGTCTCGGCAATCTAATTTGCTCCAAGTAACCGGCAAAATCGGCGGTCGGATTATCACTCCAGCCCAATACCGCGTCCACCACTTCAAGCTTGTCGTCAACCCACTGGGGAAAATGTTTCAAAACATAATTACCGGAAGCGTCAAGCATATTGACCGCCGCCGGATGTTCCAAACCGATAAAAAATTTCCCACCGACCAGAGGATAACCGCACCCCGGCATACTGCCTGACGCCTCTTCTTCCGCTTGCGGATCCATTGAAAACGGTTGATTGGAGGCACGATAACCGCAGACCCGTAAATCAGGATCATCTATCAGTTGGCGGTCAACTTCAAGATAATCGACCGTCGGCATTGCGGACGAAGTAGTCACTTCAACCTTTTTACGGAACCAGCAGGAGTCACTCAAGGTCAATAATACGGTAAAAGAAAAATTTTCAACGGTAAATGTCTGAATAATCACGCCATCTTTTATGTATGGCGCGGAAGACGCTTCACAAGGCACAATACGTCGTCCATTGATTCCCAATGCAACGGCAGGCCACTCAAGACAAACGGCCGCGGCCTCAGTATCATTGGTAATCAGCAATTTTCGATCGACAATTTCAAGAGCAATGTGATTATTACTTATGTTCATCATATTCCTTGGTAATGGTAAAAATTTCACATGAAATATAGCTCAGGAATGACAATTTTGCCATGTCATAAAAAAATAATCATCAATAAAAATCATTTTATTCGGTTATTGCGCAAAATCGCCACTGCTCTAAAACTAAACACCAAAAAGCGTTATATTCGCATTCAAATATAACGCATGTCAAACCCAAAATGTCATTTTAAAATGACATTATTGACATAACCGGGTTAATTTATTCCTGGTTCATGGCAATGTTTATTTCGACGATTCCTCCCGATTTTTGAATTCTCCTGGAATTAAAGAATTCACATTATCGAGTTCAGGCATTTTCTCAATCTGTTTCTTGCTGTCTTTCTGAACATCCCTGGTCCAAAAATAGGTCATTATTATGCCGGCTACACCAATCATCAAAGCCAAAGCGATCAGTGCGGCTGCCAGAAAATCTTTTTTACTTATTGCATCCATATTATACTTCCATTGTCGTTGTAACTTAAATCCCCAGCCTGAAATAAACTTTCATTTTGCGGTCATATATGTTTTTATATTTTTAAACTCCGATTCGAGTTCAGGGACCGCAATTAATAAATTAATGACCATCGGTGATAGCCAGGTCATTGACCCGCACCACCTAATGGCACAATGACAAGTAACACGACCAGCAATTCGATAAACCTATCATTGAACTTATTCATTGGGCGGGGACCGGGGCCTCGTGTTCCGGCGACTGAGGCGCGTTGCCGGATTCTGTTTTACCTTGATCTTCAGCAGGCGGCGGCGCACTTCCGGGAGGAGGATTCATTCCTGGTTCAGGTGGAGCCCCTGCTTCGTGCGGCCTTTTATCGCGGCGGTCCATGAAACCTTTGGGATCTCTTTTCCCGGGACCACGTTTTCGGCCCTTATGACGACGGACTCTTTCCTGGAGTTCCTTTTTAAACTTATCAAAATCAGCAGCCTGTTCAGGTTTCAAATGCGCCTGAACATCAAGGATAAATTGTTTTTGCAACTCCTGCATTTTGGGCCACATTTGCTTTTGAAACTCTTTCAATTTATTAAAGTGGGCATCCATTATTTTGACGATATCAGCTTTCTGCTTTTCATCCAGCTTGACATGCCGATCCAAATCATCAATAAAACGTCTTTTGACCACTCCGCGTTCCGGCGGGAAACGTCGTCCTCGCGGAGCTTTCCCGATGAGGTATCCGCCGCCAATCCCGAGGAGAACCCCTGCGGCAAAAACAGCGAAAAAGATGAGCCACAATTTATGTTTTTTATTCATAAGCATCAATTCCTGTATGCGGTTTCAATTACCGACTGTCCGGTTGTGTAAAAATCATTAAGAGAACTTGCTCCGTCACTACTTTTATCCCCGGTAATATAAACGATCGCGGCAAAAAGCAGTGACGCCGCCAACGCAAACCAGGCCGCCCGACTTAAAACTTTCAGATCAACCATGTCATCGAACGATTCCATCCGGATATCCGCCATAACCCCGGCAGACCATAGCGCCATGTCGTAATCGCCCATGACCGGGGAAGCATTGAACGCCGACTTCATAGCCTGTTCTATCAAGTCCAACTTATTGTTTTTCTGAGCATTCATTTTATACACCCTTTTATGTTAAATACGTTTCTATTAAACTTCTCATTTTCTGCCGTGCCCGCATCGCCTTGACTTTGGTTGCGGTAACCGATTTTTCCAGTACTGCGGCGGCCTCTTTAATCGGCATATCTTCAAAATAAACCAGCTCAACCAGCGTCCGGTCCTCCGGAGAAAGACCAGTCAATGCCTTCCGCACTATCTCAATGGCGTCTTTCCGTTCGGTCAACCGTTCAAATTCTTCTGTCGCCAATGGCCGCCCAACTGCTTCCAGCCAATCTTTCTCTTCGTCATCCATCGGAATCGGCGCATATACCAGCCGCTTTTTCCGATAATAATCACAACAGTTCCGCAAAGCAATTCGCCTAAGCCAGGTTCCGAACGAGCTCTTCCGCTTAAATGACTGCAAGCCGCGGAACGCCCGGATAAAAGTCTCATGCGCCACTTCTTCAACATCCTGAACCGGCACGCGCCGGGCTGTTATACCGAAAACCATGTTCTGATATTTTTCCAGCAAATGTTTAAATTGTTCTGTTTCTCCGGTCAGAATCCGGTCAATAATCTCGAGTTCTTCCACAATATTCCCGGAATTATATTCTCATTTTATATTAATAGACGTTGTTAAACATTAAAAAGTTACACGTCACGGGATAAAAAATCAAGGGGTATTACAATTATCCTCAGCCATCCGCCCGGTCTGGGATGTTCTCACTTGCTTCATTTTTACTTTCGGGACATTTTATCTTCCATTTGATATAAAAAATCCTTGCTTGAAGATTTAAGTTTTATCAGGTTTCTCCGTTTAATCCACCACTGCCTGAATTTGCCGGGTGGTGCATAATTCACCGCACTGATAAGCTCTCTCAATTCAACCGTATTCAGAAATTGCGAACTATACAGAACAGCAAACATTCTATGGTCGTTGGAGAAGCATTGATTGATCATTTTCGACAGCTCATTTTTCGGAATACGGTCAAGAGTAAAAAGAGCCATCCGTAAAGATTTGAAAGGTTTGCGGCCCAATTCCTGCAAAAAATCACCAACGGTATAAGTTGGACCAATAAAGTAACTTAGGTGCATACCATAAGCGTCTCTTTTGCTTTTCTCAACTTTCATCCACATTTGCCGATCGCGATCATTAAAGTTACAGGCCAGCTTGATCAGTGCTTTGCTCAACTTTGGAGTTTTGTCGTATTTCTTCTTGATCTGTTCATAAAAGTTCATAATCTGAGCTTCCGGAATCTCAATCCGCTTATCACGACACATGTCCAGCCAAAAACACCAAAAAAATTCTCTGGCATATTTATCTTCCGCTTTTTGAATAACGTTCATCGCGGTTTGAATATGTCCACATTCCAAATAAGATTCCGCGAGGTCGAGATAACGCCAGTCACAGTCACATTCTGCATTCTTTTTTGCCGCATAATCAAGAAAATTAACCGCATCCTGATACAGCTCCAGATTAACCAGCCAACCAGCTAATCGGCATGCATATTCAGCTTCAATATCCATTTCATCATATCCGGATAAAGCAGTCAATTGACGGCACAACGTTATATATATATTGAGTTCCCCCGCCTCTTTATATTTACTGAGGGATTTCTGGATCATTCCGGCTACCGGAAGATCTGAATCAATAACATATGGATTACGCAAAAATTCGCGAATATCGGCTTCCTCTGATTCTGTCATCGCTCTTTTCGCATAATCACACAGGAAGAACCACCCGGTTTTCTCATCGTACTCCTGTCCAAAATTAACCTTGAATTGTTCGAGACTCATATATGAAGAGCATAACTCAGACAAGCGGCCGAGTGTTTTAACGGCGTCATCCCCCTCGAGCAATTCCTTAAAATAAGAATTGGTATGGATATCGAAATCCGACACTTGCATTTTAACCAACAAATACTCCAAACTCATAAGCGTGGAATCTACCGGGACCACAGTCATAAAATCAGTAAAAACCGGGAGATATTTTGCTCTATTCTCGATTAATAACGTATTTAACTTTTCAAAAAAATTGTATTTGGATATTGGTGTCAAAACCCCATAAAACTGCGGCAGCATGCCAAATTTATCGTTTGCGAATATATGCTCCATCAGGGCCTGCGCAATATCGGTCTGCTCTTTCCACTTCAGCCGCGACAAGGGTTCAATCAATCCAAGATCTTCCGCCTCAAACTCATATTTGTCATAAAACGAACTTTCCTCAGCCCGAAACAGGCATTCTTTGGTCAAGCCGTTATCATCAGCCAGACCATTGACCTTATCTTGTTTATTAAGCAACTTGGTAATTTTATCGAGATTAAAACCTGACATCGTTTCCGGCAAACTAAACTCTTCAGATATTTTTTTAACTTCGGTAATCACCGGCAATTTCAGCAATGGAGTCAGTTCTGCCAGCAGGGCTTCTATCTCAGCTGCGTCAGTGGTCCCACCAAGCAAAGGAATGTCATTCTCCTTTTTAATTTTCGTCTCGATCAAAACCGTGTATTGCAACCGGGACATTTTGATACAGCAAATTTTAACCGCCTTAAAATCTCTTCTGGAAAAATCTTTGTGTTTAACGCGGATTCCGCACCAGAATTCCTCCCGGTAAATCTCTGAATTGGAAAAATAGAATATTGTCCGGCTGAACAGACAATAAATGGCTCCTAAAGTAGACCCTAAAGCAATCAATGCGTTTATTGCATAAACAACAAGAAAAAAATACCCCCGCCAGGAACTGAAAGATTTAGTGCATTCTTCGAACAGGACAATTGCTCCTGTATCAAAAAACGCCGCCATAAACAGCAAAAGCAAACCTCCAGGCCAGCCGTTTACCTCAACCAGGAGTTCATACTTATCAAGACGTTTTATGTTGTTACTGCTCATTGGGGTCTGGCATTGCCGGCGGTTTACGATATTCATCCATTACCGCGCCAAACAAGGTAAAGTTGATTCGATTAGCCAGGGTTATCCGGTTTGCAGGCAGTCCGGGCAGCAGCATACTGCATTGCCCGAAAGCAGTCATATACAACTCAACATCCTTGCCGCCGATCCTGCAATTCAGCAGAGTACCGTTCACACTGTAATTGGTTACCGGTTGAATCATGTTCATATCATCGGCGCATATCATATAACGGTAGATCACGCCTTCAATCAATATACGCCGGTTTTCGGCATCAAAAATACAGACGCCTTCATCCTCGGAAACCAGTTTAAATGTCTGATAGGTTTTTCCGTCCTCGACATTGACATATATCCACGGAAGATGTCCGTAGTCTCCAATCAGACTTCCCTTGCGCCTTTTAAGAAGAAAGCGCATAAACAGCCGCTTTAGCAGGGGCCACATTGTCAACGCAACCACACAAAGCAGCACGGCAGGAATAACGACAAACATTTTGCGTTCGATTAATCCAACACATATCAGAGCAAGACCGGCCAATATTACTGCCAATACACATATCAGATAAAAATATTCAATATAACGGCGTTTTTTAACGTCCCGGGTAATCTTCACACAGCCGGAGAACGTCATATCATCGGCATTTTCAAGCATTCGTCGAGTGCTATCAGCAGCCGCAACCATAAAGTTGCTGGCGTCGTAGTCCGCTGCCGAATTTTGCTCGTTGTAATATGAATCGGGATAGGACAAAATACAACTCCAATCAAACCGGCATTGCGGGCGGCTTGCGATAGGCCTCCTGCGTCAAACCAAACAAAGCCTGGTTTATCCGGGTTGATAAACCTAACGCGTTGTGCTTGGGATTAAACGCCTCAATCAATGAAGTAACCGGCCCCTGCCCGGCAACGCTCATGACAAAATCCACCGGGACTCCGCCCATAATGCATTTGATTCTGGCCCCGCCCATTGCATAACCGGAAACCGGTTCAATCGAAATCACATCTTCCGCAAAAATGATATAACGGAACATGATGCCTTCGATCAGCAGTTGATGCTGTTCCGGAGCAAACAGACAAAAACCTTCGTCTTCAGTCAGAATCTTAACTTTTTTAAAAGTATTTCCGTCCTCGATCGCAATCGCCCGGGATTCAAGTCCCGGATATTTCAGCAGACTTTGCGACCGTTTATGCAGGTAAATTTTTATGATGAAGCTTTTGACTACCCGCATAACCAGCAGAACAGCCAGACCGCCCAAAAGCAAGGGCCAGACCCAACTATACGGGATCACCCCGAACAGTCCAAGCGGTAAAGGCAGAAATGAGTTCAAAAGACAAAGCGTTGAAATCGTCAGAAAAATTGCTTCAAGAGCATATCTTCCGGTACGATTTTTCAATACCCTGACACAACCTGAAGCGACCATATCGTCAGCCTCTTCAAGCATTTTCAGGGTTCCGGCTTCAGCCTGATCCCTGAAATCATAGCCTTCATTAGCCATTACGCCCCCCTTCTGTTAAGTTCAGCGGCCGATCAACTCCTTGAAGCGGTCAAACAGATAAGCCGGGTCATGCGGACCGGGAGCCGCTTCCGGATGGTACTGAATCGCGAACATCGGTTCGGTTTTATGAGAAATACCTTCAACGGTATTATCGTTCAAGTTGATATGGGTTACCTCAAGACAGCTTGGAATTGTATCGATATCAACCGCAAAATTATGGTTCTGGCTGGTAATTTCAACTTTATCCGTCGTCAAATCTTTTACCGGGTGATTACAACCGTGATGTCCGAACTTCAGACGATAAGTTCTGGCACCGCAAGCCAGAGAAAGCAACTGATGCCCAAGGCAGATTCCCATAATCGGAACTTTGCCGATCAGATCCTGTCCGGCTTTGATCGCGTAAGATACCGCGGCCGGGTCAGCCGGGCCGTTTGAGAAAAAGACGCCGTCCGGCTTCATCTTGAGCAGTTCCGACGCCGGAGTCTGGGCCGGGAACACGGTACACTCCATGCCCTGCATCCGCAAACCGCGCAGAATATTCCATTTGATACCAAAATCATAAACCGCGATCCGGTACTCCACCGGGGGCAGTTCATCAGCCACGCCCCATGACGCGGTCAAATCACCCTTGGTATCCCATTGAAATAAATCACTGCATGAAACTTTAGCGGCATAATCCTGATTATCCAGACCGCACCAGGCTTTGGCCTTGGCGACACCCTCTTCTTCAGTTATCTCAATATCCGAACAATGCATAAAGCCCTTCATCGTGCCTGATTCGCGCAGTTTTGAAGTCAGCGCCCGGGTATCGATACCCGCGATTCCGGGAATACTCGCCTTCACAAGCAGTTCATTTATCGAAAGCCCGGAACGCCAGTTGCTCGGCTCATTGGTGTTGTGAACAATAAATCCGTTCAGGAACAACTGCCGCGATTCCATATCTTCGGGAGCAATACCATAGTTGCCAATTTCCGGATAAGTCATCGTAACGAACTGTCCGGCATAGGACGGATCGCTGAGAATTTCCTGATACCCGGTCAAGCCGGTATTGAAAACCACTTCGCCTTCCTTATCAATCGGAGCCCCGACCGACCAGCCGCGCATAACAGTGCCGTCTTCAAGCGCCAGAAATGCTTTTTTATCCCGCTGTTTTTTCCAGTCATAATTGTGTTTCATATTAATTTTGCATCCTTCCAAATATATTATTTTTAATACGCTCTTTTATTACTTCCCTCAATATAGTTCACATAGGACTGATTTACCACTTTATTTCCGCCAGGAGTAGGATAATCACCAGTGAAATACCAGTCGCCGAGATGGTCCGGACAGGCCTGATGTAAACCGTCAATCGTCTGGTAAATAAACTTAAGTTCCGCTTTCATATCGTCCGGACGAAGCATTTGGGCAATCTTATCTGAAATCTGCTCATAGTCAAACCGGTCATAAATTTGTTTGACTACATTTACCATGTCGCTCATCGGCAGGTCAAGCTGCGCTTTGGCTTCACGATATACCTTTTGAAGTAAATCTTCCTGCCCACTCTCCTTCAACAGTTCAACCGCCGCTTCAAAAGCGATAAATTTGCCGAGACGGGCCATGTCTATCCCGTAACAATCAGGATAACGAATCTGCGGGGCAGATGAAACAACAACAATTTTTTTCGGGCCGACCCTGTCTAATATCCGTAAAATACTTTCACGCATTGTAGTTCCACGCACGATCGAATCATCGATAATAACCAGAGAGTCAGTGTCCCTGCGGATCACTCCATAGGTAATATCATAAACGTGAGCGGCCAGCTCATTTCTTTGCGAGTCATCGGAAATAAAGGTGCGTAATTTGGCATCTTTTACCGCGACCTTATCAAACCTCGGAACATATTTTACGACTTTTTCGAGTTCTTGAGGCGTTAAGGTTTTTTCTTCTGAGAGCAGTTTTTTCAATTGTACGGTCTGACAATAAGCAGTTAATTCATCAATCATTCCAAGAAAACAGGTTTCCGCGGTGTTGGGAATAAACGAGAACACCGTATTGTCCATGTCGTTATTGATCTCTTCCAGAATTGCCGGAACCAGATTTCTGCCAAGCTGTTTACGCTCGCGATAAATATCCTGGTCGGAACCGCGTGAAAAATATATCCGCTCAAATGAGCAGGCTTTTTTCTTTAGCGGCTGAGTAAATTGATCAATCGTGATTTGCCCGTTCTTTTTGATAACCAGCGCGTGAGCCGGCGGCAACTCTTTCACCTCTTCGCACGGAACATTGAGTGCCGTCTGAATTGGCGGCCTTTCTGAAGTAACAGCAACAATTTCATCATCCTGATAGTAAAAGCAGGGGCGAATACCAGCAGGATCACGGATTACGAAAGCATCACCATGACCAACCAGTCCGCACATGGTATATCCTCCATCCCATTTGCGGCAGGTATTCTTTAAAATCCTCATGACATCAAGATGTTCGGCCACCAATGGGGATATCTGCCGGTTGGTATATCCCTGTTCCTTGAATTTGCGGACCAGCAAAGTATTTTCCTCGTCAAGAAAATGACCGATCTTTTCCAGGATCGTAACGGTGTCAGAGTACTCTTTCGGGTGCTGGCCGATCCCCAGCAGAACATTAAAGAGAGCATCAACATTGGTCAGATTGAAGTTGCCGGCAATAACCAGATTTCTGGTCATCCAGTTATTTTCCCGTAAAAACGGATGACAACTTTCGATTGAATTTTTCCCGAAAGTCCCATATCGCAAGTGACCAAGCAGTAATTCACTGCAAAACCTGACGTTATTTTTATACCATTGCAAATCGTCACTAAGCTCAGGATTCTCTTTCCCTGCTTCATAAATTTCCTTGGAGACGGTACCGAAAATATCTTTAATCGGGGTGGCGGAATTTGATCTTTCAATGGAAATATACTTATGCCCAGGGGCCATATCCATCTTAATCGAAGCAATTCCGGCACCATCTTGACCTCGATTATGCTGTTTTTCCATCAAAAGACATAATTTATTCAAACCATAAAAAAAAGTTCCATATTTTTTCTTATAGTAATCGAGCGGCTTCAACAGCCGGATCATGGCTATTCCGCATTCATGTTTAATTGCTTCACTCATTTTACCAGTACTTCCGGTTTAAATCATCAGCTTAAAAGCTGGATATTTCAAGTTTAACTACGAACTAATAATATAACTCAAAATCCTTTTTTTTAAAACCAAGAAACAAAAAAAGATTGATTACTGAAACAATTTTTTTTAATTTATAAATTACCGGATATTTTTATCACCAGAGAGGCTCCGCAAAGAACAAATATAATAATCTCCAACTCTGCTCAACACAACCGCAAATCTAGAATAGAACGGTGTCCGGGATTGTTTTTATATATAACTTGACAGGCGTTTGTTAAATACATCCAGGAAGCTTATTAATGGACAGTTCCGCCTGATCCAACTTCGGATGCATCGTATAAATTGACAGGTTATTTGATGCATATGCGGCATTATAAATTCAACTGTCGCAACTTTTCTTCCTTGTTTTTGGGCTTTTCTGCTCCTTGATGCCAGGTAATAAATTCGTTTTTTTTCAACTTTCTTAGTGATGCTGCCGCTGATGTTGCCGATAACCGCTTCAAGCAGTACTATAAAGTTATATGTAAAAACAGTCATGTTCGCCTGCATTGTTTTTGCCGTTAACGATTCAGCCCAGGCTTTCTGTTCAAATAATTTATTTTTTGTTACATCAAAGACTTTCTCCAGTTTCCATCTGATTTTGTAAAGGAATGCCACAACTCCCGGTCTCAAGGTCGGATCATTGGTGATGAACGAATATTTAATTTTCGTTTCCGGGTCGACATATTCAATCAACCAGACCGTGCCGGCGTTACTAAGTCCGATCATGTAATAAGCGCTTACGCCGTCATTCACCGGATCGTTTCTATCAAATTGCTGGCGATGTTTAAAAACCGGTTTCATATTCGCCTTTAATCGGCTCACGAATGACCACGGATGCTTACCGGCGGCAGTCTGCATGAGTGAGATGCATTCTTTATCGGCGAGCGCACGGTCATAGACCAGAAGCGGCCTTATGTATTGATGCTTTGCCGCATATGAAGCAAGGTGTTTCTTCAAAACAGGCGATTCGTGCGGTTTGGAGCTTTGGTGATTGGTAACCATCGCCATCAAATCTATCAGGCCGTTCCGCAGGTTCTGGATATAGATGCAGGTCATTGCCGGATAACTCCCGTTGATTTTATTTTCATGCGTCGCATGTTTGATCGAATGCCCGTCGCCGGCTCCGACAAAACGATTATTCAGTTCGGGGAAACCTGCAAGATAATCTGTCCCGGTAGACTCAAGATAATCATTTATCAGTTTCAGTAAGGCTCCGCAAACATCTTCAACATATTTAAGGCGAAGCGTTGAACCCAGGGCTTCAAAATATGATGTTCGATGACAAGTCGGCATATCGGCAATCTCCCCATCCATGGCGTACTGGAGAAATTCACGGCCGGACCTGGTATGATTAATTACCCGGGCAACATTGATGCGAAACAAATCATCATCTTCGCAGCCGGGGCAGCGGCGCTTGTGTCGAGTGTAATTTTCCCCCAGCAAAATCAACTCATTCAGAATATCCGCTTCTGTCATTTTTTCAATTCCTGCAAACATATTATTAAACTCCATTGTTAAGATTAAAATGCCCTTCGCACTATAATAATATAGCATTAAATAAATGCATAACAATCTGAATAACAATATTTTACCAATAAAAACCTGCAGTCGAGAACGACCTGAAACCAGCCATCAATGGCTGTTGTGCCAGAGTGACTTCAAAAGGCATTTTTATGCTTGAACGCGCTTTACAACGCCCCAAAACTTACGTATAAGGCCCCTGGAATGAGGTCAAACGCAACTCACCCTCAACGAAAAATCGTATTTTACTACCGGTTTTCACGGATTCAACCAGAAGGAAAATGGAGTTAAGATTCGATAGCGGCCCATTACGCGCCACTCTACAATGTGATAAATTCTCAATACGAACCTAAAAGCCGGACACCGTTCCTAGAATAAATAATCAGCAACTACTTTATAAAAAAAATATAAAACATTAAAAACAAACAACTTAAACCTTGAATCAAGAACTGCGGCCTGGAGTCAGATGCAATAGGCAGTACATTCTATCATCAGCACCCTCACCCCCAAAAGACGCAAACCAGGTAACAGTGAAAGAGTTGAATCATAAAATTGGATTACAAGACCGCAAGTTATTGCGATTTATAATTACTGAAGGTTACCATTGTTTACTACTCACTGTCTATATAGGTCAATATTAACGGCAGAAACAGGAATTTTTGTAAAAATTCTGTTAGAGCTATTTACATTTGCACTAAATGATATTATTTTATCTTTATGTAATAAACATTATAATGACGGAGTTGTGTTATGCCAAAAAGAATGACGCTAGGAACTACTTATACAAATTTTCCGGCGAAAAAATTGTCGGTCTGGCTCTCTGATAACCTGGTTTCAGTTATCGGGTCCTCGATCGTTAGTGTCATTTGGGTTGGCATATATGCTTTGGGCCTCAACATTTGTAACTTTCTAAATGTTGAAATATTAAAGAATCCTCCCTGGGATACCGCTCAGATTTTTCGTTCTGATATGAGTTTTATGATTATGTCTGCCGGAATTATTTTGATTACAATCTATGTTTTCAAGCAAAACTCCGGACGCGGCAAAAAGCAGAGAAAAGGTTATCATTGATCTATGTTTTCTAAAATAAAACATTTCAGACTCGAGTTTCTGCTTGGTGTGACAGCAGCTGTTTTCTTATGTGCATCCTGCACGACTGAACCTCCAGCCAAATATATGAAGAAATCCAAGGTGCACGGAGATTCATCCCACCGGAAATTTTCCAAAATCCAGGGATATCATATTCAGCTTCGTCTGGTTTCAACCAGGCGTTCCTTTCACCCGGGTTATGATGCCGAGCTGAGATACAAATTAACCAATGTCGGTAACAAACCGCTGCGGATCGATGAATGGTTTATGAACGACCCGGACAATTTACAGATTTATTATCGCAAATGGGAAAAAGATCTGAAAAAATTTGTCGCGTCCGAATGGACCCATGTCGTGCCTGAACTAAAAAAACCGGTTAGAAGGTTTGAATTGGTCTTGAACCCGGGCAATTCCACTTTTATTAGCAAAAATCTTGCTTTCGTCAAGCATCTGCCTCCTGACAAAGTGCCTCCATACAATAAATACTTCATTATTGCCAAACTGAATTTAACTTCAATACAGGCTCACAGTAAAGCTGATATTATAGAATTGAAAGAAAAAAATATTTATCAACAAGGAACCAAAATATGAAATTAAAAAGTAAGCTTCTGTTTTCCGGAATTTTCGCTGCAATGATCTTCGGGGTTGTCGGTTGTAAAACAACCGATGTCGATGAAAAAGAAGCCAAAAAACAAAAAATTAAGCTTGAAGAAATTAATAAAAAAGATGCTATTCAAGCTGAGAATTCTGCAAAAAAACTTGCCGCTGGTTATTTTCAAGCGGTCCGTGACGAAAATTATGAGCTTTATATAAAAGGCAGACCAGAGGAAGTCCAAAAAAATATTTCAAGAGATAAATTTAAACAAATGGTAAATTATTATAAAAAATCTAACTGGAAAATAGTTGGAAAACCCCGGTATCTCGGTTCATTGAACAAACATCCTTTTCGCGACTTTTTGTGGGGAGCCACAGTTCAGGCAGATATAAAGGATCCGGTGACAAAAAAAATCAAGACTCGTAAAACTGATACTTTTTTTTATATGTCAATGGGAAAAGTTGATGATAAATATCTGGTATTCTTTTTTGGTGATGAAGGGGATTATCTCCGGTGGCAATTGCGGATGATCAACCAATTGAGACGTAACAGGCCAACTCAGTGAACAATTCAAGCTTAAAGATATTGCATGTACAAAAAAATGATTTCTTAAGAAAGGAATACATTGTGATATAGCCGTTTTTTTAATATAAGTGAAGGGGTCGTTAAAATGAAAAAACTGACTGAAAAGCAGAAAAGCATAGTCAAATTTATTGAAGACTTTTCTGAAAAAGAGGGAATGGCACCGACAGTCTATGAGATCGGTGACCGATTTAAGGTTAAAACTTCAACCGTTTTTGCACACCTCAGGGCACTGCAAAAGAAAAAAGTTATTTCTCGTTCATCCAAAGCCAGAAGTATAAAAGTCCTTGAACCGTTCTGTCGCCATAACAAAGAAGATGAACTGATCTCCGTACCGTTAATCGGACGGACAAATGCCGGCTTGCCGGTGGAAAGCAACCAGTATAAAGAAGGGGAAGTCCTGTGCGCTGCCAGTGTGGTTGGCGGAGCTCCAACTGAAAGTCTTTTCGCATTAAGAATTCATGGCGAAAGTATGCGGGACCTTGGAATTTATGACGGGGACGTCGTTATTGTGAGCCACACAATGAACATCAACCCTGGCGATATTGTCGTAGCGCTCGTGGAGAATGAAACAACCGTGAAAAGCTTTTTCCCGACGGATAACGAACAAATTGAATTGCGGCCGGCAAACCGGGAGTTTAAACCCCAAATATATCCGGCACATGATGTTACCCTGCAGGGAAAAGTTGTTGCCCTGCAACGCGAATATTGATTCTTATTGACAAAATTGTTGGATTCGCCTGTGCTTATTTCAGCCAAAATTGTTGTAATAACTTGCGCCGGCTCAGATAATGTGGTATATTATGGGACAGCCGGATGACCGGCGTTATCAGTTTAGAAATAAGAAATAATTAATTATGACCAGAAAAAAATACGTTCAGCTTCTCAATATGACTATTATTACCATCGGTATTAGTAGGGGTCTTGTCGTGCTTTGACACGGTAAGGCCCGGACATCAGGAGATACCATGTTTTGAACGATTTTTTAACGCGATTAATCATAAGATAATTTGAAATTCAACGCGGAATATCTCCGAAAAAGAGAATCCGCGTTTTTTTACGCATTAATCTCAGATAAGAAATAAGTTAAAATATAAAACAAACAGGAAAGCATGCAAACCATATGCATGCAGGCACAAACAATGAAAATGAATAAATATGTCGAAATAATGGATACCACATTGCGGGATGGAGAACAAACCCCAAGGGTGTCTTATACGCCGCTGGAAAAAATGCAGCTGGCAAAATTACTCCTCACAAAAGTTCGGGTTGACCGGATTGAAGTTACCTCGGCCCGGGTATCCGAAGGAGAACAGCAGAGCGTGGCGGATATCGTTGACTGGGCCTCCAAAAAAGATTTGCAGAACCGGGTTGAAGTTCTGGGATTTGTCGATAAAGGCAGATCTATAGACTGGATTCGCGACGCTGGCGGAAAAGTCATCAACCTGTTGACAAAAGGTTCCGAAGTCCACTGTCGGGTACAGTTGGGCAAAACCCCGGAAGAACATTACGCGCAGGTTGTGAATGAAATTACTTATGCCAAAGAACAGGGTTTGAACGTAAATGTCTACCTTGAAGACTGGTCCGGGGGGATGCGGGACAGTTTTCGCTACGTCTATTCATTTATCGAACTGTTGATGGATCAGCCGGTAGACCGGATCATGTTGCCGGATACCCTTGGCGTCATGAGTCCGCATAATATGGTCAAATATCTTGATCTGCTCTATGCCGCATTTCCAAACGCGGTGTTCGACTATCATGGTCACAACGACTATGGACTGGCAACCGCTAACAGTCTGGTGGCGGTCCAGAAGGGAATCAATTCAATCCACACCACGGTCAATGGTCTCGGTGAACGCACCGGAAATCAGACCCTGGCCGAAATAGTCGCGGTCATCAACGATATGACTGACCGTAAGACCAGAGTCAATGAAAAACAGCTTCAAACCGTGTCAAACGTCGTCCAGGCAATGTCCGGCAAGCGAAACTCCTGGAACACTCCGATTGTCGGGTCTGATGTTTTCACCCAGACTTGCGGAGTCCATGCTGACGGCGATATCAAAGGCAACCTTTACGCCAATCCGCTTTTGCCGGAGCGCTTCGGACGCAAGCGTTCCTATGCGCTGGGCAAACTGAGCGGAAAGGCCTCAATCGAGAAGAATATGGAAGCACTCGGCATGGAGCTGGACAAAGCGACCCGGGATAAGGTATTGCGTGAAGTAGTCAGGCTCGGGGACAAGAAAAAGAATCTGACCCCCCAGGATCTGCCATTTATCATTGCCGACATCCTGAAAACACCCAGCAAGAAAAAATTAGAAATACTTGATTATGATATTGTGACCCGCCTCAGCGAGCATCCTCAGGCTAAAGTCACACTCAAATGCAAAGGAAAAAAACTCACCGCTTCATCCGGTGGTGACGGCGGTTATGACGCATTCGTCAAGGCTGTCAGAATGGCTCTGAAAAAAGTTAATCTGGATATTCCCAAATTGACCGATTACGAAGTCAGGATTCCTCCCGGCGGCAAAACAGACGCCCTGGTAGAAACAACGATCACCTGGCAAAATGACGCGGATCTTCCGTTGGTAACTATCGGCGTGGACAGCGACCAACTGGCCGCCGCGGTCGAAGCCACGGAAAAAATGCTGAATATCGTTTTGTAATTTGAATAACCGGCTTAAGGAGAAAAACATGATAAAACTCGACAAGCTGGTGGACTCAAAACTCGGCAACGTCGTCGCGGTCGAACCGGACAACGACGGCGCTGCTATTTTCACCCGGAATGATGATCAAATCGATTTACAGAAGATTCCGTTCAAACCGTATATTTTGCTTGAACACGCTGAACTGATGGATGATTCGAACCTTGACTGCGAGCTGACCACTCTTCATGGACCGGCCCCTCTGAAGATATTGGCGCAATTCCAGAATACTGCAGACTATCAGGCCGCTCTGGACCATTTGAAAACGGTAACCGGACGCAGTTATTCTGCTCCTGGCGCTCCATATAAAGTAGTCTCGGATCTGACCAGTCAAATCTTGTCATCCGAAAGCATCCGGTGTTTTCGTGGTATGGAGTTTCCGCAACTGCGGCGACTCCAGTTCGATATTGAAACCATCACCGCCGGGGATTATGATTTTCCCAATGCCGACCGGGCCGGAGATGAGATAATCATCATCAGTATGACCGACAGCACCGGTTGGGAAACGGTTCTCTCCCAACGCGACTGTTCCGAAAAAGAACTGCTTGAAAGATTTGTTGAAGTCGTGCAGGAACGGAACCCTGATGTGCTTGAAGGACATAATATTTTCCGGTTCGACCTGCCCTATCTCGAAACCCGGGCAAAGCGGCACAAGGTAAAGCTGAAACTCGGTCGCGACGGCAGCACCTTCACCAAACGTAATTCACGTTTTTCCGCCGCTGAACGCGCGGTTAATTATACCCGCTATGAGGTCTACGGACGCCACGTCATTGATACGTACATTCTGGCGGTGCTCTATGATGTATCGCATCGTTCGCTCGAAAGCTACGGTTTAAAAAGCATTGCCCGCCATTTTGGCGTCGCCGCGCCGGACCGAACTTATGTCGAAGGTTCAAAAATCACCGACTGCTGGCGCAATGATCCGGACACCCTGCTCGCTTACGCCCTGGATGATGTCATTGAAACGAGGTCAATCAGCGCGATTTTATCACCAAGCTATTTTTACCAGGCACAGCTGGTTCCGATGAAGTATCAGGATTGTGTTGTTCGCGGCAATGCAACCAGAATTGATGCCCTGTTCGCGGCGGAATACCTGGTCCACCGGGAATCCCTGCCCTGGCCCGGTGAAACCAAACGTTTTGAAGGCGGCCTGACCCGGGCATTCCATTCCGGCGTTTTCAAAAATGTATGGCATTGTGACATCCGGTCGCTGTATCCTTCGGTTATTTTGGCCGACGGCATCAGTCCCCAGCGCGATTCGCTCGGAGTATTCAGACGTCTGCTCAACGAACTGCGTGAATTCCGTTTATCAGCTAAAGACGCGGAAAAAAATGCGTCCAGTCCGACTGAAAAAGACTACTTTAATTCACTGCAGACGACATTCAAAATCCTGATCAACTCCTTTTATGGTTATCTTGGATTTGCACAGGGAACGTTCAATGATTTTAACGCGGCGGAACAGGTCACTGCACGCGGACGGGAAATACTGACAATGATGCTGGATTTTCTGGAGAATCGCGGAGCCAATGTGATTGAAATGGATACTGACGGCATCTATTTTCAGCCTCCGTCAGATGCCCCTGCCCCGGATGCAATGGAACAGGAAATTCAATCCGCGCTACCGCAGGGGATCGAAGTTGAGCTTGATTCAATTTATCAGGCAATGTTCTGTTACAAAAGTAAAAATTATGCCTTATTGGGAGAAAACGGTGAAATCAGTATTGCTGGTGCTGCGCTCAAGTCGCGTGGACTTGAACCGTTCCAGCGTGATTATATCGCTGAAGCAATCACCAAACTGCTGACCGGTCGCGCCAATGAAATAGAGGACTATTATTACGCCTGCCGCAACGCAATCGAAAACCGGAAATGGCCTTTGAATAAACTGGCAAAAACCGAGACTTTAGCCGATTCACCGGAAAATTATCGCCGCAAGTTGGACTCCGGCAAAGGACGGCGTTCCGCCGCCTATGAGCTGGTTTCAGAGTCCAACCGCGATTACCGCCGTGGCGATCAAGTCGCGTTTTATATCACCGGCGACAAGAAAAAAGCGTCGGTTGTTGATAATTCCAGGCTGCTGCACGATGCTCCGGAACAGCGTGATGAGAATATTCCTTATTATTTGAACAAACTGGAAGATCTTCACAAAAAATTCATTGAATTCATTCCCGCTGACATGATCCAAGACTCCCTTTTCTAATTTACTTAATGCCTTGTATTTAATTGTTTACAAATAATAAATAAAGAAAGTAATAGTTTAATTTGACAAACCCGTTTCCAAGCACTATATTACTTGTAAACTCGTCAACAACGGAGGAAAAATCATGGCTGAACGCGGAATACGAATGAAAGTTAAGGGCGAGGGTTGCTATTATCATCTGATGAATCGAACCGCCGGTTGCAGAGGCGAAAAACCGTTTAATCGAGTCGACATGGAATACGGTTTTCAATTATTGCAAAATCTCTGCGAATATTTCCTGATCGAAGTGATCTCAGCCGCCTGGATGGGGAACCATTTCCATGTAGTCGTTTATGCACCCGGGCCAGACGAATTACCGTCGATAGAGGAGATTGCCAAACGACACAATCGCTACTACTACTACATGTTGGATAAATTTACTTACGCGCCAAAACAGATGCCGAAGATTAATCCAGACGATTCTGAAATATGTCGCAAAGTTGGTCAGAAAATGATCGACATCAGCTATTTTATGCGCGCCTTCCAACAACGTTTCACTGTCGTCTACAACCAATCCCGCGACCGCATCGGCAAACTCTGGGCCAACAAATTCAAAAGCGTCATACTGGATAGTCGCAATTCACTGGAAGCATGCGTTTTATACGTCGAATTAAACCCTGTCCGCGCCGGACTAACAACCAATCCAGCCGACTACCATTTCACAACCTGGGGACGCTACTGCGGAACGGGAAAACACATGTTTCAAGCAAATTTTGTCAAACATCTCAAACAAAACATCTGGCATCGCGACACCTCAAAATGGACCGATAGCGATCTTTTCAACTATTTCCGGAGTGAACTGGCGCGAATCATTGCGGCTGAGAGCGGAGCCTCCAGTGAGGAGATATTTGAGGCGCAGGAACATGCCAAACGCCAGGAATCAATGCCGGTATGCTTCCTGCGACGCACCCGTCACTTCAGCGACGGAGCAATATTAGGCTCAAAACTTTTCATCCGTGAAATGGGCGCAAAATTCGACAATCCCGATCGAATCAACAAAAAACAACTAAGCCGCGGCCTCGGCCCCGCCGGAGCAGTGATCTATTGCTTCAGGAAGCTTCAGAGTTGATATTCTTTCATGTCTATTTTGAGGATTTAAACCTTTTGATCGCATATAGTTTCTGTTCACTTCCAGCCTATCCTCGCTAAAAACTCTTGTTAAATTTCATTTTTTCAGTGTTTTTGTTGATACATGGTTGACTTTTCAATATCAATCACCTATAATATAATAAAACTCATGCAACCGGTTGCATAAAACAAACAATCTCTTATGAAAAAACAAACAATAACATTAAAAGAAATAGCCGCACTGGCAAATGTCAACGCTTCAACGGTGTCTCGAGCATTCAGCGCCAAAAAGCAAAAACTCATTTCCAAAGAAGTGAGAGACCGGATTATGGCTATTGCTGAAAAATATGAATATGAACCTCGAAGCTCGGCTCGCTCTCTGGCACATGGTAAAAGCTTTCAACTGGGAATTATCCTGCATAATCTTGAGGCCGATTTGAGTTCACACAATCTGTCGCTTTTCCTCAGTGCATTCTGTCGTGAGGCCATTCGCAATAATTATCAAACCATCTTGTTGCCGATAGAAGCCGGAGAGTTTGACATGGAGACGGTAAAAACTATCCGCAGCAGTCATGCTGATGCTTACTTCATTGGCGCATCTTTGATGGGAATGCGGACAATGGATGAACTTGCGAAAAGAAAAATTCCCGTAGCGACATATGTTTCAGACAGTCCAATTCGTCATACCAAGTCCGGGATTACCTGTGTTCACATTGATGATAGCGATGCATTTGATACGATGTTCCAAATGTTCAAGGCTCGCGGTTTTAAAAGCCTGGCAACTCTATCGTTGGGCTTGTTGAACGACCACCCGCGAATGAATATTCAGCCTTATGCTCAAAAATACGAAATGACAATTGAAGAAGAATATTTCTTCAAATCACCGTCTTTTTCCGGTATGGCCTGGCGTGAAAGCTTTAATATTGCCTGTAAAATAATTGACCGGATCAAGCGTCATAAACTGATCTTTTGTTCTTCTGATTTTGCCGCTCTCGGGCTATGCGACGCTTTGCGTCTGGCTGGACTGGAACCGGGAAAAGATATTTCAGTTGTCGGCTATGATAATGTGGAGGGGCACAATATCACCGCCCCACCGTCAGAAGCATTTTTGTCATCAATTGAAAAAAATGACCATTCCGCTGGGAAAAAAATGGTTGAAAGCCTGCTGGCTGATATTATTTCTCCCGAGCGCTATAAAGATAATAATGTCATTGAAATCCCGGCAAAGTTTATTCCAAGAAAAAGCCTGGGCTGGAACGAGTAAAATATAAAGCTAATTTTCAAGTTTTAACTAAAGAAAGGGAATCTTATGAAAAAAACATTTACACTAATCGAATTGCTTGTCGTAATAGCCATCATTGCAATCCTTGCCAGTATGTTACTGCCGGCCTTGAATAAAGCCAGGGAAAAAGCCAAAACTATAAGATGCGCAGCCAACCTTAAACAAGTCGGGGTGAATTTCGCCCTGTATGGAGACAACTATGATGACCGTTTCCCGATTCGTTATGATACGGTCCGCAAAATGACCTGGACCAGAATAATGAATGAGGCCGGCTTCGCAAAGGACGGAGATCTGACAAAAAACGGTTTCCAGATTGGGCGCAACAGTGTTTATTCATGCCCCAGCATGAGCCGGAAGGCAGTCAATCCATATACTGATGCTGTAATAGACGTTGATAACTGGTTAGGCTACGGAATGAACGCGGTATCTTTCTGGGCGGAATATCGGAAATTGTCAAAAATTGTTCAACCTACTAAACGCATGATTTTGTCTGACTCTCTTCCGGACAGTACCAGCTACACAATCACGTTTTACGGAGGAAGTAAAACATATTATATCAATCCGCGCCACGCTGATAAATTCAACAGTTTGTACTGTGACGGGCATGTAAAAACATTGAAATACGCATATACGAGGACAGACGCACTAGTACTCCTGTCAACAGCCTATTACTTCTGGGGAGGAATGGACTTTTAACAGACCTTAAGATGATATTTTAAATTAAAATAAGCCTGATTGCCTGAATCATTAATTTTTCGGA
Source organism: Victivallales bacterium (assembly GCA_963676655.2). Lineage (GTDB taxonomy): Bacteria > Verrucomicrobiota > Lentisphaeria > Victivallales > Victivallaceae. The sequence continues at coordinate 43,504 of CAXXKX010000001.1, read as the reverse complement.
GGAACTATGCTCAAGAGCTTTTTTGTGTCTTTTTTGACGCTGACGACATGCATAACGACATTGAACGCGGATGTAAATGTCCACAAATCAATTGATAAAAAACTTGGAATCGTACTGCAGATAAGCAATAAATATATTGATTTTACGCTGCTGCCGGACAAAGGCGGCGCAATCAAATCGTTCAAATATCTCGGAACCGAATTCACTTCGACCGACGGCTTGCTCAATGATCATCTATGGAGTCAAAAACTTCACGGTGATTTCTGGGAAAAGCAGTACAGCTATCAAATCAAAAAAAAGAAAAATGCCGTTTCAATAACATTATCAAAAACCGGGGAAACCGGGATTAACAAATTTCTGGAAATCCATAAGACCATTACCGTCAATAACGATTCTCCCGCGGTAAATGTCAAATATGCCTGGCTCAATCGTGCTAATTCGATGTCCAAAATTCAGGTTAAGGCCTGGTTTCATTATATCGTTTCAGGTCCCGGAAAAAACCGTTATTTTGCGCCTGAAACATCAGGAGTCAAGCAATTTGACTGGACTCCCGGGGACGCTATTACGGAACGCTGGCTTTATGACTGCGCCGATGGTTGGACCGGGGTAGTCAATCCGGAAACCGGAAAAGGCATTGTATTTACGCCAGAGTATAAATATTTGCAATGCTTCTATAACTGGAAATACCGCAAACTGGCCACTCTGGAATGGCGCAATACGCCGGTAACCATAGATTGCGGAAAAACTTTTGAAACCAGCTTCGACATTATTCCATTCAGTGGTCTGGATGTCATCAACGGCGCGGGGGACGGCATTGTTGGCGAACTTACCAACGACGCAGTCAAGCTATTTTCTGCAAAAGCTGAAAAAGTCAATATCAGTATAATCAAGCTTAACGGCAAAATACTCAAACAAGTTGATGTGGAGCTGCTCCCGAATAAAGTCACTAACGTTAAATTCCCGAAAAATATTTTTCCTATTACCTGCAGGGTTGAAAAAAACAACAAGCTGCTGGTTGAGTTGAAGCGGGGATCTCAAAAAACGCCTTTACAATTCACCTGGAAGCCACGGGAAAAACGCTACCGGGAAAATCAGGCATCGCTGCCGTGGCGTTATAAGCTGCCTGATAAACTCGGGCTTCCTTATATCCCGTTTGCCAAACCATGGGCGGGAGGACGCATGAAGGTATTCTTTCTTGTCTGTTTGCGCAACCTGGCCAATGTAACGTCAATGCGGGAACGCATGGATATTGAACCTTATTATACAACACTGCCTTATAAATGGTGGACCCTCGGCTGGATCAAGCCGGAACAGATGCCGACCGGCTGGATTCAGCTTGGTAATGTGGTTAAGAAAGAAGCGCTGAAAAAGCTGCCGGACGACCTGAAAAAAGCAAATCCTCAGGTTATTGTGGTCGGAGAATCTCACGCTATAAAATATTACCGGGTGGATTTCGGTTGGAACTTACTGCCTCAGGATATCTGTCAGAGCATTCTTAAAATGGTTGAGTCGGGAACCGGACTTGTTGTGATTGGAACCCATGCGCGGCAAAAAAACTGGAAATACGGTTTGCAGGACATATTCGACAAATCTAAGACGGCGCCATCAATAACCCGGGATTCCGCGTTGCCGGTAAAATTGAAAAAATGTGCAAGAATCGCAAAATACGGCAAGGGTACAGTGATTTTTCTTCGCTATCAAGGCAACGGGTTATTGCCACACATGAAATATGAGGAAATTCAGGATCGACTTGAAGAAACTATGTTCTCAATGGCAGCCAGAGCGGTACTTGAGGCTGGAGGAAAAACTCAATCCGGACAGCCGGCAAAAACTGAAACTTTTTATTTGCGGCAGGGCATCGAATATCGGAAAAAACCGGCTATTGCCGGTAATTACGTTGCGGTTAAAGTCAACCGGGACAAAAACGACAAAGTAACTGACTGGAGTTTTGACAAATTAAATATTACAGCTCCCAATCGTATTACCGGACTCAATCCTTCAAAGCAAATCTGCAAACAGGGTGAACCGGTCACGGTCAATGTGACATTGGAACGTCCGGAAGATCTCGTCCGGCTTGAATGCTTCGATAACTATGGTCGATTGGTCAAGAACTTGTCTAAAAAATCCGGAATGACCAACCGGAAGTTTACCTTTAAAATCGATAATCCGCTTACCGTCATTTACAAGCTGGTTGCCACTTTGCTCCGGAACAAGAAAATCATCTCCCGCGAAACCAGCCAGATCTTTTTGCCCCACGTGTATGAAAATCAACCGGCTTTCATGTTTCACCTCTGGGGTGGGACCCTGCCGAAACTCCCGGAATACTATATCGGAGCATTTCAGAATCAGGCCAGGAATATCGGCTTTGAAAGTATCGGCGAGGGCACTGTCTGGAAAATCGACGAAACCAGTAAATATAACGCCGCGGCCAATTTCAGGGTTGCCCTGGTCAACCTTAACCGGGCAGTAGTTAAACCAGAACAGGCGGCAAACATGATTTCACAATACAAGAAAACCGGCGACACCAAATATTTGACTCGAAATCCATGCTTGAACAACCCGCAACAACGCAAAGAAATCGAAAATAAAATCATCAAAGCAGCTTCAGAAACAAAAAAGTACGGAACAATGATCTATATGCTTGGTGACGAAATGAGTCTAACTACTGAAGGCGGCGCCACTCCTTTGGATATCTGCTTTTCTCCATTCTGCATGCACAAATTCAGAGCGGAACTGAAAAAGCAATTCGGAACGATCGACAAACTGAATACCGCCTGGCACAGCTCCTTCAAAAACTTTGAGCAGATCAAGCCCCTGACACTCGATCAGGCAAACAAAACAAACGACTGGGCGTCGTGGCTGGCCCATCGCCAGTTCATGGACAGTGTGTACGCCGACTATTTCAAATGGACCCGGGACGCGGTTCACAAGGTCAATCCCAAAGGTATGATCGGCGAAAGCGGCATTCATGATAAAATGAGCGCGTACGGCGGATACGCCTGGCCGAAACGGATGAAATTCGAAAGAGTCGCGGCATTTTACGGCACCGGTGTACTGCCGATGTCATTTGCCGACCGTCATGACTTCGCGTTCAGCAGTTGGTGTATGGGATATGCCGATGAAATAGCCAAAGACGAATTCGACATGTGGCAGGCATTGTTCAGGGGGCAAAATATGATCAGTTTTTTCTGCAGCTCAATTCTGGTCAATCCCGACGCAACACTGTCATATTACGGCAGAGCGCTGAAGCCGATTATCCAGGAAGTTCTTGCCGGTCCCGGCGACGCTCTGGCGGTTTCTGATAAAGCGGCCTCTCCGGTTGCAATTCTAATCTCCCAGAAGTCGCTGCTTACCGCATATATTCAAAAACAGCAGGGCGTGATCGACACTTATCAATTATACCGTACCGGCATCGACATGTGGCTTAATATCCTGATGCAATACGGCTATTCGCCTTACTATGTCAACGCGCCGCAACTGACTGAAGGGATTCTTGAAAAACGCAAGTGTAAGGCATTGATCCTGCCAATGGTTTATGTCTTGACCAAAGCAGAGGCTGATGCGGTAAGAAGTTTCGTGCAAAAAGGTGGAATTGTTATTGCTGACGCCTGTACCGCTACCTGGAACCAGTACGGGAGAGCGCTAAAATCCGGGAGGCTCGACGATGTTTTCGGAATTGAACGTCACAATTCTCAGCTTACCGCGGCAACCGCCACCTATAACTTCGGCGGCAAAAAAATATCTGCGGCAATTATTGAAAGCGGAATCAAGCAATCAGGCAAACCATTAACCTTATCAGAAACGGACGATTTTTTCGGCTCGATCAGCTTCGGCACAAAATCCGCTGATAATACTATGACCGTCAACCATTTCGGCCAAGGAAAAGCCTATTATCTTGGGGCGCTGGGCCTGAAACTCAGCTATCCTGGCGGAGCTCTGCCGCTTGCTCTGCTCAAACAAAACGGCATCATGCCGCTGATCAATATATCTTGTTCAGCAGGCGCGTCGGAAAGTGAAAACGGCACATTTAAATCAGGAGAAATCACTTATTACGGAATCATCGACACGAACAAACAGGAAAAATCAGGAAAAACGTTAAATCTTAACTCAAAACGCTATGTTTATGAAATGCGTTCAGGGCAGGCTTACGATCTGACTAACAGAGTTCCCTTAAAGCAAAATGGAATTCAGCTCTTAGCCTCCCTGCCCCGGCCTCCGCAAATAAAATTGACGCTACCGCCGGAAGTCAGTCGTGGCAGCTCAATTCCATTAAGTGCAAAAGTGAATATTAAAGGTAAATATCCATTGCACCTGGCGGTGGAAAATCCTGATGGGGTCGAAATTATCCCGCTTACCCGAAATATTATGGCACCGGCTATACATCAAATCCCGTTTGCCTTGAACGACAAACCTGGAGTCTGGAAAGTCATTGTCAAAGACGTTATTACCGGGAAAAAGATTACAAAAGAAATTGAGGTAAAATAATGAAGCGTTGTCTCATATTAATTATTGCGGTTCTAACAATAGCAGTTCACGCCGTCCCGGTTAAACTAACCCATAAACTGCTTAAAGGCGGAGCAAAAGCCTATTCATGTGAACTGCTCACAGGAAATGTTAACTATAAACTGGCTTTTAAAATAACCGAAAAGGGGGAACATAAATTTATCTCGGGAATCGGATTACTGGCCGGAAAACAACGTTATTCCAAACGCGGCTGGGCCAGCGGGTTCAGTGGTTTTTTCAAGTTGACCGCCAAAGGAACGGACCTGACCAAAATACCGGTGACCTTCGCAACCGATGAGAACGGTATCGTTTTCGATTTCAAAACTGTGAAAGTTATTTTCAAAGCGCGTGACAACGATGATAAACTTGGCATGAATATCGTCTTCGCAAAAGCACCGCAAAACGGGACAATCCAGTTTATCTGTTATCCCGGAAATTTTTTGAGAAACGAGCCGAAAAAACGTGGACGAATTACCTATACCGCAAAACGTTCAATTCCTTCAATTGATAATAAACAGAATGTTAATTTGGATACTGACGAATACTGGCTGTATTATATGGATGAAAAATTCGACCCGGGTGAAAAAGGCCCTTATTTCAGCACCTGCGCGTTGGTTTTTAATCCTAAAGAAGTCAAGTCGGTTTCACTTCAGCCGGGAACTTATGCGATCAAAACCGATGTTAACTTATCTCCCAAAGTAAGAAACTACTCTTTTGTTCTCTGGGAATTCCCCGGAAGAAAGAGCAAAAATTGTCTCAAATCGATGCAGAAACTTTCAATAAACTTCAAATAAAAACACGATAACAAACCACGCAAACCAAGTTCAGAAGTTTATTTTAACACCCCTTTTACGGATGACATTTGAACGGTGTTGTCATATTCAATTCAAATACCTTGCCATAAGCGGTCTTAAACGCACAATAGAGTCCTGCCAGGAAGCTTGAATGTTGATCTCGTTGCGCAACCAGCGAATGAACTGAAAGCTTCTCTGGGACGGCCTGTTCCATTCATAAACTAATGAATTCATAGCTCTGTTTGCCTGTTTTGCCAGAGCCGTCTGCTCCTGTTTTCTGATCATAATTCTTTGAATCAATTTTTCATCGCGTATCCCTTCATTGTCTTCAAGAATTTGTTCCAACAGCAACATCAGGTTATGGGTGATGCAGATAAAATTAGCTTGTTGACACTTCGTTTCGACACTCTTGCCCCAAGCTTTGTTTTCGTCAAACTTATTTTTTTTAACGTCATATAATTTTTCAATATCCCATCTTCTTTTATAGATAAATGCGATCAGTCCCGGAGGCAGGGTCATTTCATTGGTCAGGAAAATATATTCCGTGCCGTCAACCGGGTCGATATAAATAATTTTTCTCAATAAACCGGAGCTGCTGTTGCCAACGAACAAGTCTTTAACCACCCCGTTATTGCGAGGGTCACTACGTTCGAATTGCCGCTCCCCGGAAACCATTAATTTCAGATTGGCTTTTGCCGTGGTAATGGTATAAATGCCTTTACCCCGTTTCCAGCGGTGCCACAGCGCATAATCAATGATGGCCGAATCATAGGCGATCACAACCTTGGTTCCTTTGGCTTCCCCCATTCGCAAGGTCTCAGGATGCAGGCGCTTCATTACCGATATATCATGCTCTTTGACTTTATTATTTGCCCGGTCCGGCCTCATCACATCAAGAAACCGCAGACTTTCCGTTCTGAGGTTTAGAGCGTAAATTCCTGCAGGCGCATGCTTTTTTCCATCTTCAAACAAATCTTCGTGAGACGAGCAGTTGTGATAGTGGCCATCCGCGGCATACAATGCGAAACCGTTGAGTTCCTCATGTTCTTTGAACGGGTCATTAAGAACTGAATTACATCTTTTGACAAGATGCCAATTTACCTCATTCAACAAGGTTAAACGGCGCTTGCTCCTTAATGCGCTGAAAAAACAATTGACCGTTATGGCGTGCGAAATAAAATACTGTAGTTTCTGGACCCAGTCGCGACCGCTTTTGACTGAATCAAGAACTCGTCCGACTCCGGATTGAATAAATTCAAAATCATCAAAGTCTTTACATTTTCGGGTTGAATTTACATCTGCAAGGGCGTTTTTCAAAGGTTCGAAAAACCGTTCTCGTGTCGTTGTCATATTTAAATTTTCCATCTTGTAATATAGCAGGAAAGTAAAAGATGCCAATGCGTAAATATATTAAAACTAGATACTTATGAGATTTTAAATTTTTCATTGGCCATCGATATGAAACCGCTATTGCGCCCATTGCAAGGCATCGCAATGACATTTTTCAGGGGTTTACAAGCCCCTGTACGAGCAGGAAACTAAGTCTTGTTAAAGGCTTTAAATTCGCGTTTCAGCACCAAGTAATACCTCTTAAATTATGACAAAATGACAACACCGTTCAATATAAAACAGTCAGACAGCTTGACTATTAATATTACACAAGAAGATAACTATTAACACATTACACTCTTCAAAACACATGGAGATTTTGATTTTTCACGAAAAGATTATATCAATTCAGTAATCAATGCATCGATATCGCCAGCATCGAGGCTCGCCGATAATAAAGCGTTATCAGCCCGCGTTGCCAAAAGTTGTTTGCCGGATTCGTACAAGGGATGAATGATATATTTTCAACCGGGTAACATGGCGCTATTATAGATATAAAACAGTCAGACGGCTTGATTATTTATTTTACACAAAAACCTAACCATGTAACACTTACAACTCTTAAAATGCAAAAAACCAAGATTTTCCACGAGAAGATTATATCAATTCTGAAAGCAATGCATCGATATCGCCGGCACCGAGAATTGCCAGTAGCAAGGGTTTGTCAAACGGCTTTGTCAAAAGTTCTTTGCCGGATTCGCGCCAGGGAGGATTGATATATTTTCCCCCGGGTGTTACGTCAGCCAGGTCTTCGGAACTGCATGGGGCGGTTTCGGTCCAGGCCGCGAAAACGGGAGCGATATAAACGGAATCAGTTTTAGCAAGTTCCGCGGCAAAAGCATCAAAATATTTTTCGAGCCGGGCATAGCGATGAGGCTGAAAAACCACACGCAAATGATGTCCTGGATAGCGCTTTCGCAATGCCGCAATCGCCATTCTGACTTCTGTCGGATGATGTGCGTAGTCCTCGATAATTACCAGATCGGCGGAATCTTTATGCACGGTCATGCGCCGGGAAACCCCGCCAAATGTATTCAAAGCCTCGGAAGCCTGGTGACGCCCGGCTCCGAGAACCACCGCCGCTTCTACCGCCAAAGCCGCGTCAAAAAGCTGATAACTGCCCCATTCATCAAATAATCCGGAACTCAGCCCCGGCAACACTCCTAGCCCGGCAAAATGATCTTCATGCAAAAAACGACAGTCCGCATGCCCGGAAAAAAGTTTTTCGGTCAATTCAGAATCAAGCGATATAAGTTTTTGCGAATTGCGTCCGAATGTCGCAAAGTTTTCATACAATTGCTCTGTTCCTCCCACGCTCCAGCAATGATCATCTTCAACATTCGGAACCACACCCAGATATGGATTAATCAAAGTATGGGTGCCGTCGCTTTCATCTACTTCGGTAATAAAAATATCGCCGTTCCCGGCCGCGGCCGACGGAGTATTATCGCTTAATTTGCCGCCGATCATATAACCGCAGGCAATTTGGCATTGACGCAGAATGTGAACCAGCATGGCGGTAACCGTGGTCTTGCCGTGCGAGCCGCTGACGGCGACCGGATGACGGTATTCAGCGGCAAGACGCCCCAGCAATTCACCTCTTCGCAAGGCTGGAATTCCAAGCTCCTTCGCTTTTAACATTTCCGGGTTGTCCGGTTTAACCGCGGATGAATAGACTATCATTCCGGTATCATCAGGAACATTTTCAGCCTGGTGTCCAAGGTAAACAGCCACTCCCGAACGCGCCAATTTGGCAGTCAGGGAGTTAGCAATAAGATCTGACCCGGAAAGCAGTTTCCCACGCTCCCGGAGGATGGCGGCAAGCGGAGCCATCCCCGCGCCGCCGATACCGATGAAATGCAACCGGTCCGGCAGCTTTTCACTCGCTGATACCATATTGCGTCTCATGCAAGTTCTTGTAGAGGCCGTCCATAGCCAGCAACTCTTCATGGGTACCGGATTCGGCGATCCGCCCCTCCTCAAGGACAATGATCTTATCAGCATGCTGAATTGTACTCAAGCGGTGCGCAATCGCAAATACGGTACGATTAGCCATTACATTGTCCAAGGCGCTCTGGACCTGACGTTCGGTCACGGTGTCAAGGGCACTGGTGGCTTCATCCAGAATGAGAATCGGAGGATTCTTCAGAATAGCCCTGGCAATCGCAATACGCTGCCTTTCACCACCGCTGAGATTGGCGCCTTTTTCTCCGACAACTGAGTCGTAACCTTTGATGTCACGCCCAGAGGTAATGAATTCATGAGCATACGCCTGTTTAGCCGCGGAAACAATCTGTTCCTGAGTGGCATTCGGACAGCCATAGGCGATATTGGAGGCAACCGTATCATTGAACAAAATCGGAGTTTGAGTAACAATCCCAATATGTTCACGCAGAGATGATGTTTTCATATCACGCAAATCAAGGCCGTCGATCTTTACTGATCCAGAGATCGGATCGTAAAATCTGGCAACCATATAAGCCATTGTGGTTTTACCTGAACCAGTAGCGCCGACAAACGCGACCATCGAGCCTTTGGGAATTTCGAGATTGATCGAATCAAGCACCTTTTTATCGTCGTTGAATGAGAAAGTCACGTTATCAAAAACTATTTTATCCTTGAAATCAGGCATATCCACCGCGTCCGGTTTATCTTTGAGTTCTTCATCCCGGTCAATCAAATCGAAGAAACGGTCGGCAGCGGCCATGCTGCGCTGGAGATAGGTGGTTATTTTGGCCAGACTCTTCATCGGGTTATAGGCCATGAAAGCCGGAACCAGCAACGCCCCCAGCTGGGTCAGGGTGACATTCGCCCGGTAGGCATAAACCAAAAACACCAGCGTAGTGGCAACTGCTACCGATTCCATCAGCGGCGACATCAATAACTGCATTTTCAAAGCATGGATCATGGTCCGGAAATAACCGCGATTGATCTTACGGAATTTCTGGAACTCCTCTTCCTCGGTATTATACGCTTTAATAACCAGAATACCGGTAAATACCTCATGCATCCGGGTTACTACGTCAGCAATTCTCGAGAACGCCCGGCGATAAACTTTCCGGATCATTTTACCAAGAATCGCAATCGGCAAAATACACAACGGAATTCCGACCGCCATTATCAGCAGCAACTCCGGTTTGTCAAATTTCATACCCGCGTAAATCATTGCGGCGGCACAGGCCAGAATCTCAATCGGACACCGGGTCGCGTCCGCAATCGTATTGGCAACCGAACTTTCGACCGCCGAAGTATCATTGGTACAACGGCTTATCAACTGCCCGATGTCCTCTCGACCGTAAAATGTAATCGACTGCCCGGCCAGTTTCCTGAAAACCTCGTTACGCAGATCGGCAATTACTCGGGCACCAACCCAGCGGGTACAATAACGATTGACATAAGTTGCCAGATTTTTCACGGTCCAGCCAAAAACAAACAACAATACATAAACCGCAAACAGCTGCCAGGAAAGAGTATAATCGGGTTTGACCACCGGAAGTGATATTTCTTTCCATTTTGTCCAGGTGAGAGTAGTACCAGACACCTTGATCGGCAAGTTATATTCCTTCGCATATTTCTTGATCCGCCTCAGTTCCCCCGCCAATCGCGGATCTCGCTGTTCCAGCTCGGAAAATTCATCAATCGCTTTCTTTTCCGAAACGTCCGCTTCCGCTTTTTTCAACACCGGCTGTTCAGCGGTTTCCTTTGCCGTGGAACCTGAGGGCAATTGCGCCGGTAGAGTTTCAGCTTTTGGCTTCTCAACCACCATCATCATCTGTGGAATAACCATTAAACTGCCGAACAACGAACCGCCGACCACAAATCCGGCCAGAATTCCGATCGTCATCCGCTTCCAGTAGGGTTTTGTATAGCCCAGCAGGCGGAAATAACTCTGTACCTTGAAATCGTAATTCTCAAATTCTTTTTTGCGTTTGCCCATATAATCGCTTTCATTCTGAAGTCAGTAAAAATTTAACCTGATAATATACCGTCAAACCGCGACAAGTTCAAATGATTAGCCGGGATTAAAAGCATTAAAGGCTTAAAGGCTGTGCAATAAGCATATCAAGGACGCCGCGTAGAGAGTCATCCCGCCGGTAAGGGTATATATGGCACAGCGGTAAAGTGTAGATTTCAAATTACGTCGCGCCATCAGCACATGCAACGTTGCGTCATCTGATTCAGCCTTGAAAGAAGTCAACCAGCGCACACTTAAAGGTCCGAGCAGGACAAAAAACGCCGATATCAAAACCAGTGACAAGCCGAAGATCAGCATCCAGCCGGCCCAGTACCCCGATTCGGCTATTTTCGGACCGGAAAACCCGGTGATCGTCAGACAGATTGTCGCCAGGCTGAGCAGGAGTTGCGAGCGGCTGTGCAGCGTATTGTAAGAATCCTTGATCTGTTCGTAAATGAATCTGCGCTCCGGGTCGGCATAAAGTTCCTTGAGCAGCTCCAGTTCCTCCTTTGTCGATAGCTTTATCATACCCCTTCCTCCTCCGGTTCCGGAGCCGCTTTCAGTGTCATATCGTTTTCATCCTCGGCCTCCGGTTTGGCGGCGTATTGCAGGAAGGTTACCAGCAGCATCATCAGTAACGCCTGGGTAACAATGACCAACGCGGTTCTTTCATCCCCCCAAAGCAGAGGCAGGACGCTCAGACCGACGATCAACGCCAGCATGTGAACCGCCTGGACCGCACGTTTACGGCTCAGTCCCATCCGCACAAAACGATGCGAAATATGGTTATGATCCCCCACATAAACCGGCTTATGGTCGCGCAGCCGGATCACGATCACCGCCAGAGTATCGAACAGCGGCACCGCCAGAATAAAGAACGGAATCAGAATCGGAAACCGGGTGGGTGATTCGTTATGCGAAAAATAAGTTGTCCCGGCACTGACTATCGCCAGAAAATAACCGATCAGGTGACTGCCGGAATCTCCCATAAAAATGCAGGCCGGGGTATGGTTGTAAAACCAGAAGCCCGCGGCCGATCCCGCGCTGAGCAGCGCCAGTACGGCAATAAAATGCTGGCCGTTGATCGCGGATACCGCACTGAATAAAAGTAGCGCAATCGTCGCGGTTCCGACCGCCAGACCGTCCATATTGTCAAAAAAGTTTATCGCGTTGAAGATCAGCAGGAACCAACAGACCGACAATCCCCAGATAATCAGCGGATTATTGAAAAAGATACTGATCCGGAAACCGCCCCATGTCACCACAATTGCCGCGATTGCCGCCTGGCCAATGAATTTTGTCCCGGGCCGCAGTGAAAATTTATCGTCGCACAAGCCCAGACCTGCCGCCAGAACTGCTCCCAGGCAAATGATCACCACTCTGCCGGCTACGTAAGAAATCCCGTCCCGATTCTGCGCAAGCTCCGGAGCGAAGCTCTCGGCATGAATACTCAACACAAACAAGTACCCGACAATGATCGCGGTAAGCCACGCGCCGAGAATAGCCACTCCGCCAAGCAGCGGGATCGCTTTCGCGTGCTTCTTATGCGCTTCAACGCTGGGCCGGTCCATAAAATCGGTTTTTTCGGCAATTTTCATACAGAGCGGCGTATAGATCAAAGCAAGCGTAGCAGCTGCGATAAAGGCCAAAAGATAAATATGCGGCCAGGTAATCATAGGCATCCTTTCAAAATAAAAATCACAATCCGGAAGAACCGGACGTGTTTACGATTACATGATAAACTATTTACCGCAATATACCACAAAGAAGAATTTTTTCATCTTAAATCTGTTATTTCCCGCGATTTTATCTCATTTTTTTATTGCAAAACAGCTCGTTTACTATATCTTAGTATATTTTGGATTTTGAAATCGCAACAAAAAGAGATTAACAAGATGAACGCCAAACGCCCTAATGTCCTGATGATCATCAACGACCAACACCATGCCGGATGCTTCGGATACGCCGGCCACCCCGACGTAAAAACCCCCGTTCTGGACCGCCTTGCCGCCGAAGGAACCAGATTTCACGATACCTTCTGCCAGAACGGCGTCTGCGTTCCATCCCGCGTTTCATACCTGACCGGACAATACTGTCACACCCACGGCGTCTACGGCAACGATCTCGACTCTATCCCGCAGGAACTTCTGTCGCTGCCGCGCTTTCTGCAGTTCTATGATTATCAAACCGCGATGATCGGCAAAAAACACATGCCGAACTGGAAAGGGCACGGTTTTCAATACGAGCGCCTTTGCTACCACGCCGACGCCCCGGTCCGCAATCTGCATTATTATAATTATCTCAAGAAACATAACCTCCACCATCTTTATGATGACCTCGGCGATGTCGAGAAATTCTGTTTGACCGATCTGCCGAAAGTCCCGGTCGAACATTCCCTGGAAGTCTGGACCGCCGATGAATCCATCAAATATCTCGAAGACGAATGCAATCCGGAAAAACCGTTCTTCATGCAGCTCAGCTTTGAACGCCCCCACCCTCCTCTGACCGTCCCGGAAGGCTGTCCGTTCGTCTATGATCCGGCCTCACTGACCCTGCCGCCGAATCAGGAGGAACTATCGCTTAATACCGATTCGTTCTTCTTTGACCGGAACGTTGAACTGAAATGGTGCACTTCGGTCCACGGTGAAGAAATGCTGCGCGAGGGGCTGGCCGCTTACTATTCATTGATTTCACTAATCGACCAGCAGATCGGCCGGGTTCTCGACAAGCTTGATGATATGGGAATAAGCGATAACACCATCGTCGTCTTCTGCGCCGACCACGGCGATTTCGCCGGGGAATACGGCAAAATGGCCAAAGGCTGGTGTTACGACTGCATTCACCGCATCCCTTACATCTGGCGTTATCCCGGCGTCATCCGGCCCAATGTCAACCACGAAGGCCTCGCGGAAACCGTTGACATGTTCCCGACGCTCTGTGATTTTCTCAATCTTCCGACGCCAAAAACGGTTCAGGGTCTTAATCTGGTCCCGGCCCTGACTTCCGGCGCCCCGACCGGACATGACGCGATCTTTTACGAATTTATCGCGGTCAAAACTGTACGAACCAAAGACTACAAATTATCTTACGGCTTCCAGGGCGGCGAGGAACAAGGCGAACTGTTCGATCTCAATGCCGATCCGCATGAATACGACAACCGTTTCAACGATCCTGAACTGGCCCCGGTCCGGGACCGTCTACTGCGCCGGTTAATGGACTGGCTGATCCAGACCGAACAACCGGCCCATTTCTCGATGGCAAACGAACCCCTGCCCCCGAGCCGCTGGCTGAACAATCATGATTCAGGCATTTATTGACAAAAAATCGTATTTTTTTTATTAATTCGATTTGCAAAAACATCAAGGCGGGTTATTTTAAAGGCTCTTGCGGATAAAATCTGCAACAACGCTCCGGCATAGCTCAGCGGTAGAGTAGGTGGCTGTTAACCACTTGGTCGCTGGTTCGAATCCAGCTGCCGGAGCCATTTTTTTTATAAAAAATGCGTAAGCAGGTGGATTCGTTTTTGCGATAGCAAAAAGTGATTTTCCCAAAATCACGGAACCAATAAAGGTTCGAGAGCGTAGCGACTGGCCGGACCGAAGCGTGCGGCAACGCCAAAGGCGTGACAATCCAACTGCCGGAGCCATTTTTTTATAAGTCAAAAGTCTACAGTCCACAGTCTACAGTTTAATTACATACTCAAAATACTGGATTCATTTTGCGATAGCAAAAAGTGATTCACCACGCAAAACACTAAAACTAAGTTTAACCCTGCATTCATGACAATCGCACCATTGCAGTTGATACGCTGACCGAGCATCTCTTCCAGTGCATCCAGCGACTGTTTGCAGTAGAGCAGTTGAACGAGAAGTCAGCTATGCTCTCTCTCCTTTTCATTCTGATGATGTCGAACGTAACCCTCAGTGGCGCGCGCCTTTGGCGCGTCCGCTAGAGGCTTTTGTTATGTGGCTATTTGAATTTTCACATTTCATTAAATAATTCTGAAAGCTCATTAATTCGTTCTGGATACCTTTCCAGGGCAATATCTAAATAGGCATGCCGTACTCTGATCGGATCCTCCCTTAGGACGTCCCCACAAACGCGCTGAAAAATGTACTTACCATTGAAACCCTTAACCCATGATCCATCGGCAATCATCGCTCGTAAATTTTGCTCTTCTCTATTTAGCCATGCAGATACTTTATCAGTACCTAGTGATTTGGATAGATCCGCTAAATTATTTTGGATATTGCTTGTGAGGGCGGTTTTAACTTCATCGATAGATAGTTCACCTGCCTTGGGTATTCTTAGTCCATTCAAAAAATAATTCATTGATATGGTTTCATTAATTGACTTATAAAGATTGTAACCAATCGATTCCTCGGCGATCTCCTTTAGGCGTGTCTCAATAAACAACGCAGTTAACTCTGGCCGTTTGGTTGGAATATAAAATCTTTCAGCCACTGAAAAAAGAATTTCTGGATCAAGGAAGTAATTCTCTATATGCCTACGCTTTAGACATCTAATGCGACTATTCTCTTCAAGACTTGATACTTGTTCTTCGGATAGACCATCCCTATCCCGGATCATAAATAAGTCGATACCAAATATAGAATTTCTTATTTGTTCTTCAATATTTTTTAATCCCATTATATTAAGAACGGAGCCAGCAGGAATAACGCGAACTTCATTGTTAACAGTTTGCGCAATCTTTTGATACGTTAATCTATCTACACTAGAGTCTTCTCCTTCAACGAAAACTATTTTTTTGCCTACTGCAAAAAGACCAATATTTTGCCCGATCAGTGGCACTAGCTCGTGATGCTCGCTAGCAAGATCTAGTAGTCTATGCGCTTGGTTTCTTCCGTCATTAACTGGGTCGATAAAATATACATCTCCAGAAGAAAAATAAGTAGTTATTAAATCGGATGAGTGTGTAAGGAATATGTATTGATTAGTGTGGTCTCCCAGGTTTTTCAGAGATTCTATAAGCTGAAAGGTAAGCGTGGGATGCAGGTGTAATTCAGGTTCATCCACTATAACAATTGAATGCCGAATATCTTTCCTAGCTACGTCGAAAAGAACTTTTATGATTTCTTTCTCTCCGGAGCTTAATGTTTGGAAGCCTAATTCATTACCAGAAACATCTCTGTAGCGGAATTCCCTTGGGCTTTTCGGGTCAATATCTAGGAGCTCTTTACCTGGAAGAGCTTCACGAAATATTTTCTTATATTTCTCTAATGGATCAGGGTGAATTGCAATCCACTCCTGACCTGTTCTGCTGGGATCCTGCAGTACTGCATCGGCAATTTTTTTACCTCTCGCTGCGGTCTTTTGGTGTATATAGTTTACGAAGTCCTGCCATCTGTTCTGAAATGCTGAAAAATAGAAGTTCCAAGCTGTGTTCGAATCATCCGGATCTCCCCCTAGCCAGTTAACGGGCTGATATTTGATATTTTCAACACTTCTGGTTGAGTCGATTTGAACAAGAGATCCCACGTATCTACCTTTGCCAAATATTCGGCTCCCCATGTAATTTCCAAGAGTATTGTTTTTCTGACCCTTTCTGACAATAACTTCACTTCCATTGAAATATTTTGGATCCTCCTCTTCGGGTCTAGTGGCAGCAATTACGGCATCCATAACCGGATTACCCTTAAGTGTGGTAACAATAGCTTCTTTGATCCGAGTTTTACCTGATCCATTAGCTCCAGCGATTACAATGGTGCTACCAAGATCAGTTACCTCGAAATTACCTATGGGAGGATAATCTGTTAATTTTATAGATTTGATCTTCATCTATGCCCATCCTTCACCTGCGAGCCTCCCACATAACAAGTAATTATATAATTTTTAGATATCACTCATATGATCTCTATCTCAGATCAAAGATAGCATAAAAAATAGACGATTTCAACATTTGACAAACAATTCTTCCAGATTATTTCAATTATATTTTATGATATTATACATGGTTTGAATATTATTATCAAATAAGGATATTATTCATAATACATACATTAATTACGTTTTAGGCAAAATAGGAGAATAATACTAACAAGGCTAATCCATCTACAAAAAAGGAATGCAGGGTCAAACCTTTATGAATGCAGGGTCAAACCTTAGTTTTCGTGTTTTACACTGGGAATCACTTTTTTCTATCGCAAAAACGAATCCAGCTGCCGGGGCCATTTTTTTTATAAGTCTACAGTCTATAGCTAAAACGTCAGGAATGACCACAAGAAAGAATGTCGAGAACATGGACTCTAGTGTGTTGACTATCTCCTGAATGGTGGTTATAGTATGGAAAATTTATAACCCGGCATAAAGGAGCACAAGAATGAAAAGTTATCGCAAAGAACTCTGGTTCGACATTAAACATCGTCGTGAATTTATCAATATCACCCCGGAAGTCCGGCAGTGTTTGCAGGAATCCGGCGTCAAAGAAGGCCTGGTTCTGGTCAACGCCATGCATATCACCGCCTCGGTCTTTATCAATGACGACGAAAGCGGTCTGCACTCGGATTTTGAACGCTGGCTCGAAAAACTCGCACCGGAAAAACCCTACAGTCAATACGCCCACAACGGCTTTGAAGACAACGGCGACGCCCATCTGAAACGGACAATCATGGGACGCGAAGTAGTGGTGGCAATCACCAACGGGCAGCTTGATTTCGGACCGTGGGAACAAATTTTCTACGGCGAATTCGACGGCAAGCGCCGCAAGCGGGTCCTGGTCAAGATCATTGGCGAATAAACCACACAGTATTGGAAAGTTACAAGCAATATGGAATCATTTACTAACGCCGCCGACTTCGGCTTTTCTCCCGATGCCGCCCCGATGGAAAATGTCAAAGCGCTCCAGGCCGCGGTCGATAACGGCGGCACGGTCATCGTCAGCCGGCCCGGTACCTATGAAGTCGGCGGAACAGTATATATCGGCAGTCACACCACCCTGAAATTCTGCAATGGAGTGTTCCTGAAAAAAGTCGCGGCCGAAGGCATTTTCACCCATGTATTATTGAACAAAGGCGCGTTGACCAAAACCTATGATGAAAATATCGTTGTGGAAGGGCTGCATATCATCGTCAACGGGATTGACAAGCCGATGAGCGAAGTATTCGGCCTGCGCGGACAAATCGCCTTTTTCTACATTAAAGATCTGCGGATCGAACGATTCCGGTGTTATGACCTGGACACAATGCAGTTTGCAATCCATATCTGTACTTTCGAGGACATTATCGTCAATGACGTGATCATCAAAGGCAATAAGGACGGCGTCCACCTCGGTCGGGGCAACCGGTTCACCATCAGCAATGGAGTGTTCCAGACCTATGACGACGCGGTCGCTTTAAACGCGCAGGATTATTCGACCTCCAACCCGGAACTCGGCTGGATTGAGAACGGGGTGGTCCAGAACTGTTACGACCTGCCGGACGGCAAAGATCCGGTCGGATTCTTCTGCCGCATCCTGGCCGGCGGCTGGATCGACTGGCGTGAGGGCATGGAAGTACAGCAGTCGGATACGGTCATTTCCAACGGCAGGATGTACCGGGTTCAAGCCAAACCGGACGGCACCGTCTATAAATCGGTAACCCGACCAACCCATGAAACCCCGAGTGAAGTTCTCGACGGCATTCGCTGGGGTTATGTGCAGGATCACCTGACTTATACCGCAGGAGTCCGCAATGTGGTTTTCCGGGATATTGTCCTGAAGAAACCGCGTCCCGGTTTTTCCGCTCACTTTGATCAAGGCAGATTCAGCCGTTCCTATTATCCCGGCGCCGAATATCCGGTTCAGGAGAAACTCTTATTCGACAATATCCGGGTCCAGCATGAGACTGAAATGCAGTTTGTCGGCATCGCCACCCCGGTCGACGTGCTGACGATTACCAATTCATGCTTCAAAAAGGGCAAAATCAGATTTTTCAGCAATGCCGACATGGCGGATTACGGTGAAACTCTGGTTAATCTTACCGGCTGCGTTTTTAACGATGTTCCGCCGGAAGATATAATTGACAACACGGTTGAGGGCAAAGTTATTCATTTCCGGGAATATGCCAGTGCGGTTTTAAGAAAATAACAGTTATTGCTCTTTCAATGGGCCTCTTTATAATTTGATGCGAATGATAAATCAGCTCACCTGAGAATCCCGGACTACCGTCTTCGCCGCTGCAATCAAACTAAAGAACTTATAGCTAGATGTTTATATATTTTAAACAATCAAACCGTCTGACTATAATCTAAGACATTTGGTCCGGTGCATAAGTCATGTCAGCACTCTGTAATTGTAGAAAGTTGCTCCAGCAGTCGCAGGTTTTCGCTTACGGCCGCATCATCGGCATTATCAGCGAGTGAATATAAGTTCATGGACTTTGAAACCCATATTTCATAGCCGCCTTTACAAATATCACGTTGAGACGGAAAGTAAAAATAGCTCCCGTTGGCGTTGCTCAAACTTAGAGTATATTGGTATGGACTGTCCTGCCGTAAACGCTGAGTTATCTCGCTGAATATTTCGAAAGGAAATGGAACAAAGGCAAGCGGGCCAAGTGAAATGACGGTTTGTTTTAAATTCATCTGTTTTTGCGGGGAATTGGCTGATTGACTTTCTTTCAGACGAGCAAACAGATTCTTATAAGCCATCACTCTTAAGCCGGTTAATTTTTCGCCATCGCCAGATTCTTTGATTTGTCTTTCAATTTCATCAGCTTCAGGAAGTGCCTCATAAGGCAAATTGATTTCACCGGACAAAACATTCAGGTCGACTTTACAGTAGTTTTTGATGTGCCGCCAGGCGCGAACGGCATCGGTTCCAGCTTTTTTTCCCAGCTCCATCGCCAACTTGACAGTTCCGGTTGTTTTTCCGTTAGACAGTCGGGGGCCGCAGTCACCTTCGGCACCATTAAAAAACATGGACATCGCCCCGGATTTTCGTTCAAGACAATCAACCATCGGGCCCGCCCAATCGCGGGTTATTTCCGGGCTTACGCCCGCGGCGGTACAATGAGCGCCATAATGGATGAGGTTAACGATTGGAATGCCGTCAACGCCTTTGAAGCTGATCACGGTCATTGCCGGATCATGGCAGGCCCACGGGTTCTGTCCCAGACTGACATTTCCATGTCGGTCAACTACCCTGCGATTAACGCCGATATCGCTATTTGTAACGGCAATACCCATTTCAGCTTCTTTAAGATTTTGCACGGCCTCAAGTGCCGCTGCAACGGTTTGCGGTTCAAATATATTGTCGAGATACTCTTGCGACAACGCGGCTCCTCCCGGGGTATCGCGCATCGCCGGCCCGGAGTGGGTATGCGTGGCCGCAAGGATGATGTTTTGGAAATCAATGCCGGTTGCCTTGCTTACGCAATCACGGAAATGTTCGCTTTGAGGGCTTTTTATGACGCAGACATCGGCGGTAATCAACATCGCCCTGGTATTACCATATTGCAACGCGAGAGCATTAACCGTAAGTTCATCGTTGATCGATTCAGCAGGTCTTGCCGGCGCGTACCCCATGAGCATTGAGCCTGGTTGAGGCGTTATGTTTCTTCTGCCGGCACCAACTCTCAAGCAATTATTTGATGAATTTGAATTGTCGCCATTAAAAAGATTTTGGGAAGAATCAAGTCCATCAATTTTTGATTTCGTCATAATTGAAATATCCTTGCATCATTATATGTCTTTTGGCTTTATCCCGGCCCATGAGATAGTTTAATTCAAATATGATTGTCAGTCAACCGCATTTTTTTGCTATAAGTTAATGAGTTTTGCTAAAATAAGTTTACGGGCGAAATATTTAAGTTCAAAGTCAGCGATTATCGGATAATTACGATTCGAAAAAGAAAAAATGAAAAATATTTTTCAAGGTGTTGACATTTTTTAAAATTTAATGTATACTTAGTATACCAAGTCAATAATTAAGGACTATTTTTGAAGTAATGGAAAAGAATTACGCAAAACCGGTATATCTGCAGATTGTGGATAAATTCAAACAACGCCTGACGTCAGGAAAGCTGACGCCGGGAGAACGTCTGCCGAAAGAAGCTGAGTTCGCCCGTGAATTCGGTGTTACCCGGACCACCTTGCGCAACGCGTTCGGGGTTCTGGAAAAAGAAGGCTTTATTGTTCGCAAGCGTTCGGCCGGCACCTGCGTTGCGCCAAAAGCGATGCACAACAAACATCTGCATGCGGACCTGGCAATCGTCAAACATTACGAGGCTAGAAATAAGGAAGTATATTCGACCATCCTTGAAGATCAGGAAGCCTTGGGCTTGATTCTTCGTGAGGCCGCCGCTGACGGCATGATTCTGCGTTTCATCCCAATCGACAATGAGAATCCGTTCTTTGAACCTGCTGATTTAATATTCCGCAAAGGAATTGACGGTTTTATCGTTTCATCCCCGACCTATGTAACGGAATTTATCGACATTCTGGCAGATAACCATATTCCACATGTATTACTCGAAACCCATTATGACCGGCGCGGTACCAATTCCGTCGTACCAGATGAAGAATATGCCACATTTGAACTGATTCGCGAATTGTATGAACATGGACACCGTGAGATAGGCTTTTGCGGCGGACTATTGAAATTGCCGAAAATTAATTCATCTACACGCCGTTTCCTCGAATACTTCAATAGAGCGTGTCAGCAGTTCGGCATGACGGTCAAGGACGAATGGATTTCAAACGTCGGACCGGATGTAATGGACAATATCCAGATTGATAATCGTGAACTGGCGGCGGCGATACTGAATTGCAGGAAAAGACCGACCGCTATTTTCAGTCCATTTACCCGGTCCGCCCAGGGAGTCATTGACGAAGCTCATGCCAGAGGTTTGAAGATTCCGCGGGATCTGTCACTTGTTTGCGGGAACTGCTTTGAAAAAATCGGACTCAGTCTTGGTTCTGACATTACCGGTTACGGGAAAGATCACGAACTGTTCGCCAGAACCGGCTTTGAACATTTGCTTGAATGGATTCGCGATCCGCAATATCGCCCGACATGTGTAAAAGTGCCAATGATCAAAGTTAAGGGTAAATCAATTGCCGATGTTTAAAATTTTCATCGTTAAAAATATTTATGTGAAAAAAAATGGAAGGACTAATTATGAAAAGCAAAGAATTCACATTAATCGAACTGCTCGTAGTAATCGCGATCATCGCCATCCTTGCTTCAATGTTGCTGCCGGCCCTGAATCAGGCCCGGGACAAGGCCCGCGGCATCAGCTGCGTCAATAATGAAAAACAAATAGGTCAGGGCTTTGCGTTCTACGAAGATGATTTCGATGGTTATCTGGTACATTACAACAAATCCGGATTGGGAATCTGGGATAAGGTTCTCATTGACCGGTACCTGCCGAAAAAAGTTTTTTACTGTCCGGGACTGCGCGGAGCCGAACCATACGCTCAAGATATATGGAGCGACACCAACGGGCTGTCTTATACCGGTTACGGGATCAATTACAAAGGAGTGGGCTGCGCGGTATACACCTACAAACCGGAAGATTATGACTTGCGGTACTCTTTACAGCGTAAACTTTCATCTTATCGTCGACCAACTGAAACTTACGCAGTGGTCGACACGTTACGTAATCCGTATCCGCAAACAAGATACGGCTATTACCGCGTAAACACCGGCGTCAGCACCAGTACCAGTTTCGGAACTCCGGATCCGCGTCATACCAGTTCGGTCAATTGTCTATATGTTGATGGTCATGTCAAACCAATCAAGGTTCTTGTTGCAGGCTCCCAAGCCGGGGTATACCAGTCTCTGACCGTAAGTTCAGTCTGCTGGGACGGCATTTAACTTATACAAAAAATATGGAAGGAAGATTTATGAGAAACAAGAATTTCACCCTAATCGAATTGCTGGTCGTGATCGCGATCATCGCAATCCTCGCGTCAATGCTGCTGCCTGCCCTTAACCAGGCCAGGGCCAAGGCACACAGCGCACAATGCATTAATAATCTGAAACAACAGGGACAGGGCTTCGCTTTTTACGCGAACGATTACGATGATTATGTAGTGCATTACAGCAAAACCGGTTTGGGAACCTGGGCAAATGTACTTGTCAATCATAACTACTTCACCGTAAAAATTCTCGATTGTCCGTCACTATATTATAAATTCACCAGCGTAACAACATTAATCGATTACGGCATCAACTACAAGGGCTTCGGATCCGCGCGCTATGCCAGTGATGATACCGGCGATGAAGGCTATGCGCTGCAACGGAAAATAACCCAATACAAAAGACCGAGTATTGTTTACGGGGTTTTTGACTCAAGCAGAAATCCATATCCTACCAGAAGCTACGGCTATTACCGGGTAAACAGTTCAGCCACGACCAGCACCAGCTACGGAACGCCAAACCCGCGCCATCTGAACGCGGTCAATATCCTGTTTGCCGATTTTCATGCTCGTCAGCAAAAAATATCAAATCCGAATGACATTACAGCAGTATATACCGCTCTCGCTGGTTCCACCAACTGGGGCAGATAAAAATAATACAGGGAAAGTTATATGATTATGCAAAAAACAGGGATTCTTTGTGCCTTTTTACTAGGCGGCACCGTTGTTTCCAACGCGGGAAAAACCGAATTCAGCTCGCCTTTGCTGAAAGGAAAAAATGTCGTCTCATGGCAATTCGAACAACTCCAGTCAGCTCCCGGTAAAAAGGAGATATTCAAAAAAGTCTCACCGGAACAAATTAAAGTTACGCTCAAAAAAAGCATTCAAAAGCTTGCCGACGGCGCGGTGGAATATCAATTCAACGCCGTCAATAAAAGCGGAAAACAACTTTTTCTGCGTTCCGTGATTGAGCTGACGGTAAACCGGAAAAAGGTAAATTTCTTTAATGGTTACGAAAACATGCGCAAGATCGTTTTTGATCCGAACGATGTTACTCTCTCAAACTGGTTCCCGACCAACGCGGCCTATGACAATAACAGTGCGCTGATCCTCGGATTGAACCCGATGGACCTTTACAGCCGCATCGATTCCGGCCGTATCAAAGATAAAAACGGTAATGTAAAACTATATCTGGCAACCCCGTTTGTGCTGGAACCCGGCAAAAGTTTCACATGGTCCTATGTAGTCGCCGCCTGTCATTCGCGTTACGGTCGTCACGACATAGTCCAGCACTGGTATGAACTTTTCCCCAAGGCCTTCGGTCCGGCGGACAAAATCAACCGCAGCGTGCTTTCGGGTGAGAGTTCTTATGCTTACTGGAAACCACAAAAGATCGGCTACAAATTCGTCGGCGACCTGATTCGCCGGATGTTTGGAGGACGCGGCTCATGGGAATGGTGCTACGCTCCGTCAGCGCGTGCCGGGGACTGGGCGACCACTGACAAATGGAGCGTGGGCTTCAGAGGTCACACCAAGAAGACACTTGAAGCTCATCGCCAGAGGATAAGGAAGCGCCTCGAACCGGCCGCATTCCTGGACGTCGCCCCGATGTGGTATCTGAACGTATGCTGGATGGAGTGGACCCTGTGGGAAACTCATTTCAAAAATATTTATCCGACCAACGCCCCGAAACCGCGTAAAATGAGATGCTGGGGATCAGACGCGTTATACGGCGTTTACAGTTGGGGAAATGACTATGCAAAGCTGTTTATCGAAAGCATCAATCGGATTCCCAAAGAGTATCCGGCGGCAAAAGGCATCGGTTGGGATTCGTGTTTTGCGCATCGGCTTTTCTTTGAGGATACCGATGGCGTCAAAAATACTGAACGGAAAAGTTTTAAAGACGGTAAGATTTTCGCGCTGGAGGCGGCCGGTGTCGCCAATCTGCTGGATGCCAATCACAAAAACTTTACCGGCAAACAGCGGATGGCCAATGTTGTCAACTTTAAACTGGTCACCCCGTACATGATCGGAGTTCGCAGCGACGCGGCCCTCTATGAAGGCCATCCGATGAAGACTGAAAACCGTCTGCTACGATTTGAAACCATGTGCGCCCGGCTCGGGACCGGAAAATCCATTACCTGGCACAAAGGAGCTGCCCCCTCCCATATGAAATGGGTAGACTGGGAGGAAATGGACAAAAAGGAAGCACAGGATGCTTATCGTCAGCTCATGGAAAACAATCTTTTCCTCTCTTATTACTGGGGAGGCACCAGCGCCCCGCAAATGCCGACAATCGGAGTAAAATTCCTGTTTGACGCAATCCCGGAACTGGTTGATTTGATCCGGCTTGGTCGTCAAGCCTCTCCGGCCGTGGACGCACCGGCTGAATTGCTGGTCACCCGCTACGGCCAGGGCGTCGGCAGCCGCATTGTGATCATCAATCCTCAGTTTAAAAGCCGTAATGCGAAAATTGTCTTCCGACCTGAATATTGGAACGGCCTCGGCGTTATGGCAGCCAGGGAAGACGGGACTGAAATGACCACCAGAATCACTCAAAGCGGTACGAACATCGACTTGACCATCCCGGCCCGCAAGATCATTATCCTGAGAGTCTGCGCGACCGGCCCGCTTAAAACCGCCAACCTCAAAGATATCATCGTGAAATCGAACCGGATCAAGGTTGCCGGAAAAGCCCCGTTCTGGCGTTTCAACGTCCTGACCAACGACAAGTTTGAATGGCCTGTGACCTTCTTCCGGGATGAACCGGGAGCAAGAGTCAGGGTCAGAGTTGAAGATGACTCTGAGAAATTTTCCGGCAAAGTCGTTCCCCAATTAACCCTGACATCCGCCAAATGGAAGGATGACGTTCAGGCCAACAACCGTCGCAACGGGCTGGTTGAACTGCATGAATATCCGCTCAATGACGTATCCAAACTGACAGCGGAACAGATTCGTGATCTGAAGCTGATCGAAGCGGTCAAACAGGGAAAGCTGGCCATTCAGGTCGCGGATAATGCCCCGCAGGTAGTCAAAGACGAAGCTGAACGCATTTGCGAATGGTTCCGTTTTTATACCTGTGCCAACAGCGACAAATTCTCCCAACCGGAAATCACCTCGAAACCGAAACCCGGCATGAAAGTCATTCAATTGATCGGCAATAAAGAACAGGCCGGTTTGAAATCATGGCAACTGGGACGTGCCTTCAAAAGCGATGACAGCATCATCACGATTGCCGCACAGGACGCCGATGCATTGAAACAAACAAACCTTGCTTTCCTTAACCTGATGGATACGATTTATCCTTTCAGCGGAACTTTACCGAATACCAAAGAGTTCGAGAAGCTAGGTTTGGCGGGAAAAACCCTGACCCGGGAAAAAGCGGTTTCAGTCTTCCACCCGACCTTGCTTGAAATGCTGCGCAAAACAGGAGTAAAATAATGCGATATATCACTTTTCTTTTAATCCTGTTCCTGGGATTGTCAACTGCGGCCAAACCGGTCTTTGACCAGGATTACTCTGCAATGAAACCAGGCTCCGGCGTCATGCCGGAGTCCGACTCCAACCGGTCCCGGCTGTTCCCTGATCCGCTGCCCGGCGCGAAAATTGGCTTTTCCACCGTAAAAGCTTCGGAATCATTCCAGGTAAAAACCTGCAAAGACGGCCTAAAACTGGTCATGTCCGGCACCAAGCCGGATGGAAGCGCGGACCTAAGACTTAATCTGCCAAAGTGCGGCTCGAACATCACTTTTGAAATCAAGTTGAAATTAGCTGATTTTATCAAAGGCAAAGCTGTTCCAAACACCTTTTTCATCTACGCGGCAGGAGTCAACCTGTTCTTCCGTAGCGACCGCAAAGACCTGCGCTGCTACAGTATGAAATCAAAAAGTTACGACCGGATTGCCGTAATGAAAAATGATACATGGTACGACATCAAAACGGTTATGCGGTTCGGAGCAAAAGGCGAGAGCTTTTTCGACTTATACTTGAACGGTAAAGAGCTGCTTAAAAACGCCAGAATGCGCGGAAAATCTTCGACGCTTTCATTTATCCGTTTCACCATGAATTCAAAAGCCCAAAAACAACCGGCTCCAGCCGTTATCATCAAGTCCATAAAAATATATTAAAAGCAGTAAAATGAAAAAGAAATATGCCATCGCGGGAACCGGAACCCGCGCCTTGAACTTTGCCGACGCCATTCTCAACCAGTGCAGCGAAACCGCAGAACTGGTCGCTTTGTACGACCTCAATCCGCTACGTATGGCCGGGTTCTGCAAAATAGTCGAGTCCGATATCCCATCCTACACTGATTATAATCAATTGACGGCGGAAACGGCACCCGATACTTTGGTGGTTTGCACCACCGACAGAACCCACCAGACGTTGATTGAAATGGCATTCGCTCACGGGCAGGATGCAATTGTCGAAAAGCCCATGGCAATGTCAATCGACAATATCAGGCAGATACTTGAGTCTGAAAAAAAATATAACCGGAAAGCCGCCGTTACTTTCAACATGCGCTATCAGCCTTACGCGGCAAAGATCAAAGAAGTTCTGATGGCAAAACCAATCGGCGATATCCGCCAGGTTTCGGCGGAATGGTTTATCGACATAACCCACGGCATCGAATATTTTCACCGCTGGCACAGCAATATGGTCAACGGCGGCGGGTTGCTGGTGCACAAAGCAACTCATAACTTCGATTTGCTGAACTGGTTCCTCGACGACCAGCCGGCAGAAGTCCAGGCACAAGGTTCTTTGCGCTTCTTCGGTCCAAACTACCAGTATCAGGGAACTCGCTGCAGAGAATGCAAGTATACCGACAAATGCCTTGCCGCAATGAAGCCGGAATTGCAGGACGAGGACCTTAACCCGGGTTCCGATCGTGACATTTTTAATAAACTCTATTTTGAAGCCGAAGCTTCTGACGGATATGTTCGCGACCAATGCTGTTTCCGCGACGAGATCGATATCTATGACACGATGAATGCCCTGATCCGGTACCGGAACGGCGCGCAAGTCTCCTACGCCCTGAATGCCTATTCGCCATGGCAGGGCTATAAGATCGTCTTTACCGGCACAGCCGGGAGAATCGAAATCGGCTCGGTCAGTCCTTCAACCCGGCCGGGAAACTATACAGATCAGGATACAATCCGAATCATTCGCGGCACCACCCGGCAGAATATCACCATGGAAGAAATTTCGATGGAAGCGGACTTGTCACCGCACGGCGGCGGCGACCGTCTGTTGTTCGCCAAGCTTTTCGGTAATATTAAAGACGATCCGTTGGGTCAAGTCGCCGGCTCAGAAGCCGGAGCCGCCAGTGCCCTGATTGGCATCTGCGCCAACGAATCCATAGCAACCGGAAAAGCGGTCCCAATACCACTCATTTAAGACAGACGTTATCAATGCACAACATAGTCGTAAAATAGTCAGATAAAATAGTCAGACGGCCTGACTATAAATAAATCTTAAACAACCTGCCATAAATAACTTAACTAAATCATCAAACAAGCAACTGGACAGCGATTAATTACTTTTATACATTATAACCGGTTTGCAAATTCCACCCAGACCGGTGCTGTCATGCACTTTCACCGTAAGAACATTTTTTCCGGCTTTAGGAGTTATTTTTACCGTAAAAGGCTTGTTCCAGAATTCGGTAATCGTTTTCCCGGTCGACTTTACTGTGCGTTCTCCCACATATTGTCCGTTCAAATAAACCCAGGCACTTTCGTCAACGCCGTCGAATTTTATCAACAAAGGTTTTCCGGCATCCGTTTTCGGAATGGAAAATTCGGTCCGATACCAGGCATATCCGTCATAGTTCCCGATAGCCGTATGCTCCCAGCAGCCGGGAACCGGAATATCAAACCACGCGGCATCGTTAAAATTAACCGCATTCCAACCTTTCTTCTCTCCTGAATTGTCCGGATCGGTCTTAAACTTCCATTTTTCCGGCAGCCTGAAAGCTACTTCATCTTTGTCCGGGACTATTTTCAGGTAGATTCCCCAAATAAACTGGTAGTCGACCAAAAAGTTCTGACAGGCTTTAAAAACGATAGTGTTCCAGCCTTTTTTCAGGAACACTTTCGTTGTTATACGGTCAGGGCAATCAATCGCCACCGCTTGCTTGTAAATTACCCGTTTATCGTTGACGTAAAGCCGGAACGGGAAGAAGCTGTCCATCATTAAAGTGGCAGTCATATTTTTAGGGGCATAATACCTGGTTCCGGCATATGCATAGGACAATTGCCATTTGCCGATGTATTTTTTCAAATTCATATCAAGATTTAGTTGACCGCTCTTGCTTTTTACCTCGCGCCACTTCATTTTCTTGCCGTTAATAGCTACGGGCTTGTCAAAGGAAACCAGGTTAAAGCTTTTATCTGAAGCGATCGCATTGGCGTCGGAGTTGTCGAACGGTCCCAGTATATACCAGTCGGTTACGTACCCCAGTTTTTCCGGGAAATTATTGACCAGGGCTTTTTTGCGGAACCGGGGAGTATGGCGTTTTGCGTCCTTGAGGTTTATATATCCCTTTGCACCCATTTTTGCGATCTGCTTGTCCATTTCATCGAAAGCCGCCACGCTGCCGTTATAGTCTTTCGCGTTGGCTTTCCAGATGCCGTTGAGATATGCCGTCAGGTATTGCAGGCTCAAATTGACCATTGCGACCCGTTCGGCATACGGAGCCTTGCCCCGCGACAGCTTCAAGGCCTGGTCAAGTTGAGTCCTGGCATTGCTGATCATTGCCGGGGTGAATAATTCCGGGAAAAATGTTGTTCCAAACAAAATATGCGAAGTACCCGGATGCCCTGCTTTCAGTGCGCCATCCGACATGTCCCGGTAAAACTTTTTCATCGGCTCCGCGGCCGGACCGAAAAAGACGTCGCACATTTCATCAAGCAGTTTTTCCGGAGACTGGGTCGGGTCAACTTTGATTCTACGCGCCATGTAGGCATTAACAAACGTACCGGCATTGATTTCCGGGCGCATATGCGCACTTCCATCCGACCAAATGCCTTTAACACCGAGGTCCTCCATCTGATACTTAAGTGATTTTGTGATTTCCAAATAGGTGGGACAGAATAACCCGGCGGTCCATGGTATAGGGTCGTATTCATATCCGTAGATATTGGGGGTCATTTCGCGCCAGCTTTTGATAAAACCATGAAAGTTCGAATCGGCACAGGCGTCAGTCGGCATCAGATGCAGCAGACAGTAGGCGCTACGCGTCAGGCTGACGATTACGTTCGATGCCGGTTTGACCTTGACGGGCGGGGTTGAGTGAGTCGAGTATGCGTGAATGCCGATAAAGCGATCGGGAAATTCGTCTTTGATTCCCTCCGCAATCGCATTGGCGAAGCGGACGACCCGGTCAGTGACGACTGGCGCGCCTCCATCTTTAAGCCCGGGAATATCCTGGGCGGTACATTTTGTGCATTGACAGAAGTTGATATGGTCTTCCGGGTCCATCGGGAAGCACATCATAATCTGATTTTGACGCAATCTTTGCTTAGTAAGTTTTATGACCAGCTTTATTACTTCGGGATTGCTCGTGCACAATTGTTTCGGTTGGCGTTTGCCGGCGATCAGAGAATACCATTCGGGATGCTGTTGAAAATATTTTTTCGGGGGCAGTATCTTAAGCCAGAAATGGCCGGTAGACATTATGTTCTGCCATCCCGACATGTTACGTGCGTACCAGGCTTTTGAACTTCCTCTGCGATGACCAGCTTCCCTGGTCATGTCAGCATGGGGAGCGAACTTGATAGTCCCCAGAGGCAGGGAAAGCTTGTTGCGTTTGGGGATGCATTCCCCGATTTTGCCCGGCATAATCCATTTGCAGCCCCATTTGTCCAGGATATAATAAACTGCGTTTTGCAGTCCGAGAGGGGTGTGAGCGCTTATTTTTATTGCCTTATCCGTAACATTGATACTGAATCCCTGGACCAGTTTTGAATCATATTTATTTGATTTTGGGGAAAACGGCGTGAGTTCAAACTGTACCGGAATTCCCGTATTTTCCTGTCCCGGAAGCGCCGGTTGAAAACCCACAACGGACCAGCCCGAAAATTCCGGAACAAAGAGCAGTCCATTTTTATCGGAGGAAACCGTGCCCTGGACCGGACTGAGGTTCCAATCGGGAATCTTATCCGGAGAGAGTTTGAACAGGGTTTTATGGTCCATGGTTACCTGTATGGAATCCACTTCAATTCTGGTGTTTCGTTTCATCGGGCCATAGGCCGTTACGTAAAAAGCAGTCCCTTTGGACCATGTTTGCGGCCAGTTCTTTGCCCAGGCCTGCGGACCGTTTTTATCTGATTTCTTCGGACTTGAATTGTCCGTCCCGGCTTTTGTCGGATCGAACCATTTCGTATAAACCCAGGGTTTACTTCCGACCGCGTATCCGCCGCGGATATTGCCGTCGCTGCCGTCGCGTATTTCCAACGCAATCTTTAAGGTTTCACCTTTGGTAAAATCCGGAATTTTGGAGTCCAGACGACAAGCCATGAACGGGCCGAAGCCGGAGCCGTAAAACGGTTGATTGGCAAATTTTAAGTTGTATATAAGACGCTTTGATGCTTTTTGTAACGTACACATCCAACTCACTTTTTCGCCTTTTTCGGCAAAAGAATTTTTGCTGAAAAAACCGTTCGGACTCAACACCAGACCAATTTCACCATTGGCGAATTTCCAGTTTGAGCTGTCAGACATGTTTTTCACTTCACATTCAAAACGCATGGGAGAGGTTGTCTGTCCCGGATGGAAAAGGAGCGGCGCGGATGTTTTCTGCGGTAACGCTGATCCGGTCATTTGCTTGAAATAGGTTTTAAAATCGTTAATTGCGTTTCCAAGCTTATATTTTCCGGCATCGCTTTTGCTGATATCCAGAAAAATCCGGGATTTTCCGTTGGCGCATACTTCAAGCTGACGAGCATCGGCACCATAAGTCAAAAATCCGTTAAGCAGCAAAAACACTATGGTGATGATATATTTATGAAGTAATTTTGAAAATGTATTATTCATGATAATCTCAATTTTATTCAGATATGGATAATTTAGCGCATAAGGCCGAAGTTACCATTTTTTTACGAAAAATAGTAACATTCAGGATATGTCTGGCGGAAGATATGAAAAGATTTTTTATCTACAAGTTTTACCAGCTGGTATTAACGAAAGCCCGGCCGTCACGCGTAAAACTGTTATTTTCTTTAAACATGTCACTCAACACCGACTCGGCATAAAGACTCTGAAAAGCAGGTTCGCCTTCGTCTCCGCTTGCTTTGACTGTACTGACATGGCCATCGGCCCAGGCGACTACGCATTTATTACCGTGCTTCGGGCGCAAAATAGATTTTGTCGCGGTATAATACGGCCATATTTGATATGAACCGTAGAGTTCGAACCCGGCTACCGTCCGGTTTCCGGTTATCGCTTCGCCGGTAACCAAAACTTGAGAAGTTTTCCTGAGCCTGGTGACTTTAGCCGGAGAACAGGCCGCGTTTTTGGTCGTGCCAATGAAATAATAATTATAACCATAGGTAGGATAAGCCCAGGGTAAGTAAGTCGTTTGAGCTTCCCACATATTCTTTGCGTTGGCCCAGCGTTCATGATTTAATGCCGGAGATTTATCATTCGGACATAAAAAACTTTTCCCGGTTATATTATAGCTCTTCACCAGACGGGTTGTCCAATAGTAAAAATAACCGTTGCCTCCAAGGTCAATCGTCAGAGGCACAAAAAAATCGTCACTGTCGCTGATATAAAGCTGCATTCCACTTGCTATCTGTTTTTGATTGTTCGTGCAGCTGGCCATCTTGGCCATATCACGGGCATTATTCAACGCCGGCAGCAGCATCGACGCCAGAATCGCAATGATCGCAATCACCACGAGCAATTCAATGAGCGTGAATCGACAAAACAACCTTTTAAGGCCTACTTTTTTTCGAGTTTCCATTTTGTTCTCCTTTTTTGTTTTAACTTAGGTTATTTAATCTATTTTTACAATTCCGGCTTCATCATATCTGAAATTAATCCTTTTGCCTTCATTCATAGAAATATCCGCGGCAAAACACATTGCGGCGCTCAAATATCCGGCATAAGAGTTCTGATCCGGACGGTAATTCCTGTCTTTCATCATCTTCAGCAGTTCTAGCGCATGAAGCCGGTCCCCGCCGCCGTGGCCGGAGCCATCTCCGCTGGTATCAAATTTCTGCAGCTTCTCGCCGTCATTCTGATAACAGAATAATTCATGTTCGTGATGACATCCCCAAATCCTGCCTTTGGTCCCTATCGCGTGAAAGTTTCTTCCCGCCTTCGGTCCCGATACATGGAAATTCAACATGAAATTAGCAATTACCCCGTTGGCATAAAATAGATTAAGGCTCTGGACATCACTGACGTCTTTATCGACATTGTAAATGCAGCAGTCCTCATCACGGATGAACTCATGCATAATCTCTTCGCCTTTGTCTTCATGTCCTGAAAAAACCGGTTTGTAACTGTATTGACAAGATTGATTAATCGGGCAAAGCGAACATTTATCGGGAAAATTCGGGTTAGCGGTAAAAATTTGTCTGCCGCCAAACGAGTTCAACGCCATTGGACGGCTGTCGATCAACCAGTTTAAAATATCCATATCATGGCACGACTTCTCAAGCATCGAGCCACCGCTGTCCTTAGTGTAACGCCGCCATTTGCTCCGATTCATAATCGAGGAAACTCCCCAGCCCGGCAGTTCGTCGGCCTGAATCGAGGTTAGTTTTCCGATTATCCCGCTTGAGATAAGCTCCCGGATTTTAGTATAAAACGGAGTCGAACGCAAAACAAAACCGATCAAAACCCGCCCGTTATGTTTTTTCTCGGCATCAAGGATTCTCTGGCAGTCAGAGGGCGTGGTCGCCAGCGGTTTCTCCAACGCGATCGCAATTCCGAGTTCAAGGCAGGCGATCGCTTGTTCGGCATGGCAGTTATTGGGAGAGGATATTACCACCCCGTCCAGCTTTTGCTGTTTCAACATGTCCCGCCAGTCATCATATTCAACATAACCTTTACTCAAATTCGCCTTCTGAGCCATGGCCTTGCGATTCTCAACCGAAGGATCAGCAAGTCCGGTTATCTCTATTTCATCGCTTTTTTCATAGGCGGACGCATAGCAAACGCTGCGTCCTCCCGTCCCGATAAATCCTACTTTAAACTTTTGCATTCGCTTATTCTTTTTCCAGTTTATTGATAAAACTATTGTTTTTTTCTGCTTCTGATATATATTTTAATGTACAAGATTAGCGTTTCATATAGATAAAATGACTTTTTCCCATGCCAAAAAATTGTAATATAAAAAAAATTTGTATTGCCATATGAAACCCAGGAATATTAAAATCAAACGAGATCCGGTCCGAAAATGCCAGTATTCAAAACTGAATGACGGCAGGTTGCAGATTCACCAGGATTACGGCTTGTGGATTTGCAGTTGGATCAAAGAAAATAAAGTTCCGGCTCATAAGGTTCCCAAGCCGAGATATTTTCAGTGTTTCGCAATCTCACAAATCATCAAAGGAAAAGGCTGGCTATGGACGGAAGAAGAAGGGAAAAAGTTTTTTTCCGCCGGGGAAGCGATCATTGTCTTCCCGGACATGCTCCAGGATTATAATGGCGTCGGCAGTTATTATCTGGAAGATTCGGTCTGTTTTACCGGCCCGATTGCCGACAGCCTGGTCAAAAGCGGCATTCTCAGACCGGGGATTTTCAAGGTCGGCTCCCTGCGCCGTCTGCTGCCAATTATCGAACTTGCGGAAAATCCGGCGAAAGACGCCCAGATCAAAGCCAATATCGAGTTGCAGCATTACCTGGTGAATATTTATCTGGAAAATCAGCAGCGCAATACAACAAATAAGACTGAAATTGTCGATAAAATGCTGAAGCAGATCATTGCCGCCCCGGAAAACAAATGGGCCGCAGAGATGATGGCGGACATGTGCAACCTCAGCAAAAGTCACTTCTCGCGGGTATTCAAAGAGCGAACCGGTATAACTCCCAAGGCCTATGTTGACCGACTAAAAATGGAGGCCGCCGCGGAACAACTGACCACGACACAAAAAAGCATTGCGGATATCGCGATCTATTTCGGCTTCAACGACCAGTTTCATTTCAGCCGGAGATTTAAAGAAGTCAAAGGCGTCTCACCTCTAGTCTTCCGTAACAGCCAGCGTTAAGTTCAATATTCACTATCGCCACAGTCCAATTCACGCTCTCACTTCGTTTTTTATCTTTCATTCCCCGATTCGATGTTCGATGTTCAAAGTGTTAGATCTTCAAATCTCGACCTCAAAAAATATCAGCCTTCCCGTGTCCGAAACTCCCGGGGCGTCATGCCGGTCTGCTTTTTGAACGTTTTGGATAGATGATATTCGTCATAAAACCCGGTCATTTCAGCAATATTGACCAGTTTTTCACCTTTCAGCAGCAGACTTTTGGCAAAATCCATCCGTATCTCGATCAATCTGGCTATCGGCGAAAATCCAGTGTCCTGCTTGAAACGGTGATTAAGCGAGGATTCGCTTACCTTCATGTAACGGGCAATCTCCGAAATTTTAACATTGTGCGCAATATTTTTCCGCAAATAAGCTTCCACCTCCCCGGCAAAATATACTTCATCGACCGGATCGATATCCCATTCGCCCGGGCCGGTTTGCCGGGCCGACATCATGATTTGCACAATCTCCATGAAAATCGACTGTACATGCCAGAACACTCTCTCGCCATTGTTTTCACACAATTCGCCGGCTTTACGCATCAGTTCTCCTATTCTACCGGCCGGATCTCTCGAGACCGCAAACCGGAGGCGAGAATCGATCAACCGGTCAAAACCGCACTTTTCTGCGTCAGAGAGAATAAAATAGTTTTCTTCCAGCGGCAAGTCGGCGGTTCTGGTATCTTCCCGGTAACGACATCCCGGCGCGTAAATGTGAACCGAATTGGCCCGACGCCGACGACAACGACCGTCCTCAGCTTCCAGTTCAACCAGTCCGGCGTCTTTCGAATGATATTCCAGGGCCCAGGTCGACGGCGTGGCACAATTCGCTATCCGTCTCAAGTTCAACGGAAACACATTTACGCTCCTTACAACGGGGGAAACCCGCTTAATCTGTGCGTCAGAAAAACGCAATGCGATATTTATTGTTTTTTTCATCTTTGCAATATTTTACAAGTTATTTGCAATATCTACCATGTTTATTTTTTTTATTTAAAGTATAATACTGGTACAATACACTCAAAAACCTCAATAATCAACTTTACCATGAAAGGATTAGTAAAATGAGCAATGGAAAATACTACAAGTATTCCACAGACGAACTGATGGAAGTCATCGATGTTTTCAACGTAAGCGCGGATACTCAGAGCAAGATAAAAGATCTGCTTGATTCAGATTCCCAGACTCCGAACGCCGGTAACTTCTTCCGCTACTATAACCCTAGAAGCAAATGCGACGAGCTGGAAAAAGTAATCCGGGAAAAAATCGGCTGTGAATACGCGTTAACCGTCAACTCCGGGACCAGCGCCCTGATCGCGGCCCTGGTAGCCGCCGGGGTCGGACCGGGTGATGAAGTAATTGTTCCGGGCTATACATTTTTCGCCAGCGTTTCGGCGATTGTCGTGGCCCGGGCGATCCCGGTCATCTGTGAGATCAATGAATCGTTGACGATCGATCCGGAAGCAATCGAAAAATGCATAACCCGCAAAACGAAGGCAATCATGCCGGTCCATATGATCGGTCATCCCTGCGAAATGGATAAGATCTGCGATATTGCGGCAAAATATCATCTTGCGGTAATTGAGGATACCGCCCAGGCTTTCGGCGGCAAGTATAAAGGAAAATATCTCGGGACATGGGGCGACCTCGGCTGCGTGAGTCTGGATGCCTACAAGGTAATCGGCACCGGCGAAGGCGGCATTGTCATGACCGACGATGAATGGCTCTACACCCGCGCCCAGAGTTACCACGATACCGCGGCCTGCTGGCGGCCCGACCGCTTCGCGAAGGAAAGACGCGAAGGCGAGCTCTTCTGCGGCGAAAACTACCGGATGCCGGAGCTGTGCGCCGCGGTCGGGCTGGCTCAAATGCGCAAACTGGACTGGATCAACACCCGGACCCGTGAAGTCTACAACGCCTTGAAAAAGGCGATCAAGCTTCCGGCCTGCGCCAAATGGGTTGAACCGGCCGATCCGGAAGGCGTCTGCGGCTATACGCTGGGTATCCTGTTCGACACCAGCGAAAATGCGGCAAAAGCCATCACAGAAGCAAATTTGGGAGGACTCGCGGCAAAAGAGACTCGCGGTGTACGCGATTGGCATGTATATTGGAACTGGGAACATATTCTTGAACAGAAGACCGTAACTCCGGAAGGCTACCCATTCACCTGTCCGCTGGTTGAAAAGCTGCCTGATTACAACAAGGATATGTGTCCTAAGACAAAAGACATCATGTTGCGGCTGGCGACAATCGCAATCGCCCCGGACATGGATAAAAACTGGGTCGCGGAAAGAGCCGCCGCAATTAATCAAAAATTCACGGAAATATTTTAAAAACCGTTAGAAATAATAACCATTGAAAACACGGAGGAGCACAGAGAAGTGTTTAAGTTTTCAGCTCAAGCTGAAAAATAAAAAAAACTTTTTCGTGACTTTTCGTGATTTTCGTGGTTAATATTCGCATTTTGCATGACTCATTGATAATTACAAAAAAGGGAAAATAAAAAATGGTAAAGATTGACGCATTGATCGATGTCCTGTTCAAAGAACTGCCGCTGCATGAGCGGGTTCCGAAAATAGCCGAATGCGGCTGTAAATATATCGAAACCTGGCAGGGCGGAAACCTTGAAAACCTGAAAGCAATTGCCAATTCGGCCGACGCCTGCGGCGTAAAACTGGTTAGCGTAGTGCTGAATTCCCCTAATGGAAAAGAAACCGCGCCGGTCGCAAAAGAAAATCTCAACGTATTTGTTGACCAAATCGACCGTTTTTCCGATAACGCGCTGGCCGCGGGCTGCGACCGTGGCATTGTCACCACCGGCCCGAGCGTCGGCGGACGCAGTTATCAGGAACAGCGCAAGGCGTTGATTGAAGCGCTGGTTGCCGCTGGAGAAAAAGTTGCGCCCAAAGGCTTCAAGCTTAATCTGGAACCGTTGAATCTGGAAGTTGACCACGCCGGCTATTTTTTGGAAAGCCCGCAAGACAGCGTGGCGATCGTCAAAGAAGTCGGCCTGCCTAATGTAAAAATCCTTTATGATGTCTATCACATGGCAATCGCGACCGGCAACCTGACCGTCTTTATCGAAAACAATATCGACTGGATCGGCCATTTCCATGCCGCCGGGGTACCGGGCCGCCATGAACTGTTCAACGGCGAAACCAATTATCCATTCATCCTTAACGCAATCGACCAATCAGCTTACGACGGCTATTTCGGGCTGGAATACATGCCGCTGCTGGAAAGCGGTGAAAGTTTGCGAAAAACTTTAGCTTATCTGAATGATGAAAAATAAATCCAAATTCAAAATATTATCATCTGATGTCCCTGAAAACGCTGATATATATCCTGACGGCACAATCCGTATCGTTTTTGAAAGCGGTTTTGACGGGAAGAGCGACTGGGCGTTATTCAGCCCGGGAAATCCATTGAAAAGCACTATAGTATATCTACATGGTTCTTTTTCCGAGGCGGATCAAATATTCATCCGCCGGGATGTCAGAAACTTCTGGCTTAAGCGCATATTGGCCGGCGGGCATCCGTTGCTTTCAATCAATATGCGCGGCACTTCATATATGAGTCCCGCCGCCACCGGTGATTTAACCGATCTGCTGAATTATTGCAAAGATAAGTTGGATTGCGGCAAAATTATTCTTCTAGGCGGTTCAGGAGGGGCATCCAGTGCAATGGCATACGCCTGTATTCACCCGGAAAAAATAGATGGAATTATCGCACTGGGGATGTGCGACATTTTTGCCCGTTTGGATTTTGCCCGTAAAAGTAAAAATGAAGTCCTGCAAATGTTGGCTAAAGTGACATTTGAAGCTTATGGGGGATCATTGGAGGAAAAACCGGAACTTTTCCAGGCCCGTTCAGTCCTGGCGAATATTGATAAACTTAATATGCCGATAATTCTGACTATCGGAGAAGATGATCCATTAATTCCGGTTGAGGAAACCAGAAAAATTGCCGCAGCCATGAGAAAAAAGAATAATTTTACCTATTATGAGATTCCCGCCGGAAATCATGACTCGGCATTATGGGTGGATATTGACCTGGAACAGTTAAAAATAAACGGTTACTGTCCTGAAGACAGATTATAAAAATGGCTCTTTCGGTGTTTTAGTGGATAGGGCCTTACGAATTCGTTTTATTGCAGACTTACAGCCTGCGTTTTAGGTGTAACTAGATCCCCCCGGGCGTTGCCCGGGGCTGTGATATTGCGCCCCTATGGGGCTGAAGAAGATAAAAGACCACCAGGCCGTAGGCCTGAAAGAACAAAGCCCCGGGCAACGCCCGGGGGAAATAATAAAAAAACAATAGCAGGCTGTAAGTCTGCAATAAAAAACATGAAAAAATCATTGAATTATGGTATATCCATGAAAACACCAAAAGAACCATAAAAATAAAAAACAGGAATTCTGACAAAGATGAAGATTTCAAGTCTTTTCAACGTCAACGGACGCATCGGAAAAAGCGCGTATGAAACCACCGATTTTCCAACCGTCAACGATCTGATCAAACATCTTGACTATCTCGGGATTGAACGCTCCCTGGCCTGGCATCTCGCCGCCAGGGATATCAACCCGACCTTCGGCAACCTTAAACTGCTGGAAGAGATTGCCGCAGCCGGGGCGGAGGACCGCATAATTCCGGCATTTATCATTACCCCGGCCTGTTTTTACGCCAACGGAGTGCTTGACTCCTTGAAAAAGGTATTCGCCTCAAAGCAGGTCCGGGCCATTCGCCTGACACCGGAAGTCTGCCGCTTCCCGCTTCGCCGGATTGAAAGAGTCCTAGCGGAACTGACGGAATATGAACCGCTGGTACTCTGGGACGTCAAAATGATTGATCAGAATTCTCCGGATGTGGAATATCTGGCAAAGCGGTTCCCACAGGTTAATTTCGTGCTGACCCAGATCATGTGGCCGCCTTTCGGCGCGATTCTTGACCTGATGTGGCGCTGTCCGAATATTTATATCGATACTTCATGGCTGCATATGCGTGAGAGCATCGAACTGCTATGCCGTGACTTCGGTGCGGAACGGGTCCTGTTCGGGTTCGGATTCAAGTCCCATTACGGCGCGGCGATCGCGGAACTCGCTTTTGCGAAAATATCCGATGCGGAACGGGAACTTATTGCTCACGGTAATATCGAACGTCTGCTGGATATACCGGCGTCCCGGAAACAAATCTCACCCTGCCTCGATGCGGATAAACCGTTATGGGAAAAATTTTGTCAGGGTGAACCGCTCAGGGAGGTCCCGATTATCGATGCCCACGCCCACGATCAACTGCCCGACATGGGCTGGTTCATGCCGGAAACCTCCCCCGGTGAAAGCGCCGAAGCGTTCAGCCGCCAGTCCGAACGCCTGGCCATCAATTTGACCATTGTATGTTCCGGCATTGCGCTGTTCGGCGACGGCGTCGAAGGCAATCTGGCGACCGAACAGGCGTTCAAGGATCATGGTTCTTTCAAGGGCTACCTTGGCTTCAATCCGCGTTTCAGCGAAGATTTAACGCCGCGGTTTGACGATTTTTTCAGCCGCGATTTTTATGTCGGCTTCAAACTCCTCTCCGATTACTGGAAAATCCCGGTTACTGATCCGTCCTACAATCCGGTATGGGAGTATGCCGACAAACATCATCTGCCGATTCTGCTGCATACCTGGGGCGGCAGCTTCGATTCCCCCGGAATGCTTGCCGAAATAGTCCCGAAATATCCGAACGCGACATTTCTGCTGGGGCACTCCGGCGGCTCCGGCAACGGCAGACAGGAAGCGATTGAACTGGTACTGAACAACGATAACGTCTATCTGGAATTCTGCGGCAGCTTCACGGTCCCTGATTTGTACGAGGAAGCAATCACCCAGGTTGGTATTGAGAAAGTCGTCTTTGGTTCGGACACCCTTGGCCACAGTGTGGTTTGGGAACTTGGCCGCTTCTTGTCGCTGCCGCTGAATGATGACGAACTGCTCCCGGCCCTCGCCCGGAATATGGAACGCATTCTGCAAAAAAGGCAATAATTGAAGTTGAACGTTGAACGTTGAAGGTTGAATACGAAACAAAGCAAATATCCTGAGATTCAGGAAAAATTTAAATTCTTCAAGATAACAGGCTGTAAGCCTGAAATTGCAAAGCCCACGGCAACGCCGTGGGTAAAATAATAAGAAAGTAACCGCAGGCTGTAAGTCTGCAACAAATAACTATGAAGATTCTCAGTAAAGTTCCGCAAAGCGAAAACGGCTTTCCAAACGGAGTGCTGAAGCTGGATTATCAAAGCTCTTATGACGGCTTGACCGACTGGGCTTTGATCCTGCCGGGGAAAGATCCGGACTTCTGGATTGTCTCTCTGCATGGACACGGCTCTCACGGCGACCAGCTTTATACCCGCCAGGATATACGCGAAACCTGGTTCCCGGCCTTCCGGAATACCGGCGCGGGCATTCTTACCCCTAATCTGCGCGATAACGCCTGGATGAATCCCGCCGCCGTGTCTGATCTGCACGAACTGCTTAACTACCTGAGACAAGAATACGGTTTGCGAAAAACCTTGTTTTATTCCGGCTCTATGGGCGGTACCGGCAATTTGATCTATGCGGTCAGGCATCCGGAGGATGTTGACGCCGTTGTATCACTCGGAGCCGCAAGCGATTTAACATCTTACCGTGAGTGGTGTCTGCGACAGGAAAAACCCGTCGTGCGCGAAATAGCGGCGGCGATAAGTTCCGCTTATACGCAGGAAGACCTGAAAAAGCATTCCGCGTTATTAAACGCTGACAAACTGACGATGCCGGTATATTTCGTTCACGGCGGCGCGGATGAAATCATCCCGGTTGAACAAGCTGAAATGCTCCGGGACAAACTCCGGGACAAACCTGATTTCTTCTACCGGAAAATCCCCGGCGGCAACCATGATTCCCCGCTCTACGATCTCAACGGCCTGCAAACCGTTACAGGGTTGCAAGCTAAAAGTTGAAAGTATGGAACGGTATTTCCGTTATTAACATGCTGGAGTTGCAATGCAGCTCTGGAGCGGCACGCTCCCAAGTAGGACGCGCTGAACGCGGTAAACTGCTCCGTTCGGCGGACTGCGCAATGCGGCGCTGGAGCGTCGCGCTCCCAGGGGAAGAAAAACAGCCGTGGATTTCTCCACGGCTGTTTGCTTTTGGTTGTTTCTTTCTGCTTACGGCGCATCGTAGCGCAACTGCAGATTATTAGTCACCCCTCCATCCAGGTTTAGACCAAGAGTCCAGAAACCATTAGTATAAGTGGATCCGATGTCAGTCAATGTATAATCGGTGCCATCCAGGGTCAAAGTAATTGAAGAGGCGGCCCAGCTCGCAACACCGGCAGTATAACCGGTGACCAGATTGAACACATCACCATCATTCAGGGTGTAACCATCCATTACAATTGCCAATTCATTATCATCAGCGTTACTCAAAACGTCCCATGACGACAAATTTGTACCATCGATCAGAGCCGCGCCGGCTTTCGGCAAGCCGGTTGCGTCAAGAATCGTTGTAACATAATTAGTGCCGCCATCGGTCGTTGTAATAGTTCCGGCAACCGCAGTTCCCGAACTTCCGGCATAATCAAAGGTTATTGTTGAGTCACCGCCGGCGATTAAGTCTTTGACGTATGTTGCAAAGTTTGTAGCACCAAAGGTCGCGCCATTGACCGCAAAGTCTGTATGAGTACCGTTAATGGTAACACTGCCGTCGCCGTCGGTCATCAAAATCGTTGAAATATTGAACAAAGCATCCTGATCAATAATGACCGTATCAGCCCCGGCGCCCATGTCAATACTGGTAACAGAGGCGTTTACATAAACTCTCAAGGAGTCGTTACCGCCACCGGCATCAATAGTGTCAACAGATGAAGCATCCTGAGCTATTGATCCTACGACTATAGTATCAATATTATCACCGGTAACCAGACCGCCGGTGACTGTGCTGCTATTGCTTAAAGTTGATCCGGCGATAGTTATATTGACCGAGGCCGTACCGGTGTCAATCCCGCCGCCAATCGTCGAATCTTCAATGCTGACAGTATAAGTCCCGGCGCTGACGCCGCCGATCACGGCAATTCCGCCGGCAATCGAACTGTCACTAATGCTCAAACTGTTTACCGTATTAGCGTTTCCTTGCATAGTAAGCGAACCGGTTATCGCGGTATCGTTAATGTCCGCTGTATTATTCCCCGCGGTAACCTGCATAAGCACATCGCCGCCAATCGAGGAATTCAACTGGTTCCCGACGCCATCAACGCCGGCCGCAGTATAGAGATCATTGGAACCGCTGGCAGTAGTCATACTTAGATCACCACTGATATCACTGCCGATGATGTCGGCATTGTTGACCAGAGTAGAGGCCAAACTGGAAGTTGAGTCAGCGGCCATGTTGACAAAACCGGAAACATTACTGGTTGTCATATCCAGAGTAT
Organism: Victivallales bacterium; assembly: GCA_963676655.2. GTDB lineage: Bacteria > Verrucomicrobiota > Lentisphaeria > Victivallales > Victivallaceae. The sequence goes on along the minus strand of CAXXKX010000001.1, from coordinate 303 downwards.
TCAGTTCAACCAGAGTTGAAACATCATTGGAGATCATATCCAGATTACCGGAAACTTCTGCCCATTCCATTGTCAGGGAGTTGTAACTGGTATCAGAGGTCATGGACAAATTACCGGAAACGGTATTATAATCCTCCTGCAGGACTTTACCGGTCGGGTCGCCACCTCCATCATAACCAAGAATCAGCGGAATGCTGCCGATAATATCCAATTGGTTATACTCGTCCGCCAGCATAGTCAACGCACCAACATCGCTATCAGTCAGTGAAACATCATTCCAGCCGGTATCCGCATCCAACTCTA